>OW818670.1:0-1494278 GCA_942493215.1 uncultured Bacillota bacterium
TTGTCTAACAGTATCTTTAGATGGTACCTCAATTAACACTTTTTGAAACCTACGATCTAGAGCATGATCTTCTTCAATATATTTCTTATATTCATCAATGGTTGTTGCCCCTATACAACGTATTTTATTACGAGCTAAAGCTGGTTTAAAAATATTAGAAGCATCAATTGCTCCTTCAGCTCCTCCTGCCCCTACTAAGGTATGTATTTCATCAATAAAGATAATAATATCATCATGGTCTTCAATTTCTTTTAATATTTTTTTAATTCGTTCTTCAAATTCGCCTCGATATTTAGTACCCGCTACAGTGGCCGCCATTTCTAACATAATAATTCTTTTATTGCGAAGTGATATTGGTACTTCACCGAATGCGATCATCCGACTTAATTCCTCAACAATAGCCGTTTTGCCAACACCTGCTTCCCCTATTAAAATAGGATTGTTTTTAGTTCTTCTAGATAGTATTTCTAGAACTCTTTTTAGTTCCTTTTCTCGCCCTATAACGGGATCTATTTCATTATTTAAAGCCTTCTTAGTTAAATCAATACCTAATTCTTCTAATAATAATTTTTCACCCTTTTTATGTTTACCATTATTTATAATACGACATGAAAATTCGGAATATAGTCCATCAATATCAATATTCATTCCAAGCATAATCCGGATGGCTACTCCTTCTCCTTCTTCTAATAAAGCGGCAAATAGACTATCAATTGATACCTCATCTTTTTTATTTTCTCTACTTGTTAAAGTAGCATTCTCTAAAATTCTTTTTAATAAAGGTGTATATAAAAATAAATCACTACTGGTACTACCAACCCCAATAGTATTTATCAATTCTTGTTTAAAAGTATCATAATCAAGATTATATTCTTTTAATTTTTTACTAACATTATTATTACCTTTTAACATTGCTAATAATAAATGTTCACTACCGATATAAGGATGTTTTAGTTCATACATTTCCTTTTTAGCTAATACGAGAATTTTTCTTGCCTCTTCAGTAAAATTTGCAAACATGATTATCTTCCTCTCTATTATTATTTTATGTCATAATTATAAAAATAAATCGTATCATTTGTCTACAAAAAGAGCTAATTTATAGTATAATAGATGTATCGAACAATATTAGACTATTTATATTAATAAACAAATAATAAGATTGGGGCGTACATAATGAGGAAATTTACCAAAAATGATTATATCAATATATCTATTTTAATTGGCTTCTTTTTATTGTTAGTATATTTATTAACTAAATCAACATATTTATACGGTTCCGTTACCGATTATGAAAGTCAGCATTGGGTATTTGCTGATTATTTTAGGACATTGTTTTATAAAACTAAAGATTTATTTCCTGATCTAGCCCTTAATATTGGAGCAGGTCAGAATATCTATAATTTTGCATATTATGGATTCTTAAATCCCATTATTCTTATTTCTTATTTATTACCATTTGTAAAGATGATTGATTATCTTGCTATTAGTACCATTACCATAATTATTGCTAGTATTATTTTATTCTATAAGTTTCTTTTAAATCATCATTATTCTTCTAAATTAGCATTCTTTACAACATTAATATTCTTATGTGCTGCACCACTAATATTTCATTCTCATCGTCATATTATGTTTATTAATTATATGCCTTTCTTAATTTTAGGATTAATGGGTGTTGATAATTTTTTTGATAAAAACAAAAAATCTTTATTATTAGTTAGTGTCTTCTTAATAATTATGACTAGTTACTATTACAGTGTTTGTTCCATTTTTGTTTTAACTATTTATGGAATATTTAAATACTTAAATAGTGATAATGTTAGTGTTAAAGATTTTATGAAAAAAGGTTTATCTTTTGCGGGGGTCATAATGACTAGTATCTTAATGTCAAGCATTCTACTCCTACCAGTAATTAGTGTTATCTTAAGTGGTAGAACAGTTAAAACGGCAATGGATATAGGTAGTATTTTAATTCCCAAACTAAGTATTGATTATCTATTATATGGTAACTATGCGGTTGGTCTTACCGCTCTTATTATTCCAGCTATTATTTATACTTTTACTAGTAAAGAAAAGAATTATCGCTTTATTGGTATATGTATTTTAACAATTATTGGTTTCCCTATTATTAATTATGTTTTAAATGGAACTTTATATCTTAACGCTAAAGTATTTATACCTTTCTTACCGCTTATTTGTTTATTAGTTGCCCATTTTATTAATGATTTAATAAAAGGAAAAGTTAATATTAAAAATATTATTATTATTAATATTATTGTTATGTTAATTGCTCTTATTACTAATAGATTTGATAATTATTATTTTTATTTAATTGATAATATCTTAGTTATAATCTTTATACTTACATATCAATATAAAAAAATTCGACCAATAATTTTTATTGTCGCTTTAATATTTCCTGTTATAAATTTATATAGTATTAACTTTTATGATCGTTTAATTAAAAAATCCGATTTTAATATTTACTTTAACAATACTAAAAGCACTATGATTGATAGTATTACTAAGAATGATAATTCATTCTACCGGTTTAATGATTTAAGTAAAATACTTCCTAATACTAATCATGTTTATAATGGTAATTATTATTTAACTTCCGCTTACTCATCAACTTATAATTCTTATTATAGTAACTATTTTACAAATGTTATAAATAATAATAATGCCTTCCGTAACTCTTTGATTATCTCTAATACCAATAATATTCTATTCCATACTATTATGGGGGTTAAATATGTTGTTGTTAATGGACAATTACATCAAGGCTATGATCTAGTTTCCCATGGAAAATATAATATTTATCAAAATAAAAATGCTTATTCTTTAGGTTATGTAACTAATAAGATTATGTCAAAAGATGATTTCGAAAAAATCAAATATCCTTATACTGTTGATGCCTTATTAGATTATGCCATTGTTGATCATAAAGTTGCAAGTAATTATGCATCCCAAATTAAAGAAATCAAATTAGATACAAAAATTGATAAAAGTGAAAATATTACTATTTCTAAAGAGAATGATGTATTAAGAATTACTAGTAAAGATAACGGTTATTTAAAACTTGATTTAATACCACCAACCGAAAATAAAATCTTACTTATTGGCTTTGATATGTTGTTATCCCAAAGTTGTAGTAAAGGAGATACTGGCATTACTATTAATGGGGTTGGTAATAAATTAACTTGTAAAGATTGGAAATATCGCAATGAAAACTATAATTTTAATTACGTTATTAATTATGATGAAACAAGAAATTTAATTATTCATTTTGATAAAGGCAATTATGAAATAAAAAATATTAAGACTTATACTCTCGATTATAGTAATCTCGAAAAAAGCTATAATAGTAAAGATATGATGCAGAATATAAAAGTTAATAATGATACTATTACCGGTAATGTTAATGTCCATAATGATGGTTATTTCATTGCGACTCTACCATATGATAAAGGTTATACAATTTATTTAGATAATAAAAAGATTGATTATGAATTAGTTAATGAAAGTTTTATCGGTTTTGATATTACTAAAGGAAAACATAATATTACAATAGTATACAATGCCCCTATGAAAAATATCGGGACAATCTTAAGTATCTGTGGTATATTATTGTTAGGAGTTTATATATTTAACGATCACAAAGGAGTGAGTTTATGGAAAAGATTTCAGTCATTGTCCCATGCTACAACGAGGAAGAAGCCTTACCCTACTTCTACAAAGAAATAACTAATGTAAGTAAAGAAATGAAACATCTTAATTTTGAATTCTTATTTGTTAATGATGGATCACGTGATAAGACACTTGATGTATTAAAAGAATTAAATAAGAAAGATAAAAGAATTAGATATATATCATTTTCTCGTAATTTCGGAAAAGAAGCCGCTATGTATGCTGGTTTAGAAAACGCCACTGGTGACTATATAACAATTATGGATGCCGATTTACAAGATCCTCCAACTCTCTTACCTGAAATGTATCGTTTAATAAAGGAAGAAAAATATGATACAGTTGGTACAAGACGAGTAACGAGAAAAGGTGAACCACCAATTAGAAGTTTCTTTGCAAAAATGTTCTATCGTCTAATTAATAAGATGTCAAAAGTTGAAATGGTTGATGGTGCGCGCGATTATCGATTAATGAAAAGAAAAGTCGTAGATGCTATTATCTCAATGAAAGAATATAATCGTTACTCTAAAGGTTTATTTAGTTTTGTCGGTTTTAAAACTAAATGGTTAGAATATGAGAATATTGAACGAGTAGCTGGTCAAACCAAATGGAATTTTTGGAAACTATTTGTTTATGCTCTTGAAGGAATAACCGCTTTCTCGACCACACCATTGGTTATTTCAGCTGTTATTGGCGTAATATTCTGTCTAATAGCTTTTGTTGCCATTGTTGTTATTGTTGTTAAAACATTAGTCTATGGCGATGCTGTTGGAGGTTGGCCATCACTTGCTTGTATTGTTTTCTTTGTTAGTGGTGTTCAATTATTCTGTATTGGTATCATTGGTCAATATCTATCAAAAACATACCTTGAAACTAAAAACCGCCCAATATACATTGTTAAGGAGACCGAAGAAGATAATGATAAATAAATTAATGACCATATATAAAAAATATGAAGAACAAATAAATTATATTATTATTGGTGGTATAACAACATTAATTAGTATCGCTTCTTTTAAGCTTTTAAACTTAACTGGAATGGACCCACTTATTAGTAATGTTATCTCTTGGATTTTAGCCGTAACATTCGCTTATTTTACTAATAAAACGATTGTATTTAAAAATAAAGATAAAAATAGTAAACAAGTTTTTGATTTTATTTTCTATCGTTTAGTAACACTAGGAATTGAAGAAGCTATCATATATGTAATGATTAATCTATTATCGATTGATGATTTACTTACTAAAGTAGTAGCGCAAATTGTGGTATTTATCGCTAATTACTTATTTAGTAAATTAATAGTATTTAAAAAGAGTAAAAATTAATTTACTCTTTTTTATTTACTCTGTTCAATCCAACTAACTAAAGCATCTTTAGAAACAAGTCCTACTTTGTTTCCTAATACTTTATCATCTTTTAGTAAAACTAAATTAGGGATAGACATAACCTCGAATCTGCTAGCTAAATCAGGTTCTTTATCAACATTTACTTTAACAATTCTTAGCTCTGTTCGATCACTTGCTATTTCTTCTAGGATTGGGGCTATTGCCCGACAAGGACCACACCAATCAGCATAAAAATCAATTAAAACTAAACCACTGCTTATAACACTATCAAAGTTTTGACTATCTGCATGCACTATTTCCATCTTCTATTCTCCTTTTTCATATTTTTGAATTAATATTTCTAATCGATCCTTATCTATTTTCAATTTTCCTTTTTCATCAAGTTTCTTAACTGAATCAACGGTAATAAGACCACGTTTTAAGAATAGGTCCAAAGTATCATAGTTAAAGTTTTCAGAATTGGTATTATTTTGATAACTACTACGAATACCCGCAAATTCTTCATAAATCTTAATACTATCATCAGCCGAACCAGCTAAAAATGGTGTCTTAGTTAAGATCATATCTTTATATTTAGATTCTTTAATAAAATCAACATCCGTATTAACAAATGGTAGACTAAGAACGTATAAGCCAATAAAGCATATTACTACGCCCTCAATTGCACCTACTACGATTCCTAATATCTTAGACGGTATTCCTAAAATAATGGTCATATTAAGAAGTTTCTCAAACAACTTAGTAGCAACCAATATAAGTCTAAAAATAATTGTTAAAATAATAGAGACAATTAAGAAAGCAATAATTTCATACAAAGCAATATTTAAAATCGTAACGCCAGCAAAGATACCACCGAAATTAAAGAATGGTAAATTTTCATACATTAAAATAGATAGAGGATTCTTTAAGTAATAGGACAATATTATTATTAGAAAGAAACCTAAAAATGATACTGTTTTATAGAAAAAACCTTTTTTAAAACCAATAACGGCTTCCATTAATATAACTAAAATAATAATAACATCTAACAAATTCATAACCCTACCTCCTATATAATTATACTGTATTTTTTAAAAAAAAGAAACTATTTCGACGTATTTTGTGGTAAAATAAAATTAGGTGGAGATGATAAAAATGACTATTACTTTAAAAATAAGTGACAACACCAAAGCTAAAATGATTAAATACTTTGAAGATAAAAAAAGACCTAAAACCCCTGCTTATGCAATATTCCAAGCTGACGAAGAAGATACGGTTGTAACTCTTTATGAGTCTAATAAGGTTGTTTTTCAAGGAATAAGTGCCGATATTGATGCCACTATGTGGAAAGAAACTGAACGTCACTTAAATCCTCTTAAACCATTAGAAGAAACAAAGAGTAAGGATAAAGATAAAACAGACAAAAAAACGGATTATATTGATAAGAAATATTATTATGCTGATAGTATTGGATCAGATGAAGTTGGTACCGGTGATTATTTTGGTCCTATAGTTGTTACTGCTTGTTTTATAACTAAAGAGGATATTCCCTTTTTAGAAGAATTAGGTGTTAAAGATTCTAAAAAATTAACTGATCAAAAAATCATGGAAATTGTTCCCTCAGTTATAAAAAGAATACCCTATTATACGATTGTTTTAAGTAATAAAGAATATAATGAGAAATATAATAATGATATTAATATGAACAAAATAAAGGCGATTATGCATAACAAGGTTTTACAGCATATGATTGATGAACATCCTAATTACCAATATGTTGTTGTTGATCAATTTGCTAAACCATTTGTTTATTATAATTATTTAAAGAGTATTCCTAATTACGTTCGTAATATTACCTTTATGACAAAAGCAGAAGATAAAGTCTTAAGTGTTGCCTGTGCCAGTATTATTAGCCGATTTATCTTTATTAAAGAATTTGATAAACTAGGTGAAAGTATTAATATATTTTTACCAAAAGGCGCTAGTAACCTAGTAGATGAAACGGGTATTAAAATAGTTAAACAATATGGATTTGATAAATTAAAAGATGTAGCTAAATTAAATTTTAAAAACACTAATAAAATAAAAGGATTAATGAATAAGTAAAAAACTTCACAAAATGTGAAGTTTTTTAATCACTTACATAATTCATTGTCGCACTACCCCAGCCTATACCAGCTAAAGAACCATTAAAGCGATTAGCTAAATTAGTACCATTATACTTTATGGTTACAGTACCAAAATTATTATCATAAAAGGCTGTTGGCCAAATGGTAGTTACACTACTTGGAATTGTTATACTTTGTAGCAAATTTTCATCAAAAGCATATTGATCAATAGTTATGAGTGTATTAGACAGAGTCGCACTAGTAAGTTGATTACCACCAAAAGCAAAAGTCCCTATATATGTCACACTATTTGGGATTACTATTGAGCTTAAGACATTATCTCTAAAAACACTAGTTTCAATAGTCGCAAGACTACTAGATAAAGTTGCATTAGTTATCTGATTATTAAAAAAGACAAATTCTCCAAGAGTTGTCACACTGTTTGGTAGAACGACACTTGTTAATTTATTGCTATAAAAAGCCCAATCTCCAATAGAAACAAGATCATCAGGAAAGTCAATCATACTTAATTGATTATAAGTAAAAGCATATGTATCAATACTGGTTACACCATTGGGTAAGTTAATGTTAGTAATAATATTATTATAAAAAGAAGCATAACCTATAGACGTAATCCCGTTAGGTATTGTTAAATTCTCTATTTTATTATTATAAAAAGCATAAGGACTAATAGCCGATAAATTATTAGAAAGGGTTACATTTGTTATTAAGTTGTCATAAAAAGGACCCGTTTCCATAGTTGTCACACTATTTGGAAGCACTAAACTTGTTAAACCATTTTTTCGAAAAGCCATACGTCCAATTAGCGTAACAGTATTAGGAATATTTATACTTGTAAGCTGATTATTTTTAAAAGCATCATATTTTATCTGGGTAATACCAGTTGGTATGCTTACGCTCGTTAATCTTCCTGGTGTTGTCATATCAATATCAAAAGCACATTCGTAGTAACCATCACTATCTGCATGAATATAATTTAATCCAACGTCAACATAACTTCCATATACTTTCGTTTCAGGATTATATGTTCGACACTTATGGGCATTTTTAACCTTAGTGATAAAAGCACCTGGGCCAATTGTGGTTACATTAACACCATCTATTTGTGATGGTATAACAACATCATTAGAACAAGCAGCATTTTCACTATTATTACCTTCATATTCATAATATGAAGTAATTGTACCTGTTGTATTATCAAAAGCAAAACACGATTTGGTTGTAGCTTCCTCTTCCTCAATAGTACAATTTGCAATATCATCACTAATAGTTATTTCTTTTTCATTGTAATTCTTTTTAGCACACCAATGCCCATCAACTACGGCAATAGCTATATCTAAATTAGCATTTACCGCTATCGTTCCATCCTCCGGTATTTCACCACCCATATCAAGATTATCACCAACAAATTCTCCATCAGTGATTGTAAAAGTCTTGCCACTCCATGGTGAATCAGATATATTAGAAATCGTATAATTTCTAGCACCATTAATTAAACCATATGCCGTATCCTTCATTGCTTCTCTTTTACTATTATTAACTATATCTAATATGATAGGTGTTGCTATTAAGGCTAATACCGCTAATAATATTATTACACCTAACAGCTCAATTAAACTAAAACCCAATCTAACATTTTTCTTATCTTTCATAAAACACTCCTATATGATTTAATTGTAGCATACTCCACTTATCTAGACAATAAAAAAGGTATTAAAGAACTGATATGAAAAAATTCTACACGAAATAAAAAAAGTGTAGAATTTTTTTGATACAATAATTAGAGGAGGATTTATGGCGAGAAAAGGGCAAAAGCAAAGAAAATTTAGTAGAGAAGAAAAACTAAAAGCAGTTAAAAGAGTTTTAGTTAATGGCGAATCTCAAATGGATGTAGAAAGAGATATGTTAAATATAACTAATTGTACGGGTACTATATATAGATGGATTAAAGAATACATTCGGGAAGGCGAAGATAATGTATGGAAGGAAGAAAAACGTGGATTTAAAAAATTTGAACAGATAACAAATGAGAACGTGAGATATGAAATACTAAAAAAATTCAATGCCTTCCTGGAAAAGGAAATAAAGAAAAATTCAAATTCATCGAAATAAACAGAAATTTTTATCCTGTCAACTTGTTATGTGAAGTTCTGGAAATCTCGAGAGATTCATATTATAAGTGGTTGAAAAGAAAAAATATAGATAATAAATATGAGATTTATAGAAATCTTCTAAAACCAATTATCCTAGAATATTATAAAAAATCAAAAGGGACGGCTGGATATAGACAAATAAAATATCAAATAGATATTAAAAAACAATTTAAATTAAGTCTATATATGGCTTATAAACTGAAATGTAAAGAACTTAAGTTACCAGAAGTAAGAATCAAAAGGAATAAACATGCGTATATAACAAGCAGTCAATATCAATCGACCTATGTTTATAAAAATTTAACTCAAAACTTACAGATAACAAATATAAATCAAGTATTATCCACAGATACAACAGAATTGGATGTTGATAAAAGAAAACAAAATATATCATTTATAATTGATGCCTATAGTTCTGAAATATTATCAAGTTGTATAAGTAAAAGTTTAGATACTAATTTTATTGATTTAACACTGTCTAATTTATTTAAAAATAGTATTAACTTCAATAATATAATATTACATTCGGATCGTGGAAGTATGTATAAAAGTTTTATATATAACAAAAAAACCACTGAATATAATATCAAACAAAGCATGTCAGCACCTTATACGTGTAAACATAATACTTGGGTTGAAAATATCAATGGTCAGTTTAAAGATTTCATCAAGTATGATTATCCTAAAAATCTTGATGAACTACAAATTGCATTAAATGAATTTGTATACTATAATAATAACATAAAAATCAAAGAAAAACTAAATAAAATGACACCGATTCAATATCGATGCCATAATGCTTAAAACTTTTTACTTTCTGTGTAGAAAAATTTCATATCAGTTCTTTAAAACCTTTTTTATTTTACATCCCATTTGTTAATAAATTAATTAATAATGGTCCTAAAATCATTAAAAGAATTAAAGGCACTACAAATATTACTGATATAATACTTATTTTATTGGGTATTTTATTTATTTGACCTTTTATTTCTAATATTTGTTTATCTCTTAAGAAATCTATTTGATTATATAGTGTTTCTAAGATACTATTACCAAACACATCAGTCTGCGTAATATTTAAAATAATATTATTAATGGTTTCCGATGGAATTCGATCTTTCATACCCTCTAAAGCTTCTAATAAAGTTTTACCAAATTTAACTTCAAATAAAACCTTTTTAAATTCACTTGCTAATTCAGAATCAACATTAAATATTGTTACCTCTAAAGAGTTTTCAAGATTTCGTCCTGATTCTAATGTTAAAGTTAGTATTTCAAAGAAATGTAAGGCTTCCCGATCAAGTTTTCTTGTCCTTCTTTTTAAGGGTATTTGAATTACTACAAAATAAAATAGATAGTAATAAACAATGGTCAATAAGGGAGCAAAAATATAACCTAAAGGGAAATTATATAAGACTAGTATAAATAAAACTATTGATGTTGTTAAACGAATATTCATAAAATATCGGGCATTCATCTTAAAATTATCGCCTAACATCTTTATATCTTGATTAAGGCTTTTAATATCTGATTCACGATAAATTTTACGAATAAAATTATTATTACTATGCATTATTTCACATCCTTACTTTCATAATTTTGCGAATAAAGAATATGTAGGTAACATACATCAAAACTATTAGTCCTAATAATATATAACCTAGGGTTGTTGTATACAATACCACAAAATATGTTGGATCGATTAAGATAATAAATAAAGCAAATAAGAATGGTAAAGCAAATAAAACATAAGCTATAATTTTAGAACTACCCGTTAAGGACGCTAATTCTAATTTTAATTTCTTCTTATTAAATAATGATTTTTCAATTGAAGAAAATACTTTAATAATATTACCACCCGTTTTATTTAAGATTGTTAACGATGCTGTCAAATATGTTATTTCTTCTAATTTAATACGTTCAGAAAATCTTTTAAAGACAACATCAATTGATAATCCAAATGTTAATTCAAGATGCATTTTTTTAAATTCTTCAGCAATCGTACCATCTAATTCATTAGTTACTAATTCAATAGCTTGGGTAATACTCCGACCTGATTTAAAAGCATTATTCATAATGATAATGGCTTGTAATAAATCGTTCTCTAAATTGTTACAATATAGACGATATTTATACATATAAATAAAATCTAGAATAAAGAAACCAGCTAATAAGGGAACAACTATTTCATAAACATTTAATATTTCTGAATGAATTGTTTTATATATTACAGCTATTAAAAGGAACAATAATGACATTATTATTTTATTAGCCACCAGTTCTAAGCCTGATTTATTCTTCTTATTAACAATATTAACATATTTATCAAATTTTTTAGCATACCTAATTAAAAATATTGATTTCTTTATAACTAATAAGATTCTATCTAAAAAACGATAATAGATACCAAATACATTATCAAACATTGATAAGCTTTTGTCTTCTAAAGGTTCAATTGCATATTTAGCGATTCTTTTTTCTAAATCCATACTACGTTTAAAACAAACAATAGCTAAAACAAATACTACTAAGATAAAAGCTATTCCTATTTGAAAATACATAATACTGTTATTAACAACATTGATATTCACTGTTGAAGTTGCCGTATTACCAGCCTTATCACTAACATAATACTTCAATTGTTTTATACCAGTAGTTGTAAAGTCTAACTCTTTATAATTAGTTGTTACATGGCTTATTATATCACCATCTTGAGTATCGGTTGCTTTTACGCCCCCCATAACATCTAATGATGATCCTATTGTCATATCCATCGCATGGGTATTAACAGTTATAATAGGTACTTCTTTATCAATATTATAAATACCACTATCAAAATGATAAACTTTATTTTTTTCGTAAACTAATATTTCAACTTTATAACTACCTGTATCGACTAAATTAAATGTTGCAGGTTCATTCTTACTCACATCAACCGTTGATATAATATTATTATTTTCAATAATCTTATATTGGTATTTAGTAACACTACTATTGGGTGTATAAGTAATATTTAAAGTACTATTAACAGGATTAATCTGTTCATAAAGACTAAATTGATTATCATTAACCATATTAACCTGCTCCAAAGATATCGTCTAAACTATTAATACCTTTAGCTAGTATTTTGGCATACACTTTAGGAACATAATTATGAAGTAAGAATTCACCTAGTACTTCTCCATTTTCTAATAATCCTGTTTGACGGAAGGCAAATATTTCTTTAAGAGCAATCATATCATCTTTAAAACCAACAATTTCACTAATATTAGTTACTTTACGCCGTCCATCAGTTAAACGTTCAACATGAACAACAATATTTATGGCACTCGCTACATATTCACGAATAGCTTTAATAGGTATTTCCATACCTGCCATTAAAATCATTGTTTCTAGTCGATTTAAGGCATCTTCTGGCGTATTAGCATGCATAGTTGTTAAACTACCTGTGTGTCCTGTATTCATTGCTTGCATCATATCAAAAGCTTCTTTACCACGAACTTCTCCAACAACTATTCGATCAGGTCGCATACGTAAGGAATTAATAACTAAATCACGGATAGTAACTTCCCCATGACCTTCATAATTTACTAATCTTGTTTCCAAAGAAATAACATGTTCTTGCTCTAAACGAAGTTCAGCTGCATCTTCAATCGTTATAATACGCTCATCATGATCGATGAATGATGATAAGACATTAAGTAAAGTAGTTTTACCACTACCTGTTCCTCCACTAATAATAATATTTAATTTAGCGTGTACACAAGCTTCTAAAAATCTTGCCATATATGGCGTTAAAGTACCTGTCCGTAATAAATCATCAATATTAGCTAAATCTTCTTTAAATTTGCGGATAGTTAAAACTGGTCCTTTAATCGATAAAGGAGGAATAACCGCATTTAATCTTGAACCATCATCTAAACGAGCATCAACCATTGGATTTGATATATCAATTGTTCTCCCTAATGGTTGAATCATTCTTTGAATAGTTCTAATAATATGTTCCTCATTAATAAATGATACTGAATTATCTTTAATAACATGACCATCTAATTCAATAAAAATCTCATCTTTACCATTAACCATTATTTCAGTTATATCTTTATCCTCTAATAACTCGGTAATAGGTCCATAACCACTTATTTCATTATCAATAAGATTATATATATAACTTCTTTCAACAGTTGTTAAATCATATCCCTCTAAAGTCTTATCTATTTCTACTTTAACAAACTCATTCATTGTTCCATTATTAGGAACATGGTGATCAATTATATTTTGAATAATTTTATTTCTTAATTCCTCTAATAATACTTTATTAGGAAAAGCATCATAGTCGGCAATATTATGTTGAAAAGGAACATCTACTTTAGCTTCAAACTCATCAACAAACTTCTTCTTGGCCATAATATACCTCCTATTTTTCTTCTTCTTTTAATACTAAATCGATTATATCTTGATATACTTTATAATCCTTCTTATGACGATTACTCATACCTGTATTTAAGATTGGTATTTCACCATCCATAATAACTTTATTGATATTTTTAATATACAAATTATCAGGTATCACATAATCAATATCATGTTTAATAATATTTTTAATATCATAATTAGAAAATCCATCTCGTCCTCGATTTAGGGCTTCATTTAGAATAATACGATAATTATTACTTTCTAGATTTTCATGAATTGAGACCATCGTTTTCATATTCTTTAAATCCATTGGATCACTAGATATAACATATAAAACCATATCACTAGCATCAAGTGCTACTAACTTAATATCATTCATCGTATGTGATGTATCAATTAAAATAACATCATAGCGAAGAGCAAATTTACTAATAATGGTATATACATATTTGTTATATATCTTATTAGCGTATCGAGGATCTTTAGGAGCTGCTAAAACATCAATATCATCATTATATTTTGTAACATAGTTTTCAATGTTTTCCATTCGGTTATTATTAATATCATCAACTAATAAATATATATCTGCCTGAGGATTAATATTTAACCAAGCTGCAACCGAACCACCCGATAAATCTAAATCAATAACTAGTGTTTTCTTTTTTAGATTAGCAATCGCCCCAGCTAAATTAAGAACTGTCATCGTTTTACCTGTTCCACCTTTAACTGACGTTACTGTAACAACTTTTGCTTGATTAACTGCCATAAAGCACCCCTATTCTTCTATTATCTTTAACTTTCCATTATCCATATAACCATAATATGAAGATGATATTTGATATAATTTTTTATTAAGAAGCTTACCAAATAATCCTTCATTTTCTTTGCTTAAACTAATTTTAACTAAATTAGTATCAATGATAATATCATTTTCTTTAATATCACTAATATTTTTAGTTAATAAATTATTCATATCATCACGTAATACTTGCCTATCTTCTTCTAAATGATCAAAAGCATACTTTATGGTGTCTTTAACGACATCATCCATTTTTCTTTTTTCCATATAATTATAACCCATATCTGTTATAAGACCCATAAACATTAATAAGATGGGTAATAACAAAAGAAAAACAATTAATACCTGACCATGCTTATTATTCATCATAAATAACCCGTTCTACTTTAATGGTATATGGAGAATTAAGTAAGGTTCTAAGACCTGGTGTTAAAACATTAACATCTTTAGATAAGATAATTTTAACTTCCGGATTATTATTTTGATATTCAATCTTAATATCTAAATCATTTGTATAACTAACTATTTTATCATTTAAAGCTTGATGATATAAATCAACAATATAATCTAAATCACCCTCTAATTGATAACGTTTATATAAAATATTACCAAAATCAATTAAAGCAAACACCATAATTAAAAAGATCGGCATAATGATAATAAATTCAATTAAAGCTTGACCATTCTTATTAATCCTCATAGCGCTACTCACCTACTATAAGAAATTATACCAAAAAATAGCGGTTAAAACAACAATAATGAATTAGTTCTATAAGAATTTATTATTTTTTTTCAATAATAAAAATTATTTCATTATCTAATGCCTTATTTGCCACAACGGGGTACTTATCGCCTATAAGACGATAGAATTGTTCGGTATAATTCTTTTGCATCCCATGATCTTTACCCGTTAGTGAAGTTATGGGAAAGGTTATAACAATATATTTTACTTTTAAAGCTGCTAATATTTCTAAAACTCTTCCTTTTTTTTGACTTTCGATAACCGGTACAATCTTAAACATATAAGCGATATCCGCTACAACTTCTGGAGTATTTGTAATTAAATCCAAAGGCTCAGCTAAACCATTAAAGTTATTTACTTTAAAGAAATGATTTAGTAACTCGCTATTTCTTTTATCTATATCATAAGCATAATAACTAGTTATTGAAGACTGTAAATTAATAGTAAAAGGATTAAAACCACATCCTAAATCAATAACTTTGGTAACATTATTAACATTACTAAAAATAAAGTCATAAAACACTTTATAATTATGTAATCTTTCCGAAGTTGAAATATGGAGTTTCAATATTTCTGTTATATCACTAATATTTTCAATTAATTTATAAGCTTCATCATAACTTTTATTATTAATGAATGCTCCGTAAATAATATGTAATTTCGTTTTTATGGCTTGTAATTGATCATTATATTTTTTATATTTAATACTTTCTTCTTTTATAATTCTTTTAATTAAGGAGTCACATATAAACCGATAGTTTTTAGTTTTAAGAATATCATTATATAATCTTTCGTTCATCTTTTAACACTTCCATCAACTCTGTATAAAAGCGCAAATTATGAATGGTCGCTAAACGATTATATAATTCCTCATTAATATTTGCTAAATGACGCAAATAGGCTCTTGAATAATTTTTACAAGTATAACAATCACATATGTTAGAAACTGGTCGTTTATCTAATCGATAATCATCATTTAAAACATAATAGTAACGATAAAAGTCACTATCATTAACATTAATATCTTTAACACTTTGATATTTCTCATTAAAAACATATAAACGATTATGCCTGGCTTCACGGGTGGGAATAACACAATCAAATAGGTTATAACCCATATGAAAGCATTTAACTATCTCTTCTGGTTTACCTACTCCCATTGCATATTTTGGGGTTGTATCAGGCATTAGGGACGCTGTATAGGCTAAAATATCTGCTACTAAATTACCATCTTTATCTAATGGCCATCCCCCATAACCATAACCATCAAAACCAATTTTTTTTAACTCATCAGCACATTTACGCCGTAATTCTAAATTATCTCCACCTTGAATAATGGCAAATAATAGTGGTCGTTTAGGTAATTTCTTTTTTCTAAGTTCTAATTGTTTTTCATACTCTTCTTTACACTTTTTAGCCCATCTAATGGTTGTGTCAACCGATTTAAAATTAACTTCGTAAGGATCATTTGGATGCGTACAATAATCTAAACACATAATAATATCCGATCCATATGCAAACTGAGCTTGAATACATTTTTCAGGCGATAAAATGGTCTTCTCGTTAGTATTTTTAGGACGAAAAATTATTTCATTATTCCTTATTTCTCCAAATTTAGGATTCTCATTAATCAAAGAAAAAACTTGGAAACCCCCACTATCTGTTAATATAGGATGTGACCAATTAATAAAGGAATGTAAACCATTTAATTCTTTTAACGTATTAGGTCCTGGACTTGTTAATAAATGATAGGTATTCATAACTAAACCTGGAACATGACAACTCTCTAAATCTTTAGCATCAACACATTTAACTACCCCTCTTGTTCCATCGGGAAAAAAAGCAGGTAAGTCAATCTCTCCATGGATTAAATCTAATTTCATTTTATTCCCCCTTAAATAATGTTTTTAATCTTAAACTAGCGTCATACAATTCCTTATGAGTAATATTAGGATCTATCTTAGTTAATTCCTTGATAGCTTCTTTAATACTTATATTATTGCTTACCATAATATCGATTAATTTAGCTTCCATACTTATGGATACAGTATCTTCTTTATCTATAATATTCTTTTCAATAACTAAAACATATTCTCCTAATTCATGACTAGAATTATCAACCAATTCTTTTAAGACTTCACTAATTGGTCCATAGTATTTGCGTTCGAATTTCTTTGTTAAATCATTACATAAACATACTACTGGATTATTTAGTTCTTGACCTAATATCTCTAATGTCTTCATAATTCTTTTAGGTGATTCATAAATAACCACAATTTTTGAAGAATCCTCTTTTATTATTTTAAGCTGTTTTAAAATTTTACCTTTTTCTCGTTCTAAAAAACCATAGAAAGTAAAACTATCAATCTCAAAACCCGATAAAGTAAGAGCCGTAATAATCGCACTAGGCCCAGGAATACTAAAGACTTCTATGCCATTTTTAATAGCCTCACGAACAATAATACTACCCGGATCAGAAATACAAGGAGTTCCCGCATCCGTAACTATGGCAATATCAGTTCCATTAATTAACTTATCAATTAGATTACTGCTTTTAGTTATTTCATTAAACTTATGATATGCTACTAATGGTGTCTTAATATCAAAATGCCGTAGAAGATTAATCGTTATCCTTGTATCTTCCGCCGCAATTAAATCAACATCCGTTAATATCTTTAAAGCATTAGCTGAAATATCAGACAAATTTCCAATTGGAGTAGCAACAACATATAATTTACCTTTCATAATATACACCTCGATAAAAAAAATAATATTAGAAAACTTTCCAATATTAATTTCTAATTATATTTATTAAGTGATTAACGCGCAACACACGTACCTTCACCAGGTTTATCTCCTTCAACATAAACTTTATCAACTAGAGAACAAGAAGACTTAGTGATTGAATCTTGTAGATAACCGCCAAGCAATTTAACAAGACTAACAACAATTACACTTATAACAGCAATTATTAATAAATACTCTACTAGTGCTTGACCTTTCCTATTCATCCTGACCATAACCATACCTCCATTACCTTATAATATAAGTTTATATCTTTTTGCAATATTTGTCAAATATTTTCTTATGTGATATAGTAAAGAAGGTGAAGAAAAATGCAATATCAAAATATGCCTATCTATGAATGTATAAGTTATAAAAATCGTTTATTAGGATTAATGTTTAAAAAGAATATTAATTATGGTTTAAGATTCCCGCATTGTAATAGTATCCATACCTTTTTTATGAGAGAATCGATTGATGTTGTTATGACTGATATGGATAATAATATCTTATATGTTTATTATAATTTAAAGCCATGGCGAATTATTAGTCCTAAAAGTGGTGTTTATTATACATATGAATTTCCGGCTAATAAATTTAAATTTAATAAAAACGATAAAATAATATTTTAAAAGGTCGAATATAAACTATTCGGCCTTTTTTGGTACTTTTCTACTACTATTTGATATTTTTTAGTAAGCTATATATCTAACCTTTTGTTTTGGTGGTTCTGTTAAAACTTGTATTTCTAAATCATCCTTGGGTGGAACTTGCATTGCGCAACAAAATTCAAATTGAGCTAATTGCTGACGTTTATTCAGTTCCATTATTGTAAGATTATGCAAATCTATAACTGCTAGTATTCCTAAATCACCATGTTCGATTTTATAAACAACCATAATACTTTCTGTATTAATAATCGCTGCATCATTCATAATCCCATTGAAATGTTCTTCTCTTTTATCTTGTACTAATGATCTTTGTATCCACCTATCACAATCTTCACTGCACTCAACCGTTTTCAACATTGTGGTTGAGTTTAATTGTCGAAATTCTGGTTCTTCTTTTTGCACTATTGACATACCAACTACCTCCCTTTATTTAATTATACATTTTTTAAGAAATAGCTGTCAATAAAAACATATTATTGTAGAAATTATTGCTCTTTATATTCAAATTCATAATCAAGAATTCTGACATTATCACCATCAACAGCCCCTAATTCTCTTAAACGATTATCAACCCCTAATTTACGTAATTTGCTTGCAAATCGTAAAACAGATTCATCGGTTGAAAATTTAGTCATTCGTAATATCTTCTCAACTTGATCTCCTTTAATAACCCAAGTATTACCAACTTTGGTAATTAAGAATGGTAATTCTTCTTTAAATTTATAAAGAACATGACTTTCAAATTTTTCTTCTTCATATAAAGCTGTTTTTTTAATATTATCTAACATATCGGCTAATTTCAATAATATGATATCTAATCCTTCACCAGTAATGGTTGATGCTTCATAAATAGGAACATCTTTTACTTTCTTCTTAAAATTAATTAAGTTTTCTTTAGCATCAGGTAAATCCATTTTATTAGCAACGATTATTTGTGGTTTTTCTAATATCTTAGAATTAAAGCTCTCTAACTCTTTATTAATAATCTTATAGTCTTCATAAGGATCACGTCCTTCTAAAGCTCCCATATCAATTATGTGTAAGATAACTCTTGTTCTTTCAATATGTTTTAAGAAACGATCTCCTAAACCTTCACCTAGTGATGCTCCTTCTATTAAACCTGGTAAATCAGCTATAACAAATGATCTGCCATCTTTCGTTTTTACAACTCCTAAATTAGGACTTAAAGTTGTGAAATGATAGGCCGCAATTTTAGGTTTAGCAGCCGTTACTTTCGAAATAAAGGTTGATTTACCAACACTTGGTAGACCAACTAGTCCTACATCAGCAAGTAGTTTCAATTCTACTTTAATGTTTTTAGCTTCCCCTGGTTCACCATTTTCACAGTAACTAGGAGTTGGATTACTTCTAGTAGCCAAAGCAATGTTACCACGGCCGCCTCGACCACCAGTTGCGATTACTACTTCTTCCCCATTAACCGTTAAATCACCAATAATAAGACCTGTTTCCATATCCGTAACAATAGTTCCGACAGGTACTTTTATGGTAACATTTTCAGCATTCTTACCATACATTCCTTTACCTGTGCCATTTTCACCATTATTACCCTTAACAATTTTTTTATATCTTAAATCGATTAAAGTATTTAAACCTTCATCAGCTTTAAAAATAACATCACTACCTCGTCCGCCATTACCACCGAATGGTCCACCCATCTCGACATACTTTTCCCGACGATAAGCCATACAGCCATTACCACCACGACCAGCTTCGACTATGATACTCACTTCATCTATAAACATAAAATCATCTCCGTCTTTAAACATTATACACTATTTAGAGGTTAAAAAATAGCCTTCCAGGCTACTTATTATTACTAAATAATGTAAATACTATTAATATAATTATTATTACTATTAAACCCATTATTACTAAGTTAAGATTAGATGAACTACTATTCATATTCCCCGCTATAGCTAGATTATTTATTGATTTAATAATATTAATATTTATGTTAAATAAAACACTTATACTATTTGTAAAATTCATATGAAAAAAACCCTTTCTATAACTATTAAAATGATTGGCATTTTCTTATTATTTAATCACCATAATTGATTAAATAATATTCTCTTAACAGTTACAGTTAAAAACTATTATGAAACTGTACTATAATTTACAGTGAAATAATTGATACAAAGGTATTATAAAGCATCTTTATACCAATTGGAACTAATAAATTATCTGTCTTATAGTAGGCATAGGCTCGGAAAATTGCCAAAACAAAATAATAGAATGAGCTAACTATACCTACATAACTTATATCAATATAAGCAATATTGAAATACCAAAAAAATAAAGCACTGACTAATATATATATCCACTTCTTCTTTATTAATTCTTTAACCGTATGATTAAATACTATTTCTTCGACAATCGGATAATAAATAACCGTCATAAAAAACATTAATAGAGGCAATGGTTTAAAATATGTATATAAAACTAAATCATTATCCGCTACACCTTGAATATTAAAAACATATATCTTTACAAGATAAGTAATAAATACAGCTACTATCGTAAAAACAAAATATTTAATGATTGTTAAAAGATATTTGCGATAATTATTTTTAAAATCTTTAGCAAACCTTGCTAAATCAGACCAATATAATATTATCAAAATAAGCATTAACATAATACTAAAAATAATATTATGAACGATTATAGCCGTTGGTAATTTAATACTAAATACTTTTAATGATAAGTCTTTTAGTAGAGGCCAAGTAAAGTATAAAATAATAGTTAGAATACTTTTGATAAGCTTATGATTAAATTCTTTATGATTATTTCCTGTCATCGCAACTACTCCTCACAAATGTCATTCTACCACAAATCTCGCCAGAAAAAAAGAAAAATTTTTTCTTCTTTACAAAATATAGCAATTTACCACTTATGTAAAATTAACTCTTGACAAATGTCTTAAAATTTTATATTATGGATAAGTCACGCTAAAAAAAAGCACCTAATTAGCGCCAACTAATTAAGTGCAAAAATCATTTTAGTGACTAACCCCAACCGAATATTTTTCTTAACCAACTCATGTAGATACCTCCCCTTTTTCCTTTATACGGGGCTATTATATCACACTTTATTTATTAAAGCAATGATATAATCTTTTTAGGTTATTTTATCTTTACATGAGTAATAAAAAAAGAGAATATAAATTCTCTTTTTTTTATTACTTTTCTAAGTAAATACTTACTTGTTTTTTATCCTTACCGAAACGTTCAAACTTAACATATCCTGGAACTTTAGCGTATAATGTATCATCACTACCAATACCAACATTAACTCCTGGATAAATCCTAGTGCCTCTTTGACGGTACAAGATTGATCCACCGGTTACTAATTCACCATCAGCAGCTTTAGCTCCTAGTCTTTTAGATATGGAGTCACGACCATTTTTGGTTGAACCTTGACCTTTTTTATGAGCAAATAACTGAATATTTAATTGCATTAATTTTATCATGGATGCACCTCCTCGTTTATTTCTATATTTTTTTTATAATCTTTCATTAACTCTTTTAATAAATCTAACATATTATCAATTAGAATATCTAATTCCTTCGTATGTTTAATAATTTGAATACTAACTAGACCATCTTTTTCTTTATAATCAATACTATTACCATTTAATCTTATAATGGCATTTATCGTAGTTGTAACAATACTACTAACACTAGCACAGACAATATCTTTACCATAATCAGCATAATCAGAATGACCATCGATTACAATATTATTAATTTTATTATCTATGTAGTTAACGCTTATTTTTATCATATAATTAAGCTTTAATAGAACTGATTACTACTTTAGTATAAGGTTGACGATGGCCTTGAGTACGACGATAATTCTTTTTAGAATTATATTTGAAAACTTTAATTTTTTTACCTTTACCGTGTTTTTCAACTGTACCTGTAACTTCAGCTTTTTCAACATAAGGATGACCAATAACATCATCTACCATTAAAACTTTGTCAAATTTTACAGTTGCACCTTTTTCATCATCAAGTTTTTCAACGTACAATACTGTTCCTTCTTGAACAAGATATTGTTTTCCACCAGTTTCAATAACTGCTTTCATAAATAACCTCCTTTAATTTCTAAGACTCGCCATTAAGGTACACTAAAGTGATTTATAACCTTTTTTGTGCGGTTGTAGAGTGAGGCTCTACACAATTTAAGATTTTATCATATAATCCTTGTAAAGTCAAACGTTTTCACTAAAATAAACGTTTCCGAATACTTATTTTTATCGACAATAAACCAATGATAGGAATTACGATACATTTTTTCTAATTTTAATCCTTTTATTAATCTTGTTTTCTTATATCGTATATTATACATTATTCTTTCCAAAAGAAACGTTTTAAATAAAATATTTATTCTTTTATACTCTCTAATTAGGTTATAAATAAGGAATGATATGCCTAAGAAAAGCATTAAATTATTCGTTAAAAAAAAACTTATTATTATAAATAACCATGAAATAATAAGTGTTATTCTATAACTTAGTAAGAATGGGAAAAATTTATTAAAAATAATGTTTAATATCTTTGATCCATCTAATGGATATATCGGTAACATATTAAATATTAAAATACAAAAACTATAATAATTAAAATCATTATTAAAACTTATTAAATAATTAATTATTAAGGTAAATATTATTTGCATAATTGGTCCACTTAAATTAACAATTATTTCTTCTTTAAAGGGTTTATCAATAGTATCTTCAAATATCGTAATACCACCAAGGGGTAAAATAATAATTTTTTTAATATTCCAATGATAATAGGTAGCAGCAAAAATATGACCTAATTCATGAACTACTATTATGATCGTAAATAGCAATATCTGATTGAAATAACCTGTTAAACAACCAATAAGTAGTAATAACCAGTATAGAGGATGAAACTCAAATTTATTTAATATATTCTTTATAATCAAGTACTTCGCCATTCTTTTTATATAATAAATAAAGGGTTGTATTAGTTGTTTCTCCTAATAATGTTCCTTTATCAACATAATCATACAATTTAATATTTAAATTGGTAACATTACAATACCATATTTCCATTCCTGATGATCCTTGAACAATCGCGCATGTATTATAATCATCTTTATTACCAATAAATAATACTAAACCGCTTTCTAAAATAGGAATTAAATAATGATTAACAACGGTTAATTTAGCTCCATCTTTATAAGCATCAATATTAGTAAAGACAAGATTTTCTTTAAATACTAAATCATTATCTTTAGTCTTATTTTTACCAAATGGTAAGATATCACCAAACCACTTATTATATATATTATTGAATGTTGTGAAAGAAAAATTATTTTCATACACTAATGTATAGAAATGTTCTTTTAAACCCGGATTAACTTTTAAAACAATAAGAATAATTAAAGTTAAAACAATAGTAATTAAACATTCACTCATAAGTCTAAATAACCATTTTTTAGAGTGTTTGGGAATACTTATATTATGTATATTATGCCGTTTATTTTTAATCTTATTTCTAATGTTATCTAATTCTTGATCCATATTATCACCTATAGTAGTATATGTTAATTTTTCGTTGCTTAGAACGATTAAAAATAATGAGTAATAGCATTAAATAGATAGTATTAATAAGGGCTGAACCTAAACTTTTTAACAGTAAATACCAATTAAAGATAAAATGATTACTATATAACATAAATACATAAAGAATTAATACATAAGAAACAATTGTTATCGATTCTACAATTACTGTTATCTTCCAACTATTGCGAATCTCTATCTTTTTTAAATAATAAACAATTAGAATATAAATAAGCATATTAATTAAACAAGTATGCATATAAACAACATCATATAAAAATCCTACTAGAGCTCCTATTTTAATAAGATTATTAGTATGTATCTTACTATATAATGAAGCATAAATTAACGCTATAAGAGTTAATAAAGGGTTTAAAAATGGTAATAATACACAAATAATTCCCTCGATAATAAAAGAAATAACTAATATAATAATATATTTCATAGCTATTTCCTCTTTAAGACTGATACAAAAGAAATATTACTATAATCAACACTTGGTGCTACTTCTAAAATACGAGATAATCCAAAACTATCATAAGTTATCTTTTTAACTGTTCCAATCATTAAACCTTTGGTAAATATTTCACTTAAACCCGTTGTCATAACAACATCACCTACTTTAATACTATCTAAATTAGAAATACCTTCAATAATAAAGACTCTTCCTTTATCATTATAATAGGATAAAACCCCATAAATATTTTGGTTAACTAAAACTGATAATTTTATATTATTCGTAAGTAATTTAACTGTACTTGTATGTGGTGTTACTGATACTATTTTACCAACTAAACCTGATCCATTAATAACCGCTAAATCATTTGTTAAACCATCACTACCACCTTTATCAATAAGGATGGTATTATACCATTCAAAGTCTTTGCGACTAATAATCGTGGCATTTACCATATCATAATCAGCAATTAAAGACTCTACTTTAAGTAAGGCTTGTAATTCTTTTATCTCATTCTTTAAGGCTTCATTTTGAGTACTTAAAGTTTTATCATTTGAAGAAATAATCTGTTTATTATCACTTATAAAAAGCTTGGCTATTAAGCGATATGGTTCTTTGAGTATTGTATCCCAAATATTTATATGATACTCCGATTGTCCTACATAACCGGCTAATAAGAAGGCTAATATAAATAACGTTACTAAAAGTGATATAACTACTTTTTTATTTCTTTTTAACTGATTATACCAGTGCCTCATAATAAACCACTTTCAAAGAAACTATAATAATTATCACTACCTATAATAATATGATCAACCATCTTTATTCCTAGGATATTACCTGCTTCTTGAAGGGATACTGTTATGTTTTTATCCTCACCACTCGGGGTAATATTACCACTAGGGTGATTATGAATACATACAATTGAAGAGGCACTAAGTAGATAGGCTTCTTTATATATCTCTCTAGGATGAACAACACTAAAATTTAAAGTCCCAATAAATAACAATTTTTCCCCTATTACTCTTTTAGCATTATCTAAATATAAACAATAAAAGTATTCTTGATATTTATCTTTAAAAATACTTTTATAATAATCATAGACAATCTTCGCATTATTAACTTTTAAACCTTTAATCGTACTTACTTCATTATTAATTCTTTTACCTAATTCAATAGACGCCAGAATAGTACAGGCTTTTGATGGACCAATTCCTTTTATTTTAATTAATTGCATATAATTAATGCTTTTTAAAGCTTCTATCTTAGTAATACTAGCCATAATCGTAGTTGCTAACATCTTGGAAGAAAACATCTTGGTACCTGATTTAAGTAGGATAGCTAATAATTCCTCATTAGTTAGTTTATCAACTCCATAATTAATAAGTCGTTCATAAGGACGATCTAATATAGGTATATCTTTTATCCGAACATTATTCAACTAAAACCAACTCCTCATATTTTGCTAAAACTTGACTACATATTGCTTTGATTGTATCTTTATCATCAGTTGCTTTTAACAGACTATCATATTGCTTTAATATTGCCATAAAAGCTTCATTATCAATGTTATACTCTTTTACATAAATACTATACCCTAGTGAAGTAAAATAATCCTTTATTTTCTTTAAAGAATCAGGATCTTCTGTAATAGCAATATAAACATAATACTTATTATCAATTACTTCATATATATAATTAAATTTATCCGTAACATTATTTTTCATATTCTCTTCTGAAGAATATACTCCTTGTTGAATAAAATATATTTTATCTTTACTATTAAAAACAGTATTAGTAAGATTAATACCATCATATTGTTTAATTAGAAACATTCCCATAAATATTCCTACGACCAACGCTATTGTTAATGGAACTAAATATTTTTTCATTCTATCACCACTATTATTATCTACTATTAAATAGTCTTATTTTGTCATAAAAAGGAAATATTATTTTATTTCATAAATTTGTTTTTTTAACTTAAAATTCTTGCATTATAAGGCTTAATATGATATTATTATTAGCAGATGGACCTTTAGCTCAGTTGGTTAGAGCATCCGGCTCATAACCGGGCGGTCGTAGGTTCGAGTCCTACAAGGTCCACCATTAAGAAATATGGGATTACAGAGATGTAATCTTTTTTCTTTTGTAGAAATTGCAAATATAAATATTTATGTTATAATATAGCCATTTATTGAGGGGACGATATTTTGATAGATTTAAATAATGCTTTTTTTCATGGATTACGTGGCCATGATATTATTGATGTTGATAGAAAAAGTCTAGAGAGATTGCAATGGATTTTAAAAAATGGTGCTATATTATCTAGAGAAAGACAAATTCAAATCAATGGGAAGAGTTTGGACTCATTTAGTATGTGGAGAGAAGAAGATGCAACTTTTAAAGGAAAAGAAAAAACAAATTATAACGGCAATAGTTTTATATCCATTTGTGTTAAGGATGATATGACCCCAGGTTATAATAATGGTTATGAGCTCTACGCAAAAACTGGAATAAGTATAATCTTGAGTCAAGACTTACTCAAATTTATAGAATATAGAACTAATATTGGTATGTCAAAAGAATACCAAATAGTTGATTTTATACCAAGTATTTATTTCATTGGTATTGGAATTCCATATTACTATAGTGTTGAAGAAACAATTAAATACTATGATAATTCAATATCAAAAGAAAACATTGAGGACCGACTTAGACAGGATTATCAGATTGCAAGCAAAATAAGAGAACTTCTAGCCATTTATGGCTATAATTTGCCGATTATTAGTGTAATTACTGGCGAGGAAATACCATCCATTGATGAAATCTTACATAAATCTCATAAACAACCATGCAAGTAGATTATTACAAGCAAAAAAACATTTTTAATAATTAATTAAAAAGCCTAATTGTATAATAAAGTACACGTCAGAAAAACTGTCTTTTTTAAACTAAAGTCCTACAAGGTCCACCATTAAGAAATATGGGATTACAGCAATGTAATCTTTTTTCTTCAGTAAATTTGCAAACACTATTTTCTATGTTATAATATAAACATTTATTTTGGAGATGATAATATGGAATATAAAGGGTCAATTCCAATCATTGGTGATAATAGATATAATGGTTTGTATCATAAACCAGCTTTAGATATTTTGCGAATAGAATATTATAAATATTTTGGTAAAGATTTAAGCATTAACGAAAAAACAGATGACAACGTGATGTTTTATAATAACATATCCGAATTCGCATGCAAATATTTACTACGTGGGCCTATTTCTTCTATTATAATGCTAGATAATGACAGGTCGATACCGCAAAAAGATACGTCATTAAATTGGAAATTAGAATCAAGAATATTAAATGATCCACTATTTTCAGTATATTTCGAATATATGAAAGCTTCTTTAGTAGCAATGAATGGTTTGAGATTTAACTTTATTTATAGTCATAATAACTTTGATAGCTACTATTTATCTTACATTCCTGTTGGGGAAGATAAACCTTCTTTATTTGAAATAGAGAATTTTTTAAGAGCTTTTATGGATAAATCTTATGTTAATGTTATATGGTTAGATAATGAACTACTTGCTAAATCTGATGGTAAAGATAAGATTGTATCTAGAATTAAACTCGCACATGAAGAAATTAGTGAATTAACTGGAATAGATTGTGAAAAACATAATGAGGAATTATTAAGAAAAAAACTAACTTTATTTTAATTTAATTAATATGGGATTACAATAATGTAATCTTTTTTCTTGCCCTATATATTTTTTTATTAGTGGTATAATAATGTTAGGATGGTGATTATATGAAAGTATTATTAACAGGAGCAGCTGGTAGTATCGGATTAGAAACACTAAAACAATTAGTTAAAAAGAAATATGACATTACCATATTAGAACTTTTTAACAAAAGAACTGAAAAGCGATTAAAACCTTTTCAGAAAATAATCAACATTGTTTATGGATCTATCAATAATAAACATTTAGTAACTAAATTAGTTAAGAAAAATGATATTATTATTCATTTAGCTGCTATTATCCCCCCATTAGCAGATAAGAATCCAGAACTTACTAGAGAAGTTAATTTTTATGGAACACTTAATATTGTTGAAGCTATTAGAAAACAATTAAAGAAACCATTCTTAGTATATGCTTCTTCGATAAGTGTTTATGGTGATCGTCTTAATAATCCTATTATCTCTATTGATGATCCCCTTAAACCAAGTCCTGGTGATTATTACGCCGAAACGAAGATTGCAGCTGAACAACTAATTAGAAATGCTAAAATACCATATACAATATTTCGTTTAACCGGTATTATGGGAAAGCCGGAAATAGATCCTTTAATGTTTCATATGCCCCTAAATACAAAAATTGAGATTGCTAGTAATATTGACACCGGAATAGCATTTGCGAATGCTACAGAGCATTTAAATGAGTTACAGGGGCATATTTTTAACCTTGGTGGTGGTGAAAAGTGTCGAACTACCTATCGCCAATTTTTAAAAAGAATGTTAGAAATATATGGCTTTAATTTCCATGATTTTAGAGTATCCAATTTTGCTAAAAAAAACTTTCATTGTGGATATTATACTGATAGTTATAAACTAAATGATATTCTACATTTTCAAAATGATTCTTTAAGTACTTATTATCAAAGAATAGAGAATGATACTAAAAAGTCTATTCGCTTCTTCTCAAAAATATTTAGCAAAGTAATTATTTATTTTTTAGAAAAAAAGATTGTAAACCCATCATAATTACAATATTTTTAATAAATGAAGTATAAAATATTGAAATAAATAATATTTTATTGTATAATTAATTCACGTGCTTAATTAAAGCACTAATGTGCAGGTGTGGCGAAATTGGTAGACGCACTAGACTTAGGATCTAGCGCCGTGAGGTATGTGGGTTCGAGTCCCTTCACCTGCACCAATATAGAAATCAAAAAAGCAATTAATTTGCTTTTTTATTTACTTTTATATATAATACTATTAATAGTAAAGGAGGATAGAAAATGAATGAAGAAGAATGCTGTCCTAGGATTGATGTTGAAAAGTGGGATAATAAATTATTAGAATGGAATAATAAACATTTTATTGCTGGAAAAGTTAAAACATTTATGCATATGCCACTTAATTTCGGTAAAGTCATCCAAAATCTTGACAAATTAGCTAGAGAAGCTGGCGCTACTATGGAGGATTCTTTGTGTTTATCTGATCATACATCTAAATGGAATATGGATATCCTATTAGCTGTCGATAAAGAGATTAATGGAGCTAATAATATAACCCTTAATGGAAAGTTCTATAGTAAGGTATATGAAGGAGCATTTAAAGATACTGGTAAATGGTGTGATGATTTTAAAAATGTTGTTAAAGAAAAAAATTGGGAAATAAAAAAGTGGTATATGTGGTATACTACTTGTCCTAAATGTGCTAAAAAATATGGAAAGAACTATGTTGTTGTAATTGCCGAAATAAATTAATAAGGCATTAAAAAAGCTCTATAAGAGCTTTTATTATGCTGCAAATTCTAATTCTTCCTCGTCTTCTTTAGCATTTAATAATTCATATTCACAACTATGAATATAACCATTTAGTCCTGATGGTATAATTTGACCATCCTCCATACATTGAAAAATATGGCATATCTTACAATATTGACTAGGGTTATAAAAAACACGCATATCATAATCATTAAATACTTCCTGAATATTACCTGTCATCTCCATTTTTACCCATTTTAATTGACCATCTATTTCTTTTCTTTCATAATATATTATATCATCAATTATAAAAGGCTTTTTAACATCAGAAGTATCTAAATGAGTACATAACCCCTCCATTGAAGGATTATCATAAGTAATAGTCTCAGATGTAACTCTAATAATATAACCAATATTAGCATCATGCAAAGTATTATTTTGTCCCATTGTATTACCAGGAGCCTTTGCATAAGCATTTCGTATATCATCTAAAGATTCTATATTATTAGGATCTTCTTCAGCTATTAGTTTAATCTTTGATTTACCACGTAATAAGTTCTGAAAATAAATTAATTTTTCACCTATAATTTCTTCAATCGTTTTTTCGTCATCTTTTTCTAACGCTCCATTTATATCATGAATAATTGAATTTCCTGTTTCTGATAATATTTTCTTTTGAGACTTTAAACTATTAATAATATCTAATAAATATGCTGTCAATGATTCATCTTTTATATATTTTAATAGAGAAGATAAATACTCGATGTATTCATCAGAACTCTCACCTAGTTTACGATTTCTAATTTCAAAGACATTTTTATTTTCACTTTCATTAAACATAATTTAACCATCCCTATTCCCCTATTTTATATATGTAATATACCATTTTTTTATTATAAAGTCAAATAAAGATTCTACTTTTAAAGGTAGAATCTTTTTTAAATTATTTAATATATTCTAGTTCAACTTTATAGGTATAATCTTTACTACTATAATCACCCATTGCGCTCATACTAAATGTCTTTTCTTCACCTTTGTTAATACTATCAATTATAGCATTAGCAGTAGCGGCAATACGATTCTTAGCGTTATAAAATTTTACTTGAACAGAAACTTTACGTGCTTGATTATCATTGTTTTTTATCTTACCTGTTGTTATAGTGTGGCCATCTGTAAAAGCGATAGCTATACCGGTTATACTAAATTTTCCCTTATCAGCATCAGTTGCCTCATTCATATCAGGTGTATTATTATTAGTTTCATTTGTTTTATTACCACCATCTCTAGTAAATTGGTATATTCCATAACTTACTCCTAATAATACGACAACTGCTAAGATAATAAGCTTTTTTTGATTCATTTTATTCCTCCTATCTTAATGTTGGGTATCCAGTACCCTCATTAATAGTCCATATAGTACTAAAGTCCCAACTTGTAAATGTGGCCTGTTGATACATCAACGCTGTTGCTTTTCCAGTACCAAGAGCACTTGTCGCCTTAGTTGAGGTTGTTGTATCCCAGAATGAATTAGATGCTGTTGAAGAAGTTTGTTGGGTCCCAACTAAGCCTCCAGGTGATGTGGTTCCAGTTACAGTTCCAGTAGAATAGCAATTCGTTATTGTCCCTGTGGTTGACTTTCCTACCAAGCCTCCATTATAACCTGGTCCGCTTACTGACCCTAGCGCATAACTATTAATAATAGTTGGTAATGGGGCTGTGTTACCATAAATCTGACCTGCTATGCCTCCACTAAAGTTTCCTGTTGCCGTTATAGTCACATTCGTATAACTCTTTGATATAGTACCGCCAGAAGCATGTCCTAATTGACCTACTAAACCACCTACCGTATCACCACCACGTACGGTACCAGTTACAATAACATTTTCAATTAATCCATTTTTTAAGACTCCTGCCACACTTCCCGTTTGTGATCCACCAGTTATATTAACATTTTCTAAAGTTAAATTCTTAATTGTTGCAGCAGTTGTATAACCAAATAAACCAACAGTACCAGTAGTTAAATTAATATATAAGTTAGTTATTTTATGACCATCACCATCAAGAGTACCAACAAACGAACCAATTGGAGCAAAACCTGTTCCTGTTTGATATGAGGTCATCGTTATATTATTACCTAGTTTATAGTTACCTCCCAAATAATACCGCATGCCATTTAACTGTGTATCATTATTAATAATTAATGGATCGGCTTGCGTTCCACTGCCAGATGTATAAGCAACATAAGTGTAATTAGAAGCGTAGACCTTATCAGGAACTGGCATGCCTCGTAAGTATGCTAATGTTGTTCCATCAACTATATCCCAAGTATTAACAAAATCCCAACTGTTATAATTAGAAGATCTTAATAGAACGCTAATATTAATATTAGTGCCTAAAGCACTTGTAGTAGCCCCGGATCCTTCCATACTCCAATAAGAATTCGGTGCTGTTGAATTACCATTGTTAAGTCCTACCAATCCACCAACATATGTTGTAACTGTACCAGAAACGGTACCCATAGCATATGAATTGGTAATTTCAGCATAAGTAGTATTTCCAATTAGTCCACCTACAACTGTCCTACCCTGAACATTACCAAGTGAATAACTATTTAGAACGATAACTTTTGTTGCAGCAGCGCCACCAGTCGCTTGACCAATCAGACCTCCTGTATTTGAACAATTAGTAGCAACATTAACGGTAGAAACGACCTTTTCAACAACGGTTGAGTAATAAGCATATCCAATCAAACCACCCGTATAAACGTCACTTACGCATGCACCACTAATGGTAATACTTCCACTAACATAAGAATTTCGTACGGAAGTAGCACTATCTGAACGACCAACTAAGCTACCTGTCGAATAGTTGCCCGAAGGAATCGTATTAGTAATATTAACATTTTCTAATGTAAGATTCTTTATAGTTGCCCCGTTGGTATAACCGAATAATCCAATATTTGTTGAAGCTCGATTGATATATAAATTGCTTATTTTGTATCCGTTACCATCTAAACCACCAGTAAACTTGGTTGAAGAATTGCCAACCGGATCAAAACCTGTTCCGGTTTGATATGATGTCATAGTAACATTAGCACCAAGTTGATAATAGCTGCCCAGTCCATAACGCATACCATTTATCTGTGTTTCATTGGTAATAATATATGGATCACCCACTGTACCACTACCAGACGGATATGACACATAGCTATAATTGCTTGCATTAACACTATCAGGAATTGTCATACCTCGTAAATAAGCCGTCGTAGATCCACTTTGTATATTCCAAATATCCGTAAAATTCCAGCCACTATAGGCTCCACTATTCAACAATCCCGAGAAAAGAGTGTTAATACCATAACCAGCTGTCGATATTTTTGATGATTCAGGACTCCAATAAGTATAACTGACAGTGTTGTAATTACCATCACTAGCTATTATTGCACTAGCATTGGTTGAAGTATGAACATCACATAAAGTATACGAATACGATATTACATTATAACGCGCATATCCTGCTATACCAGCTCCATAACTAGCACTTTGTATACTTCCTGTACTAAAACTGTTTGCAATAGTTATCAATGATGGTGAAGAACCACCACTTCCATATCCTATAAAGCCACCACCATAACCACCAGTAGCAGTCACATTAACACTAGCAATACTCTTCGAAATGTTTTCCTTTGCGCCGGCTCTACCTATAAATCCGCCAACATAATTTGTTCCAGTTATTGTAGCGTTAACATAGCTATTAGTAATCGTAGTCCCTGCAGAATCTCCCACTAAACCACCTGTAGCAGAAGTTCCAGTAATAGTTCCGGTTACAATTACGTTTGTAATTTTCGTATCTGTAGCATCGTAGCGAGCATTAGATAATCCAACCAGAGCTCCTGTATTACCCCCACCAGTAATATTAACATTATCTAATGTTAGATTTTTTATATGCGGAACTTGTGAACTAGTAACAGAAGTAAAAGTTCCAATTAAACCAACATTTCCTGCTGCTGGGCGATTAATATATAAGTTGCTAATTTTATGACCGTCACCATCTAATTGACCATAAAAATTTGCAATAGGTTCAAAACCCGTTCCTGTTCCATATGATGACATATCGATGTCATTTCCTAATTTATAATATGCCGTAGGAACATATCTAATCGCTGACACTTGACTTGCACTAACAAGAACATAAGGATCGGCTTGCGTTCCAGAACCACTACTACCTGTAAAATCAACATAATCAAGTTCTTCTTCATAAATATCATCAGGAATTGGTAAGCCTCTTAAATAGGCCAAAGTGCTTCCTTCTTCAATATCCCAAACATCAGTAAAATTCCAACTAACATAACAATTATTTCGACTAAACATTTTATCGATAAAAGTTGATATTCCATTATAACTATTCAAAACTACGGCTGTTTCTGGACTCCAATATGAGTTTGTGGCAGAAAATTGTCCACTACCTACTTTTCCCCCCATACCACCTACATCACTTGAACCACTAACAGAACTTATTGTATAACTAGTAATTATATTTCCATAACTACCATAGCCTACTAAGCCTCCCACATCACTTGAACCTATTACTGAACCGGTCGAATAACTGTCTATTACTTTTCCTTGTGTACTAGAATATCCTGTTAAATATCCTAATAAACCACCTACATCACTTGAACCATTTACAGTTCCAGTTGATACACATTGTCTTATTTCTGATTCACTTAAATTTCCTACCAAACCTCCAACATAATTGGTGCCCGTTACATTAACACTTGAGTAGTTTAATAATAGCTTTGCATTTGTATAGACTGTATTTCCAACTAATCCTCCAACATACCATGTGCCATTAATCGTTCCAGTAACATAGTTATTTTTTATTTGACTATATTGAACCTGGCCAGCAATCATACCCGAATAATGTCCAGTTGCTGTAACTAACCCTGATACACGTACATATTGAACCAACGCATTAGTACCAGTTATGAATCCAACTAAAGCACCAGTAGAAGCAGCGCCTTTAACATTAACATTTGTCAAAGTTAAGTTTTTAATAACTGCATTACCAGATGCATATCCAAATAATCCAACATTATTTGCTGTTGAATTTATATATAAATTATTTATTTTAAAGCCATTACCATCAAAATTACCCGTAAATGGTGTTGCACTGGTGCCAATTGGATCAAAACCAGTTCCAACTTGATATGACGTCATTGTAATATCTTTACCTAATTTATAATAAGCTGATAAATTGTTTCTTACAGCATATAACTGTGCTTCATTAACAATGATATATGGATCAGCTTGGGTACCACTGCCTCCACCTGCTCCGTAGTCTGTATAATCTAATTCATCTTCATAAATTCCATCAGGGATTGGCATACCCCTTAAATATGCAAGAGTAGTCCCTTCTATAATATCCCAAACATTAATAAAATCCCAGTCACTGTATGATGTTGTTTTTGATAACATTGATGAAACACTACTAGATGTTCCTATAATACTCGTTGCTACTTTAGTTGTATCCGTACTCCAATAAGAATTAGTTGCAGTTGTATTATTAGATCGTGCAACTAAACCCCCAGACCCAGAAGTAGCCGTAATTAAACCTACCGCATAAGTATTAGTAATACCAGCATATCTACTATAGCCTATTAAACCACCAACATAATTTCTTCCTTGAACATGACCTATAGCATAACTATTTGTTAAGGTAACCGTTGACCCAGATCCTGTCCCTAATTGACCTATTAAGCCACCAACATAATCAGCTGTAGAAGTTACGTTACCACTTGCTAACGTTTTATTAATTGTTACATTATTTGATGTCTCAACTAATCCAATTAAACCACCTATTACATTTCCACTTCCGACTGTATTAACAGCTGCATAACTACTAGTAACAGTACTAACATTAAGACAACCTACTAAACCACCGGTATTGGATGTTCCAACTATATCACCACTAGCTATTATACCCTCAATAGCAGAACTATTAGTTGTTCGACCAATTAGACTGCCTGTACAACTATTTCCCGTAACACTCAAACTTTCAAGAGTAATATTCTTAATTGTAGCTCCACTTGTATAACCAAATAATCCAATATTATCGCTTGGATTATTAATAAATAGATTAATTATTTTATGACCATTACCATTAATATTACCTGTAAAAGGAGTATCACTATTACCAATTGGTGTAAAACCTGTTCCTGTTTGATAATTAGACAAAGTAATATTTCTTCCTAATACATAATAAGCACTCATATTATTACGGATATTATATAATTGTTGTTCGGTCATAATTACATAAGGATCATCGACTGTTCCTGTACCAGTTAACTCTTCCTCAGCAGGAATTTCTTCTGTAAGAACACAATCACCTAGAGCTTTTTCTTCAATGGTAACAGCACTATCAGAATACCCTTTAGTAGCACAATACTTACCATTATGTAACGCTATTGCTACTTTGCCTGTCTTAGTTAAAACTACTTGTCCATTTTGTGGTTTAGTGCCACTATAATTTAATATAAAACCATCAGGCGTGGATGTTTCAACACCATCAGTATATGTAAAAACAACATTAGTCGCTTCACGACCTTTGTATAAATTAGAAACATAAGTATTATTAGCCGATTTAGATACTCCGTAGGCCGTATTCTTAAAAGCTTCTCTTTGAGCATTGCCTATAACACCCAAAATAATAGGTGTAGCAATGGCTGCCAAAACACCTAAAATAACTATTACTCCTAATAATTCGATCAAAGTAAAAGCCTTTGTCTTTCTCTTTACTATTATGTTCATATAGCTATCGCTCCCCGTCTTTATTATTAAAAAGCTAACCAACCAAATACCACCATACATACAAACTTAAAATAAAATCTATATATTTACCTATATATAGTATTTTTATTTTTAACTTTATAATACATAGAAATGGAAGTATATGTATAATAATCAAATTTTGTATAATTATTGCGCTAATAATTATAAGACGTTACTTCTGAATCATATTCAATAAATTGATTTTGAACATATCTTTTTCAGCATGCTCTTTTGAAACCATTACCCCTTTATAGGTTACCAATTCTGATTGATGACCTTCAGACAAAATATCCTCAGGAGTTATTTTATCTAACATTACTACTGAATCATTAAGATATACCATATAATGTAGTACAATATCACCATGAACTTTAGAAAACATCGCATCGGTTGGTAATTTTAATTGATATGAATTAGTATTATTAACTTTATTGGTTGCAACTAATTCTCCTAAAAATTTTCCTTCTTTTAATGAGGGATAATATTCAAAATACAATTTCTTATAAGCTAACATATTATACTTTTTAAGTGAACGTTCAATTTTCTTGAATTCATTCTCATTCACATAGTCAAATATATAAGTGATTTCCTTCATATTTATCCCCCTCTCTATTATTTACTTAAATATACCATATTTTACCTATAAATGTCAAACATTATCATAAAAAAAGACAACATAATGTTGTCTTTATTTTGAAACTGTTTTTGTATCAGTTTTTCCTGTTAAAGCACAGCCTTTACTTGTCAATGTTGTATCAGTTTTACTAGCACTCCATCTTAAATAATAGCCACCTTTAACATAATTACTATATCTATAGTATGTAACATCTTTAGTTCCTGTTTTTGTAACAGTAACTGTTTCTACTTTATCAGTAGTAACGGTTTTATAAACTGGTACTTTTTCGGTTCTATAGACTTTTTCTTTTCTATAAATTTTACAAGTATAAACGGTTTTAGTTTCACATTTATCTGTACAAACAGTACTTGATTTAGGTGTACATGTTAATCCTGATGGATGGTAACTATAAGTTTGATAATGATCAAATACATATCTATAGTGATCAAATACTTTTTTAGTATCATAGTGATCAATTTCTCTTGAAGATATTGTACCAACAACTTGATTTTCTTGTTCGGTATAAGTATATGTCTCTTTTCTTACATCTGTTTCTACTTTTCTTGTAGAACTTCCAGTTACTACTTCTAATTGCCATGCAGACCATGCAGTCCAATAGCCATTAGTAGGACATTTATATTCATATAATATAGTTTTTTCACTTTCACAAATACCGTTTGGACAATAATTATAACATCCCATAATAACAATTAAATAATCTTCTTGAGATGAACATTTTAAATTAATTTTCATCTCATATTCGTTATCTTTTTTAGTAACTTGAACATATGACGCTGTTGTATCACAAGATTTACCATCTTTATCAACGAATGGTAAAATAATTTTCTTTTGTAACATATCGCCTAAAGTAATAGTTACATTATCACCAACATTTTTAGGTAATCTTTCTGTTGTAAAATATCCTTTAGCACTTTCCTTCATTGATATAACATTATCATTAAATACCTTTTCATAAACAACTGTAAGATCAACATTATTACCACCATTATTACTGTTATTATTAAGTTTTAATGGAAACAACCACATTAACAAAAATACAAATAAAATAACAATTAATATTTGTAAAATAACCGTTTTAATAGATACGCCTTCACGTTTCTCTTCATACATAAATTTTTCCCCCTTAAAATTTTATGTGCTTTATACTAACACAACTTATTATAAATGTCAATAATACCCCGTTGATTAAGGATGTATTCTAACAGATTTATCATAATTTGTCAAATTTTAATATGAACAATGGTACATCCAGCATTAAAGTTATATCTTTTATATTCTAGCACCCTATTATTACTCTTTAAAGTAGTGTGAACACTAGCCTTTAAAATACCTTGCCCAACACCGTGAATTATTACCAAGAAAGCGTTTTTAAGTTTAACATTATCATTAATAAAATCATTAGTAATTACCCGAGCCGTTTCTCGATCAAAGCCATGCAAATCAATAGTTGGTAAATTATTTATAAAAATAATATCATTCAAAGTCATGATAATATGCTTGCATTTCTTCAATTGATGGTACTGATAAACGCGTACCTACTCTGGTTACTGATATCCCGGCCGCAATGGTCGCAATAGTAATTACTTTTTCCATATCCCAATGTTTACTTATACCATATGTAAAAGCCCCGTGGAAAATATCACCAGCTCCCGTTGAATCAACTGCCTTAACCGGAATAGTTGGCATAATCATAATTTTATTATCTTTTTTATATAAACATCCACGAGCTTCAAGGGTAATAACAATGGTATTGTGAAATATCTCTTCCATTTTTTGATATAAAGTGGTTAATGTTGTTTGATCATTATAATCTATTCGATAGTTAGTAACTGTTTCCGCAAATTCTTTAGAACAAACTAAATAAGTTACTTTATGGGCTAAAGCTATAACCTCTGGTTTAGGACGTCCGGCATCAATAACCGAGATAAGATCCGGATAGGTAGCTAAAACTTTTTCAGATTGAACATGTTCTTGACCATCAATTAAAAATATTTCTGGCTTAAAGTTAATATTAATATCTTGCATTAATAAATTATTAGAACGATGCGTTAAAACTGTTCTTGTACCATTAGTTGTATTAGCAATAATAAAACTTAATGTTGTTGCAATATTCTTATTAATCTCTAAATAAGTTGTATCGACATTAACACCAGTAAACTCATCTTTAACACATCTTCCATATAAATCTTCACCAACTACACCAGCAAATGATACATCACTACCCCATTTTCCTAATAAATAGGCCGCTGTTGCTGATGGTCCACCACCACATGCAGTTTGATTTTCAACTCGGTTTTTAGTGTTTTCAATTGGAAACTTATCTACTTCATACGTTATATCATAAGAAGCATTACCCATACATAAAATCTTCATAATTCTCACCTATTATCATTTTATCACAAAAACATCGACAAAAAAAGAGTTCATATGAACTCTTTAAATAATTTTTATATCATTAGAATTATTTTATATTTATTTCTACTTGAAAATAATAAAAGGGTAAAGCTCAACCTTGGAGTAAGACTAAAGATCTGCACCAACTATTACAACAGAACGCCAAGAGAAAGTGCTGTAACCTTCACCACCGTAACCAGCGAAGTAGAACGCGCCCGCAGCTGAGCCATCGTTTTGGCGGCCACTGCGTAAGAACCATGGGGCCGAGGTAGTTGCTATAACAGAACCATCGCTATACCATGTAGTAAAATTACTTGATGACGAACTCGTTTCCCATATCGCATCTCCATAGTTTGATGTAGCATAACCAGACCCAGTAGTTGAATATATATTGATGTATTTACTATTGATACTTGATGGTGTTAATCCAGAATTTCCCGAATTATTATTATAATTACTCATCATATACTCATGTGATCCACCTGATATATCATAGATACCATAGATATTTCCAGTTGTTGATGAAGCCATTCCATACACAGATTGTGCAGTTCCCGTACATACATATCCTGTCTTGGTTGAACATAATTTTCCATCATAGCTATATAAATTTACTGAAGCGGCTCCTGATGTATCGGTTGTACTTGCCTGTGATATGGTATTTCCGCCTCTTCCAGTTATATAATTACTACTTGGATTGATATATATTTCGTCATTGATACCATAACTTGATTTAGATAGATATGCTGCAGCTCCCCATTCATTATTCTTCATCATATGGGTATCAATATTATTATTATCAGTTGAAAAAACCCCTGTAGTTGTATTTAAGCCACTAGCTAATCCCCAACCATATTTATTGTTTATTTCCATATTTCTTGATGCTATAAACATTTCCCCCACAGTATTACCTCTTAAAGAGGCAACGTTTGGTTTAGAGTCTAATGAGGCAGTTGTTCCACTCATTTCAAATTTTGCTACCCAAAAACCAGTTAATTCGATGTTTGTCCCAAATGTGAAAGCGGGTTCTTGTACATAATGTGTGTTTGATGCGCTATCCACAAATATGGTTGTATTATCACTTGTTGTATTTGTTGTTCCTTTTAAGAATTTGATATTGATTGTTCCAGCTGTAGCTGTATGATAGCCACTTGCTACCTGATAAGCATATCGTGGTATCCATACCCACATTGAACCATCAGCTGTTCGTGCATTAGCCCATTGTTTATCTGTTGTTGTGTAATTATACCACGAACTATCACTTGTAGTTGTGTCAACCCAAGCACCACCACTCCATTTTATTGGTGTCATTCCTTGCGCTAAAACAGGTCCATTTACCCCCTTACTGGTAATATATCCTGGTCCAACATAATTTGTTGATAATACATTTACTGTTCTTGTCGCTGTAGATGAATTACCCTTATTATCACTTGCTGTATAGGTTATAGTATATGTGCCTATCGTATTTGTATCTACAGTTCCACTTGTCGTTACTTCTAATGATTCATCTTTACTATTGACTGCTGTTGCTCCTAATTCTGTATATGTTCCACCTTGTTCTATCTCTACACTACTGTTTCCATTTAGTGTTACTGTAACTAGTTCTGGTGGTATACACTCTGCTAGTGTTTTTACTTCAACTGTAATTTCTGTAGCAGCAAAATCTTTAGTGACACAATATTTACCATCATGCAATTTTAATGATACCTTACCTTGGGTATTTAATGAAACCTCTCCATTTTGAGGTTTTGCACCACTATAACTCAGACTTTTGCCTTCAACACTCGCTGTTTCAACCCCATTAGTATAAGTATATGTTATATCTATTGGTGTTTCGTTCTTATATAATGTTTTTATATATTCATTCCTTGCTGCTTCTGATATTCCATAAGCTGTATCTTTAAAGGCTTCCTTTTTTGTATTTTCTATTATTCCCAATATTATTGGAGTTGCTATTAAAGCTATTACGGCTAATATCACAATTACCGCTAACAACTCTATTAAAGTGAATCCCTTTCTCATGCTTCCTCCCTGTATTTTATTATAGCAAGTATATCATAATTTATTATGTATCGTCAATAATACAAACTGATAATCTCAATGGTATAATTAAAGTTACTATCCCGCATAATACCTTTTATTAAAATTCCGCACAAAAAAAGTAATGGTAAAAATTTGCCATTACTTTTTAATAACTATAAATTAAAATTATTTATTTTCCTTAACTACAGCTTGAGCAGCAGCAAGTCTAGCTAATGGTACTCTAAATGGTGAACAAGATACATAATCAAGGCCAATTCTATGACAGAATTCAACACTTGATGGTTCTCCACCATGTTCGCCACAAATACCTAAATGAATATCTGGACGAGTTGATTTACCTTTAGTAGCAGCCATTTGAATTAACTGACCAACACCTTCTTGGTCGATTTTAGCAAATGGATCACTTTCGAAAATGTTTTTATCATAGTAATCCTTTAAGAATTTACCAGCATCATCTCTTGAGAATCCATAAGTCATTTGTGTTAAGTCATTGGTTCCAAATGAGAAGAATTCTGCTTCTTCAGCAATCTTATCAGCAAGTAATGCTGCACGAGGAATTTCAATCATCGTTCCAACATGGTAAGGTAATGTTACGCCTGTTTCTTTGATAATAGCATCAGCTGTTTCAACAACGATGTTTTTAACATATTTTAGTTCTTTAACATCACCAACAAGTGGAATCATAATTTCTGGTACAACATTCATACCTCTTTTATTAACATTAATAGCAGCTTCAATAACAGCACGAGTTTGCATTCTAGCTATTTCTGGATAAGTAACAGCTAAACGACATCCTCTATGTCCCATCATTGGGTTGAATTCTTTTAATGATTCAACTCTTGCTTTTAATGATTCAAAACTCATACCTAAACTTTCAGCAAGAGGTTTAATCTCTTCATCAGTATGAGGTAAAAATTCATGTAAAGGTGGATCTAAGTAACGAATTACAACGGGATCACCTTCCATAGCTTCAAATAATTGTTCAAAGTCACCTCTTTGATATGGAAGAATACTCTCTAAAGCTTCTTCCCTTTGTTCAAGAGTTTCAGCCGAAATCATTCTTCTGAAATTGAAGATACGATCTTCTTCAAAGAACATATGCTCAGTACGGCATAAACCAATACCCTCTGCACCAAATTTACGAGCTTGTTTAGCATCTCTTGGTGTATCAGCATTAGTACGAACTTGTAGTCTTCTAATACTATCAGCCCAACCCATAAATACTTCAAAATCACCACTTATTTCAGGTTCAACAGTTTTAATCTTTTCACCGTATACATTACCAGTTGATCCATCTAATGATAGATAATCTCCTTCTTTGTATACAATGCCATCTTTAGTTGTAAGTGTTTTAGCTTCTTCATCAATTTTTAATTCACCACAACCAGATACACAGCAACGACCCATTCCACGAGCAACAACCGCTGCATGGCTAGTCATTCCACCACGAATAGTTAAGATACCATTAGCATCATTCATACCTTGAATATCTTCAGGAGAAGTTTCAAGACGAACAAGTAATGTTTCTTCTTTACGAGCTTTAGCCTCACTTACATCTTCGGCATTAAAGTAAATTTTACCAGTAGCGGCTCCTGGAGAAGCAGCTAATCCTCTAGCAACAACTTTAGCTGATTTTAATGCAGCTGTATCAAAAGCAGGATGTAATAATTGATCTAATTGTTTTGGTTCAACTTTAAGAATAGCTTCCTCTTTAGTAAGCATTCCCTCACTAACCATATCAACAGCCACTTTTAAAGCAGCAGCAGCAGTTCTTTTACCATTACGAGTTTGTAACATAAATAATTTACCATTTTCAATAGTAAATTCCATATCTTGCATATCTTTATAATGTGTTTCAAGAATATGAGCAATTTTACTAAATTGTTGATAAACTTCTGGCATAACATCACTAAGTGTTGAAATGGGTTGTGGTGTTCTAATACCAGCAACAACATCTTCACCTTGTGCATTAATTAAATATTCACCATATAGTTTATTTTCACCAGTTGCAGGATTACGAGTAAACGCAACACCTGTTCCTGATGTTTCTCCTAAGTTACCATAAACCATTTCTTGAACATTAACAGCTGTACCCCATGAACCAGGGATATCATTCATTCTGCGATAAATAATAGCTCTTTCATTCATCCATGATCTAAATACAGCGGTAACAGCTTCAACTAATTGTTCTTTGGGGTCTTGTGGAAAATCAATTCCAGATAATTCCTTATAAACTTCTTTAAATCTTACTGTAACTTCAGCCATATCATCAGCAGTTAAATCAGTGTCATATTGAGCGCCTTTTTCTTCTTTAATTTTATCCAATAATCTTTCAAAAGAAGCTTTAGGATATCCTTTTACAACATCTGCAAACATTTGAATAAAACGACGGTATGAATCATAAACAAAACGTTTATTATTTGTAGCTTTAACAAATCCTAGAGCTACTTCATCATTTAATCCTAAATTTAATACTGTATCCATCATTCCCGGCATACTAGCACGAGCACCACTTCTTACAGATACTAATAATGGATTAGAATGGTCTCCCATCTTTTTGCCTGTTTTAGTTTCTAATGCTACTAAAGCATCAAAAATTTCTTTTTTAACTTCTTCGCTTATAACTTTATTATCAGTATAATATTGATTACAAGCCTCAGTTGTAACAGTGAACCCGTGAGGAACTGGTAAACCAATACCGGTCATCTCAGCTAAATTTGCACCCTTACCACCAAGTAAGTTCTTCATATCTTTGTTTCCTTCTTCAAAGGCATAAACAAACTTTGTCATTTTCTTTCCCTCCTATAAATGTCCTTTTTCAGTATATCAAATAATAGCACTTTAAACAATATTTTTTTATAATTTTATTGGTTCTTCAACACTTTTTTTGACACTTTTGGCTATTTTCTCACCATCTTCACCCTGTACATACTTCATATAACAAGTTCGACACATTGATTCATATGTCGCATCAATCCCATCAATCGATACTTGGGCTCCCTCTTTAACAAACTCACCATTAATCTTCCGAGCATTAAATCTTGCTTTTGCGCCACACCGACAAATAGTAATTAATTCTTCTATTTCATCAGCTATTTCAAAAAGACGTAAACTACCTGGAAAAGCCCTTGTTTGAAAATCACTTCGTAGTCCATAACAAATAACGGGTATCTTAAACACATTAACAATCTTCGCTAATTCATCAATATGATGTCGTTCCATAAATTGAGCTTCATCAACTAGAATACACGCAATAAAATCAACAAAACGCCAATCTCCTTTCAAGTATTCTCTCTCACTTGCCATTATCATTAATTTATTCTTAACAAATTCATAAATATTATCATCTTTATCAGGTAAATAATCAGCTTTCCTAGTGGACTTCATTCCTCTAGAAACAATATAATTACTACCCTTCTTATCAGCTTTTGGTTTAATAACCATAACCCTCTGATCTCTTTCTTCATAATTATACGCAACTTGTAATAAAAGGGAACTCTTCCCTGAATTCATTGCCCCATATCGAAAATATAATTTTGCCATATTACTTTACTCCCTTCTTAGCCCGTGGATGGCTATTTAAATAAACACTCCGTAAACGCTCATTTGATACATGAGTGTAAACTTGCGTAGTTGATAAATTTTCATGCCCTAATAGTTCTTTAACACTTAATAAGTCGGCGCCTTCATTTAACATATGAGTAGCAAATGTATGACGCAGAACATGAGGTGTTACTTTAATATTAAGACCACTTTTCTTAACAATCAAATCAATAATAAGACTTACTCCTCTCGTTGTTAGTCTATTACCATTACTATTTAAAAACAGGTATAGATTATTATGTTTATTAAGACTCTTCCTACCACCATTGATATACATATCAAGTAGCTCTAAACATCTCGTTCCGAATAAAACATCTCGTTCTTTACTACCTTTTCCTAAAATTCTAATACTATGATTATTAAAATTAATATCACTTATCTTAATACTAACAAGTTCACTAACGCGTACACCTGTAGCATATAGCATCTCTAAAATTAAGGCATCTCTTTGACCAGTCGGTGTATCTAAAATAGGCGTATCAAATAACTTCTCTAAATCATTATAAAATAGAAAATGAGGTATTCTTTTCCCTTCTTTAACATTAGTAACTAATGTTAAAGGATCATTTTTAACATAATTATTATTAATTAAAAATTTGAACAAACTCCTTAGTGAACTAATATGGCGATTAATTGTTTTAGCTGAATAGTTTCGACTATACATATATCCTAAATACTCTCTAATTAAAGAATAATTAATATCTTTAAAATTATTAATTTTCTTAGTATTTAGATAAGTTAAAAAAAGATACAAATCTTGATCATAATTTAAATAAGTTAAATCTGAATAATGGCGTTCATCTTTGATATAATCCAAAAATTCATTAATAATATCTTGCATACCATCACCATAATTATTATAGCATAAGTATAAATATTAAGACAAATAAAATATTGATATTAAGCCTCTATTGATATTTATACAAAAAAACTGTCATTTGACAGTTTATTTATGTGGATTTTCTCTTTCAGCTTCTTTTTTAGCTTCTTTAATAGATTTATACTTTTGTACTGCTAAAACTATTTTTCTAGCATCAGTATAATAAACAATACTATTTCTTAAACTATCAGAACCATAGCCGGAAATTTCAATAAAACTTCTAATTTCTAAAATAAATTCTTTATTGAATGAACCATTTGCTATAACATTATCAACAAAAATGCGACTCTTCCTTAACAAAAAAATGAACTCATTAAAATAAGATTCAAACACTGATGACTCACGCATACCACTTCTTACTTTACCTGTTAGAACATCAAATTGGCGAGTCATTTCTAGAATATCAGGATTATTAAATACTATTTCTTTTTCATGACCATCAGCTCTAGTTGGTTTAATAATAGCCTTTTTTACATCTTCAATCGTAATAATATTCGCCTGATTTAACATTCCATACATTTCTTGTAATGATAAAAATGCTGAAGTAAAATAATCTATTTCCATTAAAGTTACTGATTCTTTACCATTATCACTTCTAATAGGAAAAGTTATTTTTTCTTCTTCCTCTATTTCCCCTTTATCATCAACATCAACTAAAACTAAATTATATAAACGTTGGCTAGTTTGACTCATATTATTACCTCCTACTGCTCGGTATATTCACAACCACTACATTTAACTTTACCCTGTTTTGTTACTACCAACATAGCACCACATTCAGGGCATAATTTATCAATTGGTTTATCCCAATATGCGGTTTTACATTTTGGATAATTATTACATCCATAGAATATTTTACCTTTTTTACTCTTTTTTTCAACTATCATCCCATCACAATTAGGACACTTCATTATTTCTACTACTTCTTTAGGTTCACTCTTAACATACTTACAAGTTGGGTAATTACTGCAAGCTGTAAATGCTCCATACTTACCTTTTCTTATAACTAAAGGACTTCCACAATTAGGGCAACTCTCTCCTGTTTCTTCTGGGGCTTTTTTCTCCATATTAGAGAATGCAGCCTTTACTTCTGGTTCAAACTTATCATAAAACTCTCTTAAAGTATTTACCCATGATAAATCACCATCGGCTATTTTATCAAGATTTTCTTCCATTTCAGCAGTATATTTAACATTAATTAAATCTTTAAAAAATTCTTGTAATTTATCTGTTATTTCAATACCAATCTCGGTTGGAATAAATTTCTTATCCACCATATTAGTATAACCCCTTGTTTTTAAGGTATCCATAGTTTTAGCATATGTACTAGGACGGCCAATTCCCAACTCTTCCATCTCTTTAATTAATTTAGCTTCGGTATAACGAGCTGGAGGTTTAGTGAAGTGTTGTTCTTTAGTAATATCATTAGCCGCAATAACATTAGATTTATATTTTTCTAATGGAGGCAAAATATTATCTTCCGAATCCTCGTAATCAGTATATACTTTTAAATAACCATCAAATATTATGATTTGACCCGTTGCTTTAAATTGATAACCATTATTATCTAATATGATAACAGTATTCTCCGTTTTAGCTTCTTTCATTAGAGATGCTAAAGCGCGGTAATATATCATTCTATATAATTTATATTCATCGGGTGTAAGATATGGTTTTACTATTTCTGGTGTTCTTTTAATACTAGTTGGACGAATAGCTTCATGAGCATCTTGAACATTCTCCGTTTTTTTACTTTTCTTAACTACACCAACATATTTTTCACCAAATTTAGCTTCAATGTATTTAAATGTTTCACTTATAAAATCATTAGAAAGTCTGGTTGAATCAGTACGCATATAGGTAATTAAACCTACTGTCTCATCAGAAAGTTCAACACCTTCATATAATTTCTGGGCAATCGACATTGTCTTCTTAGCAGGCATATTAAGTTTATTAGATGCATCTTGTTGTAAAGTACTAGTAGTAAATGGTAGTTTTGAGGCTCTACCCTTTACTTTTTTATCAACACTAACAATTTTAAATGTTTTGGTTAATTTAGCTAAAATGTCATTAGCTTGTATCTCATCTTTAACCTCAATATCTTTATTATTATGTTGAAATAAAGAGGCACTAAAATCAGGAAATAAGGCCGTTATCGTCCAATATTCTTCTTCAACAAAGGCTTGTATTTCTCTTTCTCTGTCAACAATTAGTTTTAAAGCAACACTTTGAACACGACCAGCACTACTACCATCGGTTTTAGCTTGCATTAATTTGCTTAAACGAAAACCAATAATCCGATCTAAGAAACGTCTTGTTTCTTGAGAATTAACTAAATTACTATCTATTTTACGAGGAGCTTTAAAAGCCTCTAAAATGGCATTTTTAGTTATTTCATTAAAAACGACACGTTCATAATTATCTTTTAATCCTAAAACATCTAAAAGATGCCAACTAATGGCTTCACCTTCCCGATCGGGATCGGTTGCAAGAACTACCATGTCGGCTTTCTTAACTTCTTTTTTTAATTCATCGACGACTTTCTTTTTACCCTTTATGGTTATATAAGCAGGATCAAAATTACCTTCGACATCGATACCTAAACCATATTTACCAGAAGTCGCTAGATCACGAATGTGACCCTTACTAGAGACAACTTTATAATTAGGTCCTAAATACTTTTCAATGGTTTTTGATTTACTTGGAGATTCTACAATAACTAAATTTTTGGACATAAGCCACTTCCTTCAATTTATATATTTTATACACTATTATTAAATTATTGTCAACCTTATTCTTTTAGTACTCACTATATTTATACTTTTATTATAACATTTATCCTTTTTTCTTTTATCAAAATATTATTATATGATATAATATAAATAGTATGACTTATAAGACAGAGGTGTATGGGATGATCTTAAAAGAATTAACTAATGAAGAGTTTACGCAATATGCAGAAAAGTTTCCTAATCATTCTGTATTTCAATCAACAGAATATGCTTTTGTTATGAATAAACAAAAATTTGATAGTTTCTTTCTGGGACTAGTTGATAATAACAATCAAGTCCGTTGCGCTTCTTTAATATTAGTCGCTATTTTAAGAGGTGTCAAGTATGCATATGCGCCAAGAGGTTTTCTTATTGACTATATAGACTATAATATTATAAACGAATTTACCGAAAATATCAAAAAGTTTTTACGTCGTAATGATATTGCTGCTATTAAAATTAATCCGCTTGTGGTTAGATATATCTATGATGTTAATGGTAATGTTATAGTTAATAACGAAAATAATGTTAATACTATTTGTGATAACTTAACTAAATTAGAGTATCATCATTTAGGTTATAATAACTATTTTGAAGCTTTTAAACCAAGATTTGAAGCTATTGTTGATATTAATAAAACATATTATGAAGTATTTAATAGTTTTAAAAAGACTTTACGAACTAAAATTAGAAAAGCTGATCGTTTTGGATGCCATATTTATAAAGGCAATATTAGTAATCTTGAATACTTATATGAACTTACTAAAAATGTTTATCCCAGGGATTTAAGATATTTTCAGGATTGTTATGAATTCTTTGGTAAAAAAGACATAATTGAGTTCTATTACGCTAAACTAGATACTAAAACTTATCTACAACAAGTTCAGAAACAATATGAACTTCAAGATCAATATGTCCAATATATTAATAATGAAATAATTAAAAAACCTAAAAATAATAATCATCTATTAAGTATAAAGATGACAGCCGATAAAACTCTAGCCTTATATAAAAAACAAATCATTTCAGCTACTCAATTATTACGAAATAACCCCGATGGTATCATTTTAGCTGCTGCTTTAATACTAAAACACCAAGATGAATTAATTGTCCTTATGGATGGTTATAATAAAGAATTTCATAGTATCGGCGCTAAACAATTATTATTCTGGAAAGTAATTCAAAAATATGCTGGTAGTGAATATAAAAGTATTAATTTAGGTGGTATACCAAATCCAAATATTAAAGTTAATAATAAATTTCAAGGGGTATTAGATTTTAAATTAGCATTTAATCCGCAAGTTAAGGAATATATTGGCGACTTTGAATTAGTAGCTAGTAAAACTCTATATTTTATGTATAATAATGCCTTAATAAAAGGACTATTTGGTTAATTATATACATTAGCACAAAAAAAAGCTTATTAAATAAGCTTTTTTTAGTCATTATGCATTCTTTCATTAACTATTCACATCTTGCAATTTTTTAATAAATATACATATCAAAATACTATTAATTTATATATTTGTGCAACAATTGATATATACGGAAAAAACCATATAGATTTTTTAGTCCGTTTGACTCATTCGTTGATTTATTTTTGTAAAAATTTTTTGGGAAGCTATTCTTGAAGCCTCATCAATAGCTTCATACATATAATCAATTATCATAAAGGCTTGTTCCTGGCTATCAATAGAGTATGAATACTTTTCTCCATCAACCATTATGTCCAATTTAAAAGTATCAAAAACTTTAAAACCATGACTGTTAACTTTGGTCCTAGTTTTAGGAACAACATATTTTGAGGAAATTTCTCTTTTTTCATGATCTTGAAGATCATATAAAAGGACTTGGCCTCCATAAAAATTACTGACTAAGACAGCTCGCTCAGAAGCTGACCGTAAAACTTTGTTTTTAAAAACTAATACAGGATTATTATTTTTATCAATAATTATTACATCACTATTGTCACTTGCTCGATATAATCCGTCAACCCTAGTTACAACTGCCAATCCGTTATTAAAACTTTCAGCACTATAGTATTGGCAATCGATGACTAATTTGCCAGTTTCATCAATAAATCCCCATTTATTAAGTTTACGTACCGCGGCTAATCCGTCACTAAACCTTTTTACTTCATCATATTCATAATCAACAACTAGTTTTCTATCATTATCTACAAATCCCCATTTACCATTTTTTCCCCACACTGACAATAATTTGTCATTAGAGTGATCATTTAAACAATAAGGTTCCTTAAAAATTACTTGATCGTTTCCATCAACATATTCCCGTCCATCTATAACACCCCATGTTTTGCCACCTAAACTAATTTCTTTTCCTTCATCATTAATAATTCCATATTGGTAATTTTCTCCATTATACACAAGTGCTTTATTGCCTTGAAATTTTCCCATATAAGTATACTTTGGTGCCAAGACCATATCACCATGTAAATTGATTAATCCAAAATTTGCGTTCTGATCGACAACCCATATCAAATCATTTCTTACAAAGCAAGATTCTAATAAACATTCAAATCCAATATCAATTACTTCATATTCATCACCAAGAGAATCTAACATCAAACGTTTTCCGTCTTTTTGAATAACAGGTATTTTTTTCAAATCATATTCTGTTTTCATAACTATCTCCTTTTTATCGCTTATGATATCACAATTTATAGCCATTTGCAATAAAAAGATAAAAAAACAAGGATTAAATCCTTGTTTTATTTTGTTTCATTATGCAATAATTTTAGAAACAACACCAGCACCAACTGTTCTACCACCTTCACGAATAGAGAACTTAGTTCCATTTTCGAGAGCGATAGGAGCAATTAATTCAACAGTGATAGTAATTTTATCACCAGGCATAACCATTTCAACACCAGCAGGTAACTCGATAACACCAGTTACATCGGTAGTTCTGAAATAGAATTGAGGGCGATAATTTGAGAAGAATGGAGTATGACGTCCGCCTTCTTCTTTGCTTAATACGTATACTTCTGAAGTGAATTTCTTGTGAGGAGTAACTGTAGCCGGTTTAGCTAATACTTGACCACGTTCTACATCTTCACGAGCAATACCACGTAATAATACACCAGCATTATCTCCTGCTTCAGCATAATCTAATTGTTTACGGAACATTTCAATTCCAGTAACAACACATTTTTTAGTTGGTTTTAATCCAACGATTTCAACGTCATCGTTAAGAGCTAATTTACCACGTTCAACACGGCCAGTAACAACTGTTCCACGTCCTGTAATAGTAAATACATCTTCGATTGGCATTAAGAATGGTTTGTCTGTTTCACGAGCAGGAGTTTCAATCCATGCATCAACAGCATCCATTAAATCTAAAATTGCTTTTTCAGCTTTAGCATCTCCTTCAAGAGCTTTTAGAGCTGAACCACGAATAATTGGTGTATTAGCGCCGTCAAAATTGTATTCGTTTAATAATTCACGAATTTCCATTTCAACTAAGTCTAATAATTCTTCATCATCAACCATATCGCATTTGTTCATGAAGACAACCATACGTGGAACACCAACTTGACGAGCAAGTAGAATGTGTTCACGAGTTTGAGCCATAGGTCCATCAGTTGCAGCTATAACTAGGATAGCTCCATCCATTTGTGCAGCACCGGTAATCATGTTTTTTACATAATCAGCATGTCCTGGGCAGTCTACGTGAGCATAATGTCTCTTATCTGTTTGATATTCAACGTGAGCAGTATTAATAGTAATACCACGTTCTCTTTCTTCTGGTGCTTTATCGATATGAGCATAATCTACATATTCTGCATAACCTTTTTTTGATAATACATTGGTAATAGCTGCTGTTAAAGTAGTTTTACCATGATCGACATGTCCAATAGTACCTATATTAACATGTGGTTTTGAACGATCAAATTTTTGTTTTGCCATATTAATTTCCTCCTTATTTATATATAACAATATTTTATCTAATTAACTTAAAAATAGCAAGTATTTTTAATTAATTTCCACCATTTTTCTTAACAATTTCCTCAGCAATGTTTCTTGGAACTTCTTCATAGTGATCAAATTCCATAACGAATGTACCACGACCTTGTGAATTGGAACGCAAAGTTGTTGCATATCCAAACATATCAGCAAGTGGGACTAACGCATTAATTGCGAGTAAATTGCCACGTGATTCTTGGCCTAATGGGCGGCCACGACGTGATGTAACATCACCCATTACATTTCCTAAATATTCTTCAGGAACAACTATTTGAACCTTCATAATTGGTTCTAATAGAACAGGTTTACATTTATTTTTAGCTTCTTTTAAAGCCATACTAGCAGCAATTTTGAAAGCCATTTCTGATGAGTCAACATCATGGTATGAACCATCAAATAAAGTTGCTTTAACATCAATCATTTGATAACCAGCTACAACACCAGTTTTCATAGCTTCTTGAAGACCTTTGTCAGTAACAGGAATATATTCTCTTGGAACAGTTCCTCCAACAACTTCATCAACAAACTCATATCCTTTATCAGGATTTGGTTCAAATTTAACCCAAACGTGTCCATATTGTCCACGACCACCTGATTGCTTAATATACTTACCTTCACATTCAGCAGCTTGAGTAAGAGTTTCACGGTATGATACTTGTGGTTTACCAACATTGGCATCAACCCCAAATTCTCTCCGCATTCTATCAACGATAATATCTAGATGTAACTCACCCATACCTGCAATAATTGTTTGGCCAGTTTCAAAGTTAGTACTTGCTCTAAATGTTGGATCTTCTTCTGCTAATTTCTGTAAAGCAACACCCATCTTATCTTGATCAGCCTTTGATTTTGGTTCAACCGCTAATTCAATAACTGGTTCTGGGAATACCATTGATTCTAGAATAACCGGTGACTTTTCTTCACAAAGAGTATCACCAGTAGTAGTATTCTTTAAACCAACAGCAGCAGCAATATCTCCCGTATAAACATCACTAATTTCCGAACGGTTATTAGCATGCATCAATAAGATACGACCAATTCTTTCCTTAACATCTTTAGTAGCGTTTAATACATATGAACCACTACTTAAATGTCCAGAATAAACTCTAAAGAATGTTAGACGTCCAACAAATGGATCTGTCATTACTTTAAATGCTAAAGCACTAAAAGGTTCAGAATCAGATGGATGTCTTACTACTTCTTTTTCATTATGATCAATACCTTTAATTGATTCAATATCCGTAGGAGCTGGTAAATAATCAAGTACTGCATCAAGTAATAACTTAACACCTGTATTAGCTAAAGCTGTTCCACATAATACTGGGAAGAACTTAACCTCTAGTGTTCCTTTACGGATAGCTTTCTTGATTAAATCAATAGATACTTCTTCATCAGCTAAATATTTTTCCATTAACTCATCATCGAATTCCGCAACAGCTTCAATTAATTCATTACGTTTCTTTTCAACTAGATCTTTCATATCAGCTGGAATTTCAATGTCAGTTGGCATTTCATCTTCTTTACGATCATAATGATATGCTTTTCTACTTACTAAATCAATAATGCCTAAGAACTCATTTTCAGCCCCAATAGGCCATTGAATAGGTTTGGCATTTACACCTAAACGATCTTTAATTGTTTTTAAACTGTATTCAAAATTAGCACCCATCTTATCCATTTTGTTAGCAAAAATTAGACGAGGAACTTTAAATTCCGTAGCTTGACGCCATACGGTTTCCGTTTGTGGTTCAACACCGGCTTGCGCATCTAATAGAGCTACGGCACCATCTAAGACCCGAAGTGATCTTGATACTTCAACTGTAAAGTCTACATGGCCCGGAGTATCGATAATATTAAAACGATATCCTTTCCAATAAGCCGTTGTAGCCGCTGAAGTAATAGTAATACCACGTTCTTGCTCTTGTTCCATCCAGTCCATTGTTGCAGCGCCATCATGAACCTCACCTATTTTGTGGATTTTACCTGTATGGTACAAAATACGTTCCGTACAAGTAGTTTTACCAGCATCTATGTGAGCCATGATACCAATATTACGTGTTCTTTCTAAACTATATTCACGAGCCATAATACTTATCCTTTCTTAATTTCTACCAACGATAATGTGCAAATGCTTTGTTAGCCTCTGCCATCTTATGGGTATCTTCACGTTTTTTAACAGCAGCACCAGTACCACCATTATCTCCAGATGCATCAATAATTTCATTAGCTAAATTTTCAGCCATTGAATGTCCGCCTCTAAGTCTAGCATATTGAACTAACCAACGCATTCCTAAAGCTTGACTACGATCAGCCCTAACTTCAATTGGAACTTGGTAATTAGCACCTCCAACACGGCGTGATTTAACTTCTAAAGCAGGTTTAATGTTATCTAAAGCTTTGTTAAATACTACCATTGGATCTTGATTAGTCTTTTCCTTTATGATATCAAATGCGTCATAAAGAATAGTTTGCGCAACACCCTTTTTACCACCATACATTAAACGATTAATTAACTTTGTAACTAATTTTGAATTATACATTGGATCTGCCAAAACATCTCTTTTAACAGCACGTCTTTTACGCATAATAATCCTCCCTTCACTATTTTATATATTATACTATTATTATACTATTTCTTTTTAGGTCTTTTAGCGCCGTATTTTGAACGTCCTTGACGACGTTTATCAACCCCAGCTGTATCCATCGTACCACGAACAACGTGATAACGGACACCGATAAGGTCTTTAACACGACCACCACGAATTAAAACTACACTGTGTTCCTGAAGATTATGTCCTTCTCCTGGAATATAGCAAGTAACTTCATAACCGTTACTTAAACGTACACGCGCATACTTACGTAATGCTGAGTTTGGCTTCTTTGGTGTCATTGTTCCAACACGAGTACAAACTCCCCGTTTTTGTGGTGCAGCTAAAACAGTATGCTTCTTTTCTTTACTATTGTAGCCAATTCCTAAAACTGGTGATTTCTTTTTTCTAATCTTATCAGTTCTGTTTTTTCTAACTAATTGATTTATAGTTGGCATGTTTTTTGCTCCTTTCTTTTTTTACACACATCCAGGTGTATCATTTTTTTCCTTAATTAAAGATTTACCGAAGTAAACCTCTAAATAAAATGCAATAATAATATAACATTTTTTATATTATATTGTCAATAACTTTTTCTACTTTTCATCTAATGTTGACAAATAATCATTAGTAGTATACTGATCACATTTAAGATATGGGGCATAAATAATATTTTCGTTATCCTTTTTAACAATAACATACCCACTACACTTGTCTTCATTATGATAGACATTTATATCATCTATATAATGATATGCCTTTAAAGTCTTCAATGTTACAATAACTCGATTACCGTCTTCTAAACTAGCATAATAATTATTAACATAGCTTTTAGCTACCTCACTTAAATTTTTTTCAGCATTCTGATAATATTCATTTGCTTCAGCTGTATTAATACTGCCTGATCCAAAATTTTTATTAATCAAAGCAAATGAATATAAAAGTCCAAGAAACAAGATAGCCAAAAAGCCGAGCATTGTTCCCAATCCCCAACCTTTATTATCCATTATATTACCTCCTAAAATAACTCTCTAACAATATCCTCGTTTTTGAATTGATATAATTTAGCAGGACGACCACTCGAACCTTCAGTAGTTTCACCAGTTTCGGTAATTAAATCTAATTGCATAAACTTTTTACGAAAGTTGCGACGATCAAATTTTTTATTTAATATCTGCTCAAATGACTTTTGAATTTCAGTTAATGTAAAATCACTAGGAAATAAAATTTTTAACACTTCAAAATTAATAAATTTACCTCTTAAACGTTCGATAGCATTCTCAATAATCTTTTTATGATCATAACCTATTTTAGGTAAACAACTAATATTAAACCATCCGAATTCTTCGGTAGCTTTTTCTTCTTGTTTGATTAAGATAGTTGTAATATCCACTAAACCCATATAAGAAATAGCTACTAGTTTTTCGCCTAATCTTCTTTCTAATGGACTATATGTATTACATTGCTCAATATGCAGATTATTTATACCTGTTTTATCATAAATAACTTTATTGACACATGATTCGAATGTTTCCGCCTCTTTTAAAGCATCGCCTGGTAAAATCCAGTATCCTTTATAAGGTTCAGTTTTTTTCTTTCGCAATAATACTTTTATTTCACCATTATCAATGGTAAATAAACTAACTAATGTTTCTAAACTATTTTTGTATATAATTGGATTATTATTATTCATAATCTCTCCCTCTTTTTTTAAAAGTCACGGGCACTATTATATTACCTTTTTTCATTATTGTCAAATTTTGTGTATTTTATACATAAATTCAAAAAAGCTCATTGAGTCTTTTTTAGTCACTAACATAATTTATTGTCACGTCTTCAAAGCCAATATCTAATAGTTGGCTGTCAAAACGATTAGCGAGATTAGTTCCATTATATCTTATTGTAACACTTTCCCATTTATCCCAAGCATTAACAAAATTTTGCCAAAAAGCATTACTACCTATTGTTGCTACACTACTAGGAATTACTATCGTCATTATTTGATTACTATAGAATGCTTGAGTATCAATAGTTGCTACATTATTACCTAATGTAACACTAGTAAGTAGATTATTAGCAAACGCTGATTCACCAATACTTGTGACACTATTGGGGATAGTTACATTCGTTAACTGGCTAAGAAAGAAGGCTTGAATTCCAATTGTTTCAACACTACTTCCAATAGTAAGACTTGTTAATTGATTATATGTAAAAGAATATGCACCAATAGTAACTACCCCATTACCAATCGTAGCATTGGTTAATTGATTTTGATAAAAAGCTCCCTCATCTATTAAAGTTACATTATCAGGAATAGTAATATCGGTTAATTGATTTGTTGAAAAGGAACTCACACCTATAGTTTCAAGACCACTACCAAATGTAACCGTTGTTAATTGATTGTTATAGAAAGAATAAAAGCCAATACTTATAACACTATCGGGTATAACTAAACTTGCTAATTGGTTGGAATCAAAAGCATTATCACCGATACTTGTAACACTACTTGGGATGGTAATACTAGCTAATTGGTTTTCTAAAAATGTATTAGAACTAATAGTTGTTATATTATTAGGGAGACTGACACTAGTTAATTGATTTTTAGCGAATGCCGCCTCACCAATACTTGTTACACTATTAGGTATAGTAATACTCGTTAATTGATTTATACGAAAAGCATATTGATTTATAGTTGTAACACTACTTTGTATCGTTACACTAACTAATTGATTTGATTGAAATGCTCCACTGTCAATCGTTGTAACAGTACTTGGGATGGTTACACTGGTTAATTGATTGTTTGAAAAAGAAAAAGGACTTATTGTCGTAATACTATTAGACAAAGTAAAAGATGTTAATAGGTTATCCGAAAAAGAAAAATCGCCAATACTTGTGACACTATTTGGTATTACTATTCCTGTTAATAAGTTATAAGAAAAAGCCCCTTCACCAACACTCACTACATTGTTTGGAATCGTTACACTTGCTAATTGATTTAATTGGAAGGCATAGCTTTCTATACTTGTAACACTGCTTGGAAGAACTACATTTGTTAACTTATTATCTTGAAAAGCATATTGATTTATAGTTGTAACACCATCAGGAATAGTTAAACTTGTTAATAAATTCTTCTGAAAAGCAAAATTACCAATAACGGTCACACTTGAAGGAATAACTATACTCACTAATTTATTGTTATGAAAAGCATATGAACCAATACTTGTTACCGTATTAGGAATAGTTACACTCGTTAGCTGATTACTTTCAAAAGCACTAGAATTTATAGTAATAACATCTTGCCCACTTATCTTATCAGGTATTACAACATCACGTGGACAAGCAGGATAACTACTATTATTTTCCTCATAATTATAATAATCATTTATCGTTTTAGTTCCACTATTAAAAGAAAAACATTTTTCACTTGTAGTTGTTACAACTGGTCCAATTGTACAATGACTAACATCATTGCTTACGCTTACTTCACTATCAGTATAATCCTTTTTAGCACACCATTTACCATCTGTTATAGCAATGGCTGTTTGTAGGTTTTCATTGACACTAATGGTACCACTATTGGGTAAAGATCCACTTATAGCAATACTATCACCAACAAAAGTGTTGCTTTCAATTGTATAGGTTTTACTAGTAATAGTTGGTGCCGTTACAACTTTATTTTTAGCACCATCTATTAAACCATATGCTGATGCCTTTAGAGCTTCCTTTTTGGCGTTTTCAATTAATCCTACAATAATAGGCGTTACGATTAAGGAAATGGCCGCTAATAAGACTATAACAGCTAATAATTCGATTAAAGTAAAAGCTTTTTTATTCATCATGATATTCTCCTCTAGTATTAGTATTCTAATAATATCATATTTTAGTCAAAAAGCAAATAAAAAAGGTATATTTCTATACCCGAACTAATTTGTAGTAGCCAAAACACAACTATTTATTGGACTCTTTTTAATATAGCTCCTTGCCCACACGAATCTGTATCTTGTCTTATATTATCTTTATCAATAATAGTAAAAGTTATTACAGTTGGCTCGTTTCCTTTATATGGCCCATTATTTGTTCTTCCATAATTATCATATTGTTTTGTATAAGTTATTTTGTTACCAATTCTTTTAAATGTTCCCCCTGTCATTTCACCATCGAAAGAACAACTATCCTCATAAGTTGCTGTATTGTCATTATTAAGTGTTAATCCAACCTTATTAGTTATGTCAGTATAATAAGTTCCATAAATATCACTGTCTTCAATAGTATTGCTATCAGTATTACTATTGTTGTTAATATTATTGTTTTTTTGACTTGTTTTATCATAAATAACGTATGCTGTAAGTCCCCCTAACATTAATATAAGAATTATAATTATAACTATTAATCCCGTATTTTTATTTTCCATACTTTTCTCCTTCTTAATAAGAGTATCTAAAACATTATACTTTGTAAATAGTCTTTCACTATATTTATTAAATTAAATGTCAAATAATGTAAGTTTTTAAGATTATTGTAGTCAAAATTGTTATCATACCCATGAAAAAAGGATATATTTCTATATCCTTTAATCCATTAATTCTTGTTCAAGTGCTTCTAATGGTTCATCGTTTAATAATGGAACTTCTAAATCAAAATTAGCATCCATATATTTACGAGCACCAGTTCCAGCTGGAATTAATTTTCCGATAATAACATTTTCCTTTAATCCTTTTAAGTGATCAACACTACCATGAATTGCAGCATCAGTTAAAATTCTTGTTGTTTCTTGGAATGATGCAGCAGATAAGAAGGAATCTGTTTCTAGAGAAGCTTTAGTAATACCAAGTAATACTGGTCTTCCTGTAGCCGGATTCTTACCTTCTAGAATTAAGGCTTTATTAATATCTGTGAAAGCATTAATATTAACCATTGTTCCTGGTAAGAATACTGAATCACCAGAATTAACAATTTTAATCTTAGAAATCATTCTTTTAGCCATTATCTCAACGTGTTTATCACTAATATCAACACCCTGAGAGCCATATACTTTTTGAATTTCTAATAATATATATTGTTGAACAGTAATTGGGTTTGTAACAACTAATAATTCTTTTGGACTAATTGGTCCGTGCGTTAAACGCATACCGGCTGTAACTTCTTGATTTAAATCTACTGACAATTTTGATCCATAATTAGTTGTATGTTCTCTGGTTTCAACATCATTCCTAATAGAAATGATGAATTTACCATTTTCTTCTTCAATCTTTGTAACTTTACCGTTAATTTCAGCAATGGTTGCTTTTCCTTTTGGACTACGTGCTTCGAATAACTCTTCAACACGAGGAAGACCTTGAGTAATATCATCACTGCCAACAACACCACCGGTATTGAAGTTTCTCATAGTTAACTGTGTACCTGGTTCACCAATTGATTGAGCAGCCATAATACCAACCGCTTCCCCTACTTCAACAATAGAGCCAGTTGCTAAGTTACGACCATAACATCTTTGGCAAACACCAGATTCTGATTTACAAGTTAAAACACTTCTGATTGGTACTTTAGTAATACCAGCCGCAACAATCTTACTTGCAAGCTGTTCAGTTATATAAGTACTGGCTTCCACAATTACTTCTTTAGTTTCAGGGTGGAAAATCTTCTTACTAGTATAACGACCAATAATACGTGTATCAAGTCTTTCAATAACAGTACCATCTTTTTCATTAATAAATGCTTCGGCGATAATACCTTGATCAGTACCACAATCTTCTTCTTTAACAATAATATCTTGAACAACATCAACTAAACGACGAGTTAGATATCCCGCATCGGCTGTTTTTAAAGCTGTATCAACAGCTCCTTTACGAGCACCGTGGGTTGATAAGAAGAATTCCGAAATAGTAACACCTTCACTAAAGTTTGATAATACTGGGATTTCTTCACTTTCACCAGTTGGCTTACTAAATAAGCCACGCATTCCTACTAACTGGGTTAATGACCCAATATCACCACGAGCTTTAGAGTCAATCATCATTGAAACAGAGTTTTCTTTATCATCCTTAACCATTTGGGCTAATTCTTTAGAAATCTCGTTTTTAGCTTCACTCCATACTTCAATAACCCGATCATATCGTTCTTCATTAGTAATTAAACCACGTTTAAATTGTTTATTAATCTGATCAACATGTTCTTGAGCTTTTTTAACAACTTCCGGTTTAATACGGCTTTCACGAATATCATCAATAGATATAGAGATACCAGATTTAGTAGAATATTTAAATCCTAAATCTTTTAGTTTATCCAACATAACTGATGTTTCAGTTGTTTGATAACGTTTATATATTTGGGCAATAATTTTACCAATAATACCTTTATTTAAAGGATCTGCTATAGGCACTTCTTTAATTTTTTCAGGAATATTTTCACCCTTATTTAAGAAATACTTACTTGGTGTAATCTTTTCAACATTCTCACTACTACCATCATTTATATATTGGAAAGTATCAGGGAATATTTCATTAAAGATTAATTTTCCAGCTGTTGTAATTAAATATTTATCACAATAATTATCTGGAAAGATTTTATGTTTGAATGATTTTACTGGTAAAGCAATTCTGGTATGAAGTGTAATTTCTCTTCTTTCATATGACATAATTGCTTCATTATCGTTTTTAAATACTCTTCCTTCACCCGGTAAGCCTGCTCTTTCAATTGTTAGATAATAGTTACCTAAAACCATATCCTGTGATGGAGTGGTAATAGGTTTACCATCTTTAGGGCTTAAAATGTTATTAGCACCTAACATTAAAACACGAGCTTCCGTTTGAGCTTCTTCACCAATTGGTACGTGAACAGCCATTTGGTCACCATCAAAGTCAGCATTGAAAGCACTACATACTAATGGATGTAATCTAATAATTCTTCCTTCAATTAATTTTGGTTCAAAAGCTTGAATACCAAGACGGTGTAGAGTTGGAGCACGGTTCAATAACACTGGATGTTCTTTAATCTTTTCTTCAACAATATCCCATACTCTTGGATCCTGATTTTCAATCATTCTCTTTGCTGCTTTAATATTAGAAGCTATTTCTTTACTTACTAAACCATTAATAACATGTGGTTTAAATAACTCTAGTGCCATCTCTTTAGGAATACCACATTGATACATTTTTAAGCTTGGACCAACAACGATAACTGAACGTCCTGAATAATCAACACGTTTACCAAGTAGATTTTGACGGAAACGTCCTTGTTTACCCTTTAACATACTACTTAAAGATTTTAATGGACGATTTCCTGCCCCTGTTATATTACGACCACGTCTACCATTATCAAATAAAGCATCAACTGCTTCTTGTAACATACGTTTTTCATTTTGAATAATAATAGCTGGTGCTCCTAATTCAATTAATTTACGTAAGCGGTTATTACGATTAATAACACGGCGATATAAATCATTTAAATCAGATGTCGCAAATCGGCCACCATCTAGTTGAATCATTGGACGAAGTTCTGGTGGGATAACAGGAAGTACATCTAAAATCATCCATTCTGGACGATTGCCTGATTGTAAGAAAGCATTTAGTACGTCTAAACGTTTAATTAAACGAATACGTTTTTGACTAGTCGCATCCTTAATATCATCAATTTCTTTACGAATAGTATTAACTTCAGTTTCAATATCAACTTGTTTTAATAACTCTTTAATAGCTTCAGCTCCCATACCAACTCGGAAACTGTTACCATATTTTTCATAATAAACACGATATTCTTTATCAGAAATAGTTTGCTTCTTTTCTAAAGGAGCTGCTCCTGGATCTAATACAACATAAGATACAAAGTATAATACTTCCTCCAAATCACGGGGAGACATGTCAAGGACAAGTCCCATCCGTGAAGGAATACCTTTGAAAAACCATATATGTGAAACAGGAGTTGCTAATTCAATATGACCCATTCTTTCACGACGAACTTTTGCTCGTGTTACTTCAACTCCACATTTATCACAAATAATATTTTTATATCTTAAACGTTTATATTTACCACATGAACACTCAAAATCTTTAGTTGGACCAAATATTTTTTCACAAAATAAGCCATCACGTTCTGGTTTTAAAGTTCGATAATTAATTGTTTCAGCTTTTTTTACTTCACCATAAGACCAAGATCTAATTTTTTCAGGTGAGGCAATAGCGATTTTTAATCCTTCGAAATTATTAACATCCATTATTCCTCGTCCCCCTCTGCAAAATCAGAATCGATATCAAAATCTTCATCATCAAATTTATCAGCTTCAAACTCATCTTCAACCACTTCTTCAAAATCTTCAGTGACCGGTGTTTCTTCATCAGGAGTTGGAGCTGGTAAATCAATACCCTCCGCACTCTTTTCAAATTCTTCAGTTGACAAATAAGTATCTTTATCGGCTTCCTCTAATTCTTTTATTTCATCAAATTTACCATCTCTATTTAGAACGGTAATATCTAATCCCAATGCTTGGAATTCTTTTACTAATACTCTAAATGATTCTGGTATGCCTGATTTAGGAATTGGATTTCCTTTAACTAATGCTTCATAGACTTTAACACGACCTGTAACATCATCTGATTTAATGGTAATCATTTCTTGAAGAACATGAGCAGCACCATATGCATATAAGGCCCAAACTTCCATTTCTCCAAATCTCTGACCACCAAATTGTGCTTTACCACCTAAAGGTTGTTGCGTTACTAATGAGTATGGTCCCGTTGAACGAGCATGTAATTTATCATCAACCATGTGATGCAATTTAATCATATACATGACACCAACACTGACACGATGATCAAATGGTTCACCCGTACGTCCATCATAAACGACTGTTTTACCATCTTGATCTAAACCAGCTTCTTTTAAAGAATCGATAATTTCTCCTCTTGTAGCACCTTCAAATACTGGTGTAGCGACATGAATATGTAATTTACTAGCAGCTGCACCTAAATGCATTTCTAGAATCTGTCCAATATTCATACGGCTTGGAACACCAAGTGGATTTAATAGAATATCAACTGGTGTACCATCTTCTAAGTATGGCATATCTTCTTCAGGTAAAATAAGAGAAATAACACCTTTATTACCATGACGTCCAGCCATCTTATCTCCAACACTAATTTTACGCTTTTGAGCAATATAAATACGAACTATTTTAGAAACTCCGGCTGGTAATTCATCAGTATCTTCTTTAGTAAATACTTTTACATCATGAACAATACCTTCTCCACCATGTGGAACACGTAAAGAAGTATCTCTTACTTCTCTAGTCTTTTCACCAAATATCGCGTGTAATAATTTTTCTTCTGCTGTTAATTCAGCTACACCTTTTGGTGTAACTTTACCAACTAGAATATCATCATCTTTAACTTCTGTACCAATGCGAATAATACCATCTTCTGATAGATTTTTACGTGCTTCTTCACCAATATTAGGAATATCACGTGTAAATTCTTCTGGTCCTAATTTTGTATCACGACACTCAATTTGATAGCTTTCAATATGAATAGATGTATAAACATCATCTTTAACTAATCTTTCATTTAAGATAACAGCATCTTCATAGTTATAACCTTCAAAGTTAACAAAAGCTACCGTTACATTCTTACCTAGGGCCATTTCTCCTAAATCGGTACTTGGACCATCAGCAATAACTTGGCCACGTTTTACTTTATCATTAAGATGAACGATTGGTATTTGATGATAACATGTACTAGCATTACTTCTTTCAAAGCCATTTAAGTAATAAGTATCATTACCTTTAATTGTCTTAACAATAATTTTACGACCATCAACATATTCAACAACACCATCAGATGTTGAAATAACAACAGCACCACTATCACGAGCAGCAATAGCTTCAACTCCAGTACCAACTAATGGAGCTTCCGCCTTTAATAATGGAATAGCCTGACGTTGCATGTTCGCACCCATCAATGCTCTTTTTCCATCATCATGTTCAAGGAATGGAATACCACTAGTAGTAATAGAAACTACTTGTTGTGGTGATACATCAATATAATCAATTTTATCAGCTGAAACAATAACGTTTTCGCCACGATAACGAACTGGAACTTGTTCCGCAGTAATAACATCTTTATCATTAATATCAATTGTTGCTTGTGATATATAATAATCTAGTTCTTCATCAGCTGTCATATAAGTGATTTCATCTGTTAATTTACGATCAGTAACTTTACGATATGGTGTCATAATGAAACCATAATCATTAATACGAGCATAACTAGCAAGTGACGTAATAAGACCAATGTTTTGTCCTTCTGGTGACTCAATTGGGCACAAACGTCCATAGTGTGATGGATTAACGTCACGTACTTCCATACCTGCTCTATCACGGGCTAAACCACCTGGTCCAAGACATGTTAACCGTCTTTTATTAGTAAGTTCGGCAACCGGATTAGTTTGATCCATAAATTGTGATAATTGACTACTACCAAAGAATTCTTTAATAGCAGCCGTAAGTGGTCGAATATTAATAAGTGATTTAGGTGTAACTTCAGCAATTTCTTGAGTTGACATCCTGTCTCGTATAACTCTTTCAATTCGACTAATACCAATTCTAAATTGATTTTGTAGTAACTCACCTACTTGTCTAACCCGACGATTAGATAAGTGATCTATTTCATCAAATTTACCAACACCATATAAAAGATTCAAGTAATATGACACAGCTGCATAAATATCCGAAATAGTTAATCTCTTAACATCAATTGTTTGATCATTACCAATAATATTAATAACTTTTTCTTTATTATTAGGATCAAATATTTTAATTACCTGTACTTTATCATAAGTATCAAGTTCTTTATTAATAGAAACTTCTTTAACTCCATATCCTGCTTCTAAAACAGGCTTTAACTCATCTATTACCTCTTTAGTTAAAACAGTATCTTTAGCAACTACTACTTTACCATTAACTTTAATATTTTCAGCTAAAGTACAATTAATTAAACGATCAGCAACATTTAATTTTTTATTAAACTTATAACGTCCAACGCGTGCTAACTCATAACGAAAAACATCAAAAAATCTTGTAATTAATTGATTTTTAGCACTATCTAAAGTTGATGGTTCACCCGGACGTAATTTAGAATGAATATCAATTAAAGCTTCATCAGTGTTTTTATTAGTATCTTTTTCAATGGTCTTTAAAAGATAATCATTTTCACCAAATAAATCAATAATGTCTTCATCATTAGATAAACCGATGGCTCTAAGTAAAGTTGTAACTGGTACTTTTCTTGTTCTATCTATACGAACATAGATAACGTCCCTTGCATCAGTTTCAAACTCTAACCATGTACCACGTGTAGGAATGATTTGAGAAGTAATAAGAACACGTCCATTTTTATCTATTTCTTTACCAAAATAGACACTTGGTGAACGTACTAATTGTGATACAATAACCCGTTCAGCACCATTAATAATAAATGTGCCACTATCCGTCATTATCGGCATATCACCAAGATAAATATCTTGTTCCTTTACCTCTCCTGTTTCTTGATTAAAAAGTCTTGCTGCAACCTTTAAAGGTGCTGCATAGGTTGCATATCTTTCTTTACAACCTTTAATGGAATAACGAGGTTTTTCAAAAGAAAATTCTCCAAATTCGAGAGTTAAATTTCCTGTAAAGCTTTCAACAGGAAAGATATCCTCAAACACTTCTTTTATTCCTTCACCAATAAACCAATCATAAGACTTTTTTTGGATTTCTAGTAAGTTATTAAGCTCAATACCATTCTTGGTTTTAGCATAATTTCTTCTTTCACGATAATCCCCAAATTTTTTTACCGTATAAGCCACTCTTTCACCCCTATAAACTATAATAAACAGAAAAAACATAACTTGAAATCAAAGCGTATCAAGTATATGCCGCCAATTTATAATTTTATCAAAAATATATCAAATTGTCAATAAAATTAGAGCAATATACACTTTATAACAAAAAAACCTTTATTTTTGTCAACTAATGTTACTTTATACTCTTTCTCCAAATCATGCATAAGCGATTTAGCACCTTGATCTTTATTAATGACCAACCACAACTCGCCGTCTTTTTTTAGATGTTCTTTCGCCCCAAATAATATCTCATAAAGGATCTTTTTACCAACCCTAATAGGTGGATTAGTAACAATATAATTGAATGTTTCATTAACTTGTGAATAAATATCACTTTCATAAATATTTACTTTTGCGTCATTTAGTTCAGCATTCTTTTTAGCTAAAGATAAACTTCGTTTATTAATATCAATCATTGATACTTCCGTATTAGTTCTTTTAGCAATGATAATCCCAATTGGACCATACCCACAACCAAAATCTAATACTTTTCCCTTTATCTCATTAAATGGTAAAACATCTAATAAACTTCTTGTTCCAAAATCTAAACCATGCTTAGAAAATACACCATTATCCGAATAAAAATAATATTTTTGTTCATCAAACATAACTTCTAATTTTACGGGTTTACTTTTAACTTCATCATTTGTAAAATAATGTCCCATATAATCACCTTTATATATGGTTAAAGCCCATACTAATTAATAGTATAGGCTTAAATCATAATTTTGAATTATTTTAATTCTACTTTAGCGCCAGCTTCTTCGAATTTAGCTTGCATTTCTTTAGCTTCATCCATAGCAACTTTTTCTTTAACAACGCCACCATTGTCAGCGATATCTTTAGCTTCTTTTAATCCTAAGCCAGTGATATCACGAATAACTTTGATAACGGCTAGTTTATTAGCACCAGTTTCAACTAGAACAACATCTGCTGAACTTGGTCCTTCTTCAACTGCTGCAGCTGCAGGAGCAGCTACTGCTAAAGCACTTGGATCAACTCCAAATTCCTCTTTCATTGCATCAACTAATTCTTTAACTTCAAGAATAGTCATTTCTTTTAAACCATTGATAAATTCGTCTTTTGTAAATTTAGCCATTTTTCTTTTCCTCCTTTTTTTATTTTTCTAATTTTTCACTATACATATTTAGACTAATTGATAGATCACGAACAACGCCAATCAAGCCACCAGCTAACATTGTTAATAAGCCTTCACGTGATGGAATACTTGCAAGTGATTCTAACATTTTTATATCAGCAACTTGACCATCAACCATACCAACTCTTAATTCTAGAGATGGATGATTTTTAGCAAATTCGCTTGCCACTTTAATAGGGGCGATTACATCTGTACCAAAAGCAATAACTTTTGGTCCTTCTAGAAAATTATCGATTGTAATATTTAAAGGTTTTAATGCTCTTCTAACCAATGTGTTCTTATAGATCTTGATTTCTGAACCAGATTCTCTTAATTGTCTTCTTAATTCATTAGTTTCTGCTACTGTTAAACCATGATTTTCTAAAACAACAAAAGTTGAAGCACTTTTAACTTTTTCCATTATCTCATCGATAACTACTTGTTTTTTCTCTAAGATTTTCTTATTTGCCATATGACACCTCCTTATTTAAAAAACTCTTATGATACAATAATACCATAAGAGCTCAAGTAAACTTAAAAATATAAGTTCCTCGGTAGGAAATTAAGCATTACTGCACCTACTGTCTACGGTACTATTGGCGAATACATTCGCATTATAACATAAATAAAATTAAATGTCAAAACTATTAGTATCAATTTTAATACCAGGACCCATTGTTGAAGATACAGATATATTTAAAATATATTGACCTTTAACAGTTGATGGTTTGGTTTTTAAAATTGTGTTCATAAAATAATTAAGGTTTTCAACTAAAGCATTAGAATCGAATGATACTTTACCAATGATAATATGTAAATTACCAAATGTATCACTACGATATTCAATACGACCTTTTTTTATGTCATTAACAGCTTTAACAACATCCGTTGTAACTGTTCCAACTTTTGGATTTGGCATTAAACCTTTAGGTCCTAAAACTTTACCTAATTTTCCTAATGCTGGCATCATATCAGGAGTAGCAATCATAACATCAAAGTCAAACCAATTTTCTTTTTCGATTTTTTCTAAGACATCAGCATCTCCAACATAATCAGCACCTGCTTCTTTAGCTAGTTTTGCTTGTTCCCCTTTAGCAACAACTAAAACTTTTTTAGTTTTACCTGTTCCATTAGGAAGAACGATAGCGCCACGTAATTGTTGATCAGCTTTTTTCGTATCAATATTTAAACGAACCGCTAACTCAACAGAAGCATCAAATTTTGTAATTGATGTTTCTTTGACTAAAGTTATAGCTTCTTCTTTAGTATAAAGTTTCTTCTTATCAACTTTACTAACAGCTTCAGTATACTTTTTTCCTTTTTTCATTTTCTTACCTCCTTATGTGGTCTTGTGCGGAATTTTCCTCCCACATAGGTTAAACCTATATGTTTTTTAATTATTATTCTTCTACTTCTATGCCCATATTCTTGGCAGTACCAGCAACGATACGCATTGCTTCATCAACAGAATAACAATTTAAATCAGGTAATTTAATTTCAGCAATCTCTTTTAATTGTTGTTTTGTTAATTTTCCAACAATTTCTTTAGATCCTTGTTTAGATCCTGACTTAATTTTTGTTACTTTCTTAATTAAGAAAGCTGTTGGTGGCGTTTTGATTACAAAATCAAATGAACGATCTTCATAAATTTTAATTTCTACAGGTAAAATATCACCTATATGTTCTTTAGTCGCTTCATTGTATTTTGAACAAAAGTCTTGCAAATTAATACCGGCAGGTCCTAAAACAGTTCCAACTGGTGGCGCTGGGGTAGCTCTACCAGCAGGGATTTGTAATTTTACTTGCTTTGTAATATTCTTTGCCACGAAAAACACCTCCTATATTTTTTTTCGCGAGTGGTTCAAATGCTCCGCGCTCCCACTAATAATCTATATTAAAATAATATAGCCCTTTAATAATAACATAATTATTTTTATTTGTAAATCTTTTTTTTATGCTTGCGTAATTTCCGTTAGTCCTAATTCAACAACTGTTTCTTGACCAAATAAATCAAGTAGAACTTCAACTTTTTGATTAACCATGTCAACACTCTTAATCTTACCAAACATATTGGCAAATGGTCCATTAACAACTTTAATTAATGTTCCTTCTTTTAGTTCATTACCTAATTCTAAACGACTCATACCCATTGAACCTAATATTTTATCAACTTCAGCTGGGGTTAATGGGAATGGTTTAGCACCACGTCCAGATGATCCAATAAAGCCTGTAACACCGGGCGTATTACGAACAATAAACCAGGCCTCATCAGCCATAATCATTTCAACTAGAATATAACCAGGAAACATTTTTTTAATTTTTTCTTTTTGATGACCATCTTTAATTTCTATTTCTTTTTGTTCCGGAACAACAACTCTAAAAATATAATCTTCCATTTCCATGGAATTAGCACGCATCTCTAATTTTTCTTTAACTTTATTCTCATGACCCGAATAAGTATTAACAACATACCACTCTTTTTGCATTAAGCCACCAACATTTTCGCAGCAACTATAATGAAATCTAGTATTGAGAAAAAAGCAGCAAAGAATAGAACGAATACTAAAGTAGCCGAAGAGTATGTTACCAGATCTTTTTTTGTTGGCCATTTAACTTTTTTCATTTCTTTAATAACATCGTCAAAAAATTTTTTCATATTTCACCATACCTATTTAAATTTTATGTTTTTCCTAAATAAAAAACACTTTTTCGTGTCACATAAATAATAACATACCTTATTATTAATGTCAACAATAATATATTATTTTATTCAAAAAGGAAAATCTATAGATCTTCTTATTTCCTTATAGTAGTTAATCAGACACTATGACAGGACGGAAACCAATGCTCTGGTATGCTGAACCATCATTATTATTAAAGTTAAAGATTCCCGATGTTGAAGTATCATCATATCGGCCACTACGAATGAACCATGGACCAGTTGTATTAACCATATATGAATAATCACCAAACCACGAATATGCGCCATTTATATCACTACTTGTTTCATAGATAGCATCACCTTTGCTATTTATGCTTAAAGTATAATTATTGCTCTGATTATCCGGATCTTCAATATCATGTATATCTTTATATTTTAAATCAGCACTTACGATTGAACTACCATTTGCTAAATTACCATCACTATTATCTAAATAAGCAGCCGTGCGTTCCCAAGCTCCGCCCGATAAATCATATATACCATATATATTCCCCGTCGTACTAGCCTTTGAACCATTTTCTGTTTCGTAGGTGTTTTGACAACCATTATAGGAACCCTCAGAAACCGTATTTCCAGCACAACCGGTCACATAATTTTGATTATTATTTATATATATCTCATCTGTATTTTTTCCATATATTGATTTAGACAAATAAGCCACAGCACCCCATTCAACATTCTTTATTAAATGGGTATCAATATCATTGGCATCAGTTGCAAAACTACCGTTGGACTGTAAGCCACTAGCTACTTTCCAACCATAAACTGTTTTCGTTTCCATATTCCTACATACCAAGAAAGAATTACTAGTGTTAATGTTTCTCCAAGAAGAAACTGTAGACATTATAGAAACTTCATCACTGTTATTACTAGCTTCAAACTTAGCAACCCAAATACCAGTAAGATCAGTATCACCAAAAGTAAAAGCAGGGTGATTAGTCCAAGTATTATTAGATGCATTAGCAGTAGTAGTGGTATTTAAAGTTATACCACTATTCCAATCATCTTTTGTTCCTTTACTAAATTGAATATCAATTATTCCAGCTGTTGCTTTATGCCAACCACTATTTGTATCTCCCTCTGTTAATGGTTTTATTTTATATATATATCTTGGTATCCATACCCACATACTTCCGTCGGCTGTTCTAGCATTAGCCCATTTCCTATTAGTATTATCATAACTATACCAATCTTTATCACTTACAGTAGTACTCACCCATGCTGTTCCATTCCACTTAATAGGTGTCATTCCTTCCGCTAGTTTTGGAGTATTTGCTTGTTTATTTACTGAATAATCAGCCGTACACTCACTTAATGGTTTTGTTTCAATTGTTACCTCATTATCACTATAACTTTTATAGACACAATTAACCCCATCGTGAATAGCTATGGCTACATCACCATTTTTAGTTAAGGTGACTGTCCCATTACTTGGTTTTGCTCCATTATAATTTAAACTTTTGTTTGCTACGCTTGATGATTCTACACCATCAGTATAAGTAAATGTTACATTAGATGCTGTCTGGGTACTATACATTTCTTTAATATACTCATTTCTTGATGCTTCTATTATTCCATAAGCAGTATCTTTAAAAGCCTCCTTTTTAGCATTACTGATTATTCCTAAGACGATTGGAGTTGCTATTAAAGCTATTACAGCTAATATTACTATTACGGCCAGTAATTCTATTAACGTAAATCCCTTTTTCATTACTTCTTATATCCTCCTATTTTATTACCATAATTATAACATAATTTTAAATAAAAAAAAATTAAATAAAAAAAGATTCTTAAAAATAAGAATCTTAACTGAACATATTAAATTAGAAACCTAGGATTAAACAAATAACAAAGAAAATAATTCCTAATCCTAGTGTAAGTCTACTAATAAATAACTCGCCGCCTCTTTCTTTACGATTAGCGAATATTGTATCACTAGCACCCGATAAAGCATTAGCAGCATCTTCAGCCTTACCACTTTGTAATAAAACTAAAGCTATAAGTAGTAAAGATATAACTATTAAGACAATCCCCATGATTCTCCTCCTAACTAGTAACTATAATTTAACACAATTTTTAATTAATTGCAAGTATTATTTATTAGGATTAACGATTGTTACATTATAGTTTTTTAAAGATATATTATTTATTAAATATTGATAATCTTTAAAATTGTATCGTTCGATTAATGATATGTCATCAGTAACTAATTTACCATACTTAATAACTTGATCTAAAATACCATTACCAATCGCATAAATAGAATCACTCATATATATGTATGAACTCATAATAACCTTCTTAGCTCGTTCAAAATCATTTTCATCAATTGTTCTCTTTTTAGTTTCATCCAATATTTTTTTAACCGCTAATTCTGTCTGTTTTGAATCCATAAATAATGATACTAAAACATGTTTATCAGTATATATTGTTGAAATTTCAATGGTCGAAGTAATAATCTCCTCTTCCCGTAGTTGTTCATTGAATATTGATATATAACCATACTTATTATTAAAATAAATAGATAAATAACTAACAATATCACCAATATTAAAATTACTAAACTTTTCGATATTTATTTTAAAACTAACAGCTACTTTAGGAATCATAACATTCATATTAGTAACTATTTTCTTTTTTAAAACTGTATCTGGTTCATCAATCTCTGTAAACTCTATTTTATCTTTATTAACAATGGCTTTCTTTTCTTGATTATCTCTAATAGCGCTAATAATATGTTCTGGATCAACATCACCTACTACCGTTATAAACATATTACTTGGCTGATAAAAGATATTATAGCAACCAGTTAAAGTATTCTTTGTAATCATATTAATAGTTTCAACCGTGCCACCAATTGAATAACGAATAGGATGTTTAGAAAAAGCATTTTCTAAAAATAAATCATTAAGGGATTCGGCAGGTGAATCTTGATACATTTTTATTTCTTGTTCAATAATACCTTTTTCTTTTTCCACACTCTCATCGGTAAATGTTGTATCTTGCGCACAATCTAATAAAAATTCCATACATTCATCAATAAAATCTTTACTTGAAAAATAATATGATGTGTAATATCTAGATGTTGAAGCATTAGATTCAGCTCCTCTTTCTGAAAAGAATTGAAAAGCAGATATACCACGATGTTGTTCGAAAACTTTATGTTCTAGAAAATGGGCAGTTCCCGCCGGTACTTTAACAATTTCTCCATCTTTAACAAATAATCCATTCATAGAACCAAACTTGGTTGTAAAAGTAACACATGTATTATTAGATTTAGGTTTAGGAACAACATAAATATCTAAACCATTGGCTAATTTCTCCGTATAAATAGTTAAATTAACTTTAGGTATTTCTAACTTATTCATACTTATCCCCCTTTAAAACATAAACAATCTGTAAAAGTATTTTTTTTGCGACATTAATAACCATTTCTTTAGTTACTTTATCAACATTTCTTACCCGCTCTTCAATTAAATCAGCACCAATATATTCTTTAGCCATATATACCTTTATAATTGATGAAGGATAATCATATAACTCTAAACAACTGCTCTTATATATTATTTTAGCCGTCTCTAATTCTTCATTAGTAAATTCCCCTTTTTGCATTTTCTTAAATTCTCGGCGAATAAGTTTTAGAGCTTGCTCATAATTTTTATAATCAATACCAGCTGTAATAACAAAAAGATTAGCTAGAATTTTTGGTGATGAAAAAACATTATAACAAAGTGAATGTTTCTCTCGGACATTTTTAAATAATTTAGAATCTCCACCACCACCTAAAATGTGAGAAAGTAAATATACAACATAATTACGTTCAAAAGAAGTTAAATCCTTTATTTTAAAACCTAATAATAACTTACTTTGATTATTATCCGTTTTTTCAACTACTTTTTTAGCTCGATACCGATATTTATTATGAGCGACAATCTGTAACCCTTCCATTTTCTTTATGGTTTTAATAGGAAACTTAATGGCTTGTTTTACTTTAAAAAAATCAATATCGCCTACTACAAAAATATCAATATAATCATTATTAATAATGCTTTTATAGTAATCATAAAGATTTTCCGGTGTAACATCATTTATACTATCCAAATAACCAACACTACGGACCGCTGCAGGAGAATCTTTGTCCATTTCTTCCCACATACGTACTTCACTATAGACTTTGGTTTGCTCTGGTAATTCCTCTATTTCTTCAATTAAAGAATTTTTGGTTATCTTAAAACCCCGTTCATTAAACCTGTTATTTTCAACATCAGGATTAAATAATATTTCTTTAATAAAATCAATAGCTTTATCAAATAATCCCTCTTCTGTATATTTATCATGTAAAAAATTAAAAGAGAATGCCAAAACATTATAATTACCTGATATATATGGTGTTGATTCACAAGTAAAATTATATAGTTCTTCGGTCTCTTTTATAAGTAAACGTCTTGATGCAAAGGTCTTGGTTGATTCTAATAAAATGTTTCCTATAAAATTACGATAATTAACTTCTTCTTTAACTAGTTTACGTTTAAAGTTAACTCTAATGGTAATAGTTTTAAAGCGGTCTGTTTTAATCATATGCAAATTATAAGGACCAAGTTCATATCTTTGATATTGCATAGTCTCACCTCTTTCTTATTATGTGAGAAAAACTTACTTTTATAATATTGATTCTAAAGCTAACTCAATCATTGTCTGTAATGACTTCTGACGTTCTTCCGCACTAACTCCTTCTTTTCTTAAAGGTAAATCAACAACAGTCACTAAACATGCTGCCTCTTTATTACATAAATGGGCGATATGAAATAAAGCAAATGACTCCATTTCGGCTCCCAAATATTTAATATTACTAGGAACTCTTTTTAAAACACTATCAATATCTATATAAGCATCAAAGCCATCATTACAAAGAATTGTTCCTCGCATTAACTTAATATTTTTTCTTTTTGCTGTATCTTCTATTTTATCTGTTAGTTCTTCGGATGCACTCATTAATTTTTCTGTACTACTACTAACAGTATAAGCAAAATTGCTCTCGGTGTAAGCATTTTCTACTAATATTAAATCAAAAAGTTTTAAATTTTGATCATATCCCCCGCATGAACCTACTCGGATAATTTTTTTAACATCATAAAATTTATATAATTCATATGAATATATACCCATACTAGGCATTCCCATACCTGATCCCATAACGGTTACTCTTTTACCTTTATAATAACCAGTAAATCCAAACATATTCCTTATACGATTAATTAATTTAGCATTTTCTAAATAATTATCCGCAATAAATTTTGCTCGTAAAGGATCACCAGGCATAATTACTACATCAGCAATATCTTCTTTTTTAGCTTCTATATCTATAGTCATAATCTATCCTCCTATAATTATTATACCATAAGAAAAGCCTATTTACGGAGAAATAGGCTTTACATTTTATTAGTTTACTTATTCATTAACTGGTTCAGAACTATACCAATAATAATTACCACTGCTATTCTTCTTAAAGGTATGCTTATATTCTACAGCATTACCATCATAATTTCCTAACTCTAAATCGGGAGAGCTAGAAAAGGTTTTAACACTTTTTGTTTTATTGGCATCACTATACATATAATAGCAAACATCATCTTCGTGCCATGGATCACATACTGCATGAACGTAGAAATGATTGTCATAAAGGGTTATTACATCATCATTAACTTTAGCCGTCTTAAGAACAGAAAAACGATTTAATTCACCAAGATAAGGCTCTGATCCTTCAGCTGAGTATGAATACACATTATCAGTTTTATTGTAATAAATAGAACTAATCGCATTATATTGAATACCAAAATTTTCTTTTGGTGTATAGTTAAGAGTAAAACCATACATTTCTTTAACTTTACTATTAACATCAGTGACTGAGAAATTAACCTCATCCATATTTGCCGTTCTTTTTGAATGATAAACACCAAGTGCTACTAATATTTCTGAATTAATGTCATTAACCATAACTTTTTTCCCTTGATATGCACCTTTATATCCCGCATTAATATCTTTATCATGTCCATTTTTATAATCTGGTTCTGCTGGAATAAAACTATATAAAGTTCTAACCTGTTCACTTGAAATATCAAGCCTTTCGTCTTTGTTATCCTGACCTTTTGCATTCATGTTATTGTAGATATAATATCCACCAAGTCCTAAAATACTTATTAAAATCATAATTAAAACTATTTTTATAGTGTTGTCATTACCTTTTGAATCTTGAATATTATTATTCACTCATTTCACTCCTTACTTTCATATAAATTATATGTTAATTATATTGTTTTTTCAATAGAATAAAAATATGTTTACATGTATTTGTCATTTTTTATAAAATATAAAAAATCCCATTTTAAGACAAAACAGGATTTTCAATAGGTAGTGCTTGCTTTCTTATTTTTCCTTCTTGAGGTGAACCATTTTCCCTAATACGAGGTTTACGAGCGGTAACTTGTATCCCACGTTCTGAAAAAAGCGGCTTTGTGAACTTTAACTCCCCAAAACAATTGCGTAATTCTCTTACCATAGCCTTCCCAATCTCACTGTCAACAAATGTTACAACATATATACCATCTGGTTTAAGTGCTTTGGAAATAGTATGAAATCCACCTGATATATGGACATATCGATATTGAATAGCAATATCAAAAGTACCCAATAATTCTTTTGGAATATCACGTATATCAGCACTAAACATTCTATCCGAAATACGAGGATAACTGCACTCGAGACGCTCTTTTATATCAAATCCATAAGCATCCGCCTCTAATTCCAATAAATAAATGGTGTGGTGTCCTTTGCCCATTCCAACATCCAATACCCTTTTACCAAAGATATCAATATCATTTTCGGCAATCAAAGTATCTATTTCATCCCTACATATTTTAGCATAATAATTATCTATTTGTGATAGACCATATTTTGGCATTTCTTTAATACCTAGCAACCAATCCATAGTAACTCCTCCACAATTACCATTATTCTAGCACAAAATATATTAATTACAAGGTTTTTATATAATCTGAAATATATAAAATTTTAAATAATCTGTTTCTGGTACATTCCATAGTATTGGATGATCACATGATTGTTGTCTAGCCTCTATTTGTTTTAATTGTACACCTGCTTCTTTAGCAGCTGTTTTTAACATTTGCCTAAATAATTCATCAGTAGCAAAATGACTACACGATGCTGTTACTAAATATCCACCTCGTGGTAATATACGCATAGCTCGTCGATTAATTTCTTTATAGCCATGCATTGCACTTTCAATTGTACTACGTGACTTTGTAAATGCTGGTGGATCTAGGATAATAAAATCAAATTCTTTAGATTTACTGTCCTCTAGTTTCTCTAAATATTCAAACACATCAGCCTCAACAAAATCAATCTTCATATTATTTAGTTTAGCATTTTCTTTTGCTACCTCTAAAGCCGTATCAGAGATATCTACTGCTACAACTTTTTTAGCTCCACCCATAATAGCATTTAAAGCAAAAGATCCTGTATGGGTAAAACAGTCTAATACAGTTTTACCTTTAGAATATTTGCTAACGGCTAAACGATTATATTTTTGATCCAAAAAGAAACCAGTTTTCTGACCATTTTCAAAGTCAACCATATACTTAATACCATTTTCAACAATTGTAGTAGTTGTACTAGTTGGTATATCTACACCTTCTATTTTAAAGAAACCTTTATTTTCTTTTAAGCCTTCTTTTTCTCTAATATTAACATCATTACGTTCATATATACCCTTTATCTCTTGACCATCTTCTATTAATACTTGATATAACAAATTAAAGATCATTTCTTTTTTTAATTCAATACCAAGCGATAGTGTTTGAGTTACTAAGATATCATTAAATCGATCAACTGTTAATCCTGGAAAACCGTCAGCTTCACCAAATATTATGCGACAACATTTTATATCATAATTACTCATTACTTGTTTACGATAATCCCAAGCATATTTGATTCTTCTTTTGAAAAATTCTTGATCAAATGTATCGTTAGTATTTCGTGATATTAATCTAACTCGTATTTTAGATAAAGTATTAATGAATCCTGTTCCTAAATACTTTTCTTTTTCATTTAAAACATCAACTAATTCACCATTAGTAATATTACCAATCGTTCTTATTGCTTCCCCTTCATAAACCCAAGGGTGACCTACTAGGATACTATTTTCACCTTTACGAGTTATTATTACTTTAGGATATGTTCGTTCAATTTTCATTTTCTTCCTCCTTGTTATAATTATTTAGAAATTGTTTAAAATTTACGGCTACATTATTAGGTAAAATACTCTCTAATTCCTCAATACTAGCACTTGCCATTTTGGTAATAGTTTTATACTTCTTTAGTAATTCTTTCTTTCTTTTACTACCAATTCCCTCAATATTATCTAAAACGCTTTCTAGACTACCTTTACTACGTATTTGTTTATGATAATTAATCGTAAAATTATGGACTTCATCTTGGATTCTTTCTAGATAATAGAATAGATTACTTTTCTTATCAATCATTATTTCCGTAATGGGGTTAAATGCGAGCAGCGCATTAGTAGCATGATAATCGTCTTTCTTTAAACCAACAACGGGAATATTTAAATTAAGACTATCAACCACTTCCCTAGCAGCATTTATTTGACCTAATCCTCCATCTACAATAATTAGATCAGGTCTTACTTGATTTTCTTTTAAAACCCTAAAATACCTTCGATAAATAACCTCTCGCATCGTGTTATAATCATCATTTTTATCAAATGTTATTTTAAATTTGCGATACCCATTTTTATATGGTTTACCATTAACAAATACAACCATCCCACTAACATTAAAAGAGCCAAATAAATTAGAATTATCAAATATCTCGATCCGATCTAATTTATCTAATTTTAAAATATTCATTAATTCATTATTAGCATCAATCGTTTTTTCTTCATCTTTTTTAATTAACTCTATTTCTTCTTCTAATGACTGTTTAGCATTATCATTAGCCATCTTAACTATCTTGTCTTTTACCCCTTTAGTAGGCTTCTTAACACTTATATCAAAGAATGATGTTAATAATTCGTTATCAACAATATCAGGCACTAATATCTCTTTTGGAAGTAAAACATTAGTACTATAGAAATTAGCAATATATCTCGTTAATTCTTCAGATTGTTCATCAATTAAAGGAATAATTTTAGAATGTTGTTCAATAATCTTACCACTTCTAATGAAGAATACTCTAATACTTAAATATCCTTTATCAATATAATATCCAAAAACATCACGATCAATGTTATCACTGATTTCTACTTTTTGTTTATTTAGTGTAATGGTTATATAATCTAATAATGCTTTTAATTCTTTAGCTTTTTCATAATGCATTAATTCACTTTCTTTGAGCATATCATTTTTTAGTTTTTCAGTTACTATTGAATGATCACCTTTTAAGAATTTTATTATTTCATCACTCATTTGCTTAATGGCAAGTGGGTCAACATTATTAGTACAGTATCCTAAGCATTGATTAATATGAAAATATAAACAAGGCTTTTTAGCATATGTTGTACACTTTCTTAAGGGATATAGTCGATTTAACAAGTTAACTGTTTCCCTAGCTGCATAAGCATTAGGATATGGTCCAAATAAACGATGATTATTAGTTTTTTTACGGCTTAAACTTCTAACAACTAATAGACGTGGAACTCTCTCATTAGTTAATTCGATATAAGGATAACTTTTATCATCACGCATTAAAATATTGTATTTAGGATCATTTTCTTTAATAAGATTTAATTCTAAGATTAATGATTCGGTCTCACTACCAACCACAATATAATCAAAATCAACTATCTCACTTACTAGTTTAGCAGTTTTCCCTGTATGAATACCACGAAAATAAGAACTTAAACGATTCTTTAATTTCTTTGCTTTACCAACATAAATAATAACATTATCAATATTTTTCATTAAATAACATCCTGGTTCATTTGGGACTATTGATAACTTCTTCTTAATCATAGATATCATAGTAAGCACCTCTAATAATATTATAACATAATAAACTTCTTTTAAAGGTTGTTATTATCCTAATAATTAGTTATAATTTAGATGGTGATATAATGCTTACAATAAAAAATAATGTTAATAATACAATTGTTATTAAAAACTCTAAATTTATGGCTTACTTATATAAAGTAACCAATGAAGAAGAAATAAGTAATATTCTAAATCAATTAAAAAAAGAATATAAAGATGCTAATCACTATTGTTATGCTTATATAATTGATAATATCAAAAGATTTAATGATGATGGTGAACCAAGTGGTACCGCCGGTATGCCCATTCTAAATGTTTTGGAAAAGAATAATTTAAATAATGTTTTAGCTGTTGTTATTAGATATTTTGGCGGTATTAAATTAGGTGCTGGTGGTCTAGTTAGAGCTTATACTAAATCGATTACCGAAGCACTTAAACAGACTGTATTAGAAGAACAAACAAAAATTTATTATGTTAAAATAACATTCAATATTGATAAATTAAAGACCATAGATAATATTCTAAATAATGTAACCATAAATAATAAAATGTTTAATGATAATGTTATTTATGAATTTAATATCAAAGAACAACAAAAAGATTTAATTGAACAATTAAAAAAAATAGTTAATGAAATAGAAATTCATTAACTATTTTTATTTATTATCTTGATTTAAGATACAATGAAGTATCAAAGCTTCCATGATCCTTAAATAAAATATCACTAATTGAATCACTTCGTCCTTGGGCTGCATAAACTTGCTCATCTATAGATATTTCTTTTTTCCAAGAAAACAATGCAAAATCAATTGGAGTAATTAAAGTATGAATTTTTACTCTTTGCCCATCAGAAGAAATAAAACAATTATCACAAACTAAATCATCACCATCCCTCTGCAAACTATAAGTTGCAAAAGATTTCTTTTCCAAATAATCTGCTTTGCTTCCATATTCTTCTGTAACTATTTTATTACAACCTCGTTGCACGTCAATAATTCTTTCAATATTACTGTCATCAATATTTTCGTTTCTATAAGTTGTAATCACATTATTTGTTAGGCAATGTACATGATTATCAAATGCCTTGTTTGAGTAGTGTTCCTCTACTTTTATTAGAAAGTAAATGTTATAATCAGCAATTTCTAATGCATCCCAATTATCATTGACCCAATAATACCCAATTTCCACATTAGACTTTCTATCTTTAGCAATATCCGTAAGTAGTTCCGGTAAACCATCTTTGCTTAACGAATATTCACTAATAACTACTCTTTTACCAGAGTCATTAATATATGATGTATTCAAACAATCCCTTACATCTTTTCCTGATACAGCCGTTGTAATATAATTGATTGGTTGTTCTTTTAATTCATGAATTTGATAAAGAGTATGGCATAACACATTAGGCTCATCCGCACCATAAGCCCTTACTTTTTGTTGTAATTCATCTAAAAGTTTTTTCAAATCATTATTCTTGGCTAAAATAGCACCATCAGCTACTAATTTTTGAATATCAAGATAAATAGAATATATAATTTCTTCTTCTTCATCTTCAATATCATTACCATAAAACTTTTTTAAATCAGCATTTTGGTGCACTAATTCAAGATAAATATAATATTTAACCTCTTGAAAACATATATATATCTGATATGCTGTATCTAAACTAAAACTATCAATTACTAGCAAGCTTATAAATCTTTTTTGTAATAAATCAATCTTATCATACATATCTTTTAGTTCAATATCAGAACTACCAAAAACACTTTTTTTAAATTGCCTTGATTGAACAATAATAGCCTTAGCAATCTCCTGATATCTTGCCATTTCATTGTCTGCATTAGAATCCATTGGTGAGCGTGGTTGTGAAAAAACATCTTCAATAATTATTTCCTTTCCATGCTCAATATTAGAAATAGATCTTGCAAATATATTGAAAACAATATTTGTTTTTGGACCATAATAATTAAAATAATCTTTTATTCCTTGTTCCCAATTATCTAAAAAAGCCAAATTGTTATTACCTTTGACTCTTTCAGCATAAAGGCGACTTGATGATGAATATAACTCTCTAAGTACTGTGTATGATATCATCTTATGTACCTCCTATTATAATTGTAATATTTTTTATATAAAATAGCAATATTTATTAGCTTATATTAACACCTGTATAATAGTGTTTTAAAATATCTATATAACCATAACCGGATTTAGCCATACCATTAGCACCATATTGACTTAATCCCACCGCATGTCCATAACCACGAGTTGTAAATGTTACCATATCCCCACTAACACTCATATCAAAGTCGGTTGATCTAAGACCTAATAAATTACGAATATCAACTCCTAAGAATGTTTTATCCCCTACTTTAATAGAGACAATATGATTACTTGTATCACGCTCTAATATTTCAATAATGGTACTATCATTAATGGCTAGTCCTAAAGTATTACCAACACTTACAATATCTTTTGTTATAGTTTTTAAATAACTGCTAGCACTTAAATCCCATGGACTTTCAACTGTTTTTAGGTAAGGAATACTATAGCCCCATACAATAATAGGATCTTCAGTATAGCCATTATTAGTTGAGTGATATACCGCATCAATATATTTACCTTGATAAGTTATATATTGTCCATCCGTGGCGTTCACCGCATTCTTAATCTTATTATAATAGGTATTATAACTACCACCCCATTTACTTTTTAATTGATTATTATCTTCATATACTTGCGTAGAAACTGTATCTGTTAAACGTTTATTTTGGCTTTTAGCTTTCAATGTATATGTCCTAGCTGCCACTGCTTGAGCTTTTAATGCTTCTGTTTCAAAAGAGGCAGGCATTTCAGCCGCAACTACCCCAACAAGATAATCTTCTAACTCTAAAGTTACTACTGAACCATTACTACGATATACGGTAACCGGATTGTTTATAGTTGGTGTTGGTGGGGTGGGATTAGAAGGAACTGACGGTGAAGGAGTAGTTGAATTATTATTAGTTGTATTTGGAGTTGCTGTATTATTCTGAACTTGGTTATTAGATGAAGTATTATTATTACTACCAGAAGAAACATTGGTATTAGATTTTGATGTACTTGCTGATGGAGTTTGGGTATTAACCTTTTCTTCATTGACTGGAGCACTAGGTAAGATATTATTTGGAGTATTATTTTTTTCAGTAATACTAGTAATTACAGGTATATTACTTGATAAGACATATTCAACTTTATTTTGTTTAGGTGCAAATAATAATGAACCTATAATTATTCCATTAGCAATTAATATTATTTTAGTACCATTAAATAATATTTTTTTATCTTTAATATACTGGGATATTTGATGTAAGATAGTTGTTTTCTTTTTTATACCTGATAAATTACCAAATTCATAATTAAAATCAAAATATAAATATAATATTTCTTTATTATTCTTACTTATAATTTTATAATTTGTTATCATAAAGTCACCACTATTAGTATTAACCAATATTATAAAACCATTAAAAAAGATTCCTACAGGAATCTTTTTATTAACCATTCTTTTTTTGGCGGGCATTTTGTATTTGTTCTTTTATATTACTAGAAAAACCTTGATTTTCTAGAGCATCTTTAACCTTTTCTTTATACTCTTTAACTTTTTCTTTTATCTCCGTTTTTTTATTTTTTATTAATTCTTTGGCTGCTGTATTTTTTTGTTCTTCGGTCATATTAGTTATATCAATATTATTATTCTTTAATAAAGTATCACGATAAGTTTTAACTTTATTTTGATAAGTTGTTTTTAATTTTTCCTTAGCAGCTTTTAACTTAACATTGTTATTAACGTTATTCTTACGAGCATCTTTTATTAATTGTTGAATTTCCTTAATAGACTTATCAACTAAATCTTCTACTTTTAAAGTAGAGTTTAGAACAATAGCTTTATCAATAAGTAACATTTTACCATTACTTACATCATACTTATCGGCTTGTTGTTTTAAGGCATCAGTTAGTCCATATGCAACAACAACAGCGGCAGCTTCTCTTCTTTCTAAACGCTTATTAACGCGATTTATGACACGATCTTCTAAAGTCTTACGAGTAGTTTCATTATCATTCATTGTTGTAACAATTACCTGATTATCATCAGCATATTCATCAAGATAACCGGTATCAACTGTGGTATCAATAACAGTATCTATCGCATCATCAACATTTTTTCCAACTAAATTTAAGTCTGATGTTACAACGGCTGCATCATCATTAATATTAATAACTTCTTTAACAACACTTTGATCATTAACTGCTAGCTCAATTTCGGGATTAATACTTATAGACACATAACTTAATTGTTCAGTTTGATTATTATTATTTGTGTTATCATTATTCTTAACAAATTTAAACCAATATACTCCACCCACTACTACAGCTACGGCTGTAATAGATAAAACCATTTTTAAAGTATCTTTCATTTTCTGTATTCCTTCCTTCTATTATTATTAACTAAAATGTTTTTTTAATCATCATTATTCTTATCCAATTTAACAAGTACTTCTCGTGGTTTAGCGCCATTGCTTGGTCCCACTATACCACGTTCCTCCAATAAATCAATAGCTCTAGCTGCTCGATTATATCCTAATCTAAATCTTCTTTGTAATAAAGAAGCACTAGCTTTTCCTTGCGTAACAACAAATTCCACTATTTCATTATAAAGAGGTTCTTCGGTAGCATCATGTTCTTCAACCATCGTTGTGGCACCCATTTCTTCTTCATCCATAATAAGTGTATTATCATAATGAGCTTTTTGTTGTGAAATGGTATAATCAACAACCTCTTTTATTTCTTCCTCCGAAATATATGTACCTTGAACACGAAGAGGAGTATTCTCACCCATTGGTAAGAATAGCATATCACCACGCCCTAATAATTTTTCAGCTCCCATACCATCTAAGATAGTACGCGAATCAATACTACTACTTACGGCAAACGCTATACGTGATGGAATATTAGCTTTAACTATACCAGTAATAATATCCGTTGATGGACGTTGTGTTGCTACAATTAAATGAATTCCTGCTGCTCTAGCCATTTGCGTAATACGTAAGATAGAATCTTCTACTTCTTTAGCCGCAATTAACATTAAATCCGCTAATTCATCGATAACTACAACGATAAAAGGAATCTTACGTAACTTTTCACTATCAGGCAAGGTACTGTTTTTCTTTTCGACATACATATTATATCCAGCAATATTTTTAGTACCCGTTTCACTAAATAAATCATAACGTCGTTCCATCTCAACACATATTTTCTTTAATGCCACATTAGCTCTTTTGGGATCTGTTACAACAGGCGCTAATAAATGTGGTGCTCCATTATAAACACTTAATTCAACTTTTTTAGGATCAACTAAAACTAATTTTACTTCATCAGGTTTAGCTCGCATTAAAATAGAAATAATCATACTATTAATACATATTGATTTACCTGATCCGGTTGCTCCCGCTACCAATAAGTGGGGAGTTTTATTAATCTCACAAAATATCGGATTACCCATAATATCTCTGCCTAAAGTAACTAATAATTTATTATCATTATTTTTAGGGACAAGCTCTAATATTTCTCTTATTGTTACCATCGCAATTGTTTGATTAGGTATTTCTACCCCGATTGTATTCTTACCCGGTATTGGAGCTTCAATACGTACATCTTTAGCCGCTAAGGCTAACGCTATTTCTTTATTAATAGCTAAAACACGATTTAATTTGGTACCTGCTTTTAATTCCATCTCATATTGGGTAACGGCTGGTCCAATATGAACTGATACAACTTTACCCTCCAAATCAAAATCATGGAAAACTGTTTCTAATACTTTAACATGTTCTTTAATACTAGCTTGATTAGCTTCATTATTAATTTTAGGAGGCTTCTTTAATAAATTAAGTGATGGATAATGATACATATAATTAACTGGTTCTTCATCACTATTATTCGGCACTGGTTGAACAACTTCATCAATCTTATCTTCATGTCTTATTAATTCATCAACACTTGAAATGACAATTTTATTATCTTTTTCATAATTAGTAGCCGCAGCCGCTACCTCTTGCTCATCTTTTAAACCTTTTCTAAAATGTAATTTATCTTTTACTTTATCACCACTCCACTTGATTAAATCATAAATAGAGAAGCCTGTAAACATAACAATACCACATATAATTAAAGTCCATATAACAATTTTAGTTCCTTCAATATCAAATAATTTTACAAATAAAACGGAAAATAATGCCCCTAATATTCCTCCTCCTTCAACGTTATTAATAACAACTGTGGAAGCCATAAAATTATTAATTGTTTCTTTCAATATATTCATTAACACTAATTTGTTTTGCATAATATAGCTGGTATGAGAGAATGTTAATACGCCTATACAAATAAGATATAATCCCACTGTTCTAGAAGTAAAGAATTTCACTTTTTCTCTTTTAATCATCATTATTAATCCAATAATAGCAATAATACCAAGTAATACATTATACCAAGTACCCACTAAAAAAGATGAAAAGTTGCTAATAGCTTTTCCTACTATACCAAAGCGTCCAAACCCAATAATAGCTATTAAGATTAATAATAAGCCAACGAGTTCAACACTATACTTTTTCTTCTCTTTTTGTTCATCCTTGCGTTTCTTCTTCTTTGCCATAGTGTACCTCCTAGATCATATATTCATTATAGCACAACCCTATTTTATCTTCAAGTAAAGCATTAAAAAAGAATTAGTTGTGAACTAAATTAGATCCACTTCTAACACTTTCTAATTCTATATTATGCTAGTTATAATTTATATACTATATTTTTTTTCCTCTATGCTTTCGTCTTGTCTCTTAGCTAAATATGTTTCCTTGATAAGCTCACCATCTCTTTTACACTCTCTTATTATTATTCTGACTGCCTTATCTTTTGTAGTATATCTGTCATCCGAGTCAAAAAAGTGTGCCTCAGAATAATCACCACCTGCTGGAGTCATTCCATATATTCTTTGAATACAACCACTTTCCTCTAAATTATTACTATTCATATTTTCACCTCTTATTTATAATTATTTATAGCATTTTTTAATAAAGTAGCCCTAGCCGGAAAATCAGTAGCAAATCCTTCGGGCGAAACTAGAAATATAGCTAATGATTCAGCAAAATCTTCAGCATTACTACTAGTACCATATTTAGTTGGGCTTAATAGATTAATATGCTTATAATCACTTTCCATTGCATTTTTCCACTCAGCCGTGGTAGAAAAATATTTTGACTTAACTTTACTACCTAAATACATATCAAGATTATGACCTGCTTCGTGTTTTATTTGAAAAGAAAATCTGGCATCATGTATATTACTTAATCTATTAAAGGCATCATAGAAATCTATTTCACCATAACCACCAGTTGCAGAACTATAAAAATTGTCTATTCCATAAGCCATTGCCCAATATATATCTTCTGGATTATCCCAACTGAATAGTTTTATTTGTTTGATTTGTTCCTTAACTATTGGTGGTAACACACTCATATTATTTTTTATTTTTTGGATAATCAGATCCTTTGCAAGCAGATGCTCATCAATAAGGATATCCGGAAAAATATATTTAATTCCATCAATTTCAATTTGTTTCATTGGTATTTTACTATAAGTATCCTTAAGTAATTTTACTTTTTGTTCCATAACCAAATATTCACTAAAATTGCGAGCTAAAATACTCCTGATACGGCTAGTTTCCTCAGGAGAGAAAACCGTAATATTGTGTGTTTTTGATATAATAGAAAGATAACTGTTTAAATCTCTAAGGGCATTGCTATATTGACGAAAAGTTCCACTCTTATAATTCTTATCACAATTAATAAATGCTGAATACTCATTAGGATCACTAACAATCTTAATTAGATCAACCAACGGAATATCAACAACTGGTAACATTTCCACGCCAGAAATATTGCTTGCTTTTATATAAGCTCCTTTAAAGGCATTATAACTTCTCTCAAAATTATCTGCCATCATAGGACCATATAGCAATCCTACTTCTTTAGCTGCTTCCTTTATATTACCATCTTTAATAAGCCTGTCAATCCTTAATTCTGGATTATCAATATTCTTAATAGGAATTTTTAATGTTGTTTCTAAATCTGAAGATTCTGATTCTATTTTAACATAATCAATTACTGCCTCTGAACCTCCTGATTTAAGCAAAGAATTAATTTTTCCTAAACCTAAATATATATATTTACCGCCATACTTAATAGTAGCTACTCCACCATTAACTGTAGCTGAACTAATTATAGCTATAACACCAGATTCAAGGCTTTCATTAAACACTTCAGCTGGTACATAAGAATCACCAAGAAATAATTCACCAGCTTTAGCTGATACTAAATTTTGAGCAAAAGCACTACCAAATATTTTAGCAGTACCTTTTAATCCTGTTGCCGTTGGATACAAATAATCTAGTACTGCATCTGGTAAAGCTGCTGATAATGCATATCCTTGTGCATCTAGACCGTATATTCCTTTTGAATATGCATAATTTTTACTGTTGCCATATGAAGAAACACCACCTAAAGCAAATGAAAGTCCAGGATTAATCGACCCTAATCCCACCATAACAGCCGCATTACTGATACCCCCACCTAATTTATAAGTAAATGCTAGGGATGCCGCATTATCCGTAAAATTGCTAAGGATATTTTCTGTACTATTTTCAATTGTTGGTCCAACAATTGGAGCAACAATTGCAGATTCTATATCATCAGTTACTTTTAATGATGATACACTGCCTAATAAATTTAATAGAGCCATTTTTTGATACTGTTCAACAGAAATAACACCATCAGCACTTATAGCGTTCTTTACACCATCAACCAACTCAACTAGATTTTCTTTTGCCCCCCCTAAAAGCATACTGGCATGCTGTTCTAATTGATTTTTATCTTTTATACTAGCTAAGTCTTGTATTGCCTTATCATATCCTATAGATTGATTAGTATCATTCCTAATACTGACTAAATATTTTTCAGCCGTATCCTTACCATATTTATTAAACAAATAATTATAATTGCTTGCTTGCTCATTCGTTATATAAGAGGCAATTAATCCATAACTAACAATACTATCTAATTGCTTAATATTATTTACTCCCTGAATTTTTAACCCATATTCTTCATCAAGAACATTATCAAAAGTAAAATCAATTCGAGTTTGCTGTTGAGCATTACCATAAATTGATGATAATCCTTCTTCATATAAGATAACATTTAAATCGGGATTGCTTCTAGCAACACTAAGACCGTTAATCACACTGTTTTTTTGATCATAGCTTAACTTATCCAAACCTGCATCACGAGCATATTCGACAGCCGAGGCCAATTCATTATAATCGTTGGCACTATTTGCACTATCATTATATATTGCTTTACTTTTTTCTCCATAATCTGAAAACTTTGACAAATACTCATATGGTCTTAAACGCATCTCTTCTTTAGCTTGGAATATTAAACTGTTATAATTTGCAATCTTATCATTCAAACCTTGGCATTTATCAATAAGATCTTTTTCGCTAGTTATTCCTAAAACGGCTAAAGCCTCCTTACCGCTATAACCATTAAAGAAATCTTCATTAACTTCTATTATATGATAACTATTTTTATCACATTTATAACCAAGTTGTAGAGCCTGCAAAGACTGTAACAAATCTAAATCTTTTTTATAGCTTTCAATATTTTCTTTTTGAGCATTCATATATTTTTGTAAATCGGTTTGCATTTCTGGAGCAAAGTCAGCTACAAATGGGAACATTGCTAATAGTTCTGGTGACAATTGATTAGCATTGGCATTAATATCAGAACTTTGTGAACTAATTTCTGTATTAATATTATCTTTCTCTAATTTATTTTCTAAAGATTTAACACCACTATTATAATTAGTCCACCAACTATCAATATTTTCATAACCCTTTTTAAGAGTATTATATTTATCTCTTATTTTATTACTAATATTTTGAACGTAAGAATCACTACAACTATTTAAATAACTAGAGTTAAATGTATTATAAGCATTAGTATAACTATTTTTCTCACCTTTAAAATTAGAACAATATTGTTCTAGTAAAGAAGTATTTAGTCTATTAGTATCATAGCTTGCCATACTAACCACCTATATTTTATCTTAATATAAGTATAGCATATTTTATCTATTTTTAAAATAAAAGAATTAGTTACCTAATTCCTCCTCAATACGTATTAATTGATTGTATTTACAAACACGATCTGTTCTTGATAGTGATCCAGTTTTGATTTGACCTAAATCTAAACCAACCGCTAAATCAGCAATCGTTGTATCTTCTGTTTCACCACTACGATGAGAAATAATCGTTTTATAATTATGAGATTTAGCTAATTCAATAGTTTCTAATGTTTCCGTAATTGTACCTATTTGATTAATTTTTATTAAAATAGCATTCCCTGCATGATTATCAATACCATGCTGTAGATACTTCTTATTAGTTACAAATAGATCATCACCTACTAATTGAATTTTATCACCAAGTTTCTTAGTAATAAGCGTGAATCCTTCCCAATCATTTTCATCAACTGGATCTTCAATTGATATGATGGGATAATTATTAACTAGTTCTTCATAAAAACTTATTAATTCTTCAGTCGTTAAGGTTTTATTTTCTCCAGCTAAAACATATTTACCATCTTGATAAAATTCACTAGCGGCAACATCTAAACCAATACACACATCAATACCTGTTTTATAACCCGCTACATTAATAGCTTCACAAATTAAATCTAGAGCTTCTTTATTACTTTTAAGGTTAGGGGCAAAGCCACCTTCATCACCCACGTTGGTATTATAACCTCTACTCTTTAATACTTTTTTTAAGTTATGAAATACTTCTGATCCTACTCTTACTCTTTCTTTTAATGTTGTTTGTTGCGGAATAATCATAAATTCTTGAAAATCAAGATTATTATCAGCATGTGCTCCCCCATTAATAATATTCATCATTGGATAAGGTAAAGTTTTACCATTACCAACATAAGCGTATAATGGTTTTTTGGTGTATAGTGTTGCTGCTTTTAAACAGGCCATCGAAACTCCTAATATGGCATTAGCTCCCAGATTACTTTTCGTTTCCGTGCCATCTAAATCCAACATTTTATAGTCTATTTTTTTTTGTTCTAATACATCAATCCCAATTAAATTATTTCTTAAAATAGTATTAACATTATTAACAGCTTTTAATACCCCTTTACCCATATAACGAGTTTCCCCATCACGAAGTTCTAAAGCTTCTCTTTCACCCGTTGATGCACCACTTGGAACAGAGGCACGACCCATTATACCGCATTCTAGAATAACATCTACCTCAACTGTTGGATTACCTCTTGAATCTAATATTTCTCTTCCTATAATATTTTTTATTTTTGACATATTATATTCTCCTATCTGTATTAATTATTATATCAATTTTTTGTATATACTTTCTAAATAATTATCCAGTCACTTCATTACTAAACTGTTTTGAATATAAATCCATATTATTAAGTGTTACATTTAGTCTTTCAATTAATTCTAATCTTTTTCGTGTTAATGGTGTATCAAGCTTTTGTGAAAAGTCACTAACAAGAGACATATAAGGTATTTCATTATACTCCTTTATAATCTGATTCAAATCATCAAAATTTTCCTTACCTACAATATCAAATAATGGTGTTAAATCACTACCTATACTACCGTCGATAATGTCTTTTTTATATTTATTGTAAAAATCTATCGCATAAAACCTATTCTTCTCATAAGAAACGCCATTTTTAATTTTAGCTTCATTTGGTGAATTAAAAATATAAAAACCGTCATTATGCATCATTTCAGTTATTTCCATAGCCATTAATTGATTTGTAATTTCATTAAATTGCTCATATTTTCTTCTCTCGGCTCTATCAAGATTTTCATCAATTACTTCAAATCCTGTTTTCAACTGACTCTTTAGATTATTGAAACCCAAAAGATATGAATTAACAGCATGCAAAACTTCATGAATAAACATAACATCAGAATATTGAAATGAGCTTTTAGTTGGGGAAAAGAAAATCAAAGGAACCATTTCAGGAATATTGTCATTCAGCTTAACTCCAGCACTGAAAAACTGTGTCCCCCCTTTAAAAATATCTACACCAAATTCTGGTTTGTCGAATAATTTAAGACTATCAACAAAGTCAACATTATATTTGTATGTACTAGTTTCACTTAAGAAATTATCTTCCGCATTTAAATTAAATTCTTTCCTAATTCCTGCTATTTTATCAGCAAGCTCTGCATTAGGTATCAAATTTTGAGGTATCGTTGATATTATTTCCTCATAACTCATACCATCAACCTTTAGTCCGATGTTTTTAAAATATTCAATTCTTTCATCAATAATTATTTTTTTAGAATACTCACTTGCCTCAGGAGACAAAAGTACATTATTTGAATTACTAGAAAAAGCCTCTATTGGCGAAGAAAATTTTAAATATTTAAATACTGCTCCATAACCCTTCAAATTGCGTATAAAACTAAAATCATTTAAATTTTTTTCTTGATATAATCTATCTATTTCAGCACGATCTTCAGAACATAAAAATTCTTTAATTTTATTAAGAAATTGAAACATATTAGAGTTAGTAATATTTTTTTCTATTTCCGTTCCCTTAGCAACAGCATCATTAACAATCTTTAACTGATTGGAAAAGCTATCAAATTCAGCATCTAATTGTCCAATAATTTCTTGTTGTTTACTTATTGTAGTTAAAAACTGTTTTCCTTGTTCACTTTTTAAGAATTCCGATATATTTTCTCTGGTAACATCAGCACCCAGTCTTCTTAAAAATTCAACTTTTTCACCAATTATAAATTGTGTTTCCACTATATCTGGGTTCATAAATAAGTCTCTAAAAACGCCATAAGATGATTTACTACTATCAGTGTATGCTTTATCTGAAAAATATAATTTTAATAATTCCTTGGCACCGGGAATTGCATCAATCGCAGATTCTTTTCCTGACTTAAACAGTTCCTGTTGTACTTCAAAAGGAACACTTATTCCATTTTTTTCCAAAAATTTTATTGTTAATTCATATCTTTTGTTTTGATATAAATTATGCATAGTCATTTTAACATTATCAATGCTATCATAAAAAACAAACTGTAAATTGCTTAGTCTTTGTCTAATAGTTTCACGATGTTTCTCACCATAAAAGTTAACAAAATGTTTTTGTAAATTTTCTTTCAAAGCAGTCAAATCAATGCCGGATGGGAACAATCTATTAATTATTTGTTCTGGTAAATCCAATGATTTTAGAATCTCACCAAAATTCATAAATCCTAATTCTTCAAAAGATTTTGAAGGTGTTACATCAACATCTATTACTTTTGAGGTAATTTCAATCTCTTTCGCTATATAATCATTTAATCCTTTAGGATTATGTTCATTAATAAATTTTATTAATTTATCAGTTGATACAACTACGCTTTGACCAGCATATTTAATTGCTACTTGTCCACCATTCATCATTCCTGACATTAAAGTTCCCATTAAGAATGATTCGGTTATTTCACCACCAAATTCATTGATATCTATTTCTTCACCTAACATTGTTTTTTTCAAAATGGTTCCAATCGTTGTTTGTACAACTTCTTGTCCACCCTCTTTGAACATTGCTTTTATTCCTAATTGGGCTGATTCACTTATTCCTGGAATCGAACCTAAATACTTTTCTAATAGACTTTCACTGGCCCCATTTAAAATACCATATATAGCAGCCTTATATCCTTCTGCACCCTTGGATAAAGCATAATCATATGAATTACCTGCCGATGATAATCCGATTAGAGCTGTACCTGTCCACTGTCCTAAAGATGAAGCTAAACTTGCTCCTAAAGCTGGTGTTGCTGCTGCATTCATAATTACACTAGCAGCTATGGTTGGTGCCATGTTTCCGACTGTTACACCAAACTTATATGTATAGCCAAGTACCTCTTCATAGACACCATAGTCTTTACATAACTGGATAATTTCCTCATCATTTTCGCTTACCTTTTTAGATAAGGCTTGTATTATTAACATTTGCTTATATTGATTAGCCGATGTTACACCATCTGCTCCAACAACATTTCCTACGCCTTCAAAGAAATTAATTGTTCCATCTTTCATTCCTTCACGAAGTGTAACAAGAAATTTATTAACAGCCCCATTATCACCTAAATAGTTATTATTCTTCTGATCATTCAAATATTGAAGGAAATCAACTGCTTCTTTTGCTCCCTGTCGTTGATTTAGGGTGTCTTGTAAGGATGTTAGATATTTTTCGGCTGTTTCATTACCACTAACACTAAATAAGTAATTATACTTATTTATTTCATCATCACTAAGATATTGTAATTTTTCATAATAAGGGATACAGTTCTTACCCCATTCTATATCAGCATTATTTTCAAAATTACTATTAAATGTTTCATCTGCTTGGCTTAATTTAGCCATAGCTAACCAATTAATATTATCTTTGTTTAAATATTCACCATTTAATGTCTTATTAGTAAAATCAATATCTTTATATGCATCATAATTACTTTTATCTTTAAAATCACTACACTTATTTAAATATTGATATGGTAATGATTGTATTAATTGTTTAACATAATATTTTGTACTCTTCGCATTATTTAAATCGGATTCTAAAGCTGCTACTTTAGCATCTAAATCAGCTTGTGTTTTAATATCTAAATCATTTAGGCTTATATTTTTTGAATTATTGGTAGCAAAACTATTAAACAGGTTTTCACCATTAACTTTTTTTAACTGTACATTTTCCTCATAACTTAAATCAGGCATATCAACATTAATACCACTATCATTAACCATAGATTGATATTCTACTTGTAATTCATGATAATAGTCATATTCTTTTTGTAAATCATTTATTGTCCCATCAACGGTTGTTAAAAAAGTATTATAGGAATCTATTTCCGTCTTAAATTTAGTGGCTTCTTCAGCTGGTAAAGTAGCTAAAAAAGGAAACATTGCTAATAACTCCGGTGATATCTGGTTAACATCAAAAGCACTACTACTAGTTACTACCCCTTCACTATAATTACTACCAAATGATACAGCATAATTATCTAATACTGGCAATTGACCATCAATAAACCCTCTTAATCCACTATCAGCAATACTCCCGCCATTATTACTTTGCGATAATTTATTTTCTAGAGCTTTACTATTTTCATTATAATTAATCCACCAACTATTTATATTTTCATAACCATTTTTAATGGTATTATATTTTTCTTTTAGTTTACTACTAACATTTCGAACATAAGAATCACTACAACTATTTAAATAACTTGAATTAAAAGTATTATAGGCATTATTATAACCAGTCTTTTCACTATTAAAACTAGAACAATATTGTTCTAGTGAAGAAATATTTAATCTATTAGTATCATAACCAGCCATACTAACCACCTATATACCCGCTATTAAACATATTCTCTATTATTTATATAATTATAACATATTCTTGTATTCCTAAACAACAAAAAAGACTAATAATCTTATTAATCTCTTTTGATTGTATTTAAATCAAATTGTTCAACATATTTTACTAAAACTGGTTTACCTCGTTTAACAACAAAGCAGAAATTATCAGGAATTTCCTCCCGCATCTCATTAGTTCTTTGCATTATCTTTAAACTAAATTGATCATTAATACCATTACCAAACCATAATCCCTCACTAGTATTTATAATAGCTTTATACCATGATTCCATCTCTATTTTCTTTATCTTATCAATACTATCAATAAAGATATAACTAATAATACCTAAATCTTTGGCTAATTCAAAGATGTTTCCAAAATTAGTTTTATTAGTAGCGTTTAATTTGTTTTTGAATGAATCAGCTCCTATTACAATACATATAAGAGGTTTTACATTATTAAAGATATTTCGATTATAGTTATTTTTTACATACAAATCATTATTATCTTTAACATACTTTTCTAACTTTGCATATATATCATCAAAATTATTATTAACTAGACTATAATACTTTCTAGATACTTCATTTAAGTTATACTCTTCAGCATTAATAACTATCAATGATGACTTATTAACCCTAATAATTTGATTAATTAAGGCATTAGCAAATTTAGCAGTTACATCAATATCCATTGCTGTAATAATAGTTGCAAAATTCTTAATGAAATTGTATTTTACTATTTGCAATTCATTTTTATCAATACCAATAATAAATTCTTCACTTTTACCAAACTCATTAATAATATCTTTTTCAGTTACAACCTCAGGAAGAACTGGTATTTTAGGAGCTCGATTAGGATATTTACTGCAAAATTCTTGGCTCTTATTTCGAACATAATTAGATATTTCGTCTTTTTCAGTTACAAAAGCCGTTTGGAATTCATGAATACCATCTTTTCTAATAATACCTCTACCAAAAGCTTTAGATGGGTAGTTTTTATGGATATTACCTAGAATAGTTGTATAATCATCATCATTATTTTGTTGTAAAACAAAATTTTGACTAAAGTTCTGCTTTAACTTAAACCGTAAACCATTAGGTGTACTAGCAGTAAGAACGAAATAAACTCCATATTTAGAACAGTCTCTAGTTAAAACTATTAATTCATCATCATATGTTGCATATGTCTCTTGATAAGCTTCATAATTGTTAATAACTACTACTATACTCTGAACAATCGATCCACTATTTTTACAATAGTTATAATAATCACCATTATAATTAGCAAACAATTTTTTTCGTTCATTAATTGTCTTATTAATCATCTTAAATAAATTCTTAACTTTTTCAGCCTCTTGTATATAAACGATATCCCCAACTAATGGTGAATTGGTAAAACACCTTAATACTTCAGCTCCAAAGTCTAAAATATAGTAATTTAATTCCGTAGGTGAATAATAAAGCATTGATGAATATATCATTGTCGTAATAAAATTCTCTTTACCCGATCCAGCTGCTCCATAAACAATCGCATTTCCTTCTTTAGAAAGAGGAATTGTTAATAAGTGCTGTTCTTGCATATCAGGAATATCATATTCACCAATAACGGGATTAATTATACAGTTTTCTTTTTGATAATTATATTTTTTGATTAAATCATCAATTGTTATATAATTAGGAATACGTTCTAACCATAAAGGTCGACAGTTAATATTTTCTTGTTTAGCAATATTTGCTAAATATTGTAAAATATTTATTAGTTCTTCACCCTTAGCTTGAGCAACATCAGCTTTCTTCTTGGTTTCAATATTTTTAATTGGATAACCAATATTATCAATAAATAGAATGGAAGTATCAATACTTCTTTTTATTTTTTCCGAAGGAAAATACTTTCCTCCTGCCCAAGCAGCTTGTCCTAAAACATATATTTCATTAAAACCAACTTGTAAATAAAAGCGTCCTGTTTGTTTTAATAATGCTGCATCAGAAGATTTAATAACTTCCTGACTATCAGACTTTTCTTGAACACGCAAGCATACACGAAATCTTGTATTACTCCAAATTTGCGGATCAACAACACCACTTGGCTTTTGAGTAGCAAGTATTAAATGAACTCCTAAACTACGACCAATACGAGCTGTACTAATAAGTTGTTCCATAAATTCTGGTTGTTGTTGCTTTAATTCAGCAAATTCATCAGCAATAATTATCAAGTGTGATACTGGTTCATCAATTATCTTTTCTCGATACATTTTTTGATATTTATAAATATCAATCGTACTTTCACCAGATATTTCACGAGCTTTATTAAAAGCCTTTTGTCTTCTTTTTAATTCACTTTCAACTGATGCGAGTGATCTCTTTATTTCATTAGTATCTAAATTAGTAATAGTACCTATTAAGTGTGGTAACTTTAGACCAGTCGTCTGATTTTCAAAAGCCCCGGCTAAACCTCCACCTTTATAGTCGATTAAAATAAACTGCACTTCATATGGGTGATAATTAATGGCCATTGATAAAATATACGAAATAATAAATTCTGATTTACCAGAACCAGTCATACCAGCAATTAATCCATGTGGTCCATGATATTTTTCATGTAAATCCAAACTTATCTTTTCACCACTTTTACCCATTCCAACTGGTGCCTGCATATTTAAAATAGGTGTATTTTTAATCCATCTATTTAAACTATTTAATTGTTCAACTTTACCAACATCATACATTTCTAAGAAACCCAATTTATTAGGTATTTGGCCATTCTCATCGTTTTTAAATTCAATGGGAATATTAGATAATGTTTGTGAGCATTTATATATATCATACTTATTAGAAAGATCAATTATAAATTCTTGACTATCATTATTAGCAATATTTTTAAATATCTTTCCTTTATCACCATTTAATTCAACAAAAGTCTGACATTGATCTGGTAAACTTACAATCTTATCAGTTAAAATCAACATACCAAAACCAAGATTGTTTTTAGAATCTAAAACATTTTTAATAAAATCAAAATTACGAATTGAACGAAAAGAATCTGTAATAATTAAGTATAATTGTTTATATTTATGAGGATCATTATCATTATGATCCCTAGCATCTTCTTTACGTTTTGAAAAAATATGATCCAGATTATAACACAATTCCCTATATTCATCATTCTCGGTGGCAAAGAATCTTAAGCTTTTATCATCGCTCCAACAATGTGGTAGTATTTTTAAGAACTGCCATAAATGTTCATTTTCTTTATTAGTAAACATTACTATTTTTAAATCATCATAGCTATGAAAAGCCATTATTTGAAGTAAAATATTATCTATGAAAGCTTTATTATCATCATTAGATCCAACAATAGCCCCTATTTTATCATCAATGAATGAAAAAGGAATAGGAACATCAACTAAATTTTTTGGTTCACTGCCTAATTTATTAACAATATCCATTAAATTATCATCATCCATCGTAAAATGTTCTTCTGGATATTTAATATCAATCTTCATTGGCATAGTGCCATAACCAACACATACAGTTAAAAAGTCTTTATCTTCAATTCTTTTTTCCCAAAGATTAGTTTGCTTTTTTAAAATAACATTTAAACACTCGCTAATCTTAAGAAAACTATTAATAAGATTAGCTTTTTGTGATAATAATTCTTCATTAATTTTTTTCCTTTTTCCTTCTATATATTCACTATACTTTTCTTGTCTTTTCTTTTCATCTCTAATTTTTTTTCGAGCATTATACTTTTTAGTAAATATTGGCCATAAAGCTACACTAGCAATCATAGCACCAGAGATAACTAATGATGGAATGGCTGAATCCCAAGAAGCATTGTTTTTAAGAACATTATTAATCGCCACATAACCCATAACAACAGATGTCATACTCATCGTAAGCATTGGACCAATCGTTAAAAGAATTGGTGTTTCTTGATCTTTTTCTTTAGCTGGTGGAGAATCAATTTTTAATTCATAAGTATCGGTATTATAAATAAACCGTGGCTTTTTATGAAAGTAATCATCTTGATCATAAAAATTAACTTCTACATCTTCATCAGCTTCCGTAAAACTATTGTCAATTTCACTAGGAAGTCCCTGTGCCAGCAATTTACATTGTACTAAATTATTAGGATTATTAACAATTAAATGTGGTTGACCATCTACTAATAAAATGACTATCTTCAATCCCATTATAAAAAGAGAATCGCCTATTTCTAATACTTTACTATCTTTAATACGAATGTTATTAACATATATACCAAAATCACTATGATCATCCATAATAATAAAGTTTTGGCCATTATATAATAAAATAGCTTGATTATCTGAGATAGCTGTTGAATTATATATTAAATCACATTTATCACTACGACCAATATTAAACTCTTTATTTTTATAATCACTGATATTATAACAATTTAAATTAGTTTCATAAACAGGTGAACAATATAATAATAAGACATTTTTATCAATATCATTGCTTACACTATAAAAAGAATAATTTTTAAGATTAACATAGGGAATACGAGCATTATTATTATCAACAATGAAAACATCATCATTACTGACTAAATACCATTGATTATTTTTAGCTTCTATATTGATAAGATTTCTCTCATTACCATCCACATCAAAATCGGTAATCCAATAGTTACCGATAATCTTTTCTGGTAAAATAAAATTTTTAATCTTATTGTTTTTTATTAGAGAAACACGCATAAATCATTCACCCTTTTATTCTAAGAAAATAAGATTAATTTTATATAAAATACAATGACCTATTATTAATAATAATTATATCATAATTATTATTTCTTTGCATTACTTAATTTAATTATTATTCTATACCGGGTAATTTCAAAGCATAATTTTGGTATTTATTATTAAGATAATCATACCATTCATTGCCGTATATATCTTTTAAATTATTTAGTAAGTCTTGCCTTCCCATTATTTTTAAACATGCAAAATTAGCAAATTGTTCACGATAAACCGAATCACTATTTTGAAAATAAGTTTGGGAATGACCTAATACTCTAACATTCTGATTACCAAAATCGAGATTTTTTTCACCACGTATCATTGAACTCACTATATCTGAAGCAAATGCTTCTCCTTGCCCACTATATTTTGTAACTGTTAAATTGAAAATTAAATCTTTGCATTTTCTATCCACATAAGTTTTTTCTAATTCATCCTTAGACATACTTTCTAAACCTAAACTATCATCGTTGACATCAAGTCCAAGTGCTTCATTAATATCAGTAAATATATCTTGCTTATCTTTGAGCTTTACTTCAGACTCTAAACTTTGCCTAAATTTTTTCACTTCATCACTATCACGAATAGGATTATATATATTAGTATAACAATCATATATTGTTTTTGTAAAAGATAATAATTTATCACGGGTATCAGGATTAGCCATTGCTGCTTGTTGATAACTATCGCACCTAGTGCCATAACCATCTTGATTATCCTTAGTGAAAATGTAATCAACCCCGTGCATCATCTCATGATAGAAAACAGGGAAAATATTATTATTAACATATCTTTCTTCTAGTAGCAAACATTTTTTTTCTGGCCAAAAACAGGTTCTACTACTATACTTAATTTCAAAAGAAGGATAGGCTCTATAAAATTTGTACAAATAATTAATCATCATATGTGTATACACATCTTCATTATTTGAAGCTTTTGCTAAGGCTTTATCTAAATAATTAATAATTTTTGCAGGGGTTTTATTGGCATCTAAAAAATCAACAAACCACCAACTAGTATCATTTGTGTCCTCGAATTTTATTGTGTAATCGTCGTCGGCTTCTTCATTAATACTAATAATTTTATCATTAAACTGACCATTTCCGGAATTAGGCATTAACCAATTGGTCGCTAAAAGGCCAAGATTAGTCATTGGTTGTGGTACCATATCATTAGAAAAAGTATAACCTTCCATCAATTTGCATTCAACATCCATTACCCCTGCATTATAAGAATTCCACCAATTAGCTATATTTTTATATCCATAATCAAGTTTATTATACTTCTCTTTTAATTTACTTGCTAAATTAATAACATAGGAATCACTACAATTGTTTAAATAACTATTTATTAAAGTCTGGTATGTTGCGTTATTATAATTTTCTTTTTCATACTCAAAATTGGAACAATAATGTTCCAAGAGTTTTAAATTAACCTTATTAACATCATAACTCCCCATATTAACACCAATAAATAATAGTAACTATCCTATTAATTACGTATTCCTTCCTCAAAGTCAACCACACCTGGTAATTTTAAAAGACATGTTTTAGACTTAATAGCTTCTGCTAAAATGTTCATTTTTTTATCATAATCTTTGGAACTAATCCAAGCATTAGGAAAAAGAGTTGGCATAATTTCCCATTCTTCTAATTTAGCATATTTTTCTTGTTCTTGCATTACTTCAACATATCGTGCCTCTAAGATTGTACACATAAAATCTTTATCTTTTTGTTCCATAATTTATATCCTCCATTACTGCATATTTTGTAATTGTAAAGCATAATCCTGATATTTATTGTCTAAATAATTATACCATTCATCACCATAGATATCTTTTAATTTATCTAAAACATCCTGATGACCTAATATTTTTAAAACTGTAAAGTTAGCCATCTGCTCTTTATAAACGTAATCATCATTTTCAAAGTAAATCTCTGAATGCCCAAATCTCAATTCTACTGTTTCATCTCCAAAATTAACTTCCCCAGTTCCTTGTAACATAGAATCAACTAAATCTGCAGCTGCGGTCTTTCCTTGATTTTCACTTTCATTCAATGCCAAATAATGAATGACATTCTCACGTTTACGCTTAACATAGGCTTTTTCTAGCTTACTTCTGGTCATATCTTTCAGACCTAATTCATCTTCACTCGCATCTAATCCTGTTATCTCATAAATGTCATTAATTAATGAATCAGTATCTTTTTGGCTGGCTTCTTTTCGTAATTCCAATTTAAGATTCTGCATTTCTTCACTATCAGCAATAGCATGCCATGTAGTTACATAATCATTATCAAGACTCTTCATATATTCATATAATTTATTACGTGTCTCTGGATTAGACATAGCTTTTTCTTGATAGTTATAACATATCCAACCATAATCGACCTGGTATTCTGGTTCAAAAATGTAGTCTAGTGCATGAGTAATCTCATGATAAAAAACCGAATAAACATTGTTTATAGTAAAATTTTCCTCAATAGAAACCGTACTCGATTCAGGACAATACTCAGAATTCTCTCCATTTTTGATTATTAAATCGGGGTTTAAACTAAAAATTTTATATAAATTTTTTATAATCATTTTGGCATATTCATCATTATTGTTATTTAAGCCTGATGTTAAGGCCCCATCAATATAATTAATAATTTCTATTGGTACACCGGCACTAATTAAGTTGTCATTAAAATTAGAAATATAACTAGGCATAGTTTCCGCCAAATTTATTGTACTACTACCAGTATTACCATCATATTCATTTACTAATTTCTTTTCAACAACAACTATACCATCGTTATAAGAAGTCCACCAATTAGATATATTCTTATATCCATTATTAATTTGATTATATTTTTCCTTTAATTTATTGGTCATAGCATTAACATAAGGATCACTGCAATTGTTTAAATAGCCACTTAAAAAAATATGATATGCTACATTACCATAATTTTCTTTTTCACTTGTAAAATTAAAATTATATTGTTTTAAAGTATCTGTTTTTATTATATTTGTGTCATAACTAGCCATAAATCCCCCATAATAACTAAAATATTTTTATGCAAATATATTATAAATTATCATCATTATATTTTGTAACTTCATCGCGAATAATACTTTCTATTAATTTGCCAAAAGAAGGTAATTTTAGAATGTTGGTTTTTGACTTTATAGCTTCCGATAATAATTTTACTTTTCTATCATAGTCACAATCATTAATCCAATTACTAGGAAAAAGAACTGACATTATTTGATATTTTTCAAGTGTTGAATATTCTTTCTTTTCTTTCATTAGTTTTATATACCGTGACTCAAGGATGGCACACATTATTTTTTTTTGATTGTTTTCCAAAAGAATCACTCCTCACTATCCAGGTAAATTCTGAAGACCAGTCACAACATTATTGCAACTATCTTCCATCAAGTTATACCAATCAGAACCATATATGTCTTTTAAATTGTCTAAGCATTCCTGACGATTTAGGCATTTTAAGGCAAAAAAATCCGCCACTTGTTCTTTGTAAATATGCTCATTACGTGAAGTATAATAATCATTCGAATGACCATAAGTAAGATGATTTCTTTTACCATCTATTTCAAAATCAAAACCCTTAACCATAGCGGATATAATATCACTTGTAAAAATATCAGCAGCACCTTCTATTGTAGTCCAATAATCGCGATAAATTTTATCTTTAGAATATAAATTCGTTTCATCAATAAGTATTTCTCTAATTTCTTCTTTGTCCAAGCCTTTTATACCTAATTCATCAGTTTCAGCAGTACTGCCGATCAATTCATAGATTTTATCTATTAATTCATCAGGATCTGTTGCATCAATCATATCATCTATTTCCTGTACATATTGATTATAATCAATAAGCCTTTTTTCCTCATAAGCATTATAACGTTCATTACTTGTTTCAATAAACTGTTGAATTTTTTGACAAGAAATAGGATTATTTATAGCAGCCTTTTGATAAGCATCAGCTCTATCACCATAATCACTCGGACCATTACCATTAAATAAATAATCAAGTAAATGCATTATTTCATGAAAAAAAGTTGGATAATTATCGTGTTCAATGGTTGATTCATCTATTGCTAAGCAACCTTCAGAGTAAAAGGAATCTTTTGGTAATTTCATAAATTGAAAATTAGGATTAATATCTTGCTCCATTTTTTGTTCTACTTTATACAAATTTTTCATAATAAAAACTGCTAAAGGATTTCCCATCTTAATAGCACTATCCATTGCATTACTAACATACTCTATCATATCATTAGGACTACCAGTTCTAGCTAGCCAATGTCCAAGATTAGTATAATTATTATCAAAAACACAGGCAACAAGGACATTGGCTCCATATTCTGGTGATAATTTATCACTAATAGTACTATTTTCTATATTATCATTACTTATTTTATTTATAAGCTCTTTTTCTAAAGCTGGAACCGTTTCATTATATGAACTCCACCATTTATTAATATTACTATAAGCTCTAATAAGATTGCGATATCTAATAGATAACAATTCAAAAAGAGGACTTAAAGTTGAATCAGGATCTTGTGCTAAATAACTTGAATTATAAGTAGAATAAGTTGTATTAATATAATAGTCTTTTTCACTACTAAAACTGGAATAATATTGTTTTAAAGAATCAACATTTATTCTATTAGTATCATAGTTTGCCATTAATAATCACCTGAAAATCTATTAGCTTGAAGCCACCTTATTTACTATTGCTTCCATCGCATCTTTATTGACTTCAATCCTATTTTCAAAAGAGTTTATTTTTTGTTCAACACTCTCATCCTTTACTTTTTCGGTTGTTGTCTTATCATTACCATCGGCATCTTTTGTTGTTTTTTCTTCGTTTCGATAAAGATCATTTTTAAGTGAAGATATTCTTTTTTTATAATCAATATTGTCTTGTTCTAAATTTTTATATTCTCCAATTAGATTGGCAACCGCTAAAGCTGAATCTAGTTGTTTTTCAAGCTCTTTGTATCGATTATTAACTAGTGTTTCCAAAGCTTTTTTTAAGTTATCACGAGAAGCGCATTCCCACACATTATTATTAGAAATACTACCAATTAACCCCGAACTAGTATCATAATTAATAGCTTCCCGACATGCCCGGATAGAATTTTTTAAACTTATTACATCAACACTCTCAAAAGCCATAATTCACCTCTACATAGTACTAGGAAAAATCTTAGAATTACTAAGATTTGGTTCCGAAATATTTAAATTATTACAAATTTCTTTCATTACGTTTTGATCAATAGCTTGATAACCATCTGAACACTTAGCCATATACAGAATAGAATACTCTATTTCATTATAGGCTTCATCAAAGGTATCAACTAATTTTTTAAACTTTTCCATACAAGCACTAGCGGCATCACCAGTCCAATCAGCACCACTTGATAATGTTTGGTACTTTCCTTTAACCGCATCCAAGTTAGTTTTCATACTATTAGCGATATTATGCATTTCATTGCAGTTAGAGGCTACTCCACTATAACTTATTTTAACTTCATTCATATAAACACCCCTTAAACATCTATGTTTTGTGAAGCAAAAGACTCATCAAAAATGGTATATGCTTCGGGAACTTTTTTTAAATAATCACCATGAGCCGTTATACTTTCACTCATCTTATTTAAATCAACAATATATTTGTCTCTTAAAATATTTATATAACTTAAGGCATCAGCGCCATTCCACACGGTGTTTATTGATTCGATAATGGCCAATAATCTTTTTATATCAGCATTAAAAAGTTCAGCTGAAGATATAACTTCACTGCCTGCTTTTGCAACATTAGATTTTACAATCATTATATCCATATTTTATTCTCCTTAGTAAGTAGGTATTATAAAAACAATACCTATTTACTAAAGACTCTATATTAAATAGAGAACTTTAATTATCTTATTGATTAACTGCGCCTTGAACTGAAGCATCAGCAGTTTCAAAATTTTGAACAACTTTATTTAAGTAAATATTTTCATCATTTACAGCTGCAGAAAACTCTGGAAATCTAACACTCAATTTGTCAAAAGAATCTTTAACTGAAGCAGCAGCTGTTCCAGCCCAAGTACCAGCATCGCCAACTTTAGCAAGAAGTGTTTTTGCTTCGTTTAAAAGTGTTTCCATTTGTGAAGCATAATTTTTTAACTGATCAGCAGTAGCTCTAACTTGCTCATAAGAAATCTTTGAATGATCCATTTATTATCTTCCTTTCATATATTAATATTAACCAGCTATTTTATTAGCTTCAACAGCAGCTTCATATGCATCAGCAGCTTTAATTAAAAATTGTCCAATTTCCTTGATACAATCAGCTAATTTGTTAGCATATATAGCTTGTTCCTCTACTTTTTCAAAATATTTAACTGAAGCAGCATCATCCCAACCATTACCTTTTAAAGTTGTATTAGCTCCTCTAACTTTACCGATTAGATAACCAAAGTCACCACCATTGGAAATTAGTTTATTACCAGTAGCTCGTGCTTCCGCAAAATTAATATTTAAACTATTAGGCATTATTTTCACCTCCCCCTTACATTAATAACAACTTCGTACCATTAATAATATTACTATCCTTAACGGTTAAGTTATTATCATAATTTTGACCATTTTCTTTATTATACAATCTGAAGTTATCTGATTTATTATTATCAATACCAGATAATTCAAATATTGTATCAGCAATTATTTTCTTTACTGTTCCTATCTTCTTATTGATTGGTAAAAATATATCGTATTCTTCTTCTAATATAGGAACATATACTAGAACTAAAATTTTATTATTCATATCTCTCACCTATCTTTGAATTTATAAAACTTACTCTATTTAAGTACATTATAGCATATATATAATAAAAAGTGGTATAATTTGACAAAATTTTACACAAAAAAATGCCATAAGGCATTTTATTTAGTTGTAACTTGATTTGCTTCGATATTTTCTTTATTCTTGATTAAATCATAAACAATAATAGAATTAGACACGGATAATACTTTTTCGGCATACTCTTTATATTTTTGAATATAATCTAAACCTACCGTATCGGTTAGATTAAACATACGCCATTCTTCTCTTTGACCATCATAATATAGCTTATCAGTTACCCAGTTACCACTAGGGAAAACAACAACATTTTCATCAGTACTAAAAATATCATGACCTAATTGATATGGACTTGAAAATCCAAACATATTACCTAAAGTTGGTAAAGTATCATCCATACCCATAACCTTAGTAACTTTAGTATTAAATTGTTTATCTTTCGTCCAGATAATAAATGGCACTTTGCGATTTATTTCATAATTGATATCATCAACATTATAATAAGTAGGATCTTCAGGACTCTTAACAGAATCCGTATAAGGATCATAATTATAGAAACGCGCAAACTCTGATCTCTTTATTTTAGCATCATGATCGCCATAGATAACAACGACGGTATTATCTAATAGCCCCTCTGCATCAAGATCATTAATGAATTGTCCGATTGATGAATCAGCATAATTAACTGATTTAATATAATCTCCTAGTTTAGTGCCTTCAAGATAAGGAGCACTTACTGGTTCTTCTAACCCTGTTGTTTCATTTACTTTATTATACTTATAATCAACTGAAAAATCAGTTAATCCTTTAGTTGTTACATCCGTGAAAGGAGTATGATTACTAAGCATAATAATAGTAGCATAGAAGTTCTTATGTTCTTCACTTATTTTTTTAATCTTTGGAACTGATTGTCTAAAGAATGACTTATCACTTAAGCCAAGTCCGACAACTTCATCAATATTATAATCTTTTGTATAATAGAAGAAATTATCATATCCCATTTGTTTATGCATAACATTACGATTCCAGAATGTCCCATTATTACCATGCATACTGAATGAATAATAGCCCATTGGTTTCAGTAATTTAGGAATTGTTACATATTCTCGATCCCAATAATTAACGAATACTGTTCCACTTGAAGATGGTAGTAATGATGTATTAAAAGTAAACTCTGTATCACTACTAGTACCAATACTATCTTCCGCATAGAAATTAGAAAAATAAATTCCCTCTGATGTCAATTTATTTAAATTAGGAGTAACAGGTATTCCATTAAACTCTAGTCCTAAAGTAAAATTTTGAATACTTTCAGCATGAATAACTAACATATTCTTGCCTTTAAAAATGTTAGTATATTGATTTTGTTTCATTTCGGTATTATAACTAGCATAGAAATCATTAAATTCTTTTACCTTCTCCTGAAAACCGAATAAAGAATTAATTTGAGGTTCTAAGCTAACAAAAACATCATTAATTTGATATGAATAAATACCAAACCGCATAACGACATATTCGCGATTCCATTGTTTATTAAACCGTGACAACTCTAAAGAACTTAAACTAGAAATAAAGAGTCCTAAAACAACAATCCCCACAATTAAAGTGTTAGTAGCCATTGCTTTTAAATTTAAAGAGCTCAATTTAGTATTATAATAATCACTTTTTTTAAACCAATGATTAATAACTATAAGAAATATTGGTACCCATAAGTATAATAGGTCCTTCCACTCAAAAATTGAGGTAAATACAACATCACCAACCTGCGTATTAGTAAATGCTGTTGAAAGTAAAGATATAGATGCAAATGATACATAATTGCTATAATACAAGGAATTAGCAAAACAAATAAAGGTAAAAAAGATACTAAATCCTAAATAATAACGAAATTGTTTCTTGGGTTTAATATAATAACCAAAAGCTCCAACAATTAAAGCAATAGCTAAATCGGCTACAATTGGTTTAATATCAAAATAATTTTTAACTGTTAGCATTCTTAACAATGTTGAATTAATTACAGTTGATAAAACAAATAATATAAATAAGATATTATTCTTTATATATTTAATAATAATATCTTTTAAAATAAGTAAACCTTTTTTTAAAAATGCGATGCTTTTCTTCACAACCGATCACCTCTTTGACTTCCACCATTATACCACTTTCTATAACTCAATTCAAACTTTTTAACAGTATAAAAAAGCACTATGTAAAGTAGTACTTATTTTCTTAAATATTCATTTTTTATTAGCCAATAATGTCAAAATAATTAGCACAATAACAACTATTACTAAAGCAGTAATAACAACATTCATAATGGTACTTCCGTTGGAGTTTTTCACTATTACTAATATCATAATATTTGTTATTAACTAATATTAAAAACGCTTAAAATTAAAAAAGCCAACGGAATTAAATTATACACTAGTTTTACCAACATAACAGCTACGACATTATCATTATTTTTTACGTATATATAGGATAATACCAAAGCCATTAAACATGATTGAATAAAATCAATTACTGTTACTAATGACATATTCGCATATGCTATATTCATTAATCCATAAAAAACACTACTAACAACGATAAATAACGTTTTATTATTGATAATGTTTTTAATTACTTCAATATAAATTATTGATTCAACAATCGTTGAAAAAAGAACTATTTTAAAAATAGTATAATAAGTAGCTGTTTCATATAATGAATATATCGCTTCAGTATTAGCATCTAGTCCTAAATTAGGAAAAATTATTTGAGTTAATATTCCTCCTATAAAATTAGTACAATAAAGAATAACAACCCACTTCATAATAAACAAAAAAGACTCTTTAAAATTATGTTTATTAAAAAAAGATAAATAAAAATTCCGAATTTTATTTCTATAGATAACCATAATAAAAAGGAAATATATTATATCAGATATTAAGTCTACTATTGTTGTATTACTAATATTAAAGATGTAAAGAATTTGACTAATAACAATATCATAAATAAAATAAGAGATTAAAATAAGAAGAGATTTTAGAAGATGTGAATATTTATTAATTATTTGCATATATTCCTTTCTATTTACCATAAGATAAAAATTATTGTAAAATCAAAGATTCTAATTGCTATTAGAATCTTTTAGTTAAATACTACTGATTAATAAATTAAATAAACTTTAATAACCATTTCCACATATAGTTAACCTCCTTTCATTTCTATTATATCATACAATTAACTACATAGTAACATTTTTAGTAAAAAAAAGTGGCAATTAAGCCACTTTTCATTCATATACCAATCAACACTTAATATTACCAACTAATACCGATTAGTTCACTGTTAAACTAGGTTGGGTACTAAGTAGTTTGTATGCGTGATGTACATAAGGTAATGATTATATACATCAACTATATTATCAACTATATTTAAGATTTTATACTACTATCCTTTATTTCTTCTAAATGATAATTATTAGTATTGATTGCAATACCAATAACAAAGATATAGGAAATAAAATATGTCCAAATAAATAGTCCAATGACATCAGATAGACTGCCATAAAATAAATTATAATTAGCAACATTATTAACATAAAAAGAATAAACAAGAGTAGTTACTATCCAACCTATTGTTGTAAATAAAGACCCTCTATTAACTGTTTTACTTTTTATTTTAGCATCAGGAGCAATAACATAAATAAGTTTAATAGTAAAGAAGATTATTAAAAACGAAAATGGCCATTTTAGTAACATAAAATATGGATAAATACTATTAAATGTTGATCCTAAAATAGTATTATGAATAATAAAAGTAAATATTGTATTACTAAAAGCTAAAAAAACCATTGTAAAAATAAAAATTAGTAGTAATAAGATAATAATGAAGAATGCTTTTACGCGTCTTAAAATAACATTGTTTTCTTTAATACGATATAGCTCATTAGCCGAAATAACAATCGAATAAGCCCCATTAGAAGCTAAAAATAAAGCCATAATAATGTAAAATGCCGTATCGATTGGTACACTTTTAACAATAATAATGCTTCCTAAAAAAGAACTTAATTCAATATTAGCCTCATTAAAAACACTCATAATATCATTAGTTGATAAATTAAATAATGAACTAACATATCCTAATAAAGCTATCAAAGGAAAAAGGGCTAAAATTAGATAATAAGCAATACTAGAGGGTAAGGGTCTTAATTCATCACTAGTAATAATATGATACAATACTTTAATTCTTCTTTTAAAATTGGTCCAATGTTTCCTGTCTTTAGACAAAAAACAAAGATTAACTTTGTTTTTCATTATGAGCTTCCTCTTTATTGTAACGCATATCTTGTGTCGCTTCATTTACAGCATCATCAATCGTTTTAATAGCATCCATAATCATACTATAACCAGCTGCTGCTCCAAATCCATGTGATAGATTTTTAAATTCACGTAACATTTTTTTAATATGATTTAATACTTGTTTCTCATCATAACCGACCATATATACTAAAAATTCATTACCATTAGTACGAATCATTTCCGTATTACTAATCTGATTACGAATCAAAGTATTAGCAGCTTCTTTAATGACTTTATCACCTTCACTATGGCCATAATTATCATTAATATAAGCTATATTATTAAGATCAATAATAATTACTGCTTGTGGATATACTTCACTAGCATCCCATTTTTCAACATTATCATTAAAATAATTACGGTTCTTCAAGGATGTCATCGTATCAATATATCTTAATTTATCAATCTTACGATAATTAACTTTAATATCTTGTTTACGCTTTCTTATAACTTGTCTTAACCCAAATAATGCTAAAATAGCAGCTATAATATAACTACCAAAAACAAATATATTCTTAATAATAGATGGTTTACTATTAATAGTATTTAATTCGCTAAGAGAACTATTAACATAAACACCCTCATTAAGATATTGTAAATAGAAATCAAAGAAACGATTAAATACTTTGTTATCACCAATATCGCGGGCTACAAAATCATAATCATCATCCATCTTAAATTGATAAAGAAAATGATAAGTATTTAAGTTGTTTTTTACATAATAGTTATAACTTAATAAGTCAATAGCCATAATAGAAGCATTACTATTTAATAATTTTTCAAGATTATCATAATTTTTTAGGATTGCTCCTTTATCTTTTAAATAATTAGCAATCTTACTATTCTCAATAACTGATACGTTTTTACCCTTTAAAGCACTAGCAGAATCAATTATTTCATTACTATTCCATGGTGCCATAATAACAATATCTTCATCATAATTTGATACTGTCTCATACACATCCATTGCATAATTATTAGTCTTTAAATTGTTAAAAAAGAAATCAACTTTATTAGCATTAAAAGCTTCTAATAAATCTTTACTATCTTTATATTCTTTATAATCTATTTCCATATTAGATAGATCCGCAAATCTTTTCAATATAGCACTATTAATACCCATATATTTACCATTATGAGTAACATCATAGGGAGCGTAATTAACAAATCCATACTTATAGCGTTTACTCTTGGCATTTACTTGATCTTTTTCATCAACTTTATTATAGGTAAAATAGTTATCAACAAAATGGATTGCATACTTCTTCGAATAATTATCGTTATACCATTTATTAAAATATTTGCTAATAATGGTATTAAGACGATCAATATCACCTAAAGTAATAACATAATCACGAGTCATATTAACAATGTTATAAGCAATAGTTAAATCATTATTACTCAGTAATTTGTTCATATAAGCATTCTTTAAAACAACAACACTATTAATAGCATCACTATCACCTAATATATCAGCAAACATCTTATCAATACTAGTATATGGCTTAAAAATACAACTCTTACAATCGCTTAAATAACCACTAGCTTCTGTTAAATCAGAATTTAATACCCCAATGGTCATATTATTCATTTGCAATAAAGAATTATATCTTTGTTTATCCACTGTAAATAAAGCATAGTTATCTTTATATACTAAAATATCATTATCTTGAGCTGTATTAACTATTTTAAAAGCATATTTAGAAGTTGGTTCTTCATTAACAGTATAGGGATTTTTATTAAATTCTAATCCCGTAGCACTCTCTAAATCACTAATAAAATCGAATACTATACCTTCTCCAACATTATTAAATAAAGGAATATCATTTAAAATTGATATATCAACGACTTTATTCTTATTACTCTCAATCCATTGTTTTTCTTGGATAGTTAGAGTTGTATCTTTATCTTGTTGAAAGAAATAAAAATAGATACTTAACCCAATTATTACTAAAAAAGCTATAGCTATTAAGAAAATAAGAATCTTTTTGTTTTTCATTTTTACCACCTACTATTGATTTGCATTCCATTTAAAAGTTACCGATGTTTTATGTTTATAACCTATGGTTGGATATAGTTCACTTTTCGTATCACCACTACAAGTTAAGAATAACTGTAAATCATAAAAACCTAATTCTTTATCACTAAAAGATTTTATAATTTGATCTCCTAAAGCCCTGGCTGTAATCAAATCAGTATCCTTTTTGACATCAACAGTAAAATTAATAATTCGACCACTAATATCATAAGTAACACTTACTACACTAGCACTTTCTTTTAAAGTACTAGCCATTTGTTTAAATTTAGCATCCGTAATAGGAACATCTTTTATACCATCCAAACGATTACCATATAAAGAAATACTATCATCAGGAAAAATCATTTTTTTAACTGCTACGATTGCTAATACTAGAACAACAATAACAACAATCCCTATAAAAATTTTTATTCCTTGTTTTTTAATAAGATTCATTTATTCACCTTCTATCGCTTAATTATACTATATTTTAATCTTATAAGCAAGTTACTTATGGCCTAATTCTTTTAATAAAAGACTATTAACAATTTGTGGATTAGCTTGACCTTTAGTTTCTTTCATAATTAATCCCATTAAATATTTAATAGCACGATCACGTCCAGCTTTATAGTCTTCTATTGCATCAGGATTATTTTCCACAATATTTTTGACTATCTCTAATAATAATTTATCATCAGATATCTGACTAATACCTAACTCTTTAATAATAGTATCAAGATCTTTATTTGTTTCCAGTAATACAGGTAAAATATCTTTAGCTTGTTTTGATGATATTTTATTATCACTAATTAAAGATATTAAATTATTAAAACGATTACTATCTAATTTTGTATCATTAAGAGGTAAATAATTCTTATTTAAATAATTTAAGACATCACCACATAAGAGATTAGCCGCAACAACATAATTACTATTTATATTACTTAAAAACTCACTTAATTCAATATTATTTATCAATGTATTAATATTATTATTATTAATGCCATATTCTAAATATTTAGTTCTTAAATAGCTAGGTAGAACTGGAATTCTTTCTTTAGCATCATTAATCCACTCATCAGTTAAAATAACATATGGAATATCAGGATCCGGATAATAACGATAATCATTACCCGTTTCTTTAACACGCATTAAGATAGTTTCTTCTTTTTTATCATCAAAGCGTCTTGTTTCTTCAGTAATTATTCCTCCATTAGTAAGAATCTCTTTTTGCCTTTTTATTTCATATTCAATACTTGTTCCGACATTACTAATAGATCCAATATTCTTTATTTCCGTTTTAGTACCTAAAACACTACTAGTCTCTTCTTTAAGTGATACATTAGCATCACAACGCATACTTCCTTCTTCAATCTTAACATCACTAATACCTAGATATAATAACATCTCTCTTAAAGCTTCAATATATAAAACGGCTTCTTTAGAACTTGTTATATCCGGTTTAGATACTATTTCAATTAATGGAACCCCTGCTCGATTAAAGTTTAATAGTGTCATGTCACCATTATGAATACTTTTACACGTATCTTCTTCTATATGAATACGTTCAATACCAATTCTTTTTTCTTTACCATCAACAAATATAGTTACATAACCATCATGACCAATCGGAGTTCTACTCTGAGTTATCTGATATCCTTTAGGTAAATCAGGATAAAAATAATTTTTACGATCAAAATGCATTTTCTTGTTTATTTCACAATTTAACACTAATGCTGCGATCAATGCCATATCAATAACTTTTTTATTTAACTGTGGTAATACTCCCGGATAGCCTAAATCAATAACACTAACATTAGTATTAATAGCATCATTAAAATTATTCTTACTCTTTGAGAATACTTTGGCATTACTTTTTAATTCAACATGAACCTCAATACCTATTGTTGGAACTAACATGATGATTCCCCCTTCGGATTAAAATCAAGATTAACTTTATCCTCTAGATAAGCTGCTAATTGATAAATAACATTTTCTTTAAAATAATTACCAATTATTTGTAAACCAATCGGTAAATGATCTTTATTAAAACCAATCGGTAAAGACATAGCTGGTAACCCTGTCATATTAATAGGATTAGTTAATAAATCATCATAAAATGATTTTAAGGCATCATCACCTTTTATGCCTAATTTATATGCAACATTAGTATTAGTTGGTCCAATAATTAGATCATAGTTATTAAATATTTCTTTAAAACTATCGGTCATAGCTTTTCTAACAACTAATGCTTTACGATAATAGATATTGGCATTCTCACCACTTAAGACATATGATCCAATCATAATCCGTCTTTTTACTTCTTTGCCAAATCCTTCAGCTCTCGTATGTTTATATAACTCTTCTATATTATTATATTCATTTGCTGCATATCCGTATTTAATACCATCAAAACGGGCTAAATTACTGCTAGCTTCACCTAAAGCAATAACTTGATATAATGGTATCGCATACTCTAAATATTTAATATCGACATAATCAACTGTACAACCAGCATTCTCTAATATTTTAATCATACTATTAACATTATTTCTTACTTCTTCATTAATGGTATCTTCCATATAATAACGAGGAACAGCTATCTTCATACCTTTAATTGATTTGCCAATTAAAGATGTAAAATCACCAAAATTTTCATTACTAGAAGTCATATCTTTGTCATCTTGGCCAGCGATAATATTTAATAATAAGGCATTTTCATAGACATTTTTAGAAATTGGTCCAATCTGATCAAGACTAGAAGCAAACGCTATTAAACCATATCTTGATACTCTGCCATAAGTTGGTTTTAAACCGACTACACCACAAAAACTAGCTGGCTGTCTAATACTACCACCTGTATCACTACCTAACGATAGAACTACTTCTCTTTTACTTACGCAAACGATACTACCACTACTTGATCCACCCGGTACTAATGTCTTATCCCAGGGATTAAGAATTGGTCCATAATAACTAGTTTCACCAGTTGATCCCATCGCAAACTCATCCATATTGGTTTTACCAATTAAAATCATATGTTTAGCTTTAATTCTTTCAACTACTGTTGCGTCATAGACTGGTATAAAACCATCTAATATATGCGATCCACATGTTGTCAATAAATCTTTTGTAACCATATTATCCTTTAAAGCAATCGGAATACCAAATAAAATATTATCAACTTCCATATTTTCTAGCTCTAAAGCTTGTTTAATTGCATTCTCTTTATTTAAAGTAATAAATTCATTACAATTACTATGTTCAATTTTATAAAAAGCTTCATTAACTAAATCAATAGGTTTAATCTTTTTATCTTTTAATAATTTATTTATTTCGATAATTGTTAAACTTAAATAATCACTCATTTATAACCCTCGGTACACTAACAAAATCACCCTTTTTATGTGGTACATTCTTAAGTACTTCTTCTTTCGTTAACATATTTCCAACAACATCCTCACTATAAGTATTGTTATTCATTGTTGGACCAATTAATATTTCACCATTTGTATCAATATCAACATTAATTATCTTATCTATCTCCGTTAAAATATCTGCTAGTTGTTTACCATATTTATCTATTTCTTCTTCATTAACACTTAAACGAGCTAAATTAGCCACATGCAACACTTGCTCTTTTGATAAAATTTTCATATAATCACTCTTTCATTAAGTTATGTTAATTATATCAAATATCCATACATAATACAATAAAACTACTCTTACAAGTGTTAAATAAAGGTCAAAAAAAGACAAATATTAAAACTTGTCTTTCTAGAAAAATTATACAATAGTAACTCTAAATGTAAAAAAGACATTAGAAGAACCATATGCATGAAAAAAAGCAAAAATACCAGCGACTACATCACTATTATACGCACCACCACGGTGTGACCATTGCCCAGATGCATTAATTAACCTAGCGCTATCACCATACCAACCACCAGAATCACTACCATAGGTCGACAAAGTTTCTTTGGTTGCTTCACCTAATTTTCCTCTGCTATGAACAATGTTTGAGAGATTATATGTATAAGAATTATAGTATTTTAGATTTGGCATTGTTCCCCCTGTAAAAGTGCTACCATCAGATAGTTTTCCTGTAAATCCTGAATTGGCAGATGAATCATTACCAACCATCGGAACGTTTCCAGAGGTAACAACATTTCCCATCGCATATTCGTATGATCCACCCGACATATCATAAATTCCATAAATATTGCCAGTTGTTGATGCTCCCGCACCACATGCTCCAATACCACTTTCTCTATCAGTAATATTATCATAAACACATTGTATATTTGTTGCACTCTGACTTGGAGTACCGTTTGAATTACCAGTTAAATAAGTTGTCGATTTATTTTGATATATCTCCTTATTCGCACCGGTATATAAACTATTTCCATATTTACCATATTCACTTTGAGACAAATAGGCTACCGCGCCCCACTCCATATTTTTTATCATATGAGTGTCGGCATTAATACTATAAGCTGCCGCAATGTCTTTGGCCACTGTATATGCTGTAGATACTCTTATACCCCGCCAACTAGCAACGCCAGGTTTTATTTGAATCCCTAAGGTTGTTAAGTCACATGCACTATTAACAGAACCATTTGCTGCACTACATGCAGTTATATTACTTGATTCAAATTTACCGACCCAGATACCAGTTAATTCTTCCGTTCCAAATTTAAAAGCAGGCTGTGTATAGGTTGATGTTGAATTTATAATGCTACCATTTGTACTATCAGTACAATTTTCACTACTAGTACCACTACCAGCAACTGCATCGACACAACTAACCGTTCCTGTTGATGCCGCACCACTTTCAAAAACAACTTTTATTTCTTGGGCAGCCACACTACCATTATTTCCATTGAAAATGGTATATTTGTATCTTGGTATCCATACATACATTTGTGATATATCCGAGATCAATATAGTATCACCTACACTATATGTTTTAGATGGACTACTAACTAATACCACCGCATTAGCCCATTGTTGTTCATTATAATCATACCATTCATCATTATATATATCTGCATATATCCAACCAGAATCATCATAATAAACAGGTATCATATTAGAATGAAATTTTGGCAAATTAGCACCACTTGCATCCTTATAATAGATTACACAGTCTTCCTCCCGTGCTTCAGCAATCTCAACAGAATTAGCAAGGTAATCCTTTGTAACACAGTATTTTCCATCATAAATAGCCATTCTTATTTTTCCTTGTTGGTTTAGTTTTACTACTCCACTTGTTGGTCTAGCGCCACTAAAAATGAGTTCTTCATCATTTGGAAAAACGAATGTTTCTTCGGTTGGTTCATCCTGTTTTAGTATTCCACGAGCATATAAATATTCTGCTGCATCAATTATTCCATAAGCTGAAGCTTTAAATGATTCCTTTTTTGAGTTTTCTATTATCCCTAAAATAATTGGGGTTGTAATAAGGGCGATTACTGCTAAAATAATGATTACCGCTAATAACTCAATTAAAGTAAAACCCTTTCTATTTTTTTTCATTTTGGCCTCCTTGCAATTCTACTATTATTATAACAGCACTTTATTTTTATTTCAACAAATATATTTTATACATATTTGCTTTTAAAAAAAGAGACTATTTCAAATAATCCCTTATTCTTTTAAATAAACTACTATCTTCTAAGTCTGTTCTACTAAGTTCGGTAAATAATCTTCGTTGATCTTTAGATATTTTTTTAGGAATAATAACTCTAATAACAACAAACATATCACCTTTACGGCCCGTTTGAACATCCTCTACACCTTTACCACGTAAACGATGTTTATCATTTGTTTCACTACCCTCTGGTATAACTAAATCAACATTACCATATAAAGTAGGTATTTCTTTTTTACATCCTAGAACAGCTTCCGTAATTGTAATTGGCAAATCTAAATAAATATCACTTTCTTCTCGTCTAAAAACAGAATGTTCTTTAACTTTAAATTCAATATAGATATCCCCATTTGGTCCACCATTAGTACCGGCTTCACCTTTACCAGCTACTCGCAATTGATTACCCGTATTAACACCCGCTGGAATTTTTACCTCAATGGTTTTATGCTCTCTTACTTTACCAGTTCCCCGGCATGAGCTACATGCTCTGTCATATGTACGACCTCGTCCTTGACAAGTAGAACAAGTTGTTTTAGTCATAAAGGTTCCTAATATCGTTCGTTGTTCGACCGTTATAGTGCCACTTCCATGACAATTTGGGCATGTCTTTTCACCATGACCACCAGTTCCTGAACACTCATCACATTTTTCATCAACATCAATATTAAGACTTTTTGTTGCTCCAAAAACAGCTTCTTCAAAGGTTAAATTCATCTCGATTAAAGAGTCTCTTCCTTTAGTTGCCCGTGACCGAGAATTACTATGTCCTCGACCACCAAAGCCAAAGTCGAAACCACCAAACATATCAGAGAAAATATCCGAAAAATCAAAATCGGAGAAATCATAACCACCACTTGGACCAGCATTATTAGCAAATGCTGCATGACCATATTGATCATATTGTTTTCTTTTATCAGAATCAGATAATACGGCATAAGCTTCTTGAGCCTCTTTAAATTTTTCAGCTGCATTTGGTTCTTTAGAAACATCAGGGTGATATTGTTTTGCTAGTTTTCTAAAGGCACTTTTTATCTCGGTATCACCAGCTGTTTTACTAACCCCTAGGACCTCATAATAATCTTTTTTATTCACTACTTTTCACCTCGTTACTTTTCTACATCATAAAGTTTTTCAAATTCATCTATTTTTTCTTCAAAGAAATCAATCGCACTCATAACAACTTCACTATCAGTCATATCAACACCGGCTACTTTTAATTCATCAAGTGGATACATTGTACCACCAGTTTTTAAGAAAGATTTATAGTCATTAACTATATCCTTATCACCACTTAATATCTTTTTAACAATATAAGTAGCAGCTGATAACCCAGTTGCGTATTTATAAATATAAAAATCATAATAGAAGTGTGGTATACGCATCCATTCATTTCTTATGATATCATCAACCACAACATTATTACCAAAATATTTTTTAACTAAATCATAATAATGATTAGAGATAAATTCATTGGTTAATATTTCCCCATTTTGACTTTGAGATGCCATATCCCGTTCAAACTCGGCAAACATTGTTTGACGATAAATAGTTGCCCGATATAATTGTAACAAATTGTTTAATATTATTAATTTTTCTTCTTTATCTTTAGAATTTTTTAATAAATACTCGGCTAATAATAACTCATTAACAGTTGATGCGACTTCAGCTACAAAAATACGATATTGCGAATAATGATAAGAATTAGATACTCTTGAATAATAAGTATGAACAGAATGACCTAATTCATGGGCTAAAGTTGAAACATCATCTAAACGATTTTCAAAGTTTAACAAAATGTAAGGATAAGTATCATAACACCCACTAGAATAAGCACCACCACGTTTACCTTTATTATTATAAACATCAATCCAATGCTCATCAAAAGCTTTTTTTAAGATATCTGAATAATCACTACCTAATATACTTAATGCTTTTAATACCGTTTCTTTAGCATCCTTAAAAGAATAATCAATGTTTTTTTCACCAACAAGTCCAACATAAACATCATACATATGTTGTTTATTTAGACCTAATATTTTCTTTCTTAAGTCATAATAACGATATATTGTATTCATTCTGTCATTAACTACTTTAATTAAATTATTATATACATCTAAGTTAATGTTATCATGATAAAGACTAGCTTCTAAAGAACTATTAAAATTATAGACTTTTGCTAGGGACTGTGAAGTATTAACATTACCAGCAAAGGTTGTCGCAATCGTATTACGAAAATTATTATATGATTTATATAACATATCAAAGACACGCTTACGTACACGACGATTTTTGGACATAATATATTTTCCATAATTACTATCGGTTAATTCAACTCTATTGCCTTCTTCATCAGTAAACATTCCAAATGTCATATCAGTATCAGTTAATTTTTCATATGACTCTTCAGATATTCTAAATACTTTTTTAAGGTTAGTAATCATTTTTTCTTCGTTTTCAGTTAAAACATGACCTTTATAGCGAAAAAATCCTTCTAATATAAATCTATATTCTTTTAATCTAGGTTCTTCTTCATAGAACTTTTCAATGACACTATAATCATATTTAAGAATAGTTGGTTCAAAGAAAGCTTCATATTCTGATAATTTATCTAGTAGATTTTCAGCTTTACCCAATATTTCTTGATATAAAACAACACTAGTATCTTCATCATTATGTAAGTGAGCATAAAAATAAAGTTTTTCAATTTTTCTTTCTAAATCATTACTTAAAACAATGAAGTCGTACAAATTACTAGCACTAGTCATTACTTTATCTTGATAGGGTATTATTTTAGGTAATTCTTCTTTTACTTTATTATAATCATCATACCAAGCTTCAATATTTGGATAAATTACTTCTAAATCCCACTTATATTCATCACTAATCTCACTTCTTAATTTTTGTTTAAGAGCCATATTATCTCCTCAGAACAAAAGCAAAATAAATTTTACTTTCTTAACCTCACGATTAAGTATTTCTGTTTCACAGGCTTCGTTACCTACTTCCTCCACAGACCTCAATTCCGATAGTCGCTACCGTACTCTTTTGTTCTTTTTATCTATTTTTTTATAATTACATTTCTTTCATATATAACTTTATTCCTTCAAACATTATATTAATACTTGCATTAATATCCCGATCATGATAATTTCCACATTCTTCACATTCGTACGATCTTATGCTTAAATCACTTACTTTTTCATTTTTATGTCCACATACGCTACATTCTTTACTGCTTGGATAATATGAATCTATTTGATATATATTTTTGTTATGCCACTCACATTTATATTGTAATTGCCTTATTATCTCATCCCATATTACATCCGATATACTTTTTGCTAGTTTGTGATTTCTCATCATATTTTGAATGTGGAGTTTTTCGGTTACAATAATATCATTTTGTTTGATTAAACTATTGGTTATTTTATGAGTTATATGTTTTCTAGCATTATTCATTTTACTATATAAGACAGCTATTTTTGTTTTTAGTTTTTGATAATTATTACTTTTTTTAACCTTTTTTGATAATTGTCTTTGATATCTTTTAATTCTTTGTTCATATTTACTCATGACTTTGTCATTAGCATACTTTTCGCCGTTAGATGTTACAACAATATCTTTTATACCTAAATCAATGCCTACGATACTTGTTGGTATTCTTTCTTCACTATATATTTCTTCCTCTATTAATACTGACACATAATATTTCCCATTTGATTCTTTTGATACGGTGGCATTAATTATTCTTCCATCTAAATTCTTTAAATTACGATAACCGCTTATTTTTATGTATTTTAGTTTTGGTAATCTAACAATTTTATTTAATAAATCTATTCTTATATTATCATTGACAAAATTTGTACGATAGGCATTTTTCGGATTATTTCTACTTTTAAATTTTGGATATCCACTCCCTTGAAATGATTTTTTAAAAGCATTATCTAAATCAAACAAGACACATCTCAATGCCATACTATCTGCTTCTTTTAACCAAAGATATTCTTTATTCAATTCTTTTATATCTTTAATACATTGAAAACATGACATTTTGGTTTTAGATTCACTATATAGTTTTTTCTTCTTATCAAGATAGTAATTATAAACAAATCTTGTACAACCTAAAGTTTTATTAATCAATTCTGCTTGGATATCATTAGGATATAATCTAAACTTATATGCTTTATATATCTTCACAAACATCACTATCTTTCTATGCACTTATTATAGCAAACAAATGTACTGATGTATATATTTTTCACTATTTTTTTGAATTTTTGTGGTTATTATATTATCTATATAAAGATAAAGTTCTAGTTGCCTAGAACTTATATCTCCTTCTTTTATTTTTCTTCGTATTCTGCATCTCTAACATTGTCTTTTTTAGGTTCACTATTATTTTCTTCAGTTGGATTTTCAGCTTGATTTTGTTTAGAAGCTTGTTCATAAGCCTTTGTTGCTAAAGCCATAGCTGTTTCATTTAGTTTTTCTTTTTTAGTTTTTATATCATCTAGATTACCTTTTTCTAAAGCTTCTTTTAATTCTTTAATTTCAGCCTCAGCTTTTTCTTTGTCTTTACTATCAACTTTGTCGCCTAAATCTTTAAGAGCTTTTTCAGTCATAAGAACTGTTTGTTCAGCTTCATTCTTAAGATCAACTTCAGCTTTACGTTTTTCGTCAGCTGCTTTATTAGCTTCAGCCTCTTTAACCATTCTATCGATTTCATCATCATTTAAATTAGTTGATGAGGTAATTGTGATAGACTGCTCTTTATTAGTACCTAAATCTTTAGCTTTAACATTAACAATACCATTAGCATCAATATCAAATGACACCTCAATTTGTGGTAGACCACGTGGAGCTGGTGGAATATTTCCTAATTGGAATCTTCCTAAAGTCTTATTATCAGCTGCCATACTTCTTTCACCTTGAAGAATATGAATATCAACAGCTGGTTGACTATCAGCCGCCGTAGAAAATACTTGTGATTTACTAGTTGGAATAGTAGTATTTCTTGGAATTAAAACAGTGCATACACCACCTAATGTTTCAATACCAAGTGATAATGGTGTAACATCAAGTAAAACAATATCATTAACATCACCTGTTAAGACACCACCTTGAATAGCAGCACCCATAGCAACTACCTCATCGGGATTTACTTCTTTACTTGGTTCTTTACCTAATTCTTTTTTAACTAATTCTTGAACCATAGGAACACGAGTTGATCCACCTACTAATAATACTTTATCAATATCTTTTGGTTCTAATTTAGCATCCTTTAAGGCCTTACGAACTGGTTCAACCGTTGATTCAACTAAATCACGAATTAAATCTTCAAATTTAGCTCTAGTTAAAGTTAAATTTAAATGTAATGGACCAGCTTCACCTTGTGATAAGAATGGTAATGAAATTTCGGTAGCACTCATACCACTTAAATCTTTTTTAGCTTTTTCAGCAGCATCACGTACCCGTTGCATAGCCATCTTATCTTTTGATAAATCGATACCATTTTCTTTCTTAAATTCTGCTGATAAATATTCCATAACTCTTTCATCAAAGTCGTCACCACCTAAATGGTTATTACCATTAGTTGATTTAACTTCAAAAACACCATCACCAAGTTCAAGAATGGATACATCGAATGTTCCACCACCTAAGTCATAAACAAGAACTTGTTCTGTTTTATTTTGTTTATCAAGACCATACGCTAAAGCTGCTGCTGTTGGCTCATTAATTATTCTTTCAACATCCAAGCCAGCTATTTTACCAGCATTCTTAGTTGCTTGTCTTTGTGCATCATTAAAATAGGCTGGAACAGTAATAACCGCTTTTTCTACTTTTGAACCTAAATAAGCTTCCGCTGTTTTCTTAAGATCACTTAAAACCATTGCACTAATTTCTTCAGGTGTATAATCCTTACCATTAGCGTGAACTTTTTCACTAGTTCCCATTTTTCTTTTAATAGAAGAAACTGTTTCGGGATTAGTAATAGCCTGGTTTTTAGCTTTTTGACCAACAATTATCTCCCCATTTTTAAATGCCACAACCGATGGCGTTGTCCTTAAACCTTCCGGATTTGCAATAACTTTTGCCTCTCCACCTTCATAAACACATACACAACTATTTGTTGTACCTAAATCTATACCTATAATTTTACTCATAATTTCACCTTTCCTTTATTCACTAACTCTTACCATTGCTGGTCGAATTACTTTATCTTTTAATAAATAACCTTTCTGTAATACTTCAATAACCATACCTGATACCATACCATCAATATGTTCCGTCATAACGGCCTGATGATAAGTTGGATCAAATGGTTTATTATTGCCATCAATAGCTTTTACTTCATAATTTTCAAGACTATTCTTAAGATGACAATAAATCATTTTAAACCCTTCTAAAAATTTTGAAAGTTCATCATTTAAATTTTCATCATCAAGTTTAATAGCTCTTTCAAAATTATCTAAGATTGGTAATATTTCTAAAACCATATCTTCATTAGCATATTTTAACATCCGACTTACTTCTTCATCTTTACGTTTACGATAATTAATAAGTTCGGCTGAAGCAACTAGACTTTTATTTTCTAATTCTTTCATTTTATTTTTTAAATCATCTATTTCTTTTTTTTGTTTATCATCTTTGCGATTCATCCCAAAAAGTTTATTCTTTTTCTTTTCTAAATTTTCATCAGATTCATCACAATCATCGCAATGACATTCATCACCACAATCACATTCTTCATCGCAATGACATTCATCTCCACAATCGCAATCTTCATCGCAATGACATTCGTCATCACAATGGCATTCATCATCACAATGACATTCATTAGTCATTACTTTTTCTTCTTCGAGTGTTACTTTATCTTTATTATTCACTCGCTTCACCTCCAATATTTTCTTTGATATAGTTTAGAAGGGTTATAACACGCTCATATTCCATTCGTTTAGGACCTATAAGCGCAATAGTACCTTCTTCCCCATTAATTGAATACTTTGTTTTAATTATTGTTACATCATCATCAAATTCATTTTCACTACCAATATAAATATTAACACCATTCTCAGTTTCATTAATACGATCAACAATTTCTTGATCATCAAACTTACTAATGATTTCTCTTATCTTATCAACATCATCAAACTCTGGTTGTTTTAAGATATTACTAGTACCAGCCATTTTAACTTTTGCTTCGCTAGTAAAATCATTAAAAGCATTATAGAAAGCATTGTATAAAGCATCATGCTGTTTAACATATTGGGCAATTATCGGTTTTACCTCATACTCTAATTTACTACTAACCTCATCTATTGGTGTACCAATAATGAAACGATTAATGATATCAACTGTTTGTCTTATTTCGGCAATAGAGACATGCTCTTCAATGAAGATATTACGATGTTCAACATGACCTTTATCGGTTACCACAATGGCAATTAAATGTTGATCATCAAGTGGTACTACTTCAACTTTATTAATCTTATTATCTTTAGATGATTTACCTAAGACAACCGTTGTATAACTAGTTAATTCCGAAACAATCTCCATACTCTTAATAATTGTATCATTAAGCATTAAGGAACTGTTATGGAAAATCGTCTGTAGTTTTAACATATCATCCCCTGTTAATTCTTTGGGTTTCATAATATTATCTACATAATAACGATATCCTTTTTCACTAGGTACTCTTCCTGAAGAAATATGGGTTTTTTCTAATACTCCTAAATCTTCTAAAGCAGCCATCTCATTACGAATCGTTGCACTAGAACAAAGCATCTTTAATGCGATAGACTTTGATCCTACGGGATGTGCTGTTTTAATGTACTCTTCGACAATAATCTTTAATAAATTGGTCTGTCTTTGATTTAACATTTTACCACCTCTAGCACTTATAATATGTAAATGCTAAAATAATTATACTATGATGTTTTAGCAATGTCAATATGTGAGTGCTAAAAAATTAAAACTATACATTTTTAATTTTTACTACTAAATATTTATTATTATAAATATCTTATATTCACTCATAATAATGACAGGAGTGATAAATATGAATATAGGAATTTATCTGTTTATCTTCATCGCCAAAATAGTAGAAAATGCCTTAGCTACTTTACGAGTTATTGTTATTGCTAATGGTAAAAAATTATTAGGAGCTATTCTTTTATTTGTGACATCTTTAGTATGGATTGCCGTAACAGGTATTGTTGTCGTCGATCTTACTAAAGATGTTTGGAAAATTATTTTCTTTGCTTTAGGCTCATTCTTTGGCTCATATGCTGGTAGTATCATTGAGCAAAGGATAGCTCTAGGCAATAATCTTTTAACTTTTGTTATTGAAGAATGTGATCAAAAATTATTAGAATGTACCTTAAAGCAAAACAATTATACTTATTTTACGATCAATAACAATAATCAACTATTCTTGCAAGTAGTAACAACCCGAAAAAAAAGAAATGAAACCATTTCTCTTATTAAAAATATATGTCCAAAAACCTTTGTTGTTGCCCAAAAAATTTTATTATTTAATTAATCTCACTACTGACATTTTCATAAACTTCTTTAGCAATATCATCAATCGCTCTTGGTTCATTATCTTTCGCACATTCAATTGTATGCCAATGATATTTCTTTGCTAATTCAACATAAGCTTGTTCAGCATTTAATAGGTGTTCTTTTGAACATTCATGTTGATCAAGTTTTTCGGTGCGATTATTTCTCATACCTTCAGAAGCATCATATGGCATATGAAGGAATATGGTAAGATCAGGTAAAGGTAATCCTAAAAATTCAAATTCCAAATGATATAACTTATTGTATAGTTCATCACGTTCTTGTGGTGTCTTTAATTTACCACCTTGATGTCCCATATTAGAATAAGTATAACGATTTAAAATAACAATTCTACCCTGATCTAACATTTCTTCTATCACTGGTAAATTATAAAAGCGATCAGCTGCAAAATACAACGACGCAACTAATGGATTAACATTAGCAGCCCCTTCTGGAAACCAGCCATCACAAATATGTTTTTTTCCTAAATATGGTCCCCCAATTATTTTACCCGTTGGTGAATCATAATTAGGAAAATCAAATTCTTCAACCTCAATATTATTACTGCGTAGCTTATCCACTAACATTTTAGTTTGTGTTCCTTTTCCTGAACAATCAGTACCTTCAATAACAATTATTTTACCTTTACTCATTTTACAACCTCTTATATTCTATATGTTGACATCTTATACCATTATCGACGATTTCATCTATAACAGTTTTACACCACTCATTCCTGTCAAATTTCGGGAAAAAAACTTCTGCATCTGCATCTGAATCATCAATTTCAGTTAAATACATTTTGTCAGCATAAGGTAAAAAAGCTTTGTAAATTTGTCCACCACCAATTATAAATATCTCTTCTGGAATATCTTTATATTTTTTCAAAACATCATCAATATTCTTATAAACATCAACCTCTTCACCAAAAGAGACATCATTATAAGTCAAAACAATATGCTTTCTGCCAGGTAATAATCTAGGTAATGACTTAAAGGTGTTTTCACCCATTATAACAGTTTTATTCATTGTTTTTTCTTTAAAAAACTTTAGATCAAGTGGCAAATGCCAAATAAGTCCATTTTTTTTACCTAACTCATTATTTTTTCCAATTGCCGCAATAATTACTATACTCATACTGCCACCGGCATCTTTATCTTTCCAAAACTTTCATAACCTATAAGTTTAATATCATTCAAATCTTTTGAATTATCAAATTTAAAGAAATCCTTTACATCAGGATTTAGCCATAAAGTTGGAGCTGGTAAAGATCCTTTTTCTTCATAAATTTTTATTTGTTGTTCTATACCTTCAATTTGATTTACATATATATGAGCATCTTTTGTACTCCAATATAATTTACCAGGTTTTAATCCCGTTACATGTGCCAACATCATTAGTAAAGTTGCATATTGAGTAACATTAAAAGGTAATCCTAAAGCAACATCACAAGATCTTTGGGTTACAATAGCATTCAATTTGCCATCAGTAACATCCCACATACTATCCCAAACGCAGGAAGGCAATACGGCTGTTTCTAATTCAGAATTTTGCCACAAACTCATATTCATTCTTCTATCCGTAGGATTGTTTTTAATAGTTTCAATCAAATTATCAATCAATTTATATTTTTTTACAACATATCCATATGCTGTACCAATTGTATGTGCATATTCTTTACCAAAATCTTTTTCAGATTTAATATTTCCTTCAGCATCTTTGATACGATATACACCATCTTCATCTATTTTCCATTCATTCCAAATCTTAACACCACGATCCAGAAGCCATCTTACATCATTACTTTGTGCTTGATAAAACCATAGCATCTCCAATACAGCCGATTTAAAAGCGACAAATTTAGTGGTTAAAATCGGGAATTCTTCACTTAAATCAAATTCAAAACTTTTATATGGAAGTTTAATTGTGTTTACACCGGTTCTATTCTTAACTTCCGTACCTTTCTTTAGTATTTCTTTACATAATTTTATATATGTATCATCCCATTTACTCATAAGTACCTCCTACTATCATTTTAAGCTTAAACAATCGTTCGTGTCAATCATTTATATCAAAATCATTAAATTTAACATCTAAAAACTTTTTACTACTTAAATAATCACACATATGGACAAATCTTTGAAACTTATTATTGGGTTTAGGCAATACCTTAGTTGAATATTTATCAGTATTCCATTTACCCATATGGGATTCTACCATACTAATTAATAACTCTAAATCATTATTATTAAGAGTTAAATTTCTAGCATTATTTCTAATATATTCTCCGACAATAAGAGGATGTTCAAAAAGAACATATTCACGATCAGTAAGACCCTTTTTTAATCCATCATGAACTAATAAAGCCATTATAATTAAATCTTTTTCATCACTAGAAAAAGTATAACCAATACTCTCATTATTTAATAGTTCATAAGCAATACGAACTGCTACTTTAGTATGTCTTACTAATCCCCCATCACCTAAGGCGAAGGTTGGATGATATTTACCCGTACTGCTAGCCGGAATATGATAAAAATAGTCTGGTAAATTTTCTAATAAATACTGGGCATCTTTTCTCATTGATACATTATTTATATAATTTAATTCTTTATTAAATACAGCATTTTTCATAATCTACCCCCAAAAACATAATTAAAATATCATTTGATATATACAGGAATTCATCATTTATAAAGATATTTTCACCATCATCAATAAGTTTATTTTCATTAATTAATTTATTAACTATATCTATATTATTTAAGTCTATTTGGTATTTATCAGCAAACTCTCTTTTATCAAGGCCCTTTGTTTTTCGTAATCCTAAAATAAAAGCATTCTCTAGTTTCATATTGTAATCAACTACTACTTTATTAGCCATATAATTACCCTTTAAGTACTCATTTATGGTTTTAGTATTATCATACCTAATATCACCAATATACCCACTAGCGCCTATTCCAAGACCATAATATGGGTTATTGTTCCAATAAGTTAAATTATGTCTTGATTGATAATTATCTTTTGCATAATTACTTACCTCATAATGATGATAATTATTTGCTTTTAATAACTTATTTATTAATTTATACATTTGATAATCTAATTCTTCATCAATATTCTCTAATCCATCAATATAAATCTTCGTATGTGGTTCAATCATTAATGAATAAGTAGAAATATGGGAAACATCAAGTTCTAAGAATAAGGTAACATCTTTTCTTAATTCTTCTAACGTTTGATTAGGTAAAGCATACATTAAATCAATATTAATATTAACAAAATATTTTTTAACTAATGCTATTTTATCTAATACTAATTGATAATTATGATTACGTCCTAATAATTTAATATACTTATCATTTAATGTTTGAACACCAATGCTTATTCGATTAATACCATTGTCTTTAAATAGCTTTAATTGTTCTTCGGTTATATATTCAATATTACATTCAATCGTAAATTCATAAGTAGAGCTTCTATTAATTTTATTTATAATTTTAAATAATAAATCTAATTCATCCAATGTTAAAGCATTAGGTGTTCCTCCACCTATATAAATAGTATCTAATACTTCTCCTTTATAAACACTATCAAATTCTTTATTTAAACTTACTAAATAATCTTTAACCCATTTGTCATTATAATAGAACTTACAGAAATCACAATAAGTACATATTGTTTTACAAAAAGGGATATGAAAATAAACACTTTTCATTTATGCCTCACTATAATTTATCTACTTTTAGGTTGATTTCTTAAGTTCTCTAAGGAATGTTTCTCTAAAATTTCGCTAACTATTTGGGATTTATTGGGATCCAGTTTTACTAGTCTTTTTTCTAAATCTCTATAAATCATTGCCGGTGTTAATTTCATATCAGAATTAGATAACCTAGCGGCAATTTGTTCAATTGTGTAACCAGCTAAAACAAGCTCTACGGCTGAATTTATTCTTTCAGTAATACCTTCATCTTCAATAGTTTTTGGTTTGTTTTGATGCATGACTGCTAAAACTTGGTTATATCTATGAGCATCTATTTCTTGTAATTTAGTTGTCATCCAACTATGAATAGTTACATTAGTACATCCAAATCTTGCAGCTGCTTGTCTTGTTGATGCTCTATTTAAAATAATATAATCAGCAGCCTCAATAATTTGACCACGTTTCTTTTTAATATCCACCTCTTGAAACTTTATTTTATCAATTGTTTCTAATTTATTAATCAATATTATTTCAATATCCGCTTCCGGAACTCCTGTTTCTGCTGACAACTGAGCAAATGTATCAAAAAAAGCTAGAAAATAGTCAGCAAAAGCCAAAACACGCTCTTCACTACTATTTGGAGTTCCTCTTTGTATTAAGAATTCTCGAAATGTTACCCTAAAGTTTTTTGTTTTTTCCATGTTGTTACTCCTCATCTACGCTTAATACGGCTAAGAAGGCTTCTTGTGGTAATTCAACTGTTCCTACCATCTTCATTTTCTTTTTACCTTCTTTTTGTTTTTCTAATAACTTTCTTTTACGTGATACATCGCCACCATAGCATTTAGCTAAAACATTTTTTCTTACCGCTTTAATATCAGCTCTAGCAATGGCTTTACCACCAATACAAGCTTGAATAGGTATTTCAAACTGTTGTCTAGGAATAATCTTGCCTAAACTTTCAACAATAGCTTTACCTCTTTTATAAGCAAAATCACGATGCACAATTAAACTTAAAGCATCAACTGCTTCCCCATTTAATAGAATATCCATTTTAACTAAATCACTGGCTTTATACCCCATTAATTCATAATCAAATGATGCATAGCCTTTAGTAGTTGATTTTAATTTATCAAAGAAATCATAAACAATTTCGGATAATGGTAATTCATAATGCATATTAACTCTTGTTACATCTAAATATTCCATTCCAACATAATTGCCTCGTTTATTCTGACATAACTCCATAATGGGTCCAATATATTCACTAGGAACAAAAATACTGGTTCGAATATAAGGCTCTCTTATCTCACTAATATGCGAGCGATCAGGCATCTTAACCGGACTATCAATATCAAAAACTGTTTTATCTGTAAGTAATACTTCATAAATAACAGATGGACTAGTTGCTATGATATCAATTTTAAATTCTCTTTCAATTCTCTCTTCAATTATTTCCATATGTAAAAGTCCTAAAAAACCACATCGAAATCCAAAACCTAAAGCTTTAGATGTTTCTGGTTCAAATTCTAAAGCGGCATCATTTAATTTTAATTTATCTAAAGCATCACGAAGTTCCGTATAACGAGATGATTCAACTGGGTATAAGCCACAGAAAACCATTGGTTTCATTGGTCGATAACCAGGTAATGGTTTAATAGCCGGATTATCATTTATAGTAATAGTATCACCGACTTTTAAGTCTTTAATACTTTTAATGGCCGCACTTAAATAGCCTACTTCACCTGCTATTAATTCATCTCTTTTTATTTCTTTAGGACTATGAACTCCTAATTCAATAACATCGTAGACCGCACCTGTTGCCATCATTTTAATCCTATCGCCTATTCTTAATTTGCCATTAACTAAACGAATAGATGCGACAACACCGCGATAAGCATCATAAAAGCTATCAAAAATTAAAGCTTGTAATGGTTCATCTATATTACCTTTAGGACTAGGAACTTTCTTAATAATGGTTTCAATTAGTTCTTTAATACCAATCCCATTTTTAGCACTTGTAAATACTATTTCATCAGCGCTAAAACCTAAATTATCCATTAATTCTTTTTTAACTTTTTCAGGATCAGCATTAGGTAAATCTATTTTATTAATAACGGGAATAATCGTTAAATTATTTTCTAACGCTAAATAAAGATTAGCTAAAGTTTGTGCTTCAATTCCTTGCGCCGCATCCACTACTAAAATAGCTCCTTCGCAAGCCGCTAAACTACGGGATACTTCATAAGTAAAATCAACATGACCGGGAGTATCAATTAAATGAAGTACATACTCTTCACCTTGATAATTATATTTTAATTGAACAGCATTTAACTTAATAGTAATGCCACGTTCTCTTTCTAAATCCATATTATCAAGAATTTGATCTTGTTTTTCTCTATCACTAACCGCACCTGTTAATTCCAAGATCCGATCAGCTAAAGTACTTTTACCATGATCAATATGAGCAATAATGGAAAAGTTGCGAATATTCTTCTGTTTCATCTTCATCACCTGCTTATATTATAACAATTTTATTAATTATCCACAATAAAAAGTGACTATTTGTCACTTATATATGCATATTATTTTAACAGTTACTTTTTAACTAACTTATTATACTTGATAACTGCGAGAATAAAAGTTACCGCCAATAAAATATAATCGGTGTAGACTATTATATTAATAATAGTAGGTGGTATTTTAACAACCTCTGTTGCAAAAGATGAAAGTTGGGTTATTGTATTACTGTACCAATCACCTTTAAAAAAGACATTTACTAATGAAAGTAATAATAAAATTATACCATAAATAATGGCTTGATTAAATATAGTAAATATTAATAATAACCAACCGAAGGCTTTATTCAGCACTAATTTTCCTAAAACATAAGTATTGGCAATCGGTATCCACACCCAAGGTGTCTTTTTACCATTCATTGCCTTATTTAGTTTACTAATAAAAGCAAATAAGCCATAAATACTAAAAATTCCAATTAGGCCAATAACTACAAGAAAGAGAATAAGAATTTTTCAAACAAAATTATCCGGACCCAAATTTTCCATCGATTATCGTTACCTCCATAACTTATACAAACATTATAATATAAATTAACAAAAAATTAAATTTATATTAATTTTTTTTGTGCTTCATCTTCTTTTTCTTTAAATATTTTTTTATTTATCTTCTCAAAATATAGCAAATAAGAAACCAATAATACTAAAGATATTCCACTTATTATCGCTCCTATTTTTATGCCCGGTGGACTAAATTTAAATTCAATTGTATGCTTACCTTTAGTTAAATCTAACCCTATAAAAGTATCCATAACAGGATAATACTTAACTTGCCTGTTATCAACTAATATCTGCCATCCTTGTTCATAAGGAATAGTTGTTAATAATACTGTCTTATCAGAGGTTACATCAATACTTGTTTTAAGATAGCTTTCTTTATTTACTAAAATGTTCATTTGTTCCTTTTTTAGTTCGTTAATTGCTTCTTTAAAAGCCTCCATATCAAAATAATATAAACTCACATTTTTAGGAACTAAAGTATAATTATTCATCTTTATTTTAATAGTAACGTTTTCATTAGTATTAAAAGTATTTTTAACATATACACTATATTTAGCCGCATTAACAGTATCAATTAATGAATTATCATTAAAATATATTTCAACTTTTTCAGTTATGGCCTTATTATCATAATTGGCAGTTACAAAATAAGGGCTATCACTTATATTAGTAAAACGATAAACATTATAATCTACTTTAGTAAGATCAATCTTCTTTATTAAATCCATATGTTTATCACTAATTAATTTATAAACCAAATTTTGATATGTTATAGGGTCTTGTTTAATACTTTGATATTGTTTATTAAAATCTAAAATATCTTTATTAACCATAAAGCCTAATGATAAAGCATATGGATTTTCTTGAACATTCATGGTTATATTTGCAAAACCATAAAATAAATTTGAACCTTCACGAATAGATTTTTGATAGGTTAATTTGTATGCGTCATCTTGCTTATCTGGAAAGCCCAAGTATTTTACATCTAATAATGCATCTAACATATAATTATGACAAGTATAAGATAGAACGGTATTACCTCGTGTATGGCATCCATTGTTTTTATAGAAACCAAACAATTTTTTATTTACTGATGATAAAAAGACTTCCGTACCATTATAATTAAAATAAAAGGGATCATTAGCAGTTGCTTCTTTTACAAGATAGGTGCGGTAAAACAAACTACTATCATTATTTTTGATATTATTATAAATATCGCTATAATCTCGATATTTTCCTTCAATCATATTCTCTTTTAGCAGACTATAATGTGATAAGTCAGCATAAGCATTAAAGAACAATTCACTAATAGCAACGACTACTAGCATCATAATAAGTTGTTTTTTGTAGACATTATCATTATGATTAATCTGATATACAATGAAAAGATAAAGAAAGAATAAGCCAACACTAACATAAACATAAGGCAAATCAATAAGTCCTTTAATATAAGCAAATAAGCCAACAATTGGATAAAGAGGTGCGATAGCAAAATAAACTATCTTTTTCACACCATCTAAATTAATAAAACATTTAACACTTAAATAAATAAGATAAAAAGAAAATAGAAACGTATAACGACCATTAAAACAATTAGTAATTGTCATTCCTTGCCAAATATAATTAAGATAATTACACATAAAACTACTTATAAAAATAAATAGAACAATTAAAGACAATATTTTTTCTCTTTTGTTTATTTTATTATTAAAAAAATAAAAAATGGATAGAATAAAAGTAATTATTCCTGTATATAGTAAGAAACTATCAGGATTCAATAATACTTTTTTTCTTGATATACCTACAAAAAATTCTGAAAAAAGTTTTATTAAATCCCAATTAATTTCTAAAGGTGTAGAAAAAACATTTCCCACTACCCGCATTGAATCTTTTAATTCTATATACATTGGTATTAAAATTATCATGGCTAATAAACCTGATAAGATCGATGTTAACAAAAAATTAGTAATTAGCTTTTTAATAATTTGTTTATCTTTATTCCATTTATACTTTATTAAAAGCTTATATAGAAAATAGATAACGGCAAACAAACACATAATATAACCAATATAATAATTAATTAATATTGTTAAAAATAAGCCTATACTATATAAAATGGGTTTCTTACCATCAATTATTCGGTCTATCCCCCATAATACTAAAGGCGCAAGAATAATCCCATCTAACCATATAATATTAAAAAAATAGACTACATTAAACATCATCAATGCATAACAAGTTGAAAACATTAGTAATACTGGTAAAGTTAATTGCTTAAACGTATTTTTTAAAAAGAGAAACATTGTTGTTCCACATAAACCAATTTTTATTAGAATTATAAGCACACATGCATACTGCATATTACTTTGATTAAAAAAAAGAGTAATAACATTTATTGGACTTAATAAGTAATATACAACAGTCCCTATCATATTACCACCAAGAGCTTTACTAAAAGAATAGAAAATAAAGCCATCGCTAAATAAATTTTTTAGTTGACCAAGTAAAATCATATATTGATGATACATATCACTAACGACAATCATATTATTCTTTAAGCTTAAAGCATTGTTAGTATAAAGCCACATTATTAAAATAGCAATAGGAATAAGAAAGGATAAGAGATACCCACTGATTTTTTTTACCTTATTCATAATTACTTACCTCCAGATGAACTATAATACTATTATACCAACTTTTTAACAAAAAAAAAACTGAATTTAAATTCAGTTTCAATAAACACATTAGCTACTTATTCTAGCTCCTGAGCTTCCATCATAATTATAGTAAGTACCTGTAGCACCGTTAATACTACAACCAGTTAAAGCAACTTTTCCTCCTGTTATTGTAGTAGTAGCGCAAACTATAGGTGCACCTTGGTAATCAACTAAAGCTGAAATCGCTGCAAAATCTGCTGGTTCTGTACCGTTATTATCAAACATATACTTAACGCCAGCATATTCAACTGCTTTTGCATAGCCTTCAATTGAACGTAAATCTGCTTGTTGTTTAGCATCATTAATAACACCTAAAATAATAGGAGTTGCTATTAATGCAATAACTGCTAAAATAACAATAACTGCTAAAAGTTCGATTAATGTAAAACCACTCTTTTTCATATCCTCACCACCTTACCTTTTCAATATTATATTACCACATTTTACTATTTCTCGTCAATGATTAAAAAGTATTTTTATATTAAATTTATACTTTCTAGATAATATTGTTTACATAAGTATCAAAATTATACCACATTTAACTCTTTTTTATTGCTTAAAATAGTAATTCAAAACCAACTAAATATAATACTTTTATATTATTCCCTAATTTTTTTTAAAAATGCGTTTTTAAAATTTTTTAAATTAACTATGCTCTGTTACTTTACTATTACTATAATCATACGCTTTGCCGCCACCATTAATTGTACAGTTTGTTAATGTTACATGTCCATCAGCATAACTAACACTTGCACAGCTTATTGTTGCACCTTTATATTCTACTAAAGAAGAGAAAGCAGCAAAATCAGCGGGTTGACCACCACCATGATCATAAACATACTTCATACCACCATATTCAACAGCTTTAGCGTAACCTTCAATAGCTCTATAATCAGCTTGAGCTTTAGTACTATTAATAACATTTAAAATAACAGGTGTTGCAATTAAGGCTATAGCAGCTAAAATGATAATAACCGCTAGTAATTCCATTAGCGTAAAACCTTTTTCATTCATACACTTCACCTACTTTACTTATAAAGTATCATTTTTAAATATTTTTGTCAATATTTGTCGATTGATATTCCATAGACTTGTCGCTTAATGTACAAAAAAAGCATCATTGATGCTCTTAATTACCATTTTTCTTATCTTGATACCAATTTTCAAGCCAACTTAGGCCTTTTTTAGCATACTGTTTTCCTTTGTCAGTTGCTTTTTTAGTTATATCCTTAATAGAATCCGAAATATCTTTTAACTTATCATAGTTTTCTTGACCTATCACATCTAATAACTTTTGATCAGCTTTCGAAAGAAAAGTATCCATATCTTCATTAAATTGACTATAAGCTTTTGTCATATCTTCTTCAAAGTCAGGAAAATAATGGGTAAAGAAACCTAGAATCTTCGCTTTTGTTTCGTCCTTTAAATCACTAAATTTAACACCATTGATTTCTTTGCCATAAAAAGTAAAATCAACTATAATACTAAATTTTTTAAAGGCTTCATCTTTTAATTCTGAAACATTTTTCTTACTAAAAGTTTCACTTAATGAATCATCAATATCATTAAAATATGTCATTACTTTATCATCTATTGATTGTGTTTCTATTTTGGTTCCTGGTTTTAGTTGTGATTGCTCATTTGTAGATGCTAAAGCATAACTAGGACTAATGGCTATTACAGCCGATAAAATTAAAGCTCCAACTCTCTTATTCATTATTTCACCTTATTTCATTATTATTTTTGCTATAATCAGCACATATCTTATCTAATTCTTCAATAAATGGTTGAGTTGCTTCAAAGTTAGGAAATCTTACACCACTAGCATAAATATGTCCCCCACCACCGTAACGAACCGCTATCTCATTTATAGCTGGTCCACGAGAACGAATAGATGTTCTAATAAAATCACTATTTTTATCATATGCGAATATTACCCAGGCTTTTATTTCTTCAATATAGTTGAAATTACCAACCATATTACACGCTGTAGCAGCATCAATACCATATTCATCTAACACATCATCATTAATTTTAATATACGCAAAACCACTATCATTAATCGTTAAATTACTAGCTATATATCCTTGAAAACGTATTTCTTTAATTGGTTTTAAATATAAAGGTTCATACAAAGTTGTAAAATTTAAGTTTGTTTCTTTAATTAAACGTCCAACAATAGTAAAAGTTTTATAGGTAGTATAATAATACATAAAACGATTGGTATCAGCAATAATACCTATATATAATTTAGATGCAATATCCGTATTCAATTTTAAAGATGTATTAAAAATAAGTTCCGCTATTATCTGACAAGTACTACTAGCTAAATTATCAATATATTCATGGGTACAAATACTTTCGACAAAAGGATGATGATCAATTTTAATACTTTCTTTAAACTTTTCGACATCAACACCATCAATTCTTTTTTTATCAGGGACATCTAAAATAATTAAGAGAGAATCTTGATACATCTCATCGGTAAAACGATCTAAATTACCCAAGAATTTAAGACGTGAAACTGAACATCCCACCGCATAAACTTTTTTTCCTGGAAACTTAGCTATAATACTATCACGTAGAGCAATCTGACTACATAAAGCATCAGGATCAGCACCCACATGACGAGCAATCACAATCGTTTTATACTTTTTAATTAAGCGGTATATTTTTCGAAAATCCCCTTTATTCATTCTTTACCTTCTATTCTAAAAAATCTAATGTTTCTCTAGCTATCATAATTTCTTCATCAGTAGGGATTATATAGCAAGGAATACTTGAATCACTAGTAGTAATTAATAGCTCTTTACCACGTACTTTATCATTAGCTTGTTCATCTAGTTTAACACCTAAAACCGCTAAAGACTCAATAACTTCTTTTCTTGTATCCCAAGAATTTTCACCAATACCAGCTGAAAAAACTATGGCATCAGCTCCACCCATTAAGACATAATAACGAGCAATATAATTAACAACACTACGGACAAACATCTTTTGGGTTAAAATAGCTCTTTTATTACCTTGCGCTATAGCATCTTCAATATCACGATTATCGCTCCCTACACCACTTATACCTAACATACCACTTTGTTTATTAATAATATTATCAATATCCCTTGGTGATAAATTTAATCTTTCCATAATGTAAGGAATAATAGAAACGTCTACATCTCCACATCTTGTGCTCATCATAATACCCGCATTAGGTGTAAATCCCATTGAAGTATCAATACACTTACCATTAACAATGGCACTAATACTGCCACCATTTCCTAAATGACAGGTAATAAGTTTAGTATCTGTGCGCCCTAATAACTCATTAACACGATTAGCTAAATATTTATGACTTGTTCCATGAGCGCCATACCGACGAACTTTATGATCTGTATACCACTCATATGGTAAAGCATACATATAAGCCTCTTCTGGTATTGTTTGATGAAAAGCTGTATCAAATACCGCTACTGCTACCGCATTAGGAATATTATGCATAAAAGCCTTTATCCCTACAACAGCCGCTGGATTATGTAAAGGCGCAAGTAAAGATAAATCAGCAATTGTTTTTAATACCTTATCATCAATTATAGCTGCTTTATCAAATAAATCAGCTCCTTGAACAATACGATGACCAATACCTTTTATATCACTTAAATCATTAACAATCTTATATGCAATTAATTCTTGACCTAAAAGCCTAACAGCTTGTTCATGATCATTTAACTCTACTTCTTTTCTAATTTTTTCTCCATTTATTTTTAAGGTATAGAAACTTCCTCCAATACCAATTCTTTCAAAATAACCCGACATTAATTTTTTTTCTTCTGGCATCTCATAAGCTGAAAACTTTAATGATGAACTGCCAGCATTTACTGATAAAATCTTCATAACTAACTACCTCCATTATTTATCAAGTGGTCGCATTAAAGGAAATAATACATTATCCTTAATATTGGGAACCCCAGTTAAAACTTGCATAACACGATCAATACCCATACCCCAACCCGAAATTGGTGGCATACCATATTCCATCGCCTCAATATAATCCATATCCATAGGCATTGCTTCGGCATCACCATTTTCTCTTAATTTAGCTTGATCTTCTAAACGATGAGCTTGTTCAATAGGATCAACTAATTCCGAATAAGCATTAACTATTTCAGCACCATTAATAACTAATTGAAAACGATCAGTTAAAGATGGATCTTCATCATTAGCACGAGCTAGTGGTGATAAAGCAATTGGATGTTCAATTAAGAACATTGGTTCAATCATATTAGGACGAGCAACTTTTTTATATAATAAATCAACTAAATTACCAAATCCTAATAAATTTATATCCGTTTCTGACTCTAATTCAATCTTTTTATTCTTTATAGCAACTAATAACTTTTCTTTAGTGTCATCAACATTAATATCAATATCAGCATGTTTTTTAATAATATCTCTAAAAGATACGGTTGGCCATTCTTTTGATAAATCTATTTCTTTATCATTAATAGTAATAATTAAACTACCAAATACTTTACTAACAACTGTTTTTAACATATCTTCTATTAATTTCATATTATCACGATAGTTAAAATAACTACAGTAACATTCTAACATTGTAAAATCTTGTAAATGAGTAGCATCCATTCCTTCATTACGAAAACATCTTGCAAATTCAAAGACTCTATTGAATCCTCCAACGACTGCTCTTTTTAAATATGTTTCAGGTGCAATCCGTAGATATACATCGATATCTAAAGCATTATGATGAGCAACAAAAGGTTTTGCTAAAGCACCTGATGCTTTATTAGTTAATACCGGTGTTTCAATTTCAATATAATTAAGATCTTCTAAATATCTTCTTATTTCTTTAATAAAATTATATTTTAATAAAAATCTTTCTCTTGTATCTTCATTCATAATTAAATCAACATAACGATTACGATAACATGCCTCGGCATCCGTTAAACCATGAAATTTTTCTGGCAATGGTCGTAAAGCTTTACCTAAAAAGACAAATTCAGCTACTCTAATGGTTTTTTCACCAGTATGAGTAGTAAACATTTCTCCCGTTACACCAATAAAATCCCCTAAATCAAAATTATCTTTAAAGAACTCATATTGTTCTTCCCCAACCATATCTATTTTAATGGATAATTGAATATAACCACTAATATCTCTAATAGTTAAAAAACTAAGTTTACCCATTTTACGCATTAAAACAATACGTCCTGCTACCTTAATATCTTTTGTTTCATCTGGTAACGCACGAACATCTTTTAATTCATGAGTAATTTGAAAACGTTCAGGATAAGGATTACAAACCTTCCTAATACTTTCAATTTTTTCTCTTCTCACCGTTTCTTGTTCTGTTAATTCTCTCATTTTTTCACCTCAACGATTTCTGTATGACTAACGTTATCAACCATATTGTGGCCATTACTACTATATAATATCATAAAACCATCCCAAATTATAAATAATATTTGTATAATTAATAAAATTAACACTAATATACAATAAATTATTCCATTCGTAATATACAAAAGCAATAAAGACGGAATTAATACTCCTAAACCACTTAATAATAAAGTTCGTATTGTTATAGCTTTTAAATCATATTTTTTAGTCATTTCTAATTTAATTTTAAATAATTTAAGTCCTAATGTTTGCTCATTAAATAAATAAGGTATTATTATCCAAAGAAGAATAATTGAAGTAAGCGTAATAAGTAATGATAAAATATTATTTTTATCATTAAGTTGAATAATATTAGCTATCTTATTAAAAGCATTCATAAAAGTAATATCACCAAATTGAAAATCTTGATAATTTCTCTGTATTGATGGATATATATTTTCATTAGAGCCTATATTAGCTGCAAGACTAATAAATCCTGTTACTAACATAACCATTAAACAATCAATTAAATAAGCCCCTATTCTTTTAACTTTGATCATCATTTATTTCCCTTTCATAGTTATCTAAAATATTAGTAATTTCCAATAATGTTTTAGCTTTAAAAAGGTTATTTTTAACATCTGTCGTTTTTGGTAAACCTTTTAAGTAATAAGGAGCTTGACCTCTTATTTCTAAAACCGCTAATTTTTCATTTTTAACTTCTGATAAAAGATGCAAATGGTTTTTTAACATTAAAAGTTTTTCTTCAGGCATAACAGGAGTTGGTATTTTACCGCTCTCTAAATATTCAATGCATTCTTTAATTAACCAAGGGTTACCTAATAATCCTCGGCCAATCATTACAGCATCACAACCTGTTTCATCTAACATCATTTTCGCATCATAACAACTTTTTATATCACCATTACCAATAACGGGAATCGTAACACTCTTCTTTACTTGTTTAATAATACTCCAATCAGCCTTACCACTATAGCCTTGACTACGGGTTCTAGGATGTATAGTAATAGCTTTAGCACCAGCAGACTCACATATCTGCGCTACCTCTACCGCATTAATACTGTTAGCATCCCAACCGCTTCTTATTTTAACGGTTACCGGAATAGGAACAGCTTTAACGACAGCTTCGACAATCTCTTTTATTTTCGTAGTATTCTTTAATAAAGCACTACCAGCTTGACTACGTAATGCGACTTTAGGTACCGGGCAACCCATATTAATATCAATAATATCAGGTTTCATTGTTTCATAAATATATTTAGCAGCTATAACAAAAGATTCAACATCACTACCAAATATTTGCTGAGCAATAGGACGTTCCATATCAGTCATATAAAGCATTTCTTGTGTCTTCTTACTACCATAAAATATAGCTTTATCACTAACCATTTCAGCATATACCAATCCACAGCCCATTTCTTTAGCAATCTGTCTAAAACTACTATTAGATATACCGGCCATCGGAGCCAATACTATTTTGTTTTTTATTTCAACATTACCTATTTTCCACATTAAAAATCACCTACTTCATTATAATATTTTTTAATAATTAGTTCAATTAATATAAATTATTTCTTTCATAAATAAATGCCTATAAGGGAGTATAACATTTATTGTTTAGGTAGTCAAATGTAACAATAATATAATCAACAAAAAAGTAAAGCTTTTAAGCTCTACTCTAAAATATCCTTTTAACATTATTTGAAATATTTCATAAATTATAACAGGTGATATATATGCCCAATGGTTTTAATAATCGACAATGGTGGTTCTGTCGTGGTAAATGGTTTGTTTTATTATTTGTCTGTACTGTTTTACTATTTTATCAGATGATTATTTCTTTCTTTCTATTAACAAGATTTGGAATATTCATCATCTTTCTTTTTATCATGATGATTTTATTTTGCCTCTTTCGTATAATATGGTGAAATTAAAATATTAGTTTTATAAAGCATATCAATCTTACTGCTAATAATTCGACACATATTATAGTTATTATCATTAAATTCTATTTTATCTGGTAATGATATTAAAATAAAAAATAATAATTTTTCTTCTTCTAATAATGGATAGCCTTTCTCATACTGTTTTAAAAATTCACTAAAATCATATTCCATATAACTACGACGATATAATTTATATAAATCAAAAATAGGTATATCAACTTTGGATTTATCCCAACTTAATAAATAAGCCCCTTTGTTTTTACGAAAGTGGCTTAAATCTAAATTATTATGAATAACCGCTACTCTTTGTTTTCTTTTATTTTTGACTAATTCATACCACTTGCCTATCTCTTGTTCACAAAAATATAATGATCCATAAATAGTAGAAATATTGCGAATAAGAAGATATTCTGGTGGACTCATATATACTTTAGTTTCAATAACCGTTGCTAAATCATTATAATAACTTTTTAGATATTCAATATTATTAGTAATTGTTTCATATAATTCTTTATAATTAGCCTCATCTACTTCTTTAAAGTGAGTTGTTTTACTATGTAATAATCCTACTAGTTCTACTAAATCGCTCATCTTTTGTTCTTTTGGAACATCAATATCATCAACATATTCCGTTACGACATAATCTTCTCCAAATTCAACTATTTGGGGATAATAATTAAAACTCCTGGAATCTAAATAACGAAATAATTGTTCATCTAAAGTAGGATTTTTTTCTTTAATAACTATTTTTCGATCATCAGTATCAACAATAAGTGTTTTACCTTTTTTAATAATCTTTTGAGTATTAAGGTTATATTTATCCTTTATATCACTAACTCTTATCATATACATACGGTATAACTAATTTATCACCATATTTTATTTCTTTTAAGTCATTGTATAATTCCAAATTTTCTTTTGTTATATTATATTTTTGCATTATTGTTTCGACTGTATCGGTTTCTCTTACAATATAAACTTTATAAGTTTTAAATGTTTCACTACTTTCATCTAAATTATCAAATAATGATTTCACGCCTTCAGCAATCTCCTCTTTATCTTTAACTGGTACATCTAGTGGTTTTAATGGTTGATCAATTTCAATAGGAATTGGTATAACCCTCTCATCTTCTTCATTTCTCTCATCTTCTTCATTTCTCTCATCTACTAAAACAGGTTCTTCTTTAACAATTAATGGTTTTTCTTTTAAGCCATCAAGAGCAACATCAATATTAACTTTTAAAATATTATCATTAATTATTTCATAATAGAAATCATCAATATCAATCATTATATTATCAGTGTCATAGTGCTCATCAATATTTATATCAAATGGTAAATTATAAGAAAATACCTCCGTATTAACACTAATATCAGCCATCTTATATTCACCACTTACTATAAATTCCCCTGTTACTAAATACTCACTATCTTGATGAAGTGTATGCTCTAAAGAAATACTAACAATCTCTGACAAATTAGTCGCAAAATCAATTTCTTTGGTAAAAGGAATTATTTTTTTCACATTATCCCCTCTTTCTATTCAATTAATTATATTAAAAAAAAGATAAAATATGCTTTTTATCTTTTTAATGAATTAATATATTTTCTTTAAACAATAACTCGACTACATCCGTATATTGTTTAATAGGAATAAACTCAATATCTTTCTTCACTTCTTTAGGAACATCATCTAAATCATTAATATTATCATAAGGAATAAGTATTCTTTTAATACCATTACGATGGGCGCCAATACTTTTTTCTTTTAAGCCACCAATGGGTAGAATTGTTCCTCTTAAAGTAATCTCGCCGGTCATAGCTGTTTTATCATCAACACTTAATTTAGTAAAGGCACTAATTAATGCGGTTGTTAAAGTAATACCTGCACTTGGTCCATCTTTTGGGACAGCCCCTTCTGGAACATGAATATGAACATCATTATCCATTAAGTCTTGATATTTAATATTGAATTCATCACAATGAGCTTTAATATAACTAAGTGCTATACGCGCACTTTCTTTCATAACATCACCTAAAGAACCAGTTAAGACTAATTCTCCTTTACCTGGAAAATAAGTAACTTCAATTGGTAGAATATCACCACCATATTGGGTATAGGCTAGTCCATTAACAACACCATAAGGCATATCTTCATCTTTATGTTTAGTATATTTAGGTTTACCCAAATATTTATCTAACGTTAGTTCATCAATTGTGATAGTATGGATTTTCTTATTTTCCATCACAATCTCCTTAACATATTTACGAACAATACTAGATATTTTCCGTTCTAATTCACGAACACCAGCTTCTTTCGTATATTCGCGAATAATTTTTAATATCGCATCATCAGTAATAATGATTGATTTAGTTTTAAGACCATTTTCTTTACATACTTTAGGTACTAAATGTCTTTTAGCAATATCTAATTTTTCAAATTCCGTATAACCACTTAATTCCACAATTTCTAAACGATCTCTTAAAGGTTCTGGAATATTTTCAATATAGTTAGCGGTTGCAATAAACATAACTTTTGATAAATCAAATTCTTCTTCAATATAATTATCACTAAAATATTTATTTTGTTCTGGATCTAATACTTCTAATAAGCAACTAGCCGGATCACCTTTATAATCCTTAGTCATTTTATCAATTTCATCAATTAGGAAGACAGGATTACTACTATTAGCTTTCTTTAGAGATTGAATAATACGACCTGGATTTGCCCCTAAATATGTTCTACGATGACCTACAATCTCTGCTTCATCATTTATACCACCAACTGATACTTTAACAAAATTACGGTGCATAGCAGATGCTATACTAAACGCTAGTGATGTTTTTCCAACTCCTGGTGGACCAACTAAACAAATAATTGGACTTCTTAAACTATTAGTCATCTTTTTAACAGCTAAATATTCAATAATACGTTCTTTTACTTTATCTAAACCATAATGAGTTTCATCTAAACTTTTTTTAACATCGGTTAAATCAGCATTATCTCTCGTATATTTCTTCCATGGTAAATCTAATAACCAATCAATGTAATTACGAACAATATTTATTTCCGGAGAAGCTGAATTTAAACTCTCATAACGTTTTAGTTCTTCATTTAAACGATCTTTTACTTTCTTATCGGCTTTTAAGTTTTCAGATTTCTCTCTTAAACTACCAATATCATATTCCCTAGTTGATAAATCCCCTAGTTCTTCTTTAATAACCCGCATTTTTTCTCTTAATAAATATTCTTTTTGAGAACTATCAATACTTTGTTTAACTTTAGAATCTAAATCTTTTTCTATACTAAATAGTTCTCTTTCTTTATATATATCCTCTAAAATCATCTCAGCTCTTTTAACCGAAGAAGTAGTTGTTAAATATTCATGCATTCTTTCTAAACTTAAAGGTAAATATGGTACTGCCACATCCGTTAATTTAGATAAGTTTTTAATGTTATTAATTAAAGAAAGAACACTATTACTTACATAGGGAACTTGTTTGACATAAGACTCTACTTCTCTTAATACTTTTCGTACTAAAACACTTTCTTCTTTTTCTTCAATATTGTCATCAACAATTGTTGTTACGATTGATTCCATAACATCATTAGGGTGATTTAAATTTAAATATTCATAAATACTAGCTCTTCTAATACCAGTAATAATAACTCTTGTTTTACCGTTGGGTAATTCCATTTTATGGGTAATCTTTGCTACAACACCAATTTTAGGTAAGTCTTTTATATCTGGAACTTCTTCTAATGGATCTTTTTGACTTACGACTAAAACATTATTATCGTGAAATAACTCCGCCATATCTAAAACACTTTTATTGGCATCATTATCAAATTCTAATCTTATTTCATTATTAGGTAATAATACTAAACCTCTTAATAAGATAACTGGCAAGTTATTTTTTATCAAATTAAGCACCTCCTAATAAATTGCTTTTTATTATATTACATTTACATATAAAAGTCTATCACTTTTTGGTCGTAAATAAAAATTATACTATTCCTAGTATAATCTTTCATCTAGATGTTTAACAAGAGTTTCTAGCTTATAACCTTTAGATATAAGGTAATTTATAACTAATGATAATTCCCTTTCCATATTAGTATTTATTTCTAAAGCGATAAGACTACCGGGTTTTATTTTTGACTGGATAGTTAATAAATAATTTCTGGTAACAACAATATTAGGAATAATCGTATAATTTTTCATTAAAGTACAAACATTAAAATTTTTTGATTCAGGTTTTTCTAAATAACAATAGCCGTTATTTTGATTACTTACTTTATTAATAAGCGTATTCATCCAGTTAAAAGAACTATTGGTATAATCATAATTATGACCAAGACTACCAACTGTATGACCAGCTTCAACAATTCTATTAAGTTCACTATTATTTATTTCTAACCATGAACCATCGATAAAGAAAGTTGCATTCACTTTTTTTTCTTTCAAAATACTAATCGTATTATCAATATTGTCATTATCATCAATCAAAAAAATTAAACTAACCATCTTCTTATTAGGATTACCACTAATAATATACTTATTAAAAGTATTATTTAATGATGTTTTTAATTCAATATCATCATATATGAGTAACGACGGCGTAAAAATTCCTACCTTCTTCATATTACTATAACTACTATTAATGTTAACCTTTTTGCCATATAAACCTGGAATTATGGTATTATTAACTATTTTAGCGTCAATCGCATCAACTTTATATTTACTAGCTTGTTCTTTAATTTTAACCATTAAAGGATCACTATCTTTAATAACCATAGCTGTTTGATTAGTTATAAAGAAACTAACACATATTAAAGTAAAAGCACCAATATTACGAAATAAATTTTTCACCTATATCACCTAATTAAGTATATGACAAAAATATTTTTCCTTTCCTATTTTACTAAAGGAATAAAAGACACCATTTTTTTTCGTGTTCATAGACTAATATGAAAGGAGAATTATCATGTATCAAACTTACAACCCAAATTATAATACTGATTATAGTGATTCTTCATATTATAATCAAAACCCACAAGATGACCGTTTCGTTGGTTTATTAGGACCATTTCTTTTAGGCGGATTAACAGGTGGATTAGTAGCGAGTGGATTCAATCGTCCTTGTTGTTACCCTCCTTATCCATATCCACCATATCCAGTATATCCAACTTACCCACCTTATGCAGCTTACCCACCTTATGCTCGTCCATATTAACTATATTGCGCTAAAGGGTATTTACTATATTAAAATTTTATAATATACTTGAAATATGAGGTATATATATGAAAAGATTTAATGTTATTGATGAAGAATTTATTTGTGATAATTGTCACTCTAAAGTAAAAAGGCTAGAATATACAGCTCGAGATCACTGCCCTAACTGTTTATACTCTAAACATATTGATATTATGCCTGGTGATCGCAAATGTTTATGTCTTGGTTTATTAAAACCAATTGGTATTGAAAAATACCGTGATACTTATAAAATTATTTATGAGTGTGAGAAATGTCATTATCACCATAAAAATATTATGGCTCGTGATGATAATATGGACTTAATTATTGAATTATCAAAAAACAACTAAAAAAAGCGATATATCGCTTTTCTTTTTTTATCTATTATTTAGCTTCTTCAACTGCTCTTGTTTCACGAATAACGGTTACTTTTATTGTACCAGGATATTGCAATTGCTCTTCAATCTTTGTTTTAATATCACGAGCAATTTTGAAACTCCCTAAGTCATCAATTTGTTCTGGTTTAACAATTACTCTTAATTCCCGTCCTGCTTGAACAGCAAATGTCTTTTCAATGCCATCAAAACTAGACGCAATATTTTCAAGATCACTTAAACGTTTAACATAGTTTTCTAATGAGTCATTACGTGCTCCAGGACGCGATGCTGATAAAGCATCAGCAATTGCTACTAAGGAAGCAATAATACTCTTAGAATCAGTATCACCATGATGTGATTCAATCGCATTAATAACAACTTCATTTTCTTTATATTTTTTAGCTAAATCAACACCAATTTCAACATGGCTACCGTCAACTTCATGATCAATGGCTTTACCAATATCATGTAATAATCCAGCTCTTTTAGCTAAAACAACATTTTCATCTATTTCAGCCGCCATAATACCTGCTAAATGCGCTACTTCAATTGAATGTTGTAAAGCATTTTGCCCATAACTAGTACGGAAGTGTAAGCGTCCAACTAATTCAACTAATTCAAGATCAAACTTAGTTAATCCTAATTCGAATATTGCAGCTTCTCCATATTCCCGAACTTTTATATTCATATCTTTGACTGATTTATCATATAGTTCTTCAATTCTGGTTGGATGAATTCGTCCATCTTTAATAAGACTTTCAATCGTTACACGAGCTACCTCTCTACGTAGTGGATCAAAGCTTGATAATACTATAGCTTCTGGTGTATCATCAATAATTAGATCAACACCGGTAACAGCTTCAATTGTACGAATATTACGTCCTTCACGGCCAATAATTCGTCCCTTCATCTCATCATTAGGTAAAGTAACAACAGTAATTGTTTGTTCATTAGAAACATCACCAGCATACTTCTGCATAGATGTTACTAATAGATTTTTAGAGGCTTTATCAGCTTCTAATTTAGCTTCCGCTTCTCTTTCTTTAATATAACTTGTTACTTCTAGATTCATCATTTCTTCAATTTTTTTCATAACCATATCACGAGCTTCATTTTTTGAAAAACCCGCAATACGCTCTAAAAGATCAATTTGTTCTTTTTCTATTTGCTCTACTTTTTGTTGCTCTTCTTGGATTTCTTTTTGTTTATTATTTAAGTTACTTTCTTTTTCTTCTAATAACTTTTCTCTATTTTGTAGAGTGGAATCACGTCTATCTATATTATTTTCACGAGCCAAGAGCCGGTCTTCCGCCTCTTTTACTTCATTTTTTTTCTCGCGAACATCCTTCTCCGTCTCAATTTTTATATTATGGGCTTCTTCTTTAGCCTCTAATAAATAATCACGCTTTATTTTATCGGCTTCTTTTTTAGCCTTTTCTAACATATCATCAGCTTTTTTAGTAGCCTTTGAGCCTTTAACATAATTTATAATAGACATTACAATGATTCCAACAAAAATTCCAACTAGAACTAGTAAAGTAGAGGAAATAATCTTATCCATAATTACCTCCCATTTACTATTTTTTATTATTATGTGAATTACTTCACTATTTATATTGTAAAGTGTAAAACAAAATAAGTCAAGAAACTTTAAAGCAAATGGGTATATAATTTGAAAATAAAAAAAATATAGTTATAAACTATACTCTTTTTAATTTTCAGCATCTGCTTTTTCTTCTTTAACTTCTTTTTCAACAGAATCTTTGACAGTTTTCTTTACTACACCATAGTATTCTCTTGTCTTTCCTTCAACTTCGGCAAATAGCTTCTTATCTTTTTTAAATAACTCTTTAACATTTTCTTTGCCTTGACCTATTTTTTCACCCTTATAAGCGTACCAAGCTCCCGTTTTTTCGATAATATTAGCTTCAGCCGCCATATCAACAATTTCGCCTTCTTTTGACACACCTTCACCATACATAATATCAACAACGCAATTTTTAAATGGTGGAGCCATTTTATTTTTAACGACTTTGACAGTAGTTTTATTACCAACAATATCGTTGCCCAATTTAATTTGTTCCCCTTTTCTGATATCTAAACGAACAGAAGAATAAAACTTCAAAGCCCTTCCACCTGGTGTCGTTTCCGGATTACCAAACATAACACCTACTTTTTCACGTAATTGATTTATAAATATGGCAATAGTATTAGTCTTACTAATAACAGCTGCTAGTTTACGTAAAGCCTGACTCATTAATCTAGCTTGTAAGCCAACATGGGAATCACCCATTTCGCCTTCAATTTCCGCTTGTGGCACTAAAGCTGCAACCGAGTCGATAACAACAACACTTATAGCTCCACTACGTACTAATGCCTCACATATTTCTAAAGCTTGTTCCCCATTATCTGGTTGGGATAATAATAACTCATTAATATTAACCCCTAATTTAGCAGCATATTGAGGATCAAGAGAATGTTCAGCATCAATGAAAGCTGCACGGCCACCTTTCTTTTGAGCCTCCGCAATCGCATGCAAAGCAAAAGTTGTTTTACCACTTGATTCTGGTCCAAATATTTCAATAATTCGTCCTTTAGGATATCCACCTATTCCTAATGCCACATCAAGAGCTAATGAACCACTTGATATAACATCAATTTCTCGATGTTGATTATCGCCTAATTTCATTACCGCACCTTTACCAAATTGTTTTTCTATATCTAATAACACTTGTTCTAAAGTCTTATCAGCTGTTGTTTTAACCATTTATTTTCCTCCTAACATCTAAACACATTGTACAGTATATCTTTTTCTTTGTCAATACCAAAACGAACATTTGTTTGTTTAAATTTGTAAATACTATTCCCCACTTTTATTAAAAGATGACAACAAAAAAAATATATTTGAATAATTATTATTACTAAATATATTTTTTATTTATTTTTAAGCTTTTTCAACAAAGTACTTTTTAGTCATAGTATAATATTGAAAACCAGAAATAATTGATAAGACAGTAGCAACAATTAATAAGAAATCTGATACTTTTAAATTCCATAATTCAAATGGTAAATTATAGAATAAAGTTAGAACGATACCTGACATTAAACATGCCGTTTTAATTTTTCCTATTTTAATGGCTGCCACTACTTTTCCACTATTACCAGCTGCCATCTTAAAGGCATCAACAGCAATATCCCTTACAATAATAACTGTTGGTATTAAAGCACTAATGAATCCCGTAGCCGATAAAATAACTAAAACCGAATTAACCAGCATTTTATCAGCAATCGCATCAAGCATTTTACCTAAATCAGTTACCATATTATATTTACGAGCAATTCGTCCATCAAAGAAATCAGTTATAGCCGCTATGATAAATAAAACACCAGCTATTAAATACTTAATGTCTCCTAAAACAATTGTCTCATTAATAAATAATTTAGGTAAATTGATACCAAGAGCATCATAAGGTAATAATAAAACAATTATTATTAAAACACTTATAATGATACGCATCATTGTTATTTTATTAGGCAAGTTCATATACTTCCTCCTTGGTTACATTTAAGTTTGCGGTAATAACATTTTCATTGGCGCTATTATTACGAAAATTAATGTATAGATACACAGCTACTACCATAATGGCTATTACTAAAATAGCTATAATAATAATCTGAATCTTACTTGGTTTAGCTTTATAATTAAGCGTATATGGTGAAACAACTTTGTCTTCTTTTTTATCTTTTTCGGCTACTTCCTTTTTAGCTTCTTTAATCTCCGCTAAAGATATTTTCGATGTATAATCAAACAAATACTCATTGAAATCATCCACTAAAGCATCATAATCTAAACCTAAATATTTAGAATAATCCTTAATAAAATGTTTCAAGCTAAATATATCATCAAAAGCTTCAATATTACCGGCTTCCACATTTTCGATCTGCGTTGTTGTCATTTTTAAGTCATTAGCAGCTTCTTCAATTGTAATATCAACATTTTCACGAGCTTCTTTTAATCGAGCCCCAATCTCCTTCAAACTTTCCACCTCTTTAATTAAAAAAAAATATTTCGTAAGCCATGTTCTGTTCCTAAATAAATTAGGCGCAAACATTTATCTATTGATTTCTCAATCCCATAGTAAATTATCATTCTCTACTATTAGGTTCCCCTACCAAATTTGGGTTTCTCACTCGCGGGGTTTACCACGTTCCATTTCTTTTATTTCTAAAAGACTCGTCTCTTTGGCACTTTAGGTCTATAACCATAACTTTCGTCTTAGGTTAATCGACGCCGTCAAGCATAAGCTTGCCATAGATTATTTTTTCTCTATGCGCGAACACTACTATCATCACAGATAGTGTGAGCATGGACTTTCCTCTACATTACTAAGAATGCAGCGTTTGCTAAAATATTTTATTCTTTACCATAAATAATTTTTTCTAAATTAGAAATTCTTTTTAATACATCAGCTGTCGTCGTATTTCCAGTACTTCCACTAGATTCATTATTAGTATCACTAATAACGTCTAATTTCATTTTTAATGATCGTACTTCTTGTTTTAATCTTATGTTGTCATCAATTAATTCTTTCTTCTCATATTCAAGATTCTTAATTGTTTTTTCAAACATATCATAATCTCTAATAACAACATCTAAGAATTTATCGACTTCCTGTGGGCGATAGCCTCTGGTATCAATTTTGAACTCTTTTTCTAAGATATCCTTAGCGCATAAAACAGTTCCTTCACGATTCATAATTTCACCCCTCATTTACATATACATTTTCTCAAAAAAAAGCCCATTTGTCAATCTATTTCTAAAAGGAAAAAATTACTAAAAAACATCAAACTACTTATCTTTTACTTTAACAAAAGACGCTAGTTTGATGTATAGAATATTATCAAGCATATTATTAATGCACTCCTCCACACAATAATGAAAGCGCATACCTTTATTCACCTCTTTACAATAAATTACCATAAACTTTTAAGTAATGCACGCGATTTGACAAAACTAGATATAATTAGACATGTTAATTGATAAATTTTATAGAAATTTGTGGTTATTTATAGTATAATGAAAAAGGTGGTAATATGAAATATCCGCTTGGTATAAATAAATGTTCAAATAATCATGTTGATTATGCTAATCGAGGAATGACTTTAGAATGTGACATCAATCTTACTAATAAATATTATTTAGATAATGATATGGCGGTTATCCATAAAAAGCCTACTCCCTTAACAATTGCTAAGGTTGAGTATAAATCTAATAAAGAAGCTATTATTAGAGAAGCTTACTTTAAAACCCCATCAACAACTGATTATAATGGGTTATATCGTGGTATGTATATTGATTTTGAGGCTAAAGAAACTAAAAGTAAAAGTTATTTTCCTTTAAACAATATTCATCCTCATCAAATTAAACATCTAGAGGGCATTGTCAATCATGGTGGTGTTAGCTTTATTATTGTAAGGTTTACAACTCTTAATTTGACTTTTTATTTAGAAACGAGTAAATTAATAACGTTCTTAAAAACTTCTAAACGGCAATCTATTCCTCTTGAATATTTTAAAGACAATGGTTATTTAATAAAAGAAGGATATCAGCCACGTTTAGATTATTTAAAGATTATTGATAACATATATTTTAAAAGAGGTGCATATGAAAAAGAAAATTGATACTCTTATGAGTAATGCTAAAAAGATGTGGAAACAACATAGTTTCCTTATAATTACCATATTACTTAGTCTTGCTATATTAATTGTTGGTAAAATGGCTATAGGGTTGTATAAAGCCCTACTATTTACCATTATGCTTGATATTGGGTGCTATATTACGACGAAAGTATTTGAAAAAACAGACAAGGGAAAAATTAAAGTTAAAAATATGGGTGAAATTATGAAAACAAAGAAGAAAAATGAAAAAAATAAAAAAAATGTTAAAAAGAAGAAAACATTAAGAGTCATTTTATTAATTATTTTTTCCATTGGCATTCTCTTAATTCTCGCTTTTCTTGGTTTTATCTTTTTAGTTATAAAAACTGCTCCCAAATTTGATACTTCTAAATTATATAATCAAGAGGCTACTATTTTATATGACCGTAACGGCGAAGTATTTGCTAAACTAGGAGCTGAAAAAAGAGAAATTATATCGTATGATGATATGCCCGAAGTACTAGTAGATGCTATAGTTGCTACCGAAGATTCAAGATTCTTCCAACATAATGGTTTTGATTTACCACGTTTCTTAAAAGCGAGTGTTGGTCAATTAATGGGTCAAGATGCCGGTGGTGCTTCAACTCTAACAATGCAGATTAGTAAACAACGTTTTACTTCTACGGAAGCTTCAGGTATTCAAGGTATTATTCGTAAATTTACTGATATATATATGGCCGTATTTAAAATCGAAAAGAATTATACCAAAAAGGAAATTTTAGAAATATATGCCAACTCATTCTATATGGGAGCGGGAGCTTGGGGTGTTGAACAAGCCTCACAAACATATTTTAATAAAAGTGCTAAAGATATAAATTTAGCCGAAGCAGCAATGATTGCTGGTATGTTTCAATCGCCTGATGCTTATGATCCTTTTGCTAATCCTGATAAAACCGAAGCCCGTCGTAAGACCGTTCTATATTTAATGCATTTACATGGTTATATTACTGAACAGGAGAAGAAAGCGGCTGAAGCTATACCCGTTTCTAAATTAATCCATAAGGCTAATACTTCTTCTAATCAATATTTAGCATTTATTGATACTGTTACAGCCGAAGTCTTTAAACAAACAGGAAAAGATCCATATACAACATCGATGCAAATATATACAACTATGGATCGAGCAAAACAAGATTCTATTAACAAAGCTATGTCGGGTGAAACATTCAAGTGGGATAATGATGTGGCCCAAGGTGCAGTAGCTGTTATTGCTACACAAACTGGTGAAGTAGCTGCTATTGGTGCTGGTCGTAACTATACTAAAGCTAATGGTTATAATCGAGCTACTAAAATTAATCGTCAGATAGGTTCAACTGCTAAACCAGTATATGATTATGGTCCAGCATTCGAATATAATAACCTTTCAACATATGGGCCAGTTGCTGATGAACCGTATACATATTCTAATGGTGTTAACATGAAGAATTTCGATGGTAAATATCAAGGACTTATTACTATTCGTACAGCCGTAATGGGTTCTCGTAATGTGCCAGCTTTAAAAACTTTCCAAAGTGTTAACAATGATAAAATAAAAGAATTTGTTCAGAATTTAGGCCTCGCACCAGAACTTAATGATGGTATGATTCATGAAGCTCATTCAATAGGTGGATATAATGGTGAATCACCAATTAAAATGGCTGCTGCTTATGCTGCATTCGCTAATGGTGGCTATTATATTGAGCCACATAGTTTTACTAAATTAATATATCGTGATACATCTGAAGAATATGATCGTCAATTCATAAAAAGAAGAGCTATGAGTGCTGAAACAGCTTATATGATGGCCGATGTATTAATTGATACAAGCGTTAGTGCTTTAGGAACATATAGTAATATTGGTGGAGCAACCTTCTGTGCTAAAACTGGTACAACTAACTTTTCAGAACAAACAATTAAAGATTATGGTCTTTCTAGTCGAGCTGTAAATGATTTATGGGTAACTGGATTTAATAATGATTATGCTATGAGTGTTTGGTATGGTTATGATCAATTATATAAAGATCATCCTGAATATGTAAGTATAAGTGGTAACTACAGTCATAAAAGAATGTTTCAAACTTTAGCTAGAGACTTCTTTAAAGGAAAAGTATCATTTGAAAAACCTGATGGTGTAGTAAGTGTTGGTATTGAAAAAGAAACTAGTCCTGCTCTATTACCTAGTGCTTTTACCCCCTCTAATATGATTATTTATGAGTTATACAAGAGAGGTTCTGAGCCAACTGACGTTTCTACTAGATTCTCACAGTTATCTAATGTTAGTAGTCTAACAGCAACGAAAAAGGATTCCGCAGTAACCTTATCTTGGACTCCAATTGCAACACCAAATGCTATTGATGGTACTTACTTAAGCAATTACTTTGCATCAATCTTCCGTTCTGATAATGATCGTAATAACAACTATTATAACCGTTTAGAATATAATAGTAATTATATTGGTACTATAGGTTATGGTATTTATAAAAAAGATAGTACTGGCAATCTTGTACATGTTGGTTATACTAGTGGTACTACTTATAAATACACATTAGCAGCAGATGAAACCGATGTTAATTTTGTTGTTAAATCAGAATACTCAATGTTTAAGAATAACGCTAGTAGCGGTGTTGAAGCTGTATATGCAGATCAAGGTTAAAAAAGAAAATAGATTATCTATTTTCTTTTCTTTTACAAATATTTTTTAGTTCACAATTATCACATTCTGGTTTAATAGCTTTACAGTAATACCTTCCAAATAGTAATAATTGATGATGAGTTTTAAGTAAAGGATAGTCTTTAAACATTTTAGTTAATTTCTTTTCAATTAATAAAACATCATCAGTTTCATTAGCAAACCCTAATCTTTTACTAACTCTTGCCACATGAGTATCAACCGCAATACATTCTTCACTATAAATAATTCCTAATACAACATTAGTAGTTTTACGTCCAACACCTGGTAATGATTCAAGAAACTCACGATCATTAGGAACATACCCTATTGGTTCTAATGCCGAAGCTATCCCTTTAATATTTAAAGCCTTTTTATGATAGGTACCAACTGTTTTAATTACGTTCTCTAAGTCATCAACAGGAGCCTCTTTTAAGCTTTTCAAATCGGGATATTTTTTAAATAATTCTTTAGTAATAATATTTACTCTTTTATCAGTTGATTGGGCACTTAACATAACGGCTATAAGTAATTCATAATCGTTTGAAAAGTTCAATTCACTTTTTGGATTAGGAAATAACTTATCTAAATAACTAACAATCTCATTCATGTTTATCATTTAACCAGTCATAATCAAATAATTTGGAAGGATTTTCTTTTTGAGTATTAAACTTTTTTCTAGATGCCTCAACATCAGCTGGTGTTTTAATACCCTTCTTCTTCCATTCATAAAGAATCTTATCAATATATCTTAGACTTGTAACACCGTTATAGATAGCCTCTTTTAAGGCTGCAATAATTATTTCTTCATTATGATCATCATCTAACCATGTACTAATTATTTCATATTCCATCGGTGATAGAGTTCGACCTAGTTCATGCTCAAAAGTATTATAAAAGCTCTTACTATCATCTTTCTTTTCTTTATCACCATCAATGATTAGAAATGCCAATTTTTTATATAAAGCATCTAAATTATATTTTTCTTCCCGAATAGTACCCCTTTTAACTACATTAATATCCATTAGTTTTTTTTCAGTCAAATTATTTATTAAATCCATTACTTTAGGTAATGGTAAATTTAAATTAGCACTAAAAATCTGCGGATTAAAAAGCTTATCACTATCATTAATTAAGTATATGATAAGTACTAATTCATCACTAGTTAATCCTAGATTAGTATACTGTTCTAATAGTATCCGCGGTATAACTATATGATTGTCTTTTAAAATTTTCATTACTTTATCCATCATAACACTTCACCACACTTTCATTTTAGCACAATTTAAACTATCCACTCAATAAATATTATAAAAAAGGATAATATTATTAAAATATTATCCTTATTGTCTATTATATTCCCGTGAAAAGTAACGTAATTGTTTATCAACAGAACTATCACTTAAATCTGAAGCCGTCATAGGACTATAAATTAGTGCCATCCCACTCTGCTCAAATGAATATTTAAATCCCATCTGTTTTAATATTTCTTTATAGTTTCCTTTATATTCAAAAAATTGTTCTTGAGCACGGTCATCAATCATTCCTTGTGATTGCTCTATAATAGGTGAAAAATCAGAACTTCTCTTACATGATGGTAATGACTCTTCCGTTAAATAGATTGTTCGACCTGTTATAAATTGACTAATAAAGGTATCACCTAGGTTTTGGAGAGCAACATTACAAAATTGTTCCAAATTCGGATTAGCAAGTATTTTTTCCTTTTCAGCTTGAAGCTGCTCTTTTGTTACACTTTTACAAAGTTCTTTATCTCTTCCAATTATCTCATATAGCATGTCAACATAATTCTTGTGTGATGTTTTATATCCACAACTTATCTTACTTCTAAGTGCCTCATCTTGACCATTAACTAAGGAAGTATTTCCCATCAACTCATTAATTCCGATAGCAAATTCTAATACGGGATAATAGTTAGTCGGACAAGTATTTTGAGTAGCACTAAAATATTTACTATAATTAGAATCATAATTACCAATACCGATACCTGCTTTTAAGATTTCCATTGGAATATCATATTCTAATACAACAGCGCCCCCTCTGCATCCTAGAAAAAAATATTCCTCATTACAACACAAAGTATTAAATGCTAAAACTGCATCCTGTGGAAAAAGGAAAAATGATTTTGTAGTACAATGATGAATACCATCATAATTAAACGAACTCATTTCCCCAACCCTATGACCAGGAAAGTAAGTATCATCCCCTATATCTTGAGCAACTGTAAAATAGGGTCTACTATAAAAATTCATATAACCCAATTGATATAATACCGCTTCTGATGAAAGATCTCTTTTGTTGTATTTTAAATTATTAAATAAATCTGGAACAATTCGATATATTAAAGCCATTAGTTTACCTCCGTTTTTTCATTACGTCATATAATAACATCTTTTATAGATTTGTCAAATTAATTAATATATATAAAAAACTGTTAGTCATAACAGTTTTTCTTATTAATAATATAATTTTTAAGTTCCATATTATTATTAGTTATTACTCTATTTAATACAGCAATCTCTAAATCTAATAATACTTTCTTTAAGAAAGGTCCGGGTTGCCTATCTAAAATACAACAAATATCATTAGTTGATATCTTTAAATCCTTTAAACTTTTAATAGGTAATCCATCATACCTATTAGTAATAATTCTTCGATCTATTCCTTTAATATCACCAACAATAGAAGATATATATAATCCATATTTATATAAATTATAATTATCTAAATTATCTTGTTGTAATAATTCTTGAATTTTAATTATTTGATCTTTCTCACCACACGAAAAATTATAAATATCTAGAACATCTAATTGAGTCCATATCCCAATTAAATCCTTAGTTAGCTTAATATTCTTTAATAGAGGTATATCTAAATAAGATGTTAAATCTAAATCCAATAACAATTGTTGACCATTTAAAGCATTACTACTTAAGAAGATCTTATTAAGTTCTTCCTTTTTACGATAATAAGAAATATTCTTTAATAAATAACCGTATTCTTTTATCTTTTGAACTAAATAAGGATCAATCGTAAAGTTTAAGACAGTAGCAAATCGGACAGCTCGTAATATTCTTAAAGCATCTTCTTGTAATTTTTGATTGGCATCGCCTACCATTCTGATTACTTTGCAATCAATATCGACTTTCCCATCTAATAAATCCATTAATTCACCATTACTATTTAAACATAAGGTATTAATAGTAAAATCTCGTCGTAATAGATCAGTCTTTAAATCATGAATATACTCTACTTTAACAGGAATACGATTATTAGCATACTTTAATTCCCGTCTAAAGGTCGTAATTTCAAAACGATATTTATTAGAATATAGAGTTACACCCCCATATTGTTCTTTAGGAAGATTCGCTTCTTCAAATATATCTTTTAACTCACGGGGAGTAGCATCAGTACATATATCAACATCAATACTGGCTCTTTTCATATATAAGTCACGAGGAAAACCCCCAACTATATAGGCTTGAAAACCACTATTCTCAATTCTCTTAATTATTTTAAGTGCTGTTTCTAACATTAATCACCTATACCAAAAAAAAAGGCTTAATGCCTTTTAGTTTAAAGCTTCTTTTAATTTAGATCCAGCTTTAACTGCAACAGCAACTCTTGCTGGAATATGAACTTTTTCACCAGTTCTAGGATTACGAGCATCTTTAGCTGCTTTTTTCTTAGCAGTAAAAGTACAGAAACCTGTTAATGCTACTTTACCTTCTTTTTTTAAGCCTTTCATTATTCCATCCATCATAGCCTCTAAAGCACGAGATGAATCAGCTTTTGTTAAGCCTGTTTCTTCAGCAATAAAATTTACTAAATCAGTTTTTGACATATTCATTACCTCCCTATTTCTGTTAAGCTACCTTGCTTACAATTAAAGAATACCATTTTTAATCAATAAAATCAATATTTTTTAAACATTTTTATTAATTATTTATAAAATTATTCCAAAAACTAAGCCTTTATAAGACTTTTTTCTTCTTTTTTACTCTTATTTCCACTATATCCATGGCAAATAAATCATTAAAATATTTCAAAATACCGGCACTATCACTTAATTTAATAACTCCACTATTAATTATAATAACAGTATTATTTTTATAAATAATACCCCTAACATTTTTAGGAAATAGTCTTTTAAAAGGCGCTATAATACCCCAGTTACCAGGAATCCATGATGGTAAAAGACCACCATGGGTATGACCCGTTAATATTAAATCAATGTTCCTGACATAGTTGATTAAATTACCTTCTAATATACCAATTGGTGTATGCATTAACAAAATATTATACTTTTGACGAGAAATATTTAAGAAGTTTTTTCTAAAATCATTATATAAAGACTCATAATCTGACTCATCATTATCATAATAACTAACAGGAGGATTATACCCCATAAAACAAATATGATCATCCTCATATGATTCGTTTATTAAAAAATGAACATTTTTAATGTTTTTTAATCCTTTAATAAAAAGATTATCAGGATCTTTCCAATTATGACGTCCCGAATCAACATCATGATTACCAATAATAATCATAACTGGACACAGATTACCAATTTGCTCTAACCACGATAGAAAGATATCACTATTTTTTTGAGTATTACCAAAATCGTAAGTATCCATTAAATCCCCAGTAACACATACATAATCAGGACAAGCTTCTTTGATAGCGTTAAAAATAATATCTAACCTTTTAGTATTATAATTATTGCAAAAATGAACATCAGAAATATGGATAATATGCAAATCTTTAATACTTTTAAAAGTATTAAGATTATAGGTTGTTTTTTTAAATCGCATTATAATTCACCTATTTAATTATACACGTTCCTCCTTCGTTTATGAATAGCTATTTTTTTAATATAATAACCTATAACCATTATTTATCTAACATATTTATAATAAAAGCTTGTTTTCTCTTGTATTTATTTGTTTTATATATTATAATTAGTTGTCAAAAGAAAGAGGAATTTATGAATTATGAACATTTTAATGATTTAGGCTTAGATACTAAAGTATTAAAGTCTATTGAAACACTTGGTTTTGAAACTCCAAGTAAAATCCAAAAAGAAATTATCCCCTTAATATTAAAAGGTTTTGATTGTTTAGGTCAAGCTCAAACCGGAACTGGCAAAACATTAGCCTTTGCGGCTAGTATTTTATCAAAAATAAATGTTATGGGTAATGTTGTTAAAGCTATTATTTTAGTGCCAACTAGAGAGCTAGCTTTACAAGTAAGTGAAGAATTTGAAACTTTAAATAAATCTAGTCAATTTAATATTTTGGCTGTTTTTGGTGGTTCTAGTATTGAACTTCAAATTAAAGCTTTAAAAAGAGGTGTCGACATTGTTGTTGGAACACCAGGTCGTATCAATGATTTAATTGTTCGTCGCGTTTTAAAATTAGATAATATTGAATTTTTTGTCTTAGATGAAGCTGATGAAATGCTTAATATGGGATTTGAAGAAGATATTCATACCATCTTCAATAAAACACCCGAGAAAAAACAAGTATTACTATTCTCCGCAACTATGCCTAAAGCAATCTTAAATATCGCTAATAAATATATGAAAAAAGACTACCAACATATTAATATTGCTGAAAAGAGTAATACGTCGATTAATGTTAGTCAGTATTATTATCTAGTCAATGAGAGAACAAGAACTGAAGCTTTATGCCGCGTTGTTGATGTAAAGAATCCAACTCTCGCTTTAATCTTCTGTCAACGTAAAAGTGATGTTGATACCCTTTTAACCGAATTAGCGAAGCGTAATTATAGTGCCGAAGCAATGCACGGTGATATTGCTCAAAATATGCGAATTCAAACCTTAGAACGTTTTAAAGAAGGGGCATTCACCTACTTAATCGCAACTGATGTAGCTGCTCGTGGAATTCATGTTAATAATATTGATTTAGTTATTAATTATAATCTTCCTCAAGATGTTGATTCTTATATCCATCGGGTTGGAAGAACAGGTCGAGCTGGTGAAACAGGTGAAGCCATTAGTTTTGTAACACCTAAAGAAGTAAGATTTCTAGAAGATGTTGAACGAATTGCTAAATGTACTATTACTAAATGTGAATTACCTGATCTAAAGAGTATTATCGAATCTAAATATCAACGCATTATTAAAGATGTCAATACTTTACTAGATAATAAAGACTATGAGGAATGTTTACCTTATGTCAGAGATATGAATAAAGAAGATTCAATTCGTTTCTCTGCTTCTTTATTAAAAATGATGCTAAGTAAAGAAATCGGTTCCGATTTTAATAAAGAAATCGTTGTTAAAGAACGCTATGATCGTCGTGATATTGTTAATAAGAATGCAACTAGATTATTCTTAACGGTTGGAACAATTGATGGTATTAAAAAAGGATCATTACTTGATTTCTTAAAAGAAACAACTCATATTGATAAAGCTTGTTTTAATAATATTGAAGTATTAAGTAAATTTACCTTTATGGATGTTGATAATAAAATGGTCGATGAAGTTATTAAGAAACTATCTAATAAAAAATTTAGAGATCGTACTATTAGAGTTGAAAAGGCAGGAAAAAAGAAGTAATTATTTTAAATTTTTAGAATGAAAGTAGAAATAAAAAGATATGTTCTACTTTTTCTTTTGATAAAATTATTATTAGAAAATGAAAAGATAGGCCTAAAGTGATAACAAACAAATACTGAACTAAATACGAAAAATAAAACATTATTTTAGAAATATTAAATAATGAGATATCAATAGAAATGAATATTTTTAGACTTTAATGTAAAAGAAAACGAAATCATTGAAGAATATATAGTTGAAATAATATATGATTAAGCAATTTATGACCTGTTTAGAATTTAAATATTAAAATAAGTTGATGTATAGAACCAAACTGGGATTTATTCATATCCTTTTACTGTCTACTTTTTATTGGCAAATTTATTTTACAGAGCTTATTCTTCTTAAATCTATTTTTATTAAAAAAAATTGACATTAATAAAATAAAGTGATAGTATAATTTGAAAATATATTTTAGGAGGGTTTCTATGGGAAAAAGAGAATTTTATAATGCATTCATTTTAATAGATCGACTTGACAAAGAATTGGTTAAAGAAATAAGTAGTAATGATATTTTTTGGATTACGAGTGATGATAACATTATTAATATGGTCATTAACAGTGTAATTCCTAGTATTCACGAATCTGTCACAAAGAGCAAATTCTTTGGTATTGAAAGGCCTACAAAGGTGATAAGATTTGATTCTGTAAGAATTTATGTTGAGAAGAAAGGAGATAGGTATTTTGATGTTATTTCACAAATAGAAATAAAAAACGGAATCCAAAGAGAATTTGGAGAAATTGATGATATAGCATTCGACGGTCTATCTGAGATAAGAGAATCAGATGTTGTTCGCCAATTAGAAGATATAAAAAATTGTATGAATCCAAATCAAGCATATTGTACATATTGTAGTAAATTAAAGAAAATGAGAGACCTGGCTATAAGTAGATATCATAAACATTCACTAAAAACTGATATAATTACTGATTTTCAAAGAAAATACGGGCCAAAATGCAAACAATAATGTATATATTTAAATAAAAAATATAAAGATCATACTATTAGAGTTGAAAAAGCAGGAAAAAAGAAGTAATTATATTACTTCTTTTATTATGTGATGAGTAAAGTTATAATCTCTATCAATTAATCTATCTTTTATAAGTTTGGGCTTAAAATTAATATCCTCTAATTCTTTAGCTGTTACCCATCTAAATTCTAGTGGTTTTTCAATTCCCTTATCATTTTCAATAATAGTATAATCTTCTAATCTAGCTTCTTTAATATTGATAGGTTCAACTAGAAAATAAAAGCCGATTTCATGAAAAGGATTACTATTATGTCCTTTGAAAAAGTTTTCAATAACAGCTATATTATTTATTATCTTAACAGGATAACCTAATTCTTCATGCATTTCTCGACAGATAGCTTCATTGCTATCTTCACCCAGTTCAACATGACCACCTGGTAGACAATAAAAGGGGTTATTACATATTCTAACAATTAAGAATTTATTATTAGCACAAACAATTCCTCCCACCCGATACTTAAAATTGCCTTCATTAGTTGTTAATTTAACATCTACTGCCATATCATCACTCCCAATTTATTATAACACTTAAAAAGAAATAGTTAATACTATTTCTTATAAAACAATAGCAAATAAATTGCCTGAACCTCTATTAACTAATTTACATAATGTTTGCTGCAATTTATGACGAGCGTTTTCTGGTGTTAATGATAATTTAGCTTGAATACCTTCTTTAACTATGACATCTAAACTACGACCAAATATTTCGCTTTTCCATATATTAGCTGGATTAAGATCATAGTCTTTCATTAGATAATTAATTAATTCTTTACTTTGAATTTCTGATCCAATTATTGGTTCAAAAGTACTTTCAACATCAACTCTTATCATATGAATAGAAGGAGCAACTGCTTTAAGCTTAATACCATAACGACTACCTTGTCTAATAATCTCTGGCGTATCAAGTTTCATATCTAATAAAGTTGGTGAAGCTACGCCATAACCAGTTGCTTTAACCATTTTTAAAGCTCCTTTAATTTGATCATATTCATATTTAGCTTCATTATAGTCTTGAAATAGCTTTAATAAGTCAGCTTTATTAGTAATATCGACATTAATTATTTCTTTTAACACCTGATTATATAATTCAACTGGTGCTTGTAAATTAATTGTTACTTCACCACTAGAAGTATTAACATCAGATAAATAGGCTTTACTAATATATTCACAATCCGTAAAATGGGTCGTAATATCTTCAATATCTCTTAACTTATCAACACTAATAACACTTTCTTTAATTTTTGAAACATATACTTGTTTTAACCAGTTATTAGGGGCTAAACAAGCAATCCATTCTGGCATATTAACATTTACTTCTAAAACAGGGAATTCATATAATGCCTCTCTTAAAATATTATAAATGTCTTTTTCAATCATTGTTTCGACACTAATTGGTAAAACCGGAACATCATAAGTAATATGAAGTTTTTCGGCTAATCGTTCAGTATCTGGTAACATTGGATGCGTTGAATTTAAAATAACAATAAATGGTTTACCAATATCTTTTAATTCACTTATAACTCTTGTTTCGGCTTCGACATAATCGTTACGATTTAACTCACCAATAGAACCATCAGTCGTAATAACAATACCAATTGATGAATGATCACGAATAACTTTTTCGGTACCAATTTCAGCTGCTTCAATAAAGGGTATTTCTTCATCAAACCATGGTGTTTTTACCATTCTAGGACCATTTTCATCTTCATAACCTTTACAGTTAGGTATGACATACCCCACACAATCAACTAGTCTAATATTAGCGTAAAAATCATCTATCTTAACCTTAGCAGCATGACTAGGAACAAACTTTGGTTCCGTCGTCATAATCATTTTTCCTTGCGCACTTTGAGGTATCTCATCTAAGGCTCTTTTTCGTTCATATTCATCTTCAATATTAGGAACAACTAAATTCTCAATGAATTTCTTTATAAATGTTGATTTACCCGTTCTAACAGCTCCTACAACCCCTAAATATATATCGCCACCGGTACGCTCAGTAATACTTTTGATAATATCAATTTTTTCCATATAACCCCTACTTTCCTCTAATTCATTAAAATATATGAGAAAAATAAGTAATATATGATAAATTGTTAATAAATACTATAAATTATGTGTATTTATTGTCTTTCTTTTGGAAATAAATCCTCCTAAATGTATATTTTTACCAATTGTACTAATAATATTAATGATTTTTATGGGGGTGATAATATTTTTTTTAATAGAAATAAGACTGTTCAAAAAAAAGTTGATGAAATCAATAAGTCTTTAGAAAATTATTGTGTTTCTAAAGATTTAGAACTTAATATAACAGTTATGAACAAACTATTTCAAGATGATGATACTATTATCCCTCGCAACATTATTAATAATAACCATTCATATAAATATTGTTTATTTTATTGTAATGGTATGGTTGATCAAATAATACTTAATGAGAATATTATTAAACCCCTAATGTTATCTGATATTACTATCCCTGAAGAAAATTTTATTGATGTCCTAACAAATAATGTTTTACTAATTAATGAAGTCAAAAAAACTAATAATATGAAACAAGTTATTGAAAATGTTACTTATGGTGATACAATTTTATTTATTGATAAATTTGATTATGCTCTTATTTTAAGCACTAAAAATTTTAAAATACGAGATATTAATGAACCGGAAAACGAAAAAATATTATCTGGTCCTCATGAGGGTTTCAATGAATCAATTTTTTCAAATCTTTCCTTAATCCATCGTAAATTACGTACTAATAATTTAAAAATTAAGTATCTTAAAATTGGTGAGGAAAGTAATACAATGGTTTGTATTTGTTATTTAGATAATATTGTCAATAAAAAGATTCTTAACGAATTATATATACGCCTTAATAAAATTAAAATTGATGGCATTTTAGATTCTCATTATATAAATGAAATAATCAAAGATGCCCCCTTTTCCTTATTCCGTACAACTGGTTCTACAGAAAGACCAGATGCTGTTATCGGTAAGATGTTAGAAGGACGAATTGCCATAATGGTTGATGGAACACCAACCGTATTAACTGTACCCTACCTATTCATTGAAAACTTTCAAAGTAGTGAAGATTACTATATGAACTTTTATTATACTAGTTTTACACGCTTTACTCGTATTTTGGGCTTTATACTTACGATTATGATTCCAGCTTTTTATGTTTCTATTGTTGCTTATCATCAGGAGATGTTGCCTACTAATCTCTTTATTAACATTGCTATGGAACGGCAAAATGCCCCCTTACCAGCCGCTTTAGAATGTTTTATTATGTTAATTGTTTTTGATATATTAAAAGAAACAGGTATTCGAATGCCATCTAATATTGGCCAAGCTTTAAGCATTGTTGGAGCTTTAGTTATTGGTCAATCAGCTGTTGAAGCTAAATTAGTAGCCGCACCTATGATTATTGTTGTAGCTAGTACGGGTATTACTAGTTTATTGGTTCCTAAATTAAGTTCACCCGTAATATTTGTTCGTTTCATTTTATTAGCATTAGCAAGCGTTTTAGGATTTTATGGGTTACTGCTTGGAATATCATGGGTAATTATTAACATTCTTAATTTGCGTTCGTTTGGAGTCCCCGAAATAACAATTTCCGGCAATATTACAATGCAAAATATTAAAGACCAAATTGTAAGAACTTCTTGGAAAAATATGCATATGCGACCAAAGTTTATTACTAATAATCGTCAAAGGATGAATAATAATGAAAACTAAAAAAAGATTACTTATCTTGACTCTTATTTTGGGATCATTTATTTTAACGGGATGTTGGAACTATGTTGGTCTAAACGAAATGACTATTGTTACAGGATTTGCTATTGATAAAACAAAGGATAACAAATATTATCATACCACTTTTGAAATAGTTGATATGGTTAAATCAAATAAGCAAGAAGGGATAAAAACCAAAATAATCGAGTCTGATGGAGAAACCCTTTTCCAAGCTATTCGTAATGCTAAAAAAAGAATTACCAATAAATTATATTTTGCTAATGCTCAAATTATAATAATCAATGAAAATATTGCCAAAAACGAAGGAATTAATAATATCATTAATTGGTTTTTAAGAGATGCTGAAGTCCGAGAAACAATGAATGTTATAATAGCTAAAAATAGTAGTGCAAAAGACATTATTAATATAAAGGGATTAGGAAATTCTATTACTTCCTATGAAATAAATGGGATAATAAAAAGAGATAGTGATGTAACATCATCAACATATGATACCCAATTATATAATACCTATAATGTTCTTAATGGTTATGGTTTATCACTTGTTCTACCCGCTCTTCATATCGTTAATAATGATGATGAAAAAGTCGTTGAAGCAGACGGTATTGCTATTTTTGATAAAGATAAATTAATTGGGTATTTAAATGCTACTCAAGTTGAACCCTACCTTTTTGCGGTTGGTAAATCCCGTGGTGGTATTATCGCTATAAGTGATAATACCAATAAAAAACCCGATATCTCTTTAGAAATATCCGAAGTTAATGAAAAAAAATCTTATACTTACAATAAAAAAAAAATTGAATTCAAAATTGACTTAGAAATAAAAGTTTATTTAGGTGAATATATGAGCCAAAAAAAAGTTTTGACAGAAAAACAAATTGCCGAACTAGAAATTCAAGCCAACAAACAAATAAATAAAGAAGTTGGAAACGTTATTAATAAAATCCAAACCGAATTTGGTGCTGATATTCTTGGTTTTGGTCAATACATTTATAAACATAATCCTAATTTATATAAAGATTTAAATAAAGATTGGAAAAATTATTTTAAAAATACTGAAGTAAACGTTAATAGTAAGGTTACTATTGTTAACACAGCATTTATGAAATAATGGAGTGATATATGGAAATAATTATTCTTGTTGTAGTTTATATGTTTATTATTATAAGTGAATTATTGCCTCTAATTAAAAAAAGAAGAACCAAAGAGGTATGGGTATATGTTGGTGGTCTAATAGTTAGTTTTATTATTCTTTTATTGTTTAGTTTAGAAGTAAAAATACCAAGCCCCACTACTTTAATAAAATCCATAGTAAAAATTTTTATTAGTTAAAGAGATGATGAAAATGCAAAAAGAAATAATATCCTCTAAACAAGCTACCGCTATTCTTATTATGTTTTTATTTGGTAGTAGTGTTGTTTTAGGTGTTAATTCTGAATTATGTCAGGATACATGGTTAGCCTTATTTACATCAGTGTTAATGTTTATTCCTCTTATCTTTATTTATTCTAGAGTAATCAAACTCTTTCCCGAAAAAGATATTTTTATTATTATTGATAACTTATTTGGTAAATTCTTTGGAAAAATTATTATCGTATTAATTAGTTGGTATGCCCTACACCTAGGATCTCTTGTATTAAGAGATTTTTCAGAATTCATTCAAGTTGTATCTATGAATGAAACACCAGAAATTATTCTAATGATTGCTATGATTGCCATTATTATTTATCTTGCCAAAAGTGGTATTGAAACATTAGGAAGATGGTCTATTACTATTTTCTTTATTATTATTACCTTTGTTATTATTACTTTAATATTTTCAGGTAGCAAACTTGATTTTAATAACTTATTACCTATATTTAATCATTCTCCTAAAGAAGTATTAACTTCAGCTTATAGCATTCTTTCTTTCCCCTTTGCCGAAACAGTAGTATTTATTACTCTAGCTGGAGCCATCAAGAAAAAAGATAGTCCCTATAAAATTTATTTATTTGCTAGCTTAATAGCTTTAATAATTTTTACTATTATTGTAACAAGAAATATGGCTGTTGCTGGGGCACCGACTATAAAAATAGCTGCATTCCCATCCTACACTTCCGCTCGCTTAATTGGTATAGGTGATTTTTTAACCCGCATTGAAGGTAGTGTTACCATTAACTTCATTCTAGCCGGTATAACCAAAATAACTGTTTGTCTTATGGCTGCTACCAAAGGAATATCCCACCTATTTAAAATAAATAATTATCGTACATTAGTAACACCAACCGGCTTATTAATGGTAGCTCTATCTACTATTCTTTATTCTAATATAACCCAAATGTTTAATTTTCTCCCTACTTATTCAATATACGCTATACCATTTCAAATAATTATTCCCATTATAATTTGGATTACCGCCGAAATAAAAAAGAAAAATTATTTAAGACCAATAAAAAACTGATTTTAAAAAAATCCAGTTTTTTGGTTATCATATTATATAAGTTTATCTATATCCTTTGGTACATTATCATTCATTACCGCCGAAATAATTTTTTCTTCCTTTTCTTTAGAAACATCTTTACCTGTCATTTTGCTAAGTTCATGTATTACATCTCTTAATGTTTGTTCATTCTTCATATCTGATTGTTGTAATTTATTTGCAAGTTCAAGAATTGTTTCTTTATTCACACTAGTCCTTTTCTCAATTTTATTAAAAAGATTATCTGAAAAATTAAACATAAAAACCCTCCTGCCATATTATATGACATTAGGGTTTTTTGTGCCTATTCTTCGCCTTTATTTTTAAATTGTATAACAATTGGTGTTCCTTCTAAATCAAAAGCTTCCCGAATCTTATTTTCTAAATAACGCTCATAAGAAAAATGTATTAAGCCCTTACTATTAACTTGAATATTAAAGGTTGGAGGTTTAGTTGATACTTGAACGCAGAAATATACTTTAAGTCTCTTTCCTTTATAACTAGGTGGTAAATTTAAAGCATAGGCATCTTTGATAACATCATTTAATAAGCGGGTACTTATCTCTTTATGATGGTTTTCAGCAACCTTTAAAACGTTTGGCATCAAAGTATGAATTCTTCTTTTAGTTAATGCTGATAAGAAGACAATTGGGGCATAAGGAATAAATTGAAAATTATTACGAATTTTCTTTGTGAAATCTTTCATTTCTTGATCTTTATTATCAATCGCATCCCATTTATTAACAACAATTATAACGGCCTTACCTGCTTCAATGGCATAGCCAGCAATATGCTTATCATGCTCCATAATCCCCGCAATAGCATCAATTACTACTAAACATACATCCGAACGATCAATAGCTCTTAAAGCCCGTAATAGACTATATTTTTCAATATTTTCATAGACTTTACCCTTTTTACGCATACCGGCTGTATCAATAATAACATAATCTTGATCATTATAACGAAACTTCATATCAACAGCGTCTCTTGTTGTACCAGCTGTATCACCAACAATAACTCTTTCTTCATTAACGATAGCGTTAACTAAACTACTTTTTCCAACATTAGGTCGTCCAATAACCGCCATTCTAATAAATCCTTCATCATATTCTTCATTAGAAGAAGGATTAAAATCTTTAACAATAAGCTTTAATAAATCATCAATACCAATGTTCTGTTCTCCACTAACATTAACATAATCATTAAAACCTAATTCATAGAAATCATAAAGATGATCATTACTTTCTTTACTATCAACTTTATTAATAATAACAATTACTTTTTTACTGCACTTTAAAAGCATATCTCGAACAGCAAAATCATTACTATCCAGTCCTACTTTACCATCTACAACAAATAAAATAACATCTGCTTCATTAATGGCTATCTCTACTTGAACCTTTATCTCTTCATTAAATAAATCTTTATTAACATCTATTCCACCTGTATCAACTAAATGAAAACTATAATCTTTATAATTAACATTACCATAAATACGATCTCTAGTTACACCTGGTGTATCTTCAACAATAGATATTTGTTTTCCCACTAATTTATTAAAAATAGTTGATTTACCTACATTTGGTTTACCCACTATCGCTACAACTGGTTTACTCATCTTTATCACCTCAACTTGTAATATTATAACACAATAAATAAAAATAATAACAATTTTATATTGTTATTATTATACTAAGGTTGTTTTATAATCAATTACCCTTCCATATTTAATAATATCATTAATAATACCACCATATATAACTGTTGTATATTCAATTAATTGCCCTAATTGATAAGTATTAATACTATCAATAATACGTAAATAAACTTTATTTTTATACTTATATATCTTTAACTTATCGATTATTTTCATATCAATATCACCTAAATTATCAATCTGATAAAGAAAACAATCACTAGGATCAATTTTAATACACATATCTATTTGTTTACCATAATAATTAAAATATTCATTATCTTCTTTTTCTAATAAGATTAATCCCCCATAATGAATATCCCGATATACTGTAACATCATAATAGCCAAAAATATCAATCCCATATTTATCTCTTAATTTAACAAATAAATCACGAAAATATAACTCTAATTTCTCTTTTTCATATAGATTAACATCTTTAGTATATTCTTTATTAATTAATAAAACTAGCCTTTTATCATTAATGACATCGACTTTCATCATATCACCTAAAGTATTGTATGTCATTAGTAAATGATGTTTCCGTCTTATTGCAACATTATATCTAATTTTTCGTAAACTTCTTTACGACCTTCTTTAGTTACATTAGAAAATAAAATAAGATCATCACCTGTTAATAAATCTAATCCCTCTAAAACAATACTACGTTGTTTTTGTTGTTGGGTAACAGGTACTTTATCTAATTTAGTAGCAACAATCGTTACTGTCTTCTTATAAAATTTTAAATAATTATACATCATTAAATCTTCTTTTGAAGGTTTATGACGAAAATCAATTAGCATAAAAACATGTTTCAAATTAGGTCGATTCATTAAATAATCTTCCATCATTAAACCAAATTTTTTTTGACGTGCTTTATTTAAAGACGCATAACCATAACCCGGAGCATCAACTAAATAATAAGCATTATTGACTAAATAGAAATTAATTGTTTGTGTTTTACCAGGCGTAGATGATGTTCTAGCATAGTTTTTACGATTGATAATCGTATTGATAAAACTACTCTTTCCTACATTAGATCTACCAACCATTAAGAATTCTGGTAATTCATCGGTTGGATATTGACTACGTCTTACCGCACTCATTGTTAAATTAACACTTGAAATCTTCATAACCTCACCTAACTATATAATAATATATGACTTGTCAGTAACTAACATTATAGCATTTATATTAGCCATTGTCAAAGAAGACAAACATTAATGTAAATAAAAAACGGTATCTGTAATAAACCTCATTTAGCCTACTACTTAAATACCTCCTCATATATTATTTCTGTTTTATGAATAGATCCTATTTTTTCTTCTAAAATATTTTTTTTAGCTTCTAAAAATTTATTACGATTTCTTATCAAACTAATAAAATCCTTTTTATCCTTTAAATTGGTGCTTCCATTATAAGTAATTCTTATAACTAAGGCATCATTATCTACATAATTATTAAGAGAATCATTAAGCATTACAATTTTAACATTATCTTCAACATAATTTCCATTTATATAATTATTTTTAATAACATTAACAAAGGTAGATTCAACGATCTTAAGAACGGTAGAATCATCAGTCTCTCCATCATCTAGATAATCCTTTAAAACATTAATATCTTTAATATTAAGTTTTTCAATAAAGAGAAAATTAATAATATGAACATTTAAAAATTTGTTTTTACCAAGTTCAAAAAACAAATTACTTTTTTCAAATTCTTCATTTATATTTTGAAAATCGATTTTGCTTTTTAAGTATTGAATAAAAAAACGCATATATAGATTATATATTTGATAACAGCAATTACTATCATAGCCATTAATTAAGCCTTTTTCTACTGCCAAATCATGATTATAGTTTTCCTTACTCAACATTAATATAAAATCTTTATATTCCATACTATCACCTAATCCACATTAATTTTAACGCCAACAAATTCACTGGACACCAAACCAATTGGAGCCCAACCGACTTTAGCAGATCCACCCCACGTTGAAACATGAACACCATCATTATCAACCCCTGTTATATACATTGCATGTCCTTCAGTAAAAGGATTAGTAACAATCAAATTATCAGGGACAAAGAAGTTGCCATTACGTGGAAAGATTCCTTTAGGATAATACTTATTATATGAGGTCAGTCCATCAATACGCCAGGCGAAAGAGTTAGTTATAAATTGTGTCCCATCTGCTATTAAAGCCTTATATTTGTCAGTCGAATCAATATCAAAATATAACTGCTTCTTTATGCTTCCAGTTAGTCCATATTGTTTTAAGTAATCGTCAAAATAGGAAAGCACTATAGATTTTAATCCAATTATTCCTTTAGGACTGGTCATTTTTATAAACTCATTCCCCTTTTCTGACAATGTATGTACGCCACTTGTAATACCATTAAAGTCAACTCCAAAAGTGTTTTTACAAGTATATAAAAAATAATCCACTGTCATATATTCATAATTAAAATCTATATTACCATTTTCATCAACATTATACATTGGATAACCAAACCTATCAAGGAACTCCTTTTCCTTGCCTTCAAATGCCTTAAAAATACAGTTAGTAATAGCAACATATCCACAGCCTGCTCCTCCTATATTATTGTGATAAATATTTAATAAAGCATCATAATCATTATTACTAACATTTGGATAATACTTATTTATTATAGAAAACATTTTATCACCAAAAAGCAACTCAAGTTCATTATCAAGTGAGAAAACATTCTGATCGCCACCATATTGATATCCCCCATAATTGTATTCGCCAAAAATACTTATCGGATTACCACTTGCATCAAATCCCTTTATTATATTTCCATTTAGATCATATATAAAAGTCATACCATTAATTGAAACAGTATGATAATTTAAATTATCATACCCTAAATTATCACTATTATTTAAACAGTCAGTTATTAATTTTTTTTCTAATTCTTCAATACCATCATTATAATTAGTCCACCAACCGCTAATGTTTTTATAACCTATATTCAATTTGTCATAATGGTATTTTAACTTTTGAGCAATATTACTAATGTACATATCTGAACAATTATTTAAGTAGCTTGATATAAATGTTTGATAAGTTATAGAAGTATAATTATTACTTTCACTATCAAAAGATGCTTTATGTTGTTTCAATAATGAAGTATTTATTCTATTTAAATCATAACTAGCCAAACCATCACCTTCTCACTTACAAATACTACTATAGTAATTATCTTAGTATAATTATATCATAACAAGAAAAAGAAACCAAATGGTTTCCTTAATATCTTAATGGCGCCTAATGTAGGACTCGGACCTACGACCTATCGGTTAACAGCCGAGTGCTCTACCAACTGAGCTAATTAGGCATTTCGCATTCAAGACTATTTCATTATATAATCTTTTTTTAGATTTGGCAATAGTTTTGAATGCATTTTTTTAATTTTTTATAGGAAAATGCTATTATAAATGCTTATCTTCTGGTCTTACTGTCATTAAATCATTAAAAGCTTCTTCAATGATATTTAAAATCATCTTATCGATCCTATAATTAGCTTCATTTTCAACCATATTCTTATGTAATAAAAAGTAATCATATAAATTATTTTTAGTTGTTGGTGAAACATTTTGTAAGCATGACCATAAGTAACACCCTTTTAAAGTAGCTATTCCTATTTTTTTATAATCAGTTAATTTGTATGTCAATAACCACGATATTTCTTTTAAAGCTATCTCTGAGGCTGTTAATTCTAAAGCTGCATCATATTTTGGGATGCCTGCCTTCTTTTCCGATTGCCATTTTAAATTTATTTTAAAATTATAGTTAAGATAATTATCCTCTACAATAGGATTAGTATAACTACTAATATATTTTAAACGTAAGAATAAATGCCAAAGATAGGGATTATCCATATTTTTAAAACATTCTTCTGTATATTTTAAAAAATAACAAATAAGATAAGAACGTAATTGAAAAGAAATATATTCTTCTCTATCCGATGGAACTAACATTCTGGCATTATTAGTAAGCATTCTTATATACAATAAAGATATTGGCTGTTTACAAAGAAGTCTATCTATATCATAATATTTTACTTGTTGATCAAGATTATTACCAATAAAACTAGTGATATCAGGAAGTCCAGCTTGAAATATAGGGTTATAGCAAAGTTCTAATTTTTCGTATTCCCTTTTATTTTTGATATCAAAAATATTTTTCTCAACTTCTGGACCATCAATATTATGATCAAGATCCAAATACATTCTTTGATTATAATAATATAAATCAGCGCATATAATTTGGCCTATTTCAATTAATTTCTCTATATCAACAACCGCCATAATATCACTTCCTTAAGGAGTTTCTATTATAGCAAAAATTGATTATAAGTCAAGTTATCTTATCTTAATATGAACATCTCTTAATTGTTGTTCTGTTACCATACTAGGACTACCCATCATTAAGTCCTCAGCATTACTATTCATAGGAAACGCTATTATTTCTTTTATATTGGTCTGATTACTTAATAACATAATTATGCGATCAATTCCCGGAGCCATTCCCGCATGAGGAGGAGCTCCATATTGGAATGCTGTATATAAAGATTTAAACTTATTTTTTAATATTTCTTCATCATAACCGGCTATTTCAAAAGCCTTCTTCATGATATCAAGACGATGATTACGAACAGCTCCACTTGATAACTCAATACCATTGCAAACAATATCATATTGATAGGCTAAGATATCCTCTGGTTTTTTTGTTAATAGTGCTTCCATTCCTCCTTTGGGCATACTAAAAGGGTTATGAGTAAAAACATATTTTCCTTCTTCATCACTATATTCATACATTGGAAAATCATCAACAAAACAAAATGCAAATTGATTATGATCAATAAGACCAACTTTGTCACCTAAATATATTCTTATTTGACCAGCTAATTTACTAGCTTGTTTATTATCCGCAATAAAGAATATAACACTACCCGCTTTTAAATCAGTTTTCTTGATAATAGATTCCCGATTTTCATCCGTTAAAAACTTATCAATAGGTCCGGCAAAACTCATATCATCATTTACTTTAAAATACCCAATTCCCGGCATCCCTAAATATTTAGCGTATTCGACTATTTCATCAAACCATGCATTAGATTTACTAGCTATATTATCGACTTTAATAGCTTTAACTATATTATCTCGAAATGGTTTAAAATCACTATTAATAAATACATCAGTTATATCAATTATTATTAAGGGATTACGTAAATCTGGTTTATCAGTACCATATTTATCAATAGACTCTTTATATGGAATCCGAGGAAAAGGTTTAGCTGTTACAGTATTCTGACTAAATTTGGTAAATGTCTCATATAAAACATCTTCAGCTACATTATAAACATCACTTGATTCGGCAAAAGCCATTTCAAAATCTAATTGATAAAACTCACCAGGAGTCCTATCACTTCGGGCATCTTCGTCTCTAAAACAAGGAGCTATTTGAAAATAACGGTCAAAACCACTTACCATTAATAATTGTTTGAATATTTGTGGGGCTTGTGGCAGGGCATAAAAAGCTCCATGATGTTTCCTTGATGGAACAATAAAGTCACGAGCTCCTTCTGGCGATGATGCCGTTAGAATTGGTGTTTGCATTTCCATAAAGCCTAATTCTTTCATTTTGGTTCTTAAAAAGTCAATAACTTGTGATCTTAAAATGATATTATCATGTACTTTAGGATTACGTAAATCTAAGAAACGATATTTTAATCTTACTTCTTCATTTACTTCATGAGAAGTAATAATCTCAAATGGTAAAACATTATTAGCACTCCCTAATACCTCAATACTATCAACTAGCATTTCTAAAGTACCGGTTTTAATTTTAGGATTGTAATCATCAATATTACGTTTTCTAATATTTCCATTTACGGTTACAGCGGATTCTTTAGTTAGACCATCAAAAAGATGATCATCATTACTAACTATTTGTAAAACACCTGATTCATCACGAATATCGAGGAAGATTATTCCGCCATGATCACGAATATTTTCAATCCACCCCGCAACTCTTACGCGCATTTTTATATCATTATCATCTATCTTACCACAATAATGGGTACGATATTTATTACTAGGCATAATTACCTCTTTTCTATTTCTTCTTTCATTAACTTCATCGTTAAATCTGGATTAGCTTGACCTTTAGTTTCTCGCATAACCTGCCCCACTAAATAGTCAATTATTCTTGTTGCACCACTCTTATATTGAGTTACAACTTCTGGATGTTTATCAACAATACTCTTAACAATATCTCTTATTACATCATCATTAGCCATCTGTTTAATATCTTTTTCTTTAACGATTATAAGAGGATCTTTATTAGTGTCTAAAGCCTCATATAAGACTTCTTTACCCTGCTTTATAGAAATAGTCCCATTACTTACTAAACTAATTAAAGAAGATAGCATTAATGGCGTAAGATAAATATCATTAATATTTAAATCATTCTTATGTAAATGACTTAAAATTATACCTGTTATCCAATTAGACGCTAATTTAGGGTCGCTGTTTTTAAGACATTCTTCATAATATAAAGCAATACTTTTATCTCTTACTAAAATAGTGGCATCATATCTAGATAAACCATATTTATCAATATAGATATTAGCTCGTTCATATGGTAAAACCGGTATTTCTTTTCTTATTTCATCTAAAAATTCTTGTTCTATTTTAATAGGAGGAATATTAGGTTCAACATAGTACTTATAATCAACCGCATCGACTTTACTACGCATTGGATACGTTTTCATATCTTCAGAATCAAAGCGTCTTGTTTCCTGAATAATCTTACCACCAGACTCTAATATTTCGGTTTGTCTTTTTATTTCATATTCAATCGCTAATTTAACATTACCAAACGAATTAATGTTTTTCATTTCGACTTTAGTACCTAATACCGTATCTGTATCTTTCATTAAGGAAATATTAACATCACTACGCATCTGACCTAAATCACTACGGGCTTCTGACACATCACAATAAAGAAAGATATTACGTAATGACTCTAAAAAAGTAATAGCTTCTTCGGCTGAATACATACAGGGTTCCGTAACTATTTCCATTAGAGGAATTCCCGAACGATTATAATCAATTAAAGAATAATTACCGAAATGATCTAAACTAGCCGTATCTTCTTCTAAATGTAACTGATGAATATCAACTTTCTTATCCATTCCATTAACATTTATCATTAAGTATCCATTCTTGCCCATCGGTTTAGTTACTTGGGTAATCTGGTAGCCTTTAGGAAGATCAGGATAAAAATAATTCTTCCGATCAAACATTACAACATCAGGATTATTACAATTTAAAGCGATAGCAGTTTTTAAAGATTTTCTAACAGCTTCTTTATTAATAACTGGTAGAATACCTGGTAAACCAATGTCAACTGGTGCCACATTAGTATTAGGATCACTTGAATAACTATTAGTTGATGATGAAAAGTTTTTTGACTTTGTTTTTAACTCACAATGGACTTCTAATCCAATAACTACTTTATACATTAGCATCACCTCTAGCCGTTATATTCTTATAGCCTAATACTTCTTCTATTTTATTGGCCATATTTAAGACCAATGCATCATCTTTTACTCGACCCGTTATATTAATCGCAATGGGCATCATATTGATAAACCCATTAGGTAGGGTAATACTAGGAAATCCTCCAAAATTACCAATTACTAAATGATTTTCTAATAATAAATAGCGATCAGATAATTGATCATTTTTTGTACCAAACTTAGGAGCTGGACCCCCACTAGCTGGCATAATTAAACCATCATATACTTTAAATAATTCATTAATCTTATCTACTATCATATGTCTTACTCGACCAGCATTTAAAAATAATTTTTCTTGATTTTCTTTTTGTAAAATATAACTACCTAGTATAAATCGTCTTTTAATAAGTTCCGAAAATCCTTTATTACGAGCATTAAACATTATTTCATCAATACTATTTCCCTCACCTCGTGGTCCATATAGAATACCTGTTAAATTAGCATTATTACTAGTTGCTTCCGCACATGAAATAGTCATATAGACAGGATATAAAGCATTAAATAAATTCTTATCTATGTTAACACCCTCAACAATAAAGCCAAGGTCTCGACATTTATCTAAAGTCTTGTGAAATACTTCTAATGTTTGTTTCAATTCATCATCTGGATCTTGATAATACTCTAATTCACAAGCTTCTTTTAAATAAAATAGTTTTTTACCTTTAATATCACTGTTAATACTATCAGCATACACTTTACCATCATCTGATAAACTTGTCATATCATTTACATCTTTTCCCTTTAAAACATCAACAACATAAGTAATATCTAATACATTACGAGCAAATATTCCCACATGATCAAGACTAGAAGCAAAGGGAAATAAACCATATCTTGATATTAAACCATAAGTGGGCTTAAAACCTACGACTCCTCCAAATGCTGCTGGCTTACGAACTGAATCGCCTGTATCTGATCCAATACTAAATGGTACTATATCTAAAGCAACACTAGCGGCACTTCCGGCTGATGATCCACCTATTAAGCAACTATCATCCCAGGGATTTTTTACTACCCCCGTATGACCAGTTGTACCAGTTCCCCCCATTGCTAATTCATCTAGTACAGTTTTACCAATTAAGACAGCACCAGCCTCTTTTAATTTCTTATAAACAGTTGCATCATAGACTGGAACATAATCTTTTAATATATTAGATGAAGCTGTTGTTAATATACCTTTAGTTGAATAATTATCCTTTATAGCATAAGGAATGCCACTTAAAATACTATTACTTTTTTGTTCTTCCATTTCATCCATAATGGTAATAAAAGAATTGTATTTTTCTTGATATACATAAGCTAAACTTTTAGCTTCCATAAAAGCCGAAAAACTAGTTATTTCTTTACTATCCAATTTACTTCTTAAATTACTAATAGATTTTTCTGAATAATTCATTTACTCCACCACCTTTGGTACTTTAACCTGATTATGATTAACCTGTTTAACGTTCTTTAAAACATCTTCGACCGGTAAATTATCACCTATTACATCTTCTCGCAAAGCAGTATGATAATCAGTAAAAGGAAAAGTCATAGGTTCATAATCTTTAATACCATCAATCTTACCTATTAAATCCATTTGTTTTAATATTACTTCAAATTCACTCTCTAATGTAACATACTCATCTTCATTCATTTCAAACATTAACTTACGAGCATATTCTCTTAATTTTTCTTTTTCAATCATAACAATCCTCCTAGCATTAAAAAAACAGCAATTCAAAATCCCTTGCAGGGACGAATTACTGTTGTATCCGCGGTACCACCCTAATTATCATTATTCATGATCTACTTAATTCTAACAAATCTAGTAATATGATAACGGATTACATTCCGACTTACACTACTAACCTCTTCGTATAAGTAACTCAGGAGCGTTTTTCATTAATATCTTATTGTTAGCTTCCACCTATTCTAACTCGCTTTAAATAAAAATATCATTACTCTTTCCTTCGCAGTCGTTAAAAGCATTATAGAGTAATTTCCATAATATGTCAAGTATATATTTTTAGTATTAATATTATAGTTACTTTTATCCTACTAATTGCTTTTGTTTATCTTTAATAGGAATTTTATAAAAAAGCCGTCTACTTAAAAAAGACCGCAATTTTATTCTAGCCATTATAAGATTCTTTGAAACAGTACTTTGGTGAGTATTAAGCATTTCAGCAATTTCTCTTGTCTTAAAACTTTGCTGATTAAAAAGACCGTAAAAAAGAATTATAATATTTTTTTCCAATTCATTTAAAATAAATAAAGAGGCTTCAATATCACTACCTGTTACTTGTTCAATATAATCATTTTCAACATTCTGACCAGTATCTAGTGCTCGTAGTAGTGAAAAATCATCATCTTCATTATTATTATCTAAAGTGGCTTCTAAACTCATATCGTATGACTTAACTCTAGATAATTGATTTTTAATTACATGTCTAATACATGGTTTTAAATAAGATCTAAAGGTTATTCCTATCTCAAAATCAAAGTTTTCAATAGCTCTAACGATAGCAAATACCCCTTCACTAACCAAATCCTCATCACTTACCGTGGCATTATTATCATATCCAAAATAAGTATGTATCAAAGTTGTTATTATTCTTATATTATGCACTATTAATATATTTCTAGCATTTAGATCACCATTTTTTGCTAAATAAAGATATTTTATGGTATCTTCCTCGGAAAGTAATGGTGGTAAATCAAGGCCATCAAAAACATAATTTATTTTTCTATTAGAATACATACAGCATACTTCCTCTTCTTGTTTTTCTAATTTTATTGATAATAAAAGTTAATAGTTGGTTATTATAGCACAAAATTAGCATTTTATCCAACAAATTATATAATTAATTATGCCTATATTCTTAATATAAAAAAATTATGTAAGTTATTAGCTTACATAATTAAATACTTTTACCAATAGTTCTCTTTTTTAAAAGATGATTACTTATACATTTTGTTGTAATAATAGTTCTTTGAGTTCTAAAACACCAGTTGTCACCATCATCAAAAACATCTATCTTTGCGTAAAAAGGTTCAAGAAAAAACTGTCCCTTCATTTCATTTGGCTCAATGTAAGCTATACCAAAGAAACTGTGGTTTGATCCATCACGAGCTGGTCTTTCAATTAATGCCATTTCTTTATCTGCTACTAAAGTAATATTTTTATATTTTGCCGGTATAATGTTATCTAAAGTAGCTCTTCCTTGCAAATCTAACACTAATCTTGATAAACCACAAGTATTTTCATCATTTGCTAATTTATGTTTTATGAGATTATTTTCATAAATAATAAATTCGGAGAAAATATCTCCAATATTCATAGTGTTTGGTGTAACAACTAATGGTCTTATCTCTCCATCGATTTTTTTAAATAAACAAATAATTATGATTTGATTATCAACAACTAATAATCTAACCGAATAATTAATTAAATATGTAGTATTATCATTAAATAGTATTCTTCCATAAGTATCTATAACTACCAATTGAGCTAATTCTTCATTAATTTTCTTCCAACCTATATAAATATTTGCCGTTTTATCATATTCTAATAAGTCCAGTCTTAAAGTAGCTATCTTAGCATTATTAGAATCAAAAATATCTTGCTTACCATTTGCATCAATTCCAATTGGTATGATTAAATGATTTTTACCTTTAGCAACACAAATATCATCATATTCTTTTGAAGAATAAGAAATTTTTGGTTCATTAGTTAGATTACAAATAACTAATCTAAATCCCATGTGCTCATTTGTTTTTTTCCCAACCTTAAATCGTAAATATAAAGGATAACCCTGCTCAATAGGTAATAACTCAACAGTGTCACACTTTATTTTAAATAAGCATTTCTTTTGAAAATAAACCAACTTTATAGTTTGTCCATCTACTACTCTAGTTTCAACATAGTATTTCACTATCATACCACTATGAAAAGCACATTTTTTTTCTTCTATTTGACGAATTATTTTTTCTTTAGTAATTGGCTCAAAACTAATTGATTCTTCAGTGTAATTTTTTACTTCCATAAACCACCAACTTTATTATATCTTAATACCGAGTTGATAACTTTTTAATCATTTGTTTCTTCAATGAGAATAATAACACTAACATATCTGAAAGTCAATATAAGTTATATTAATAAAAGATTGCTATCTAAACAACTTTTTGTTCACAAACCTCTTTATCATTAACTTCTGATTTTCCATTATAACCAAGATGATTTTCCATCTTAAATAAATAATCCTTAATCTGTATTAAAGCTGAGGCCTCTATTCTACTTACAGTTGATTGAGAACGATTCATTATAACGCCAATCTCTTTTTGAGATAATGGTTCATTATCTTCAAAACCATTACGCATACTAACAACCTGATGTTCTTTGGCAGTAAGAAAAAATAAAGCTTTTCTAATCTCCTCATATAATTCATATTCATTATAAGCCTCTTCAATATTACAATCATCACATAATGTATCTAATAAAGATAATGCATTACCATTATAATAAACCATTTTATTTACACTAATGGTACGATGCCTTTTATTTTTTCTTAATTCCATAAATATTTCATTTTTTATACATGTCTTAGCATAAGAAACAAAATTAACTCCCCTGTCTAATTTAAAAGAATTTAATGCTTTAAACATTCCTAATATTCCAATACTAATTAAATCATCCATATCAAGACCAGGAATAGGCTTAATTTTTAACTTCTCTACTACTAAGTTTATAACAAATAAAGTATAATGCTCTTTAAGTTTATTTCTAGCATATTCATCACCAATACTAGCTAATTGAAAATAGTATTTTTTTTCAGCAGCTGATAATTGTTTTATTTCTTTACTATAATAATTAATACTATTTACTTTCATACTTTTTCTCCCGTTGTTTTTGACTTTAATTTTAAATTAAAAAAGGTCCTAATTCATTAAAAGTGCTATTATTATAACACTAAAAAACAATAAATGAATAATTTTTTCATTTATTGTGAAAAAATAATCATTAGATTATTTTTTAGCATACATTAGTATCAGTATATTTGTCTTCTATAATTTTAGGGTTATGGCCATTAATTTTTGAATAAGCCATACAATAAGTTAAACCTAGTAATAAAACATTAGTTAAACATAAAAAGACGATTATTCCTCTTCTCATATATTTCTTTTTTTCATCTTCCATATTATCACTTCCTATATATAATTGTAGTATGTTTTAATTCAACATTTTTTATTCAAAAATTATATATTTTCAGTTACAATTTAATTGCTTGAAATAAATATCTCTTCGCCCTCTTTTAAAATCTTTTTGACCAATTTTGAGAAATTCATCTTTGAGAAAATTATTGATAGAATATATATTATCAGGATGAATAGTAGCAACCGCATATTTACAACCTATATTTAAGGCATATTGATTTAAAACTTTTAGCATTTGATATTGTAAACCATTACCAATATATTTAGGATTAACCATCATAGGCCCATAATCAGCTATAAGTCTAAAATCATAATTACTTATTTCTAACTTCATTGCTGAATGTTCTGTTGCTGGTATATACATCATTGAGCAAACTATTTCATCATTTAAATAATAGTTCCATATTTTACTATTATCTTTTAACATTTGTTTTAAATCATCTTCTGAAAAAACACCTAACCAATCAGGATGTTCCATATTATCTCTAACCATTTTACTAAATATTAGATATTCATCTAGATTAATACTATCATCCTGACAAACAAGATCTGTTAAATATATTTTATCCATTTTATAATTGGCCTCTTTTCTACTATAATTATAACACTTATTGTCTTAAGAAAAAAACACTATAAAGTGTTTCTAATTTAAATGTTTATTAACAAAACTTCTAATTGCTTGCTCATTAGCAAAGCCAACCATACTATCTAATAGACTGCCATTTTTAAATAGTATCATCGTTGGTATTGACATAACTTGATATTGCATCGCTAACTGTCCATTTTCATCAACATTTACTTTAGCTATATCAAAGCCTGTTTCTTCTTTACTAATACTCTCTAATATAGGGGCGACCATTTTACATGGTCCACACCAATTAGCATAAAAATCAACTAATATTAACTTATCATTCTTTAAAACTTCTTTTTCAAAATTATTTTCATCAACATGTTTTAACATTTTCTTTCCTCCTCTTTTTATGGACTTTGACAGATTGTAACATAAAACTAATTTTTGGTTATCTCAAACTTTTTAATTATTTCTTCAATTTCTTTATTAGCAATGGAGTAATAGACCTCATTACCCACTTTTTTAGCGCTTATCATACCCATCGCCTTTAATTTAGCTAATTGCTGTGACACCACTGATTGTGATGTACAAGCACATGCTTGTAAACCTGTAACATTCTTTTCTTTGGTATGACATAAGCTTACTAAAATACAAAGTCTTACCTCATTGGATAAAACATCAAAAATAGTTGCTAAATCCTTTATATTCATCTTCACTATATCATCTCCATTAATATATTATAATATTCTAATATATTTGTCAATAGTATAAGCCCAATTAATAAAAAAAGACATATGTCTTTTCCCTATTCCGTAATATTATTGTATTTATTTTTTATTTCATCTATTCGGGAAAAACTAGAATGATTATTTACCATATCTTTATAGGCTTGTAAAACCTCTTCTTTTAATGTTACACCATCTTGATTATAGATTGAACTATTAGGTAATATATCATCTCCCGTATAAATATTGAATAAATTATCATATTCTTTTTTGACAATACTATCAGTAGAATATTTAGTCATATACCCATCATAAAGTAAAATTATTTTTTCAAAGTCCATCCAAGAAATAACTAGACTACCATCTTTATATAAATAATTACTATTAGTATACTTATAAATATTATTTTTTAGGATGCAATAATCTTTACTTGAATTATCTAACATATATTTATAAATGTTATATAAATAAGCATAATTAACATCAATTGAATAAACATTTTCACTATTATCGATGTAGTAGTAATCTAATAATGGCATATTATAAACAATTATGGTGTATAAATTATAATCTACTTTCTCTGATAAATCGGATAAGGTATTATTATAATCATAAGCCTGATTTAATAGTATCTTTTTAAAACCATCTATATCACTAGTAGTCATAATATCTTTATTAAGCATTTCTTTTTTGGCACTATCTACTTTATTTTTCATTGCTTTACCTAAAGTTGTTAAGGATTTTAAAACATTTTCTTTTGTTACTATTTGTTCATTAGTAAGATTAGCATTAATATCAATATGATTAGTATCAATAAGATCCTTTACATAGGCTTTATTATTAAAAACCAAATCATCAATATTTTCTTTAGTATAATCCGTATTACTAGTTTTAGTAGCACTATTAAAATTTATCCATTTATATTTTTGATTTAAATAATAACCACCACCAATAATAATTACAAGTAATAATAAGGATAAAAAAGTTTTAAATATACTGTTAGACTCCATTTACTGCCAACTCCTTTATAACTATATTATACTGCATTTAAATACTTTAAAGAATTAATAAAAAGAATATTTTACATCTTTATGACAGTTAATAAAACCTAGATTGTTATAAATCTAGGTTAATACTATATAATCTTTTGTAATTAAATACCTCTCATATCAGTTAATATACCCATTAAGTCAGATACGCTATATACTAAGTATTATCTTTTTTTCTAAAATTATTTATCCATTCAAAATCATTAGGATCAATATTATCTTGGCGAATAATATTTTGTAATAATGTCCCATGAAAATCACTACCACCACTAATAAGTAGGTTATGTTGCCTACAAAAATCTAAATAGGCTTTTGTTTCTTCCTCTGTATGTAATAAATAATAACACTCAATCCCATCAATATCTGTACTACTGCATATATCATTTAAAAATTTCATTTTATCTTTAATCATTTTATATTGACCGGGATGCGCAAGAATTGCTACTCCTCCTGCTTCATGAATTTTAGCAACTGTTTCGGTAGCAGAAAATCCTAAACTTTCTTCGGATACAAAAAATGGACTATCAGGATTAGAAAAGGCGTTACGATAAAGAGCACCTCTGTTTTCCATTATTTCAGGCCCTAATATTCTAATATTATAATCACAATATTTATTTAATAAATCAAATAATGCGATACCAGCATATGTTCCAGGGCTAATATCTTCATCATCAAACTTTAATCCAAGCTCCCTTGCCACTTTTTTTCCTTGCTCAAAAGCTTCTTTTTGAAATTCCCATATTCGTTTATCTTTTTGATCAAAATAAGGTTTCAAATAATCTGCATCAATAAAATAGCCTAATATTTCAATAGGATATTCCTGAAAAGTGCATTTCACTTCCACTCCTGGTATTAAAATACCCGTATAATAATCACCAATATTTATACCTCTTAAAGATAAATAAGTATTAACATTATCATGATCAGTAATAGAAGCAATTTTAATACCATTTTGTTCAATTTTCTTTAATAGTTCAATTGGTGTTAAAACACCATCAGAATTATTAGTATGCATATGTAAATTAATCATATCATCACTTCCTATTTGATTATAACAGTATAAAAAGTAATTTACAATGTAAATTACTTTTTACTAACTAAATATCTTAATACTGTTTTTAATTTAGTAGGATCAGCTTTTCTGGCATCAGAAAGATAGATTTCTCGATGTCTTAATGTCTTAATAACTAAATTATTATCATTAATAAACTTTTTCATTTGTTCAAAAGTTTTAGATTCACTATCATAAGAACCAATATGTAACATTTGAACAACTAATCCTTCTTCCATATTCTCTAATCTTACTGCATTAAATAAAGGACTATCATTCTTCTTTTTAACTAATTCTATCGCTTTATTAAATACATCAGGCGTAACAAAACAGGGTTGTCTAATCATAATTGTATATAGTAATTCATCTTTATTTAAAGTAGTACTTTTTTTGCCTTCTTCTGTTAAATCCCATAAACCTTCTAAAGGATATACTTGATAATCAAAATAACCATCAGGAGTATAACCTTTTCTTGGCATCATTTTAATCGTATAAGATAATTGATATAATACTTCTACTCTTTTACCAAAATCAGGATTATTAGGATTACCTTCTCCATTTATCATTAAGAATTGGAATGAGGGAATCGTTACTAATTCAGGTTTTTCTTTAGGTAAATAAAACTGTTTTTCAACTTTCTTCCATTCCTGTTTCATATTGTCTCCTTTAACTATAATCCAAAAAAAGTACTAGCAATAAGATTTTTATCAGGATAATTAGCATTATGCATTGTCTGTTCAAATTTAGAACGATCATAAGTAACTTCTTTTTTCTCAATCCTATAATCATTATCATTAATTGTTAATATCACATAATGTGTTAGATTGTTTATTGTACAACCACTACTACCAACATCATAGCCCTTTTTTGAGTCACCATCTATTACCAATTCACTATGCTCATGACCAAAAAAGATGATATCACATTCTTCTGACTTGATTATTTCTTTAATTAAGCCATCTCTTAATATTTCCAGTGAATGAAAAGGATAACCATCCGTCGAATCTTTATTAATTAAAAAATGCTTGAAACCAATAAGATAATTATTTATCTTTAAATTATATTCAAGATTACATTTTAATAAATACTCTCTATGTTTATTATCTAAATTACTAGCCACCCATCTTTGATGTTCCTTTTGACGATCTGATAATTCATCATCAACTTGTATACCCTCAATAAAGTATAACTCATGATTACCAAATAACATTCGAATATTATTGTTAATAATCAAATCTAAACATTCCCTAGGATTAGGACCAATAGCTAGAACATCACCTAAACATATTACTTCATCAAACTTATTTTTATTAATATCATTTATAATAGCTTCTAAGGCCTGAAAATTAGAATGAATATCGGAAAATATTGCCACTTTATACATCTTATCACCTACTATTAAAAATTTCTAACATTATTATCATACTCTTGAAAAGAAGATATTCTAAAACCATCCGTCGAATCAATGGCTATGACTTTCATATTTTTTAAACCCTTTACTAATAAAGCTGTTTTATACATATGATCATACCAATCATCAATATTATCATCTTCTTCAGTAAACCATTCTTTCTTCTTCCCTCGCTCAAATATAGTTTCTAAATCACTAAATAAGAATATTACTTCATAATCAATATTAGGTAGTCTCTCAATTAATCTTCCAACTAGATTATTATCAAAATCAACATTCTGACCCTTTATTAACATAATAGTATTATTATTTCTATTATTTTCTTCTATTACCCGATCAATAATTTCTACTCTTCTATCACCAATTGGATCATTTTCGCTTTGTTTTATATAATCAATGCTTTCTTGAATTGCCAAAATATGATGGTTAATCCACCCTAATTCGGTAAGCAGGTTAACGTCATCTTTAGTAACCATTCTTTTGATAAAAGTACTTTTACCAGCAGCTGAACACCCAAATACCCATACTACCTTATTACTCATAATATCACCTACTGTAATAATAACATAATTATTAAATATTTACTATATTATTTAGTTGCTCTACTTTATCAAGTTTCTCCCAATTAAAAATATCGCGTCCAAAATGTCCACCTACAGCTGTTTGCAAATAAACAGGTTTTGTCAAATCTAAGGTTTTAATTATCCCCCTCGGTGTCAAATCAAAATTAGTCTTTATAATCTCTAATATCTTATCTTTTGATATCTTTTCAGTATTAAATGTTTCAATAAATATTGATAATGGCTCCACCATACCAATCCCATAACTTAATTGTAATTCACATTTATCACATAATTTAGCCGCTACAATATTTTTAGTAATATATCTAGCCATATAAGAAGCACTACGATCTACTTTGGTAGCATCTTTGCCACTAAAACACCCGCCACCAATTCGGGCCATACCACCATATGTATCAACCACTATTTTTCTACCCGTTAATCCGGTATCACCAAGTGGTCCTCCAATAACAAATCTCCCGGTTGGATTAATATAATATTTATAATTGGTATTCATATGATACTTCTTAACAATTTCATCCATAATATGTTCTTTAATAAAAGTCTTAAATTCTAACTCACTATAATCTTCATTATGTTGAATCGACATTAACATATTATCAATTTTTAAATTAGTAGGATCACTATAATCAATCGTAACTTGACTTTTCATATCTGGTCTTGCATCTAAAAACGTCTTGTTTTTACGAAGGGTGGTCGCCAATAAAATAAGATCATGAGCAATCGATATAGGTAAAGGCATATAGTTACTAGTTTCATTGGTAGCATATCCAAACATTATGCCTTGATCTCCAGCACCGCCACTATCAACACCAAGCGCAATATCACTTGATTGTTCATTAATAACTACTTTTACTTCACAAGTATTACCATCAATTCCCCATTCTTCATTTTGATAACCAACATCACATATAACCTTTCTAGCAACTTTTTCATAATCAATAGTGGTATTAACTCTAACTTCTCCCCCAATAATTAATAAGTCAGTTGTAATGTAGCACTCACACGCAACACGAGCATGTGGATCATGCTTTAGACATTCATCTAAGATAGCATCACTTATTTGATCACATAACTTATCAGGATGTCCTTCCGAAACTGATTCGGATGTAAATAATATTTTTTCCATTTTCTTTCCTCTCTCTAACAATAAAAAAACTTCCCAGAGAGGAAAGTTTGCTAAAACTTTCTCTCATTGTTCATAGTTATACTATGCTAAGTAAGGCACCTTCTTTATCCAAGGGTTGCCACTGGATCAACGATCTTCATCTTCCCAGTTCTTAATAAGAGTCTTTTTAATTGTAATTAGATTTTAACACTTAATAATTTTAATGTCAATAAAAAATAAACAAGTTAATAACCTGTTTATTCTAAAATTATTATCTTCTTAATTTGTGAAAGAAAGGTTTAGTCTCTTCTACTTGTTGTGTCATTTTTTCTTCTTCGCTTCAATTATATATGAAGCTACATAATCTTCAATGTTACCATCTGGTACCCACGAATTTATTATCTCTCTAGTATTATCTTTTGGATATAATTTTATATCAATAAAGCCTGACTCTTTAAGCATTACTTTAATGTTTTCTACATACTCAGCTCCAGCAATACATCCAGACATCATTCTTAAATCTTGTTTAATTTTTTCTGGCAACTCAGCAGTAGCTACAACATCAGATATTGATAATCTACCATCATTTTTTAATACTCTAAATGCTTCTTTAAATACTTTTTCTTTTTCCAAAGATAAGTTTATTACACAGTTTGATATAATTACATCTATTGATGAATCCTCTACAGGTAAATTCTCAATTTCGCCTAATCTGAATTGTACATTGTCATACTTTGACTTTATTGCATTTGCCCTTGAAAGTTTTATCATTTCAGGTGTCATATCTACTCCAATAACTAATCCTGTTGAACCTACTTTTCTTCTTGCGAGGAAACAATCAAATCCACCACCACTACCAAGGTCTAAAACTGTTTCTCCTTCTTTAAGACTTGCTATTACAATGGGATTACCACATCCTAAACCCATATTGGATTCCGTTGGGACACTTGAAATATCGTTTTCATTGTATCCAATATTTTTAGATATTGATTCTATGTCTTGTTGTGTATCACCACAGCAACAGCCTCCACCACAACAGCCTTGAGCTTCTTTTTTTGCTATATTCGCATAATTATTACGAATATGTTCTCTTAATTCTTCTTTACTTTCTTTCATAATGTTCTCCTTTTTACTTATGAACACTAACATTCATTTATTAATCTACAGTTCAATTAATTTATCTCCCTTTATTTCTTCCGGATTCCAACTAATCACTGCAAAGTTTCCTTTAGAATGGGAATTTACTTTATTTATCCATTCTATTTCATTACTTGCCTTTGCTTTTAAAATCTTATTTGTAGTGCCAGTTTTATACAATGACGAATTTATAACCCACCACTTACTTGATATTCCGGCTCTTTTTAAATCTTCTTCTAATCTCATTGCTTCAAATACAGGCGTTGTCTCAGCTAAGGTTACAATTATTACTTCTGTCTCATTTGCATTTCTTAATCGTGGAAGTAGTTTTTTTACTGATTCTGGTATATCACCATGAGACCTCTGTATTTCTTTATGATAACTTTGAGTAGAATCTAAAAGTAATAAAGTATGTCCGGTTGGTGCTGTATCAATAACTACAACTTCTTCATCAGCTTTCTCTACAAGTTCAGCAAACCTTCTAAATACCGCTATTTCTTGTGTGCAGGGCGACTTCAAGTCTTCTTCTACATAAGCTATATCTTCGACTGACATTGTTTCTTTTGCCTTTGATAGAACTTCTTCTTTATATTTTTGGAGTTCTTCGTGTTCATCAATATGGCTTATAGTAATTAAACTATAATTCTTCATAAGCAAATTTAAATGATTGGCTGGGTCAGTTGTGGTGAGATGTACTTTTTGACCTTTATTAGCTAATCCTAAGGCAATGGCACAGGCTACTGTAGTTTTTCCTACTCCACCTTTGCCCATCGTAAATATAACTTTTTTATGAGAATTATATATGTCATCTATTACATCATGCAAACTAAGTATATTTTCAGTTTGTAATGTCTCAACATTACTATCTAATATGTCATGTGTTAAAAATGCTCTCACATTATTTATTCCAGTAATATTATATGCTCTTAATGGAACTGCATATATTTCCTTATCTTTTAATCCATTAGGCATACTGGCAAGAGCTTTTTGCTGCTTACGATATAATCCTTCTGAAATAGAATCATCAAATCCCTGTAATACCCCATTTATAATCATAATTTGATTGTTTATGCCTAAATCAGAAAGTTCCTTTGATGCTCTTTCAGCTTCAATAAGAGGTGTTGAATCAGGTTTTGAAACAATAATCAATGTTGTTTTTTCTTTATCAGCTAATGTATTTACCGCTTTTTTATATATCTCTTTTCTTTCTTCTAGCCCAGATAATTGACCAAGACAAGAAGCTCCATGAGTACTCTCACTAATAAAATTACTCCATGCTGATGGCAATTGTAACATTCTTAATGTATGTCCGGTTGGTGCTGTATCAAAAATAACATAATCATATTCTTTTTCTATATTCTCATCTGCAATAAAATTAGAGAACTCATTGAAAGCAGCAATTTCTACTGTACATGAGCCTGATAATTGCTCTTCCATATTTTTAATTACTACTTCAGGCAATTTGCCCCTATATGGTGCAATTACGCTTTCTCTATATTCTTCTGCTGACTTTAAGGGGTCAAGATTGATGACTGTTAAATTATGTACACCTTTTATTTGAGTTTTCTTATTGCTTAATTCCATTTCAAATACATCTTGCAAATTAGAGGCAGGGTCAGTACTTATTAGCAAAACGCTTTTACCACTATCGGCAATGCTTACAGCAGTTGCACAGGCAGTAGAAGTTTTACCAACGCCACCTTTACCAGTATAAAATAAATATTTTGTAAGCTTTATATTGTTAGGATTAAATGATTTATTCATTAACAACAGCCTCCGCCACCACAACATCCATTATTTTTTTTAGGCAATATTGTATTAGGCATATCAATTGTTACTCCTAATAAGTTTAACATTTCTTCATTAGTAGGATATCTTCCTTCAATAACAATCTTTTCATCAACCATAATTATTGGAAATTTGTCTACACCATTTTTGTTTATAAATTCATTTACTTCTTTATTATTAACAAAAGCTTGAGGCGAACTAGATAAATTATATCTTTCTACTATAACTCCCATTTTACTTAAGCTGTTAATCACAGCTGATATTCTTATTAATTCAGGGTCAACACCTACTCCACATAAACCAGTAGAACAGCACATAGCTGGCTCAAATATTTTCATTTTTTTCATAACAAATCTCTCCTTTTTCATTTTTTTCATCTATATAATTAAAAGCATCAATATAATATGAGTTCATATATTATTTGCAGATACAATCATCTTTTTCATTAGAAATATATTGAATGAACTTATTTAATTCATCAATGGTATATTTATTTAAACTGTAATATACCCAGTTTATTTCCTTTCTTGCTATAACTAATTTAGCATCTATTAGAGTTTTCATATGATGTGAAAGTGTTGGTTGTGTTATATTGAGCTTCTCTAATATCCTACAAGCACACATTTCTCCACATGATAACATATCAATTATCTGCAATCTATTATTATCTGACAGTGCCTTAAATATTAATACTTTTTTTTCATTATTCTTTTTATTCATACTTTATTCTCCTTCATTGATAACTATCTATATAGACTTACATCTATATTATATGCAACATCTGTACAAAATGCAACACTATATCAAGAATAAGTTATAATTTAGAAAATAAAAAGATACGTATATACGTATCTTTAAATTTCAAAATTGGTGTCCCCTGGGAGGCTCGGACTCCCGACCCACTGATTAAGAGTCAGTTGCTCTACCAACTGAGCTAAGGAGACATAAATATTTAGTACTAACTAAATAATACTTTTTTATTATATCACATTGTTACAACTTTGGAATACTAAAAATTACTTTTTTACATAAATTTAATTGTATTATTGATTAATCAATTATATAATTAAGCTAGGAGGAATATAAATGAAGCTAAAATTAACTAAAAAGCAATTAATTGTTGGTATCATTGCCTTATTCTTTCTTATTGGTAGTACTATTACAACAACAGTAATTATTAAAAACTATAAACATAAGACTAATAATAATATTGATACTACTAATAATGATAATACTAAAGATAATACAGATGAAAATACTAATAAAGAAGATGAAAAACCTGAAGAAGATAATTTTACTATTAGTATTGATGGTAAAGAAGTATGTAGTTCAATATATGGACAATGTTTATATACACCTAGATATTATATAACCAGAGATACAACTACTGCTAATATTGTTGTTACGACTAATCTAAAAGGTTATGAGATCTATCCTACTACTAGTTATAGTTTAAAGAGTGGTTTAAACAATATTGTTTATGGTAAAGATAGTAATAAAAAAGAGTTGTCTTTAGATCTATATTTAATTAATAATACTTTATCTGATAATAAAATCGACATAAATGATACAGTAAACAATATTACCAGTGTGTTCATAAATTATGATTATGGTTTTAGTACTGATTTTGATAGCTATTTAATCGATAATGTTATGATTACTAGTGATAATCATGAGAAATTTATTAAGTGCGCTAAAGATGAATGTAAAGATATGACTAGTCTTAAAAAATACTTTATGGATAAATATTATATGAGTGAGCGATTAATTGAAGAACTTATTAATAATGCTACTAAGAATGGTTATATTAAGGTTGAAGATAATGTTATATATTTTAAAGGCTATATTATTGGTTATGAAGATAGTTATTCATATAATTTCTATAAGACATATAAAGATAATGATAATATATATATAATAATTGATTTAAATGATAACAATGATAATAATAAATATAATAGTAGTTATATAGTAAAGTTAATAAAAGTAGATGATAAATATAGTATCGATGATTATGATTATATTGGTACAAGAATAGAATAAAAGGACAATAAATTGTCCTTTTTTAATATTAATGGTGAACGATGTAGGATTCGAACCTACGACCTCTACCACGTCAAGGTAGCGTTCTAACCAACTGAACTAATCGTCCATATGTATTATTTTACCTTATATGATAAATATATGCAAGAAAAAAGATAAGATTTTTCTTATCCAATTATTCTTCGATACTGTCCTTCTTTTAATCTCTTAACGACCATATCCATCGCATCTACCATTGGTATACTAGGATCCTCTAAACGGGTATACACTAATTGGTTAACAAGATTAATAAATCTATCATCTAAATCTACTAATTTACTACTTACACCACTTTTTTGATTATACATTTCATATTTGCCTAAAATCGTAAGATGAGGTATATGATATAATAAATCATATGTATCATAAAAATCTTTTAGTTCACCATTTTCTCTAAGATATTTAATTTGATTAATAACCGTTAGAGGCGCTACTATTAATAAACCTAGATATCCCATATTAACAAACCCATCCTCGGTATTAATTGGATAATCATAATCTAAATTAGTAATAGCATAGTCTATTTCTGAAAATACGGATTGGGCTTTAGCAATAAAGTTTCCAGCCACTTCAGGAGTTACTCTTCTAAATTGATTAAGTACTCTTCTGTGAGCTAATACTTTTTCTTGATTGGGTGTTAAAGATAATTTAAAAAGTTTAGAAGTACATATTTGACAATAATGTAGTTCTCCCTTTATTTGTTCATTCAACTTCATAACAACGCTGCTTTCTATTTTTATATATTAATTTAATGTTGTAGGCTTTTTTTCTTTACAAAATTTCTTGGGTATATTATTAATTATTCTAAACATTGCCTCTTCCATAGGCATATCAGGACTATCTAGACGTAATTGTACTAGTTCATTAACAATATCATTGAACATAGGATTAAATGCTCTTAAATCAGAACTAATACCATCTGTACGCTCATTTGATAAATTATATTCATTAGTATCACAAGGAAAATATACATATTTAGTGCCACAAAGACTCTTAAAGATATCTGCCAAAACGTCTTTATCGCCTCTTTTACACCTACTAATACCTTTACTTACTATTCCACCAAGTTCCGTAAGATATATTAATCCATGGGCTGTATCACAGCCATAATCATCTGGACAATGAAAACTAACATAAGAATATTTTGCATCAGCATTCACATCATCCAATGCTCTTTGAACTTCTATTATAAAATCGGCAGCTAAACCAGCATTAACATGTCTAAACTCTCTTAATATCTTTTTTTCTTTTAAATTTTTATGTCTACTTAATAATTTAGCTTTTGATTCCTGATAATAATGCATTAAACCCATATTATCATCTATCCTTTCTTTGCTTCTGATAGAGTTCTAACTTTTAATGTCATTCGCTTCTTTAAAAGATCTATAGCTTTATTAAAAACCTCCTCCATAGATATATCTGGCTCATCTAAACAAATCTTTACTAAATCATTAAAGATTGTTTTAAATTCCAAATTATGCATTAATAATTTCTGATTAAGTCCATTTTTTGTTGTATACATATCATAATAACAATCAGAATCAAAGCTAAAATAATCTACTCTTGATAGATTAAAAACCTGTTCATATACTTTACATTGATCACCTGGCTTGTAGTAAACGCCTTTACAAAAGCCTATATGATTAGCTGGAATTATATACTTCATAGACGAAAAAATGGTATTTATGTTTGATTTTGGATTAGCAATAGTTAAGTCTCTGGCTTCAAATTTCTCATCGGCTATAACTGATTTAGCATTAGCAATAAATTGTGCAACCATATCACAATCCATATTTTTAAATCTTTGTAATACTCTTATTTGTCTTAATTCTGCTTCTTGTTGTGGTGTCATATATAATCTTAATTTGTTTTTAATAATTAATGATATATTATGTAAGAAATCATTATTATCAAATAATTCTACCTCATTACCAGTTATTTTTTCACCTGTTTTTAATTCGTTAATAACTAGTTTCATAGCAAAACCCATTGATATACTAGGTCTTTCTAATCTTACTTCAATTAAACGTTTAACTAGGTCTTCAAATCTTGCATCAAATTTTATTAATTGGGAATTAATTTTACCATCATTATATAAGTTATAACCAAAATCAAAAATAAATTGAAAACCATTAATACGTTCTAAATAGTCATCTATTTGAGAAACATTTTCAAAATTTTTTCTATCTTTTTCATCTTGGTCAATTACAACATTTAGTTCACTTTTTCTATCAGCAGGAATAATAATTGTTTTTGTTAATGGCGTATTTATTAAGCCCTGATTATCATCATTTTTTGCTATTCCATAAGGAGTATAAAAAGCTTTATATCTCTTACCTTTATCACTTTTTTCTTGCTCAAAAAAATTTTTAGCTTCCACTATAAAATCGTTCATTAAATATGAATCAACAAATTGAAACTCACGTAAAATTATGGCTTTAGCTTTTCTTAATCCTTCGACCGATTTATCTTCTTGTGTAGGTATACCTAAAGTTCCTTTTATTTTTATCCCTAAATCAGATAAATTATACTTTTTTAAAATTTTCATATCCTCACATATCCCCCATTCTTAATAGTATATGATATATCTAATTCTGATTATTGTCAATTAAAAAAAGATAAGCATATCTTATCTTAATTTTCCCTTCATTCCTTTTGAACCTTTTACTCCCTTTAAGCCATTATGACAGCTTAATATATTAGTATTAAATGAATTAATCTTTTTAGCATTGTTTTTATATTCTTTGATAGCTAAAGTAATTAAATCATCTAATAGAGTATGATATTCTTTACCAGCTGCATCCCATAAGTAGAAAGATAAAGATCCTGGAATGGTATTTGGTTCATTAACATAGATATGATTGCTTTTTTTATCAACCAAGAAATCAATACGGCATACACCACTTAAGTTTAAAGTTGTGAATGTTTTCTTCGCTAAATCTTTTATTTCTTCAGTCATCTTTTCATCTATTTTAGCAGGAATAATACGATTAGTTGAAGCCATACCTTTAGACTTACCACCTTTAGTATTACCCAAATATTTATCTCTATATGTTAAGAATTCATCCGCACTTATTACTTGTTCTAAAGCACTAGTTTCCTGATATTCATAATTGCCTAATACACTACAATTGATTTCCATTAAGTTTTCAACTTTTTTCTCAATGACAACCTTTGTATCATATTTTATAGCTTCCAAAACGGCTTCATCTATTTTATCTTCATCTTTAACAATGGTTATACCAATACTACTACCAAGTGTTGCTGGTTTTACTACAACTGGATAACCTAACTTTTTAATATCTTTTAGAATATGCTCATTATTAGTTAAATACTCTGTATCATAGAACCATACATATGGAACATAAGGAATACCTGTTGCTTCCATTATCTGTTTCATAACCACTTTATCTTGTCCTAAAGCTGATCCTAAAACATTACTTCCAACATATGGAACACCAACCGTTTCTAAATAACCTTGTAATGATCCATCTTCTACATTATTACCATGAACAATTGGTAGAATAACATCAATATCACTAATTTCTTTTTTAGAAAATCCCGTTATTCTTTGTAAAACATAACGGTCATCTTTTTTACATAATACCACACGATTGGCAAATCTTTTTAAATTTTCAAAATCACGATAAATATCTAAATCAGCTAACATATGACCAGCATACCAAATTCGATCTTTACTAATATAAATAGGTATTACTTCATATTTTTCAGCATCCATACTTTTAATTGCTTGAATAGCCGATATTATACTTACCTCATGTTCAACTGTTTCTCCACCAAATATTACACCAACTTTAATTGCCATAATTAATCATCCTCCTACTTCTCATTGAATATGTCTGGTAAATCATTTTCTAACAAGACATATGTTTCTTTATCCTGAAGTTTTTGAACCAAAGGAAAAGCTTCTTTGACATCATTTAAGATATGAATATGTTTTTCTTTATAGTCCTTACTCATTAAACCTTCATAAATAGGCTTTGTTTGTTCGGCTCCTACTAAGACAACTTCATCACATACTTCTGAAATATATTGACCAAATTTAAAATTCATTTCAAATTGTTTTTCGCCCAAATCAATCATACCTGGTGTAACAATAATTTTCTTACCGGGCATCAAGCCTAATACTTCAACCGCCATTTTTGAACCAACGGGATTAGAATTATAAGCATCATCAATTATATTAATATTACCATATTTCTTTAATTCTAAGCGGTGTTCATAAGCATTTATTTTCTTAACACCTAATTGGATCTGCTCCATTGTTAAGCCAAGTTCTAGACCCATCGCTATACCATCTAGAATATTATAAACATTGTGATATCCTAATAACTTAGTGGTAATCGGATATTTCTTTTTATTGTCTTTTAAGACACAATCAAAAGTCATTCCTTCATAAGATAATTTAATGTTTTCAGCACGAACATCAACATCCTTATTATCAATACCAATCCAAACTACTTTACATTTATTTTTTAATTTATAACTTAATTGTAATTCATCATCACCATTTAAAACGGCTGTACCATCCTTAGGAATACTCTCTACTAACTCAAATTTAGCTTTTTGAATATTTTCTTGACTACCAAATGTTTCTAAGTGGGCAACCCCAATTTTTGTTAAAATCGCATATTTAGGTTTAATAAATTTACATGATCTCGTTATTTCTCCAACCCGCATGGCTGATATTTCCGCTACAAAGATATCCGCAAATTTATCAATATAATTATTAATGGTATTAATTAAACCATAAGTTGTATTATAATTTTTAGGAGTTTGAAAAGAATTATACTTAATACTTAAAATATCATTAACGGCATTCTTCGTACTAGTCTTACCATAACTACCCGTTACTCCTACTACTACTAAATTATTCATTTGTTTTAACTTTCTTGATGCTTGATGCCAATATTTATAGAAAACCGCTTTCTCAATTGGTTTATTAACAACATTAGCAGCCATAACGACAAAATAATTAATATAAATTAATAATCCAAGAAATAAGTAATAATAAGTTAAATATGATTCATCAAAGAAAATATACATACCTATAACTGGGATTAAATATAAAATTAAAGTTGTTACTAATAACCTTTTTATCCGAGGCGTAATAACAAGGGGTTTTTTGGTTTGTTCATTCTTATATTTTTTGTAATGAAAACAAGACGCTACTAAATAATAAAGACTAAATAATACCATTAAGATAATAGGATCAATAAATAGTCCTACCATAAACATAATGAAAAACATATCTGGTTCAAAGAATACCTTATATGGATTCTTTATAATCCATCTTAAATATCTTTGATTTTCATTATAAAAATTTTGTTGTAAGATATGAAAACCTTTTTTCGTTTTTAAACCAGCATAAATAAAGACAAGAATAAGGGAATAAAGAAAATACTCTTTCATTAATTATCACTACCTTCTATAAAACTTTGTAAAACTTTAACTGTTTGACCAAGACGTTCTAAATAAGCATAATGAGTACAATTTTCATATACTACTAATCCTGCATTATCAATTAACTGTTCTAATTTATATGCATCATCAATAGGTACCGCAGTATCTAATGTCCCCCAAATAATTAAAGTTGGGCACTTTATTTTAAATAGTTCATCAGTAATATCGAGATTAACATGATTAACCATAATTTCTCGCATCATCGGATTAGCGTTACGATAATCAGTTGACCCAAAATGTTTCTTTGCCCATTCTTCTAAAGGTTTAATATTAATTTTACTCTTTAAATTCTTTAATATGCGTATCTTTAAAGATTTATTATCTTTAGCTTTATATGGACTAGCCATTACTACTAATTTCTGAACTTTATATTTAGATGCATATAATAAACTTATTTTACCTCCAAAGGAATGACCTACTAATATCGGATTTTCTATTTTTAAGTAATTAATTAATTCATAAAGACAATCGACATAATCATATAATGTCCAAGGATAATTAGGAGTAGAGCTTTCTCCATGGCCTGGTAAATCAATAATTGTTACATAACAATTATCACTTATACCATCCCCAACACCCTTCATCATCTCGATGTTTTGTTGCCAACCATGAAGTAATATCACCATAGGTCCTTTTTTATTACCATATTGGATATAATTTACATCAACATTTTTTATATTTATTTTCATTCTATCCACCATTAATATTATAACTTAATTAATATCAAATATCAAATAAAATTTAAAACAAGACCAAATATTAGTCTTGTTTTTCTTTATTTTCTGACATCATTTCTTTAATTGTTGTACCTAGAGTTGCAATATTTTGTAAATCTGATGGTACGATAATTTTGGTAGCTGTTCCATTTGCTAATACTTGTAAAGCTTCTAAACTCTTTAATGTAATAACGGTTTGATCAGCTTTAACATCTTTAATTAATCTAATACCTTCAGCTTCTGCTTGTTTTAATTTAAGAATAGCTTCTGCTTCACCTTCAGCTTCTCTAATTTGTGATTCTTTTTTAGCTTCTGCTCGAAGAATCGCACTTTCTTTTTCACCTTCAGCAATTAAAATACTAGATCTTTTTTCACCTTCAGCACGAAGGATAGACTCTCTTCTTTCACGTTCTGCCCGCATTTGTTTTTCCATAGCTTCTTGAATATCACGTGGAGGAAGAATGTTTTTAACCTCAACTCGGGTTACTTTTATACCCCACGGATCGGTTGCTTCATCAAGAATTGCTCGCATCTTAGAATTAATTATATCCCTTGATGTTAATGTTTCATCTAATTCTAAATCACCAATAATATTACGTAATGTTGTTGCTGTCAGAGACTCAATGGCATCAATTGGATTTTCAACCCCATAAGTATACAATTTAGCATCCGTTATTTGAAAATAAACAACTGTATCTATTTGCATAGTGACATTATCTTTTGTAATAACTGGTTGTGGTGCGAAATCTTTAACAATTTCCTTTAATGTAACCTTATTAGCAATTCTATCTAGAAATGGTAATTTAACATGTAAACCATTATCCCAAGTAGCATAATAAGAACCTATTCGTTCAACAACATAAGTTTTTGCTTGCGGAACAATTTTGATATTAGGAATAACTAAAATTAAAACTAAAACTAAAATAATTAAAAATATATCCATTTATTTCACTCCTTTAACCTTTAATTTAGTACTATTAATTTCTAAAACTATAACCTTACTATTTTTTACTATTTTGGTATCAGCGTAAGCTGTCCATATTTTACCATCAACTTTTACTTCGCCATAACCACCTTTTTTAATATTGGAGATTACCATTCCTTGCATTCCAATAATGCGATCAAGATTAGTCTTTGTCTTTCGATTGTTTAAAAATTTAATCAAAGTTGAACGTGTGGTTGCTAATAAAATAACACCACCAACGACAAATACACCCATTTGAATTAAAGCATTATTTGTAAAAAAAGAAACAATCAAAGCTAAGATACCACTTGCAACAAACCAAATAGTTGTTAAATTAATAGTTGCTAATTCAATAATAGCCAATAAAACAATTGTAAATAACCAATAATAAAACATACTCACCACCTAATTATCATTATACTACAATATATGTTGGTTTTCTAGTAATAATTTGCGGAAAGTTTTTAAAATAAGAAGCATAAACTTGTACAAAGGAGAAATATATATGCCAACCAATAATTTTGAAGCTTTTTATGAAAATATTAAAGATCGTATAGCCCCTATGTTATCTGATAATCCTTGTTTTAAAGATGAATTAAAGCGTATTTATTTATCATTTAATAATGATGATATTGAATGCCGTTTAGAAAATAATGGTCGTAAAATCATTTTTAATGATTGCCACACTGACTCTAATTATATTAATAAAAGTACCAGGGTTTTAAAGATGGTTACCATAAGTAGTAGTATTGGTGAAATTATGGTTGACGAAATGAAGAATCATACAACTGTTAATGATAGTCTACCTAATGCTGAAAGTAATGAATCACAATTATTTGACATTTTCTTACAATATACTTATCGTTACTTTGATAAAGATGGTTTAGAAATAGAACATTGTGGTATGAGTACTAAATTAAAAGAAATATGTGATGTATCTTTCTTCTTAAATTACTCTATTATGTATCATATATTAATGAAATATCGTCCACTATTCATGTTTGGTAATACTCCTCAATGTCCAGAATCTGTAAATAAAGAAACGACATCTACTTACTGCTATAACCGTTCTAATAGTAATCTCGCTATGGTTGGTTGTACCGTTAATATTTGTCGTGAACAAATCGATGATGATACTAATGCTTTATATTATGATGATTCCTGTCACGAACAAAAATTAATGATTAATCCGCGCGATCTTAATGGACCAGCAATTGGTTTTTATATTAAAGGACAATATCTTCTATCTGGGCGACCTCAATATTTAAACTTTAATCCCCAACATATTTTAAGTGGTGATGAAATTAATAGTGGCATTTATAATGCTCCCTACTTTTTAAAACAAGTTGAAGCTTTTCTTGGTGATAATAAAGGATCATCACCTTTATATGAAAGCTTAATGCGAAGAGGCAAACAACAATTAGTGGAGGAAGAAAAAAGATTAATAAAAAAAGACTGAAGATCAAACTTCAGTCTTTATTTGGCGTCATACCAATTACAACCATAATCCATATCAACTTTTAATGGTACTCGAAGTTCGCAAACATTGTTCATGATATCCATTACCATCTTAGTTACTTGTTCTCTTTCTGGTTCTAAACAATCAAAAATTAATTCATCGTGAACTTGTAAAATCATTTTTGTTTGTAAGTGTTCTTCTTGTAATTTTTGATGTATTTTAATCATCGCTAACTTAATAATATCAGCACTTGTTCCTTGAATAGGAGTGTTTAGTGCCATCCGTTCGCCACCACTTCTAATCATATAATTCTTATTGTTAAGCTCCGGAATATTACGTTTACGATTAAATAAGGTTCTTACATAACCATTTTCATGAGCTTCTTTTATAACATTATCCATATAACTTTTTATACCAGGATACATATCTAAATAATTTTTAATAAATCTTGATGCCTCACTCGTCGCAATTCCTAAATTCTCCGATAAGCCATACCCACTTATACCATAAATAATACCGAAGTTAACAGCTTTAGCCATTCTTCGCATATCTTTAGTAACTAATTCTTCTGGTACTTTAAAGATATCACTAGCTGTTTTTGTATGAATATCTTTATTTTGATTAAAGGCTTCAATTAAAGCTGGTACATTAGCCATATGCGCTAAAATACGTAGTTCTATCTGGGAATAATCGCCACTTAAAATAACGGCTTTAGGACTAGGAATAAAAGCCTTTCTTATTAAACGACCATATTCATAACGAATAGGAATATTTTGAAGATTAGGCTCAATTGAAGATAAACGACCAGTTCTCGTTAAAGCTTGATTATAAATTGTATGTATTTTATGATCCGGCATAATGGTTGATATTAATCCTTCAATATAGGTTGAATATAATTTAGATAGCATTCTATACTCTAGTATATCATCAATAATGGGATGTGTTCCTTTTAATTTTTCTAATATATCAGCTGATGTTGAATAACCATTAACACCTTTCTTACCATGCTTTAAACCTAATTTTTCAAATAATATTTCTCCTAATTGTTTAGGCGATGAAATATTAAACTTGGCTCCAGCATGATTATAAATAGTCTGACTAATAAGCTCCATCTTAATAGTAATTTCTTTACCCATTTCCGTTAAGGTATCACGATTAACATTAACACCACTATATTCCATATCACCTAAGACATAAGTAAGTGGCATTTCAATATCATTAAATAAATTTAATAATTCTTCACTAACTAATTTATCTTTAAATTCTTTATAAGTTTCATAAATAAACTTAGCTTTCATTACCGCATTAAGGCCAGTTGTATTAATATCTGGTTCAATAAATTTTGTTTTACCAAATACAACATCATAAAATGGTATATCATAACTAAAAGTATTAGCTAAAACAGCTACATCATCCTTAATATTGTAATCTAATAAATAAGCCGCTAACATTGTATCAAAAACAACGTTATCAACATTCAAAGTTTGCCATTTAAGCGCTACATATAATTTCTTTAAATCATAAGTATACTTTTCTTTTCCTTTTAATAAAGGTAAAAAGATATTTAAATGACTATTAGGTACAAAGAAACTATTATGAGCATCATAATATGCAAGCCCGAGAATCTTACTAGTATGATAATTAGTACCTAATATTTCTAAATAAATACTACATTGATTATCTAAACTTAGATTATCAAAATTAGTTAAAATTGATACTTCTTCTATTTTCTTTACTATTGGTTGTGGAGCTTTCCTTAAGAAGGAATAAAACTCTAATTCTTCATATAAGGCATTTAAACTATTATAATTAGGTCCCATATATTTAGTATCACTAATGTCTATTTCTAAAGGAGTATTAATTTCAATAGTTGCTAAATCATAACTCATATAAGCATTATCTTTATCGGTTACTAATTTTTCTTGCATTTTAGGTGAGAACTTATCAAGATTTTGATAGACTCCATCTAATGTTTTATAATCTTGTAACATCTTTAAAGCGGTTTTCTCACCTATTCCTTTAACACCTGGAATATTATCAGAACTATCGCCTTCTAGGGCTTTTAAATCAATAATATTAATCGGTTCAATACCATAATCAGCTCTAAATGTTTCCTTATTATAACGAATATAATCTTTACTTTTTAATAGTTTAATATCAATATCATCACTAATTAATTGTAATAAGTCCTGATCACTACTAATAATTGTACCAATAAAATTAGGATCTTCATTACAGTATCTTGCAAATGTTCCAATAATATCATCAGCTTCATAATTATCTATTTCATAATATTTAATACCCATTTTACCTAGTATATCTTTAGCTATAGGAAACTGTTTTACTAATTCATCTGGTGTTTCAATCCGTCCTTCTTTATAAGTTGGATATTTATCATGACGAAAAGTTTTACCTTTATCAAAAGCTACCATTATATAAGTAGGATTTTCCTCAGTAATTATTTTATTAATCATATTAACAAAACCAAATATGGCATTAGTAGGGAATCCCTTACTATTACGCATAAAATTACCGTTATAAGCTGTTGCATAGTAACTTCTAAATAATAAATTATTACCATCAACTAACAATATTTTCTCCATCATTATCACCTATTATCATTATAACAGTTATTTATTTTAAAAACAAATAAAAAGAGAATTGATATTCTCTTATTTATATTTTAAATAATTTATTAAATTCTTCAGGGACAGGCGCTTCAAAATGTAATAATTTATTAGTTACAGGATGAACTAGTTCTAAAACATAAGCATGTAGCCCTAATCTTTTAATGGGGTTACGATTTGATCCATACTTTTTATCACCAACAATAGGACATTTAAGATCATGCATATGGACTCTAATCTGATTCTTACGACCAGTATCAATAAAAACATCTAGTAAAGTATAATTTTCTTTTTTTAGTTTTACTTGGTAATTAGTAATGGCTAAATCACCATCTTTATCACTAGAATAAACAACATGATTTATATTTTCTTTAAGATAGGATTTGATTGTACCTTTTTCTTTAATTTTATTACCTTCAACTACCGCTAAATAATGTCTTATTCTAATAATTTTATCCCAATTATCTTGATATAAAAATTTAATTTTTTCATCTTTAGCAAACATTAATACACCTGATGTATCTTGATCTAAACGATGAATAATAAAGATTTTATTATTCTCATTCTTGTTTTTTAAATAACGCATTACATAGTGATAGGCTGTATTTTCTTTATCTCTTTCCGTCGCAACCGAAAGTAATCCTGCTGGTTTATTAATAACAATTATCTCTTTATCTTCATAAAGAATATCAATACTACTACGATATATCTTATTACTAACTTGTTGGGTATTAATCATTACTTTTTGACCTAACTTAAGAGGATAATTATACTTTGTAACTACATGCCCATCAACATGAACATTACCCCTTGCTAAGAAGTTTTTAATGGTATTTTTAGATTTATTTTCGATATTTCGATATAACGAATCAAGGAGTAGCCCTTCACAGATAACAACATATTCGATATTTTTCATTTTATCACCTTTCTAGAATAAACTAAGTTGATTTGATTCATCCATTCCCTCTAAAATTCCCATTAAACGCATTTTATCAAGTAATGTACTGGAAATCTTAGCCCTTTTTTGTAAATCTTCAATACTCATAAATTCTTTCTTCTGTCGTTCTTCAACAATGTTTTTAGCAACTGTATCACCTAATCCATCAATAGCACGAAATGGTGGTATCAAAGTCTTATGATCCTCATCCACTTTAAAATACATGTCATCACTTTTATTTAAATCAACATTAGCACATTTAAGACCACGAGCTGTCATTTCTAAAGCTAAACGAAGACATTCTAAAGTACCATTTTCTTTATTAGTAGCTTCATAACCTTTATTAATAATTTCTTCCATTCTAGCTTTAATAGCGCTATATCCCTTAATCATTACTTCAATATCAAAGTCGGTTGCTTTGGTTGAAAACCATGAAGCATAAAAGTATTCGGGTTTATGAACTTTATACCACGCTATTCTAAAAGCACTCATTACATAAGCTGTCGCATGGGCTTTAGGGAACATATACTTAATTTTGCGACATGATTCAATGAACCAATCTTCAATACCCGCATCTTTCATTTCCCCTGCAAAGCCCGTCCATGTTTCAACATCTTTACTAGCTTTACCTTTACGAACAAACTCCATTATTTTAAATGCTTTAATAGGTTTCATTCCTTTTTGCATTAAATAAACCATAATATCATCACGACAACCTATTACGTCCTTAAATGGTATTACTTTATTATCAATTAATTCTTTAGCGTTACCAAGCCAAACATCAGTACCATGAGATAAACCAGATATCTTAATTAATTCGGCAAAACTAGTAGGTTTTGTATCCATAACTAATTGAATCGTAAATGGGGTTCCAAACTCCGGTATTCCTAACGTACCCGTTGAATTTAAAATTTGTTCACTTGTTACTCCTAATGGTTTAGGAGATAAGAATATTCCCATTGTTTCTCTATCATCAAGTGGAACTTCTGTGACAATATCACCAGATAAATCCTGAATTAAACGTAATTGAGTTGGATCAGAGTGACCTAATATATCTAGTTTTAAAACATCTTGATCAATCGCATGATAATCAAAATGCGTAGTCCGCCAAGGTGAGGTTGGATCATCAGCTGGATATTGAAATGGGGTAAAATCATAAACATCCATATAATCAGGAATAACAACAATACCTCCCGGATGTTGGCCCGTTGTCCGTTTAACTCCGGTACAACCAATTGCTAAACGTTCCACTTCAGCTGTGCGCATAACAATATTTTTATCTTCACAATAGCCTTTAACAAAACCGAAGGCTGTTTTATCAGCAACTGTTCCAATTGTACCAGCCCGATATACATTATCTAATCCAAATAAAACTTTAGTATAATCATGAGCAGATGCTTGATTTAAATCCGAAAAGTTTAAATCAATATCGGGTACTTTATCAGCATTAAAACCTAAGAAAGTCGCAAATGGCATATCATTACCATCTTTAAACATTTTAGTGCCACATTTAGGACAATCTAAATCTGGTAAATCAAAACCTGAAGAATAGGTATTAGCTAAAGGTTCACCATCTTCTTCAAAAATACTATGTTTACATTTTAGACATCGATAATGCGGTGGTAAGGGATTAACTTCCGTAATACCCATCATCGTTGCGACAAAAGAAGATCCAACAGATCCACGAGAACCAACTAAATAACCATCATCATTAGATTTTTTTACTAATTTTTGAGCAATTAAATATATAACATCGAATCCCCCACCAATAATACCACCTAGGCTCTTTTTCATTTTTCCTTCAACATCATCAGTGCTTAACTCTGGTTCTTTAAGTCTAATACTTTCTCTTATTTTTTCTTTAACCGCATCAAAGCCTTGTAAAAGAACTTCGTGTAAAGATTTAAATGATTGCTCTAATAATGTTTCTCCACTTATATTCTTTCCTTCTAATTCTTCTTTAATACTGGAGTATATTCCATCACCGTATAACTCTTTAGCAATACGTTCTTCTATATTATAAGGTAATGGATTACCATACCAATCAGCAGCCTTGTTATACACTAATTCGGTTACTGTCTCAACTGATTTATCAATTTTAGGTGAGAATGGTACACCACCTGTTTCAATTATTACTTCAATAATTTCACACATATTAGCTATCTTTTTAGTATTAGTAACAACTATTTCAAAAGCTTTATCAGCTGGTAAAAATTCAAAAGCTTCTAGCATTTCTCTAGTAGTCCTGAAATATTGATCGGGTACCTTACCATATTTAGACAAAGGATGTCGTCCACCCCCTGGTACTTTTTGATTGGCAATAATCTCTCGATAAATTTTATCTTCTGGACGCATATTATGAACATCACCGGTCGCAACAATTATTCTGCCGGTTTCTTCCGTAACTCTAATAATCTTTCGGATATGCTCTAAAAGTTCAGCTTGATTACTAAAATCTCCACCAACTAAATGTTCATAGCATTCCGGTGGTTGAACTTCTACATAATCATAAAATTCAATAATATTAGATAGTTCTTCATCAGATTTAGATCGTGCTTGGATAAATACTTCACTTTCATAACAACCACTTCCGATTAATAAACCCTCGCGATAGTTATCAATTTCACTACGTAAAATTCTAGGTACTTTATATATATATTTAGTGTTCGCTAAAGAAATAACCCGGAATAAGTTTTTAAGACCCGTTTTATTTTTGCTAAGAATATTAATGTGATAACCATTACCAAATTTATATATCTCATCTTTAGATACTAATTTGGTTAAATCATTAATCGTTTCAAAATTACGATCTATTAATTTACTACTCATCTTATAAAATACTAAAGCGGTTGCTTCGGCATCATAATCACCACGGTGATGAGATTCTTCATCAAATGGTATATTATAACGTTTTACTAGAGCTGATAAACTATGACGATTAAAACCCGTATCTAGGGTACGTGATAACTCTAAGGTATCAATAACTGTATTAGTAAATGCTCCTAAATTATATTTTTTATAAGCCATTTCCAAGAATGAAACATCAAATTTAGCATTATGAGCAACCATTGGTAAATTACCAGTCCACGCTATAAAGCGTTTAATAGCATTTTCTTCATTATCTTTATCTACTAACATATCATCAGTAATGGATGTAACTTCAACTATTTTAGCAGGTAAAAGACGACCGGGATTAATAAGTTCATCATACTTTTCAACGATATCTCCACCCATTATTTTAACCGCACCTATTTCAATAATAGAATCTCCACCACCAGCATTAAAGCCAGTTGTTTCAAAGTCAAAAACAACATAAGTACTGCCAATTAATGGTTCATTACTAGGTCGAATTACCACATCAACTTTATCATCAATCATTAATAATTCAGTCCCATATAAAACTTTAAATGGTTCTTCGCCCTCTTTTAATTTCTTATTAATATCTTTAACCATCTCATAAGCGGCTGGAAATGATTGAATACCGTTATGATCAGTAATTGCAATAGCAGGATGTCCCCATTTTCTAGCTTGATTAACAATATCAACATAATGTTTATCAAGTTCAACATTCGTAACACTATCCATCTGGCTCATCATCGTATGAGTATGTAGCTCTACTCTTTTTTCAGGAGCATCATCTTTAACCGATACAATCTCTTTATGGGATACATTAATATCTCGAACACTAAATGTTAATTCTTTTGCATAGGCATCATCCTTAACATTACCCCGCATTAAATACCAATTGCCTACTTTCAAACCTTTAGATATGATTTTAAACTCTTCTGCATCATTAACAAAAATTTTACCATAGATACTATCTGTACCATCCGTTAATTTTAAAGTTATAATTTTTAAAGACGTTTTTGTTTCTAATATATCTAAACCAAAAATACGACATTCAATCGTTATATTATTAACTTGATTAATTATGGTATCAATCCGAGAAATAGGTGTATCAATGACGTTGCCCATAACGACCTCTGGGTTATCGGTTATAACAATTAATGGTTTACGAACCATCTCAAATTTTCTTGTTGATTTAGTATCACTTACTACTTCTTTTTTTTCTAATAGTCCCTTAGGTACATCAACCACTAAACTACTCGCAATCTCTTCTTTTAATGATCCATCTAGTGCTTCATTAACAACTATTTCTAATTCTATATCTTTAAAACCTTCTTTTTTTAAGGATTCAATAATGGTACTTTTAACTTCTTCTAATTTCTTTTTTTCTGTTTTATTGCCCAATTCAATTATTAATGTATGACCATTAACACTAATATTACGGTTTAGAAGCATCATTAAAGAAGGTAAATTACCACCAATACTTTCTAGTATATGTTTATAGTAATCCCCTAATATCTCATAATCTTCATTTATTAAAGTGATATTATAATCTACTTCATCCACATCACTAAATGCTTGTTTTAATAATTTATTAAACTCTAAACTAATAGGTAAAGCATGGTTTAAAGTTAAATAAAAAAAATATTTCTTCTTATTATTAGTTCCTACAATTTTATCTAATTTACCACCATCAAAAAAAGTATATTGATCAGTTGGCAAATTGATTTTTTTTAATAATACTTCTAATTTGTCATTCATATACTTCACCCATATTAATTATACCAAAAACTAAGATATTAATAAATAACAATTTTTAATTACTGCTGTTTAAAGAAAACGTAATATTATAATTGTGTTACTGTCTATTTTATAAAATACACATTTGATATTGCTTTTTAAATATAATTGATATACAATATTAAGCAATTAATTAAAAGGAGGTTCTTATATGCCTAATGAAGGAAATTGTGTTGATTTCTATGGAGAGAGATTAAACGTTGGTGATGAAGTAATTCCCGTATTGGACGAAGCTGCAATGATTGGTATTGGTGGAATAATTTCAGAAATACATTATGGCAAAAATTGCTATATTACTATCACTGATAAAAATGGTAAAGTGTTATTAAATGGTGTAGATGCTAGATGTTATACAACCCAAGAAAGATTTGATGAAAGAGAAAAATCTGATTATGTTTATAGTTTAACTTTTTATAGTAATAAATGTTGGCCTCTAAATTCTTTACCACTGACTAATAAAACAAACCCCAATTATGAATTTTCTGAAGGTACAACTTTTATAGCATTAAATGCTAAACATATTAATAGTAAAAGCGAAGGATGCAGTTCATACACTAGTGGTGATATTTACTTTTTTGCATTAAAAGATAAAGTAACATTTGGTTATGAGAAGAAAAATGATGAACATTATTTACACGTACTTGAGACCGGTGAATATCTAGAATGGATTACCAGCAATCACAAACATTTTGCAACCGACGAAGAACTAAAAAATTATATTAGAATACTTATTCAATATTTCAATAATGCTGATTTGACTCGTGTTAATAACAATGATACTTATCCAGAAAATCCCGAAGGACAAAAATTTGAAAAAACCTTATTAGGAATCTTAAACTAAAATATTAGATACATACAGTAGGAAAAGAAAATTTGTTATCTTTGAAAATCACTTCTTTATCTTTTTCATTACATAGATGCTTTATTAAATATATACCAATTAAAAAATGGTATATATTTTTTTTAAATGATATAAAAAAGTTGTTCCCTGCTTGGAACAACTTTTAATTTCATATTTGGTGACCAGTATGGGATTCGGACCCATGAATGCTGCCGTGAAAGGGCAGTGTGTTAAGCCACTTCACCAACTGGCCATGTTGTGGGATAAATCATAAATGGTGGGCCTGGAAGGACTTGAACCTTCGACCCCTGCCTTATCAGAGCAGTGCTCTAACCAACTGAGCTACAAGCCCATTTAAAATTAATCGGGACTATTACAGTATACATTATTTTATTTTATTTGACAAGCCTTTTTTTTAAAAAATGAGCTTTATTTATATTAATTATATTATCTATGATGCATAGGTTTACTAATATTAGCTTCTGCCCTACATTTTTCAGCTAATTTATCCATTTTAATAGCATCAAAAACCATATATAGTCTAGGATCACCCGCTACTACTATTGGCATAACTTTATTATATGCATCAGGAGTTGGCATTGCCAATAAAGCTTTAGCTATTTCCTCACAAAGTTCATTTGAATACTTAACGTGTTCATTTTCTGTTTCTTCTGTACTACTCATTTTACTGCCTCTTTAAAAATAAACTATTTGTATTCTACATTAATATAAGTGATAAGTCAATATAAGTGATAAAAAAATATTAGATTATGTAATCTAATATTTAATAATTATTAATTTTGTAATCACTTACTTTTAAAACAAACCTGTTATTTGCAATAATCTGCTGATTTAATCATCGTATCCAAATATTCATTAACTTGTCTAAAAGATAGTCCCGCCGGAATATTATCAAATTCATCTAATCTTCGACTTTGACCATTATCTCTTTCTTTATAATAAGAAACAATCTTTTTTAAAGCTGCATCAAGACTATCATATTGATGAATACCAGGCATTGAAGAATTAGCATGTTCAAAATGATACCATTTACCAGCACTTTCAAACAGTAAGAAACAATGCATTCGAACTTCATTAGTAGTTTGTGGTTCTAAAGCATAGTTTCTTAAAGCAAACATTTTAGATTGAATTCCTAATTTATCAAAAAAGGCTTTTTCCATTTGTGTTTGTTCAATGCATGATCCAAACCCATTTTTAATAGTATCCTCAACCGAACTAGTTCGATAAACAGTTCGATAACTTGTCATAGTATCATAATGAATTAGGCCATCAAAATCCCGCCAACCGTATAAAATATTCTTATTCATATAATCAAATAATTCCTCGGATGTTTGCAAATCTTCAAAGTTACTCTTAACTGCAAACTTATTATTATAATAGTTAATCATATCGGACAAAACAGTCTCACCTAATTCATCAATTAAGGCTTTTTTTCTAATAATAACTTGTAGCTTTTCTAGTGGTATGACTTCTGTTAAGAATCTTATAATTGTGTATGATAAATCATAGCCGTCATACTTATTTGTTACTTGATCACAAAACTGGCCAGTTTCATCACCTTGTTCTTTTAAAAAGCTAATATCAGGGATTATTTTATCACGACGAACAATATTAAGTAAAAACCAAGCTTTAAATGCCGATTCATCTTCTAACCTCGCATTTTCCCCAGATAGATACTGAGCTAATCCTTCATCTAGCCATAAAACACGTTTATCAGATCCCTTTTCTTGTATTTCTTCTTTGTATATTAAATGCACAAATTCACGGATTATAGGCTTCATATATATTTTATAAAGTACTTCATCAGTTAAATCAGAACTTTCAACGCAAAAATTAAGCATTCCGTCAACAAAATTCACAAATTCATAAGAAATCGGTTCATAATATTGCCTTGTAAAAGTTATAAAATCTTCATATTTATCGTAAAGGTTTATTTGTACTTTTCGAAAAGTTGTTAAACCAAAATATTTTAATATATCATTTCTTTTTTTTAAAATATTGGCCATTGCATCCTGACTAAAATTTTGCAATGATGGCGAACAATGAACTGCAAAAAAGTCATTACTAATATAAGGTTCTTTAGATAAAAATAGTTGATAAGCCATCAAAAACACCTCTAAATAGATTATACATTACTTTTATTATATAAATCAAACAATTAAAAGTTTGAATTTTTTCATAACTGGTGCTGGAAATAGGAATCGAACCTACGACCTGCTCTTTACGAGGGAGCTGCTCTACCAACTGAGCTATTCCAGCAGCAAATATATTATATCATATTTTTTAATTTGTAACAAAAAAAAAGAGATTAAATCTCTTCTGTTTCATCATCACCAACGATTGATAAATCATCCATTTCTTCATCATCATCATCGATTTCTTCTTCATCAACGACACTGTCAATTTCTTCTTCTTCAGTAGGTTCATCAGTAGTTTCGTCATCGTCATCATCAACTTCTTCGATTTCTTCTTCATCATTATCCATAACGATAGCAATTTGATGATGATCACTAATATCCCATTCATTAGATGCTAATAAAACAAAACGTTTGTCTAAAGTTAAAGATGTATAATAATCACCAATCTTAGCTGTATATTCTTCATCAGAATAATTAAGTAATTTACATATAGCTTTAAAAAGATCAGGTGTCTTCATCGTTTTTTTATTTTCTTTTAAAATCATATAAGTTAAATCCGTATATGAATATAATTCTAATTCTTCACGAGTCATATTTTTTAATAACATAGTATCTTTCCTACTTTCTATTATTTTTTAAAAACCCCTTCGAGTTATAAGTATACATTATTTCATATATATATGCAAGTGTTTTTTTACTTATTTTATAATTGCATATTTTAAGGAAAAAAAGTATGATTTTTCTGGTGTATAGCTATCGTTTAATCGATACTCTACTTCAATATTACCTGGACTAATAGCCAATCTATTAGTAGTAACAGCTAGTTTTAAATTTGTTTTCATACTATTTAAATAATAATAACCATCCATCTTTTTACCTTCAATAAAATTTAAATAAAGAGTATAGTCATTACTTTTCCTTGTCATCTCTATTTTATTGTTAAAAATATTTATGGTTACACAAATATCACCATCACAATAATTTATTTTATTATTATTTAATATTCCTTGGGTTTCTATTTTATGACCTATTTCTTCACCGTTTTCCTTAACGCATGCTTTTACGATAATCTTTGACATAAAATCACCTCTATTTAGTTAAAATTATACCACACTTTTTTAAAAATGCTTATATTTTATTTTTTTCTTACAATAATAATATTAGTATGGAGGTAATACTATGAAAAAAATACCTAAATTTGTGAAAATACTAATCATTACTATTGTTATTTTAATAATCGGATATAATGGAATATACTTATATGCTTATTTTACCTCTAATCTAGCCATTGATACGGCCAATGGCTTTTATTTTTATGATAATCAAAATAATTTATATGAAGACAACACTAAAGAATGGGTTAATCTTGATAACATATCCGAAAACTTAATTGACGCGACGATTGCCGTTGAAGATAAACGTTTTTATCAGCATGATGGTTTTGATTTCTTAAGGATTATGAAAGCTATGTATAATAACATCACATCAGGTAATACAGCTGAGGGTGCTTCAACTATTTCTCAACAGTATGTTAAAAATCTTTATTTAGATTTTGGTAAAACATGGAATCGTAAGATTGAAGAAGCATGGTTAACAATTCGTTTAGAGGCTCATTATGATAAAAAACAAATATTAGAAGGTTACTTAAACACGATTAATTATGGTGGTATTTTTGGGATTGCTAATGCGGCTAAATATTATTTTGGTAAAGAAGCTAGTGCTTTAAATTTGGCAGAAGCTACTATTCTTGCTGGTATTCCTAAATGGCCAGCTGAATTTTCTCCTCTTGTTAATGAAGAAGCAGCTAAAAAACGACAATTAATTATTTTAGAGGCAATGGTAATAAATAAATATATCACTGAAGAACAAAAAGATGAAGCTTATAATATGAAACTATCTTATGTAGGTAATTTTGGTAATGATAATCTAAAAACCTTAATGTATTATCAAGATGCTGTTGTAGCTGAATTAAAAAGTATCAGTACGATTCCATCCTCATTTTTAGTAACAGGTGGTTTAAAAATATATACCAATCTTGATTTTGAAACCCAATCTAACCTTGAAAAAAATATTGATAATAATTTAAATACTATTAATGACTTACAGATTGCTTCCATTATGATTGATCCTAAAACTGGTAAAGTTATAGCTTTAGCCGGCGGTCGTGATTATAATAAAAGTCAATATAATCGTGCTATAAGCGCTAAAAGGCCAGTGGGCTCAACTATTAAACCTTTTCTTTACTATTCAGCCTTAGAAAGCGGTTTTACAGCTTCAACTACCTTTATTAGTGAAAAGACAGTGTTTACTTTCTCTGAAAATCAAACTTATAGTCCTAGTAACTACAATAATAATTATGCTAATAAACCCATAAGTATGGCAGCCGCTATTGCGTACTCCGATAATATTTATGCTGTAAAAACTCATCTTTTTTTAGGAGAACAAACATTAGTTGATGCTCTTTCCCGTATGGGAGTAAAAGCTTCTTTACAAGCCATTCCCTCTTTAGCATTAGGAAGCCAAGAAATTAACCTATTAGATATGATGCGAGGATACACTACCTTAGCTAACGAAGGTGTAAAAATTGAGCCTTATTTAATTACTAAAGTTGAAGATATAAACGGTAATGTTCTTTATGAACATCAAGATATAAAAGAAACCGTTTTAAATAAAAGTATTACTTATATTTTAGATGAATTATTAAGTAATTGTGCATCACCAGAATTCATTGATTATATTTATCCTACTTGTTATACAGTGGGACAATCTTTTACAAATAAGTATGCCATAAAAACCGGAACAACTAATAGTGATAATTTAACATTTGGTTATAATAATGATATTTTAATGGGTGTATGGACAGGCTATGATGATAATCGTACTTTAACAGGTAAAGAATCAAATCTTAATAAACAAGTATGGGTAAACACTGTTGAACAATATTTAAAGGGTAAAAATAGTAAATGGTATCAACAACCTAGTAATGTTGTTGGTGTTTTAGTTAATCCTATTAACGGTGAAGTAGCTGATAATAATACTCCTAAAAAGAAAATGTTTTATTATATTAAAGGTACTGAACCATATATTGAATTTCCTAATTTAGATAATCTTGTTCCTACTATTAAAGAACAATGAAAAAAGAGTATTTCTACTCTTCAACTATTACTTCGACCTCATCACCTTGATTAATTAAAAAACCATTGGCATCATCAGTATCTAAATGTAATTCTAAGTTATAATCATTTCTAGCTTTTAAAGAAACATTATCTAAAATACCACCCTTAACTCCTCCGACTTTAACACGATATTTCTTATTTGCATCAAGCTGATATTTTATTAATTCTTCATCATTGATATGAATATGACGAGAAGCTAGTATACATCCTTCATTTAAATTAACCTCTCCAACTGGACCAAATATTGTAATAGGTGTGCTTCCTTCTAAATCACCAGATTCACGAACAGGGGGATTAACACCTAATTTATAAGCATCAGTTCTCGTAATCTCGACTTGTGTATAATTACGTAATGGTCCTAAAACTCTAACCCCTTCAATATTACTTTTATTAGTTTTAATTGTTACTTTATCAGTAGAGGCAAAATCAGTCGCTTGAGAAAGTTTATTACTTTCCTTTAGCTCATAACCTGTACCAAACAATATATCTATATCCTTACGGCATAAATGCACATGACGATTGGAAACACCAACTTTTATCTTCATTTTATCACCTTTCTTTTTTATAATTATATCATATTTTTATTGATAATTTAATATACATTTAAAGAAAGGACGGATATTATGAAAAATAACTATTATAATAATTTTCCTGGCCAACCATTATATAATGGTAATAGTCAAGTCCCTAATCAACAAGCAGCTCCTACCATTGAAGGTACATTACCAATGGAACAATCATACATCGAAAATATCTTACGCTTAAATCGTGGTAAACGGGTTAACATTCATATGACATTCCCCGATTCTAATGAATGGCGTGATGTTGAATTCTCTGGTATTATTGAACAAGCTGGTCGTGATCATATTGTTCTAAATGACCCTACAACTGGCAAATGGGAATTACTATTAATGATTTATGTCGATTTTATAACCTTTGATGAAAAAATTAATTATAGTCCAACTTTTGTACCAAATTAATTGTATTTTTAGATAAGATTTGTTATAATGTTGTTAGGTGGTAAGGTATGGATATAATTATGTATAGCTTGTTGATTACAATTGCCATATGTATGCTCCTAATCGGGTATGTTAGCGTTTATAATCGTTTTCAAGACTATATTATTAGAATAAATGAAGCAGAAAGTAATATTGATACCGTTTTAAGAAAAAGATTTGATTTATTAGATAAAAGTATTAGTGTTATTAAAAGTGTTATTGGTGAAGATATAGATGTCTTAATCATTATTGATAAAGTAAGATCACGTAAACTTACTAATTTTGATTTAGATCGTCTTCTTTATCAAGCTATTAATGAATTTGATATTTTTAAAGAAAAATATAGTGATTTAACACTCAATGAGAATTTTTTGAAAGTATGTAACGGTATTAATGAATCGGAAGCTGACATGTTAGCTTATCGTAAATACTATAATGATATTATAACTGATTATAATCATTTAGCTAAAGCTTTCCCATCTATTGTTGTCGCTAAATTATCTGGTTGCAAAACTCGTCTTTATTACGATGGTAAAGATATGAGTGATGAAACAAATAATGATTTTAAACTATAAAAAATAACTCATACGAGTTATTTTTTCTTTCTACTTTTCTTTATAATTGTTCCTAATATTATGACAACACTTAATCCTCCTGCTGCAATTAGAACAACTTCTTCTGATAAGTTAATAGGATTAGATTCAGATTTACTATTATCTAATTTCTTTTTATCACGATCTATTTTAATAATATATTCGCCATATCTAGAATATAAGTAATTTTCTCTGGCATAACGGGCCACATAATCAGGATCTTTTAATTTCTCTATTTCTGATGATAATTCTACTTCTTTAGTTTGTAATTCTTTTAAAGAATCATTTAATCTTTGTTTTTCTTTATTTAAGTTAGCCACATTAACACTATAGTATAGAATACTGATAACAAAGTATACTACGCATATTAATGATATAACACCACCAATCAATATTCGATAGCGAGTGTTCTTTTTTAGTCGTCTTGCCATGTGTCTCACCTACTATAAATAAGTATATCATTTTTTAAGGTAATTGACAATTACACGACTAACAAAAATTTCAACAATATAGCCTCCTATTAACATTAATATAGCATAAGGATGGATAATTGCTTCATTAATTTTACGCATACCAATAAAATAAATAACAGTATTGCCTATAACAAAGAAAATAGTCGTTAAAACTCGAATATATAGCTTGTCACTATATAACCAACGATTAAATACATTTATTAAAAAAGAAAAAAGAAAACCGTAAAAAAAGGAAAATAATAGCATATTTATTTGTACCTGTAAAATCATTTAAATAACTTACTTATAATAGATTCTTCTTTTTCTTTCTTATTAGCATTTTCCATATAAGATAAACTATTAACATGTCCCTTAATGGATACTGTTCCTTGGAAAGTATCCAATTTTATAATTTCTAGTTCTGATCCTTTTATTACCAAATATCCCATATTTGTTTCCATCAAAAATTCTTCATTATCAAAACTATCAATCTTTTTAACACCATTTATAATCGTGTTTTTTCGTTCATTAATAGTAATACTATGATTAACACCTGATAATATAATGTTATCCTTGTCCATAATATCCTCCTATAAGAATATATGTCCTTAAACAAAAAAAATACCATCAATGGTATTCTTTATGCTACTACTTACTACTCAGCTTTATTGTATGCCTCAAATATTGCGTCTTCAAACATCTTACGTGTTTCTTGGTTAACAGGATGTGCAATATCGCGATACTCTTTTGGACCAACTTCACGACTTGGCATAGCTATAAATAGCCCCTTGTCGCCTTCAATAATTCTAATGTCACGAATTATAAAACAGTCATCAATTAAAACGGATGCAATACCGCGCATTCTTGAATCAGGTTTGTCAAATTTACGTACATTTACAGATGTGATCTTCAAGCTTATCTCTCCCTTCAGTCTTGCGTTCATATCAATAATATACACCATAATTTTAATAAAAGCAATAAAAAAATACCAATAATTTCCAATATCCTTCATTAAACGACTTTATCTTGCCTAATTATAATGACTAAGATATAATATAATAAAGGATGATAGTATGAAAAAGAAGTTACTATTAATTTTAATATTTATTATAATGATAGGTTTTATTGGATACTATTTGGTTGTTTCATCCAAACAGTATCAATTAAAGAAAGTTGGTTATGATGACTACCAATTACTTGTTAATAAACTTGATAATGAAGAAATAAATACCGTCATTAAATTCAAATATAATAAAGAATTATTAAATATTAGTTCAAGTACAGAATATCAAAAAGATAAGTTATATGATTATCTTAATTATTCTAAAAATAACAGTATTGTTAGTGGTGGTGAAATAGTTGAACTTGTTAATAATGGTATTGATAAACTAAATATTCCATATAATCCCTTAATTATAAAATTAATAAAGGAAAAATATTATTTAAGCAAAAATCTAACCCGTTATATCGAATATAGTACTAAAAATACTGATCTATCAACTACTGAAGCAATAACTTATGTCAATAGTAATCGTGATTATGAGTATTATACTAATAGTAAGGATACTGATCTTAGTAAAGAAATATTAGTTTTAACTAATAAATATTATAAATTACCTAGTAATTATCAACCTAATGATTTAGTACCCCTTAACTCTTACGGGAATTGGGGATCAATTAGGAAAGAAGTATATGATGCTTTCGTAAGATTAAATAATGATGTAAAAAAACTAGGATATAAATTCCGTTCCAGTTCGCCATTTCGTGATTATGAGACTCAAGATATTCTCTTTAATCGTTATGTCAATAATAATGGTTTAGAGTATGCCCTAAATTCATCAGCTAAACCCGGATATTCCGAACATCAAACTGGTTTAGCAATAGATATTAATAATGGTAGTTCAATGAATAATTTCGGTAATACCAAAGATAGTGCTTGGCTAAAAAATAATGCCCATCTATATGGCTTTATTCTTAGATATCCGGAAGGAAAAGAAAACATTACCGGTTATAAATATGAACCATGGCACTATCGTTATGTCGGTATAAAAGCTGCTACTTATATTTATGAAAACAATTTAACTTTTGAAGAATATTATGCTTATTTTGTCGAAAATAACTAATATTCTTTTTCTTTAAAATTTAATTTAATCACCTTACTTATAATGTCTGAATAAGAAAATGATTTAATTATATTATTTGTTTCTACTAAAAAAACAAAGTTATATAATTCTTTAATTACTACATTATATTTTTCATATTTATTACGCCCTAAATTATATTTAATAGTTACTTCTTCACCAACATGATTACATAATTGTTGTTTTATCTGATCAACTGTCATATTATCGAGGATAACCAATATGCATCGTTCCTCTCGTTATTATGCCCCCCATACCACGGGGTCCGTATTTGGTCTTATCTAGTAGTTCTTTAACATTTATATCTTCAGCCACATCTAATAGGCTTATTTTAGTTGCTATAATAGCTGGATCTAAAGCATGAATATTAATACGTTTGGGACTAGACGCAAAATTAGCGCCGGCTTTAATTAATTGTTCATAATTTGATTGGCAGGCCCCAGCAATAATAATTAATTTCTCATGACTCTTCTCATATTTACGTGCTTCTTTTATAGCCTTAATAAAATTTAAACTATTCTTATAAGCATTGACATCATCCATATTACCTTTTCGCTTATAATAAGCATCATGACCAGTTATAACGACAATATCAGGATTATATTCTTCTAGTAAATCCCGAATTTGAAATGGTAAATCTGTTTCATTAATATTAATGCCTACGGCCTGAATATTATTTTGTTCATAATACGTTAGGCAACGATTTAAATAATCTATATCCGCATCAATATGTAAAACTCGGCCTGGAACATAAAAATAATCACCCCGATCAATAATAGGATCTTCTTTTAAACGTCCCATAAATGAATTTTCATCTTCAATATCATTCTCTTTATCACAAGATACTAAATCATCAATACTACTATCAGCTAATAAACGAACATTTACACCTTTTAAATAACATATTTTATCTTTTATATCTTCAACAATAAAAACAATATCATTATGATGGGAATTTCTTGTAACTAAATCACCCTTTTTAAACGACATATAATCTCCCCCATTAATTATATGTCACTAAAATTGGAATATGAAAAAAGTCAATCAATGATTGACTTATATTTTTAAATATTTGCGTACAGCACGATAGCTTCCTATCATACCAACCGCAATACCAATAGCTACTAATATTCCTGATAAATAGAAAATAAATGGTTCTGGTTTAATTAATTGAAATAATGGTGATAAGAACTTACCGCCCATTTTTTCATATAGGGCAACATAACCATAAGTTGATGCAATAATTGGAATAATGGCTCCTAATATTCCTAAGAGTAAACCTTCAATAAGAAAAGGTATCTTGATATTAATATTAGATGCTCCTACCAACCGCATAATTTCTATTTCCCGTCTTCTTGAGAAAATAGTTATTTTAATCGTATTAGAAATTAAGAAAGCGGTAACAACGACTAAAGCAATAACCGTTCCATAACTAATATTTCTAACAGCATCAAATAAGGTTATCATCTGACTAACCATATCTTCACCATATTTAACAACATTAACATTAGAAATATTTTTAATGTCATTAGCGGTCTTATCAATATCCTCTACTTTTTTAACTTTAACTAAATAAGTATCTAGAATTGGTGTATCAGACGAGGTCCAATCTTTCATAATATTATTAAATGTTTCTGATGATTTCATTAATTCTTTCATGTTATCCATTTTTGATTTGAATGTTGCACTTTCAATATTACTTAATTTAGATATTTCATTTTTAACTTCCGTTATTTGGGTATCCGTTATACCTTGTTTTAAAAAAGTTACAATCGTTACATCTTTTTTAACCATATCAGCAAAATTATTAACATTAACAGATAAAACGATTGATATAGCAACAACAATTAATGTAATAGTAATACAAGTAATAGACGCTAAAGAAAGAGAAAAGTTACGAAATACACTTTTGACTGCGTCTCTAATATTTCTACCTAGGATCCGTAATACTCTCATCTCTATAAGTTCCTTCCTTATAATCTTTAACCATTCTTCCTGCATCTAATAAAATGACACGATGATTCATTCTCTCAACAATCTTTTTATCATGTGTAACCATAATAATAGTTGTTCCCATCTTATTAATCTCTTCTAAAACATTCATAATTTCAATACTTGTACCTTCGTCCAAGTTTCCCGTTGGTTCGTCACAAATAAGTAATTTAGGTTCATTAACAATAGCTCTAGCAATGGCTACACGTTGTTGTTCTCCTCCTGATAATTTTTCAGGATAACTTTTTGCTTTATTTTTTAAACCAACTAATTCTAAAGCCTTTAAAGTTCTTTTATATATTTCTTCTTTAGGAAGACCAAATATTTCTAAAGTAAAGGCTACATTTTCATACACTGTTAAACGAGGTAGTAATTTGTAATCCTGAAATACTACACCAATTTTACGTCTTATTTTATATACTTTACGATTTTTTAATTTAGCAACATCAATACCTGCTACTAATATCTGTCCTTTTGTTGGTTTTTCTTCACGATAAACTGTTTTAATTAAGGTTGATTTACCACAACCTGTTGGACCAATAATAAAAACAAAGTCACCTTTTTCAATTGTTAAATCTATATCATATAAAGCTGTAACACCATCTTTATACTGTTTGGTAACATCTTTTATCTTAATTATGTCCATCATCCACCACCTCTATCTACTATTTTTTAAATTATCATCAATAAATGCATCAATATCACCATCTAATACTTTAACAACATTAGTTTCTTCAGTATTAGTACGATGATCCTTAACAAGCGAATAAGGATGCATAATATAACTTCTTATTTGGGATCCAAAATTAATATCACTTTGTTCACCTTTAATATCATTTAATTCTCGATCACGTTTTTCTAGTTCTAATTTATATAAACGATTTCTTAATATCTCCATCGCTTTTTCTTTATTTTGAATCTGACTACGTTCATTTTGTACAGTTACAACAAGTTTTGTTGGTAAATGGGTTATTCGAACAGCACTATCTGTTGTATTAACCCCTTGACCACCTTTACCACTACTACGATATACATCTATTCTTAAATCAGTATCTTTAATCTCCACATCAACTGTTTTATTATCAAACATTGGCATAATATCGATTGATGCGAATGATGTATGGCGTCTTGAATTAGCATCAAATGGTGATATTCTAATTAAGCGGTGAACTCCTTTTTCATTTCTTAGATAACCATAAGCATATTCACCTTTTATTAGAACAGTTGCACTCTTAATACCAGCTTCAGAATACTGTATATCAACTGTTTCCGTTTTATAATCATTCTTTTCACACCATCTTAAATACATTCTAAGAAGCATTTCCGCCCAGTCACAAGCTTCCGTTCCCCCCGCTCCTGAATGAACATCGAGAATAGCACTATTTTGATCATAGGGACCATTTAATAATAAAGTTATTTCTAGAGCTTCTAATTGTTTACCAATACTATCTTTATCATTTGTTACCTGATTTAATAGATTGTCATCAGTCTCTAATTTTAATAACTCTAATATATCTAAACTATCTTGAATATTAGTCTTCAAACTATTAACACTATTAAATTTTTTTCTTAAAGAGTTTAATCTATTAATTACTTCTTCACTAGTATTCTTATCATCCCAAAAATTAGATTCCTGCATAATACTCTCTAATTTATTTATATCATCAACACTTTTATCTAATTCAAAGCGTCCTCCATAAATCATTTACGCGGTTTAGAAAACCATTATATATATTTAATAATTCATTTATCTCCATTAAACTAGCCTCCGTATTATTAATTATATCATTTTATTACCCTTTTTTCTACCTTTACCAACAAATTTGCATAAAAAAATTAGTTGATACTAATTTTCTATTTCTCTCTGATAAGTTTCTTCATCCCATGTCATAATACCTAATTTCTTAGCTTTATCATATTTACTACCGGGATTATCGCCAACAATAACAACATCTGTTTTTTTACTAACACTATTAGTAACAATACCGCCTTTTTCTTCTATTATCTTAGTTGCATCTTCTCTCGTCGTATTAACTAATGTTCCCGTTAAAACAAAAGTTTTACCTGAAATATTACTACTAATTTCTTCTTTACCTAAGTAATTCATATTAAGTCCATATTCTTTTAACTTACTTATTAAATCAATATTTTTATCATTGCTAAAATAATTAGTAATACTGCCTGCTATAACATCACCAATTTCTTTAATATTATTCAGTGTATCAAAATCGGTATTTATTAAATTATCCATATTTTTAAAATGCTTAGCTAAAATCTTAGCTGTTTTCTTACCAACATGTCTAATACCTATTCCAAATAATAATCGTTCTAAAGAATTGTTTTTACTACTTTCAATAGCTTCTAAAAGATTATTAATACTCTTACTACCAAATCCTTCTAATAACATTAATTCTTCTTTATACTTACTTAATGTATAGATATCAGCCATTGATTTAATATAACCCATGTTGTAAAAATCTTCTAGTATACTTTCTCCTAAACCATCAATATTCATCGCATCACGATCAACGAAATGGATTAAACCTTCTATCTTTCTAGCATCACAATGAGGATTAACACAAAAATAATCAGCTTCTGTTTTTACTAAATTAGAACCACATATTGGACAAGTAGTACTAAATTTAAATACCTGTTCCTGTCCTGTTCGTCGTTCCACAACAGGTCCTTCAACACGTGGAATAACATCACCTGCTTTAATTAACCTAACAATATCACCAATCCTAATATCATTTTTTATTACATAATCTTCATTATGTAAAGTAGCCCGAGCTACGGTTGATCCCATTACAATAACCGGCTCTAAAACCGCATTAGGAGTTACTTTACCCGTTCGACCAACTGTTAATTTTATATCGGTTAATTTAGTTAATATTTCTTTAGCCGGAAATTTATAAGCTGTAGCCCATTTAGGAGTACGTGAAGTAAAACCCAATCTTTTTTGATCAACAATATTATCTAACTTAATAACAACACCATCTATTTCATATGGTAAATCATTACGATGTTCCGTCCAATAATTAATATAATCTAAGATTCCTTCAACATCATTAACTAGCCTATTATTAGAATTAGTAACAAACCCTAACTCTTTCATAAAATTAAGAGCATCATTATGGCTATATATATCATACATTGTAGCATCTGGCAAATGATAAATTAAGACATCGAGATTACGTTTAGCAGTTATTTTAGAATCTAATTGTCGAACACTACCAGCAGCCGCATTACGAGGATTAGCAAATAATTCTTGATTACTCTTCTTTCTTTCTTCATTGATACTATTAAATGATTTCTTACTCATATATATTTCACCACGAACTTCAATATCAATATCTTTATTAATATGAAGTGGTAAAGACTTTATGGTCTTTACATTTAAAGTAATATCTTCACCGGTTACACCATCGCCACGTGTGGCTCCTCTTACTAACATTCCATTTTTATAAAGGAAGGATCCACTTAAACCATCTATTTTTAATTCACAAACATAATGTGGATTATTTATTTCTTTTCTTATTCTTTCATCAAATTCTCTTATTTCTTGTTCATTATAAACATTACCAAGACTTAGCATTGGTACTTCATGAACAACTTTATTAAAAGCATCAACAGCTTCTCCACTAACCCTAGTGGTAGGGGAATTAATTTGTTTTAATTCCGGATATTTTTCTTCTAACATAATTAATTCCCGAATATATTTATCATACTCTTGATCAGTAATTTTAGGATTGTCTAGAACATAATAGTGGTAATTAGCATCCTCTAATATTCCTATTAATTCCTTCATACGATATTCAATATTTTTCATACTATCACCGCTAATATTATACCATATTTAGCATAGAAAAAGATTAAATATCAGTAGATACTTAATCTTAATTTTAGTCACTAACATAAGACATAGTAGCAGAACCCCATCCAATATTTGATAATTGACTATCAAAACGATTAGCCGGATTTGTACCATTATAGTTAATAGTTACCGTACCAAAGCTATTAGAGGAAAAAGCACTATTTCCAATCGTGGTAACACTACTTGGGATAGTGATACTAGTAAGTGAATTAACAATAAAAGCATTGAAACCGATTGTGGTAACACTATTTGGTATAGTAACACTGGTTAAATAAACATTATAAAAAGCACTATTTGCAATCGTGGTAACACCAGTCGGAATAATTACATTGCTTTTTTTAAGGCCTCCATAACTTACTATTGTTGTATTATCAATAGTTCCATTGGCATTTCTCGCATATATAAAAGCCTGATCATCAGGTAGATTGTTAATGTTAAATGCACTTGTCCCTATGGATGTTACACTAGACGGTATTGATATACTTGTTAGTTTATTAGAACGAAAAGCAGAATCGCCTATCGTGGTAACACCACTTGGAATAGTCACACTGGTCAATTGAATACCATAAAAAGCATTTAAACCGATTGTGGTAACCTCATTCGGAATAATTACATCGCTTTTTTTAAGACCTCCATAACTTACTATTGTTGTATTATTAATGGTCCCATTGGCATTTCTCGCATATATAAAAGCCTGATCATCAGGTAGATTATTACGATTAAATGCAGCGCCTGCTATAGAAGTTACACTAGATGGAATGGATAGACTGGTTATTTGATTATTTTCAAAAGCATACTGTCCTATTGTAGTAACACTATTTGGGAATGTTACACTGGTCAATTGATTGCCATAAAAAGCATTAAAGCCTATTGTTGTAACTGTCACCCCGCCTATAGTGCTTGGTATATTTAAAGCTTTTGGACAAGCTGGATTACTACTATTATTATTTTCATAATTATAGTAATCAGTTATTGTATATGTTCCACTATTAAAGACAAAGCATACAAGTGGCCATTCCTCATTAAAGTAAGCCATAGTCGCACTGCCCCATCCAATAGTAGCTAAACTAGCATCAAAACGAGTTTTAGCATTAACCGTATTATAATTTATGGTTACTGTTCCCCATGGATATGAACTAGTTTGGGCAAATGCACTTGCACCAATCGTTGCTACACTAGATGGAATAGTTATATTAACTAATCGATTAGCGTTAAAAGCATAATCCCCAATTGTTGTAACACTATTTGGAATAACCACACTTGTTATTTGATTATCATTAAATGCATAAATGTTTATAGTTTTTACACTATTAGGTATTGTCACACTAGTTAATTTATTACTTGAAAAAGCAACATCGCCAAGACTTGTCAAACTACTCGAAAGGACAACACTGGTTAATTGGTTTGACTGGAAAACAGCTGAACCAAGACTTGTAACACTATTTGGAATTGTCAAACTTGTTATTTGATTATTACGGAAAGCACACATTCCAATGCTTGTTACACCACTTGGAATAGTTATGCTAGTTATTTGATTATGATCAAAAGCTTGTACTCCAATACTTGTGATATTATTTGGAAGAGTTACACTTGTCAACTGATTATTAGTAAAAGCTATATCACCAAGTGTTGTAACACTGTCCGGAATTACAACACTTGTTAATTGATTGTTATAAAAGGCATAATTTCCTATCGTTATTACAGAACTTGGAATCGTAACACTAGTTAATTGATTACCATCAAAGGCATTGTCCCCTATTTGGGTAACCGTTACACCACCTATGGTGCTTGGTATATTTAAGGCTTTTGGACAAGCTGGATTACTACTATTATTACTTTCATAATCATAGTAGTCAGTTATGGTATGTGTACCACTATTAAAGACAAAACATACAAGTGGCCAATCTTCATTATAGTAGGCCATAGTAGCACTACCCCATCCAATACCCGATAAACTACTATCAAAACGGGTTTTAGCATTAACAGTATTATAATTTATGGTTACTGTTCCCCATGGATATGAAACAATTTGATGGAAAGCATTATTTCCAATGGTTGTGACACTAGACGGGACAGTTATATTAGTTAGTCGATTACCATCAAAAGCTTGAATACCAATTGAAGTAACACCACTGCCTATAATTAAACTGGTTAATTGATTGCCAGAAAATGCATAATCTGCGATACTTGTCACAGTATTTGGAATGGTCAGACTTGTTAATTTGCTACCAAAAAAGGCACTATTACCAATCGTAGTAAGCACAGTTGAAAGTGTAAGACTAGTCAATTGATTAGTAGAAAAAGCAGCTGAACCAATCGTTGTTACAGTGTTTGGAACAACAACACTTGTTAACTTGTTATCCCAGAAGGCCTGATTACTAATAGTAATAAGACCTGTAGGAAGAGAAAGATTAGCTATTTGATTATTACTGAAAGCAAATCCTCCAATAATCGTAACACTGGTTGGAATAGTTATACTTGTTAACAAATTATATTGAAAAGCATAACTATCAATGCTTGTTACACTATTTGGAATTGTTACGCTGGTTAATTGATTGGTTTTAAATGCCGAACTCTCTATTGTTGTTATCCCTGTAGGTAATGTTACACTGGTTAATTGATTAGCCTGAAATGCACCCGCTCCTATTGATGTAACCGTATTTGGAATAACTACATTTGTTAATGTATTAGCTGAAAATGCATTCTCTCCTATTGTAGTAATTCCGCTTCCAAATGTTATACTTGTCAATTGATTATTATTGATAGAATAACCACCAATGCTTGTCACACTATTTGGAATGGTTATACTTGCTAATTGATTATATCTGAATGCTGATCCTCCTATGCTTGTAACACTATCAGGGATAGTAACAGATGTTAATTGATTATTACTAAAAACTCCTGAACCTATTGTTGTTAAACTGTTAGAGAGAGTTAAACTTGTTAAAAGATTATTTTTAAAAGCATATGTACCAAGTGTTGTGATACTATTTGGAATTGCTATGCTCGCCAATTGATTGTCCAAGAAAGACTGCATACCTATACTTGTCATATTATTTGATAATGTTGCTGTAGTAAGTTGATTTAATCTAAATACATCATTTCCAATACTAGTTACACTATTAGGAAGCGTAACGCTTGATAATTGATTATTATAGAAAGCTGCATCCCCAATACTTACTGTTGAGTTGGATAAAGTTATATTCGTTAATAAATTGCTTTGGAATGAATATCTACCAACACTAGTTACACTGTTTGGTATCACAACGCTAGTTAATTGATTAGTATCAAAAGCATTATCGCCTATTGCTGTAACAGTTACTCCCCCTATTGTACTTGGGATTGTTAAAGCTTTTGGACAAGCCGGATTACTACTATTATTGCTTTCATAATCATAATAATCAGTTATTGCATGAGTACTACTATTAAATACAAAACATAAAAGTGGCCAATCTTCGTTAAAGTACGCCATTGTCGCACTACCCCATCCAATAGCTGCTAAACTGCTGTCAAAACGGGTTCTTTCATTAGTTACATTATAATTTATTGTTACTGTTCCCCATGGATATGATAATGTCTGTGAAAAGGCATTATCTCCTATGGTTGCAACACTAGCTGGAATAGTTATATTTACAAACCTATTACCATTGAAAGCATTTGTTCCAATACTTGTTACAGAATTTGGAATTATTATACTTGATAACGGATTTCCATAAAAAGAAGAATTGCCTATAGAAGTAATTGCATTAGAAAGAGTCACATCAGTCAGTTTATTACTATAAAATGTATTATCTCCAATAACTGTAACTGTATTTGGTATTATTATATTCGTTAATTTATTAAATTGAAAAGCCCCAGCACCAATGCTTATAACATTATTACCAATTGTTGCAGTAGTCAATTCACAAAAGCCAAAAGCACCAACACCAATTGTTGTAACGCTATCAGGTATAGTTACACTGGTAAGCCCAGTACCATAAAAGGCCTGTTGTCCTATGGAAACTACACCGTTAGGGATACTAATACTCGTGAGAGGTGAATTATAAGAAAAAGTAAATAATTCAATGCTTGTAATATTGTTGGAAATAACAACATTAGCTAATTGATTAGATTGAAAAGCACTACTTCCCAGAGTTGTTACACTATTAGGTATAGTAACACTGGTTAATTGATTAGATTGAAAAGCATTATTTCCCAAAGTTGTTACACTATTAGGTATAGTAATACTGGTTAATTGATTAGTTTTAAAGGCACTGTTACCTATTGAAGTAAGATTATTAGAAAGTGTAGCACTGGTTAATTGATTAGATTGAAAAGCATAATTGCCAAGAGTTGTTACACTGTTTGGAATTACTATACTGGTTAATTGATTATTCTGAAAAGCTGAATCTTTAATATTTGTCACAGTACTTGGTATGTTTATATTAGTTAACTGATTATTTTGAAAAGATGAATCATTTATTGTCGTTATACTATTTGAAAGTGTCACACTAGTTAATTGATTGTAACCAAAAGCCCAATAATCAATGGTCGTTACCGTATCAGGAATTGTTACAGTAGTTAATTGATTATATTCAAAAGCATAAGGCCCTATAGTCGTTATATTACCTGGAATTGTTATGCTAGTTAATTGGTTGCCATAAAAAACATTCATACTCAAAGTTGTTATACTACTTGGAATCGTTATACTTGCTAACTGATTATTTTGGAAAGATGAGGAATTTATTGTTGTTATACTATTTGGAAAAGTCACACTCGCTAACATATTATTTTTAAACGAACTACTTCCAAGACTTGTTACACCATTAGGAATAACTACACTGGTTAATTGATTACTTTGAAAAGCACTAATACCAATAGCCGTGACTGTTACCCCATTTATAGTACTTGGTATTGTTAAAGCTTTTGGACATGCTGGATTACCACTATCATTACTTTCATAATCATAATAATCAGTTATTGTATGAGTACTACTATTAAATACAAAACATAAAAGTGGCCAATCTTCGTTAAAGTATGCTATTGTAGCACTTCCCCATCCAATAGTTGATAAACGACTATCAAATCTAGTTTTAGCATTAGTACCATTATAATTTATTGTTACTGTTCCCCATGGATATGAGGAAAGTTGATAGAAAGCACTATCACCTATACTTGCTACACTAGCAGGAATAGTAATATTTGTTATTTGGTTAAAGCCAAAAGCACTGTTTCCTATGGTTGTAACATTACTAGGAAGTGTTAAACTGGTAATATTATTGTAATAGAAGGCATTCGAATCAATGGTTGTTACACTGCTTGGAATCGTTACACTAGTTAATAGGTTATTACCAAATGCATAGGTTGTAATAGAATTAATACTGTTTGATAGTGTTAAACTTGTTAATAGGTTACTATAAAAAGCATAAGTACCAATTGTTGTCACACTATCAGGGATTGTGACACTAGTTAATTTATTGCCACGAAAAGAATTACTACCAACACTTGTTAAACCACTAGGAATTGTTAAACTATCTAATTGATTGTTTATAAAAGCAGAATCACCAATGCTTGTTACTGTATCAGGAATAGTAATACTAGTTAGTTGATTATATTGAAAAGTATAATTATTAATTACGCTTATATTATTGGACAGTGTTACACTAGTTAGCTGATTATAGGCAAAAGCAGATCCCCCTAAAGTTGTTACTGTATTTGGAATAGTTAGTGTAGTCAACTGGTTATTATTAAAAGCAGAACCACCTATTGTTGTAATAGTAGATGGAATGGTTATACTAGTTAGCAGATTATGAGAGAAAATTCCACCACTAATAGTCGTAATACTGTTTGGTAAACTAACACTAGTTAGTTGATTGTCAGAAAAAGCATAATTTCCTGCTGCTGTAACAGTAGATGGAATGGTTATACTAGTTAGTAAATTGTGAGTAAAAGCATATTCGCCAATATTGGTTATATTACTAGGTATAGTTAAATTAGTTATTTGATTATAACCAAAAACATAAATACCTACACTAGTAATACTACTAGGAATAGTGATACTTGATAGTTGATTACTATAAAAAGTATAATCACCTAGACTTGTGACACTATTTGGTATGGTTACGCTGGCTAATTGATTATTATTAAAAGACCAGTATCCAATTGAAGTTACACTGTTGGGTATTGTTAAGCTAGATAATTGATTATTTTGGAATGAATAATTACCAATGCTTGTAACACTATTTGGTATGGTTACACTAGTCAGTAGATTATCTTTAAAGGCTTTTTCACCAATAACAGTAACTGCTGATCCATTAATAGTACTTGGTATAGTTAAAGCCTTAGGACATGCTGGATTACCACTATCATTACTTTCATAATCATAATAATCGGTTATTGTATGTGTTCCACTATTAAAGACAAAACATACAAGTGGCCAATCTTCATTATAATACTTCATAGTAGCACTGCCCCAACCAATAGCAGATAATCTACTATCAAAGCGGGTTCTAGAAACAGTAGTATTATAATTTATAGTTACAGTACCCCAAGGATATGACGTTGACTGTTTAAAAGCATCATCGCCAATACTTGTTACATTAACGGGAATAGTTATATTTGTTATCTCGTTATAACTAAAAGCATAGCTTCCTATGGTTGTAACACTACTTGGTATAGTTATGCTTGTTAATTTATTATCTGAAAAAGCAACATTAGCAATAGTTGTAATACTATTTGGTATAGAAACACTTGTTAATTGATTGGACTGAAAAGAAGATACTCCAATACTGGTAACACTACTTGGTATAGTAATACTTGTTAATTGATTATTATAAAATGCCCGTAATCCAATACTGGTAACACCACTTGGAATAGTTATGCTTGTTAATTGATTTGAATCAAAAACCTGTACACCTATACTGGTAACATTATTGGAGATGGTTGCACTTGTCAATTGATTGCCAATGAAGGCAAGATCACCAATACTGGTAACACTATTTGGAATGACAACATTAGTTAATTGATTATGAGCAAAAACCCATGAGCCAATACTAGTCACTGAACTAGCTAAAGTTAAACTGGTTATTGCATTATCCTGAAAAGCATAATTACCAATACTAGTTATATTGCTTGGAATAGTTAGACTTGCTAAACTATTATAACTAAAAACTCCCTCATTAATAGTTGTAATACCTGTTGGTATTGTTACACTGGTTATTGCATTATTTTGAAACGCATAACGACCAATACTAGTAAGATTATTAGTAAGTGTTAAACTACTTAATTGGTTTAACCTAAATGCATATTCCCCTATACTGGTTACACTATTTGGTAGTGTTAAAGCCGTTAAGTCATTAGAAAAGAAGGAATAATCTCCTATACTTGTTACTGAACTAGGGATAGTAATACTTGTTAAATCATTAGTATGAAAAGCATTGGTTCTAATTTCTGTAACACTGCTTGGTATGGTTACACTAGTTAAATCATTACTATAGAATACCCCTTCATCAATAATAGTAAGATTTGTTGAAATGGTTGCACTAGTTAATAGATTAACACCAAAAGCATATTCATCAATACTAGTTACTGTATTAGGTATAGATATCCCCGTTAATTGATTATTATAAAAAGTATAATCATCAATTTTAGTTATATTATTTGGTAGGGTTGCGCTTGTTAGTTGATTGTTTTGGAATGCTGAAGCTCCTATTGTTGTTACTGTATTTGGAATACTTACACTAGCTAATTGATTATCACGAAAAGCATCAGATCCAACAACTGTTACAGTACTTGGAATATTAATGCCTGTTAATTGGTTGTTTTGAAACGAAGAAGTAGAAATCAAATCTATATTATTGGGTAAGGTTACACTAGCTAATTGATTATTATAAAAAGCATATCCTTCCATAGTTGTGACACTATTAGGTATCTTTACATCAGTTAATAAGTTATTTTGAAAAGCCATAACTTTTATCGTTGTTAAGGTGTTAGGAAGTAAAACACTAGTTATGGCTTTATTATCAAAAGCATGAGCTGCTATACTAATAACATTAATGCCACCAATGGTTTTATAAATAGCAACATCTCTTGGACAAGCAGGATTACTACTAATATTATCTTCATGATCATAATAATCCGTTATTGCTCCGGTTCCATTATTAAAAACAAAACACTTATCAGGAGTATAATCAATAATATTACAATCTTCTATGTTATCTGATAATGTTACATTATCACTTGATAATGTTTTTTTAGCACACCACTTACCATCGGTTATCGCAACAGCAGCATCTAAATATTCATTAACTCTTACAGTTCCATTTAATGGTAATTGTCCATTAACATTAAAAGAATCTCCAACAAAGGCCTTATTCTCAATAGTATAAGTTTTATCAAAAGTATCATCGGCTTGTAAAGCCGCCTTTTTAGCACCGTCAATCAAAACTTCAGCACTTACCTTTAAAGCGCTTTTTCTGCTATCCTGAACCATATTAGTAATACTAGGTATTGTAATCAAAGAAATAATAGCCAAAACAAGAATAACGGCCATTAATTCCATCAATGTAAAAGCTGATTTATTTTTACTAACTTTAAAACTCACTAAAGTCACCTCTATTATCACAATTATAACATATATTAAATAGCCAAACAATTATTATTGCATTAAAAAAGTATTAAATTATAGATTTAATATAACTTAATAACTCTTCTCTTAATTCTTTCTTTTCTAAACCAAATGCCATATTAGCTTTAATATAACCAAACTTATTACCAACATCATGATATTCCTCTTCTAAACGATAAGCATAGAAAGGTTGTACTCTCATTAATTCACTCATCGCATCAGTAAGTAAATATTCCCCCTTAATTGGTTTTATATGTTTTAATATTTCAAATACTTCTGGATTTAAAATATAACGTCCAATTGTTCCTTCACGGCTAGGAGCATCACTTAATTTTGGTTTTTCGACTAATCCGTTTATTTTACCTGCCTTAATATCTTCAAAGGCTAAAATCCCTTTAGTTGGAATATCTGTATCTGATAAATTAATAGAACACATAACATTACAATCATACTTATCATGAATATCAATCATTTTCTTTAAAGTAGGAACATCATTACTTTTGGTAACATCATCACCATATAATACGGCAAAAGGTTCATTACCGATGATATCAGCACATAGTCCAATCGCATGACCGGTTCCTAATGGTTCACCCTGACGAATATAATAAAACTTTGCTAATTTGGAAATACTTTTTAATTGTTCAACCACTTCTAATTTACCATTACGTTCTAATCTCGTCTCTAATTCAAAACTACGATCAAAATGATCTTGAACACTATTTTTATAAGGACTGGTAACAAAGATAATCTCTTCTATACCACTATTAACTGCTTCTTCAACAATATATTGAATAGTTGGTTTATCAACGATGGGTAACATCTCTTTAGGGGTAGCTTTAGTAGCCGGTAAAAATCTTGTACCCATACCCGCTACCGGAATAATTGCTTTTCTTATTTTAGTCATTTTATCTATCCCTATTTAAAGCCTTATAAGTAACTGTGAATATTATCATCCCCAAAATAAAATACCCAACCCAGAAAAGAGGATTTTTCGAGTTATCAGCAAACCAAGCTCGAAAAGGACTAAGCCACTCCTCAATATTTTTAATCCATGTTAACATATACATATAAACACCTATACCTTTCTATAACTTCCGTGTCCTTTAATTAATTTTTTTATACCATCTGGATGAGCAAACGCAACTGTTATTAACCGCTCTTCGATTCCTACAACTATACCTTCACCATGTATATCATGAATAACTCGGTCACCGATTTTATAATCAATTGCCGTATCAATGGTATATTTAGGGTTCTCTTTTTTATTCTCAACTATCTCATTATCTAATTCTAAATAATCCCGACTTATCTCATCAACAAATCGACTAGGGGGGTTACAACTATCTTGACCGTAAATGGTTCTTCTTTTAGCATTAACTAACCATAATCTTTTTTTAGATCTCGTTATCGCTACATAACAAATACGTCGTTCTTCTTCAATCTCTTCAGAACTAAAAAGAGAGTTGTTATGAGGAAATAATCCCTCTTCCATTCCAATAAGGAATACATTATCAAATTCTAATCCTTTAGCTGAATGAACAGTCATCAAAGTAATAGTTTCACTATTATCTTTATATTCTTCAACATCAGATACTAAACTGATTTCCGCTAAAAAATCCTCTAAAGATATTATACCATTTTTTTCTTCAAACGCACGTGTAATTGATTTAAATTCTTCCATATTTTCTAAACGAACATCTGCTTCAATGGTTTTTTCACTTAATAATTCTTTACGCATACCTGTTTTTTCAAGAATTAATTCAACTAATTCGGTTAATGAAGAATGTTCACTCTCTTTAATTAAGTAATCCATTACTTCTTTGAATATTAGTTCTTTACCACTATTTATACATTCATAAACTGATTTATGTTCCAAATTAGCTTTCGTAATAAGATTCTGCATTGTAACATTACCAATTCCCCGTTTAGGAACATTAATAATCCGTTGTAAGTTCAAATCATCATCTTGATTATAAATTAATTTTAAATAAGCAATTAAATCTTTTATTTCTTTACGATTATAGAAATAAAAACTACCTATTACTTTATATGGTATACCTTCATGTAAAAGAACATCTTCCATATTACGTGATTGGGCATTGGTTCGATAAAGGACCGCAATATCTGTATGTTTAATACCATCTGCCAATAGTTTCTTAATTTGATTAACGGCATAATAAGCTTCATCTTTTTCATCAAAAGAACGATGATATACTATCTTTACGCCTTCTTCATTATCTGTCCATAAGTTCTTATCTTTTCGTTCTTTATTATTTTTAATAACATCGTTGGCAGCATTTAAAATATTTTTCGTTGAACGATAATTTTTTTCTAACATAACAATTTTAGGATGCGGATAATCATGTTCAAAATTTAAAATATTATGATAATTAGCTCCCCTAAATGAGTAAATAGACTGATCATTATCACCTACCACACAAATATTCTTATATCTAGCTGATAACATCTTTATTAATTTATACTGAGCTTCATTAGTATCTTGATATTCATCCACTAAAATATATTGAAACCGTTCTTGATATTTCTTTAATACTTCAGGATGTGATACAAATAATTTAATTGGTAATAATAATAAATCATCAAAATCAACCGAATTATTTATTCTTAATCGTTCTTGATAATATTTATAGATTTCTAATACTTTTTGCTCAAATTCCGTATTAGCAAATTTTTCATATTCATTTGGTTCCATTAATTCATTTTTAGCACCACTTATTTGGTTCTTTATCGCTTTAGGATTATATTGACTAATATCTAAATTCAAATCCTTCATTATTCTCTTAATAACACTTAAAGAATCATCACTATCAATGATGGTAAAATTCTTTTTGAAGTGCAATAATTCATAATTTTCTCTAACAATAAGTAAACCTAAAGAATGAAATGTCGATATCTGCATTGAAAATGTTGTTAGTCCTAGCATTCTAACAATACGTTCTCGCATTTCTTTAGCTGCCTTATTAGTGAATGTTATTGCTAAAATATTATAAGGATTTATATTACACTCATTAATTAGATAGGCTACTCTTTTGGTTAATACTCTTGTCTTACCACTACCAGCTCCCGCTAGTACTAAAATGGGACCATCAATCGTTGTTACTACTTCTTGTTGCCATTCATTTAAATCATCAATATTCATATCATCACTTCCCACTATTATTAATTATAACTAATTTTTGTCCTTATGTAAATGTAAGTGACTTAACTAATTAAAGAATATAAAAAAAGAACTATTGCTAGTTCTTAATACTTCTTGTATGACCACCTACTATATGAGCTTTTTCAAGTCCTTTAATAACAGCTTTAAATTCACCAGCGACTTCCCTCCAACAGAATTTACTTCCATCCTTAAGATCATAAACGGCTGCACCAAGCGATGATGCCACACAAACCCTGCCTTCAATAGGTCTATGTTCCTCATGTTCAGAAACTAAAGTAAATTTATAAATTTCATTTGAACCGTCAAGATATTCAATTGTTACCACATCACCGATATTAACTTTTTCACTATCATTATCAACCATACCGGCTAATTGTAAAGCCGATCTGGCTATTGAAGGAAATGATCCTGGCTTTGGCGATTGGGGAGCTTTAAATGCCCCGATCACTGGCTTAGCTTCCTGGGTACATTTACCATCTACAGGTAAGAAAGCAGACTTTTGCTCACTCTTTTTAATATTTTGAGCAATAATAGCTTGTAAATAAAGAAGATCATCCAATGATAAACTACTTGCCCAAGATGCATCTCTACTCTTACGTAACGTAACTTCTTTACTCAATATTTCAAGCATAAATTTAAATCTCTCCAGGATTTTTACTAATTTACCAACTGATAAAGATGATAATAGTTTTCTCACTTCTGGATTAGGATTTTTCCTTAAAATTTCAACGATCTCTGTTTCTTTTTTTATACTACCATCAGGATAAAACAAATCAATGGGTTGATCAGTAACAGATTGTGACATAAAATATTCCTCCCTTTATTAAATCATAATCATAGTTGTTTATGAGGCCTATTCTAGCACAAACTATTAACTAACGCAACAATTATTTATTATCAAATTATATATTATCACAATAGTTCTATTTTGATATGCATATTTGTTCTAATATGCATGAACTATTTTATTATTAATCACCTCAATTTATTAAAAATATTTTTCAATTTTTTACCAGCACTATTATATACTTCTCTTAATTTCCAAATACTTTTTTTAATACTATCACCTCCTATATAAGCATATGCTTAAGATTGCTTTTTTTAACCATAAGTATATAAAGAGGTATTTGGTCATATCTGATAACAAAACTTTACAATTAAAAGAAATATTTTCTTAAGATAAGAAGGTAAATATGCTATAATTTATATATGAGGTGGTAATATGAAAATAATAAGTATTATAATTGGAAAAATAATTATTTTGGTAGGTAAAATTACTCATAAAGGTAGCTCAATGCCTGGTAAAATAGTTAAAAAGATAAATCATCATATTATGAAAGATTTTAAGTTACCAGCAACTGTAATTGCCGTTACTGGATCATCAGGCAAAGGTAGTACATCAACAATGATTGCTAAAGTATATCGGGAAATGGGCTATACTGTTGCCCATAATATTAAAGGATCTAATTTAACAGATGGTATTATTACTCTTTTATTAGAATATTGTTCTTTAACAGGTACAATTAAAACGGATGTTTTGGTATATGAAATTGATGAACGTTATACCAAATATGTTTTTCCTGATATTCATCCTAACGTTGTTGTTATAACTAATATTACCCGTGATCAACCTCCTCGCCAAGGTCATTTTGACTTAGTATTTAAGGAAATTAAAAAAGCTATTACTAAAGATATGCACTTAATTTTAAATGCTGATGATCCTTATCTTCAAAAATTCGTAATTAATGAAGAAAATAAAGTAACTTATTATGGTGTTGATAAACATAAATACTCTTCTAAAGAAACTTTATTTGAAAATCTTAATATGGTCTACTGTCCTATTTGTAATACAAAATTAAAATATAATTTTTATCATTTTGAAGATAATGGTGATTACTATTGTCCACAATGTTCATTTAAACATCCTAATAATGATTTTATAGCTACTAATATTAACTATAAAAATAATGTGATTACTATTAATAAAGAACATAAGATTCATATCCCTGAAAGTCTATTATTTGTTATCAATAACACTTTAGCGGCTTTTTCCGTATGTTCTACCTTAGGTCTTGATCAAAAAGAAGTAGCCCATATTCTCGATGAAAATATGCTAAGTACTAAGATATTTGATCACTATGAATATCAAAAACGCCAAGTTTATGTTTTAAATAATAAGAATGAAAATAGTACAACATTTAATCATTCCCTACTTTATATTAATCGTAATAAGGATTTAAAAACGATTATTATTGGTTGGAAAGAAATAAGTAGACGTTATAATTTTAATGATCTATCATGGTTATATGATATTAACTTTGAACTATTATCAAATCATAATATAAGTAAAATTATCTGTGCTGGTATTAATGCTGAAGATATTGCCACTCGTTTGAAATATGCTGGTATTAATGAAAAACAAATTATGACATTTAATAATCTTGATGAAGCTAGTGACTCAATTAAGAATAAAACTAAAGGTGATATCTATGCTATTCTTAATTTTGATTATGTTGAACCTCTTAATAAAATCATGAAAGGAGAGCAAGACTAATGAAACTTATTATCGCTCACCTATATTATGATTTATTAAACTTATATGGTGAAAATGGCAATATCAAAGCTTTAAAACATCAACTAGAACATCAAGGTATAAAAGTAATAATTAAGAATCTATCAATTGATGATGAACTAGATTTTAACAGTTATGATTTAGTCTATATGGGGATGGGTACAGAAGAAAATCAAAAAATTGCTCTTAAACATCTTATTACCTATAAGGATACTATTAAAGAATGTATTGCAAATAATCATTTCTTTTTAATAACTGGTAATTCTCTTGAATTATTTGGTAAACACATTATGGATATTAATGATAAAAAGCATAAGGCTCTTAATATTTTCGATTATCAAGCACAAGAACAAGAAAAAAGTATTGTGGGAGAATTAACATTTAAAACTAATCTTATTAATGAAGATATTATTGGTTTTCAAAATCGTCGTAGTCAGATAACTTTATTAAATGATAATCCCTTATTTGAAGTAATTAAAGGTATTGGAAGTTGTCCTAGTAGTATGAATGAAGGTATTCATTATCATAATTTCTATGGTACTTATGTTATAGGACCTGTTCTAATTCGCAATCCAAAATTTTTAGTTCACTTTATCAAAGAACTAGTAACTTATCATAATCATAATTTTAAGTTTAAATCTTTTGATACCAAAACGGAAACTTTAGCTTATCATAATTTTATAAAAAACTTTGTTAATAAAGGAGAATAATAATGGAACTAAATAAATATATTGATCACTCTAATTTAAAAATGAACGCGACAATGCGAGATATTGAGAAACTTTGTCAAGAAGCCATCGATAATCATTTTGTGGCCGTATGTGTACATCCCTATTATGTTAATTTAGCCGTTGGGCTTTTAAAAGAAAGTAATGTTGATGTATGTACCGTTATTGGTTTTCCTTTAGGAATGAATACAACAGCTACTAAAGTTTATGAAGCCATAGAGGCTGTTGAAAACGGAGCTAAAGAAATTGATATGGTTATCAATATTGGAGCTTTAAAAGATAAAGATTATAACTATGTAAAAAATGAAATTGAAGAGATTCGTGATGCGATTGAAGGATGTATTCTAAAAGTAATTATTGAAACATCACAACTAACCGATGAAGAAATTATTAAAATGACCGAAATATGTAATGAAACATATGTTAATTTTATTAAAACATCAACCGGTTTTAATGGTCGAGGAGCAACGTTACATGATATTGAATTAATTAATAGTCATCGTAATGATTTATTAGAGATTAAAGCCAGTGGTGGTATTAAAACAGAAGAAGAAGCTATTACTTTCATTGAAGCTGGTGTAACAAGAATTGGAACTAGTCATGGAATTGATATAGTAAATAAAAAAGACCAATAATTTGGTCTTTTTTTAATTATAAGCTAAAGATTACACTTAATTGTCGTAAGTGGGGCATCCCGCATCCTTATCCATAACCCATAATTAATGTATATAAACAAATATTATTTTTATTCTCATTACATTATGGGCATTAATTTCTATAAATATTCAGTTAATTTAAAAAAAATCATAGTCACATCTATTACACAGAAATATCAGCCGACAATATATTAAATTAGAGGAGGTGCCTCTATGAATCAATGCGTAAATAGATTTTATCTACCTATTTTATTAGCATATCTCGGCTTCTTATTACTTGGTTCACTCGTTGGCTTAGCAATTGGTCTAGCATTAGCAGCAGTATTGTTATCAGTTATTATTGGTTTTTTTATTGGATTAGCATTAGCAATCATTGTTAACGCAATTATAATAATTGTTGTCAACAGAACCTGTTACAGAAAAGATTCAGCCTGTAATGAATAAAAAAAGGTTTTAGAATAAATCTATACAGTTCTTTTTATACTTCAAATAATAAATGAAATAAAGGGCTTTTATTATTTTACGAAAAAGAAAACTGCATACTATATTTTAGGAGGTGTCATATACGATGTACGAAGAAGAAAAAAACTATTCTGAAAATGTAGAAAGGTTTTCAAAAAAAGAATGTTGTGTTTATATCAATATAAATACTATATGTAAAAAAGATTATGATTTAGAAAGCACAGATGCAAAAATAGCGCCCAAAGATGAATGTTGTGTTTGTATCAACATAAATACTATATGCAAAGAAGACCATGATTGGAAGAATACACATGAAAGAAATTGTGGTGAAGGTGAAGAAAACTTACCAAAAAAAGAATGCTGTGTTTGTGTCAACATAAATACTGTATGCAAAGAAGATCACGATTGGGAAAACAAAGATGAAGAAATTTTTGGTAAAGATACAAAAATAGCACCAAAAGATGAATGTTGTGTTTGCGTCAACATAAATACAAAATGTAAAGATTAGGTTAACCCATAAATACTATAAAAAATCTATTTATTAGATTTTTTTCTTTTACTTATATTATATGCATTAATTAAAAATGATTATTAAAATTAAGAATTTAAGTAAAAACTATCATACAAAAATGATCAGATAAAGGCAATTGATAAATTATCTGATCATTATTTATTTGGTATTAGTTATATAAAAAAATTAATCTTTATGATTAATTTTTCTTATTATTTCATTAATTAAATTGATATATTCTGTTTGTATTTGCTCTATTCTAGTCTCTGTTTCGGCTTCAAATCTTAGTGTTATATTAGGACCAGTATTAGATGCTCTAACTAAAAACCAAGCATCCTCAAATTCTACTCTAACACCATCAACCGTAATAAGATTATAGTTTTTAGACGCAAAATATTTTTTTAATTCAGCAATTATTACAAATTTTGTTTCTTCCGTAACGGCTATTTTCATCTCATCAGTTGAGAAATAATGTTTTATATCCGAAGTTAAATCGTTCATTGATTTATTTGTCTTAGATAATATTTCAACCATTCTAAGACCACCATAGATACCATCATCAAAGCCCGGAAATTTATCTTTAAAGAAGATATGACCAGAATACTCACCACCAAAGTCAATATTTAATTCATTAACTTGACGATATAGGTAAGAATTACCTGTCCTTGACATTATTTTCTTTAAACCTAGTTTATCAACTTCTTCGCTTAATACTTTAGAGCATTTAACATCATAAATAGCTGTTCGATTTTTTAATGACCCATTTAGATAACGATACATAATAATCATATAAATATCGGTATTTATAATATTACCTAGTTCATCAACTAAACGAACACGATCACCATCAGCATCAATCGCAATACCTAAATCATAATGCAATTCTTTTACTTTTGATTGCAAATCCTTAAGGTTCTCAGCTACCGATGGATCGGGATGATGATTAGGGAATGTTCCATCACTATCAGAATAAATAAGGCTATATTCAATTGGTAATCGATCTAGGATATCACGAATAATTACTGATCCTGTACCATTGCCACAATCTACTACTATTTTAATTTTTTTATGACCAATATCTAAAGATTTAGTAATAGTATCAAGATAATCATTCTTGATATCATATGATTTAACACTACCTATTCCATCAATAAAGTCCCCACTAATGGTAAAATCTCCAAAAGTAGTTATTTCATCACCAACAGCGTTACCTCTTTTATCAAAAGAAATTTTAAAACCATTATATTCTTTAGGATTATGACTTGCTGTTATCATTATAGCTGACCAAATATCTAAATGATATCTGGCAAAATAATACATTGGAGTTGTTACTAAACCTAAATCAATAACATTAGCCCCTGTACTAATTAATCCTTTAAGCAAATACTCATTTAATTCTGGTGATGATAAACGATTATCATGACCAACAACAACATCTTTTTTACCCATTTTACTAATATAGGTACCAAAACTACGACCTAATATATAAGCAAAATCTTTATTAATATCTTCTGGGTATACCCCTCTTATATCATAAGCTCGAAATATTTCACGATTAATGGTTTGTGTCATTACTATCAAGCTCCTTACTAATTAGATTCTTATAGGCATTTACACCAGGTTGATCAAAAGGATATATATCTAATAGATATCCGCCTGTTGCAGCTGCTACTTCAAAGAAATATATTAAATATCCCAAATTATAAGGATTTAAACTATCAATATCAATATAATTACTATAAGTACCGGTTTGATAATGGGCTTCCGCTACTTTATGAGCTGCTATATTGTTTATTGCATCCATTGTTTTTTGATATTTAAGGATATTTAATTCACAAGTATTATTAATACTTAGGACTGTTTCAAAAATGATATTTGTGCCATCTTGATAGAACTGACCTAGAGAATGTAAATCTCTCGTATTAATAGATGATACAGGAAATATACCCTTTTTATCTTTACCCTGTGTTTCTGCAAATAATTGTTTTAACCATTCCGTAAAATATAATAATTTTGGTTCATAAACCGTGAATGATTCAATTAATTTACCTCTATTATTTAATATATCACGAATAGTAGCGTACTTATAAGCATCTTCCCTATTAACGCTTCTAGCTCCATCTAATAAATCATAAATATTAATACCAGCAACCGCAATTGGGAGAAGGCCAACAGCTGTTAAAACTGAATACCTTCCTCCTACTTGCTCTGGTACTTCAAAGAATTTATAATTTTCTTTATCAACTAATTCTTTTAATGTTCCTTCATCCTTACTGGTAGTAATAATAACTCTACGTATTATTTCTTCACTATTATATTTACTTTTTAATACATCGTATAAGTAATCAAATGCAATACTAGGCTCTAAAGTAGTACCTGATTTTGAAATGACATTGATAATAACATCTTTATCTTTAATATAATCTGATAACTCTTTTAAGTAACTAGCGGATAGTGAAGTACCAGTAAATATTATTTCTGGTTTATGATGTTCAAAATAAGGATTTAAGGCATCAATTACAGCTTTAGCACCTAGAAATGATCCTCCTATACCTATAACAATAAATACATCACAATTAGATCGAATATAATTACTAGTTTTTACAATATCGTCTAATAAACCAATATTTAAAATCTGATCAAAATTATACCATCCTAATAATTGTTTACCATTTTTTAGTTTATCTTTTATTACGTCTATTTTATCTTTATAACTAACAACGGTGTCTAATTTAGGAATGTAAGATGTGAAATCAAATTTTATCATTTCAGCCTCCTATTTTTACCACAATATTATGTGTTTTTTTATCATTAATAAGCTCAATATAATCATTATTACTTAACTTATTATCATCATATATCTCATTATTGGTATCTTTTATAATATCTATTATATATGTTGTTTCTAGATATTGATAAGTAATTTGATATTTATCCCACGAACTAGGAATATGTGGCTTAATATATAATTTATTGCCTTTTTTATTGAATCCTAAAATATCAACTAATCCAACATGATAGAACCAACCACTACTACCAGTATACCAAGTCCAGCCGCCTTGAGTTTCAAAATCTTTATTACTATAAATATCAGCAGCTAATACATATGGCTCTACTTTATATTTTAATACATCTTCTTTTGTAAGAGTGCGGTTAATAGGGTTAATCATCTGATAGTATTCAAAAGCTTTATCCGTTAATCCTTCTTTTATTAAAGCCATAATATACCAAGATACAGAGTGAGTATATTGACCACCATTTTCTCTTACACCTTTTGGATAGCTCATAATATAACCTGGATTATCTTCATTACTTTCAAACGCCGGATCTAACAGCTTGATAATTTTATTATCTTTATCAACTAGTTTTTCTTCTACAGATTTAATAATGGCCTTCTTTTGTTCGGGAGTTGCAATATCTGTTAGAATAGCAAAACTTTGTGATAATAAATCAATTTGACATTCTTTATTAGATATTGAACCTAACTTAATACCATTATCAAAAAAGGCTCTTAAATATTGTTTTCCATCCCATGCTACATCTAAAATAGCTTTCTTTAGTTTATTATTGAACATAACATATTTATCAATATTATCATGAGGCAAATATGTTTTCATTATTGCCATAAAATAGTCTACCATTTGATATAAGAAGAATCCTAACCAAACACTGGTTCCTTGACCATTTATACCAACCATATTCATACCGTCATTCCAATCGCCACCACCCATTAATGGTAACCCATTGGATCCAAGTTCTTGCATAGCTTTAGTAATAGCTTTTTGACAATGTTCATATAGGGAATATTCTTCATCACTATAGACAATATCTAAAATTCTTTCTTTTTCATAGCCTTCTAAAATAGAACCTTCAATAAATGGTATCTTTTCATCAAGAATTGACCAATCACCGGTGACATTGATATACTCATAAACAGCATAAATCAACCATAAATAGTCATCTTTATATAAAGAGCGAATACCTATCTTATTTTCTTCGTGCCACCAATGCATTACATCTCCTTCTTTAAACTGATGTTTAGCATTAAATAATATCTGTTTTTTAGTTGTTTCAGAATCAATAACACAAATATTCATTGCATCTTGTAATTGATCTCTAAAACCATAGGCCCCACTCACTTGATAAAAACCAGCTCGAGCATTTATTCTTGAAGAAATAGTTTGATATAATAACCAGCCATTAATCATATAGTTAAAGCTTTCATTTGGTGTTTTAACTTGAACAACATCTAATTTTTTATGCCAATATTCTTTAACTAAATTAAACTCATCATTAATATTTTTAATTGTATTATACTTATTAATTAACGATAATACGTCCCCTTCATGACCACAACCCAGCATAAAGACAATTTCTTCTTCTTGCTTGCTATCTATGTAAAGAGATGTCGTAAATTCTTTAAATAGAATACGATCAATATCAACTGTTTCAATTGGTCTGGTTACTGTCATAAAAACATTTACATCATTAAAATATTTATTATAGGCATTTCGAAGACTAATATAATTATTATCTTTATGATAATTAGATAATAAATGACGACTTGTTTTTTCTTCAGTAACACCTAAATTAGGATTAAGCCAATACTTTAGTTCAACCCGTCTTTTATGAACTGAAGTATTTTTAAGTTTTAGCTTATAAAATTTAATTGTTTGATTAAGAGCTACAAACTCTGTTAACTCAATGTCTAATCCTTCTAAACGTCCAAAGAAAGCACTATAACCAAAACCAAATTTAGTCACGTTAAATAAAATATTATTATCATTTATACGAATTCCCTCTGAAAAATCATTTAATAATATATCATTAGTCCAACTGGTTAGTTTATATTCACGACTATTATATGCATATGTAAAACCGGCATTATTATTGGTTGTTAATGTACCAAAATTGTTATTAGCTATAACATTACTCCAAACCTGAGGTGTATTGTTATTAACAATTTGATATTCTTTACCATTATTAGTGAATCCACCAAAGTCATTATAAAACATCATTTCATTTTTATCATAAGCAATCGGTAAACTATTTACATTATTAATACCCAACTTACCACTAATAGTATTTCTTTTTTGAAGATCATCAATATAATACTTAAGAGAATTATAAATACTACTATCTATTTTTAATCTAGATACTGTATTTAAAAGTTTCCGTTCATTATCATTAACATCATCATATTTAAGAATATAGATATTTCCTGGTGTACGATAAAAATTATTTATAGCATACATATGATATTTTTCGGTTTCTATTTCTTTTGAAATAATGTCGGCATATTCTACATTTTGACTATTGATTATAACTAAATCAACAAATATAGCTCTGCTCTTATAATATTCATAAGCCCGTAAAAGTTCTTTTACCAAACTTAAATCATCTAGATCTTTTACTTCTAATAAGATAATCGGTCTATCACCAGATATTCCATAGCGCCATAAATTAGATTGTGATAAGACGTTTTCTTTTAGAATTTCTTTTCTTTCATCAGTAATTCCAATGTGACTACTCTGTAAAAGATAATTTAACATTGTATTATATAAGTGCATATCCATAGCTGTCATTTCAACTAACTTGGTTGTAGCATTACTTATCATGGTAGCAGCCTTAAAGCCTTTTTCATCAATAATACTAGGTTTAGAATAGAAATCTAATGTATCTAATATTTGAGCATAAGATTTTCCAAACGTATTAATTAGATAAACAGTTACTTCATCATCACTAGGAACATTTATTTTGTTACGTAAACTAATAATTGGCTCAAGTGATGTTTTATTATTGCTTGCTAATTTTCTTTCCAAAGCAATAGGATTATTAGTATTGCGTCCTCGACCAATAAAATCTAGTCGATTAGTTTCATATTCATACTCACCTAATGGATTATCAATTAATAAGCGACTAGCCATATAATATTTCATTTTAGAATCACGATTGTTTTTAGTAATAATAATAGCATTTTTATCATAATTATATTTACTTTCAATAAATAAATTATTATATACCCGGTGGGTAATATCAACCATGTTTTCTGCTATTATTGGTTCCGTATATGTTGTTAATTCTAATATTTTATCCGTATCACTATTATTCTTAAAAGTTATTTTTCTAATTTCAGCATGATGCATTTTTGTAACAATTATTTCCGTTGTTGTGACTATATCATCATCAGTACGAACATATTTAATACAATCAAGGGCAAAAACCACTTTATATTTTTTAGGCTTTTTATTTATAGGAGCATAAGTATTTGACCATACCTTACCACTATCAATATCTTTAATATAAACAAACATACCATAGTCTTGCTCCGTTATTTTCCTATAGCGATTTAGACGGATATTATTATATTTACTATATCCATTACCCCGATCATTAATTATTAAGCTATATTCTGAATTAGATAAAACGGATAATTCTGGAAGCGTTGAAAGGCTATAAAAAGTCCTAACATCATTTTCAAATGATTCTTTTTGATAATTATACTTTTTATATCTATTAATTTTAACATTTATTATTGGTTTAAATTGTACCTTCTCTTTTGATAAAATAGTATATACTTTATTTCTTTCATCACTTGCAAAGTAGTTTTGAATAACACCATCTTTAATACAGTTAGCCAAACTACTTAAAATCATCCCTTGATGATGAGCAAAGAAAGAATACACAGGCATTTTATTATTAACATCATAGGATTCATATAATCCATATATACCACGCATATTTATCTTATCGTATTTTTTAATATTCTTAATTACATCTTTAGGGAATTCTGTAATAGCCAAGATTGAACCATATGGAGCAATTACCTCTTGACTTTCTGTCTCCTGCCTAATTCTTAAAGCTGGTATACCAAAAGCTTTATACTTATAATTTTGGGAGTCATCTAGTTCATTATAGGCTGATTCCGAAACACCCCATGGCAAACTGCGATTTATTTTTAACATATATTCTTTTTGAGCATAATAGGCAAAATGATAGCTTTCATCTAGTAATGTATTAGCATAATTTTTCATAAATATTAACGGCATAAAATACTCAAATGATGTTCCAAACCAAGATATTACACCCTTACGACATTTATATGTTGTCAAAGTTTTATCTAATACAAACCAATTCTTACTAGATATATCCCCTTTAGCAATTGCCACATAACTAGCAATTCGACATTCACTCATTATACGATCATATTTAGCTGCTGTTAACTTACCATCGTCATCATTGTAACCAAGTTTTATAAAATTACCACTATCACATAAAAACTTAAAATTAGTATTATCAATAATATCACTGATAGTTGTGACTAAAGTAGAATCATTATGCTTCTTCAAAAACTCTTTTACAACAATTAAAGATGCTATAAAATTACCACTATCAACACCAGAAATAAAGCTAGGCTTTAATACTTCTAGAGTTTCTATATTATACCAGTTATATAAATGACCATTCCATTTAGCAAGTTTATTTATAGTATTAATAACATTATTAAGCATACTTATTGCTTCTTCTTCATTAATAAAACCAAGTTCACATGCCGAAACAATGGAAACTAAAGACAAGCCAATATTAGTTGATGATGTCTTATTATCAGCTTTATAATCTCTATTTATTTGATAATTGTCAGGAATCAAATAATTGTTTCCTGGATTCATATTGTCACTAAAGAAATGCCATGTTTCTCTTGCTAGATCCTCAAGATATTTTTTATCATCAATTGTTATAGTCTTCTTATTATCAACTATATCTTTACTTAATAAATATGCCATAATTGGTCCTAAAAGAAAAATAAAGACCAACGTATAACCAATTATATTATGACTATTAAAATAAGATAAGATAATTATAATAATAGAAACTAAATAATTAGGCCAAAATTGTTTAATAATATTTTTATAAGATGAATCTGTATATTTTTCAGCATCTTCTGAAGTAATCCAATTTAGTAACTTCTTTTTACTTACTAGCATCCGATAAGCTGATTTTACAAAAGATGAAATATATAAATAGGTATCGTAAGGAATAAAAGCAAAAGTTGATATAATTCTAACAAGGGTTGCTTTATTACCATAAATCAAAAGATTATGATATTTAAAATATGAAACTTTTAATTGTTTTATTGAAAATTGTTCTAAAATACAAGCCATAACTGGTGATACAATCACCAATAAGCAAAGTAAAAAAACTAACAAAGAATTATTATTAGGAACAGCTAAAGATAGTATTATAATGATGACTAAAAATAAATTAATTAGAGCTCTCCTAATGTTGTCAAAAATCTTCCATTTACTTATTAATGAAATAGGATTCTTTACTTTTTTGTTTTGTTCATTTCGAACATTATTTTTAAGCCAGCCAATAATCTGGAAGTCCCCTCTTGCCCATCTTGATCTTCTTGAAGCATCAACTAAAAACTTAGTGGGAAAATCATCCATAAAGTCAGCATCTAAAACATCAGCACACCGTAAATAGCTTCCCTCTATTAAATCATGACTTAAAATTTGATTATTAGGGAAGCATCCCTTTAATACTGATTGATATACTTCTAGATCATATATGCCTTTACCAACAAAAGTTCCTTCTTTAAAAACATCTTGATAAAAATCAGCGAATACATAGCTATAAGAATCAAAACCACCCGTACCAGCATATATCTGTGAGAATTGTGACTTATTGGTTGAAACAATATCAACAGAGATTTTTGGTTGCATAATCGCATATCCACTAACCACACAATTCTTTTTCTTGTCTAAAACAGGTCTATTTAAAGGATGAGCCATCGCACCGATTAATTTAGAAACACTACTTAAACATAACTTGGTATCAACATCTAGTGTTATCACATATTTTATCTTATTGTTAAAATTATAGAAATTATGAGCATTAAAATACTTTTCTTCCTCTTGCTTTGTTAGACTACCTAAAAGCAAATCATTGAAGTTTAATAAAGCTCCTCTTTTTCGTTCATATCCTAACCAAGATTCTTCACTCTTATTATATTGACGTTTACGATAAGCAAAGAAAAATATTTCTTTACCATACTTTTTATTTAATTCATCAACTATTTTGTAACTAGCCTCAATTATTTTTTTATCATTGTCATGTACTTCCTTATCATATTCCATACAATCTCCAATTAAGGCATAATATAAATTATCTTTTTTATTCATAATATGAAAAGATTCCAGATTATCAAATACTTTTTTAATTTTATCAGCATCTTTTATAATAGTTGGAACAACAATCATTGTCTTACAATCATCAGGAATATATTCACTAAAGTCCATTTTAGGAAGTGGTTTGCTTTTATATAAACGAACAAAAAAATATTTGACAATGCTAATAACTATTTCACTTACAGGTATTATTAAACAAAAAAATGCCAAAAGTTTATTAATCAAAAATAAGGACGTTAAAAAATAAGAAACGATAACTGACAATAATATTACTAAAGAAATATATATTGGTGTCACTAATCTATTATTCTTATTATTAAATAATAAGGATTCAATATCTTTATTATTTTTTAAATATTGATTTGCATACTCTAATGAACTCATTTTTTTCTTTTTAGCTAATTTTGACACTCTATCACGATAAAGTTTTTTTGTTTCAACTGTCATTTCTGGAAAATATTGAACCGCATTAAGAATTTTTTCAACCGCATTTAGTTTTAAAAACAAATCTTCTTTACTTATGTTTTTATTTTTATTAATACATTCAAAAACATTGTTAATCGTAAGATTAGAATTGGAGTTTTCGACATGAACAGCATTTATAATTTCTCGTAAAGACATATTGTTTTCTAACAATAAACTATTAAACTGTTTAAATACTTTATTGGCATTATTATTTAAATCTTTGATATGTTCATTAAAATATTCAATAAAATATATACTAGTATTTTCATTAATTTCAAGATAGTCTTCTAAATTTATACGAGAGGAAGCCTCTAGAACCTCACTTAATAATTTAATAACTTTCTTAACATTAGCTAGATCTTTAAGTTTAGAAGCCTCTTTACAGCAAATCGCACTTATTTTCCTAACAATAATAATGTTTATTATAGAAAGTAACATATTTATTTCTTTATATGATAAATTATAATTATTATCAACTTGAAAATTATTTAATCTCTCGACAAAAACATTATAATCTATATTATAATTTTGTTCCTCTAGAAATTCTAACAAAAATTTATATAATTTATTGTTTTCATTTATATATCTACGATTTTCTGAATGATAAAGAAAACTATTGATACTGCTCCTATACTCAATTAATAGGTAATAGTTATCAACAAGCTTTTCATTTGTTAGACCTAGAAAGATATTTTTACTACTCATTTTAACAAGATTTTTATAATGACTACTAATAGTTTTTAAATCTCTGTTTAATCCCACTGCAACCCACCAACCTATTTCTAATAATTAGTATAGCATATTTTCATACTAAATGTAAAACTTTATCCATCATTATAAAAGAAAAAACTAACTTTAATTAGTTTTCTTTTTTATATAATTGTCTTACTTCATCAAGAGCTCGATGTGTACCTATATCATAACAATGCCCTACAAATTTATAAGCATAAAATGGCATTTTCTTATACATATAAGTAACTAGATAACCAGGAGCATCAGGTTTATTACCCTCACTTAAATAATTACCTATTTCTTTAATAACAGCTTTAGGATATATATAAGTTGCATATAACCCAACATTAGATTCCGGATTTTGAGGCTTCTCAACAGCGTCTAATATTCTATCATCACTATCTAGTTTAACAACCGCTAAACCTTTTAATACCTCAATATCATTTTCAATTGTTGCGCAAACAACAGGGTCTTTCTTCATATTATAGTAATCAATAACATCTGTAAGTGGATAATCAAATAGATTATCACCGGCAATAACAATAATATCATCATTAATGCCTTCAACATCTAAAGTGTATTTCAAATCACCAATAGCTCCTAAACGATCATCATTAGAAGTTGACTTATCGTTAAGAACCTTAGTTGGTTTACTTGGTTTATATGCTTCTAACCAAGTACAATAATGACTATAATAACGATTATTAGTTATTAAATAGACACTATCAATTTCTTTAACTTCTTCAACTTTCTCCATAATATAGTTTAATAATGGTTTTCCTTCCTCAATTTCTAATAGACCTTTAGGAAAATTTTCTGTTAACGGAAATAATCTTGTTGCATAACCTGCACATAATATAATACATTTCATTTCTTTCTACCTCCTATTTTAATTCTACAACCGCTTTAGGACTTAATGTCATATCAGCTCTAATTCCCATCTTATATGCATAATAGGCAGCCGCTCCTATCATTGCTGCATTATCTGTACAATGAATAAGTTTAGGAAAAGTTAAATTGATATGTTGATCATTACACAATTTAGTAAATGCCGATCTCAAACCTCTATTAGCAGAGACTCCTCCAGCAATAATTAAATTGTTACATCCATAAGTATCTAAAGCATGCATTGTCTTTTTAGTTAATACTTCAATTACTCTATTTTGAAAAGATGTTGCTAGATTCTCAATATTAATAGTATTACCTCGTTGTTCTTCATTATGCTTAAGATTAATAACAGCACTCTTTAAACCACTAAAACTGAAATTAAAACTAGCATCATCTAATGGAACTGGTAAATCATAAGTATCTTTTCCTTCAAAAGCCAATCGGTCAACTAATGGTCCTCCTGGATATGGAAGTCCCAAAACTCTCGCTACCTTATCATAAGCTTCTCCCACCGCATCATCTAATGTTCCACCAATACGTTCAAAACTATAATCTTCTTTCATATAGATAAGTTCCGTATGACCACCACTAACCACTAATGCAACTAAAGGAAATGGCATCTGATTTACTAAATTATTAGCATATATATGACCGGCAATATGATGAATAGGAATTAATGGTTTATGATAAATAAAGGCTAAAGCTTTAGCTGCCTCTACTCCTATTAATAATGAACCTATTAACCCAGGTCCATAAGTTACCGCTATGGCATCCATTTCATCAATCGTCATATTAGCATTATGCAAACATTCGTCAATAACAATGGTAATACTTTCTATATGTTTGCGACTTGCAATCTCTGGTACTACTCCACCATATAATTTATGAATATCTATTTGAGAAAGAATAACCATCGCTATTTCTTCATGACCATCTTTAACTATTGCCACACTTGTTTCATCACAACTTGATTCAATAGCTAAAATATATATACTCCGCATTTAATCACCTAATTCTTTTAACATTAATAATCCATCAACGTCTTTATAATATTTCTTTCTAGTTGCTACAACTTTAAATCCTAATTTACTATAAAGGTTAATAGCACTCTGATTATTTTCTCGTACCTCTAAAGTTATATTTGAACATTTACTGCTACTTGCATCTCTTAACATATGGGATAGTAATTTAGTAGCAATTCCCTTCCTTCGATAAGCAAGAACTACACATATATAATTTAATTCCATTCGGTCATATATAATCGAATAATTTAAATACCCCACAATGTCTTGATTATCTAGCATTACATACAGTTTAACAAAAGGATTCTCTTCTATTTTATTATAACTTATTTTATTATCATCATCGTCAATGAAAGCATTAACCTCATCAATATCTACTAATTTTAATTTTCTAATTATCAGCATTCATTTTCACTTCAGCTTCCGTTAATTTTAAATAATTAGGTTTTATTAAATGAGCATCAACACCTTCAGCATTAATATACTTATTTATGACTCTTAAAACATCTATTTGAGGTTTATTATTGGAAACCATATCAATAGGTGTATCATAAGTAACAGCAGCCATTGCATCGTCATTTATTAGTTTAACTAATTCACTCATTTCAATATAACGATCACTCATATAGACATTTAAATTCTTATCATATATTCCTGCATAAACACAATTATGACGGGCATCAATATAAGAAACTATATATTCTTTATTAATAGGTGTAGTTGCTAATAACTCTAGACTAGATATTGGTATTATTTTTTTATTTAATGACCATCCTATAACTTTAGCAATTGTTAATCCAATTCTAATACCCGTAAAAGATCCTGGACCAACAACCACAAACAATTTATCAATATCTTGAACTGATAAACTCGTTTTATGAAATTGTTCGTCTATAATCTTCATAACTTGAGATGAGAAATCACGATAACATTCTTCATTATAAAATGATAAAATCGTATTATTGTCTATCAGAGCTACAATAATACGATTTAATGATGTATCAATAAATAAAGATTTCATATTATGGCCTCACAGAGCTCTTCATACTTACGACCATATGGTTTAAAAATCAAAAGTCTTTTATTTTCATCAAGTACCTTAAACTCTATATCTAAACGTTCTTTAGGCAAAATATCTTTAATAGTTTCCGCCCACTCAATGACAACGACACCACCCTTGATAAAGTATTCTTCAATACCTAAACCTTCAGTATTACCGTTTAAGCGATATACATCCATATGGTATAGATCACACTCACCATGATATTCCTTTATAATATTATAAGTAGGAGAAGTAATACTTTCAGCAATACCTAAAGCATTCGCAATACCTTTAGTAAAAACTGTTTTACCACTACCTAATTCACCATCTAAACAAATGATCAGATTTGGAAACTTCTCTGATTCAATATTTTGTGCAATTTCAATTGTTTCTCTTTCATTACGTGTTGTTACTTTATATTCCATTCTATATCACCAATATTATTATAACAAACATATTGATAGTTGCAAAGAAATTTAAAAGAAAAAAAGTAAAATATTTCGATTTTGTTTTTACAGTTGACACTTTATCTTATTTAAGCTTAAACGCTTTGATTCATCTTTTAAAGGAATAACCATTAAAGTTCGTTCTGATCCAACCATCTCGGGATATTCACCATTTAGTATTGCTAAACGCTTGGTATCGGTATTTATTATTTCTTCACTACCATCGGTATAAACAAATATAAAATTAACACCAGCTGTGAGCATTTCTCCTAATCTATGTGAAGAAGTATAAAAGTGATTATAGACTCCTTCTCGTCCATCCAAGTTACCGTATGAAGCTCCATCAATACTAGTATTAATAAAAGTTTTTCGGTATAATGCTCGGCAATCATTATTTTCCCAAGCTCTTGTGATACCATCAAATTTAGGATCTTGATCCATATGTTGCCCTCTTAACGGCTCACTAAAGCTATAAGAATCGGGTAATATATCTTGATATAAGGAACCATCCTCTTTTACAAACATAACATTGGCATCACCAATATTAATTCGTGAAACAAAATCCCCCTCTATAACCACTCCAGCCATTGTACAAGCATAATAATTATTACCAAGGCAATCACACTTCAAGCCATCATTAACTCTTTGCATATGTCCATTCATTGCCTTTAAACGATATTTGATAGGTAGATTACTATTACAAAATATTTTAGTACCCTTTTTACAAGCAAAGGCTAATTTTCTAATTCTATAAAAATACACTAACAATAATTTAATCATATTAATTACATTATTATTTTTAATATTTTCCATACATAAAATATTCCCATTAGGGAGATCTCTAGTTACACCATCGGTAACACACGCTGAAAAAGTACCATCTTTATCTATAGAATAATGGAATCGATCTAATCCAAAAGCATATTCAACTAATTTTAAAATTTTCCTATTACCTAAAGTTTTCGTATCTGGTCGATAATAGACAGTCGCTTTACCTATCATTTTACGCCTTCTTTTTCTTTATTTTATAACAGCGGTTGCAGAATATGTCAAATTTTAGTTTACATTATTAAAAGTACTTTACGTAAATATTATCTTTAATACAATAAACATTTTTGATATATCCTACCATAAATTAATATATGAGTCAAATTATATTATAAAGATATTAATAAGTATAAAAAAAGTAATAATTAAATCATACTAAATTATTACTTTTACATTTCAATAACAAAAAAATTTACAATTATCTACTACGTCGAAAGTCAGTTTCTTTTTGTGGATAAGTTATTTTAATACGAGTAAGTATTTCATTATTAGCCATTACAACAATAGTCTCAGGTCGACCAATTGTACATCCACGATAACGAGGATCTGCCATAAAAGCATTATATATGCCTTCAGGATCAAGAGTTGATTTTATAAAATCTTCTTCCGTTGGTGCACCATCTTGTATAGCCGGAATACGAATTCTTAATAAACCTTCACCATCTTTTCCGATAACCTGAAAATGTCCTGGTTGAAAACCATTACTTCTCATTCTTTTACGATTTTCATTTACACGCTCATCCAAATATTCTGGAAAAACACTAAAATCTATACATCTATTATTCATACAAACATCTCCCTATAGAAATAATATCACATAAAAGTAAAAATTACAAATATGTATAGTATAAAAACTATATATATAATTAAAGTTTAATTATAACATAAAAAAACTAGATTCTATCTAGTTTAAAACACAAAAAAATGAAATTGGCAGCTTGCTATCTTCGCTTTCACTATTTTCGCCGTTAAAGAGCTTAACTTCTGTGTTCGAGATGGGAACAGGTGTATCCTCTTTGCTATTGTCACCAATTTCAAATATTAGAGAAATAATTCTCTGAAAACTAAGATAATGTGGACCCTCAAATCATAAATAATTAATGATTAAATCCTCGATCTATTAGTATTAGTCACCTCAACATGTCACCATGCTTCCAGCTCTAACCTATCAACCAGATAGTCTACCTGGGATCTTACTTTATAAAAAATGGGAAAACTCATCTTGAAGTTGGCTTCCCGCTTAGATGCTTTCAGCGGTTATCCATTCCATACATAGCTACTCTGCGCTGCCATTGGCATGACAACAGATACACCAGAGGTATGTCCGTTCCGGTCCTCTCGTACTAGGAACAGCTCTCCTCAATTTTCCTACGCCCACGACGGATAGGGACCGAACTGTCTCACGACGTTCTGAACCCAGCTCGCGTGCCACTTTAATGGGCGAACAGCCCAACCCTTGGAAGCGACTACACCTCCAGGATGTGACGAGCCGACATCGAGGTGCCAAACACCACCGTCTATGTGAACTATTGGGTGGTATCAGCCTGTTATCCCCGGGGTAACTTTTATCCGTTAAGCGACGACCATTCCATTCTGAATCGCCTGATCACTAAGTCCTGCTTTCGCACCTGCTTGACTTGTAAGTCTCGCAGTCAAACTCCCTTATACCTTTACACTCTACGAATGATTTCCAACCATTCTGAGGGAATCTTTGAGCGCCTCCGTTACTCTTTAGGAGGCGACCGCCCCAGTCAAACTGCCCACCAGACACTGTCCCTATACCGGATTACGGTATTAGGTTAGAAATCCAATTCGATAAGGGTGGTATTCCATTGGTGACTCCATAAGAACTAGCGTCCCTACTTCATAGTCTCCCACCTATACTCTACATATCGAACCGAATCCCAATATCAAGCTGCAGTAAAGCTCCACGGGGTCTTTCCGTCCAGTCGCGGGTAACCTGCATTTTCACAGGTATTAAAATTTCACCGAGTCTATGGTTGAGACAGTGCCCAGATCGTTACACCTTTCGTGCGGGTCGGAACTTACCCGACAAGGAATTTCGCTACCTTAGGACCGTTATAGTTACGGCCGCCGTTCACTGGGGCTTCAATTCAAGCCTTCACTAAATCAACTTTACAGTTATTGTTAAGCTCTCCTCTTAACCTTCCAGCACTGGGCAGGCGTCAGCCCCTATACATCGTCTTACGACTTAGCAGAGACCTGTGTTTTTGGTAAACAGTCGCCTGGGCCTTTTCACTGTGGATCAATCGCTTGATCACCCCTTCTCCCGAAGTTACGGGGTCATTATGCCGAGTTCCTTAACCATAGTTCTCTCGCTCACCTTAGGATACTCTCCTTGCCCACCTGTGTCGGTTCTCGGTACAGGTACCTATATGATTAACCATAGAAGTTTTTCTTGGAAGTTTGGCGTCAAAGAATTTCAACTGTATTACTACAGTCTTCACCATCACACTTCAGCTGTATAGTATACGGATTTCCCAGCATACAAGCCTTTGTGCTTAGACCAGAATCCAATAACTGGCTTCTTCTAGCCTCCTTCGTCACTCCATCAGTCATATCGGTAGTACAGGAATATAAACCTGTTGTCCATCGGCTACGCCTTTCGGCCTCGTCTTAGGTCCTGACTTACCCTGGGCGGACAAACCTTCCCCAGGAAACCTTAGGCAAACGGTGGATAAGATTCTCACTTATCTAAACGCTACTCATACCGGCATTCTCACTTCTAAACGCTCCAGCCGTCCTCACGATCGACCTTCACCGCAATTAGAACGCTCCCCTACCACTTATACATAGTATAAATCCACAGTTTCGGTAATATGCTTAGCCCCGGTACATCTTCGGCGCAGTGTCACTCGACTAGTGAGCTATTACGCACTCTTTAAAGGATGGCTGCTTCTGAGCCAACCTCCTAGCTGTTTTGACAACTCCACATCCTTTCCCACTTAGCATATATTTTGGGACCTTAACTGGTGGTCTGAATTCTTCTTCTCTCGCGTACGGACGTTATCACCCATACACTGACTCCTGAGACTTCTAACATTGGCATTCGGAGTTTGATTACACTCAGTACAGCTAGACGCCGCCATCATGTATTCAGTGCTCTACCTCCAATGTGAATAATCTCAAGGCTAGGCCTAAACCTATTTCGGGGAGAACCAGCTATATCCGAGTTCGATTGGAATTTCACCCCTAGCCACAAGTCATCCGCGCACTTTTCCACGTACGTCGGTTCGGTCCTCCATTTGGGTTTAACCAAACTTCAACCTGCTCATGGCTAGATCACTCGGTTTCGGGTCTATTGCATCATACTAAAGCGCCCTAATTAAGACTCGCTTTCGCTTCGGCTCCGTCTCTTCAACTTAACCTCGCATAATACAATAACTCGCCGGTTCATTCTGCAAAAGGCACGCCATCACCCATTAACGGGCTTTGACTTTTTGTAAGTACATGGTTTCAGAATTCTATTTCACTCCCCTCCCGGGGTTCTTTTCACCTTTCCCTCACGGTACTTGTTCACTATCGGTCACTAGAGAGTATTTAGCCTTGCGGGATGGGCCCCGCGGATTCCGACAAGATTACACGTGTCTCGCCGTACTCAGGATACCCTACAGAGTTTATGACATTTCGTTTACAGGATTATCACCTTCTACGATTTAGCTTCCCAACTAATTCAACTATGTCATAATTTTTTGACTCTTAATGTAAGGTCCTACAACCCCAATCCGAAGATTGGTTTGGGCTCTTTCCTTTTCGCTCGCCACTACTAAGGAAATCGAGTTTTCTTTCTTCTCCTCCGGTTACTAAGATGTTTCAGTTCACCGGGTTGCTTTTATATAACTATGAATTTATTATACAATACCTACGCATTACCGTAGGTGAGTTTCCTCATTCGGAAATCTCCGGATCAAAGCATACTTACTGCTCCCCGAAGCATATCGCTGTTTGTCGCGTCCTTCATCAGCTTCTAGTGCCAAGGCATTCACCATGTACCCTTAGCAATTTAATCACCATTTTAATTATTTTTCCTAATTTGATGAGATATTTTAATGTAATACGTGCGACTTTAATTTCCAACTTACGTTGGGGCTCTTGTTCACGTATTACTACCACATTATCTAGTTTTCAAAGAACTATTTTCACTGAGAGAATAATCTCTCAAAACTAAGCAAAACATTGTCAATTAATAAGTCAGATATAACGATTTTTGATCTTTCTCCATAGAAAGGAGGTGATCCATCCCCACCTTCCGGTAGGGATACCTTGTTACGACTTCACTCCAATTATCTATCCTGCCTTGGTTGACCCCCTCCAATAAAGGTTAGGCTACCAACTTCGGGTATTATAGACTCTCATAGCGTGACGGGCGGTGTGTACAACACCCGAGAACGTATTCACCCTGGCATTCTGATCCAGGATTACTAGCGATTCCAGCTTCATGAGGTCGAGTTGCAGACCTCAATCCGAACTGAGACCGATTTTATAGATTTGCTCCACCTCACGGTATTGCGTCTCTTTGTGTCGGCCATTGTAGCACGCCTGTTGCCCTAGACGTAAGGGGCATGATGATTTGACGTCATCCCCACCTTCCTCCGGTTTATCACCGGCAGTCTCATTAGAGTCCTCAACTAAATGTTAGTAACTAATGATAAGGGTTGCGCTCGTTATCGGACTTAACCGAACATCTCACGACACGAGCTGACGACAACCATGCACCACCTGTCACCCGGGTAACCTCCACTATATTTCTATAGCTTTGCCGGGGATGTCAAGTCTAGGTAAGGTTCTTCGCGTATCTTCGAATTAAACAGCATGCTCCACCGCTTGTGCGGGTGCCCGTCAATTCCTTTAAGTTTCGGCCTTGCGACCGTACTACTCAGGTGGAGTACTTAATGTGTTAACTTCAGCACCGGTTGCCCGACACTTAGTACTCATCGTTTACGGCGTGGACTACTAGGGTATCTAATCCTATTTGCTCCCCACGCTTTCGTGTCTCAGTGTCAGTAATAGCCCAGTAAGCCGCCTTCGCCACTGGTGTTCCTTCTAATATCTACGCATTTAACCGCTACACTAGAAATTCCACTTACCTCTACTATACTCAAGTCTACCAGTTTCTAAGACAAACTGAGGTTGAGCCTCAGCCTTTAATCTTAGACTTAATAAACCACCTACACACCCTTTACACCCAATAAATCCGGATAACGCTCGCCCCCTACGTATTACCGCGGCTGCTGGCACGTAGTTAGCCGGGGCTTTCTGGTAAAGTACCGTCAAACCACTAGCATTTCCTCTAGTAGCTGTTCTTCCTTTACAACAGAGTTTTACAATCTAAAAGACCTTCATCACTCACGCGGCATTGCTCGTTCAGGGTTTCCCCCATTGACGAATATTCCTAACTGCTGTCTCCCGTAGGAGTCTGGGCCGTGTCTCAGTCCCAATGTGGCCGTTCGACCTCTCAGTCCGGCTATGCATCGTTGCCTTGGTAGGCCATTACCCCACCAACTAGCTAATACACCGCAGGCCCATCTCAAAGTGAAGCAAACGCTTCTTTTAGCATAAATAGTTATCCATTTACGAATCATCCGGTATTAGCAATCATTTCTAACTGTTATCCCAGTCTTTGAGGTAAGTTACCTACGTGTTACTCACCCGTCTGCCACTAAGTGGTAAACCAAATCCAACTTTGTGCAAGCACTCTATCTTCATTGGACCACTTCGTACGACTTGCATGTCTTAGGCATGCCGCCAGCGTTCATCCTGAGCCAGGATCAAACTCTCCAAAAAAAAATAATTTTTTGTTTTAGAATTGATTTTCTGACTTAATTGAAATTGACGTTTTGCTCAGTTTTCAAAGATCATTTCTTGCTTCTTCAAATGAAGCACCATTAATATAACAGATAATTTGTACTAAGTCAATAGAGATTTTTACTTTTTTTATTTTTTATTCTCTTAACTTATTTTTGTTGATTATTGCTATATTTTTAGGCCTCTTTTGGTGAGGCACACTCAATATAACAAATCTTAAAACTTAAGTCAATAGTTTTTGAAAAAAAAAAACAAATTTAATCAAATTATACACTTTATTCGATTAATTTGCCGTAAAAGCCTCTCAATTGTAGTATATGCTGATTATTAAAAAATATCACTACTTTCATTTCTCTCTTTTATGTTTGTGTATTTTTGGTAATAATTGCTAACAGTGTCAGAATTAAAGCAAATAAACTTTTTACGATATAAGGTAATTAGTTCATCTAATGATTTTCGTATTACCCGATCAAGTTCATCAGAATAATTCATATTCTTTCGATGATGCTTATATTCCAAATAATCTAGAATCTTATATTCACCAGTGGGGAATATTCTTAAATCTAGATCATAATCAATATACTTAATTGTGTTTTCTTCAATTATAAATGGGGTAGCAATATTACAATAATAATACATACCATCCTTTTTTAATTGGGCAATAACATTAAACCATTTATTATAAAAGAAATACATAATCGCAGGCTCTTTCGTTGACCATGTATTGCCACCTGCTTCCGTTACAACTGTATGATTATTACCAAACACCATAAAATCGTTAGTAACATCTAGTAATACAGCTTCACTCCAAGCACGATGAACTTTACCATTATGTTTGTAGCATTGGATCTGGTATTTTTTACCAACCTCAGCCTCGTTCACATAATCCCCTCCTTTTCTTATTATAAACTTTTTTAGCCACAAAATAAAGAAAAACTCTTACGAGTTTTACTTATTTAGAATCTCCAAAGCTTTACTAAGTTGATTATCATTAGCTGTAATAGGATTATTAGTATAAGCATCTGATAATTTAACTTCATAATCAGGAGTTAATCCTACTTTATTTAATCTTACACTATTTGGTGTTAACCATTCTTTTGTTGTTATTTTGTATTCAGTATCAGAACTATAGCCTTTAACTTCTTGAATAGTTGATTTACCAAAAGTTGTTGTTCCTACCAAAACAGCACTATTTTGTTCTCTTAAAGTAGCTGACATCAATTCTGAAGCTGACGCACTACCAGAATCAACTAAAATAACAATTGGGTATTTTTTATCTATTAAACCATTAGAATATATTTTTTTAGTTTCATCTTTAGATACTATTTGATAAATAACTTTATTATTTTTCATAAATCTTGATACCATATTAGTAACAACATTTAAATGTCCGCCACTATTACCACGCAAATCAAGGATTAATGATTTCATACCACTGTTTTCTAAATTATTTAAAGCCGTTGTAAATTGAGTATCAGTATTAGAAGCAAAGATATCAACTTTTATGTAACCAATCTTTTTAGCTTCATCCATCATTGAAGAATGTACAGATTGAATATTAATATTGCTTCTTTTTATATCAACTGATTTAGTAACACTATCTCGTTGATATTGAATAGTAAAATCATCACCATTATTATTTTTTATCATATCACGTACTTCAGCCGTTGTCTTATTGCTAACATCAATGCCATTAACTGATAATATCTTATCGCCCGCTAATAAACCGGCTTTACTGGCTGGTGAATCAGGGAAAACACTTAAAACATTTATATAGTTATCATTACTATGCCATATTTCAACACCTATACCTGTAAAATAACCATTTAGTTGAATATTAAACTGTTCAACTTGATTCTCATCAAAATATTCAGTGAAATCATCACCACTAGCCTCTGTAATAGCTTTGAAGGCTGCCTCTAATAACTTTTTTTCATCGACTTGGCCATAATAATTCTCAATAAAATAATTATAGTTATCAATAAACTTTTTCATCTCATCAGTAACAGCTATTACATCATTACTATTTTTATCAGTTTCCTCTTTATGATCAACTAAACCAAACTTATAGTTCCAAAGTGTTGTCATACCAACGCTTATAATACATGTTAGAACAACTAAAACTATAACTTCTAAATTACCAAACTCTTTTTTTGAATTCCTTATCATACTATCACCATTATCAATATAACACAGTTCCTATCATAAGTCTATATTTTTGTTGTCATATATATGTCAAAAAAAGTTAAGAAGATCTTAACTTTTTGCTGAAATTGCTATTAATTGTGCTTTGATACTGTCGACACCCGCAAAGGAATTTTCGACTTTACCATTATTAATATATAATAAAACGGTTTGATTAAAACGTATATCATTAATATTATCAATGGTTAACTTATTATCATCACCAATTGACCATATATTAAAACTGTTACTTAAATCAACAAAATAATAATGACCATCGGTATGATTAGTTTTATAACTACTTAAATATGTTTCATACAAAGGAGTATTGCTATCATCTTTATATTCAACTAATACATAATAACTAGTTGGCTTTTGTTTTAATATGTTAGCTGCTAGAATACTTGTATATTGAATCTCCTTCTTTTCATCAGTATTATTTGTTTTAGGATTAAAAACATTAACTAAAATAAAAAACACAGCTAGAAAAGCAACGATAATTCCAACAATCTTCAGTAGCTTTGCCATTTCATTATCATTATTATAGACATTTGCATTATGCAATTTCCGATTTTCAACTCTTTTTTTCTTGTTACCCTTCTTCATAAAATCACCTACCAAATATTATAGCACATTTTCAAGGAAAAAAGATACAAAATGTATCTTCTTAATTATTTTCCAACTGGCATAACGCTTACTGATGACACAATTTGTACTAATTCACTAGTATTTAAAACATCAGAAACAATATAATATTCAATACCATTACTAATCCAAGTAACCGAATTATCAGCAACAGCCGCTACCGAATCAGTGATTACTTCCGGTTCACCAATTACAGGAATAGTAACCATCTCGGCTTCTTTAGCTACTGTTTCCTGAACAAACATAAAGGCTTTTTCACCACCAAAGGTTAATATAACTCTTTCACCAACATCTAGTTTAATTCGATCCTGTGATGTTAAAGATGTATTAGCAGGTATATACATAGGATAGATTATATCATCAATCTTACTGACAGATTCATCATTAACACCCGTTGTTGCTTTCATATTTTGTGCTAATGTAAAGTAGTTATCATCAAACTTGGTATTAGCATTATATTCTTTAAATTCCACTTTTATTTTTACTTGATCATTACTATTTAGAACTTCTACTTTTGTTACATTATATTTTTTATCAACATAAATGTTTTGTTTAACTAAATCCTTATTATTGGAGTAAGTAACTTTTGATGTAAAGACAAAACCTTCATTGGTTGATTTAAAATTCCTTTCGGTTGTATTATTTAAATCTTTTAATACTGTTTGAAGAAGATAGGCTTGGGAATTATTATATGGCCATTCACTTTGAAATTTAAAACTTTTATTGAGTGATGGTGTTAAAACATAAACACCATCATCATTACGTAAAATAATTTGTTCATGATTATTGGTTTTATTTTTTAAACTAACTCGAAATTTATTATCTTTAGCATATGATACATCAACAGTATATTGATAAACATCTTCATTATTAATAATCGACATATCACCCACTAAGTGATATCCCTTACTATTATTAATAATATTATTCATTTTTTTAAGAACATCTTTCTCACTGTTTTTACCACAACCAACTAAAAATAAAGAAACCAAACCAATTACTAACACCAAAATCTTTTTTGTCATTCTTTCACCTCATATTTAATTTCACTTAATTATATTAGAAACCAAAATCAAATATGAATAAATAATTATTTTGGACACATATTATTTGTAGTAAGAAAGGAGACAACAATGGAAACATTACAAAAAGTAGCATTAGTGTTCACCATCATTGGGGCAATAAACTGGGGATTAATTGGTTTTTTCGATTTTAATTTAGTAGAGGCTTTATTTGGGAACGCTACAGTATTAACAAGAATTGTTTATGGTATTGTTGGTATCGCTGGTATTATTAATATCGGATGTTTACTCGCTCATTTAGAGTTTGAAAAATAGCAATGATAACATTGCTATTTTCTTATTTTAATATTTACTTTTTTAGTCTTTGGAACATATTGAACACGAGTATCGCTGCCTTCAACCAAAACAGTAACTTCATATGTTCCTTCCTTATACCCATTTAAGTCAACATAGGCTTTAATATCTGATGCTTCAATGGCATTGATAATGGAAACTACACCCTTTAAGCTTACTGATACTTTAATATCGTCAGCACTAAGGCCTTCAGCTTTATAAGCCGAATCAAGATTACGATATTCAATATTAACATTATCAACAATTCGTTCTGTAACTTCTCCTAAAGTAACATTAACAGTTATATTATTAACACTTAGTGATTTAACACCAACTGGTTTGACCAGTTCTTTTTTATATTGACGGCTTTCTTTTAAACCATCAACATTTATTTCTAGAGGTATATTCTTGATATTGGCTAGAACATCCTCTGGTCCATAAACTGTAACTGTATTACTGCTTAATTCCAAGGTATTAATAGCATAACCAAATGCAACATCCCCAACTGGAATAACTTTAATTGGTACATCTTTACTTGGCGAAACAATTTCCACTTTAGCATTAATCTTAGCTGGGACAATTTCAACATCAACAACATTACCTTTTTCATCATATGCTTTTAAAGGAATATCCTTTAATTCAAGAGTACCTACTTGTTGTTGCGCAAAATTTTTAATATCGATTAAAGCTTTAACATTAGCAACTTGGGCTAATTGATGTTCCGCTCCTTTGACAATAACTTGGTCATTATCGATATTAATATTTTTAATAACCAATTTAGGATCTAAACTATCTTGATTTAAAACATCAACAGCCAAAGTCTTGGTTTCTGATATTTTAGAATAAATAATAACGGTTGCAACACTAGGATTAACTGAATAATCAATTGACTTTAATCCCTGTAAATAGTTTAATTCTACTTTATGACTACCAGGCTTTAAATCGCTTAAATCAACGGTTATCTCATGAGTACCAGATTGTTTTGCAAAATATAAATCAGCTTTACTACCAATTAAGGTAACATCGACTATTTGTGGTAAACCTTCCACTACATAAGCCTCTTCATTATAGATAGCTGCTACCGGTTGATTTTTTAAAACTTCCGCTGAACTTTCAGCAAAAATCAATATTTTTTGATCAACAATAACAAATATAACAATGGCACAAAATAAGGAAATAAATAATAATGTATTAGTCCGTGATAACCAATTCTCAAAGGTTTTACCAGAATTAGAAAACTTTTCACTAAACATTACTATTACTTTGGTAATAGGAACAACTATTCTTTTGTCAATAAAACGGCCAATATTATGGCCAATGCTAATGAGCATTCTGATTATTTTCTTCATCAGTATCCTCCTTTTCATCATCAATTATAACACTTGTTTTAGGACGTAGTTCATCTAATAACAACATTTTAAAATCATCTGATGTTAAATTATAGTGTAACTCGCCACCTATAGCAATCGAAATACGACCTGTTTCTTCGGAAACAATTAATGATATACAATCGGTCTCTTCAGAAATACCTAAAGCAGCCCGGTGTCTTGTGCCTAATCTTTTACTTATTTTTAAATTATCACTAGTTGGGAAAACAGCTCTAGCACTAGTAATCTTATCTCCTTGAACAATAACCCCACCATCATGTAAAGGATTATTAGGAAAAAATATCGAGATTAGAAGTTCGCTAGATACATCAGCATATATTTTTTTTGATCTTTCAATATAATCTGATAAACTATTGTCTCTTTCAATAACAATTAAAGCTCCTATGCGAGCTCTTTTTAAATAATCAATCGCTTGCATTACTTCATAAACAACACGTTCTCTTTCATCAACTGTTAAAGCTTTATGGCGACCCAATAATTGACTACGACCCAATTGTTCCAAAACATTACGAATTTCAGGCTGAAAGATAATGATTATGGCAAGTGGTCCCCACATAATCAAATAGTTAAGTAAGAATCCTATTGTTGATAGACTAAAAACCTGACTAATTATAGCCAGTAATAAAATGATTAAGATGCCTTTAAATAATAAAATCATCTTAACATTTTTTCTTAAACTCTTTAATACATAGTACAAAACCATCCATACAATCAATACATCAAATAGTTTTCGTACTAAAGAAATAATATTATCTAATGTCATAAACTTCCTCCATTTTTATTAATCACCACAGGTATAAACACTACAATAATCATAATCTGTCATATTAGGGCAAGTAGTTATGTCATAATATTCACCCAATTGGCAAGTAGAACTATATGTATATTTATATTGATTATTAGATTCCCACCACTCAACTATTACACAACCAGTCAAGTCTTGGTTATTTTTAGGATTAATAATTGCTGTATCAGCTATATAACCACCACTAATTAAATCACTAAATTGTATTCCGCAAGCCTGATCTGATTGCATAGGTAAATTACTAGTATTTTCAACACCCCACCGTCTTGAAGCATTTTCTAAACTCTTTATTTGTTGATTATAAAGATTATTCTTAGAATTAGTAATTGACTCATTATAAACAGGATATATAATTACTGCAATAACTGATAATACAATTATTACTCCTAATAATTCTACTAAAGTAAAAGCTCTATTATTCAAACTCATTCTATCGCCTCTTTACTTTAATAATTATATCATAAGGAATTTAATTGTACAATAAAAAATAGACTTTCGTCTATTTAAAATTTCCAAATATCTTCTTCATCAGTTAGATTATCATTAGCACTAGTTAAATCATCTGTTGGCATAAAAGCATTGGGTTCTTCATCAAAAGATGTGCTATTATCAGTTACTTCTGGATTTCCTACTTCAGGAACATCACTAGTATCTATTGATATAGGCTTATCCTCACTATTGCCACTTAAACTTTCAATCACTGGCACTTGATTATCATTATTCTCAAATGATAAAGTACTATTATCTGATTCAGCAATTGGTTCAACTGGTGTTACATCAGAAACAGCCTCATCTTGAACAATAGGTTCTATTACTGGTGTTTCATCTGAAACGGTTGGCTCCATAACTGGTGTGTCCATATTTGTTTCATCTAAAACTGGTTCTGGCATAGTCGTTTCCATAGTTGGCACTGGTTCTAATATAGGTTCAACTACTGATTCAGTAACTACTGGTTCTACAGGAGCTACCTCTTCATTAGTAGTAGAATCCATTACTGGTGTCTCATTAACTACAGATTCAACCGTTTCCTTATTTTCTGTATCCTTTACTTCTTTATTATCTTCTTTATCTTTTGATTCCTCAACTTTGACTTGTTCCTTATCTTTGTCTTTTGGTTTAGGTTTACCAAAGCCTTTTTTATCAGCAAAATAGCCTATGACAGCCATAATGATAATAACAGCTCCAACCACAAACCAAACGTAGTTTGCCATAATATAATTTGTTACTTCTGGCATTATACCCCTCCTATCTTTTATAATATCTTACCATTGTTTTACACTTTTTTCAAGAATTATTTTTAAAAATATAATCAGCCCCTTTAAATGGTTCTGTAAAAGACAAGCCTTCATAGTTTCGCTGCCTTAAAACTTCATATATCATAACAGCCACACAATTGGATAAATTTAATGCTCTAATATTATCATTCATAGGCATACGCATACAAGTATCTAAATTATTATGAAGAAGTTCTTTAGGTATACCTGTACTTTCTCGCCCAAAAACAAAATATAAATTTTCATTAGTATTGGTATAGTCAAAAGAAGTATGGGGCTTATTACCATATCTAGTTAAAAAATAGAATTTACCATCTTTATGCTGACTGCAAAAATCATCCCAATTTTCATAAACATAATAATTACAATGTTCTATATAATTAACACCACTTCTTTTAATATTACGTTCACTTAATGAAAAACCTAAAGGCTTTATTAAATGTAGAATGGTATTAGTACCAGCACATGTACGCATAATATTACCAGTATTTTGAGGAATTTCTGGTTCAAATAACACAACATTAATCATTGTTAGAAATAACACCCTTTTTAACTAAAAAGTTTTTTACATCTTTAATGTTAGGTTCTTGTTTACTGTTATAAAGTAGCTCTTCTATTTTACCATCTGCTATATATATAATATTAGTATAACTCGTAAATGATGCCATTTGTTTCTTTAAATTTTTACTAAATAAATCTTTATAAACATGATTATAAAAACTTGTATTATCAATCTTAGCTAAATCTAGATAAACAAAATGATCTTTTATATAATAATTATTAACTAAAGTTTGTAATTCATACTCAAATGTTAAATGATCTTCGTTGGAAGCAGAGATATAAATTAATGCATTGGGATTTTCAACTAAATAATTATCTAACTCATTACTATTTATCTGAAAAAATATTTGGGTTGCTAACGTTATGTCTTGCTTTTGATTTTTAGTGTTAGCATACCACATAACAAAATATGTCATACCAATAAAAGTAATGAGTATTATGCATCCAACATAAAAATAATTTATAGGTTTAATAATTCTTAATTCATTTTCCTTATTATTTTTCATATTTCTTCACCACCTAATAATTTTCTTCAGCGTCTTTTACTTCCTCTAATGTTACATCCGGCAAAATTATTCCTTCTTCATTACATAACTTACCAAATTTTTCACGGAAAAAGGCAAGTTCTTTAATAATACTATCAGGATAAATTCTTTTACTTGTTTTAATAGCATTATAAACATCTAAAATAGTTATCTCATGACGATTATCAAATAAGGCTTGGGAAAAAGCCTGTGATAAAACCGAAAAAGAAACATCGGGATACATAGCTGCTAATCCATAAACACGTTTATATTCCGAAGTAGCACTTACAATAGATTCAATAAGTAATTGAGCAACATAAGGACTATATTTAAATTTAGCTCTCGTAGCTTTCTCAATCCGTGGTAAACTTTCAAATAGAATTTTTACGGTTGTTGGTTGATCTGGCTCTACTACTTCGATACGTTCAAAACGTCGTAAAAAAGCCCTATCACGTATAACATATGTTTCATATTCTTGAGTCGTTGTTGCACCAATAGCTTTCATATCACCACGGTCTAATGCTGGCTTTAGAATATTTGCTAAATCCATTGGTCCTTCGGCACGATTTCCCATTAAAGTATGAACCTCATCAATAAAGAGAATAACCTTACTCATCTTCTTTAACTCACGCATTAAAATGCTAATAACTAATTCTTCTTTATCATTTAAAGTAACTTTTCCTAATAAAGACGTGGAATTAATTTTAATAATGCGATAATTTTTAATAGCATCAGGAACCTCATTCTTCTGAATTAAATAAGCTAGTCCTTCAACAATAGCTGTTTTACCAATACCAGCTTTACCAACTAATAGTGCTGACTTATCAGGTGTTAATAAAACAATAATCAATTTTTTAATTTCACTTTCCCTAGCAATGGCAGGATTAGTAACATACTCTTTAGTTGTTAAATCTTCGCCATATGCCTTTATGACACTAAACTCATCTTCATTAATAATATCTTTTCTTGTCTCTGGTTTTTCTTGCTGATTATTTTCTCCAAGAAAATCAAGTATCTCTACATTACGTTCTTTCATATAGCACCTATTTTATATAACCATTTTGGCGAAAGCTTTCAATGATTCCATCATAGTCTTGTGCACCCTTAATACGATCGTAGATATTCTTTTCTTCACCTTTAACGATATATACTGTTGTTGGTGTTGACCCACCATAATTGATTGCAGCATTAAATTCACTAGCTTGATCTTTAGTTAAGGCCGCAACATTTAAATAGTTAACCTCAACATTATATTTAGTTATAACGGCATCTAAATATTGTTTATATGTTGCACAAGCACTACAAGAATCAGATCCAATAAATAAGATAAAACTCTCTTTATTGTCTACCATTGCCTTGTATTTATTATAATCAATTGTGCGATATGTCGTAAGTTTACCACATCCCGTCAACATTAAAACTCCCAATAATACTAATAAAAGCTGTCCTACTCTCTTCATAATTTACCTCTTTTCTATACTATAAATTATATACCATTAACCACTAAAAAAAAAGAGGAATTTGGATATTTAAAAAAAAATGCTTAAATCAGCAAGTTTTTTTAGTTATTTTGCGAATAAAATAACTGATCTGGTTGTAGATAAATAACAGCATTTTGATTAACAAAATCTTGTTTAGTAGTTTTTAAAGCTTTTACAACATCGTCGATTGTACTAGCTTCTTTAGTTACATAAAAATTGCTATTTTCTCTTGGTACTAATATTTCTTGATTAGGATAAATATAATCATCCTTATTTAAACCATTTACCTGTAATAAAGTATCAAGTGGTATACCAAAACGATTAGCTATACCATACATTGTGTCACCAGTTTTTACTGTATAAGATCTAAAGGGTCCTTTATTAGAAACTGGAACTACTATTACTTCACCAGGAGTTAAACGATGATTGGTTGATAATCCATTAATTTCTCGCAAAATATTAACTGTAATACCTAAAGATTGAGCAATATTCTCAAGGGTATCACCAGCTTTTATCTGATATGTATCATACATATACTTCACCTCATTCTATTATATGTAATGGTACTAATATTGGCATTATTGGTTGGCACCATAATAGGCAACAATACTACTAGCAATACTTTTACCAATATTTTCAATGTTATTAACAATCCATAAAGCATCATCATAATTATCATGAAAACCAATCTCTAAAAGAACACTATTATCAAAATTAGCAGGATTAATTTCATAAATGCTTTTACTAAATGTTTTGCCATATACAATATGGCAATTACTTTTAGGGCCGTTATAAACATTTGTTAATCCTTCGAGAGTAACATTAGCTAGTTTTAAAACAGGACTTGTTTCATCGTAAACAAACGCTAATACACCTCTAGTAGGACTTTCTTTTCCAGTTCCCATTGCATTAGAATGAATGGCTAAATGTAAATCAATATTTAATCCTCGACTTATTTTAGCTACCTCTTCTAATCTTAAATCCTGGGTATTACGATAAACAATAACATTACTCTTTTTTAATTCCCGTTCGATAACATCAGTGACTTTATTCATCATTTCCCGTTCAGTTGTATAACCCGCCCTAGATACCCCATAATTACGTATTTGTGTAGATGGGCTAAGATAAACAATCGGTAATCGTTTAATAGCCTTATAATCATAAGTTACAATATTACTACTATAATAATTATCATTAGTAGCCATAGCTTTGATATGCATATCTTTAAGGATAGTAAGAGGCCCAGTATATTTGCTACTATTAACCGTTGGTGTACTACCATCAATTGTATAATAAATACTAATGTTATCGGGTGACACTAAGCGTAATTTTTCACCGATTCTAACTTCCCCACCACTAATACTCGCTACGACATCCATAGCTTGTTTCTTTCTCATAAATTGAAATGATGTTGCTACTTCTTCTTCTGATTTATACTCCAATTTATTATAAGCTTTAATTATAACTTTATAATTAGTTGCTTCTTCAAAATTATTAGCTTTAATTAAAATTTCTTTGCCATAAAAGACTTGTTCATATAATAGATACTGTCCTAACCAATTCTTAATACTAATTGTATAATAATCAGCATAATCCCCCCCGGTAAAAGTAATATAGAAATCTTTCCATTTAACATTATTATCATTAGGATAAGTTATTTTCATAGGAGTTATGTCTTGAATACCAATACCTACTTCTAAACTACTAATAATAATATTCGTAGCGTCATCTAATAAATAGAATTTAACATAACCAGTACTAGTAATGATAGAAGATGCAATATTAACAACTGAATTGGTTAAATTACTAGTAAAAACTTTATTATTATCCTTTATACCAATTAAACGATACTTAGAAAAATTACTTTCTAAACCCAAAATATTTATTTTAAAAGATGTATCTGAATCTATATTCTTAGCCATAATTTGTAATGATGGAATTTCCCAGGAGTGAATTAATTTGTTTTTACTTTTACGACTATGTCCATAATTATCATAAGCTATAACACTAAACATAATTTGTGTTCCTTTAATTATTGGCAAATCATCTATTTTAACACTATTACTTGTCGTCTTATATATTTTTAATAACTGACCAGTTTGATCATATATATATACTTCATAACTAGTTGCTGTTTGACTAGGTTCAAAAAATAAGGTATTTAAAGTATAAATATTATTTAAATCCTGCTCAAAAGAAATAACCTTGAATGTTGTTAAATGATTATTTATATGCATTAAAGAAAATATTATAGTACTCATAATGGCAATAGTTATAACGGTTATTAGTACTTTTTTAGGTATTCTTATTTTGAACATAGTCTTCACCAATAAATTATATTTCTATAACTTAATGATAAAAACTAAAAGAATGTGCTTTAATCCGTCAAAAAAAGCATCTATTTAAAATAAATGCTTTTATTAATACATTATCTATAAATTTACAATTATTTCCATTACTCTATCCACCCTAAAGTCTTATATAACTTACGATAATAGTCTTGTTCCAATATCAATCTAGAATACTTATATTTATTAAAGATCTTAAGATTAATATTTTCGACATAATCAGCTGGTACTTCTTCACCAGCAAATTTTTTAGTAATGGAATTATATCTTCCTTTATCAGTTATAAAGCTACGATTAGAGAAAATTACTAAGGGATCACTATTAGATAAAATATCCGTTCCCATTAATAATCTTGAATCATAATCGATACCAAATAGATTAAGAAGGGTTGGTAAGACATCCAAACTACTAGCATACTTATTAACTTTAATTGGTTTAGACATTTTGCTATTCCATAGTAAATAAGCCATATGATGAATTTCAAAGTTTTCATCACGAGTATAAGTAGATAATTCATTCATTTCACTGGTTGTTAAACCATATGGATAATGATCGCCACTGATAGCTATAACCGTATTATCTAACTTACCGCTAGCTTTTAATTGTTCAATTAAATAGGCGATTGCTTTATCTAACTCAATATTAGCTGCCAAATAGCTTTTAGCTTTATCCGAATATGGTAAACTCTTAACAGCATCCCAGTTACGATAAACCATCATATTACCCATTTTATTATACTCTAAATGACCACTAACCGTCATATAATAGGCTAAGAAGTGATCACCATTAATATAATCATTAACGGTATCCTGCATCATTTCCACATCACTTTCTGGCCATATCTTACAATTAATATTCAGTCCTTTACTACATGCGCGATATGAATTATAACCCATTGCTTCAATATAAGTATTACGATTATAATAAGCATAATAGTGATCATGATAAGCTTGTGATGTATATCCTAAATTTTCAAATTCATTAGCGTAAGAAAAGGGCATATAATGATCTTTAATAGCTTTTATACTCCAAACACCTTCTTTAGGTATTAATGAAGTATCCGTAATATATTCTCCATCTGCCGTCGATACAGGGAATACAGGAGTATAAAAATTATCAAATTGGAATCCCTCTTTATACATTTTATAAAGAGTTGGGGTTAATTGTTCATTAACAGCTAATTGTGAAAAAGCTTCTGCGACAAAAACAATTAAATTTTTACCCTTAAACATACCAGTATAATCATTTTTTTCCGTTGGTTGTTGACTATTAAAATATTGATTCATATCTTTTATAGTGGCATTAGTTTCATTAGCTATTAAACTATTAAAATCTATTTTTAGAGTGTTATATTCTTTTTCTTTATTAACAACAACTGTAACCTTCTTTTCTTTAGTGATTTCTTTTTCTTTAAAACCCCATATGCTTCTTTTTATATCCAATCTCATCATCGTTAAAAGACCCAAATTATCAGTTGTTAAAAGTGGTGAATGGACATTATAGTATAAATTATAGTTTGAATATATCTCTTTTTTATCAATATAATTAAAAATTGTTAAAGAACCAATATGAAAAACAATACCAATTAATATAATAAGCATCTTTTTGTTAAAACTGACTCGCTTATAATCTATTACTTTAAAGATATCAAAAAAGACTAATATTAAGAAAGGCGCTAACATAGCTAATAAGCCCCAAATATCTTTAATTACGGTTGTAATGATTTGATCAATAAACTGAAATACTTGATTTCCACCATTAAAAATGGAATAAATAGAGATAATTGATTTATATAAATCATTATATATATATTGACCCATCATCAATGTAATGGTCAATATCAAAACAATATAAGTTATAACATGGTTAACTTTACTTTTAAAAATGTTACAAATTAAATAATAAACACTACTGATAAGGATAGAAAAAACAATAATATATAGTGATGATTGTAAAGTCAAATGATGAAAAGCAAAAACATTAAAAATAATTTGTAAATAAATTATAGCCACCAAAAGAAAAATTGGAAGATACCACCTATTCGTCTTCTTACTTTGCATCTCGATAACCACCTTAATTCTTATTTATATCCTCGTTAATAGCTCTTTCATCTATTCCTGTGACACTATCAACTGGTAAGGAAAAACAAATGCCTTTGCCTTTTGTTGTTAGTCCAAATTCCTTAACAATAGCTTCCATTATCGCCCGTTTACAATTAGTAGTTGTTAAAATTAATATAATATCTTTTTCTGGTTGAATTGTTATTCCTAAAAATTTAGTAGCTTCAACTGCACCTAAACCTTTACCACGAATTAAAGTACCACCGGTTGCCCCTAAAGAACGGGCTATATCCATAACTTGATCAGCATAGCCATCAGTTAATATTGTTAAAATTAATTCATACTTATTAATATTTGCCATTTTAGGTCTCTCCTTCTTTTCATTTTCTTCTTTAGCAAAATGAACACTCGAACTGTTAAAAGAAATAGTAAATGCAATACCTCGTCCTGGTTCGTCGATATGGAATTTAGATTGTAATTCATAGAAAATATTACCTTCAACATTTTCAGGAATAATACTTAAGATTACACTTTTATCAATCTCATCTAAACCCCAATACTTTAAAATTTCCGAACTAGCCAAACCATGGGCTTGAACAACATAATCAAAAAATATCTCATGATGATTATAAATTCTTATAATATCTTCTTCATTTTCTTTATTAACAATAACTAACAATAATTTGGTTTTAAGAATATCACTATTCATAATTTACCTCCTCTTGGTAATCAATAATCTGATCGGTTATCGATGCCTTAGATTGTTTATTTATCTTTTCTGTTCGATACTTATACATTACTCCTAGGACCTGTATAGCAAATACTGGGGCAAGGGCTGTTAAAGCAACTAGTCCAAAAACATCTCCCGCTGAACATCCAAAAAGGGTCTCATTAATACCAACCGTAAATGGTAGTAAAAAAGTAACTGTCATTGTTCCAGCTGCTACACCACCAGAATCAAACGCAATCGAAGTAAAAATATCAGGGGTGAATTTTATCATAATAATAACTAATAAATAACCACCAGCTAAAAGATAAAGAATTGACCACCCTAACATAATTCTTAAAATAGAAAGGACTACGGCTAATGCTACACTTAATGATAAACTAAACATCAATGTTTTCTTACTAATATTACCTTGCGTAATTTTATCAATTTGGGCCGTCAAAACTTGAATAGCTGGTTCGGCCATAACTAAAGCCCATCCCATTATAAAGCCAAGGACTAGAACAATCCAATGGTATTGTAAAGCGGCAAGCATTTTACCCATTATATATCCTAAAGGCATATAACCAACATTAGCTCCTACTAAGAATATTACTACTCCTAAATAAGTATATATTAAACCCTTTATAATTTTAACAACACTTTTCTTACGTAATTTTAAAAAGAAAAACTGGAAAATAGCGAAAAAAACTGAAATAGGTATAATAACTAAAAAGATTGATTTGCCATAATCTAATAAAGCCCATAAATAAGACATTAGAATACTATTACTAGCTAAATTATAACTAGAATAATTAACACCACCATCTGGCATAAAAAGGCCCATTAATAATACTATTAGAACTGGTCCAATGGAACAAAGAGCAATAATACCAAAGCTATCCTCTTTGGCTTTTTTATCCCCACGTAAAGAAGTAAAACCAATTCCTAAAGCTAAAATAAGAGGTACACTAATAGATCCAGTTGTTACTCCGCCCGCATCAAAAGCTAATGAAGTAAAATAGTTAGAAACAATAAACATTAAAATAATGATTAAACCATAAAAGATTACTAAAAAATAAGACATTTTTATTTGATACAACATTCTAATAATCGCTAAAACAAAGAATATCCCTACCCCACAACTAACAACAATAACAAATACAAAGCTTGGAATAGTACCAACTTGTTTAGCTAAAACAATTAAATCGGGTTCCGCAACAGTAATAATAATCCCAATTAAAAGACTTATTCCTAAAATCATAATCATTTTTCTACTCTTCATTAAATAAGAACCCGTTTTTTGACCAATCGGGATTAAAGCAATATCAGCCCCCATATTAAATAAGGTCATACCAACAATTAAACAAAGAGAACCAATTAAGAATCTTATTATATAAGTAGTTGGAATAGGAACAAGAATAAAACTAATCGCCAATATAATCATAGTTATTGGTAAAACAGATAGAGTAGCTTCCTTTATTTTTGATAATAATTCTTTTGGCACTTTATCACTACCCTTCCTCTAATATAATTATATAACAAAATTTAGTCTTTTCATATCCTAACATACAAAAATGAGTAATTTACTAATTACTCATTAACTTTTAATAAAACGCCATTAACATTTTTATAAACTCTTTTAGAATTTTTATCCATTTTATTAAGTATCTCTTTTTCTAAATCAACACCAGTAATTTCTGATATACCTAAAAGATAAATAGCAATATCAGCTAATTCCTCACCAAAATCATCTTTTTTCTTCATATGTGCTTCATATGCTTCTGATACTTCACCATAAAGTAAACAAAATTCTTTATTTAAATCATCAACATTAAATCCTTTATCTACTTTATTTTGATAAACTTTCTTTTGTAAAATCTTTAAATCAACCACACCAACCAGCCTCCAAAATCATTATACCGTATTTTTTTGAAAATAACTAGTGGTTTATTATGCTAATGGAATATGTCTTAATACTGGTTTATGAGCCACTCTTTGCTTTCCTTTAGGTTCAAGCATCGGTACCTTAACTAATGCCAGCATCGTTCGTTCAATTGCTTCATAATTACCGCTTGGCACTAATTGAATAGCTTGTTCATATATTTTAATTGCTTCCTCACGACTACTAAAAATATAAGGAATAATGGATCTAGGTAACTTGTTATCTAATCCTGCATTCTTATAATCTTTAGAATCTTCTTTATAACCACAATCAGCAGCACAAGCTATATGAAGCGTTGTTTTACCATTAATAACTTCCCGCCATACAATTCTAATATGATGACATTTAGAAACTAGCTTTCCCTCAAGTAATTCTATAGACACAACTAAATCTTTAGCCTCTTGTACTAAACCTATATAATCTCCAACAGCTTTCTGTTTTTTGGCCTCTTCTATTTGATCTCTTAATTTTTGCAAATTTATTTTTGAATCATTAATTTCTTTTCTGATACATTCTTCTTCACTTAATAATTTATTATCACTCATTTTTACCACCCTTTTAAATATTATATCTGATAAATAAATATTTCACTTTCTGTTTTTTATTTAGTAATACAACATAATGGGTCTTAAAATCTTGCCCATCAACTAGCCTTCTGCAGGTTGATTTTTAACATATCATCATCAAATCATTCCCCCATTTTTTTTATTATACCATTTTTCACAATTTTATGCTATAATTTAATAAAATAGAGGTGGTTTTATGTATCTTATAAAAAAGAATGCCTATGGTTTTACCCTTATCGAACTATTAGGAGTATTAATTGTTTTGGTCATCATTTCATTAATTACATTGCCTACCATCAATGATAGTGTTGAGAAGTCGAAAAAAGATTCGCTGAAAATCTCCGTTAGTAGTCTATATGATGCTGGAAAAGAATATAGTATTAATCATTATGACGAACTTCTAGGCGGTTATGAAAAAATTTTTACCATAAATAATGGTTCTTTCAAAGACGATAAGATGGGGGTTAAAGGAGAACTTCCTACTAAAGGTCAAATTGGTATACTTGCTGATGGAAATGTTGCCGTAGCAATAAATGATGGAAAATGGTGTGCTAAAAAAGACTATAACGATGAAAATGTTATTATCAGTAGTGATTTAGATAATTGTTTTATTACCCAAGTATTTCCAATTTACTCTGCAACCTCAGAATCATGCTTTGATTTCGATGAAGCTACTGGCACCATATATATATATCATGGTGATGATGATGGCATAAAAACTAATCCTAGTTGCCCTAGAAATGTTGTTATTCCAAGTACTATTAATGGAATAGCTGTCACAACAATAGGTGAAAATGCCTTCAATGCATATGATGGTTATAGCAACGGTATGATTGAAAGTGTATATATACCGGATAGTGTTACCACCATAGGGGATAATGCTTTTAGCTATATTAATTTATCACTTGTAAGATTGGGAAAAAATGTTACAAGTATTGGAAATTATGCTTTCTTTCATAATCCTATAAAATATCTAACGCTTCCTAATACCCTTGTTAGTATTGGCGACCAAGCTTTTGGTTCTAACTTGATTGGTAACCTAAATATTCCTAGTAGTGTGACTCATATCGGGGCAGCGGCTTTCAATAACAATATGCTCCCTGACAATCAAGCTATTATCTATGCTAGAAATGCTGATGGTACCATTGATAATACCACTATTGTAAGTTATGGTGGAAAAAACAGAGGCGATAGTATTGTTATACCTAATACTGTACAAGTTATTGGTAATAGTGCTTTTGATATGTATAATTGGCATTTTCGTCTTGATAATGATGCCTCTAATGTTTTAATAACTAGTGTTACTATTCCTGATAGTGTTATAACTATTGGCGATTATGCCTTTCAAACGACTAATTTAAATAGTCTTACTTTAGGTAATAGTGTTACAACAATTGGCGATTATGCCTTTAGTGGCTATAGCGAAGGTGGTTCAATAACTGATCTGGTTATTCCCGATAGTGTTACAAGTATAGGCATTGCTGCCTTTTATTGGCATATGCAGCTTAGTAATGTTACGCTTGGTAATAATCTTATAAGCATTGGTACAAAAGCCTTCTATTCATGTCATTTGTCCAATATAACTATCCCAAGTAGTGTCACAACAATCGACGATGGTCCAATATGGGGCGATGGAGCATTTTCTTCAAATTATTTTAATACTGGTTCAATTGTTACTATTAAGTATAATGCGACCAATCCAGCTAATCGCTTTGACGGCAGAAAAGACGTCATTGGTTGGGGAGTTGCCACAATGCAATATGTTAGCGATTAATAACCAAATTAAAAAGATATGTTTTTAAAACATATCTTTTTTTATTACTATAAACTTCATATGCTTCTGCACTATCCGTAAAGTAAAAAAATTATTGTTGTAAAGCAACCACTTCCCCATTTTTTAGTTATACTATTCTTATAATTTTGTGCTATAATCTATTAGAATAGAGGTGGAATTATGTTTATTATAAAGAAGAAGTCCCAAGGTTTTACTCTTATTGAACTATTGGGAGTATTAATTGTTTTGGTCATAATTTCATTAATTACCTTGCCTACCATCAATGATAGTGTTGAGAAATCAAGAAAAGATTCTCTAAAAATATCAGCTAGTGGTTTAGTAGATGCAGGAAAAGAATACAGTGTTAATCATTATGATGAATTACAAGAAAGTGGTGAAAAATTATTTACAATAATCAATGGTGCTTTTGAAGGTGATAAACTTTCTGTTAAAGGATCACTACCTTTAAATGGTGAAATAGAAATACTATCTGATGGTTCCATTGCTGTAGCTATAAATAATGGCAAGTGGTGCGCAAAAAAAGCTTTAACTGTTGATTCTGTTACATTATCAGAAAATCTTGGTAATTGTGATATAACAGAACATACATCATCCAATTGCTTTGCTTTTGATAATGCCACAGGGACAATAACAGGGTATTATAAATATGAAGGTAATAACACCGCTAATGCTGCTTGTCCTAATGATGTAGTAATCCCTTCAAGAATAAGTGGTGTCAACGTAACAAATATAGGTTTAGGAGCTTTTATAACTATTCCTAAAACTGGTCAAACTTGTTATACCTATAATACTACAACTGATTTATATAGTGGTGTCAGTGTTGGATTAGATTATATTCATACTGATGATGATGGTTATTATAGTTGTCAAATTAATGTTAATGCTAGTTCTCGCGGTACTTTAACTAGTGTCTTTATTCCAAATACTGTTACTACCATAGGTGAATCTGCTTTTGTTTATAATCAATTAACTAGTATAAGTATTCCTGATAGTGTCACCGTTATTAAAGATGAAGCTTTTACCTCAAATTTATTGACCACATTAGTCATTCCAAACAGTGTTGTGGAAATTGGCAAAGATGCTTTTTATGGTAATTTATTAACAGGTGTAACCTTTTCAAATAGTTTAACCAAAATCGGTGACCTGTCTTTTTCCCTTAATCGATTAACTAATATAACAATCCCTGATAGTGTAACAAGCATTGGACCAGGGGCTTTTACTGCCAATTTGCTAACTAGTCTTACTATTCCTAGTAGTGTTACGGATATTGGAGCCAGAGCCTTTAATGGTAATGATTTAACCAGTTTGGTTATTCCAAATAGTATAACTAATATTAAAAAATATACTTTTACCCAAAATAGTTTAACTAGTGTAACTATACCTGATAGCGTTACAACCATTGGTAGAGATGCTTTTTCTAACAATAAATTAACTAGTGTAACTATTTCAAATAATGCTACTCTCATTGGTTATCAAGCTTTTGCACATAATTTGTTAACTAGTGTAATTATACCTAATAGTGTTACTTATATTGATGAAATTGCTTTTCTTTATAATCAGTTGAATAGTGTTACACTTGGAAATAGTGTTCAAACTATTGCTCGGGGTGCTTTTTCCAATAATCAATTAACCAGTGTGGTCATTCCCAATAGTGTGACAACAATTGGTTTTGCTGCTTTTGATACAAATCCAATAACTAGTTTAATACTTGGTAATAGTGTTACATCTATTGACACCGGTGCTTTTTCCTACAATCAAATAACTAATCTTACTATTCCTAGTAGTGTTACTACAATTAATAGCAGTGCCTTTTCTAAATATTCATCTCATCCATGGGGAACAATAACAATAAAATATAATACTACTAATCTGGCCAATCGCTTTGATAGCCGAAAAAGTTCAATCGGTTGGAGTGGTGCAACAATGCAATATGTTAGTGATTAATAACCACATTAAAATGATATGTTTCAAAACATATCATTTTTTAATACCAAATCTATTTAATTTTCCAAATTAGTTTATTATTGTCAAACATAAAATCCATTTCATCTTTATCATATAAGTAAGACAGATATGATCTAAGAGTACTACCAACTAAAACATATTGGTTAACACCCATATCTAACTCATAATAATTAAATAACTTTTGTAGAATATCTTCAAAGCATAGTGGTATTTTGCAAATGTTTTTTATTACTTTTATAACCTCTAAAACTTTATTACGATTATCCATAATTAAATTACGAATATCACTTGATATATCAGCATGAGCTGTAACAAAAAATTTAGCTTCTAATGTCTCCAAATAATCTAAAGTCTTAAAATAAGCATCAATATCAAATATAAAAGTCACATGATATTTATTAATGATATTAGATCCAACAATAGCATCCCCAATAAAAATAACATTATCCGGTGTCTCTATTCCTATCATATCAAAGAAATGCCCCGGTAAATTGATAATCTTAAAGCCTGGTGGTAAAACTACTTCCTTTAAATTAGTGGCTTTGCTAGGACGAGCTAATAAAAATTTATTTTGTAAATCTTTAAAAGGATAAGCACCAAATAGAAATGATGTTTCTAAAAAAGGGTAATTAGTAAAAGAAGTTTCAATACCATAAGTATAAATCTTACAACCCGTCTTTTCCTGCAAGAAAGCATTGCCACCAATATGATCAGCATTGGAATGAGTATTAATAATAAACTTTAAAGTCCAATCATGTTCTTCTAATATCTTTAATATTTTTTTACCAGCTTCAGAATCATTACCACTATCAATTAGGCATATATCATCATCATTTAAACAATATAGACCAATTTTAGAAGGACTATCAATATAATATGTTCTATCAGTCAATTGTTTTAATTCATACATTATTATCACTTCTTTCTATATCTAAAAGTTTTTCCTTTATATCTAAACCGCCACCAAACCCTATTAATTTACCGTTCTTACCAATAATACGGTGACAAGGAATAATAATTGGTAAAGGATTGGCATTACAAGCCATACCTACAGCACGAGAAGCTTTATAATTACCAATCTCTTTAGCGATATATTGATATGATTTTGTTTCACCATAAGGAATAGTTAATAATGCAGCCCAAACATCCTCTTGAAAAGATGTTCCTCTATATTTTATAGGAATATTAAATGTTCTGCGTTTTCCATTAAAATATTCCATTATCTGATTATATGTTTCTTTAATTAGTGGTGTTTCTATGGATACACAATCTTTTTCTTTTATTCCAAATATAATATTAACAATATATCCATTATCTTCTACTATATCAATTACTCCAATCTTAGTATTATAACTAAAATGCTGACCCATTAAATATCCTCCACTTACTATATTATATTTATAACATTATACCATAAATAACTATTTATCGTATAAAAAGGACAAGTTATACTATAACTTGTCCTTTTACATATCTAATAGCGATTTTATTAATCTATGGTTGCATTGCTCCAAAAAGAACTAACCACGCTAAAACAGATTTAGCGATTAAACTTAAGATAATATATATTCTTTCTCCATATAAATAGTCTTTCCATTTACCAATATTCTTATATTGTAATATCATATTGATAGGAAAAGTGTTAAAGAATATAAAATAAGTAATAACAATGGCCCAAACAAACCAAGGAACCATATCAAAATTACCAGTACCAAACATGTAAGCAAAAATGGCAATCCATGGTGTTATACCAGCAATCGTTCCCCATATAAATGGACTCCAAGTCACTTTATCTTTATTTGCTCCTTTATTCAATTGTTCCATTACTAAACCAAAGATATTCATTAAGGCATTAACAACAAAGATAAGGATTAATGAAACTATATCATAAATACCAAATAATGTTGCAATAAGAACCATCATAATTGAAGAACTAATAGCATATTCGAACCATCTAAACTTATTAATACCATTTTTTAAATCTGAAACATATTTATCTTTATTTAAAATAATAATAAGATGAGCTAAAGCTGAAATAAATAAGAATAGTGATACTAATATACCAAAAGGTAAATTAAATAATATTTTAGAAGCTGGTTCTAGGCTTCCTGTTTGAACACTATAAGATAAGTAATTTTGTGTAATTGTTGGTTTAAATTCAGCAATTTTTTGGATAACATTTGTAGCTAAAAACAGCATAATAACCGCCTGAATAAAATGAAAAAAGCCCATTAGTTTATTAAAATTAATTAGTCTCTTATATTTTTCTTCCATTCTTTCCTCCACAAAAACAATTTATATAAATTTTATCCACCACAACTTACTTATATCACCACCTTCATACTATAAACTATAATAAACAGCAATCATCATCTTATGACCTATAAAATTCTTCAAATCTGTTTCTGAATTTACATTTTTGGCATAACTCTTCTACTGCTTGTCGATTATTAAAACCACTTACTATATCTTGAGCATGTTTAGATTCTAAAATAGTACTTAAATTTTCTTGATATATGTTTCCTAAATTAATAATACCCTTATGATCTAAACAACAAGGTACAACTGTACCATCAACTAATATAGCTAATTGATCTTTTAAGCCATAACAGTATCCCCTTTTACTTGCATTCTCATTATTTAGGTCCGGCCATTCAAATTCTTTTTCTATCGAAATAAAAATATTCTTATCTACTTCTTTTTTATCTTCAATAGTTTCTATTTTAAACTCATCTAAAAGCGTTTGACGCAAATCATTATTTAGTTGGGATTGTTCACTCCATAATCTTAAAGATAGATAAATATTTGTATCTTTAATAAAAGCTCTTATTTTTTTTATAGTAGTACTTATTTGTTCAACATCATTAGTACTCTGTATTGAATAATTAATCTGTCTAATATTTTTATTAGTTAATTTATCAATTAGTGTTCCATTAGTTGTTATATTTGTCTTAAAGTTCTTTTGATATGCTAATTCAATAAACTCATTAATATAGGGATGCATTAAAGGTTCACCTTTAACATGCAAATAAATGTAATCCGTATAATCTTTTATTTTATCTAAAATGATATTAAATTTTTCAATGGTCATATATTCTTTTTGACGATTATCATTTGGACAAAAAGAGCATGACAAATTACAAATATTAGTAATTTCAATATATATTTTTTTAAATCTTTTTTTGTACATTTTCATTATCACCTATTCATAATTCCATAAACCTAATTGACCATTTATTGGGACTTGAGATATTTTTGTAACATTTTGCAATTTAAAACCATAGCCATTCCAATCATTACTAGTTAAATTGTTATACACTAGAGGATCTTGTTCAAACAACTTTTTACCCATATCATCAGTTACATATATGCAATCAGTAAGATTAGCTTTAGCAATTATACAGCCACTTGGATAATTAAGATTAAGATGTTTAAATTTTTCCATATCTTTTTTATCTATACCTTTACCAGCATGAATTAATATTGGTCCTCGATAATTAGTCTTCCAAGTTCTAAACTCATATTCTTTATAACCCTCAGCAATTAAAGTCGCCCATGGTTGTTTAATAGTTATTACTTTCATATAATCTCCTTTAAATAGAATTACCTGCTGTATAACCCGTTGATAAAGCTAAAGTAATATTGTATCCCCCTGTATGCCCATGAATATCTAATACTTCACCTACAAAGTAAATACCTTTATTAATAGTTGACTCCATTGTTTTAGAATTAATCTTTTTCATATCTACCCCACCACCGGTTACAAGACTTTGCTCAAGTGATCCTGTACCTAAAATATCAATAGAATATCTTTTTAGATTATTTATTAATTGTTTCTTATTATCTTTAGATAATTGACTCATTTTAATATTTACAAAATTATGTCCTATATAATCAGCTAATCTTTTAGGTAAATAACTGTTAATAAAAGTTACTGCTTCTTTTTTAGAATCATAATTATTTATATCTATTAATAATTGTCCTTCTTTTATATTTGGTATGAAATCAATAAACAGTTTAACTATCTTTTCACTTTGTAATTTTTTATATATATCAGCACTAATTTTGAATATTACTGGTCCACTTAGTCCTATATGCGTAAAAAGAAGCGATCCCGTCACTATTTTATTATCTATTGATACATTAACATTATCTAAAGTAATACCCTCTAAAGGGGGTTTTTCAGCCGTTTTAAGGAATGTTTCAGCAGGATATATATTAGTTACATCTTGATATATTTTTTTAGCTAAACGATAGCCATCCCCTGTTGAACCCGTTTGCGGATAACTAAATCCTCCTGTTGCGATAATAATATTTTTTGTTTCATAAGTATTCTTATTGGTCTTTACTACTTTTAAATTATCTAATATTTGTATTTCTATAACTGATTCATTTAGATTCAACTCAACATTATTCTTTACTAATTCATTATATAAGCATTCAATAATAGTAGTAGATTTATTACTAATAGGAAATACCCTATCATCATCTTCAACTTTTAATTTAACATCCAATTTTCTAAAATATTCAACTATCTCTTTAGGCCCAAAGTTAGTTAATGTACTATATAAAGTTTTATTATTAACTGGTATTTGATCAATAAAATCTTTAACTGATTTTAAGTTAGTTAAATTGCATCTTCCTCCACCCGTTATTTCTAATTTCTTACCGATTTGATTGTTTTTCTCAATCAATAGTACTTTTTTGTTTCGAATAGATGCTGTTATACTAGCCATTAATCCAGCTGGACCAGCCCCTATTACTATGACATCGTACATTAAATCACTTCCTTAATTTTTAATTAGATTTACTGTAATAGATTATTTCTTTTCCTAAAGATTTAGCATACTCTATTTCCTCTTTTGTTGATTTACCAATATAACCATTAACATCTACTACATAGATAGCATCTGCTAAAGCAATTTTTTTATTGTGCATTTTTGATAATATCTCTAATTCTTCTTCACTATAAGAATCTTTATCACTTCTAGTTGGATAAATAACACTTAAAACACAATTACCATCTAGTTCTAATTCTTCAGCTTTTCTCATTATTTCATCTTTAAATTTTAGACTTCCACACATCGTAATTATCTTACACATTTGCCACCTTTATTATTATATTTTAATAGTTAACAATCAATTTAAAATAAATCTTCTATTGCACATATTTTAGTATATTTATTACTTAATCTTGGATATAATATTTTATCATTGTATTCTCTAAGATATGGTTTCATTAAGTTCACTAACAATCTTATATTATATGAAACATCTTCAATTTTACTTGATTCTATTTTTTTGGTTAAACATTTATCCAATATATAACAAACTAAATAATATTTTCCATCTTCCTCCAATATTATATCATATGGGAATAATTTACAATCAATAGATCTATATTGATATATTTGGCATTTATTATTTTGATAAAAATAACAACCACCTGTTTTATCATTAGATCTCATTTGATACATATCTTTTAAATTCTTATCATTACGTAATTTACTTAATTCTATTTTTTTAGCAAACGTCTTTTTATCTAATCTCGTTTTCTTAGATATAATTTCTACTTCACTTGGCATTAAACAAGGTAAATCTACATCTTTACTACAGCAGCAATTATTAGATTTCTCTCGGCAATCACAACACAATCCAAAGGTTCCAATTCCATCACCATTATTTCTAAAAAGGATATAAGGCGATTGTATAACATTATTAAATTTATTGTCTTTTGATAAATATGTAGTAACTCCATATAATAAATCTTTATTAATTATTTTTAATGAAATAACTCCACTTTCAAAAAAATGATTTTCATTATATGTTCCATTTAAAATCTCATTATTTAAAGTACCATCAAATTTATAACTTATTGTTTTTCCTTCAAAATCAAGCACAATATCCGCTAGTATTTTATTTCCAGTTTGAGTAATATTAAATCTTTCATTATATATCCGACTATTCTCAACAAAAGATGAAATCCATTCACCAGATAAATTTATATTTTCCCCATCTAATTTATTATTCACATCATTGTTATCAATATTTATCTCATTTAATTTACTATTTGTTGCTTTCATGATTATTTCTCACTTTCTAAAAAAAATCAATGTGCCTTGAACTATCAATCATATGATAAAAATTGTTATAATATTTTTTAAACCTATAGTAAGTATAAAAGTCATACTTAAACGTTATTTTTTCATCAACAACACCACATTCTCAACGTGATATGTTTGTGGAAACATATCAACCGGTGTTACCTCATTTATATCGTAATATTCTTTTAATATTTTCAAATCACGAGCTAGCGTTACTGGATCACAAGAAACATAAATTATTTTGGTTGGTTTGATTTTTAAAAGATTATTAATAGCTTCTTTATCTAAACCACTACGTGGGGGATCAACAATCACTACATCGATTTTAGTATTAATCTGACTTATTATATCTTTGACATCACCACATTTAAACTCAATATTAGTAATATTATTAATAATAGCATTTTTCCTAGCGTCTTCTATGGCATATTTATTTATCTCTATTCCCACAATATGTTTAGCTTTCTCGCTTACAAAGATACCAATGGTTCCAGTTCCACAATATAAATCTAAAACTGTTTCCTTGCCTGTAAGACATGCATATTCATTAATTTTAGTATATAACTTTTCAGCTTGTTTCGTATTTACTTGAAAGAAAGCATCAGGCGATATTACATACTTATATTTACCTATTAACTCATGAATATAATCATTACCATAAATTGTACGGTATTTATGATTATCACTGACAACTATTGAAGAACAAACATCTTTAAGATTAATAATGACAGATTGTTCATTAATCTTACCACTACCAACCAATATTACCATTGTTTCATTAGTTGTTTCACTACTTCTAATAACTATTTGTTTGATATTATCAAGCAATATTTTATGTTTAATTATGTCAATAACATTATTGATTGCCTTACTAACAATTAAACAACTATCAATTGGTATTAGATCATAACTATTATTTTTATAGAGTCCTATTTGCTTATCTACTTGTAAAGTAACCTTATTACGATAATTAGTATTAATACTAGGAATTATCTCACTGATTATCCTTTCTGGGATATCCGCAAATTTTTTCAATATTTCTTTTACTTTATTACTTTTATAACTTAATTGTTCTTCATAAGGAAGCATCATTAATTGACAACCTCCACATTGGCCAAAATATGGACACTCAGAACTTATTCTTTTTGAATTAGTTTTAATATAATTAACAACTCGGCCTTCAAAATAATTCTTCTTAGATATCGTTATATCAACATCTACTATTTCTCCAGGTAAAGCATCTTCAATAAATATGGGATGGCCATCAATTCGACCAATTCCCCTGCCATAATGATCTAAATTATCAATTACTACTTGCTTTTCCATATTATCACCACTTTAATTTTAACATTTTAATGAATAAAAAGAAAGGTATTAGTGATTGCCAAAGATAATAATATAGAATATAATAGTATTAAAGTTAAATGTATGGAAAGGTTAATGTTTAATTAGCGCCCGAACCTTTATTGGTTGACGAGGATAACAGATATCGAAAATTCGGCGGGTTCTGTTACGGTTATGTAATCGTTAGATGAATTGTTAAAAAGTAAAATCAAGCTTATAACAAAGCGGTTCATCACACAATTTTTTGTAATGAGAAAAAGGAGAAAAATATGTGTGGAATAATCGGCTTTGTTAGCCAAAAAAAACATTCTCTGGATGTTTTAATCGAGGGTTTAGAAAGATTAGAATATCGGGGATATGATTCAGCAGGTCTAGCTTATTATGATGATAAACAAATAAATATTATTAAACAAGTAGGAAAAGTTCAAGCTCTTAAAGAAAAAACAGAATTGTCTAAACAAACAACGTTAGGAATGGCTCATACTAGGTGGGCAACCCATGGTAAACCAAATGTTATAAATAGTCATCCTCATCAATGTGGATCTATAACAGTAATACACAATGGTATTATTGAAAATTATTTAGAGCTTAAAGAAGAATTAATTAATAAAGGATATTTTTTTAAAACAGAGACGGATACGGAAGTGGCAAGTGCTTTACTAGATTATTTATATAATCGTAATCATAGTATGAAGAAAGCTCTTACTTTATTTCATAAGAAAGTAAGAGGAACATATGCCTTAGGTATTATCAACAGTAATGAACCAAACCATTTATATGCTTTAAAAAAAGATAGTCCCTTAATTATTGGTGTTGATAATAAAACTTATTTTTTAACATCTGATATATCAGCCATTTTAAAGTACACTAATAAGTATATGGTCTTAGAAGATGGTGATAGTGCCATATTGACATATGATAAAGTAACAATTATTAATGGTGATGGTAATAAAATTGCTAGACAATGTCAAGTATCTAATCAAGAAATTGAAGATATTAGTAAATCAAACTATCAACATTACATGTTAAAAGAGATTAATGAGGAACCTCTTATTATCTCTAAGTTAATTAATCTTTATCTAAATAATGGCATTGATAGTTTAGTTAATCAGATGCCAGATTTTAGTAAATATAATGTCATAAATGTTGTTGCATGTGGTAGTGCGATGCATGCTGGTTTAATTGGTAAAACCTTAATTGAAACTTTTGCCCATATTCCCGTAACAGTTGAATTGGCAAGTGAATATCGTTATAAAAAACTATTTATTGACAAAAAAACTTTAGTTATTTTTATTTCTCAATCGGGAGAAACAGCTGATACATTAGCGGCTGTTAAAATTGTAAAATCTTTAGGTGTTGATACTTTAGGAATAATTAATGTTGCTAATAGTTCAATTGCTCGAACTGTTGATTATGTTTTATATACGAAAGCTGGGTCTGAAATTGCCGTCGCAACTACTAAAGCTTATTGTGCTCAGATAACAATGTTATCCTTGATTGCTCTTAATATAGGGGTTACAAAAAAAGTTATTAATAATGATGAATTTAAAAATATAATTAGTAATTATAATAATCTATCCGATGCCCTTACAAAAGCTTTAAATAATTATAAAGAATATATTAGTATTGCTCATAAAATAAGAGAAGCCCAAAATATTTTCTTTATTGGTCGTGGTATTGATTATGCCATAGCGATGGAAGGAGCATTAAAGCTTAAAGAAATATCTTATATTCATAGTGAAGCCTATGCGGCTGGTGAGTTAAAGCACGGTACTATTTCTTTAATTGATAAAGATGTTCCTGTTATTGCCATTGTAACTGATTCTAATATTGTTGATAAAACAATGAGTAATATTAAAGAGGTAAAAGCTAGAGATGCCAAGGTAATTGTTATTACCACAACCCCCTCTAATTATGAAGGTGATAATGATGAAATAGTAGTTAGAGTACCTCAAATACACTCTTTATTGCAACCAATTGTTACCGTTATACCCTTACAATTAATTGCCTATGAAGTCGCCAAACTTCGTGGTTGTGATATTGATAAGCCTCGTAATTTAGCTAAATCTGTTACTGTCGAATAAGAACATTGTTTATATCCTCTTTGATAAATTTTTCATATAAAAACATAACAAAAGATTACCTTTTATTTGGTAATCTTTTTTATTTCCTTACTTTACTCTAAAATTAAAATACATATGATAGTCACTTGTTATTTGCGATTCTAACTCAACAAAATATAATATCATAGAAAGGGAGGTGAGATTATGTACGGTTCAGGTTGTGGATTTGGACGCAGTTGTAATCTATGCGTTGTATTAGTAATATTTGTCTTATTAGTTATTGTACTTGGAACAATTAATTTCTAAATAATAAAAAAATTAAGAAAGGTGGTGAAAAAGATGCAAAAAAACAATTTTACATGGATATTTTTAATAGTATTTATTTTAATAGTTATTGTATTCAACAATAATGGTATAGGTATGTATTAGAAAAATCAATAACACTTTCTCCAGTAATACCTTCTTTTATCTTTAAACTTTTGTCTGTGCAATATATAATACACCCTATATATTTATTACAGATCTATCTATTTAATTATATGTATATCTATCTAAAAATTTATCTATTTTCTAAAAAAAGATGTAAATATTTTTATTACATCTTTTTATTTCCATAATATCCAAATAATAACTAAACCACCAACTACTATGATAGCGCTTAATACTAATAAAATAATTCTTATTAATTTATTATTCTTTTCTAATTTATTGTTAATATCTTTAAGATTAACATCTTCAAAATCTTTATCTTTAATATCTAGACCATTAGTAAAGAAGGATTTATCAATTGGAATATCCTCATCATCAGATTTAATTGTTACTGTATGTTTAGTCATTTCTAATCCATTAAAAATGGTATCACCACTTGATTTTAATTCATCTAAAATATCTAATGAAAGTTCTTTATCACCTAATTTATTAAGCATACTTGTATTAGTAATGGTATTAATTAATGATTTTAATTCTGATTCACTCTCCACTTGTGGTACATGATTATCATTAAGATGAATGTTTTTTAAAATATTATATTGTGTATTTTTAAGACTATGATAATCCGTTTCATTACTTCGTTCACCACGAGCTTTAGATAGAACATCATTGATATCATAGTTTCGATCATCGTCATCTTCTTCTACAACATCAGGAGTTTGTTTAGGCGTTCGATCTACTTGTAACATCTTTAAATAATTTTTACTTTTTTGGTAATCTTCACGACTTCGTAATAGCTCCTTTATCTTACTAATATCAACTTCATTAATGTTTTCAATGTTAGTAATACTTTCAATATTAGTATAGCCATCACAACCATACATTTTATCATATAAATCTTTATTTTTTTGCGAACGATTATTAATATCTGCATCACTATCATAATAGCGGTCCATACGACTAGCCATAATTTCACCTTCATTTAAAATCACTTTTATCTTTATAATAATAATATCATATATTAATTCTTTTTTAAACCATTTACTTGCATTTTTAAATATTTTTATCTATAATTATTATTAGGAGGTCATTATGAAAAAAGTAACTATTGATGAAACTAGATGTATTGGATGTGGAGCCTGTCAAGCAACTGCTCCTGAAGTGTATGAAGTAATAGATGGTTTAGCCATTGTTAAAGAAGAAAAAATTGATGAAAAAAATTATGAGGATGTTATTGATGCCGCAACAGGATGCCCTGTTGATGCAATTATCATCCATAATGAAGAAGAAAATAAAGCTGCATAGAAAAAGGATTAATCAATCCTTTTTTTTATGACATCTAAACTATATAAAGTTTTAACCTCTTTTAAGGTTAATTTTCGTGATTCTCCCGATTTTAAACCGTCTAAAGTTAAAAAAGCATATTTTTCACGTTTCAATTTTATTACTTCATATCCGATGGCTTCAAACATCCTCTTAACTTGATGATTTTTACCTTCATGAATAACAAGTTCAACGATAGATGTATTAGTTTTATAATCTATTTTTTTTAATTTAACATAAGAAGGTATCGTTTTAACACCATCTAATAATACACCAGCACTTAATAATCTAATGCCATCACCTCTGATAATTCCTTCGATTTTAGCAACATAGGTTTTGGGAATTTCATTTTTAGGATGCATTAATAGGTTTGCTAAATCACCATCATTAGTTAATAATAAGACTCCTGTTGTATCATAATCCAAACGACCTACGGGATAAATACGTTTAGTAGTATCTATTAAATCAATGACTGTTTCACGGTGCTTATCATCACTAGTAGTTGTTACAACACCACGAGGTTTATTTAAAAGATAATAAACTTTATCTTCGGTATCTTTTAATGATTGGCCTGCTATTTCAATAGCTACATCACCACTTACCTTAAAGCCCATATCCCTAATAACAACACCATCGACTTTTACCTGCCCATTAGCAATTAATTCTTCAGCTTTACGTCTTGAACAATAGCCCCTATTAGCTATAACTTTTTGTAATCTTTCCATGGTCATCACCTGAAACAATTATACAGTAAGAAATCTAAAAAGACAACAAGAATTAAAAGAAATAGTTCGTTATAATAATGCTTACAATAATACCCGCTAAATCAGCACATAAGCCTACCCATAAAGCATACTTTATTTTCTTAATACCAATACAACCAAAATATAATGTTATAACGTAGAAAGTGGTATCTGTTGATCCTTGAATAACAGACGCTAAACGACCAATAAAACTATCAGGTCCATGAACCGATAATATATTGTTTAATATGGCCAGTGATGATGAACCAGATATTGGTCGCATTAAAGCTAGTGGTAATATTTCGGTTGGTATATGAAGAAAATAAAATAAGGGATCCAACCAATTACAAATAGTTCCAATAATATTACTACCTAGTAGTAGATTAATCCCAAACATCATTCCTAAAATAGTTGGAAACATCGAGTAAGTAAGATCGAACACTTCTTTAGAACCATCAACAAAGGCGTCATAAACATTAACTTTTTTTAATGATCCATATATAATAACTGTTAAAACAATAATTGGAATTATTAAATTAGAAATTATTTGCATTTACGACTCCTCCAATAAAATATTCGATCAACAATTAATCCACATATAGTTGCTACAACGGTTGCAATAATACAAGCTAAAACTATTTCATTAGGATCTTTAGATCCATGCATTAATCTTAATGATATTATAGTTGTTGGAATAATCGTTAAACCCGTGGTATTTAAAACTAAAAAAGTAATCATACTTCTTGATGCGGTTGTTTTATCGGAATTTAGAGTTTGTAAAGACTTCATAGCCTTTAATCCAAAGGGAGTGGAAGCATTACCTAAACCACACATATTAGCTATCATATTAGAGGCAATATAGCTTAAAGACTCATGATTATTGGGAATATCGGGGAATATTCTTTTTAGTAGAGGTGTTATTTTAATTGCTACTTTATTAAGCAAACCTGATAATGAAGCAATATTCATAATTCCTAACCATAAAGCCAGAACCGGAAATATTCTGATAATCATTTCTAAAGCATTTTTAGCACTATCTAGTATTTGAATATTAAGTTCCGATATACGACCAGTAATAACATATACAAATATACCAATAACAATGAATACAGCCCAAATCCTATTTACCATAAATCATTGAACCATAATTTTAGTCTTCCCCACCAAGAAGATTCTTTCTTTAACGCAATATAAACACCTGCTTCATGAATCTCATCATCGCCAATAAATACTTTCACATGCCCAACTTCAGTACCGGTTTTATATTTAATATTCTTATTTAAATCAAATTTTAAAATAATACTGTTTTTCTCTTCTTCTAATAACGGATAACCATATTCTTCGTTTAAATATAAGTTAGCATTAGAATAATACTTTTCTGCAACTACATTAACCACTCCTTTTTTTAAAATAGTATATTTTTGATAATTATTAAAAGCATCCTCAAATAAATTAATATGATCATTAAAGTCATTACCATCATTTAAAGTAACCGTTACTAAATTAAGATTTCCTTTAGTAGCAGTGGTAATAAGTGTTCGTTTAGCTATTTCCGTATATCCCGTTTTACCACCAGTTGTATATTTATATATGGTTAATAATTTATTCTTATTATCCCAATCATAATAATTCAGATTAGTTTTAACCTTATGATTTTTTGTTGCAACAATATCACGATACACTTTATTTTCCATAGCATAACTTGTCACAAGAGCCATATCATATGCTGTTGAGTAATTTCCTTTAGGAGATTCTAAACCATGGGGATTATTAAATATGGTATCTTTCATTACTAATTCTTGAGCCTTTTTATTCATTAAAGAAACAAAATTATCAACACTACCACCTACATAATTAGCAATGGCTAAAGCTGCATCATTACCACTACGAAGCATCAATCCATATACTAAATCTTTTAAAGTTATTTTTTCCCCTACTTTAATATAAATACCTGATCCATAAGCTGCTAATACCTCTTCCCCAATAATTACTTCATTGTCCATTTTGCCAGATTCAATTGCTAAAATAGCCGTCATTACTTTAGAAATACTCGCAATACTTCGAATATTATGAATATTAGCACTATAAAGAATTCTTTTACTATCCATATCCATAACAATAGCACTTGTTGCATATATTCCTTTTACCTTCAATGGCATCATTATTAATATAAACAATAATATTAAACATAATTTTTTCATAAATTCACCTAAAAAAGTATATGAAAAAAAGGACTAAACTAGTCCTTTAAAATATAATAATTAGTATTAATATATATATACACCATTAATTTTATCTTGAGTAACATCATTTAAAGTTCCAATCTGCCATTCCCCATTTACCTTTACTAAATCAATTTCAATCGTATAAGTAATAGTGTCATCAACCTCTTCAAGACGATCTAAACGATAGTCATTAAATTTAGCCGTATCTAATTCACCAGCTACGTTGCGAAAAAGTTCGGGATTATTGGTTAAATAGGTATTAGCAGCGGTTAAAACGGGAGCATAATTGTATACTTCTATTTCCGCCGTTACGGTTGCACGATCACCATCAATAACCTCATCTTTTATCTTATAAGTTAGATCTTGATAATGTTTTTCCATTATGTCTTTATATTTTTCCCGTTGCGCTGTTGTAAAATTACTATCATCTAACGTAATATTATCTAAATCATTAACGACACTTGAATCTAATGTTTGATATTTAGTAAATAATGTTTCCACTTGTTTACGGGGTGTGTTTAATAAATTAACACTGCATCCTGCTACTAACAACATAAAAATAGATAAAATAGCAATAATTCTTTTTTTCATTATATCCCTCCTAATAATATTGTGGAGGAAATATTTTCTTTTATACAAAAATTCCCAAAAATAAATATGTAATTATAAATTTATTGTTTCTATTTTATTGCCTTTTAAATAATATAGCTTATCATTTACTATTCGGCCAAATTTACTATGGTATACCTGCGATAATGAAGTATTAAGATCTATAACTTCTATAGTATCTTCAGCGACACTTTTTAAAATTAATTTATTATTAAATAGGTATTTTTCATAGTTATAAGAATTATCAATTTCTGTTAATTTTTTGATTATGGTAATTTTATTATCACTGTAATTATATTTAAAAAGGGTATTATCATAATTGGAAATAATAGCAACTCCTTCATCATCAAAAACAGCCTCTATATCTCCTTCTCCATTAACATTAAATTCTGTTGTTTTAATTATTTGGTTAGTATCTAAATCTAAAACTTTAACTTGTATAATAGTACCAGATGTCAATACAGCAAAGTAATATAGATTATTTTTTATTGCCAAAGGACGAATTACTGAGCTTTCTTCTTCTATATGAATGGAACCATCATCATTAGCATCAGATGTTCTTTTACTAATATATTGATAATCTGCCTCATATATAGCATTATCATAAACAAATACAGGCCTATTATCGGAATCAACTAAATCTAGTTTATTTTTATACAAATCTAAATTTCCAGATAGCATTGCCACTTCTACAAATCTACTATTAAGTTCACCTGCTTTATATATTTCTGTTAATTTTTTAGTATTTATATTATATTTATAGTATTTATAAGATGCTGCATTTTCTATGTCATCAGAAGAAAGATACACTTCATCATTGCCAATTGCTTGGATGGAAATAAAACTGTTGCTTAATAAAATTTCTCTACTATCACCACTTAAATTAGATACAGTCAATTTATTATTAGAATCTAAGTAGTATACTTTTTCTTTATATATTAAGGCGCCAAATCTAGTGTCATTTGTAAGTATCCAATTTAAAGAATCTTTTTCTTTTACACTATTAATACTAAATCCTACACAAGAAATCACAAACAAAATAATGGCTATTGTGACTATGTTTTTTAAATTTTTTGACATCTTAATAATGTTTTCTCTTTTTAATATTTTTGTAAGAAATAATAATAATACTAATTGGATTACCAAATAAATAATAGCAAAATAGTATGCAACAGCACCCAAAGCATCCCAACCAGTCGAATTATCAGTCATAATTTTAAATATAAAATAAATTAAAAAAAACATGGGTACTATCAAAACAATTTTACGGTATTCTACTACCCTCTCATGCTTTGCTGATAGTAACGATAAAAACCACAAAATTATGAAAGGTCCAAATATCACACCCATATAAACTAGATATTGATTTATATTTTCTTTAAACAAATCTATTAAATAATAGAACAAAAACATACAATAATCCTCCTAATATATTTTATATAAGTATTATAACATACTTTTAATTTTAATTGACAATATAATTTATTGTTTAAACTATACAAAAAAACTTGCTAAAGCAAGTTTAAAATTCACAAGTTTTAGGTGTTCTTGGGAAAGGTATAACATCACGAATATTCTCAACACCTGTTAAATATATAAGTAAACGTTCAAATCCCATTCCAAAGCCTGCATGTTTGCAACCACCAAAACGTCTTAAATTAATATACCACCATAATTCATCGGAATTAACGTGCATATCATTCATTCGCTTATTTAAAACATCAAGACGTTCTTCTCTTTGTGATCCACCCATTAATTCACCAGCACCTGGCACTAATAAATCAACAGCAGCAACCGTACGCTGATCATCATTCATTCGCATATAGAAAGCTTTAATATCTTTAGGCCAATCTTTTACAAATACTGGTCCATTAAAGTGTTCCGTTAAATATTTTTCATGTTCTTTAGCGAAATCTTCACCCTGAACTGGCTTATTTTCAAAATTAACTTTGGAATCAATTAAAATGTTCATAGCTTCTTCATGAGAAACACGAACAGCTTTCTTATCTAGAATACCCTGTAGTTTATTGATTAAACCATTTTCAACAAATTTATCAAAAAAATCCATTTCCTCTTTAGCGTGTTCTAATGTATATTTAATAACATACTTTAACATATCTTCTTCAACATCCATTAAACCATTAATATCACAGAACGCTATTTCGGGTTCAATCATCCAGAATTCAGAAGCATGAGTTTTGGTATTAGAGTTCTCGGCTCTAAATGTTGGTCCAAAAGTATAAATCTTTTTGAAAGCCATCGCAAATGCTTCACCCTGTAATTGACCTGATACCGTTAATGATGCTTTTTTGCCAAAGAAATCTTTATCATATTCTACTTTTTGAGAAGCAGCAACCCGATCTAAATCAAGGGTTGTTACTTGAAACATCTCGCCTGCGCCTTCACAATCACTACCAGTTATGATAGGGGTATGAACATAAACATAACTCCGTTCTTGAAAATAAGAGTGAATGGCAAAAGCAACAATACTTCTAACTCTAAAAACTGCTTGAAATAAATTAGTTCGTGGTCTTAAGTATCCTTGTTCTCTTAAGTATTCTCTTGTATGTCTTTTAGGTTGGAGAGGATAATCTTCAGGACAGTCGCCCTCTAATACTACTTTACTTGCTGTTATTTCATAATCTTGTCCTGAACCAGTTGACTTAATTAGTTTACCCGTTACGGTAACTGATGAACCAATATGGAACTTCTGTATTTCTTCAAAAGCATCTAATTTATTGTCATAAACCACTTGTATTCCTTTGAAAAAACTACCATCCGAAAAATCTAAAAATCCAAAATCTTTTTGTTTACGATGATTTTTAATCCAGCCACTTATTACTACTTCTTTATCTAAATATTTATCAATATTAGTATATAACTCTCTTACATCCATAAATTGTTCCTCCTAGAACTAACAACATAAATTATAACAATCTACCCCTAAGATGTCAACCTTACTACTTATTAATTGATGTAACTTTAAAGAAATTATATATTTTATTACTTATTTCTTCCCAATGTTCTTGCAATTCTTGTTTAAAACGCATCATTATCTGTTTTTCATTATCGGTTTTCTCATTAAAACATTCATAATATAAATAACTTAATTTATCTAAATCTTTAATTTTATTTAATTCTGTTTGAATATATTTACTTTTTTCAATCTCCTGTAATGTTTTAAAATGCTCATGATTAATAGGACCTAGACATTGATAATCAATATTGGAGGTGACAAGTCTTTCACTTAATTCCAATGCTTCTTCTTCCTCATCAATAAGTAAAGAGCTACGACCTATTACTTTACCGTTCTTGTTAAATAGACACGCAATGGCAGTTAAATTATTTGTGAATATACAAGCATACTCAATTATTTTATTCTTCTGTTCTGAAAAAATTTCGGTCTTATCTTTAAGACGTTCCAACATCTTCTTATCAACTATTGCATCATAATTAATCAGATCACTTAACGTTTTATCATTAACCTTAATAATAGAAATACGTCTAATATGACTAATATTATCTTTAGGATTCCACTCATAGAACTCCCATAATTCAAAATTAAAATTAAGTAAAATATCATAGATATAATTCATATTTTTTTCCTCCTGATATAAAAATAGTTAAGCACACTATTATAAAACCAATTATAGCTAACCAACACTCTAATCGTCTACTAATAAAATTGACATATTCCATAAAATTATACCCAATTGTCATTAAATTTAAATAGCTAATAATATATATACTACCAACAACCATTAAACCAAAACCAAGCAGAAAAGCACATATTCGAAATAGCATTATACCACCTATTAAATATTATTAAAGTAAAAAAAATAAATCACATAAAGTGATTTATTCGGTTCTTAAAGCAACAACTGGATCCTTTTTAGAAGCCATAATGGCTGGTATATAACCACCAATTACCGTTAATGTAATACTTAATATTACAAGGATAAGAGAATGTAAATAATTCATCTGGGCAACATCACTAAGATTAGTTAAATCTTCTAGTATTTTATTAACCGGAAATAAGCTAAGACGAGCAATAACAATTCCAATTAATCCTGATGTCATACCTATAATAAATGTTTCAGCATTAAAAACTCTAGTAATATCTTTCTTTCTAGCTCCTAATGCTCGCAAAATACCAATTTCTTTAGTTCTTTCTAAAACCGAGATATAAGTTATAATACCAATCATAATAACTGATACCACTAATGATATAGCTGAAAATGCTATTAAAACAATAGTTATGGCATCCATGATATCACCTGATAGACTAGAGAATGTTTCCGCCATATCAGTATAAATAATCTGTTTATCACTAGCTTTACCATCATTATATTTTTCTAAATATTTAAGAATATCTTCTTTATTATTAAAATCTTTGGGATAAATACTTATAGCATAAGGTATATCTTTAGCTCCTAAATAATTTAAAATATTATCTTTAGTGGCATCATCGGTAAATAATTCGCCTGATAAAACATTATGATTAGCGTTTACTTGTGATATAGCAATATCCGAATCTTTATTAGTGTTAATATAATCTTCAATTAATTCATTTGAATAAAGAATACTACCAACCCCATCTGATCCAGATGATGATAACATTGAATCAGTAATAGACGCTAACTTATTGTCTTCTTTAGCTCTAACCACACCAACAATTATTAAAGTTTCATTATTAGTATTATTATAAATACTATTTAAGTCTCTATTTACCGTATAGATATTATTAAGCTTTTGATAATAATTATTATTATAAATTAATTTAAATTCCTTACCAATAACATCATTTAATTTAATTGAATCCTTATTACTGTTTAAGCCTAAAGTACTAACAATCGTTTTTTCCAGCCGGTTTTTAGCATCTACTACTACCACCAACTCATTTCTATTAGTCGGATAATTACCGGTTAATAAGTCATAACCATCACTTAAAAACGTGTTTTTATCACCAATCTCTTTAGGTAGTGAGGTTAAATTAACTGATGAACTAATTAATGGTTTTACCGTATTATCAATCTTATTTAATAGATTTAAATTAGTAATACGAACATAAGAAATACCCATTATTAACTTAGGATCAATCTTTTCAACATAATCAACATATTTATCATCAATAATGTTATTGTGAACAACTTTATTAGTTTTAGAGTCATATGGGTATAAAACATCAACATTAGGATATTTACTACTATCTTTATCGGTTCCTAAAGCTTGAGCTCGACGCTCTTTCATTTGTTCTGTATCCATTGTCATAGCTTGTTTCGTAATCATAATTGGAAAAGATGATAATGTATCAGTTTCAAATTTATCAATTTGAATATTAAACCCATTAGATAAAGATAATATTAATGATATACCGATTATCCCAATACTAGAGGCAAAAGCCGTTAAAATAGTTCTTCCCTTTTTAGTCTTAATATTATTAAATGACAGATTAAGAGCTGTAAAAAAACTCATTGCTGTCTTACGAATATTATATTTTTTATCACTAATATCATTATTTGATTTATTAGTATCATTAATTACTTTTCCATCACGCAATTCAATAACTCTATTAGCATATTCATTAGCTAAATCAGAATTGTGCGTAACCATAATAACTAATTTATCTTTAGATATCTCTTTAATCAAATCCATAATCTGAATACTTGTTTTGGTATCTAAGGCCCCCGTTGGCTCATCAGCTAGAATAATATCCGGATCATTTACTAAAGCTCGCGCAATCGCTACTCTTTGCATTTGACCACCAGATAATTGATTAGGTTTCTTATGAACATGTTCTTCTAAACCAACCATTTTTAAAACTTCTATGGCCTTTTTCTTACGTTTAGAAGCATTAACCCCACTTAAAGTCATACCCATTTCGACATTTTCTAAAACGGTAATATGGGTAATTAAATTATAACTTTGAAAAATAAAACCTATACAATTATTACGATAAGCATCCCAATCACTATCTTTAAATTTCTTGGTTGATTTATCATTAATAATAAGGTCTCCAGAATCATAACGGTCCAGACCTCCAATAATATTTAATAAAGTAGTTTTACCACTACCACTAGGGCCTAAAACGGCCACAAATTCATTTTTAGAAAACTCTAAATCAATATCGTCCAAAGCATGTTGGACAAAAGTACCAGTCTTATAACTCTTCTTAATATTCTCTAACTTTAACATAATCAAGCACCTTTCATTATTTAATCTATTCTTTATTTTTTATTCTATAAGCTTATTCTCATAACTAACAATCTTTTTATTGCTCTACATTAATTATATACTTTTTAATTTCTATTTCCTTTTTATATTTAAATTTTGTTAGTCAACTAACATTATACACTATCTATAATTCTAGTCAATAAAAAGTAGTATATAAGTATACTACTTTCAACAGTTATAATTATTAAAGCTATTTTATAATTTTCTCATTTAGTATTTCATATGGTGGTATACCATAAAAGCTATTACTATTTTTATATCTTTATTACAATTATAATAATATATTTAAATAAAATTCTTGTTTCTGATTAATCAATCATAATCATTAGATATAAAGTCAATAGCTAATTATTATATGTATTACTTTTTGCTTTCGCATTAGGACCATTCATATTTAAATCACCAATAATTGTATTCCATACAGTATTATTAAAAAACTCTTTCTTTATATCTTTTCTTGAATAATCAGAAAGTTTTTGAATAAATAAAATAAACATATCTTTTTTTGTCTCTAGAGTATCAGGTAAATTATTAAAATATCTAAATGTTTTTTTAAAAATATCCCAACCATATTTTTCTTTAATCTTTGCAAACAAATACGTTACACCATCATAACTAATTATTCCATTTTTAAGATTTTGATCATATGCTTTTTTATAATAATTGATTATTTTATTACCGGTTAGTTTGCCACTTCCATTAACATTAACTGAAAACTTATACTTATCCAAAGCATACATCATTTTTGTATTAGCCCAAAACTCGGCCTCGAAATCCCATTTTTCATTATCAAAATTATGGCTTATTTCATGAATAATCCCAAATCCCATATCCCAATTATTATTATTTAAATTTGTAAACATTTCTTTTGAATATGTTTTATTAACCTGAATGGGATTACCAGCAAAAGCATAAAAGGAATGATAATTATTAAAAAATATGTCAATTAATTTGCCATTAAAGGGTTTGACTCCTGTTAAATCATAATAAGCTTGATATACTTTATCTAAATTTTTAACATAAGTATTAATTTTATTATCATCTATGTAGTATCTACCATTGTTCATCAAATCTTCACTATCAATACCTAATCTTATATTACTACCTGTATATTGTCTGCCATCATATTTAGTCATTGTTAGGTTATCAAAGTAAACTTTACCTTTAACAAAATTATAATCAAAGCCTAAACGAAGTTGAAGTTCAAAAACCCCATTATCATTTGCTTTCCCAACATATCTAATCTTTCGCCAATCAAATGTACCTAAATTTCCGGTTGCTGAAGTATCCCAATTATCAGAACAAATTACCGCTCCTATTTGATCACCATTTTCATTAACGATTTTTTCACCTTTAATATAAGCTTCAAATTGATAAACTTCGTTAGGTTCTAACCCATTAGCTACATATATTAATTTGGCGTCATTATAATTTGTATTGTTTATGCTTATACTACTATTATCATCATAGCCACTTTTTTCTTCCTTAACAGTCATATTGTCATTATATTTTTCGACTCTAAAATTTTGAATTGAAAGAGGAATAGTCAAAACAATATTTTTCACTGTAACTGTACATTTAGCTGTTTTTCCACCATCTTTGGTCTTGACAGTAATGGTTGCTATTCCTGCTTTTATACCCATAACCTTACCGTTTTTATCTACTGTGGCAACTTTTGCATTACTACTTGACCATGTTACAGCTTTATCTCCAGCATCAGTTGGATTAATAGTCGGAATTAGCTTATATGTATCATTAACATAAAGTGCAATAACTTTTTGATCCAATAGCACTTCTTTTACCTTTGGTAACTTTTTTACAGTAATCATACATTTAGCTGTTTTGCCACCATCTTTGGTCTTAACGGTAATCGTCACCTTTCCCTCTTTTATGCCCTTAACCTTACCATTTTTATCTACTGTGGCAATTTTTTTATTACTACTTGACCATGTTACAGCTTTATTTGTCACATTAGTCGGTGTGAATGTAACAGCCAAAGTTAAAGTACTATTTAGATTAAGAACAATATTATTTTTATCTAAAGATACACCGCTTACTTTTATCACTACATTTTGCATTTTTTTATTAATAACATCAGAAACAACATATCTTATTTCCATATACATATCACTATTATTAGCTATCAAATAAATTGTAGAAATCGCAATGCTACCAATAATTAATGCTATAAAAATTTTAAAAATTACTTTTTTATCAGATTTTTTTTTAAAAATATTATCATTAAACCTAAAATTCAAACATCCTCACTCCTTTTAAATATTTAAATTTAAGGATAATAGCATTAATTGATATAAGAAAGGATAATAACTATTTTAAATGTTTCCTTAAACTTATAATTTTTCTTGAACAAATTCTAAATCAAAAGTAATAGATAGAATATCATATATAATATTAAGGATAAAGATTTTGATTTGTAAATTCTGAAATCTATATGCTTTTGTTATTAAAAAAGCTATCAGCTAAGACGGATTATAATAATAACCAAAGATTTCGTTTATATGAATATCTACTGTAAAAGGCTCATAAATTCATTTTAATTATCCACATTATTAGAAAGAAATTCTATTCCACTCTTACAAAATAAAGGTAATAATTCTTCAATTATGTCAGGATCAATCACTTCTGTTAAAGATGTAATATTATTTTTATTATGTAAGCAAAACTTAACATCAAGTTCGTTATTTAAACTAACTAGATAATAATATGTATCATCTTTATATGTTATTTTGCCAGCTACAACATATTTATCTTTACCATTTAAGGTTAATGTATCCCTTACACCAATATTCATCGTCTCACGCTCTTAAAATGTTCAGTTAATATATTCTCATACACTTCATGATTCTTGCCAATACGTCTTTTGGTTTTAATAAGTCCAATTAAATCCTTTATAGCTAGACGCTCAGGAGCAAGAGTAAATGCCGAAGCCACCACTTTTAAAACTATATCAGGTAAAAATATCCATTCAGCGGCAATAGCTAAAGCCCCAATTGCTACAGTACAAGTAGTTTTAAGAATTTCCCCATTTAACTTATCAATAGTAGGATTATATCCAAGATGCTCAGTAATATCAAAAATTTCTCCCATAACTATATGCCTCCTACTATAAATAGTATAACATTATTTTTATAACAATTATAGTTTTAAGTAAATATATTGACAGGGAATTTACTATATAAAGATTTATTAAAGAAAAAATCACTAAAATAATTATTTTACACCTGTAACATAAATACTATTCTACCAATAAAAAAAGATTGTTACATAAAATTTAACAATCTTTTTTTATTATTTTTTAGATTTTTATTATTGCTTCTTGTATGATATATTATAATCCGGATCCTACAATAAGAACCGGATGGAAAGTCTGATATTGATTAGTTACACCTTCCGATGGAGCAAAACTGAATGTTCCTGCTGTTCTTGCTGTTGTTGGTGAATAATTACGTATAAACAATGGCCAATTGGTATTTGGCATAGATGAACGATTACCATACCAAGAATCAAAGGATTCATTATAACCATTGCTCGTCTCATATATAGCATCACCTTTTTTATTTGCTGCTAAGGCATAATTGTTGGTAGCATTATCTGTTGAAGCCTTATCATATACATCTTTATATTTAGCAATAGCATTAACAATGCTTGTTGCCGTATTAAGCTTTATATTACCATTATTAACATAAGCCGCTAAATATTCGATTGTTCCAGCTGCCATATCGTATATACCATATACATTACCTGTAGAACTAGCTTGTTGCCCATTAGCTGTATTATATTGATTACATGTTGTTGGATAGTTAGATGAAATACTATCGCCTGAACAACCAGTTATATATGGATATGCTGCATTAACCCATATTTCGCTATTCTTTCCATAATTTGACTGTGCTAAATATGCGACAGCTCCCCATTCAATATTCTTCATCATATGGGTATCAACACCATTGCCATCAGTTGTAAATGTTCCATCTGTCTTTAAGCCACTTGCCAAATTCCAACCATATTTTGAATTGGTTTCCATATTTCTTGCAACATCAAAAAATCCACTAGGTGAAAGATTGGTTAGAGATGCAGCGTCTGGTTTTATCTCGACATTACTTGATGTTCCACTAGCTTCAAATTTAGCAACCCAAATACCTGTTAATTCAGTACCAAAGGTAAAGGCTGGATGATTAGTCCATTTGTTATTTGAAGCGTTACTTGTTGATCCAGTATCAATATTACCAATAACAGCACTATTCCAATTATCGTTTGTTCCCTTACTAAATTGAATACTAATCGTGCCTGCTGCACTTTTATGCCAATTTGCTGATGGAATATTGTAGATGTATCTTGGTATCCATACCCACATTGAACCATCGGCTGTTTTAGCATTAGCCCATGTCTTATTTGTATAATCATACCAATTTTTGTCACCCACAGTAGTCTCTATCCAAGTAGTACCATTCCACTTGATTGGCGTCATTCCAGCAGCTAGCACAGGTACATTTACTGACTTTGCTACCGAATAACTCGTTTTACATTCCCCTACTGGTTTTGCTTCAATAGCAATTTCAACATCACTATAGCTCTTATATGCACAATAGGTTCCATCGTGAATAGCTATAGCTACTTCGCCCTTACTAGTTAATTCTACAATTCCGCTTTTTGGTTTTTGACCACTATAACTTAAACTCTTATTTATAACACTTGAAGTTTCAATATTATCGGTATATGTAAATGTGATATTACTTGGGGTTGCACCACTATACATTTCTTTTATATATTGATTTTTAGCCGCTTCGGCTATACCATATGCTGTATCTTTAAATGCCTCTTTTTTCGAATTATTGACTATTCCTAGGATAATAGGAGTAGTTATTAAGGCAATTACTGCCAGTATTACTATTACTGCTAGTAATTCAATTAATGTCAATCCTGTTTCTTCTAATTTAAAATATTCTCTTATTTTATTCACATTAACCTCCACATATCTTAATATAATTGTAGCATAAAAGCAAGTTCTACACAATACAAGATATAACCATTTTCCACAATCAAAAAACGAATCACTTTTATAAGCAATTCGAATTATTTCTGATTGGTGCGAGAGATGGGACTTGAACCCACACAGTATTGCTACCAAAGGTGTTTGAGACCTTCGCGTCTACCATTCCGCCACTCTCGCAAGTCAAAAATATTATACCATGATTTACTTGCTTTAGGAATATAAAAAGTAAATTATTTAAGAATTTATCTGCGCGATTCACTTCTTTTTTTAATTATGTCATTGTATAATTTTTTCAATCTATACATTTCATGGGCATTGTACCATGGTTTGTTATCTAATAAATACTCTAACACATTAATACAAGCATAAAACTCAATATTATTTCCTCTACAAATAGATTCAAAGGCAACTCCTAGTATATCTGCAAATGTTGCCTCTTTTTTATCGACTTTAGAACTTATTGCATATATTTCTTTCTCATGAAGTTCTCTTTCATTTAGCCATTCATTAATATATTTTTTTATTTCTTTTGTTTCATTGCATGCATCGCTTAAATTCACATTTATCATTTTACATACAATATCTTTTAGCACAGACAAATTAACATACTCTTCTGTACCAAATGTTATCTTTTCCAGTAATGGTTTATTCAGTTTAAACAAATCATTAAATATTTCATTTTTTTTTCTTCAGCACCATCAAATGCCTTTCGTAATGTTTCTATAAAACCTTTTATATCTTCATTTTCTTGCATACTATCACCTCAACACATAACTACTATAAAAGCACAATGATGTATAAAAATTAAAAGCTCTTTTTTCTTTTCAAACTTCACTCTTATATTTTCAAATCTAATTATATCATATCATACGTTGCTTAATAGTAAATACTTTTTTAAGTAAATTTACACTACAAATTTTGGCATAAATTAAAAAGGCAAAAATAACTCTTGCCTTCAATATTTAAAGTTCTATTGGATTCTTTTTGAATCTTCACTTTTTTCATTAGAAATACTAGGTTTATCAAAATATGTAGTTTTATACTCCGGATAGTATTTATCTAATAATACACAATATTGATCAAAAAGAACTTGGGCAAGATCATCATGCTCTTCGTCTGTGCCAAAAAAACTAACAATTGTCTCTATATCTCCAAGATGTTCATGCCCAGAATCAATGGCCGAATATCTGGTAAATTTCTTTTTTGATGGCAATTGATTTATTGGCTTATCACCAATTTGTACACCTACCGCATAATGGGGTTTAGTTTCATCATCAATCCGATCACCAATCGAAAAACTAGCATCTTCTAAATTTTTTCGTCTAGTAAGATCTAAAAATAATTGTATTAGACATAGACTAAGTTCTTCGTCTCTTTCTTGCCAATCAGGAGTATCTGGTGTATTCTCACTCATTACCCATAAATGAACTATAATTGGTTTTCCAAATATTCGTGATATTTTTTCACTTATTGCCGAATTACTATTTTCTAAAAAAATACTCATTATTACACTACCCTCATTTCCCCTTTAGTATATCATAAGTATTTATGATTAACAATAAAAAAGCAAGGCTTTTCTTACCCTTACTGTTCTTTATATCGTGATTCAAATAAATCTTCCTCACTATTATCCTCTGGTAATTTAAAATCAAATTGAGGTAATTCCTCTAAACTCTTTAAACCAAAATAATCTAAGAATTTGTAGTTAACACCATATATAATAGGTCGCCCTGGTAATTCACTACGACCTAATTCTTTAATAAAATCTCTATCTAATAACCGTCTTACAATTCGACTACTATTAACGCCTCTTATTTCTTCCACTTTACTTCTAGTAACTGGTTGATTATAGGCAATAATGGCTAATGTCTCTAAAGATGCTTGAGATAATTCCCCATTTTCCTCGGTATTAGCATATTTTTGGTAATATTCTTTATGTTCATCTTTAGTAACTAATTTTAAGTTACCACCAAATATTTTTAATTTTATACCTCGATTACCATTTTCATACTCGCCGTTTAATTGACCAATAAGTTCTTGTAATTGTTTATCATCAATGACCAATATTTCTTTTATTTGATCAAAAGATAGGCCTAAATCACCAGATATAAATAATAATCCTTCTAAAACCGGTAATAAATTCATTCACTCTCGCCTCCACTAAGTAGTAATATATCCTTAAAATTATTATCTTGTTTTATAATTAAACTTTTCTTACGTGCTAAATCAAGAATAGCTAAAAAAGTAACGATAATATACTCCTTTGTTGAAATAGTAAATAAATCAACAAAATTAATTTTCTTATTTATTTTTAAAAGGTCTTTTATTTCTTGACTACGTTCTATAACCGAATATTCTTTATGAGTAATAGTTGTATTTAATGGTTTTTCAGTATCTTTACGTTCTAAAAAACGACTTAAGGCTTGCATTAATAAATCAATGCCATCATCACTATGTTCCATAATATCTTCAATCATAAACTCTTTTAAACTACTCGGTTCTTTAGAATATAAATCTTTTTGGGTTATTGATAAAGAACGAAGTTCATTAGTTAATTCTTTATAATTACTATACTCAACTAATCTCTTAATTAAACTATCACGAGGATCTTCTTCATAATTATCTTCTTCGTTTGTTTCAATTTGAGGAAGTAAATTTCGTGATTTTATTTCCATTAATTCAGCTGCCATAGTAATATACTCACTAGCAATATCTAGTTCCAATTTTTCCATACTATTGATAAAATTCAAATACTGGGTTGTTATCTCATCAATATTTATATCATAGATAGAAATATTAGCTTCTTTGATAAGGTGTAATAATAAATCTAATGGTCCTTCAAAATCATTTATTACAAACTTATATTCCATATCATCACATCCAATGTTAATATTATATCATAATTAAGATTAAAAAAACTATATCAAAGATATAGTTTAAACTGGATTTACTAATGGTAATACAACAAATATCACAATTGCTAATAAAACAAATAAACCAATTATAAATATTAAGGCTTTTTTACTTTTTTTAGCAGAATCATTATCATCAACTGGTTCATTCTTTTCTAATGGAATTACACCACTCGGATATACTGCTGTTTTCTCTAATTCCGGAATTGTCATTGTTTTTTCTAAAGGTGCTGTTCTTTCAATTGGTGTAGAAGCAACTGGTTCAGAAACGGGTTCAGCAGCTACCTCAGGCATTGGTGAACGAGGTTGTGGTATAGTTGGTACTATTATATCCTCATCAACATCAAATACCTCGGGTTCATCTTTTATATCAACATCATCAACAATTGGTTGTACTACTGGTTCTTCTTGATATTTATTATTATATAAATAATCATTAAACTCATCGACTTCTTTACCACCATTTTCTGCCATTTCCGTTGGACTTACATCATTAGAGGTAGTTCTTGAAGTTGCATAAGTACTATTATATGGACGATGATTGGCGAAAGCGTTAAGTTGTGATCTTACGGTTTCATCAACCTGTCTTTTAATATTTTCATTAGGAACAGACTGATCATCAACATCATCTAATATTTCAATATCATCAATGCTATCTAACTTGTTATTCATATTATCCCTCTCTATCTTAATATAAAACAATTATATCAAAAAAAAGACAAAAAGTAAAATTTTTTTATCTTTTTATTAATTATTAAACTGACTCATATATAATTGGTAATAAAAACCTTTATTATTAAGTAGTTGTTCATGGGTACCAGTTTCAATAATCATACCATCATTGATAACTAATATAATATCTGCCTCTTTAATAGTTGATAATCGATGCGCTATTACAAAACTAGTTCGTCCCTTCATTAATTCTTTCATACCAACTTGAATCTCTAATTCTGTTTTAGTATCAACACTACTAGTAGCTTCATCCAAAATAAGTATTTCTGGATCAGCTAAAATAGCTCTAGCTATAGCAATTAATTGTCGTTGGCCTTGTGAAAAATTACTACCTTCCTCTTCAACAACCGAATCATACCCATCAGGTAATCTGTGAATAAAGGAGTGGGCTTGTGATTTTTTACTAGCCTTGATAATCTCCTCATCAGTAGCCGTCATTTTACTATATCTAATATTATCTTTAACTGTTCCTTTAAATAAATATGTATCTTGTAAAACAATACCTATTTTCTGCCTTAATTCTTCTTGTTTAACTTGTGATATATCAATATCATCAATATAAATATTACCACTATCAACATCATAGAATCTTGTTAATAGATTAATAATAGTTGTTTTTCCCGCCCCCGTTGGGCCAACTAGAGCTACATTGGTTCCAGCCCTAACATCAATATTAATATCTTTTAAAACGGGTTTATTCTTAGTATAACTAAAGTTAACATGATCTAACTTAACATGACCAACAATTTCACCTAATTCGATAGAATCCTCAATATCTTTAACTGTAATTTCGGTATCAAAAATTTCAAAAATACGATCAGCACCGGCTAAAGATACTTGAATAGAGGCATAAATAGACGCTAACTGATTAATAGGCATTCTAAATTGACTAGCATAATTAATAAAACTTAAGATTAAGCCTACTGTTATATTGCCACTTACTACTAAGAAAGCTCCAATTCCCACAATCATAATATTATTAATATTGGTTATGGCCATATTCGCTGGGAATATTAAACTTGAATATAATTGTTCTTTAATCGCCACATCTTTTAATTGCTGATTATGTTCTTCAAAATCAGCAATGGCGACATCTTCGCGAACTAAACTTTTAATAGCCCGCATACCAGAAATCATTTCCTCAGCATAACTATTTACTTTACCGATTGCGTCTTGTTGCTTAACAGCATAAATACTAGCTTTCTTACCTATTTTCATAACTATATATAATAGTAATGGAATAGTTAGTATAACCAGAGTTGCTAAAACAGGATTAATAACGAACATTATAATAGCAACCCCAATAATAGTTATAATACTACTTATGGATTCAATTATAACTGTACTTAAAGTATCACTAATAGCCGTAATATCATTAGTAAATCTACTCATAATATCACCAGTTTGATTTTGATCATAAAAACTAAGCGATAATTTTTGTAAATGATTAAATAATTGTCTTCGTAAACGAAACATCGTTTTCTGCGATATTTTAGCAACAATATATTCATTTAACCAAGTAAATACCGCATACATTAAAAATAACATTCCTAAAACAAATAATAGCCATTTTAAACCATCAAGATTATTAACTTGAATATATTGGTCAATCGCAATACCAATTAATAATGGACATGCAACACTAGCCATTGTCGAAATAATGGTAACAATCACAATACCAATAATTTTCTTTTTTTCAGGTTTTAAATAAGTAGCTAGTCGTTTAATTATCTTTTTAACATCAAGACTCTTCTCCTCATTAATCTTAGGCACAGTCATCACCTACATTCATTAGTTGCGAATCATATATTTCGCGATAATAATCATTATTTTTAAGGAGATTATTATGAGTATCATACCCAACTATGACACCATCTTCTAAAACAATTATACGATCAGCATACATAACTGAAGATATCCGACTAGCAACAACAAAAGTTGTTATCTGCCTAGTACTTTGTTTTAAACTCTTTTTAATATTCTGATCAGTCTTAACATCAACAGCACTCGTAGCGTCATCTAAAATTAATATTTTAGGATGCATTAATAATGCCCTAGCAATGGCCATTCTTTGCTTTTGACCACCTGACAAATTAGTACCACGCTGCTCTAATTCATAATCATATTTTTCTTTTTTTTCATTGATGAATTCACTAGCTGATGCGATAGAGGCTACTTCTTCTACTTCTTTGTCTGTCGCATTAACATTTCCATATTTAAGATTATTTTTAATAGTGTCTGAAAATAAATGCGCTTGTTGGAATACAACCCCAATATTTCTTCTTAAATATTTAACTTCATAATTTTTAATATTAATGTCATCAACTAATATTTGTCCATCGGATACATCAAAGAATCTTGGTATTAAATTAACTAATGTTGATTTACCACTACCCGTTGATCCAATTATACCTATTGTTTCACCAGGACTAGCAATAAAACTAATATTTCTTAATACCGCATCACCACTACCACCAGCATAAGAAAAACTAACATTACGAAATTCTACTTTACCTTGCATATTCTCTAAAGATAAAGGATTCTTTATATCCTCAAAATCATTTTCTTGATTAAAAATATCAACTATTCTAACGGCACTAGCTTCACTTCTAATAAGCATTACTATAACCATAGATACCATAACAAATGATGTTAAAATGTTGGTCATATACTGAATAAAGGCCATAATATCACCAAGCTTTAAATTGCCATAAACAACTTCCATACCACCATTCCATAATATATAAATAATACAGACATTAATAAATAACATCATTAGTGGCATTGCAACGGCTACTAAACGCAGAGCTTTTACAACAATATCCATTAAATCTTTATTAACTTTTTCAAATCTTTTAATTTCATGCTCTTCCATTGTAAAAGCTTTTACAACTCTTACACCACCAAGGTTTTCTCTAACTACCGCATTAACATCATCGGTTGCATCTTGGGTCTTTTTGAAATATGGATATCCATATTTAAGAGCTATTAAAGCAACTACTAAAACTATTGGTAATAAAATCACTAGAATTAGGGATAATTTAGGACTAATCGCAATTGCCATAAAAATACTACCAACAAATATGATTGGTACTCTAAATACTAAACGTAATCCCATCATTAAAATATTACCAATAACGCTAACATCATTTGTTAATACGGTAACTAAATGAGCTGTTTTCAGATTATCTAAATTGAAAAAAGATAATCTACTAATTTTTTCGAATAAGGCTTTACGGATATCAGCCGCTGCATTCTGACTAGCTAAAGCCGCATAGTAAGTACTGCCTAATCCTCCTAATACTCCAATAACCGTTAATAAAATCATTAAACCTATATTTAATAATATATATTTAACATCACCATTACCAATACCGTTATTAACAATATCAGCCATAATATTAGGTAAAGATAAATCCATTATTACCTCAAATAGAATCAAAAATGGTGATAAAATAGCCCATTTTCGATATGGTTTTAAATAAGTAAGTAATTTATTAAGTTTCATATCTATCCTCCATAAGTAATATTACAACAGTAATCCATATTTGTCAATTAAAGAACAACAATACATTATAGGCTTTTATTTCGCACAAAATATGCCATCTGGAATATGCTATTATTGAAATTAAATGGAGGGGTGGAATATATGTGTAACAATAATGATGATAATGAATGCCGTTGCTTAAATGAAATATTAACGGTTATTTCTATTCTACAAAAGAATGCAAATAACCCAGAGAGTTGCTTAGATAGTTGTGATCGTGGATTTTTAGGCAACCCAACTTCAACTACCTGTCTCAATACCAGACCAGTAATGTTATTTACTTGTTGTGGTAATGGTACACCTTGGAGTATGCCTATAACAAGGGATGATGAAATCGCTGATGATCGATGCGAAAAGACTTCAAGTGTATTCAGAGTTGAAAAAGTTGATGGATGCTGTTGTACATTTAGAGTATTAGCTAAGAATCATGATGCTGGTGGCTGTCAACATATGCCTTATGTAGCTACTAATTCATTCTTTACAATGAATTTAAATTGTGTATGCTGTCTAAGATGTTTACCAGACACTTTTGTTGAATGCATATAAAAAGAGTTTAAAAACTCTTTTTTTATTACTTAAAATTATCTTTATTTGCTATAGCGTAGCTATAACATAAATCTAAAAGATTATCACTGTTTTTATAGAACTTTTGATCATATTCTTCCCAGTTTATGGTATTAGAAGTTGATTCATCATTCATAAAGTCTTGTCGTTCATTTATATTAATTGAAACTTTACCATTAGGAAATTTAGAACCAATCTCTTCTAGTATCTTCGATGTATCTAAAGCCTTTATTGTCTTTAAGTCATTAATCGTTTCATCAGTATAATTGCCTGATGCATCCCAAAAGAAACGATAAAAGCCACCATCATCTACTTCTAATTGAAAACTTTGGCATAAATATAGAATTTTTTCTATATCGGTTAATTTACTTAAATCTTCACCATCATTACTTTTACCAATTAAATAATTATATAATTCACTTACCATATCGGTTTTATCCTCTATTTGTAATATTTCATCAATCGTTTTTTCTTTAAATATCATTACTTTTTCCTCCTTATTAATATTATAGCAGAATAATTATCTTTAACCAATAAATATGCTATAATAATTATTATAAGGGTGATAAATTATGGCTAAAATAGAAGTAGAAGTTAAGATACTAAATATTGATGAAGAAGCCTTTAAAAAACAATTAGAGGCATTAGGAGCCACTTTAGTTGAAGAAAGTATTCAACACTTATATACCTATGATTTGCCGACCATATATGGACGTTACATTGATATATTATCCCAATTAAACCATCCAAAAAATATGGTTAAATATCAAAGTGCTTTAGATAAATTAAAACTATTTTTCTTTGAATTAGATAATCTAATAACTAGTAATGATAAGAAAAAATTAAAGAATATTATTGGAGAGACAACCTTCTCCCATATATTAGAAAAAGAAGAATTAATAACCATATTAAATAGTAAAAAAATAAAAGCATTCATTAGTAAATTTCATAATAATGATAATAAATGGATTAGATTACGTCAAACCAATAATAAAGTTACTTTAGCAGTTAAGCATGTGCTTGCTGATGACGAATCGGGTATTCAACAATTATTAGAAACTGAAATGGATATTCCCTCAATAAAAGAAGGAAAAGAACTTTTAGAAGCAATGGGATTATCTCATAAAAGTTATCAAGAGAAGAAAAGAATAACTTATTGTTTTGATAATCATAGTCTTGATATTGATACTTGGCCAAGTATCCCTACCTATGTCGAAATAGAAGGTGAAGATAAACAAGATCTAGAAAACATTCTAAATAAATTGGGCTATAATATAACTGACACCGTCTCTTGTACTGCTGATGATGTTTATAAACTTTATGGTAAAACTATTCCTAGTAATTGTCGTGAACTAAAATTTGACAAATAAAAAAGCCTTAAGAACTGATATGAAAAAATTCTACACGAAATAAAAAAAGTGTAGAATTTTTTTGATACAATAATTAGAGGAGGATTTATGGCGAGAAAAGGGCAAAAGCAAAGAAAATTTAGTAGAGAAGAAAAACTAAAAGCAGTTAAAAGAGTTTTAGTTAATGGCGAATCTCAAATGGATGTAGAAAGAGATATGTTAAATATAACTAATTGTACGGGTACTATATATAGATGGATTAAAGAATACATTCGGGAAGGCGAAGATAATGTATGGAAGGAAGAAAAACGTGGATTTAAAAAATTTGAACAGATAACAAATGAGAACGTGAGATATGAAATACTAAAAAAATTCAATGCCTTCCTGGAAAAGGAAATAAAGAAAAATTCAAATTCATCGAAATAAACAGAAATTTTTATCCTGTCAACTTGTTATGTGAAGTTCTGGAAATCTCGAGAGATTCATATTATAAGTGGTTGAAAAGAAAAAATATAGATAATAAATATGAGATTTATAGAAATCTTCTAAAACCAATTATCCTAGAATATTATAAAAAATCAAAAGGGACGGCTGGATATAGACAAATAAAATATCAAATAGATATTAAAAAACAATTTAAATTAAGTCTATATATGGCTTATAAACTGAAATGTAAAGAACTTAAGTTACCAGAAGTAAGAATCAAAAGGAATAAACGTACGTATATAACAAGCAGTCAATATCAATCGACCTATGTTTATAAAAATTTAACTCAAAACTTACAGATAACAAATATAAATCAAGTATTATCCACAGATACAACAGAATTGGATGTTGATAAAAGAAAACAAAATATATCATTTATAATTGATGCCTATAGTTCTGAAATATTATCAAGTTGTATAAGTAAAAGTTTAGATACTAATTTTATTGATTTAACACTGTCTAATTTATTTAAAAATAGTATTAACTTCAATAATATAATATTACATTCGGATCGTGGAAGTATGTATAAAAGTTTTATATATAACAAAAAAACCACTGAATATAATATCAAACAAAGCATGACAGCACCTTATACGTGTAAACATAATACTTGGGTTGAAAATATCAATGGTCAGTTTAAAGATTTCATCAAGTATGATTATCCTAAAAATCTTGATGAACTACAAATTGCATTAAATGAATTTGTATACTATAATAATAACATAAAAATCAAAGAAAAACTAAATAAAATGACACCGATTCAATATCGATGCCATAATGCTTAAAACTTTTTACTTTCTGTGTAGAAAAATTTCATATCAGTTCTTTAAGCTTTTTTATTTTACATATCATTAGTATTTATCCCTCTTTTTTCAAAATACTCTCTTAATTGTTCAGGATTACGATACATTCCTTCTAATAATTCCCTGGCATAAGCATCATACTCAATATTATCTTTATTATCAGCTAATTCTTTATTTATATCATAAGGTACTTTTACAAATTCAATAGCTAAACTATTTGAATACTCTTTACTACCATATTCACCTGTTATAATGACATAACACGCTCTTGTTGTTTCCATATTATTACCATCTTTAGAAGTATTTCGAATAGAAACAAAGGAATTACCGACACTACCGGCATTAACTAAAGTACGATTATATATATTATATAGAAATTGGGCGTGAACATGGCCATAGATAACCACATCCGCTAATTTATCACTTATAGTCTTATCCGATGGCTTGAACTGATTAAACTTAACATCTAGACTATCAATTGTTCCAATCCTTCCATAATTAGAACTAGGAGTAGCATGAAATATTCTAACTAAACTACCGCTCATATAAAATTCATAACTAAGAGGTAAACTTAAAAGATATTTGCGATCCTCTTTTGTTAACATTTTTTGATTCCAAGGAATGATTTCCTTTTCCCTATTATTAAGATTATCTTCATCATAATCAATACTAAAAGAATAATCACAATTACCTTGAACTGTAACTTCACAATTCTTCTTTACTAATTCAATACACTCATGCGGATGGTTCCCTTTAGCAATAATATCACCTAAACAAAATATTCTTTTAATATTTCTTTTTTTAATATCATCTAATACCGTTTTTAAGGCTTCTAAATTACTATGAATATCCGATATAATCGCTATACTTTCCATAATATCACCATTTAAATTATATCATATATTAGACATTTGTCTATTTTTCTTCTTAACAATAAATATCTTTACTAATCTTTTTTTTAACACTAAATTAGGTAGAAAGATAAACCTTTTACCTAATAGTTCCATCTTTAACTCCTCAATATTAATTATTTTCCTGATTAAATAACTATATTTTTTTATTAATTTTAATAATTTAAATGAACATATTAAATCAATTATAAATATTCCCACTATAATACCTAAAAAAAAGATACAATAAGTATTACTAAAAAATAAATACATTATATTACCCAAATACTTATATAAGAAAAGATAGAAGAATAGTCCTAATATACCCCAAAAGAAAGAAAACAATAAACAAACAAGACCATTATAATTAAACTTATTACTTGAATAATCCCATAGTTTTAATCGATAATGTTTTAGGAATAAAAAACCGTAAAGATACTCAATTAAGGTTAGAACAATTGCTGATAATAAGAAATAGATTAAATATTTGTAATTATTATTTATTAAATTAATTTTTGTTGCTATCAATACTAAAACTAATCCGCCTATACCATATAAGGGATTAGCTATACCAGTCATAAAATCAGGATTAACAAAATGTTTAGACATAATACTTCTATATATTACTTCTATTAACCAACCAATTATCGAAAATAAGATAAAAAGAAAAATTATTTTTAATATCATTATTTTATCACTCCACTATAAGTATATTGTTATTACTATAATAAAAGTATAAGATTCATTTTATTAATATCTTGTCTATTAATGTTCATTAAAGACTAAAAAAGACATATTTTAATATGTCTTATTACTATACATTTCAATATTATCTAAATAATAATTAGCTTCTCTTATCATATGATCGGGTACAATTGGTTTAATTATTCCTAATAATTTGCATTGACAAGATAATTCCTTTATCTTACTTAAAAAGTTAATAAATTTTATTACATTTAATATTACTTGCTCATTAAGATATAGTAATTGATTACTATCTAATTCTGTTCTTTCTAACATTTTCCCCAGTTCATCAGCTTTTATTAATAAAGAATCAAAAGTATCTCCAAACTCATTAGCTTCTTTAATTTCTAACTGTTCGATAGGGTCTAGGAACGCTGCTATGGATCTGGCATGACCAGCTGTATCAGCAAGCCAAATCTTATGTAAAACAATATTTTCATTAACAATATCAATTTGAAGTTGTCTTTCCGATTTCTCCAAATCATTATAAAACTCCATTGCTTCATTTATCATATGATTTACAAATGTTGGCAGAAGATTAAATTCAATAACACAAGTTAATAGTTTTTTCAAAATTAAACACTTAAAATTGATAAAATCCATTATCAGTTTTTTTATATCATACATATAGTTGCTATCAACGACATTGATATTTATTTCATTAAACTGTTGCTTAAAATACTTTGCTTGTTCAACCATTTCCATTTCTTTTGATGATAAATTCATCAATATAAAATCAGTATGATCGCGCATAATACCAGACCAAAATTTAATTATTTCATTTCTATTTAGCATACATTACCTCCAATATAATATATGCCCATAATAAAGATATTCTAAATATTTCCTATATCATCAATAAAATTAACAATACTACCTTTCATATTAATTAATAAATGTTCCAAATCATTATAACTATGATTGGTATCTATAGTTGCTTTTAAAATATAATCTGTTCGGTTAGGATTAGTAGTTAAAATGTGTTTATGATTGCAACTATTTAATTTATTATAATATTCATTTTGTACTTTTCGATTTATTCCTGATAACCAAACTTCATATTTAAAATCTTTATGAACAAACGCAATAACTATTTTTAATCCCCTTTTTTTTAATCTCTCATTGGTAAATTGGAAATATGAATAATCCATATTATTTTCCACAATATTACCTGTAAATACATAATTATTCATTTCTTTTTCTAAATATATTCTAAAATAACGAAAAAATTTAATAACTTCTTGATAACCTCTTTGCAAATTAGTTGTTTGAATTATTCTTTTATATTCTTCTATATATTTTTCATTAATATCCATACTTTCACTATCCTTTAAATATATTTTAACATAAAAAAACTTCTATTAATAGAAGTTAATTTTTTATATATTGTAATTAAGAGATGTCAAATCCTATTTATGGCTATTATATTCTATTTTCAACCAGTTGCTAAGAGATGCCACTCTACTTAAATTACTTGCCTCATCAGAAAGTAACTCATAAAAAGACTTATCAGCAGATGGTTCTTCTTTATAATCAATAAGTATACTTATCTGTTTCTTAATTCTTTCAGATAATACCTGATTATCACTTAAAACTAAAGTATTATACTTATTAAAGCTCTTTAAACAATTATCATTTTTTTGTAATTGGGCTAATTCGTCTTTAGTAGTATACTCTTTATTTTTAAAACTTAATATTTTTATATTTTTATATGTTTTATTATCTAAATCATTAGCTAATAAATAACATTTTTTAATATCACTTAATAATAAATTATAGGTATTGTTTAATTGTTTATCATCACTATTAATATTTTTTAGTTTAGTCCATTCATTATTAGTCGTTATAGCATTCATATTATTTCCTATTATATAGATACTATAGTCCAATGAGCTATATACATCTTTATATATTGTTCCTAATGATATCTTGTTTGGCGTAAAAATGGTATACAAAGATACCGTCAAAGATATTGCCAAAATAATAATTATAATAGTATTTATTAATACAAACTTCTTTTCTTCCATACACTTCACCTATTTTAATTATAACATAAAAAAACTATAAATTTTTAGTTTTATAGTTTTATAACATATTTTTTTTAAACAATATACATAATTGTTGCACTATTAAAATGTTTCTTTATCTCGTCTCTGAAAAACTTTTCAGCTATATCTCTATATTCACTCTTATACCAATATTTTCCTCTACCACGTCCTGTCATAATCTCTTTATTATATAGCTTTAAGGCGTTAGGAAAGGCTTGTTCATTAATAGCATTTTGAACATAACTGTAAGTCATAAATATAATTTCTATGACTAAATTATTTTTTACTTCATTAGATAAACTGCTTTTTAATTGATCTAATAGCTCTAAATACAAATTGCGCCAATTATCCACAAATATTACAGGAGCAATTAATATTCCCACTTTATATCCAGCAATAAATAGTTTATTTATAGCATTTATCCTATTAACTAAACTAGATGTTCCATATTCAACATTTGTTATTATTTCTTGAGGATTAAGACTCATTCTAACAATGGTTTTACCATTATGTTTTAACTTTAATAAACTATCAACCATACTAAATTTAGTTGGAAAAGTAATAAAGCCTCTTCCTTCACTACCAAATCTTTCAATTGTTTTATTTAAATTGCCCGTAATTTGATTCTCAAGAATTAAGTCACTATTACTTCCTATTTCATAAGTACAAGGAGTTGGTGCTATAAGTGACTTTTTGATAAGATTATCAAGCATTTCTTCAACATTAACAAACAATCTTAAATAAGAGCATTTATTATAATTGCAGACTAAATAACAATATAAGCACATCGCACTACAGCCTGAAGATGTATAGGGTACTAAAAAATCTGAACTTTTTTCATTAGGAACATATTTATGGGTTTTTCTTATACCAATAATTAAATATTTCTTCATTTCTATAAAATCAGTATTGGGTCTTTTCTGTAGTTCTTCAATTCGATTATGACTTTCAATTTTTATCCATGGCACATCTTTATATTTGTCCATTAATATTCTTCCAAGCTCATAATTAATAATATTTTCTTCATAGTATATTCTTTTTGGCTTCATTTAAACCTCCATATACTATTAGTTTGTACACATATCGTTTTTTTACTATTATATAAAAAAACCAACATTGTTGGTTTCTATTTTGATTACTAATTATCTTTGTTTTAGGATGAATTCACCAGGAATTTCTTCTAAAAACTTTTGTTCACCGTAACTCTTAAGTACTTCATATAATACTTGTTGATTTGATATATTTCTATACCATTTTTTTTGTTCTATTACACCTGTCTCCGAAAGATAACATTCTGCGCCATCTTTTTGAGGGATAAGTTGAATACCCTCCCCTGGTCGATTATTAACATCTAATTCACAACCATTACCTTTAAGATGAATACATCTATTAGTCTTAATACCACACTTCATAAGTCTAAAATCGGTAAGAACACGATAATAGCCATCACATATTCCCCTTGGCCTTAACAATAAATAATAAAAGTCTACAGCACTCCCGTACAAAGGGTTTCTTTCAATATCAATAACAGCATCAGTGCTGGAAATAACACCCCTTATTGTAGCTAGATTCATTTCCTTAAAATCACTTGGATAATAAGAACATGGATAAGTTTGACAACACTTACCCCCACATTTAGCACACATATTTGGATCAATCAGTTCTTTATAAAAAGCGCTTTCATTTATATACATACTTCTTTTCCTCACATCAATCAATATAGCGTTATTATACACAAGAATTCATATAAGTCAAATCAAGCATAATATATATACTAAAAAGCTTGGATATGTTCCCAAAATTATACTAATTCATATACTATATTAGAAATTTAGGCAAATAATAGAAAGGCGGTATTATTATGACAACTTATACTGTTATCTCCGGTGATACTATGTGGGGAATCGCTACCAAAAATGGCATTGGAATAAATGAACTAATGGCTGCTAATCCTCAAATTACCGATCCATCACGTATTTCTATAGGTCAAACAATTAATATTCCCAGTACTAATAAATCAACTTATACAGTTATGTCTGGTGACACTATGTGGGGAATCGCTACTAAAAATGGTATTGGAATAAATGAACTATTAAAAGCTAATCCTCAAATTACTGACCCATCACATATTTTTGTGGGTCAAATAGTCAATATTCCAAGTGCCACTAACGTTCCTAGTACCCCTAGTACTCCTACGACACCTACTGTTCCAAGTACGCCTGGTACCTCTAGTGATATAAGAGCTCTAGAAACAGAAGTAATTAGGTTAGTTAATGCTGCAAGAGCAAGAGCCGGTCGATCAGCCCTCACTGAAAATAATCAATTAAGTCAGGTAGCCAGAACTAAATCACAAGATTTTATAAACAATAATTATTTTTCACATAATTCTCCTATTTATGGAACACCATTTAATATGCTAAGATCTTTTGGGATTAACTTTACTGCTGCTGCTGAAAACATTGCCAGTGGGCAAAGAAATGCAGCTGAAGTTATGAACTCATGGATGGGTTCACCTGGTCACAGAGCTAATATTCTTGATTCCGCATACAATCAAATTGGTGTAGGTGTAGCAAGAGATAGGAATGGTAATTTATATTGGACCCAAATGTTTATAAGAAGTTAGAACATTAAAACATTCTAACTTCTTTTTTGTTACCTGAGATTTAACGGTGCCAACCTCTAATATCATTTCTCCCCATAATAACCCTTTGGAGAACATCATTGCTAGTTTCTGTGTGAGAATCAAATAAAAGTGTTCCGTCATCATTTAGTTCAAATAAACTCTCAAGAATTTCAATCTGCTTTTTAGTAGGTTCTTCACCATAATATTGGGGATTAGGTACTAATGATTCGTCAAAAAACTTATTACGATCATTATAGTTTTTTATAAATTCTATTCGGGCAAAAAGCACATATCCATAATAATGGACTAGAACACTTCTAAGATAATAAAATCTTTTTATGGTCTTTTCTTTCGCTACATCATCAGCCATTAAGCCTTTAAAATAATTATCGTACTCGGCCATCATATCATATGGAAATTCCCTTTTAGCAATAGTTAACGCTGAACTTTCCAGTTGCTGAGATGGATTACAACCTGTATATCCTTTAGCAAGATAAAATGTTCCATCAGAAAGGATAAAGGCATTATGATGCTTTATGCGTTCGCTTTCTGTTTTAATAATATTTGGTTCTAATAAAATAACTTTTTCAAGATTTCTCATAAGCCACCTTCTTTAATATGTTATTATAACATATATCATGAAGTTGGAGATAGATTAATGTCAAAAAAAAGGAAGCAATAAGTTGTTTCCTCTTAAAAGACTTTTTTTATTTGTGTGAACTATTTGGGGTTCACTTCAAAAAAAGGATTTATTATTCTTAATGATGGAGCTGAATATCACGCAAACAAACTATTAAGTATCTTACAATTTCCATGCATTCTTATTATATAATCAATCCACTACTATTTTAAAGCATTCGAGATTAAATCAAAACTAAAAGATAGAAATTCTTTTTCAGTAAACCCAAGCATTTCCCAAAAATTAGTGGTAGTAGATACCATAGATAACAAGCTATACGAAGTGAAAAAAGCAAAATATATAGCTTTTTTTGTTTCTAGGTTAGTGTTAATACTATCGTCTAATTTGCTTTCATTAACAAGGTCTATATAAAAAGATATCCGCTTTTTATCTAATATTTCAAGTTCTTTATAATATTGACTGTTATTGACATTATTCTGATTAGAAGGTTTATAATTTAATAATTGAAACATTGCCTTATTATCCATATAAAAATGTAAGTATATACTATTCATTGCATGGATTTTTGTCAAAACATCGCAATCCTTTTTCATTTCTTTTTCAAACGACAAAATAAGGAAACTGAATCCTTTTAATACCACCGCATAAAAGAGATCTTCCTTACTCATAAAATATTGATATAATGTTCTTTTTGTTAGATTAGATTTTTTAGCAATTTCATCAATAGAAGCATTTTCAAAGCCTTTTTCCATAAACACTATTTCTGCTGTATTTATCAGAATTTCTCTTTTCTTAATTTTATTCACTTCACGTTTAGATAATATCTTTGTCATTTTTCATTTCACCTCTTGACAAAAATATACTTATGGTATACTATTAAAAGTATACTGTTGGTATATAATTATACAAATAGAATATCATATTACTAGCTATATGTCAATTATTATGAAGGAGGTATTATATGAAAACATTTCAATTAGTTTTAGCAATTATTACTATATTAATGGTAATTGGTATGTTCGGATTCAATCTTTGGGTTGCATCTAATTTTTCAAAAGGACTTACTATACCCGATTGTTATATACCAATGAATATTATTACAACAATACTTGTAATAATAACAGTAATAACAATATTTATAAGAAAATAGTTTGTTGTAAAGGAGGTTATTTATGAACAAGAAAATGTCTTTAATGGGTGTTGGTGGCAAGATAGCAATTGTGCTTGTAATTTCATTAATTGTAACTGCAAGCATCAACTATTTATTAAGTCCCTTATTTGAAATAACTAAAAACATTCATACTCTTTATACTACTGCCATCATCTTAATAGTGGTTGGCTTTTCGCTTAATCTTATTGCTGCTTTTACAATGATGCACGCATATAAAAAGGATCAATTAGCAACAAGTGGATTATACTCAATTTTTTTAAACCCTATGTATGTTTGCCAAATTTTTATTACTTTACCTGGAATTCTTTTATTTTTCAATTCGTGGCTTGTAATAATTACCATTATTCCTACTTTTATTGCGTCAAAAAAATTTGTAAAAGAAGAAGAAAAATATTTAAATAATAAATTTGGAAGTACATATAAAGATTATAAGAAAAAAGTATTATTTAAATTTCTATAATAAAATACCATATGGATTAAACCATATGGTATTTTTATTTTCAAAATTATAGCTTTAATTGCTTTCTAAAAACAATAGCCGAATCTGGCTTTCTATCATCTTCCCATAATATACCTACTGGACTTTTAAATGTAATAAACTCACTAAAATATTCTTTTAATAATTCCATAGTTTGTGGCAAATTAAATATTATAGGAAAGGTTTCTTTATAAGAGCTATTTATTGTTGTATCAAATAGATATGCAACAAGCATTGTACCATTAACATTTAAATGTTGAGAAAGTTTATCTATAAGTCTTTTAAAGGCTTCTAAATCTTCAGGTGTCCTTGCAAATTGTGCTAAGTTTGCTAAATTAATATTATCATAAGAACCAAAATCATCTTGTTTATAAATATCATTTTCAATAAACCTAGGAACAACCGATTGCATAGAATCTCTGGCTTTCAAATAAGATTCATCATCTTTTAAATATAAATTTGTTTTTACTAATACTCTTGCCTGTACTTCATCTGAAGTAAACATTTGTCTTCTTATTTGTTCTCCTGTATATTTATCAAATATAGCTTTCCAAAAAAGATATGAATCATAATCAAACTTTTTCAAATAAGGTGCAATTTTTTCAAATGATTCCAAATTAAATACTTTCCCATTATTAATACAATGAGGCAGATAGTACCAATAGCATAAATAATTCATAAATTCTTTTCTAGTTAGAGCCATTAATCCAGCTTTTTTTAGAAAAAAGTATTCCTTTGTAAAAGGATTAATATCAACCACTGTATGGTTTTGGCAGCCCAAGTATGAAGCATTAATAACTGGATCACATGAAGATCCAATAGTTAGAAAAGAACTGTCTTTAAAATTGAAGACAGAAAAACTATCTGCTATATTCACATTTGTAAATGAGAATATATCTAAAAAACCATTATAATCATCTGAAACATAAATATTATCACATCTTTTTGTGGCTATTTCCAGCTTTCTTTCATACTCAGCCATAGTTCATTTCCCCTTAGCAATGAATTATTATAACAGAAAAATAAGAAATGTACATACTGATGCATTTAATTATTAAATATTGATTTAAAAAGGTGCAAATAAAAACTCCTATAAGATTTTATTTATAGGAGTTAAAAATAGTCAATCTTGGTGGGCTTGATGCACCATTTACTATCTTATAATTAAACAATATCCTATTTGGTATATTTTAATATTTTCTTGTTCAAAAATAATGATATCAATCCTAATATTATAAAGATTCCGACTAGAAATATAGCCTGAGCTAGTGATAATACAAGCCCCATTCTCATTTGTATAATCGTTTGCCCTATAACACATAGCCCAACTACGCTTATAAAGGTCAAGAATATTGGTGCGAATTTATATGCAATGATTTTTTGCTTAAGAAGAGAAATGCTACACCATATTGAAATTGGCAAAACAATTGCTAGATCTAGAATAAAAGTAGGTTCTGTCGTATATATATCTATATTTTCTAACGGTTTATTTGTAATGATGGCAGGAATTATAAAGAATAGCCACTGCAAAACCGAGCATCCACTTAAAATTATAAAGGCAGAAATTCCACTTAATTTTTTATTATATATTGCATTTTGATAAATGTCACTCTTAAATATATTATTTAATAATAATATTAAGGAAAATAACGAAAGCGAAAACAAAGGTAAATATATTAAAAATAGTTTATTAAAAGTCACACCAAAGATTAAGCAAGATGTATTATATAAAATGGAAACTAACAAACCACCTTGTATAAGTTTATATTTATTACTATTTTTCTTATAAATACTAATAATTAGTAAAAAGGTAGCAACAAATATAATTGCTATATCCGTACCTCTAGTAGAACCAACTTTTAATAGAGAGTCATTTTTATAAATACCGTTTCCATATAGTTCTATTTGTTGCCCATATATATTATTAACGACAAACTGCTTTCCACCCGTACTGTAAAACAATCCCAAAAGAGAACATATTATTGCAATAATTGCAACCGATATTATCATCATTTTTAAACTTTTATTCATACTTTATCTCCTATCAATTAAATACCAACTACATTATACCAATAAAATTTAAAAAATCAACTTATTAAGTTGATTCAATATCATAAACTCGAAAAAATTCGAGATCTTTTTTAATGGTGGAGTTGGTGTACCGTTAAACGAGCTCAATATTATTAATTACATCACTTAAAATTGCAATGCACTTATTCAAATAAAATAACTACTAAATTAGAAAATATAATTGCTCCAATCTAAAAAGCCATGAAATATAGTCGGAGCAATAATAGAATTATATTTCATATATAAAAAGTTAAAGATTATATGCCATAAGAAAGTAAAGCACAGTGTAATCCAATTATTAGCTATATAAGTTATAAAATTCATGTTAGCATAACCCATTTGAAAAGGAATATGCATTATCATAAACAAGAAAGATATTATCAATATAGATGGTATTCTTTTTTTTATTATTCCATATATTCTCGTTTGAAGATAACCTCTAAAAATAATTTCTTCAACTAAAGCAATGACCAACAAAAAGTAAACAAACTTTTCCATTAATATAGATAAAGATCGTATTTCATTACCACCTATCACGTTGCCAAGATTATTTGCTATTAATACTATTAATCCTAGGATTAAACCTAAAAGCATTGACTTTTTGAAATTTCTTTTTGTAAATCCGATTGAAGATAGTGATTGTTTTCTTAGCTTAATAGCTAAAAAACAAAGAATAGCCAGTCCAACATTTACTTCAATCCCAATATATAAACCTTTTTTCATATAAATGAGTCCCATAATATAATAAGCCATCATTATCACCAAATATATAATTATAGCTATTATTGCATCTTTTCTATTATATTGGCTAACTCCCTCAAAGTAAGTATTATCAATTTTAAAAAACTTTTTTGTCATAATCATCATCCTTTAATAATATTTTAAGTAATTAGAATATGTAATCATACATATTAATCTCACTAGTGTAAATATATAATATCATATTAAACATTCAATTTCAATTATAACTAAAAGAAAAGATCACATCTCTGTAATCTCTTATTTTTAATTATGGTGGAGCTGAGGAGAATTGAACTCCTGTCCAAAAATAGCTCACAATAAACATCTACAAGTTTAGTTGATTTTTAAATGTCCCAAGGTTATGATAACCAACCATCAAACCCTTAGTAAGCCTGTAAAATTCATTATTACTACCAGACTAAGTAATAGTATATCCCATTTTATCGAGCCTCTTATAAACCTCATGGGATAAGGTAAATAAGAAGCAACTCAGTTACGACTAGGCGTAAACTAAAGTTTGATTAATATTTCTTCCAATTAAATTGGGTTTGCACGTAACGTGTGCCTTCGACTTGCCGTCTAGAGCCTGCCATTTCTGTCGAAACCAATGCAGCCCCGTGAAGAGATTATAACATAATAATCTCTTTTTTACAACTATATATTAGGCGAAGAATCTTTCTTTACATCCAATTTAAATTCTAATCTTTTTTGTCGCCTAGATTTAGATTCATCATTTCTTTTTTTTATAGACATATTTTTTAAATATGCCATAACATATTTTGTAGCAAGAGTATCAGGTAATTCAGGATGGCTATTAATAGTATTTTTGTAAACTTCTCTTACTAATTCTGAATCATAATCATCATTACTAATAACCGTACCATTCCTAAAGACTTGACAATATACTTGTTGTTGCGCCCTTTGTAAGTGGGTTAATTCTTTACCATTACGTAACGATTCTATAAAACCAGTATCAAAAGGACATTTCATACAATAACAAATATTAGTAGTCTCACCATCTGGAGTAGATAATTTTGATACCAATAATACATGCTCACAATCACGCATTCCCTGTAATAGAATCTCATAATCTAACTTCTCTGCTTTTTTAACTTTTTCTAACAGTTTTTTATAAGCTAATACATTAGGGTCCTGTTCAAGTAATACCTTTTGCCATTCGCAACCAGTTAATTCATTTTTATATTTTTCATGTTGTTCTTCTAGAACTCTTTTCATGTAAATCATCACCTTTTAATGTTATAACAAGGAAAAAACCAAAACAATTATTTAACGATTTTTATATTTTATTTCTCTTCTCGCCTCTCGCATTTGGTCTTTTTCTTTGATTGATTCTCTTTTATCGTAAAGTTTTTTACCTTTAGCTAAGGCCATTAGTATTTTAGCTTTATTTCTAACAAAATATAGTTTTAAAGGAATAATAGTTAATCCTTCTAAAGTAACCTTATCTCTAAGTTTCTTTATTTCTTTATTATGAAGTAATAGTTTTCTCGTTCTTGTTTCTTCATGATTAAAGATATTACCCTGTTCATAAGCACTAATATGCATATTTAGTATATATGCTTCTTCATTACGAATAATAATATAACTATCTTGGAAATTGGCTTTACCATTTTTAATGGATTTTACTTCCGTACCGACTAATGCAATACCAGCTTCATAAGTGTCAATTATTTCATAATCATGATATGCTCTACGATTGTTTATTTCGGTCATTTTTATCAGCTCCTACAATAGTAAAGTCGATAGCTTTGGTATCTTTATTTGCACTTACAACTTTAACTTTTAACGTATCACCTAAACAGTATCTACTTTTATTCTTTTTACCAGTTACCGATAATGTTGCTTCATCAAAATCATAATAATCATCTTTTAAACTATCAAGTCTTACTAATCCTTCAATTAAATTAGGTAATTCTACAAATAGTCCAAAATTAGTAACCGAACTAATAATACCCGTAAACTCTTCACCAATATGTTTCATCATATATTCAGCCATCTTCATATCATCAACTTCACGTTCACACTCAATAGAAGACTGTTCCATTTCTGATGAATGTTCCCCAATAACGGTTAACTTTTCATCCCATTGTTTAATATTATCGTAATTCTTATTAAATAAATAATTACGTACTAAACGATGAACGGTAAGATCAGGGAATCTTCTAATAGGTGAAGTAAAATGGGTATAGTATTTGCTTGCTAAACCAAAGTGACCAATATTATGTTTATCATATACAGCTTTTTGCATACTTCTAAGTAACATTGAAGATAAAATATGATATTCTTTTTTATCTTTTAATTGCTCAAGAATATTTTGCATAGCTTTAGGTGTTAGATCTTTTATCTTACCCGTTAATTTATAGCCTAATAAACTAACAAATTTAATAAATCTTTCCATTTTTTGTTCACTAGGTTTATCATGAATACGATATAAGAATGGTAATTCCATAAAGTAAATAGCTGTTGCAATTGTTTCATTAGCAACAATCATAAAGTCTTCGATTAACTTTTCACCAACACCACGTTCTCTTAAAACAACATCAATGGCTTCACCTTTATCATTAACAACAATCTTAGCTTCATCAATGTCAAAATCAATATAGCCCCTACGCTCTTTATTACGTCTTAGGATGGTCGCTAATTCTTGCATCTTTAATAATGTATTGGCAAAGGGTTCATAGCCTTCAGGAGTCGTATTATGCATTAAAATCTGGTTAACTTTTTTATATGTCATTTGTCTTCTTGAACGGATAACACTTTCATATATATCATAAGTAACAATATCACCTTGATGATTTATTTCCATATCACAGGACATTGCTAAACGATCAGTATCAGGATTTAATGAACAAATACCATTAGATAAAGCATGTGGTAACATCGGAATAACCCGATCAGCTAAATACACACTTGTTCCTCTTGATTCGGCTTCCATACCAATCGCACTTGTTTCAATAACATAATGACTAACATCAGCAATATGAACACCTAATTTATAATTACCATTATCTAACATCATTAATGAGATAGCATCATCTATATCTTTTGTATCATCACCATCAATTGTAAATATCTCTTGATTTCTTAAGTCACGGCGACCTTCAATTTCTTCAGGTGATACTTCTCTTGGAACATTTTCAACTTCTTGCATTACTTCATCAGAAAAAACCTCATGAATATTAAACTTATTAACAATCGATAATATATCAACACCAGGATCATTTTTATGACCAATTACTTTAATAATTTCACCACTATAGAGATTATCACGAATTGGTTTAATAATACGAGCTACCACTTTATGACCTGGCATAGCTCCCATAGCTTTATCACTAGGTATTTCAACTCTAATCTTTACTTTTTCATCATCTAAAGCAATATAGATATGGTTGTTTTCGATTATTACTTCACCAACTATTTGCTTTATATCACGATCAACAACTCTTAATATTCTTCCCTCTAAATCTACACCTTTTTTAGAAGTAATCTCTACTAAAACCTTATCACCATATATAGCGCCATTTAAGTTAGTAGCCGCAATGAAAATATCTTCACTACCCTCTACTCCTACAAAGCCATAACCTTTACGTGTCGTTGATAATTTTCCCATAACTAAATGACTATTAGCTAATAGCATATATTTATCTTTATTAGTACGATAAACTTTGCCTTCTGTTTCTAATTTATTTAATACCTTTAATAATTCTTGCATTTCTTCAACTGAAGAAAGCTCCAGTATATCATTTAATTCATAAACGGAAAAGGCCTGTTTATTTTCACTTAAAATAGTTAATATTTTTTCTTCCATAACTTCCACCTTCTATATATATTATAGAGTAATTAGTAATAAAAGCCTAGCTTATTAATCAATATTTACATTATTTTACAACATTATCTTAATACAAAATATTATCTTTCAAATATATTACTATACAACCATTAAAAAAGCAGTTAAACTGCTTATTTAAACATAAAGTAACTTATAGCTAAAAATAATAGTTCGGTAACAAAAGTAATACTAGCTAGAATTAAACCACTCGCAAAACCAGCTCTTGGTAATTCATTGCGGTCATTTTCAGTCATAACTGGAATTCCAGATGGAGGATTCATTCTTCGTACCTTTGGTCTCGCTGTCCCACCATCAGATAATGGTGTAACATTGTTAGGCATGCCATTAACAAAATCAGTCCCATTATTAGGATTTACTTGTTGAAAATTAGGATTAACATTCTGGTTACCAGGAAAAGATACAACATTATTGGGCATATTGTTATTATTTACCCTTCGTTGCTCTCTTAATTGTGCAACCAAAGAAGCTTTAGTTGCCTTAAGTCTTGCTAACACTGTCATTCTTTCATTTCTATCCATTATTCATCTTCTCCTTCAATTAATACTTGGTTATCATCATTACCCAGTTCTACTTGATTGATTGAATTAAATCTTTTAGTAATTTTATCAGTTGTTACATGAATATCCTTAACATCTTTACTTACGGTCTCAATACTACGATATAGCTTGTCCCAACGTTCTTTATACCTTTTAAAGTCTTCATCTAATAATCTTAATTCTTGATGAATAACAACCGCATATTTGTCACGTTCAATATTTTTCATCATTATTTGTAGTGTTGTTAACGTACTTATCAAGGTAGTTGGTGAAGTAATCCATACATGTTTCTTATAGGAATACTCAACAATATCTTGATTATAAGCATTTAACTCAGCAAATATAGCTTCGGCTGGTAAGAATAATATAGCTTGATCAGTTGTAACACCAGGAATAATATACTTACTGCTTATGGCATCAATATGTTTTCTCATATCTTGTTTAAACATCTTTTCAGCTTGTTCTCTCACGTTATTATCAAGTTTTTTATCAACCATAATTTGATAGTTTTCTAAAGGAAATTTAGAGTCAATGGCAATAAGGCCGATGGGATCAGGGGCAAATAAAACACAATCAGCGATTGTTCCATTAGCAAATGGATATTGTAATTTATATATTTTATCATTGTTTTCACCAAAGACACTTGATAAGATATGATGGAGATTAACCTCGCCAAAAATACCCCGCGCTTTTTTATCAGTTAAAACACTTTGTAATGATACAATATCATTAGATAAGATATCTATTTTCTTTTGGGCTTCATCAATCTTTGATAAACGTTCTAAAACCGATATAAAGGTTTTATTACTCTTTTCAAAATTTTCATCTAATCTTTCATTAACACGATCACTTATTAATCTTAAACGATTTTCAATCTGATCATTTAATTTTGTGAAATCGGTATTCATATCTCGACTTAAATTAGATTTAAATTCTCCAAGTTCTTTAATCATATTGGTTTCTAATTTACCTAATCGTTCCGTAATATTTGATTCATTAATATTCTTTGTTAAACTAAAAACACTAATAATTAGAATAATTATTAATAGAATTAATAATATATACTCCACTCTATCACTTCCTCTACTATATATATTATAATATAAAATAAGGCAAATTAAAATAAGATATTCATAATATCTTATTTTCTTGAACCCATCCCTCATAACCACCATCAATATTTACTGCTTTATAACCCTCATTAATTAAAATTTGAACCACTTTTTTACTAACTTTACCCGTATCACAATAAATATAATAAGTATATTTTTTATCTAAATTGCTTTTTAATGATCCTAATAATTTCTCAAATGGCATATTTATGGCTCCGGGAATATATCCCATACAATAATCATCGGATGAACGAATATCAATGAGCCAAATACAATTAAGAAGCTTTTTTAAGTCGGTGATAGAAATACTTGGTACCATAAAAAATCACCCTAACATATTATATGTAATCGGGCGATTTATGCTATTCATCTTCAAAGAAATCATCAAAAAATTGATCATCAGTAATATCTGCTTTTTTATCATCAACCTTTTTTTCTTCAACATTCGGCTTAACAATTTCTTGTACCGGTTGTTGTTCTTTAATAGGCTCCTCAATTACTGGTTTTTCCTCTTGAACTGTCATATTAATAAAAGGTTCTTTAGGATTAAATATAGGTTCCTCATCATTAATATCAAGTTCAGAAAGTTCTGGTAAAGCAGTAATATCTTTAATATCACCAGTTTTATTAGCTTTCTTTTCTTCAGCCTCTTTTTCAGCCTTCTCTTCAGCTTCTAATTCCGCTATTTTAGCATCAATATTCTTAATAATCTCTTCTATATTAAAGTCGTTATTAGGTTGTGGTGCCTTATCAAACATATTGCTACTATTATTAGTAGCATTAGGAGTAAAAGGTGGCAATGGATTTTTAAATATGTCATTAGGACTACTAGCAGGAGTACCACCCATAGGAGTTGTATAATCTGGCATACCGCCAAATCCCGGCATAGAAGGACCGCCAAACATATTTCCTCCACCAGGAGCTCCACCTAACATACTGTTAAACTTACTTTCTCTTTTTTTAGATACAAAAGTCTTAATATCAAATAGCTTAATATCCATTCTATCACGAGTTGGATAACTGCCCTTTTCATATTTATAACCCCAATCCATTTTATAGTTAGGAGTTAATTTCGTTTTAAAAGGCATCATACGCGTTCTTAAAACAATTGTTTCCCATTGTTTTAGACGCTGTAAATCACTAACAGTAACAAGCGGTGTACTGGCTGTTTTATCTTTTTCTTTAGATTTAACCTCGCCACACATTTTACTAATTTCTTCTAAAGCACTTAACTCACTACTTATTAAATAAATAATATTACCACAGTTACCTTTTATTGTATCGCCATTTTCTTTACCATAAACTTGTGTTAATTGCGAAAAGTTCTGAATAATAAAGTTAAAACGAATATTACGGCTTCGAGCAGCTGTTACCATAGTTGTAACATCTTTTAATGGCGGCATATTAGCAAATTCATCAAGTAGGAAGTTGGTCCGAAATGGTAACTTACCACCACATTCTTGAGCAACATCAATTAATGTTTCATAACACTGTTTAATGAATATTGTTACTAATGAATGGTACGTCTTCTTTTCATCTTGAATAACAATGAATACAGCCGTTTTCTTACGACCAATATCCTTCATATCAAAATCATTATGACCTAGCATTTCTGATAAATTCTCACGTGATGAGAATAGTTTAATCTTCTGTTTAAATACAGATAAAATACTACTTTTAGTATCAGTTGGTGCCATTAAGGTACTAGCAACATTAACATAAGCAGGAGATGCTTGATTTTTATCCGCAAAATACTCTTTAATATAGGTAGAACCCATAAATTTTTCTTCGCCGACGGTTGTCATTAAATTAATACTATTAAGATTAATTTCATCACTACTAGCATCTTCAAATAAAGCTAAAGATAATCCGGCAAAATAATCAGCTGATGTCTTTTCCCAGAAAGGATCTTGATTTTGAGCTTTTTCATCATATAGAATATTCATCGCTAAGTCATCTAGTAACTCATTAGCTTTATCTTGATTACCATTCTTATATAAAGTATATGGTAAATTTAACGGATTCCAAGCATTACCACGTTGAGGATCACGAAAGTTTAATAAGACAATATTATAATCACGATCTTTAAGCATATTAATAGTGTTTTCATATATTTCGCCTTTAGGATCGGTAATAATCATTGATTCACCTTTTTTAGCTAATATATTAACTAATGGTAGAACCGTAATTTGTGTTTTACCACTACCAGTTGATCCAATAATTAAATTATGAAATTCACCATCATCAACCCACAATTTTTTACCATCATTCATTAATGGAATACCAGCACTATTAACATTACGAGCTAAAGGACTTATTTCTTTTAGGACCTTTTTCATTTCTCTATCTTTAGCCCATCTTGAATAACCACCCTTGTCTTTTTTAGTGGTAGCAATTCCAAAACCTTTTTCTCTTTCAAAAAAATGTGAAGATACACTCGTCATAATACCAATTAAAGCAATTAACCAAAATATGAGAGTTTGTAAAACAAATTCACCAGAGAAAGCAGGTATTGGATTAAACCCATGAAAAGCCATATTATTAGCAACTGATGAAATATTTAATAAAAGAATAGCTACAACATATAAAAGAGCTACACAAAACAGTAAGAATATTACCATATCTTTTAATTCAGCTGTAAATTTCAATTTCACAAGTAACACCTCTTTTATAAAAGTTAACTATCATAATTATAACATTAATTATTTAAAACATAAATAGTTTTACTAATATTATATTTCATTATTTTTATTTTGTTTGCGATAAAAATACCATAGTACTATTGCTATAATAATTAGTATTGAAACAAGACCAACAAGGTAGTAATTAAGGTATGGTAACCAAGCTAATATATTATACGAATATAATAATGCCTTATCATACTCTAAATATATGCTATCAGGATGTTCATTATATTTTAAAGTCCAATAGTAAGTATTAGTACTTGAATCGACTCTACTAGCATTACTCTTTACTACTCTATAGGGTAAACTTATCGCCATATAACTATTATCTAATTTGGGATATCCACACCATTCACAATTAATTGATGAATTTTTAAATGACCCAATTGATTCTAGTATAATATGAGTCCCATTGGTAGTCGTTTTCATATCATCAAACAAATAGGAAACAAAAGATGAATACATTATATATCTTTTTAAATCTTTATAATTTTTAGAAGCAATAAAACCCATCGTATCATCATTAATTATCTTGCTGATATGATATTCACCAGATCCACTTTTAGCATTTATTATTTTAGCAAAACTATCTGTAAAATCTTGTGGTGAATCACCCATATCATCAAATCTAAGTACTGATTGACTGACCATAAAAGATAAATTTTCACTGACAGTACCATTAAAATTTATCTTAAGATTATACTCAGCCTGACATCCCGTCAATAATAAGACCATTATCAATAATAAAATTATCTTCTTTTTCATCTCATCACTCCTACTTAATAGTAAAACATCCAAGTACTATTACTTGGACGCTACTACCACATATTTGATATACTACCATCTGTTCCATAAACACCATTCATCAGAATATATGAATAATCATCGTTTTTTTCACTTTTAGCATGCGTAGTTACTATTAGGCCAGATTTAGTATCTTCTTCAGCTACATAAATATTGTCATTATCTATTCCGATAATTATACCAATATGGCCACCATCCCAGAATAGATCACCTATTTTTACAGTTCCGTCAGATACTTGGCTATCCCCAAAAGTAACTTGGCGTCCTCGATCGGCTAATTGATCAGATCCAATATTACCAACCTCTTTGACACCACCATTAAGCATAGCCCATGTTACAAAGCCACTATCTGATAATCCATTATAATATAGTCCACCTGTAACCTTTTCCGTTGTTGGAATACCATCTTTAGTAATAGGGCACCCCCAACCACTATCTTTATCAGTGTTAATGCCTATTTTATAATAACGGCCTTTTACATCAGAATCATCAGTGAAATATGGTATTTTACTTGGAAAATCAAGAGCCAAATATCTAGCTGCTGCAACGACACCAGCTCTACTTCCGATACCTGCATTCTTAACCTTGGTTGTTAATTTTTGAAGTTCAGCATTTATGTCACTAATATTAGTTGCCCCACAAGTTATATTGCTTTTACTATTATTTATACCCGGTACTGCTTTATCAGCTGCATTTTGGCAATAATTGGTAATAGTTGGATTAACATAATAATATTCTAGTATTTCTTTATACGTTTTACCATCTTTACCCAGTTGATTACCGCCTTCTTGACACATATCATTTTTTTGATAGCCACATCCCCAAGCTTCATTCTTCTTATAAGAAGCTGACATTAATTTGCCATCTTTCATTATAACTGAACCAAAAACTGCATCAACAGCCTCTAAAGTGCGCTCTTGTTCAAGTTTAGTTGCATCACTAATTTTACCGTAGACCTGGTCATAAGTACAGTCACGTAAGTATATATAATTGGAATTTTCATTATAACCACCACGTCTTAATGAGTAAGTTTGAACAGCAATAGCAAAAGCTTTCATAAATTGCATATCATACCTCTCAGGACTAATTTCCTCTGTCATTACACCGCGAACATAATCCTTAAACGGAACTTCCTCAAGTACTTTACTATTTGGTCCAGCCCAAGCTCTTGTACACTCACAAACCTTGACTGTAATATTCTCTAAATTACAATTAGCAATAGTTGCACTTTGTGTAGCACATCTGGACATAATAGACGTAGGATCAAATTTATGACCATCTATTGAGTAAAACTCAAAATGTAAATGTGATCCCGTCGAACATCCAGTACTTCCCTCAACGGCAATTTGTTGACCTTTAGTTACTGTTTGTCCAGCAGTAACTAAAGTGGAACTCAAATGAGCATAACGTGAACGATACTTTTGACCATTAAGAGTATGCTCTATAATAATATATGTACCATAACCATTAGGACAAGATGAACCGTTACACATACATTGGGTCCTTGTCGAATCCCAATATTTATATAAATTTTCAGTATGAACTTCAACTGCTACTACTGTACCATCAGCAACACTATATATATTTTTATTGGTTGCTCCAACAACATCTGTAGCATTATGAGGCCGACCATTACGTAAAGTATTAAACCCCGACGTTATAGCACACTCTGTACCACGAAATGGTGCATCTAATAAATCCATAATGTCACCTGATATATTGTCATTTATCTTTATATTTTGATAATAATATTCTAACCCCGCACGAGCGTGAATGTCTTTTATTATATCCTCAATTGTCATTCCACCCTTTAATAAATCGGGGAAATTAAGTGATATATAAGTGTTACGCAGGTAATCATCATATTTGGCTATATCCTGGTAATAGACTCCCTTATTATCAGAATGTACTAAGTTATTTATTAAATCATAAATTTGATTTTTAGCAGCTCGGTAATCAAACTGACCAGCCGTTTTTTTATCACCAGTTGTAAAATTTATTGCATTAGGATTATATAATTTGTCATAATCAAAAGCATAGAAAATAGTTGCTTGAATTAATGGCGTATTTAATTTTAGATTATATGGCGTTGCATCATATTTATTATACAAATCTTTAACAATAATATAATAATCTTTTTCTTCTTTTTCATAGCATTCGTTATTTGTACACCAACCACGTAACATAAAAACATTACCCATTTTTTCAAGAAAATTACTAGTCGTTTCTTTAATATTATTTACAGCTTCAACAACAACAAAAATGGGAGATAATATAGCAGCAGCAATCGTTATCATAAAGCCAAAAAAGAGTACAAATGACGCTATTGAAACAATTAATGTAGCTTTCTTATTCATCTGTACTCCCCCTTATCTTACTTCTATAATCCTCCACCAGACCCAAAGGAATCTAATTCTTCTTCGGTGGCAATAATCCTTATTTGCATTCTTCTACTACCACATACAAATAAAGCTTCCCCTTGTCCATATTTTTTAATATTTTCTTTTTCATTATCATTTAAATCAATCAACATTGATAGATCTTCAACAGCCTGTTTCTTTAAACCCATTGCTAAATAATATGAGGCATTATCAAATATAGCTTTACCCTGTGTAATAACGTTTGGATCACAGAAATCACTTGGTTGCTGGGTAATAATGATTGTTCCTGTATTATATTTACGAGAACGACGTTGAATCTGGGCTAAAAAATCAGCCCCTAATGTATTATTACTTCCTAATAGAACATGAGCTTCATCAACCATTAAAACAGTATTAACACTACGATCTAATGTTAAACCCCATGCATATTTTAAAATATTAAAGAATAAAGCATTACGCACATTCGTATCGGCATTCATAACTTCACGAATATTGAAAACAATAAATTCACTATTAGATTTAATAGTTGTATGACCATCAAAATAATATTTTAATTCTTTAACAATTGGTCTAATCTTTAATTCTAGACGTTCCATAATATCTCGTTCATGGGTTCTTTCCGTCATTGAGATTAAACGTCCCTTTATGGTTGCATAAACATCCTTAAAAGTTGGAAAATCTTCGGAAGTAAAGTTCGCAAAATTAGAATTAAAATCAATACCAAATCGACGATATGTATCTTGAATAACCTCACTATATAATGTTAATACATCCTCTTCAATATTGGGATCATAATATTTTATAAAAGCTTTTAAAGTTTGAATTGTTCTTGTTAAAATCGTATAACCTAAACCAGAATTAATTTCATCTTCATCAGTATCTAAAATGATTTCAAGGGGATTAATCATACCGTATTGTCCACCTTTACCCAAATCGATGAAATCACCATCATATAATCTTGTCATATCCTCAAGTTCACCTTCAGGATCAATAACAACTATTTGACTATTATTACGAATATTCGTTCTAAGAAACATTTTAGCTGCAGTTGACTTACCACTACCAGAAGTTCCTAAAATAATCATATTAGCATTATTACGATTATGCTCCTTTTTTATCTGATATAAGAACTGATTAAAAAGAATTACTCCTCCTGAAAAATCGACACCAAGCAGAGTTGATAAGCCTGGATCCTTAACACTATCAAAGATAAAAGGATACATAGCCGCAATGGTTGGTGAAGGAATAGGAGTGCCTATTCTATTCTCAATATCTTGTTTAGGGTAAATAGGAATAATAGACTTTAATACTTTATCTTGTTCAAATCTCAAAGGAATAGCTTTCAATTCCATAGCCTCTAAGTAATTACGAACTTGCATTTTTTTAGTAACCAATTCATCTTCACTATCAGCCGTAATCATAATATGTAATTGAAAATCAAATATTGTTGATTGATTAGCCGCCAACATTGAAATAAAATACTCTAATGATTCATAGTCTTGACGGATACGTTCTTGAATAGTACGATCTTTTTCTTCTTGATATCTAATCTTTAAATCCGCAATCTCTTTATTAAGCATCTTACTAATAATACTAAATGGTAAAGGAATATGCTTAATAACAATCTTAATACCTGGAATACTTGTCAATGATGAAAGATATCCCGGTTGAATAAATTTTGGAAAAGAAATAACCGTTAATATCGTAGCAAATTTGTCACTAATAACAAATTCACTTGGCTTAAAATGTAACCCTTTAGGAGCTACTTGTGTTCTTATATCCATTATGACATCACCGTCCCAAACGTGGTAGATTGTCCACCATTTAAGAAATTATCAAGAATAATTCTTAAATCATCATTAGTAACCTGATGAGTTGATAAACCAGCCCCCGCAAAGTTATTAATTAAAGTTCTTACTCTTTTCTGAATAACCTCATCATCTTTTTCCTTAAATAATAAATAAAATTCTGTATCAACAACATTATTACTCATAAACATATTGGCTTTGTTAATATCTTCCATAACAAGTTTCTTCTTCACAGGACTTTGAACAGAGTTAAATAGTAATTCTAGTTGTGATAAGAAGACACTAATATCAACTGGGCGATCAGCCGCAATAATCCAGAATTCATAATCAATTAAATTATAAACCGTTCTTAAATTAGCAATAATCGAATTTTGAGTATCAAAATCAAGAATAAAAATATTTTTAGGCATAATCTTAACACCAGTAACCTTATAATTGTTAGTTAAAATAATAGACCCGTTAGTAATATCCTTAATAGGAATATCGGCTTCGGTATATTTACTCTTATTTTTATTAGACTTAGTAGGCATAGCACTAACTACACTATTGCTTCTTGTTTGATTCGTCGTAATTGCCATCCATCACACACCATCCTTTCCAGACAAAGCGTTGTCTTGTCGTATAAAACTCTTTTACTGAACCTATAACCGTTAAAATATTATGATAATTAGGAACCGGTAAAACCAAGAATCCTGTAATAACCGCTGGTGATAATGCAATAATTGTAGGTAACAATTGGTCTAAATCTAATATCATCAACAATATTAGCGTAGCCGCAATACCACTTCCAAATAGTATCAAATCAAACACATTAAACATTCCAAATATCAGCATTGATTTTTTAGAATTGGCCGGTATCAAAAACTGGTTCATATATTATTCCTCCCTTTTTATTTTCCTGGCTTTTTACTGCTTCCACCACCAGATCCACCACTACCTGCAGCAGCATCAGCATTAGCTTTAGCAACTCTGTGTTTGTCATCAAGTTCAATCGACTTTTTAGCAGGAAGTACATGCTTTTTAGCATCATCAAATCCACCGTATGCTTCTGAATCAAAGCCTTGAAATCCCTCATAATTTTCATATTGCTTTTGAATTGACTTCATATTTTTTACTTCGTAATATAAAGAGCCTGTTTGATTAGCTGATTGATCTCTAACATAGTCTTTCTTAGCAATATCCAATAAATCGTGATAATTTTTCTCTTCTTTAGTAATATCACTTTCGGCAGCACCAGAATTTCTCAAAGTTTCTATTCTATTTTTTGAATTAATTACATTATTATAATAACCGTCTTTATTATCAAGAACCTTTTTCTCGGCAAAATTATCAACATTATCACGTACTTTCATATACTCTTCATAAGCACCAATTTCAGCCTTTTGCCGTTCATAAAGATTATGCATACCGAGACCAGATTGTATTTTAGCCGCTGCTGTTCCCCTCATAGTAGCACCAGCCTCTCTTGAAGTAGCATATCTATCACGTGCCTGAGTTGCACCACCATAAGCACTCTTATAAATCTCGCCGGCTTTTTTTCCACTTAAAGAGGCACCTGCTCCTCTACGCATAGCTGAGGCTCCCCCTGTTAATCCCGAAAATGCAGTACGCGCTAAAGCGGCGGCTTTTTTTCCACCACTCATATCGCCCCAATTGGAAGCTGTTTCAGCCACATTTCTTGCAAAGTTAGTAGCTCCAGCTCCTACTGCTGCCCCACCAAGGGCTGCAAGACCAGTCGCCTGCTTCATTCCTGGTGTCTCGCTTAATTTCTTTTTTAAATTCAAATCGAAAGTTCCCTTTCCCATACCTGGGAAGAATTCCTTCAATATATCTGGTAATTGTTTAGCAAAAGTCAAAGCACCTAAAATTATAAATACTTTAACAGCCGAATCTGAAACGAAATTTCCAGAATTAGTTGTTACTAAATCAATATTGTCGAATATAAAAATACAAAAATATATTGATGCTAAGCGCAAGAATAAATCCAAATATGTATTTAATACCATTTTAACCCATTTATTAAAAGTACTATCTTTCGAAGCTTTAGGATCAATATTTCCTAAAATAGGAATAGGAGCAATCAACTCTAAAAATCCCAATTTAACACTTCGAACTGCTATATCAATACAAAATACAAGTAAAATATAGCAAACAAATACGGCGGCTAAAGTACTAATAATATATTGATACTTCATATATCTTTGACCAGAACCATCATTTGCTCGAAGTAAATCAGCATCAAGTAATATTGAAACATCCTTATATTTCCATGCATTTTCAACATAACTACCAAGTGGCACATCACCGCTTGTTTCTTTGCCATTTAGGTCATTTAAGCAACCCATATTGACACCACCAGACAAGTACATTCCCGAACTACAGCCAGGGAAAAATTCTTTTTCTGGTTCCAAAAAAGTTGACAACAAAACGAATGACAATCTTGAGCCAGCTGTATTTTTTGTATCACCAATACCGGCTGGATTAGCAACGTTATCACCCGAAGCACCGATACCTAATATAACACTTTCTAAAACACTATTATCCAATATTATTTTTTGTAACTCACGAGCTCTAACAAAAATAGTCGGAGTTATTATTAATAATACTAAAGTAATTAAAATACGGCTAATTATGTTTTGTACTCCTTTTGATTTTTCAGTTAAATCATCAGGGTTGATAGTATAAGTAATTAATGAAAAAGTCAGTCTAAAAAGCATAAATATGCCTAATAAACTATATATACGAGTAGAAAATTCCCGGAAGACATCTTGGTTAAAGAAAGTAGCATCGGCTATACGCATTAACAATTCATAAATTGTTCCAATTAAACCGAAGAAAATAGTATCCAGCCAAGATAACACCGGTAATATAATATAATCCATTGCACTATTTAACAAAATAATACCTCCTTTCCGATTAATTACTTTTTAGAAATATTACACAAAGTTACTTCTTCTTCACCTATACCTGGTAAAGCATAATTATAAAGTATAAATTGTACAAATAAAGCTGATAAGAATATTAACACTACCGCAATTAAACGTTTTAGAAATCTCCCGCCTGCTTTTTGGAAAGCCTTATCATCACTTTCAGCAATAGCTCTAAAGAAATCTACCATTCCAAGAACAATAGTAATAATCACTGCTCCATAACGAATTAATTGTAGGGCCCAGGTCAAAAAGTCTAACAAATCTTGTGATAACATATCACAACCATCAGGTATAGGTATATAACCAGCTTTAACATTTTCTTCAATCTCTTGAGCAAGTTGTATTGCTTTAAACTTTAAGCATGGCGATGTTGTATTAGCTAAACAGGTATTATATTTGCTCTCACCATTTTCACCATTAGGATCATTATATTGACTAGCATCATTACATGAATTATCACAGCCTTTTTCCTGAAAAACATAAAGACTAGCATAATTAGTAGCCATAGCATACCAGTAATTGGCATAATCATATATTGCTTTACTAGCTTTGCCACCAGATAATAAATATGAAGCAACATTAGTAATATCGTCTGAACCACCATTTTTGGCATAATGCAAGAATGCAGCATTAATATTTTTATTCATAGTCTCGGTGTTATTGCTGTCCTTTACAATTGTGACAAGTCCCTTAAATTCATCATCACCAATAAATAATATTTTATAAGCTTCATCTAATTTTGTTTTATATTGGGATGCAACTTGATCAGTAGTTGCTATTTTAAAATATTTAAATATTTTTTTTACATCCGTTATTTTAGGAATAAAGTTTAAGCTAATCATGCCACCTTCAGTAGCATTACTTAAATCTCCCACTTCCAAATATTCATAATCAAGGCAAGGTTCATCTCTTTTTCTTATTTCTTCAGCTGTAGCGTTTTTAGTTGGAGCATTGGCATTATTAACAATAGCCTCTAAAATAGGTCGATCAACACTATTAGAATCAGTTTTAAGATTTAAACCTGTTTTATTACCAAGACCACTAATATATGTAGAAGTTATAACATATTCAAGAGCAGGATAGGTATTCCTTGTTACAACAACCTGTAACTTGTGTTCACCACGATAATAAGCACATGTCCCTGATGAAGGTTTATTTTTTGTATTATCTTCCCGTTGTTTATCGGTTACTTGATAATAAACCCCGTTATTCCCATTAGCAGTATTATCTGCATAATTTTTATCGTCTTTTCGAATAAATCCATACTCGCTGTTGGCTTCAGCATAAACTTTTTCTTCGCTTCCAGCATTAAAACCATCAGCAAAACGGTGATAAGTATTACCAATACTAATACCACCATATTTCTTATGGGTAGGAACTACATATTCTGGGCAACTACCAATTTGCACAATAGTTCTAGTAAGTGGATCAGAATTATTACCAAATTCAAAATAGTCGGATGTACTAATATTATTGAAAGTAAAAAATATATCATATATCTCCCCGGAAACTCCATTTATTTTCTTTTTATAATAAACTGTCGCTTCTACGTCAGAAGCAAACGGGGTCTTGGTAGAATTTTGTGAATTTTTATCATGGGTAAAAGCATTGTACTTGCACTTGTATGAACCACTGTCTTGTACAGCCGTATCTTCCGAAAGAAGCTTAAAGGCTATATTAATTTTTTTTAAATTTTTTGGTGCTGGATCATCCTTATATGCCCTGTATACATTGCTCTTGTATTCCTTGAAATTTACCAAATATGTTGGACATTCTAAAGCATTATACCCATCTTTGGTATCTTCTCTATAAAGCGTTATGGTTTCTAAATTAATCATATAAGAATATGCCTTGTTTTCATATATAGCCCTTAACTTTACTGTGTTAATTTCATCGCCTTCATCGACATCAACCAATTGACCGGCAACAGCATAAGTTAAATATTTACATTCTTTAGTATCGGCCTTAATTACATCTTGCCACCCAAAAAAGATTACTATTGAGACTATTAAAAAGAAAATATACCTTTTATTGAACATAGGACTCCTCCTAGCACTATTTATAACTTATTTGATTATATCATAACTAGTAAAAAAAAGAAATATTTTGTTGATTTAAAACATACTATTTTAGATATGCTTTCACATAGAAAAATGAGGTTGTTACTTAACCTCATTTTAAAGTTTATTGTTGTCCTAATCTTTTTAAGGCATAATCAATATCTTCAACACCACTTAATGACTCATAAGCATAATAGTATGTTGAAGGGCTTCCACCAACAGTAATTGTTTTTCTAACCCAATATTTAGGACAAGCTACTTCAGTATAAAGCTTACCAGTACTTGTAGCAGTAGGATAATCTGTACCATTAAACGTATAAGTACGTCCTGCACCGATTTCAGCTTTTCCTGTAAATTTTACCTCTTTACTTGAATCTACAACTTCACCATTATCTCCAAAAGTAACAGGATTATAAATACACGCTATATCTTTATTAATAACGTTACAGTTTTCACTTGTTTTTATATTACCTTCACCTGTAAGCATATATGTTACACATTCCCACATGTTATCCTTATCAGTTTTAGACATAGCTCCACTTACCATATTAAGAGTAAATTGAACTGAAGTCATTACTAAAAAAACAATAACAGCCGCCACAACTTTCTTAATAACACTTGTTTGGGCTTTTTTTAAATCATCATCTTTTTGACCTAGTATCGACTTAGTAAGAGTAATCATACCAACTAATATTAAAACTACTGGTACCAAAACTCTTATTATGTTATAAGCAAGACTCGCTAAACGTGCAAGATGCAATGGTATACAACCACAATCTGTTAAATAATAAGCTATATCATCTAAAAAAAGCATATTCTATCCCTCACTTAATAAATTAATTACTATATCTTTATTATAACTTAATTAGTCTTTTATTTCAACTACAATATTACTATTTACCATTTAAAATACCTTTTATACATTGCCACATTTGATCATGACTAAATAAATTAATTATTATACTTATGACATCAAATAAAAAATATATCATTAAAGCAAAAAATATTTTTTTAATTATTAATGATTGTCTTTTCTTTATTGTTTTTTCATCATTAGCTTTTAATGTTTTAAAAAAATCAATTAGACTTGATATGATTAAAATAATAGGAATTAATATTTTTATTACTAAATAAATTTTAGATATTAATTGACCAAAAATTAACGGTATAGGAAGAATTTCTTGGCAACTATTAACAATCGCATATAAAATATTCAATAATTATCACCTCACATTTAATATATGTGGTTTATAATTTTGACATATTGCAAAAAACATGCATAATAAAAAAGAGTTTTTAAACTCTTAGATATTTAATTTTATTAGTTATATTTTATTCACCATGTGTTGATTCACCATTCAATAAAGCATTGACACAAGCCCACATTGCACTATTAGAAGTACTGTTTTTATCAACCATATCAATAGCCCACTGCACTAATGTGAAAAATGTGAATATTACGATTGCCACAATAATTTTTTTAAATAATAATGATTGGGCTTTTTGAATATCTTCTTGTTTTTGGGAGGTAATTGCTTTTAATAAATCAATCATACCAGCAATCAGTAAAATAATAGGAACACCTATTCGAATAATCATATATACTATGCTTATGATATTACCAAAGACTATAGGTATTTCAACCATACCAGGAAAACTACAACCATCAAGGGTATCATATGGCGCACCTAAAAAATACATCTTGCACCTCCTATTATTAAAATATTTTAAAACTATTTACACTAAAATTATCGCACTTCAGCGCAAAGTCCGGTTGAAGCATCATAATTGCCATATCCAACTGGACATTCGGTATTAGTTGGACTACCTAACAATGCATTAACACATGACCACATACTTGCATTATTAGAATTACCTTTATCAACTAAATTAATAGCAAACTGAATTAAAGTAAATAATAAGAAGACAAGAACAGCCGCAATTACTTTCTTAATAAGTAATCCTTGAGCTTTTTTAATTTCATCCTCTTTTTGAGCCACAACAGCTTTACCTAAATCAACCATACCAACTATTAATAATACAATTGGAATAAATATTCTTATTGCTAAATAAATAAGTTTAACAAGTGTTCCAATAATATCTGGTATAGCTGTGAAGGTACAACCACCGACTGCACTATATAATGTAAACATTTTCTACCTCCTCAGTTTATTGCAAATACTTAACTACAAATATTTGTTGTACTATCCCATGATCCTTTAGCAGTATCACAATCTGTTTGAGATTTTGCAGAAGCTTTTGCATTTCCAGTATCACTATAATTTAATATAGCATTGACACAATTCCACATATTCGTAGTACTTACATCTGTTTTATTAGTTACTAAACCAATAGCAAATTGAATTAGGGTAAATAATAGGAATACTAAAACAGCCGCAATTACTTTCTTAATTAATAGACTTTGAGCCTTTTTAATCTCATCATCTTTTTGGGCAACTACAGCTTTACCAAGATCAACCATACCAACAATTAGTAATATAATTGGAATACCAATTCTAATAACCATATAAACTAGACTTACTAATTTACCAACAATTGTAGGTATATCAACTGAACAGCCAGCAATATATTGTATATCCTCTAAAATAAACATATTTTTTCCACTCCTTTTTTTTAAAAATTAATTACTAATAAAAAATACTATAAAAAAACAATTATCTATTTACATGTGCCATCGAAATCAATAACTTTATTAATAGCGGAGCAATCGCAATTATTATTGGCTGTCCACGTACCACCGGAACCGCTACATTTTGCTTTACTATCTTCATAGTTTGCCTTATTACCCTCATCACTAAAGTTCAATAAAACATTTATACAAGTCCACATTGTTTCTTGATTTTTGCTGGTATCGACCAATTTGATTGAGAATTGAATTAAAGTAAGTAATAAGAACACTAAGACAGCCGCAATTACTTTTTTAATTAATAAACTTTGAGCTTTCTTAATCTCATCATCTTTTTGAGCAACTACTGCCTTGCCTAGATCAACCATACCAACAATTAATAATATAATTGGAATACCAATTCTAATAACCATATAAACTAAGCTTATTAATTTTCCGACAATTGTAGGTAGATCTCCAGGACAGCCAGCAATAGTACTATAGTCTTCTAAAAAAAACATAATGCTTCACTCCTCTTTTAAAAACTAATTAAATTTCTAATACAAATCCATATATTACCCGAAAAGAAATCGGCTAATAAATTAATAATAAATTGAATAAAAGTAAAGATTAAATAAATAACTGTTGCTTTAATTAAAGTATTAATAAACTGCTTTTTGGCAATAACCGTTTCTTCATTAGTTTCACATTTTCCTAAATCAATAGTGGCTTTGACAATTAAGCAAAGAGGAATAATTATGCGCATACCTTGAAAAATAATTATTGTCATTAATCTAACTATTGATAAATCACTAGTTAAACAGCTTGTGCATATTTTTATTTCATTCAACAACATAAAATCATTCTTCTATACTATACCCCAAACTATTCACAAATTGAATTAATGGTAAACATTCTTTCAAATTGCGATCATTAAATGGTGGGATACTCGCAAATACCTTTACTCGTGCCTCAAATTCAAATTGAGATACTTCTTTAGGATTTAATAAACTCTTATTTAAGATAAACTTACCATCATTATATTTAGTGAATATCCGACTATTAATAAGTAGCATTTTATTAAGCTTAATAATAGATGGTTCAACTAAATAAAAAATATCGGTACATATCGTTTTAACTTGTTCAACATCATTAATATCAATAAATATTATATCCTTATCACTATTCTTCTCAATAATACTATTATAACTATTAATAGTTGTACTAACTAATGATTTATCATTAAAATATATAAAATCATTACGATTAATTTCTATTCCTAAAACCGAATATCTGTTTTTTAAAAGACTATACAAAGCATATATTAATGTTGTTGATCCAGCATCTTGTGATAAATTATCAAAGCCAATAATTCTTTTCGCTTTAGGTGTTGTAGCAACAACGTTATTGTAGCCAGTATTATCAGATCTTCGCTCATTTTTTGCTTCAACTACATCCTCTAAAATATGCATCTGTGCAACATCACGATATTCATTAGGATTATTAAATAAATACATTAAGCCATCAATTGTTTGAGTAAAATTATAAATACCTATTGAGATTAAACGTGATATATACATTTTATCTGAACATTCCGGTGAATCATCAAGAAATAAAATTATTTTATCAACTGGGAAATAAATCGATAGCTTTTGTAAAGTTCTAATATCTTTATAATTGCTAATAGCTGTTATATCTAAAATCATTCTTTGGAAAAAGAAATTCTGAAAATTTCTTCCTAACTCGTCAACATCAAAAACGCCATCTATTCTTTTTATAACATCTATGTCAAGCGTTTCTAATAATGAACGATATTTATTTGAGATAATAACATTCATAGAATTCCCTCCTTGATTAATTTAGCTGATAGAGTAATTTTGTTTCTCCATATATTGGTAATTCAATGTTCGAACCAATAATAGGAAATTCAAAATACATATAAGCAATTACACTATAATAATTTCCCTTTGGCGTAGTATGCAGATATAAGCAATAACGATAAGCTGAAATGGTATTTATGGCTGCTTGTCCATTTACAGTGGGACAGTCTTGATAAATACCCGTAACTACCCGATATCCAACATCACTTAAAGCTGTATTAATTTTGGGAATTATTTTGTTAATGTCAAATTTAGCTGCTGATGTCGTATCGGCTGTTCTCTCAATAATTGCAACAATTTGGTTACGTGCCTTGAAAGCTTTACTGTAGCCAATTGAACCTGCAAAAACAATGATAAATATAGCTAAAAACGTTATAACGACACCTAACATATATGTATTTCCTACAGCTTCACGCATCTCGTCACCTTCTTATATTAAAATGGTTTATGATCAAAATTATATATATGTTCAGATCCTGATGTAATAGGAACACCCAATCTATCAACATATGGGAGATCGATATAGAGGAATGTCGTCACCGTATAATAATAATACGATATGTAACTCTTCCCGTCGATATCCTTTTGAATAGCTGTATGTTCATAAACACAATAACCTGAATCTTTGCTGCTAACTAAAGTAGCATCATTACGATTAGAACAATCACGTTCCATTCCTCTTTCATATCCCATATTATCTAAGAATCTATTGATTTCTGCTTTAGCTAAATCATTGTATCCCTCATATTTTTCAATATAATCAGCAATACGGGTGTTTACCTTATAGGCTTTATTATAACTAACCATGCCTATTAAAAAACCAAAAACCAAAAGCAAAAAGATAATTACAATATTATATAAAAACATACCGCCTATTACTTGTTTCATTTAAACACCCGCCTTTACTATCTTATCCCATGCAAGTATTTGCACCAGTTGGAAGTGTTATAGAACATCTACCATTCCATGTTCCACCAGCATCTATACAACATGTTCTAGCTTTGTTTGCATTAATAAAATTAGTTATTATCGGTAAACCAATAGCTGCGATAACACCAATCAAGATAATTGTAATAACTGTAATATTTGCCTCTCCTGTAGCTTCTTTCACTTTATCACACTCCTCTCTAAACCAAATATATTATAACATAAAATATATGGCAAATCAATTAGAAGATCTGCATCGTAATGTATACTGATATAAAGAGTAGCATAAGTATACCACTACCAGTCGCCGTCAGCATAAGCATCGTTTTATTTTCCATTGTTTCAAGTCGTTGTTCATATTTTTGTTCACGAGCACGTGCTTGTAATGACGAAACATTCTTCGCAAATAATACTAATTGTTCTTGCTTGTTTTCTTGAGCTCCTAAACTTAAACGATACAATAAACGCATCATTCGCATAGAGTCTCGAACTGGATATTCCTTAGCAAAATCCATATAAGGTTCAACTGTTGAGTCACCAGCTTCGATACGAGCAATTAATTTCTTTAAACCGGGTTTAAAGATATCGGGTGCTGTTTCAATCGAGCGAGCTAAAGCAACTGGTACAGTATAATGTTGAATAAGGATTTCCAAACTTTTTAAATAGAATGGTAACATCATATTTATGTTGTTTAATGTCTGTTTGTAAAATTTTTGTAATTGCATATATGGCATTTTATAAATAGCATAGCCAACTATAACTGCAAATAATATATTAATAAAATTAATATTAGTTAAAAAGACAAAAAACATAAATCCAAACGCAATAATACCATTACGTATTCTTATTCCAAATAACTTATTTAAATCCAAATCAGGTCCATACTTCATAGCCGCTAACATCCGATAATCAGATTCCATAAGTGATTTATAGTAAGGCTCAATTTCATTAATCAACATTTTACTATCAATAAAATTATTATACTCGAATATAAATAATATTATCAAAGCAATAAATATAAATGTCATTATTCCGCCCCCACATTCTCATTATAATATTTTTCACCATCTAGTAAGAAGTAGGTATTAATAACAACAATACCATGTAATAATAATTGAACATAAATACTATTAAGCATATTAATATAAGATTCAACACCGATTAGGAATTGAACCAACATTATCATCAAATAGAGTAAAATACCAAATCGTAAAAATTTCTTATGAAAAGCAGCCCGATCTAAACGATCTCGATAAACAGCTTCTACTAACATATCAATATCTAGTGACATATTTTCTAAAGCTGCCGACGAATCTTTTGAACCTTCATTGGTAATTTGCATAAATAATTGGTGCATATTCTTAACAATAAAGAAATTATATTTATTATCCATATACTCCAGTGATTGATTGATTGTTCCATTATTATAAGCTAAATCAATCATTAATTTAACATCTGATCGAACCGGGTCTTCTAATACACCTGATTCGTATACTCCTTCTAGAGCTCTAACAAATGATTGCGTAGTTGCAAATTCCATTATAGTATTGGTTGTATATACTTGAATTTGTTCAAAAATAAATTCACTATATAAACGTTTGCAACGTAAATACGCTAAATATGGAATAATAGCAATAGATATTAGAGCATAAATTAAACTAATAACAATATTATAAAAGTATAAATATGTAATAACTGCCGAAGATAAAGAGAAAGTTAACACTTGAATAATATATTGTTTTTTAGTATATTCTTGTCCTAATTCTTTTACCTTTTGACGGACAGAAGAAAATGAATAAGGCGATATTTGATCATAGATATTTCCTGCCTGCGTAGCTATATACTTGTAGACATTTGCCCCATTATTTTGACGGTATGCCAAAACAAATACTAGTATAAAGCCAATGGGAATAAAGATTAACGCTGACATAAATCACCATCCTTTTATATATCTAAAATTTCGACACTACTAGAATTAGATTTTTCCTCTTTTTCATTGTTTTCTTCAGCTACAAATAAATCACTTGGTAAAGTAACACCATGCGAATCTAAATAACCTAATAAATATTTGGTTGGATTTCTCCTTGTAACTTTACCATCAGTACCTTTTTGATAAATTAAATTAGTTTTAGCCTGATTTTCATCATTAACATAAAACTCTATTACTTCAGCAATTTCACGATGAAATTTTTTTGTTGTACGATCTTGATAAGCTCTAATATAAATACCTAATTGGACATAACGATAAACTGATTTTAAGAATTGTTCAATATCTTGATTTGTTTCCAATAAACTATACATACGATTAGGTATAGAGGCAGCTTTTTCAGCATGAATAGTTGAAAGAATGTAATGACCTGAAGAAATAGAATTTCTAACAGCCATTACCGCTTCAGCACTACGCACCTCGGATAATAAAATCCATTTAGGATTTTGTCGCATACAGGTTACTAATACATCGGTATAACTAGCAATATTATTAGTCTTCATTGCGACAATATCGCGATACGGAAATATTCTATCTAGATGCAACTCCAAAGTATCTTCAATTGTAATTATTTTCTCATTTTCTTTAATATGAGAAGCTAAATATTTAACGAATTCGGTCTTACCAGAACCGGTTTCTCCACATACGATAATATTACAGTGGCCTTCAACAGCCTTCATCAAAAACTCATGAATATCTAGAGTAATATAATTATCCGCCAGAATTTTATCTTTTTCTAATCTTATTTTAGCCGGTGTTTTACGAATAACTGCTGCAATACCATTGCGAGCAATGGAATCGTGAACAAAGTTAAGTCGTATTTCTACGCCTTCAGCATCCAAGAAGGGATGAGCATTATTAAAGCTTTTTCCCATAACATTGGAACACTGAAAAGCTAATTTTTCAATCAGTGCATTATTTACTTGTGGATTTTGAACCCTAAATATTCCTTGAGATAGTGTTTTGACCCATAATTGACCGCCATTACTATATGAAATATCTGTTATATCATCATTTTTTAAATATTCACCTAATGGCCCAAAGTCGATCTGAGCAAATAAACTATCTTGCATTATTGATTGGTAGTTCCTGGTGTTGTAGTAGTTGTAACTGGTACCGTATGATCGTTAATGAATGCTTTTAATTCTTCTGTACTAACTATTGTTTCATCATTAGTAGCAACTGTACCACCATGTGGAACAGGGAATAGTTCAACATTATAACTACTTAAATAACTTGCTTTTCTTACTAAATCGTGAAGATTAGGAATTAAACCAAAAATTAACATGCTTGGTACCCGTGTTTCTTCTGTATTCTCAAACACATGGCGTCCAGCTGCATCTTTTACCGCTAATATTTTAACATTTTCAATTAATTTTCCTAACATTAAAGTACCTTTTTCATTATTTAATTTCATATAAATGTCAACATAGTTACCTGGGAAAATAGAATTTCCATAAGTAGAATTCATATCAACCGGAAAGTTATATGGCATTTCACCATCTTTTACTTCTACAAAGGCTGAATCTGGTAACTCTCTCTTATCAATTACTGTATCAGTATAGAATAAACTTCCAGCTGGAATAACAGTATTATAATTACTATATTTACCAATAATTTCACCCGATGTCCTAATGGCATTAACAGGTAATAATACTTTAGCTACATCAACATAAGTAATCATTTCAGAAGTAATCTCCTGACGTGGTTGAATAGTCTTAGCGGCAATTGGAACACCAGAAACTGGCGCAATTGTCTGACCTACTTGCCATTGATAACCAAAATATAGAATCAAAACGATTGCAATGACTCCTAAGATAGTAACCACATTTTTGTTTTTAAAGAAACGAGCAATAGAGTTAGTTAAATTATTCATTTTTTCAATCCCTTTCTTAATATTTATCTACAATGTATTCTTACATTATAAACCTAATCAACATAATCGATGGCCTCGCCATCAGCTTCCAAAATAGCATCTATTTTATTGCTAATATCAAAGGTTAAAATTTCATTAGTCAAACTGGTTGACTCCGCACTTGAAACCTTTAAACTGACTTTTGGTGGAATCTCGTTAACATCATAAATTTCTATAACATAAGTTCGAGATAAACTAGCATTTTCAGCAAATCTTCGAACAAAATTTTCCACAAATTTTTCAGCACTAATTTGGATACGACCAGTCGTTTTATAAATTTCCTTATCATAAGCATCAATCATAGCCGCTTCTGTTAGTTCTTTTAACAAATAATAATTGTGTTCATTTGTATTAGTTATGGTCTGGAAAAAGAACATAAAAGCAATACCAATAACCCCAACGAGGATTAATAAATACCCCCACAACGATTCTTTCATCTACACAACTCCCAACTAACATGTGTCATTCATAGCACATCCTGAAAAGCTACTTAAATATTTACTATGAATAAATTTGCTTTTACACGTAAGTTTCATATCACTGCATTCATATAAACTATCATCACCATAACCCCCAACAACAGTATTATTATATTGTCTGATATTACTTATTAAAGTGGGTGTTAAGGTAATCGTATACATAGGTGTTAAATTATACACTTTATCAGTATTAACACCACGATTGTTAGTAATATAATCATTAATTACCGAATTATTTTTTGAAGCCCAATTCGCGCCAGGTGTCCTAGAATCACCGTTATGGCCTGGAAACGGGTTAGATAAAGAAATAGGCCGATAAACAACAACATATGGCTTTACAATAACATCTGATAAATTCAAGATTAATGCTCCCATATTTTTGAATATAAAATCAGGATTAAGATAAATTCCTTTATCTCTCACTGTATAATAACTTTTTGCATTAGCAACATAGTCATAGTTGCAATCACCATCTTTGCAGAGAGTAGCTTGTAAACTAGCAATATTTTTTTGGTATTTTTTATTTAATTCAACACTAATACTGCAACTTTTAGCATATGCTGATACACCTATACCAGAGAATTGAGCTACTCCCAACAATTTATATGGCTTATTTAAATAAGCTGTATTAGGAGCAACACATAAGAATCGCTTCGATCTTGGTTTACCACCATCACCTGCATTCTCATCATACATTCTAAAGTTCTGATTTATTCCCTTAAACAAAACCCTTTGCCAACCACCTGTTTTCTTATTATTGGCAAGATACATAGTAATTATTTCTGTCAATGACGCAATACCCTTAAAGCCTTCATCATCGTTTTTTTTGTTGCAAACCAGCACAAACAATGGTTCTACTATAAGATGTAGTCTTTTACCTTTGTCTTTATAAACTATGTTAGCCAGATCACTAGGTGAAGAGCCTTCACTCAAGAGTCCTAAAGCAATAGCCGTCTTTCTTAGTTGATCCCAGTCATCGCCTTTTTTATCAGGCGTATTATCAGAGCCAACAAATAGTTCTAATAGTCTTTTACCATTACAATAATCATATTTTGATGCATCCTCAACGCATTTAGCTAAAAAATTTAAACCACCCTTGGTATTAATAAAATCCTCATAATACTCATTTAAATAGTTGAATTTAGTTCTGTTGGCAGCATACTTATTATTACCACCCGAATTATTGTCAGTATCAGCTAAGGTAAATTGTTCTATGTTATCAGCATAGTTGTCATCACTAACTCCAACAAAATTAAAAGTTGAACTAGGATCAGCCGATATTTTTCTGACATACTCAAATTTTGAATATCTGCTATCGCTAATAAAGCTTCGGTATCTATCATCAATAAGTATATCCGTAGAGGTTACTTGACGAGAAACACCAGCAGCGTTTGTTCTTGTTACCGCATATGGTTCATATTCGCCATTAGTTCCAACATACACAAAAGTTAATCGATATCCAATTTGCCTAAGTTCGGAATTAGAACCATATACAATACACATTCCAGCTGGTGGCGGCCAAGGTGTATTACCACCTTCCGATTCATCTGGTTTTATTGGTGTATTATCTGCTATTGGATCGGCAGCGATAGCCAATACCGATATAGGTAAACCAATAAACCCAATTATTACCAATACCGTAATCAGGAACAATTTTCTCTTCATAAATCACCTCAATAAAGCAACTATGTTGTATAAAATAATACTTCAAATATAATTATATCTTAAATTTCAATTTTAATAAAGCTTAAATCTGTAAATTTTTCCCATTTTACCAGAAAATTTACATAATTTAATCAACATAATCGACTGCACCACTATCTGTTTCCAAAATAGCATCTAATTTGTTACTGATATCAAATTTCAAAATTTCATTTGTTAAATTCGTTGATTCAGTACTAGAAACTTTTAAACTCACCTTTGGTGGTGCTTCATTGATATCATAAAATTCAATAACATAAGTTCTTGATAAACTAGCATTTTCAGCAAATCTTCTGACAAAGTTCTCTACAAATTTTTCACGATTAATTCTAACCGCGCCGGTTGCCTCATATTCATCTTTATCAAAAGCATCAATCATAGCCGCTTCTGTTAGTTCTTTTAATAGATAATAGTTATGCTCATTAGTATTAGTAATGGTTTGAAAAAAGAACATAGATGCTATACCAATAACACCAACAACAATTAAAAAATATCCCCAGAGTGATTCTTTCATTCTTCCAAATCCTCCTGTTCTACTACAGGTATAATACAAGCACCGTTAATAATACAGCCTGAAAAACTATTCTTAAATGTGGTATGAACAAATGTCGACTGGTAAACCCTATCAGGTGGTAGCACGCAATCAGGATTATCATCGTCATCACATTTTATTAAACTGTCATCACTATAACCATCAGCAATTTTTGAATTATATTCACGTATTTGTTCAATTAAAGTTGGTGTAAGAGTAATCTTATACATTGGAGTTAAATCATAAACTTTACCACCACTTACACTACGATTATTAAGAATATAGTTATTAATTAATGTGTTGGTCTCATCTTCTGGTGTATCAGACTCATCTTTTGATAACCAATTGTCACCAGGCGTTCTTCCTGACCCATTATATCCTGGAAAAGGATTAGTAAGAGAAATAGTTCTAAAAACAACTTTTGATTTATCGCAAGGTGGATCGCAACATTCCACAGTTGGATCACAGAGTTCATCTTTGTAAAAGCGTGTCAAATCTACTACCATTACACCCAAATTATAAAATATGGTATTAGCATCTATTGAGGTTTTTGAACAGTCTCGTGATCCTGTATAAGCATTAAAACCTAATTCAACATCGTTTTCTACTAAAAAGCCTCTCAAAGGGAAAACACATCGAGAACGATTTTTATCATTTTCTCTAACACTATATTTCCGGCCACAGTTAACTTTACCCTTCATAATCAGTGCCAACTCTGTGGCAGTAAAGAACCCACCTATCCAGTTATTGTCTGATGCCATATATTGTGAGATTGGTTCAATCAACAATTTTAAAACATAGTCATTATCAGGATTACTATCACCATCTGGAAGTTTAGCTATTTTTCCCAACTCTTCAAGTCCATCCGTTTTCTTAATAACATGCATTTTTCTAGCCAAATCGACCAATTTACTATAGTCAACCTCTGGATTACCAGTATTTGGTGCACCAGAGAAATATTCCATAACTCCTCGTCCATCATAATTATCCACAAATTTATTTAACCCTGCTCGCTTGTTTGCTTTATAATTCAAAGATGGGTTTAATTGTGAGTCTGTCACAAAATCACCCTCAATTCCTTGAACATAAGTACTTTTGTGAGTACTGTTAAGAACCCTACCAAAACAAGTTTTTGTACCCGTTTTAATAGACCATACATACTCAATTTTTGAGGCCTGTACTCCCATGCGAGAGCCATTTCCCGTAATATACTTTACTTTAGTATAATTATAAGCCGATGAAATTCTCCAAGCCTCTGCCCAAACATCTAGACTATCAACTTTTTTAGTTGAATCATCAGCATTAACCGGCATTTTATAATTTCCACCTAAAGCATAGACAAATGTTAGGCGGTAAGCAACAACTTTTATCCATCCTCTTGGACAATATAGATAACTACCCTTACAAGTATCGACGCCTCCACCGCTTCCACCACCGTTAAAACCAGCTCCATTTTGGCCTACCGTAGTACCAGCAAAGCACACACTGATAAAATTTCCGAAAGTTATTATTACTAATGATAATATTATAAACAGCTTCTTCATAAAGCCTCCCCCTAGAACAATTTATTTTTTTTATAATGTAGAAAAAGAACTGTTGTTCCACTTAAAATTATAACCCCGTATAATACCCAATAGTATTCAATAAATAAATTTAGCCACATATTTTGAATCCCTGTGGGTTCTTCACTGGGCTTATTTCTATTTATATATTCTTTAAGAATACTCTCAAATTGTGTCCGACTAACATTAATTTTAGTAAAACGTTCACAAAGATAATGTTCCTTAGCTTCTTCACATAAGAAATCTTTATAATAAGGATTATATGATGGTAAAGTGATTGTTCTTGAGACTAATTTGTCATCATAACAACCTTTTTTAGTAGTATAAAATTCAAATTTTAATACTGATCCAGCTGCCACACCATTAATTGTTATTTCATTATTTTTAACATCATAACTATATTTTTTATTGGTTGTCGTTTCTAACATATAAATTTCGGATGTTAAATTATTAATTGTTAAATCAAATGTTGCATTGGCTTTCTCATCAAAAACATAACTGATGTTAACATTATTAGCCATTTTCGTAAGACGAACAATCTCACTTGAACTGCATTCGGCTTTAACATAACTAAAAGGAAACATTAGTAGTATGAACAAGCATAATACTTTTTTAAAATTTCTGTTCATAACAATCTCCTCCATTATCGAATTATAACATACAATTATATTATATTTCAACATAATTACCTTTATATACCAGCCAGTTGACATTTATTGATTAGCTTTTAAAACATAATGATAAATATGATTGCGAACCTGAATTAATAATGACAGTGTACTAGCTTGTTCAACATCTTTAGGGACCTCTAAATAATAGACATCTTTTTCAACATTTTTATTAGATATTACTTGTCCCATATTTAAATGTGCCGTCTTGGTTTGACCATTAATTGTATAAACAATGTTGCCATACATCTGTAAGAATTTAGCTGGATTATTTAAATTATCTAATTTATTATACATTGACCATATACCACTTAGTTTTAATAAAGTTTTATCATTATTAGAATTATATTTAGGGATTAAATACTCTGTTGAATTATAACATTCTGTTTTAGTAAGACAGAACTGATAATCGTTTTTAAAACGCGAATTTATATCATACGCCGTAAGATTTAAGGAACCACTTATAATAAAATCATTATTAATTGTTAATTCTATATTTAAAGATTGGGTCTCATTTTCTATAGTATTATCTAAATTGTCAGGATTTAGGCTAATATGATAAATTTTGTTATTATTACCACTCTTGCCATAGATAGTTCCATCATAGAAGTTTAAATTAGCATTATTTAAAGAAGTATCTTGATCAATTAAATAAGCAAACAAATAAGTTTTTTTATCAGTATTAATAATCTGATTATAATAACTATCGCCTATATCAATAAAATCCTGATAATAATCATAAGTGGGTGAATATGTTTTATCACCAATAGATAGTTCAAACATTCCCAATCTCAAGTTTTCACTGACACCGTAACGAGACTGAATATTAACTTTTAAAAGCAAAAACTTCTTACCCACAACAATAATATTATTTTCATAATCTCTACTAGTTACATAAGACTTCGTTACCGATAAAATGTAATTAGTTGTTTGAATCGAGGTATCTTCTTTAAATTGGCGATTATTATCCATATATAATACCATTACTAATACGCCACTAAAAACAATTAAGCAAAGAGCAAGATTAATTATATATCTATTTTCAACATAAGCATACTTAAAAAATCGTAATTTTTGTTTTAATTTCTTATTAATATGATTGACATCAAAATCAAATGATACTTCAAATTCTTCTTTATCTTCAACTTCAATATGTAAATCAGCTATATCTTGGCCAAAATTAAATTTTTTTATATCAAAGCCCGTTGCTCTTATTGCAAAGCTAACAATACTAATAACCTGAAGAACCATAAGAATACCCAACAAATCATAAATAAACAAAATAATACGAATATCAATAGCTGTTATTTCCATGATTGAAACTTGATAATAACAATAATAATAAAATAAGCCTAAAAAGATATAGAAAAATAAATTCATAAAATAAAGAAGCGTTTTTTTCTTTTTAAAATTCAATAACCAAATAACTATTATTAGTAGTAACGCTAGCAATGTTACAATAAAGTAAGTTGTTGGATTAAATAAACTATCAGTCAATTCTTTACCACTAACAACTTTAACGCCTTTTACTTCTTTAAAGAAATTATAAATAATATTTATTTGATAAACTAAATATATTCCTAAAGCTACAAAAACTAAATGAATTCGCTTAAAATTCTTAATTAGAAATGCATATGGTTTACGTAGAATCATATTTTCCACACCCTTTATTCTTTGTTAATAGTATACCGCATATCTTAAAAAATTGAAAGCCTAAAAAAAGGAATTGTTAAGAATTCCTTTTATTATTTTACTTTTAAAATTTCAATAACTTCTCCGATATTAGCATAACTAATTTTGACATTATTACCTGCTTCGATAAATGGCAAAATATTAGGACTAACTTTTATCGAAACACGATATTTTTGATTACTACTATCTGTAATATAAAAGTAAGTATTACCATCAATCATAACACTTTTGATACTATTAATAATTATTTCTTTACTTATTAAATCACTAGTATTATTAATATCTGTTCCAATATAATTACTAATGGCTGTTTCAATACCTTTGGAAGCATCAGTTACCACAACTTTCTGATAATCAGCAACATCAACTAAAGCATACATTTTGATCAAACCAGCTGCATCCTTTAAGGATATTAGATAGGTTGGTCGATTGTTAACATTAACTAAAAGAGGAAATGTTGCATCATAATTCATTTGTTGAACTTGACCTTCAGCACTAGCCATGGCCGAATATTCTTCTGCGCCCGGTACCGCATAAAACTTTGTTTCTTTAGTTCGCATATTAGTTAAAATAAATCCCACATTAGCTTCATCATTGGAAGTTGAAGTAATACCTGTATATAAATAAACATCATCATTCATTACTGTATAGTTATAACCTTCAGTGGTTGTAACAACATTTTTCTGTGAGAATACAGAGTTAAAGAAACCATCGCCGTATAAGCCCCAATCATTTACTTGTTCAATTATTAAATTGGCATTATAAACATGATCAACCCACGTTGGTATTTCTGATACCCGATAATATTTCGAATCACCAGTTACAGCATTAACAATAATAACACCTGACACATCAGGGCGTAGTCCAATACCGGCATATTTTAGCGTTGGTACAATCCAATAAGGCTTACCATCATTGTCAATTTCAAAGTTTTCTTCACCAAAAATCATCGTTGGATATTTAAATCTTAAATAACGATCAAGATTCTTAAAAAACATAGCTGATGGCATATATTTCATACCCTTATCAAGTTTTACTAAAGTAGCAGCACCTGTTACTGAATTGACCATTATATAACCTTTAACACCCGCCTTATAATTAGTAAAAAACTTAATCATACTAGCATACTCTAAAGGGGTAACACGAACTATTTCTTGCTTATAATTAATTTGTGTATAAAGACTAGAAACATTAAATTGTGAAACTAATTCCGGCATTTGTCCCATAACTCGATCCCCTAATTTTTGACTAGAGCTCTTATCTAACAAAGGCAAAGCCTTATAATCAATGGGCTTAATATCATCAGTGAATGTTGCATTTTCATTAATATTAATGCGTTTAGCGTATTTATCAGCCATAAATAACGGAGCATTAATAAAATTAATAACAGTAGTTAGACCAAATATTGAGACTGTTACAATGATTAAATACATAACATTTTTACCCAACCGGCCAATATTGAAATGATAATCACGTACAACAACTCTATTAATCGTATAAATCACATAATAAAACCACATTAAAAATAATAGATAGATCCAAAAAGCCATACTTTGAACATTAATTGGAGGTAAAAAGATATAAAAAATAACTAAACCGACTAATAAGGTCCATAAACCACTTAATAATTTTCTTTTCATTTGTTATCCTCCTTTATATTTTTAACAATATTATATATGCATGAATAACTACGACTATTATAGAATTTACAGAATTTACGAATACTTACATGTGAACGACGATATAAATTAATAATCTTTTCCTTTTCTTCGGCACTCATCGCATTAACTGGTCGCCTATTCTTATTACCATGCACATAGTTTATTTTACCATCTAAATAATCTTTTCTTAATCTAAAAATATATTTAGGATGATAACCCGTTATTAAGCCTATTTCATCATAACTAAGGAAGGTATCATTATTTAATTTTTTAATAACTAAATCAATAGCCATCTCTTTTTTCTTTTCCATACTATCACCATAATAAATATATCACAAAAGTAATATTTTAGCAAGAAAATATACTTTTAATTTACTTTACATAGTATAAATGTTATACTTTTGTTAAGGTGATAGTATGTTTAATAATTTTAATTCAATTGAAATAGAAAATAAAATGCAAAGCATATTGAAATATGGAAAAATGGGTGTTTTAGTATTGATTCCAATCATTGTTATATTGATGATATTATTTAAGGGTCATACTTCTTCAAATAGTCAATATAACACTCTAGAACAAGAATTAATTAATAATGCTAAAACGTTAGATGTTAGTAATAAAGTTGCTGATGGTGAAAGTATCTATCTTGATCTTTATACTTTAGAAACAGAAACAGCGATTGGTACTTTAGAAGATAGTAATGGCTATGTTTGTGATAAAAGTAGTGGTGTTTTAATTAGTAAGAATAATAACAAAATGACTTATATACCCTATTTAATCTGTGGTAACTATAAAAGTTTGTCTTTTCCTAATAATAAAACTAATAATTATATTACTTTAAAAGGGGCCAGTAACGTTATTGTTAGTGCCAACGATGATTATATTGAACCAGGTTATACTACTAGTGGTGACATTAATGTCGAAGTGGTAGGAACTGTTTTACAAATTCCTGGCTTATATACATTAGAATATCGGGCCACTAAAAATAATAATACTGTTGCAACTGTTAAACGAACGGTTATTGTAACAGACAGTGATGTTCTTATTTCTCAACAGGATCAGAATACTTTAAATAGTACAAGTAGTGATGCTAAAACACCAATTATTAATTTAAAGGGTGATAACATAATTAATATAAATGTTGGTGATTCTTATATTGAGCCAGGTTATACAGCTATTGATAAAAAAGATGGCGATATCACTGACAAAGTTCAAGTATTAGGAACAGTTGATACTAATAAGGCCCGTAGTTATACCTTAACTTATCAAATCAGAAATAGTTTAGGCTATCAAAGTAGTAAGCAGCGAACTGTTATTGTTGCTCCTCAAGCCACAAATTTAAATATTTTATCAAATATTTCACCTAGTAGTGGTACGAAAGGTCCGGTAACAATTACATTAAATATTACTGGTAATGGCTATGATTATACTATTTTACCAAATGGCAATAAAAACTATAACCAGAATATATCTTATACTGCTAACAACAATGGTTCTTATAATTTTTATGTCTATGATAAAAACAATAATGTAAACACTAAACAAATAATCATTAATAATATTGATAATAATGCCCCATTAGTAGTATGTTCGGCTATTTATGAAAATAATAAGACAACCATAAAGGTTAATAATTTAGGTTCCGAAACCATTACCTATAGTTATAGTATAAATAATAATTTTTCAACATACACTAGTCAATCAACATATAGTATTAATCAAAAAGGAACGGTTGCCTTAGTTAAAGCCAAAGACAGTGTTGGTAATATCCGCTATATTACTTGTCCAGTTGAGGATAAAACGGTTACCACTACTAATCCAACCCCAACCGGGGGCGCTTGTGATCTAAGTTATATAAAAGTTAATGTTGATAGTTGCTTCAATCGTGATGTCTTGGAAACACTTAGTTTCCCTGATTATTTAAAGGGTGTAGTCTATGGTGAAGAATCAATAGGACGTTCCAATGATGAACAGTTCCTCAAAGCTTTTATTATTTTTGCCCGTACCTACTCCTTCTTTAGAAGTGATTTAGAAAACAATACTCTTAGTATTCGTAGTTGTAGTTCTGATCAAAATTACTGTAATTTATCGCAAGGATGCTATCGTTATCAAACTCAAGATATGTTTAATAGTTGTATGGACTTCTCAATGCGTAAAAGTGGTTACTACACACCACAACAATGCGCCAATAGAGTAACTACTTATGCTGGATCAAATAGGTCAATTAATCTTAATACAACGTATACCGTAAGTTCGGAAATTACTAGTAATCATAACTGGAATAGTAGTTGGCCAACAAGAGTGCAGGGTACCCATAATACTAAACAATGGAAATCACCTATACCATCTAAAGAGCTTAATGAACTAAATCGTTTGATTACCGAAACAGATGGTATAGTAGTATATGATAAAAACGGTAAATTAGCTAATATTCATTATATTGGTGAATGCAGTTATTCAAGTCATGGTAATCAAATGTGTACTGATTCCGCTTATAAAATGTCACAACAAGGTAAAAGTTATCAAGATATTATAAGTGCTTATACGAAAGATTATCCTAATTACAAATTAGCATGTTATCATGGAAAAACCATTGCCAATTAGCAATGGTTTTCTATTTCTTCAATTAATCTTGTTAAAGACATACGATCGGATAAAATATTAGTCAATAACGATAAATTATCAACAATATTAGTTATAGCTTCTAATACCTCTTTTGTATCATTCAACTCCGCTATTAATTGTTCTTTGGAATAACTAATATACTGTGGATAATGTTTATATAAATCATTTAAGGCTTCATTAATTTTCTTTAATTTAGGTTGACAAGCAACAACCAAACCTTTGGTATAAAAAATAAATGAATCTAGTTTTTCTAAAGGGTTATCTAAATGGCCTATTTCTAAAGAATTGATATTATTATCAACTTGCTCTAATAAATATTTATAGAAATTACCACTATTAAAGAAACTTATTTCTTCTCTTACCCTACCAATTACCCGTAAATCATTATTATCATTTATATCATTAACATTAATAATATACTTATCAATTAAATTATTAATTATTTCTTCTTTACTAATAAATGATTGTTCAAAAAGTTCCTTTTCATTTCTAGCTAAAAGATAAATTTGATTGCTCATCATTTCTATTTTTTTATTAATTGTTTCTAAATGATGTTTTTTAAGAAATGATTCTTTTTCAGTTAAAAGTAAAGCTTCATGACGAAACTTATGAATCTTTTTAACTATTGTCATTAATTCTTTATCTATTTTCTGAAAATGCACATTTAAGTCTTGTTTTATTCCTTCAATACACTGTAAGTCTTTAAGATCTTGATCCAGATTACCATATTTATCAACTATCTCTAAATACACCAATAATTTAGCTTCTATTTCACCAGTATCATAAGCTTCCGCTTGATAAGAATATAGAACTTCTTTATTTAAAATTTTTCTAATTCCTACTTTAAAATAAGTATTAATTATTTTTAAATCCGGAATAAGCTTACTAATATCATCATAATTACTATTCATAGGCTACTCCTTTACCATATAGTAAAATACACTAGCATTATTATAACATTAATATTGAGTTTATTTAAATAATTTTTTAATTCTTTTTTAAAAGAATGTAATACCTTTTTAGATATTATATATTTTACTTTACATAAAAAAGATGTTTTGCAATAAAACATCTTATCTTACAATAATATTACTTTTTCTAATTTATAAATAATTTATTTATATTTTTTTTAGGAACTAAAACTTGTGTTTCATTATTAATTTTAAAGACATATTTTTGAACTCGGCCCGCTAGTTCATCGCCATCAATACACCATGAAGAAGGTTGTTTGTTTTTAAATTCAACAATAAGATTGTTCGTACGATAATATGTAAAACCAGGAATATCGGCAACATTCATCCACTGAATATCATTAATTCTTTTAACTAGTTCATGTTTATTTTTGATATCACAAATCAATACCTCAAATAAGCCATCATCTAGTTTTATTTCTTCATAAACATTATTCATACCAGCTATACGCGTACTATTAGTTACAAAGAGAAAAGAGCCTGTTGTTTCATATGTTTTACCATCAATCGTATATTTAATATCATACTTTTGAATATTTTTCTTTAACATTTTTAAACCATAGATAATATAAGCTAAATGCCCATACTTTTCTTTTAGCTTTTGTGGTGTTACATACGATATATCAACATAATTACCAAAAGCTGCCACATAAACAAAAGAACGATCATTAATCATACAAACATCAACATTTTTAACTTGACCATTAAGAAGAAGTTCAAGATTATGACGATAATTCTTCGTATAACCATACATTATACCAACATCATTAGTAGATCCTAATGGTATATTAGCAATAACCAATTTATTTTCTCTTCTTAAATTACCATCCATTACCTCACTTAACGTACCATCACCGCCAGCACTAATAACTAAATCAGCATACCCCATATTAGCGACAATCTCACTAGCGTGACCACTATATTCTGTTGAAATAACGGTTGTTTCATAACCATATTTTTCTAATACTCGATAAAGAATCCGAAAGATATTTTTTCTTTTACAACGCCCACTACTAGGATTGTATATAACAACACATTTTTTTACTTTACTTGTTACATCTGGTTTTTTTTTAGTTCTTAAAAATGTCAATGCCCCACTAAAAGCTTGCGACAGTAAATCAACTCGGCTAGCTATGCTAGAGATTGCTATACTAGAAAAAGCTTCTTTAAAAGAAGCTAATTTTTGTTTTTTCCGTTGTATATTTTCTAGTGTTAAATTGATATTATCAATCACACTATGCATTTTAATAAAAAAATAGACCATTATACCAAAGAAAGAGAGAGATAAAACTAATAATAAAATATTTAGGATAAATATATGCACTTTAATGGCCTCCCATCACTGCATACAAATTATATCATTATCAATAAAACTAGTCAAACATATTTACTTAGTGTTCTTGCAAGCAAAATTGTAAGCATCCAGGCACATTTCCTCGATTCCTTTAGTTGCTTGCCAATGTAGAAGTGTATTTGCTGAATGGCAATCAGCATAACACGCCGCTATATCCCCAGGTCTTCGTTCAACAATGCGATAATTAACGCAGATATCGTTAACACGCTCAAACGTTTTTATAAGTTCTAGGACACTAAAACCCTTACCGGTTCCTAAATTAAAATAAGTAATACCAGCATTATTTAAAACATAATCAATAGCTTTAATATGACCCATAGCAAGATCAACAACATGAATATAATCTCTAACACCTGTACCATCAACAGTATCATAATCATTACCATAGACATTTAAAATTTCTAATTGTTTTAATGCCACCTTGACAATATAAGGCATTAAGTTGTTAGGAATATCATTAGGATTTTCTCCTATTAAACCACTAGTATGGGCTCCAATCGGATTAAAATATCTTAAAGCTACAATGTGCCATTTATCACTAGAAATTGTTAAATCTTTTAATATTTGTTCAATCATTAATTTAGTCGTACCATAAGGATTAGTTGTAGAAAGAGGAGCATCTTCTTTTATAGGTAAACTATTAGGTTTACCATATACTGTAGCGCTAGAAGAGAAAATTAAGTTATATACTCCATGTTCAGCCATTACTTCACATAATGCAATTGTACTCATAATATTGTTATTGTAATACTTTAATGGTTTAGCTACACTTTCACCTACTGCTTTAAAACCAGCAAAATGGATAACAACCCCTATATCATTTTCTGAAAATATTGGATCTAAAAATTTTCTATCCTCGACATTACCTTCATAAAATTTAAAGTCTTTATGGGTTATCTCTTTAATTTTTGCTAACACTTCACGCTTGGAATTACTAAAATTGTCAATTCCAACAACTTCAAACCCCGCATTTAAAAGTTCAACCATTGTATGACTGCCAATATAACCGGCAGCCCCTGTAACTAATACCTTCATTTTCACATCTCCTCGAAATAGTTAGTTTTATTAATAAAGATCCGTTTAAAATATTATTCATACATGCACGAAGATAATTGTCGGCGAATTAAACCCCTTTAATTTTAAATAAAATTATCCCGCCATTAATGTATGTTTGAAAAGAAAAATCCTCCATCTCCTTTCAAATAATAAAAATACCCAGTTTTATTCTGATGAAAAGGGATCATCATATTATGCGTCCACAATACCTACTTTTCCTTATCATCTTAACCTAAATATATATCATAACCAATTAATAAGTCAATTAAATTCTAATGTTGCTTTACACTTGTTGTAAAGTCAAAAAAAGAAAAACATAATTGTTTTTCTTTTACATAATACTAGGTACTTCAATCATTAACAAAGAAAGCATTTTCTTTAAAATTTGATTAGATATTGTTAATAAATACATCCATTGTTGTTTTTCTTCTTCATCTTCTAGTGTTAAAACATAATTATTCTGATAAAAAGTATTAAGTACAACACATAAATCATAGATATAATCAGCAATATAACTAGGTAAACGATTAATAAATGCCTTATCAACCGCATCATTTAAATTTAATAAAGTAATTCTTAAATCACGATCCCATTTATTATAGATATTATCATTTAATTTATTAATATGACATTCTTTAGTTAGTTTATCAATCCTTAAAGCTGTATATAAAATATAAGGGCCTGTTTTACCATTAATAGAAGAGAATTTATTTAAATCAAATATATAATTTTTAATTCGATTATTTTGTAAATCAGCAAATTTAATAATAGCATTAACTATTTTATCTAAATCGCTTTCTTGCATATCCTTATTACTTTCACGAATACTCATAAAAACTTCTTTTACTTGGTTAAATAGACTATCTAATTTGGGAGTATCACCGGTTCTTGTTTTGAATGGTTTGCCATCAATCCCATTGACTGTACCAAAGCCACAAAACTCTAATGTTGTATTAGGCACCATTCCCCCTAAACGACTAGCCCTAAAAACCTGTTCAAAATGCATGTCTTGTCTAAGATCAGTAATATATAAAATATTATCAGGATTATAATCATCCATTCTTTGCTTAATAGTAGCCAAATCTGTCGTTCCATATAAATAAGCCCCATTAGTCTTTTGATATATAAGAGGAGGTACTTCTTTTTTATCATCAGGAGAAGCTACATCAATAATCGTAGCTCCTTCACTAGTTTTAAGTAGGCCCTTATTTTCAAAAATAGATGTAGTTTCATTAATGTATCTATAAGCATCACTTTCGCCATACCACAAATCGAAATTAACATCCAAATACTTATATATTCTTTTAATATCTTGAGAAGATATCTCATTAATAATGCGCCATAACTCTTGATACTTCTTATTACCATCTTGTAATTCTTTAGTAATATTAGCGCATATTTCCTTAACATCATCGTCTTCTTTGCATAAAGCACTTATTTTAGGATAAGTTCTTTCAAGATACTCTAATGTTATTTCCGATGGTTGAATACCATCTTGCTCAATGCCATAAATAACTTGACCAATTTGAAGTCCGTAGTCACCTAAATGAACATCACTAATTGTTTTATAACCTTTAAAATCTATAATTCTTTTTAGTGACTCACCTACAATTGCACTTCGCATATGTCCAACATGCAATGGTTTGGCAACATTAGGCCCACCATAATCCAAAAAATATGTTTCTGATTGACTTGCTTTTTCAATATCAAAATCAACAGTATTAGCCATCTTATTAATAATAATATTAATATAGGCATCACTTAAGGTAACATTTAAAAAACCTGGTTGAACAAACTCCACTCTATTAAAATACAAGCTATAATTATCATCTTTTTTAATTTCTTCAATAAAAGCATTGCCTATTTCCATAGGATTTTTATGATACAATTTAGCTATTTTAAAAACATCATCACATTGATAATCACATAATTCAGGTCGATTAGATTTGCTAATATTAACATTTTCCAATGTATAACCAATTTTTACAAAAACTTGTTTAAATAGTATTTCTAAATCTTTTATAAACATAATTGCCTCCTTTAAAACAAAAAAAATATTACATTATTTAAGGACGAGATAACCCGCGGTACCACCTTACTTATAGTTGTAATACTATCACTTTTGTATTTAACGCATACATAACGATTAAGCTCAAAAGGGCGTTCACAATATCATATGATCCATTTGCACCAACCATAGACTCACTAACATAATAATATTGTTACTATTCTTCGTCATCACTTTATTTAATTGTATATTATAAACATTTTTCTGTCAACAAAAAAAGAAGAAATAAATCTTCTAATTATTATCAAAATATTGTTTAGCATACTCGTAATCAATGCTTATTTTTTTGATACCATCAATTACATAATATGCTTTTTTGGTTGTATCATCAATTGTTAAAATTATTGATATGCAATCCACCTTGTTTTCGATAATAAATTTCTGTAATTCCTCTCCATATAATATTTTGCCCATATATTACCTCCAATCGAGGACATAATAACATATTTTTTTACTTTGTTCAAACGACAATTATTGTGTTTTTAAGAGTTATATTAAATATTTATTTAAAGTCTGTATACAAATATAATATTTTTCATCTCAATTATCCGCAAATAAATAAGTTTTAATAAATATAATGTTTTTAAAAAAAGATAGATATTAATCTATCAATAAAATTATTTATTCTTTTTATTAAATTCTTTTAAATAAATATCAGCATCAAAAGTATCATTATCAAGAAACTCTCTAACCATTACAAACAGTTGATCTTTTTTACTATAATTATAAACAGCATGGGACATCTTTTCAATAATTAATAAGTATTTATGGGTAGATGCTAAATTATCATAAACATATTTAGCACTTTCAGGAGAAACTAAACGATCTTCAAGTCCCTGAATAATTAAAGTAGGAATGTTTACTTTTGATGGTATATTACCATTTTCTTTTACTAACTTCTGAAATTGTCTAACTGCTTTTAATGATAGACGAGATATATCTGATTTTAAATATCCTTCACCAAAATGGCCAATATGTTTTATATTAAGACCTTTATTATATTTGAATGCTGGTGCCTCAAGAACTAATTTTTTAATATTATGATATTTTTCAGCTAAGATACACGCTATAATAGCCCCCATACTATGACCAATCACATAAATATCTTGATAACCATTTTCTATTAACATCTTTACTCTTTTTTCAGCCGCTGCTATCCAATCTTCTTTAGTAGCTCGGCAAAAAGTAAAATTTTCATAACCTGGTAAAGCAAATCGATAAACATCGAAATTAGGTTTTAATTCTAAAACATTAGCAAGATCCTCATGATCATTAATATTTCCTGCTAATCCATGAATAATCAAAATGGCTGTATTACTTCGCATATTTTACTACCTGCATTTTCTATTTTATATATTTTGATACCACCAGAACACAGGCTTCAATAATTTCTAATTCTAAATTATTAGCTTTTTCCTTTATTTCTGGAGATTCTGTACCTGGCTGTAACCATATAAATTTTACACCCCTATCCTTTATCTCGTCAAGATAATTAATTCCTATCTTGGGATTAACCACCATAACTACAACATCAATATTATCTTTTATATCTAAAAGACTAGGATATATTTTGTTACCCTCAATTTCTTGATATTTAGGATTGATACCATAAACCGTTTTACTTATTTCTTTTAATCGTTTAAAAATCTCATAACCGTATTTCTCTTGATCAGGAGTTACACCAATAACAACCCAATTATTATATGTGCTTATTATGTCTTTAGGATTCATCTATTCCTCCGTACTAGCACTTATGGCTGCCATATTACCTTCTCCAACAGCTTTCGCTACTTGAAAAGGTTGACCAGTACAATCGCCACAAGCATAAACATGTTTAATATTAGTAGTTTGTTTACGATCAACCGCAATAAATTTACCATTTAATTCCAAATTAGGTAACAAAGTTGTTAAAGATGCTGTATTGCGAAAAATAAATAGTCCTGTAATATTATACTCATCATTATTTGTTATGACTTTGCTTAAAACCCTATCACCAATGATTTTTGATATTTTTTCTTTTATTAAGACAACATTATTCGATAAATCAGAGTATTCAAAATTTGAAAATAAATACACTTTTGAACAAAGACTAGCTAATAGCTTAATTTCTTCAATATCTTTTTTTTCATCAACAATAGCGATATCTTTCCCTTTATAAAACATACCATCACAAGTGGCACAATAGCTAACACCTTTACCTAAAAAGGTATCTTCGCCATCAATTAAATTAACCTGTTTCATACCTGTAGCAATTATAATATTTTTAGCTTCAATAAATTCGTTATCAACATTTAAATAAAAATGATCACCACTTGGCATTATTTGCGATACAACTCCATTAATAATCTTTATATCCATTGCTTCAGCTTGTCTTACAAATGTATCTAACATTTCTTTACCACTTATATGAAATAGACCCGGATAATTATCTATTTCTTCTATTTTACTTAACCAACTATCATTAATAGTAGGATAAATCATACAAACACTTTTATTTCTTTTAGCTCCAGTTAAAGCAGCAGAAAAACCAGCTGGTCCCCCACCAATAATAACAATATCATACATAGTAATCCCTCCTTATATAATCATTTTACCACAACTTGTTGATATTAAAAATATTTTGTCGCCATAATAAAAAAATGGTATAATTAGTTTAATAAAGTAGGAGGTAATCGTTATATGACAAATGAAGATATAGTTTGTTTGATGGGAATCTATACTAGAAGAAGCGATGGTTATAATGATGGTTATGCGCCAGCTTTTACCACTAAAGGCATTGTTGGAGAAACAAGCATTTCTGATTCCGTTAATAATAGAAATCTTCTAATTTCAAAACAGGGAGTTGGACTAAGTGAAAAAATCGATTTATTCGATGCTGAACATATTAGAATTCAGTATACTTATATCTCTCCTTTTGGAAATAGAGCATCCCAAACAACAAACACAGCTCTTATTCCTTTAGAAGCTTTTTTTGCTTATCCCGAATTAGCCATCAGTAGCAATTTATTTGCTTGTTGTGATACAAGTGAAAATTTTCAAAGAAAAGAATGTTCCTATGTTGGTGGTCGACAATTGTTAAATCAAGAGCCGATTAGAATTGAAAAACCAGTAACTGCTCCTATGCCAATTGATGATAAACTAAGTAAATTAGGAATAAATGAAGCTCAATTACATTTTCTAGCCGGCTTATTGTTTATCAATAGTCGTCAAAGACAGACTAATACACCTCTTTATATAGGTGGGTTACCCTATAATCAATCATTACCTCTTATAAGTGGATTATTATATGAAATGCACCCCGAAGCAATAATTAACACTAGAGGTGGCAAATTTACTAATTTCGATAATGATGGAAGAACTATCGCAAGAGTTTTTGATGATAATACTCTACGTTTTGCTCAAGCTGAAAATGTTCAAGTTGTTGATCCCAGTAAATTAACTAATTATAAAGATATGGAAGCCTCACTTCAAAGTACCATTGATAATTCATTAGCAGTAATTAATATCTTTGTAAGTCAAGCTCGTACCATTTTAATGGAACATTTTACTGCCATAAAAGATAGGGCCGATAAAATGCGACCATCAATATTTGATGGTAAAGGTAAACAAGAAAAACAAGTCCTATCACAAGAGGCAAGTAATGGTTTAGCACATATACAAGGCTTAACTCAAGTTACTGATTTAATAAACGAACTAAAGAAAATAAAAGAATCTGATTATAGAGCTGGTAATGTTATGTATGCCTATGAGGAAGCACAATTAGCCGCCCAAATATTACAGAAAATTCTTGATGATTATAGACAATCATTAACTAAAGAAAATACAAAATAAAAAGAAGAAATTTCTTCTTTTTTTATGACTATTTTTTGACTATTGGTACTTGTATTTCTGTTAACCACTCATCTTCACTATCCTTATTCCAAATACCGTCGATATAACTTTCTCGTGGATTATCAGCAATAGTATAGCCGTTTTCCTCAATCCACTTAAAAATATAAGCATATGATTCTCCTAATTTGTTATATGAACCCTTATGTAATAAGCAAGCTGCTTTAGCACTTAGAATCTTTTTAAATTTAACCTCATCAAAATCTTTCCCCATTTTATTAACAGCTTCACAATATTCAATATCAATATTTTTTTCTTTGTACTCACCATCATGATAAATTACAAAACAATAACCTGGAACTTGACATTTAATATCAGGATTATGTTCTTTTACTGACTCTCCAAGTGCTGGTAACATTGTGAAATAGGTATCATAACTAGGTATAATTGTCCGATAAGAATAAACAATACATTCGGGTAATTCTTTAATAATAACATTTTTATCCATTGTTCTTTCTTCCTCCTCATTTTTTAAAATATTTTTTATACGGGCAAGTTGATCTTGATATTCATTTATTTGTATTTCCAATTCTTTTTCTTTTTTTCCAAGAATATAAGCAATATTGGCACCATTAATTATTGCTTGAATTTCTGAAATAGATAATCCTAATTGTTTTAATGCTATAACTTGGTGAATAGTCGCTAATTGATCCGACGTGTAATAACGGTAACCATTACTATCAATAAATTTTGGCACAACTAAACCAATTTCATCATAATATCGTAATGCTTTTATCGTTACTTTATTTATTTTGGAAAACAAACCTATACGATACATTAAATCACCTCCCAATATAAATGATATATTATCCTCTAAGGGTAGAGTCAAGAACATTCTTATTATAGCAGAAAAAAAGATATATTTGTAACAATATATCCTATTTAAATCAATGCTTTTTAACTAGAAAATAAACTAAACCAGTCCCAATAGTCATACCAATTACCCCTGATCCTACTGAATAAAGAATTATTCCCTTATTATCATTTTGATCACTATTAGTAGAACTTTCAGCTAGAGCTTTAACTGTATCATAAGCTGCTAAATCACTAGCCTCATCAGGATTAACCTCCCCAGTGGGTGTGTTATTGTCATCACTACTGACAGCCTGATCAGGATTATCTTTCTCATCAGGCGCTACTGCTTGGGGATCACTACTACTTGTATTACCATTAATATCACTAGGACTAATACATTTAACAATACTATCATCATTAGTCCCATTATATTTAATACAACAATCATTTTGGGGAACACAATCCGTATCTGTCTCATCTAAAGCAAAGGCCTTTATTGGTAATAAGCATAAAGACAAAGTTAATAACATTAAACCTATTTTCTTCATTTTCACATCTCCTTTTAATATTTATATTTTATATTTACTGTTTTTGATAAGGATATAAATTGTCACCATTCTTTACTACTAATATATTATCATTATCTTTAATAGTATACAACTCATAATTTTGATAACCATCCATTACATTAGAAATAACTTCTTTTAATAAGCCAAGCTTAATGTTTAAATCCGAAGTATTAACAATAATATTACTCATAGTATAACTATTACCATTATATACAAATGAATTAAAATTATTGGTAGCAGATTCACTTAAAATATTAGTATTCAAATCTCCTGCCTTATCAATACTGGTTTTATCATTTCTATTAGGATTATAATTAAATATTAAAACAAGAGTTAAAGCCAAAATCACATTAGTAATAATAATTGTTTTAAAAGAAATTTTTCTTTTTGTTGATTGATTTTTTATCACTAAATATGTTCTTTCTTTTAAACTATTATCAATCTTTATAGTATCAAAAGCTTCTTTAATTTTATTCATTGTTATCACTTCCTAATCTCATTTTTAATTTTTCTCGACCTCTTTTTAACCAAGTACGGATGGTTGGTTCTTTCTTATGAAGAATGGTTGCTATTTCTTTAGTATTATATCCTTCATAATAATGTAAATATAAAACATTACGATACTGTAAGGGTAGCTCTAATATATCTTTTAACAAATTAGACTCTAAAGATTTGGTGTCAATCTTATCAATATTATCATTATAGGAAACAAGATTACGATATTTCATAATTCGTAATATGTTTTTACAATGATTACATGTAACGCGAATAATCCATGCTTTTTCATGCTCTTTACTAAGAAAAATTGGCGCCTTTTCAATAATCTTAATAAAAACATCTTGAAATGCATCTTCGGCATCTTCCTTGCTTTTTAGATATAACCAGCATAGACGATATACCATATTAGTATAATCTTCAATGAGTTTTTGAATCTGTTTTTCATCAATATGAGCCATAGTATATTTCTCCTTACATAAATAATACAAATATAAATATTAAAATGTTTCACTATTAAGATAATTTTATTATATTTTTTACAAAAAGAAAACAATCATTTCTGATTGATTCTATCTTGTATGGTTTTCTTTGGTAGTAAAAAAATTAGGTATACTAGAATTATCTCTATTAATTCCTACTGTAAAATGTGCCTCTAAAAGCACTTTATAAACTTCTTCTCGACTGATACTTGGACTATTGACTAATAACACTAGTTTATCTGGTAATTGTAGAACACCCTTAAAATTACGTCCATCTAAATGTCTGTTTAATACATCATCATAGCCTTGTTCATAACCATACTCAAATTGTAGTTTACTAATTAAATCTGGATAATATTCAGCATATCTTGGACCCTTTTTAACAATTGTATCATTTAAAGCTAAACGAAGTACTTCCATATCACGAGCAATCCATGTTTCTGGCACTGTACCTTCGTTATCATTATTAACAAAAGATTTTAAGGTAACCTCTGTAAAAGGAATATTACGGTTAATTAAGGCTTGGATAAATTCATCAACACTAACAGCCCCATTTTTTAATAATAAAATTAAACTATCATTAGCCTCACTATAAAACATCGTATCAAAATTTAAAACATTTATTTTCTTATTATTAACAGTAAAATGGCATTGTACATTAGTAAATAAAATATTACTATCTGATACGACCTTAACATTACTTAATACAGTTTCTAAATCTCTTCTATCACCTTGAATAGCATAAATATCAAGATCTTTATTTTTTCTTTTCATATTCCCTCACCTCCAACATTATATCATATAGGTTAAATATGTCTAATTTATACGTTATTAAAAGCTAATTTAGTTACTCTTGAAGGTGATCCATGCGATAAAACATATTTTTTACTAAGCAATACATGTTCCTGAAAAATAGAATCTTCCTTTTTTTCACCATTATCATATGCAATAATTGAAATACACTTATTTTGTTTTAACCATGGTATAATTTTAAATTTAAGGATTGGCTCATATTCAACATACTCTTGACATGAATCTAATAATAAAATGTCACTTGTTTGGATATGCAACACTTTTAATTGTTCAGATAAAGTTCGTAGCGTTTGCATAGCCTTTTCTCTATTAATATCACCTTTTGAATATTGTTCATAAGCAAGCATAAAAGATAAAACTATGCATGTAATATTAGTTGAAAGTAATAGCGATTTAACAATTGAAAAATTATTTAGCAATAAAAAGCTAAGTAATCCAGTACATCCAATAATATTGGCCCCTATATGCTTTTTATTGGTTTTGTTTAATGCAAACTGTCCCTTTGCTTCTTTTACTTTATTTATTAAATCATAGTTTATTACAAATTTCATAATAATCACCCTTGAATGTTCTGTATTTTATCATTTTATTATTTTTGTGTCAAATAATAAAATTTAAATACTTGATTTATTCTAAAAATGTTGCTATAATTGTTTTAGCACTCGTAAGTTGAAAGTGCTATTTATAATATTAATAAGGAGGAATACTTATGGCCAAAAAACAATTTAAAGCCGAATCAAAAAGATTATTAGATATTATGATTAACTCTATTTATACTCATAAAGAGATATTTTTAAGAGAATTAATATCTAATGCGAGCGACGCTCTTGATAAGCGCCACTATTTATTACTCACAGCCAAAGATAAAAATGTTAGCAAGGACGATTTAAAAATTAGAATCTCTATTGATAAATCAAATCGTACTCTAACCATTAGTGATACCGGAATTGGTATGAATGATAAGGAATTAGAAGACAATCTAGGAACCATTGCTAAAAGTGGCACCTTAGCTTTCAAACTAGAAAATAATATTAAAAATAATAGTATTATTGGACAATTTGGGGTGGGTTTTTATTCAGCCTTTATGATTGCTGATAAAGTAACAGTTATTAGTCATAAACAAGAGGATGTTGCCTATATGTGGGTTTCTGATGGCACAGATGGATTTACTATTACTAAAGCTGATAAAGAAGATGTTGGAACAGATATTATCTTACATATCAAAGATAGTACCAAAGATGATGATTATGAAAATTTTTTAAGTGAATATGAAATAAGATCATTAATTAAAAAGTACTCTAACTTCATTAAATACCCTATTGTTATGGCAATAACTAAAACCAAAAAAGAAAATGATAAGGATATTGAATATATTGAAGATGAAACATTAAATAGTATGATCCCTATCTGGCATAAAAATAAAAAGGATCTTACAAATGAAGATTATGAAAATTTTTATGCTGAACAACATTTTGGTTATGACAAACCATTAAAGACTATTCATACTAAAGTTGAAGGTACAATTAATTATGATGCCTTATTATTTATACCAAGTGAATTACCATTTGATTACTATAGTAAAGACTTTGATAAAGGTTTAGAGTTATATTCTAATAATGTTCTTATTATGGAACACTGTCAAGATTTATTACCTGAATATTTCAGTTTTATTAGAGGTATTATTGATTCACCTGATATATCACTTAATATATCAAGAGAAGTAATGCAGCATGATCGTCAAGTTCAATTTATTGCTAAAAAAATTAAAGATAAGATTAAACAAAGTCTTTTAGAAATGTTAAAAGAAGATCGAACTAATTATGATACTTTCTTTAAAACATTTGGTCGTGTTATTAAATATGGTGTTTATAATGATTGGGGTAAAGAAAAAGACTTTTTAAAAGATCTATTACTATTCTATTCTTCAAAAGAACATAAACTTGTTTCTTTAGATGAATATGTTGATCATATGCTTACCGATCAAAAATATATTTATTACGCTACTGGATCAGATATTGAGCATATTGATAAATTGCCACAAATAGAATTCGCTAAAGACAAAGATTATGAAATACTATATTTAACTGAAGAAGTAGATGAATTTGCTATCAAAATACTTATGAATTATAAAGATAAAGAGTTTAAATCTGTTTCTAGCGATGATGTCGAAACAAAAGATACAACGGAAAATAGTGATGATAATAAAGAACTATTTACCTTTATGGAAGAAGTATTAAAAGATAAAGTTACTAAAGTTAAAGCATCGACCAGATTAAAAAACCATCCCGTATGTATTACAAGTGAGGGTGATGTGTCTATTGAAATGGAAAAAGTATTAAAGATGATGCCAAATGCTGAAGGAGTTAATGCTAAAAAAGTATTGGAAGTTAATACCGAGCATTCGATGTTTAAAACCTTGGAAGAAGCTCTAACTAATGACAAAGATAAGCTTAAAATACTAACTAACATCCTATATAATCAATCATTATTAATCGAGGGATTACAAGTTGAGGACCCTGTTAGTTTAGCTAATGATATATATAGTTTAATTAAATAATATATGATAAGATACAAAATATTAAATATATTTTGTATTTTTTTATACTAAAAACGTAAACAATGAAAAAAAAACTTGAAATACTGTTCCCTATGCTATATAATTTGCTTGAAAGTAGGAGTGAAATGAATAACGAAGGAAATAATTTCTTTAATTCTAATCAAGGCAATAATCAGCCCACAAATCCTGTTAATCCGACAAATGTAACACCAAGTGATAATTCATATCAGCAAAATAATCAAACAATGAATTATACAAATCAAGCAACCAACAATTATTCTCAACCATATCAGAATCAAGTATATACCAGTCAACCACAAGGTAATAATTTTATGGATACACTTAAAAATAATAAACTTATTTGGATTATTGCTGTTGTTGTTATCGTAATAGCAGTATTTCTACTATCGCCATTGAGTACTTTTGGTGATGTTGTATGTACTAAAAGCTCGAGTGAAACTACTGGTACACTTAATCAAAAAATAACTGGTCACTTTCAATTTGGTAACTTAAATACACTTGATGATATCATTACATTTGAACTTTCTGAACAATATTTACCATATAAATCAACCTTCATATCAGCTCTTGAAAAACAATATGATAGTTTTAAGACAAAATATGGAATAACACCAGTAGTTAAAGAGATTAACAATGGTGCTTCCATTACATTCAGTATGTCTAAAAAAGACTATGAAGAAGAATTTGGTGCTCAAGGCTATGCTAGTAAAACCGATTTTATAAAAGTTTTTGAAGATGAAGGATATACTTGTAAATAGTTATATATAATTTATAAATAAAGGAAGATTATTAAAAATTCTTCCTTTATTTTTATTTATTAGTTAAAATCATTGAAAAATATGATAAAATAAATTAAGTAATTATTTTAATAAATTTAGGAGTGATATTATGCCAAAAAATAAATTAATAACTTCCCGTGATGTAGACTTTGCTAAATGGTATACGGATATTGTAACTAATGCTCATTTAGCTGCTTACTCTAATGTTAAGGGTTGTATTGTTTTTGAACCTAATGGTTATGCTATATGGGAAAATATGCAAAAAGTTTTAGATGACGAGTTTAAAAAGTTAGGACATCAAAATGTATATATGCCCGTTTTAATTCCAGAAAGTCTATTAAAAAAAGAAGCGGAACACATTGAGGGTTTTGCTCCTGAAGTTGCTTGGGTTACTAAAGGTGGTAAAAATACTTTAGAAGAACCTATGTGTATAAGACCTACTAGTGAAACACTATTTAGTGATTACTATTCAAAAGTTGTTCGATCATATAACGATTTGCCTAAATTATATAATCAATGGTGTAATATTATACGATGGGAAAAAGAAACCAGACCTTTCCTTCGTACTAGGGAATTCTTATGGCAAGAAGGTCATACTGTTCACGCGACAGCTGAAGAAGCTATGGCTGAAACAGACAGAATGTTAAATGTTTATAAGAACTTCTTTGAACAATATTTAGCTATTCCAACTGTCACTGGAAAAAAGACCGAAAAAGAAAAGTTTGCTGGTGCTGAATACACTTTAACCGTTGAAGCATTAATGTATAACGGTGTATCATTACAATCATCAACATCGCATTACTTTGGTCAAAAGTTTTCTAAACCATTTAATATTAGATTTGCTAATAAAAATAATGAATTAGAATATGCTTATCAAACATCATGGGGAACAACAACTAGAATGATTGGTGCTCTTATTATGGTTCATAGTGATGATAATGGATTAGTATTACCACCTAAAATAGCGCCAAAACAAGCTGTTATTATACCAATTGGTAAAGAGGAGAATATCTTAAATATTTCTACCGATTTAAATAATAAATTAAATAATAATGGTATTATTACTTTTACTGATTTAACAGATCGTACACCCGGTTTTAAGTTTGCTGAACATGAGATGAATGGTATCCCTATTCGCATTGAAATAGGGGCTCGAGATTTAGAAAATAAACAAATTACCATTGCTAGAAGAGATACTAGTGAAAAGGTAACTATTCCTTATGATAGTAATATTATTATTAATATAAAGAAATTATTAGATACTATTCAACAAGATATGTATAATAAAGCTTTAAAACATAATCTTGAACGTACTTATAACTGTACTTCATTAGATGAAATAAAAGACATAATGAATACTAAGCCAGGATTCATTAAAGCTATGTGGTGTGGTAATGAGGCTTGTGAATTAAAGATGAAAGAAATAAATGGTATCAAATCAAGATGTATACCATTTATTCAAGAACATATATCTGATAAATGTGTTGTTTGTGGAAAAACAGCCAAACATATGGTTACTTGGGGAATACAATATTAAACCTATTTTATATAGGTTTTTTTATGTAATAATAATTAATAAAAAAGAGAGTTTTTACTCTCTAATTACTAATATATGTTATACTTGTCACTCCTAAACCAATCGCTGACATACTTTAAAGACCATTTTCAATGGTTTTTAAGCTTCTATTTTAGAATTACCAATTATTCCAAAAATAAAAAGCTATTAAATAATAGCTTTTTTAACCGGAAAACCGTTTAGTCTTCTAACTCTTTCAACACTTAGTTGTTCGTTGCCTCTATCAAACAAAAACATGCATTCTTCTACTTGAGCATCTATTGCTTTATTATAAAGACTTCCCATTACAAATGGTAAAGTAAACTGTTGAGAACTCATTAATTTAGGTGTTGAATCACTGTTTATAAAGTTCCCAAAACGATAATTATCAAATACTGTACCCATTGTTCTCATAACTAAATCAATTGTTGCTACATTTGTTGGATGTTTAAGAAGCATCATTTTAAATAAAGTAATATCGTCCATAGGTATACTTCTATAGTTTCGACCATCTTCCCTATATATAATTACACTATTATCCATAGACTCTACTTCTTGCTCATCGCTTACCTGTTGCCAATTAAAAGAACACGTCAATCGTCTCTCAATATACTTACCATCACTTATAAAACCGTGGGCGATTAAACCATTCTCATGAAAAGGACTTATTCCACTAGGATTCTCTTTCTCGTTTTGTTTAGTTGAAAAACAAACTTCTTCTTTAAATAGGGGATTATGTTCTTTGGAAGTTTCAAATGCCACATCAAAACGATCAACCGCCGTATCATATTTAACATTGTAAGTACGGTCTTCATTATCCTTTGTTTGAAGTTCAACAATAGTAAATTCCTTACCCTTTTTAATACCCTGTCTTACTGTAAATTCTTCAGTCCCATCAGTAAATTTTATTTTGTAACTATCTTCTCCTAAAGTAACATTAAGTTTTTTATCACCAAAACCATCTTCTAAATCTTCTTTAGTAAAATTGAAAGAAGTAGTTATACCATTACCCCTAATAAATAGAATTTCTTTACTAGGCTCCATAATAACTGATTTAAAACCAAGTAAATCTAAACCATCTCTTAGTTTTTTTATAACATTATGACTAACTATTCTCACGTTCGTTCCCCCCATCAGAACATATTATAAATTATATCTTAATTAATTGCAATCTTTATTTATCCACCAATTAAAATATTATCAATATCTTTTAATTTCATTTTATGAATACAATATTTTTATAAGGCACTTTCCTAGTATTAAAAAAATAATACTCAAAAGTATTATTCCTATATTTTATATATATAAGTTTGATAGTCTTTATACACATGAACTCTTCTAGTAATAAATTTTATAGTGACAAAATTAAAAGGATCAACCTTATCTATCTTGTAAATATCACTAATTCCAACTAATGTATTAAGTTCAATTTTAAACTTACCCTCGAACATTACTGATTGAAAATTGTTTGCATCATAGACATACACGCATCCTTTTTTAAACATTTTGATCTGTTTTATTTTACGAGATTTAGCTCTGGTAACAAAGTAAAAAGCTTTTAAATCTTCATTTTTCATTCGTGCTAAAGCACGGACATTAGGATATCCACCATAACTTTTGCTGCCAACAATCATATACTTATTTGCATCAACGATTGTTCTTGCTAAGTCTAAACCCTCTTCTTTTGCCATGGTTTTAGCTTTTTCAATGGATAGTGGCATAATATTATCCTCATTTAAAGATGACATAACATAACCTCCTTATTACAAGGTTATTATATCCAATTATTTAAGAAATAACATATCTTTAATTATTGATAATTCCACTAATTACTCATTTTAGTAACATCAATCCATTTAGCATCAGTTAATTCATACATATCATTAACTTTAATTTTTAACGCTATATTGAAAGACCCAGCGGCCGGATATACTTCATCCATTACTTTTAGTGATTCATCCATATAAATACTAACATTATCTTTTACACCAAAGGGATTTACGCCACCAACTGGATGCCCAACAACATCTTCAACAATATCTAGTGATATCATTTTAGCTTTAGTCTTAAAATAATCTTTATATTTAGCATTATCAATTCTAGCATCACCACTCATAACAATAACAATTGGATTATCATTAATAAAAAAAGCTAAGGTTTTAGCTATCTCATTAGTAGTAACTCCCAATTGTTCAGCTGCTTTTACTACCGTAGCACTATCAGTCATTTCAATAATATCAACATTATAATTTTTATTCTTAAAAAATTGCTCAACTTGTAATCTACCCATAATTCACCTTCCAAATACTTATTATTATAACATAAGACTATTATTTTATAAATATAAAGTGTTATAATGCTAACAAGGAGGTAATAACAATGTTAGAACAAATAATTCCTATTTTAAAAGAAAGAATATCAGATATGTTCATAAAAGATAGTACTGGTCATGATATATATCATTTAGAAAGAACTATGAAAGTTGCTTTAGATATTCAGGCTATCGAAGGAGGAGACCATCTTATTATTGGTATTGCTGCTTACTTACACGATATTCACCGTATTTTATCAACTGTTATGGGTACTTATTGCTACCCCAAAGATTCTTTATTAACAGTTAGAAAACTATTAGATGGTTTAAATTTAAGTGATGAACAAATAAATAAAATATGTCATTGTATTGAATACCATGAAGAATATAATTTTAATAAAAATAATAACCAAGTAAGTGATATTGAAACTCTTATTTTACAAGATGCTGATAATCTAGACGCCATTGGTGCTATTGGTATCGCTCGAACATTTACATTTGGTGGTGCTCATAACCGTCCTATATATGACCCTAATACACCATTACCAATTAATGAAGAATATCACGAAGAAGATGCCATTGAAGCTTCTTCTATTCATCATTTCTATAATAAATTATTTAAAATTAAAGATAATATGAATACTAAAACTGGTTATGAACTAGCTTGTGAAAGAGAAAAATTTGTTAAAACTTATACTGATAATTTTCTATCAGAATGGAATGGAAAAAGATATTAATCTTTTTAGAAAGGTGATTTATGGCAAGTAATAATATTACCAAAATTAATACTGATATAATTAGTCATTATCAATTCAGTTTCGAAAATGAAAAAAGCAATTATAATAATGCATATAATCTTTACAACAGTTCCTATTTAAATACTTGTTCTGATTCTTATATTGTAAATATCAATAGAAAGATTAAAGCTCTATATGATGTCTTAAACAAGGATTATAATATTATTAATAACTGGTGGATTGGATATATTAATGGCACCCTAGACTTAGAAAAAACGATTATAAATAATATTGATTTAATCAATAATAATCATGGTAGCTTTGTTACATTGTCAAACCAAAATAATAATACACGTTATCTAGCCTATAAAAATCTACATCCCGAATTAGCTGATGAAACAATAATGCTCTATATAAGTATGGGTATTGATAAAGCTTTTTATAGTGAAATAAAACCAGCTACTAATCTTAATACTAGTATGGTTTTAGTAAATAAATGTAATCAATTACCTTCTGATTACATTCCCAATGGTTTAGTAAAGATAGATAGCAAGTTTGCCACCAAAGATATTAAATTGCAAGAAGACGCCAAAGATGCCTTTGTTGATATGTGCCAGGCTGCCAAGAAAGATAAGTATGCGATTAAAGCTGCTTCTGGCTATCGCTCATATGAATATCAAGAAAATCTATATAACAATTATGTTAAAAAAGATGGTATAGAAAAAGCCGATACATATTCAGCACGACCAGGCTTTAGTGAACATCAAACAGGTTTAGCTGTAGATGTTACTAAAACTGGTGGAAATTATGAAGACTTTGGTAATTCAAAAGAATTTAAATGGATGCAAGAGAATTCTTATAAATATGGATTTATCTTACGATATCCCGAAAATAAATCTTATATTACAGGATATAACTATGAGGCTTGGCATTATCGTTATGTTGGTCAAAATATAGCTACTTATATTCATAAAGCAGGTATAACTTATGATGAATACTATGCCCTATTTTTGAGTAATTTAAAACCTATTTAACAAATAAAGAGTCTATTGTATAGACTCTTTAATTTACCCAATTTGTAAAAGTATTATCATTTACACCTTGTCTAATTACATAGCGTGGAACTTTATATAAATTTACTCCTACTTTAGCCTTTATGTTACCACCAATAAAGGCCATAGTATAACCAACCTCTTTTAAAGCTTTAATTGCTCTTTCATTGTAATCGTAGAAAGGATAGCAAAAATAAGTTGTTTTTAATGCATTCTTACTAGTTGTTAAATCTCTTATTAAGTTATCATAATCAATACACAATATATAACCGCCTTGGGCTCCACCACTACACATATAATTTTGATGTAAATTATCGGAATGAGAATGATATTCAATATAATCACTTTTTATGTAATCACTAGGACTATTCCATGATGTTATTAAAAACATAGTAGCATTTAATTGTAATTCATTTAAAACTTCAATTGCTATATTAGTATTTTTTGCTCCATCATCAATTGTTATAACAACGCTTTTTTTAGGAATATTTATCTCACCTTTAAGATATAATTCTAATTCACTTAACTTTAAAGTAAAGAAATTATTATCTTTTAAATAATGCATTTGTTTTGAAAAAACACTTTTATAAAGACAAATATCTTGATCGCACCTTTCCCCTTTACTATTATCGGCAAAAAAGTGATACGCTATAACAGAAACTCCTTTAGTATTTTTTTCATATTTTTCATCATTATCAATTAATTCTTTAACATTACTAATATCAATATATAACAATTCGTTATTATATATTACCCCATAACGATTATCTTCTTTTATTATATATTCTAAAGTGAATTCTTGATTAATTGACATTTCTTCTGTTTTATCTTCACGGTAGAAAGTAGTTGGTGAATTAGTAACTATTTTCTTATCAAAGGGTATATATTTTAAATATCTATCATTTATAATTGATTGATCTTTATTATTTTCAATATCCATATATTTTACATAATAGTCACTATCTATTAATTTAAAGTATTCATCTTTTTCGGTATTAACTTCATTAGCACCTAACTTAACTTTTGTATTTTTATATATTTTTCCTATTTGCTCATATTTTTTATCCTTTAAAGCATATAAACTGGTATCATTACTTATAATCGCCTTAGAATGATAATGTTTTTTTATATCCGCAATTTTTAATTGTCTAGTCATTTCTGCCATTTCCTTTTGCTTTATATCGATATAACGATAACAAAGTATACCACCAATTAATAATAATATAAGAAAAAGACAAGAAAGCCATAATTGTCTATTTTTTTTCATACACTATTCCTACTTCCTATCACAATTTTATCACAATTCTAATAAAAAAAGTAGATGTTAACATCTACTTAATTCACATTTTTACTTTCCTCTTCTTTTAAAATTTCTACTAAACCCTGGTTTACTATTAGTATTAGCAAATTTTGGTCGATAACTATCTTTTTTGTTACCATCAAAACGAGTTGGCTTCTTAACACTACTACTAAACTGTTTTTTAAAATTGTTATTATTTCTTTTACTTGTTTCTGGTAATTCATGTTTTACCATTGGAAATTCTGGATTATCAATTACTTCTATCTCCTGCTTAATTAGTTTTTGAATATCCCTTATATAAGACTGTTCTCCACTATCACACAAAGATATAGCTGTTCCAGCCAAACCAGCTCTAGCTGTTCGACCAATTCTATGAACATAGGTTTCAGCCAAATTAGGTATTTCATAATTTATAACATATTCTAATCCACTAACATCAATACCATGAGCAGCAATATCAGTCGCAATTAAGAATTTACTTTTTCCCGTTTTAAAATTAGTTAAAGCTTTAACACGAGCATTTTGTGATTTATTACCATGAATTACTTCACTGATAATATTATTTTTTAGTAATACTTCACTAAGTTTATTGGCACCATGTTTAGTTCTAGTAAAAATAATGGCGGAATTCATATTTAATTCTTTAATTATTTTTATTAATAAAGGTGTTTTATTACCTCGATCAACATAATACAATAATTGGTTAATCTTCAAAACTGTTGAAGAAACCGGATTAACTTTAACTGTTGCATGGTCTTTAAGAAGTGTTAGAGCTAAATCATTAATTTCTTTAGGCATTGTTGCCGAAAATAATAATGTTTGTCTTTTTTCCGGTAAAACATTAATAATTCTTTTAACATCTTTAATGAAACCCATATCTAACATCGTATCAGCCTCATCTAAAACTAACGTTTTAAGATCAGTTAAAACAACATGTTTTTGATTGATTAGATCCAATAAACGACCTGGGGTTGCTACCAAAATGTCAACGCCTTTTCTTAAAACTTCAATTTGTGAATTTTGATTAACACCACCTAGAATAACACTACATTTTAAATTGGTATGAACACTATAAGCGCGAAAATTATCACGTATTTGAATAGCTAATTCTCTCGTTGGTGTTAAGACTAATACCTTAATTCTTCGTTGTGAAAAATTAAAATCCTCATTATTTATTAATGATTGAATTAACGGTAATGCAAAAGCTGCTGTTTTACCCGTTCCTGTTTGCGCACATCCTAATAAATCTCTTTTTTTTAATATATAAGGAATAGCTTGTTCTTGAATAGGAGTTGGTTTAGAATAACCATTTTCTGCAATGGCCTTTAATATTGGATCAATAAGTCCAAGTTCTTGGAATGTCATATACATTTTCCTTTCTACTTGTGCTAATAAAAAAAGATAGTAAAATTTCTATCTCTTTTAATATTAATTATATTATTTATGATTAAAGCTTTATTTTATTAAATTATTTTAAATAACATATTCTTGTCATATTGTTAATATTATGCTCGGTATCCTACATCATTTCATTACTTTACTAGTTCCATACAGTTAATATTATCATTTATAATTAATTCCAAACAATTACCTGCCAAAGCATATAGCACATTATACCACTAAAGATACACAAAAGAGCAATATATCTATAAGCAGACATCTCAAACATTGAGAGTAAACTTGTTAGGCATTAAGACTATAACACATCTATAATAATAATGCAAGCTTTTTTTAACAATTTATTTATTATCTTTTAATTCTTCAATAATACCATAAATCATATTGATATCTGATGCGGCTACATATTTAGCACCGATTAGTTCACTAACGGCTTCAATAATAGCTGTGGTTGCTCTAGTTGGCCCCCACCAATTAGGAGCATCAGGCATATTCTTTTTCATCTCTTCTAAAGAGGTATAATAGAAATATTTTCGATCTTGAATAATTAAAGTATTAGCATCCATAATAACCATTTCTTCATTATTATAATTAAATGGTACTTCGTGAACAAATTGATAGAAAGCTTTTTCTCTAAAATATTTATTAGCACCACCGGCTAATACTAAAATATCAGCATGGTTATGTATTTCTACAATTCGCGTCTTAACATAATCAATAACTTCTCTAATATCTGATTTAGCATATTCATCCGCTAGATCAGGGAAAACATTAGTTATATCAACACATCCAAAACTAAGATTAATATCTTCAATAACATCTTTATTCTTTGTAATAGCAATCTCTACTGAACCACCACCACCGACAACAACCGCGACATTACCATCATATTCAACATTAGCAACCGCACCTGCGACGGTATATTTTTCTTCTTCAACCGAACTTACAACCGTAAAATCAAACCCTGTTTTATTTTTAAACTCTGTTAAAAAAGATTCTTTTTGGTCATCAGTTAAATTTCTGAAAATGCTTGTTCCATATACAAAAACATTACTAAAAGCATCACTAATCTTTTTAATGTAATCATATAATTTAGATTTATCACTCTCTAGTATTTCTTTATTGACATTATAATTTTTTTTAAATTCAATTAAAGCAAAGTCTAAAACGGTTATCTTACCATTATCATATAAATATCCTTTAGTTGTTGTTGAGCCTACTTCAATAACTGCAAACTTTTCCATCAAGCACCTCTTTCATTTATTTAAATTGTCAATAGCGATCATAACACCTATTTTACCATATTGATAAGTTAATCCCCCTTGCATATAGGCGATATATGGAGGACGAATTGGGCCATCACAGCTAAGCTCAATTGATGATCCCTGAGTAAATGATCCTGATGCCATAATAACTTGATCTTGATAGCCTGGCATATCCCAAGGAACAGGTATCGCAAATGAATCAATTGGGGAAGCCATCTGTATTCCTTGACAATATTTAATTAATTTATCGGGGTCACCAAATTCAATATTTTGAACGATATCTACTCGTTTATCATTATATTTAGGTTCCACTTTATAACCAAGTAATTCTAACATCCGACTAGCAAATATGGCTGTTTTTAGACTACTAGCAACGACACTAGGAGCCATAAATAACCCTTGTAAAATACTCTTATTAATACCAAGGGATGGACCTACTTCTTTGCCTTCACCAGGTACAGTTAAGCGATCGGCGGCTAAAGAAACTAATTCTTTTTTACCAGCAATATAAGCTCCATTAGGAGCAATTCCGCCCCCTAAATTCTTAATTAATGAACCAACTATGACATCAGCTCCTACCGCTAGGGGTTCTTTAGTGTCAACCATCTCACAATAACAGTCATCTATCATAATTATTACTTTATTATCAATATTTCTAATAGTTTTTATAATATTGTCAATCTTATCTAAATCAATACTTTTTCTAGTTGAATAACCTTTTGACCTTTGAATTTCAATTAACTTGACATTTCCCTGTAATAATCTCGCCTTTATTCTGTCAACATCAAATTCATCATTAACTAAATCAATTTGTTCATACTTAATACCAAAGCTTTTTAAAGAACTAGCATTCTCATTTATTCCAATTACTTCTTCTAAAGTGTCATATGGTTTACCAGTAATACTTAGCATTACATCATTAGGGCGTAAGAAGGCAAATAAAGCCACTGTTAAAGCATGGGTCCCCGATATAAATTGACTTCTAACTAAAGCATCTTCAGCCCCTAAAACTTCGGCAAAAATAATTTCAATCGTATCTCTACCTAAATCATTATAGCCATATCCTGTTGTACCATTAAAATGAGCTTCACTAAGACGATGGTTATGAAAAGCATTTAATACTTTCATACTATTATAAGTACAATTTTCATCAATACTCTTAAATATATCTGCTAGTTCTTGTTCTACTCTACTAGCTAAATCTAGTGTTTCTTTACTTATTTCCATTAATATCCCCCATCTACTCTAATTATGGAATTATCAATATAACCAGCATCATCACTTACTAAGAAGGCTACTACTTTAGCAATCTCAATAGGGTCAGCAAACCGATGAAGAAGTATTTTATTTATTTCTTCTTGTTTATACGATTCTTCCATATTTTTATTCATCTGTGTATTAGTCCAACCAGCTGCTATACAATTAACTCTAATATGGGGTGCCAAGACTTTCGCAAAATTTCTAGTTAAAGAAATAACACCGGCTTTAGAAGCATCATAATCCATCGCATACTCACAATTAGTATCAATCCCATTAGTTGAAGTAATATTTACGATGTTACCACTTTTACTATCTAACATATATTTGGCAGCATATTTAGTAACAAGGAAGGTCCCAACTAAATTAACATCAATTACACGTTTAAACTCAAGAATATCTTTATCCATAAAAGAATCATCACTACAAATACCAGCATTATTAACTAAAATATCAATATGACCCATTTCTTTAATAATAGTATCAATCATATTCTTTACATCACTCTCATTTGAGACATCAGCTTTTATAACCATAGCTTTAACATGATATTTAGTCATTACTTCTTGTTGCAATTCTTTAGCCTTATCTTCACTATTTAGATAATTTATAACAACATTACAATTATGACTCGCTAATTCACGAATTATAGCTGAACCTATTCCTCGACTAGAACCCGTTACTAAGGCTACTTTATTACTAAAATCCATTAATCACCATATAATCAATCATGTATGTTGATTGATCCTTTCTATTTATATTTATTATACTTTTTAAATATAAGCACATCATTATTTTTTTTCAATTTGCTTATTTTCATCAACATATTGATAATTTAGAGCATTTTCGTTTGTAACAACTGATTTTCCTAATCTCATTTCTATTTCTTTTCTCGTTATTTTTGCAATTTCTCCACCCGATTTAGCAATTTGTTTATTTTCATTCAATCCATACGGTTTGTGTTCTTTAGCAAGTTCTCTAGTAGTTGTTTCACCAATATCAGCAAGTAATACTTCTAAATCACTCATATTATCTCTTAAGGATTCATTTCTAAGACCCTTATACACTTTATAGCCTTTAGCAGTCATGCCAGACCATTCATGATATATTTCATTCGTAAGAATTGCATATTCTTTGGCATCAGTTATACCATTATCTTGCCATATATCAGTAAGTTTTTTTCTATCTTGTATACCTTTAATTCTTTTTGCAATCCAATCTTCATCATAACCTTTGATACGATACAAATCTATTGAACGTTGTACTGCAAGTGACGGATCAAATACCTCATCGATTCTTTCACTGCCAAGTTTCGCTAACCACAGTTTGATCGGTTCAGCGTTTTTACTAGGAATAGATTCGATTATTCTAAACATTCCTTCAGTATCAACGACATCCGTTAAACGATATTTGCCATCTTGAGCTCTTAATTTCAACTGGTCACAATTTGTGACTGTTTCATTTCCATCTGCTTTAAGTCTTGACTTAAGCACATTCCAGTAGTGCCTTGGATTAGTACTATTTGTAAGGACGGTTACAACATCAACAACACTTATATAATATTTTTCTTTTTCAGCATCCCATACCGTTCTTATTGTTTCATCATTAAATAATTTATTAATTAAATGCATTCTGTCTTGCTTCATTTTTTATTTCACCTCTTTTGATAATCATAGTTTAAAGAAAAAAGAAGAAGATAAGTCTAGCAAGTAGTATTAGTACATATTTATACTTATTATAAATTATCGATATAATCCTCTATTAACTTAACCATATTGGGTGTATTACTAACATAATCTTTAGGTTTAAAGGTATAGGCTTTCTTAATTATTTTATCTAGTTTGGTAAAATCCTTTAATGGTAAGATATAACCCATTTCCGCAAATTCATTAATTATTTCTAATTGATGATTATTAACATGTTCACCATATTCTTTTAAACGAGGAGCAGCAATAACGATTTTATTACGTTTTAAAGAATCCAGAATTGATCCTACTCCCCCATGTGTTATAACAATATCAGCTTCTTCTATTAATTTATTAAATTTTTTAGCTGGTAATAAGTCAAATATCTCCATATGTTTAGATTTATATTTAGTAGTACCTGCTTGAACAATAACTTTATCTTTAATATTACCTTTTTCTATTTGTTTATCAATCGCCTCTAAAAGCCTATTAAAAGGCTTGTCCTGCGTTCCTAACATAACTAGTATCATTAATATATCCACCCCCCATTAACAGCCTTAGGATAGACTTTAAGCATATCTTCCCATTGTACTATAAATAGATCAGCAAAGTAATAAATAACTTTACCCGTAACCGACTTATTATGGATATTAGCAAACGATTCAATATAAACAATCTTACTACCTAAGATCTTACCAATGCAGCACATAGGACCTGCCGTATGCGCCCCTGTTGTTACTATAACTTTAGGTCTTACCTTAAGATATATAAATAGACTAACAAAACAATTAGCTAGTAATTTAAAAGGATAAACCAAAGGATGAGACTTACTACCATAGATTAAATAATCTACTCTATTAGGATAAGTCTCTTTTAGTTCTAAATTAGATTTTGTTTTTTCTGTAACAATATGATAGTCATATTTATTAAACATTTCTTTTAGCATTAATAGTTCATTTAAATGACCACCTGTACTAGATATAAATAAGACTTTTTTCATTATACCACCTGAATTAATTATACCACGAGAAACAATAAAAAAAGAATAGTATATTACTATTCATTAAGAATTTTAGTATGCCTTTTTAAATCTAATATTTCCCAACAATAAATGAGAATCTAGATGATATTATTTTTCTTTGAACAAAAGTTAAAAATACACAGGTTAACATTGTCATAAAAATAGCACTGATAAACGCATCTATTCTGCCGTTATTCTGAAAAAAGTTTAGATTGTAATACAATCTATAAATAATAGGGAAAACTACAGATTGATGTAATGCATAATAAATAAGACTGTTTTCTCCAATATATTGAATTGCTTTATTGATCGGTAGTAATCTTACAAATAAAATAAAAGCCAATATACCAGCCGTAGCTGATAGATAAAATAAAACAAAGTTGTTATATGTATTCCAAAACATATCAATACCCGTATGATACAACTTATAATTAAAATATCCCGCAATTGTATTTATCATTAACAGGAAAAAAACATATCTATACTTTACAAACTTTTCTAAAAAATCTTGTTTATTATTTTTAATAACAAATCCTAATCCTAAAAACGGTATTGCTGTTAAGCAGGTATCAATATTCCATAACAGGTTTATATTAATATATCTGTAATAAAGATAAGACATAACGGCTAAACCAATAATTATAATTGAAATTTTTCTATTATCTTGTTTTGTCAACTTTAAAATAAAATAGAATATAACTTCGGCAAAAAATAAACAAGCAATAAACCATAGGGTAAGAAATCTTTGCTGCAATAGTAAGTGTTTCATAAAGTCAAAAAAATTATAAGTTGTAAACCCAGCCGTCATTAAAGTATATATTAAAATTACTCCTCCAAAACAAAAATAAGGAACAATTAAGGTTTTAAATTTTTTAATAAGAAATGGTTTAAAACCACTGTAATTTTTAATTGAAAAAACATAGCCTGCTAAAAAGAAAAAAAGAGGCATATGAAATGTGTAAATTTCAAATTTCAATGAATTGAATATATTGGTATGAGCTAATAAAACCAATAATATTCCATAGCCCTTTACACAATCTATCCATTCAATACGTCTCTTCATTTTATACCACCATAATTATTATAGCACAACATAAAAGAATAAAAAAGAATAGTAAATATATACTATTCAACAATTAGTAATAAATAAATTATTTTATTTCTTCTTCAATTATATATCGTGGTCTTTTTTTAGTCTCACTATATATTTTACCAATATATTCACCAATAATACCCAAAGAAAGCATCTGAATACCGGCTATCAACCAAATAGAAATAGTAATGAATGTCCATCCTTGAACAGTATTACCGTTAAAATGTCTAATAACTGCGTATATCATAATAATAAAACTAATAGCAGACATGGCAATACCAACATTAAATATTAATCTAATCGGTTTAATACTGAAGGATGTTATGCCATCAAATGCAAAGGCTAACATCTTTTTTAATGGATATTTACTTTCACCAGCAAAGCGTTCACTACGTTCATAAGTTACTATACTGTTTTTATAACCTATTAAAGGAACAATTCCTCTTAAGAATAAGTTTACTTCTTCAAATTGTTCTAAAGCATCCAATGCGCGTTTACTCATCAATCGATAATCAGCATGATTAAAAACAATATCAACGCCCATTTTTTTCATTAATTTATAGAAGCATTCGGCTGTAAATCTTTTGAAGAAAGAATCTTTTTTACGTTTACTTCGAACACCATAAACTATGTCGCTTCCTTTATTGTATTCTTCAATAAATTTATCAATAACATTAATGTCATCTTGTAGATCAGCATCCATACTTATAACAATATCGGCATAGTTCTTTGCTGTCATTAAGCCTGCTAATAAAGCATTTTGATGTCCACGATTACGTGACAAACTAAGTCCAATAAATAGCTTATTATCGCTATTTATTTGTCTTATAAGTTCCCATGTTCTATCTTTTGATCCATCATTTACATACATAACACGACTATCTTTAGATATAATTTTCTTGTTTATTAAACTATTCATTTTTAAAGTTAATCTTTTAGTAGTTTCTGGTAAAACTTCTTCTTCATTATAACAAGGTATAACAATATACAATTTATTCATATACATCTCCCTACTCTTGTGTTAATCCCACGCTGGTTTTATTATATCGCCAAGCAACAGACTGATTACGCCAATCATTTGGATCAGTAGTAATATCATCAAAATATAATGCTTTCGGATAAACAGAAAATGGTTTAGTGATTACATCTTTTATATTATCATCATTATATAGTTTTAAACGTTCTCTAAATTCCTTATCATAGGTTTGAGCTTCTCCATTTATTAATGATTTAGCTGTATAATATGATAAAAAGTTAGCATGATCTACAATAATTAAACCTCCAAAAATAACTACTAAAACGATAATAGCAATTCGTTTCTCTTTCTCAAAACTTAAAGGCTTTTTTTCTTTGAAATTATTTAAGATTTTTAATCTAAACCAACCTATCCAATAAAATATGTTAATACCTATAAACCAATAATAACTATAATATATTATATTTAGCATCCGGCCATCAGACAAATGTCCCATAGCATATAATCCTGGCGTAAAACTAGCTGAAAACACGGCATACGTAATTAAAGAGACTAATAATGGATATTTAAAATTATAATTTGTTTTAGAATATACTCCATAAAACAAAATAGATATGAATATAAAATAGATAATCGTAATTAAATCTGTCCATTTACTTATATACATAACTGCGCCATAAAATGAAGCTAATATTGAAGTAATAGGCCCCATGCCCACTAATTCTTGACCTCTTAAAGCATTTCCTGGAGCCAAAATACTAATAGCAAGACCAATTATACCTGTTAAAAAGGAAATTCCAATAAGAGATAATTTTATCTTTTTAAAAATCCAATAATATAAATATACTAAAGATAACATTATAAGTTGTAATAAAGCTATTACATAATTGCCACCGCTTATAAAGAATGATAATAAGGGAATAATATATATTAAGTATTTCTTTTTTTTCTCATTATAATATTTTAAAAACAAATATATTTCAATCAAAAATAAGGAATAAAAGAACGTATAGTAAATTGATCCATTCCACCAATATAAACCTTGAACAGCTGAAGGAATTCGCTGAATTACTATAAATAATGTTATTAAAATAATGCTAAGTGTTTTATTAAAATCAAGTTTTAAAGCTTTTGTAAAAACATAAGCTATTAACAAATAATTACTAATAATAAAAGTAAATAGTAATATAAATGTTGATAAAAAATATAGGTTATCATTAATGGCAGAGGGCTGAAGAGACATTAAAGCAATCCCTGAAAAAGTACCTTGCCAAGTATAATAAAAAGTTTTTACTGTCTGACAAATACTAGAGAATATATTGCCTAAACCACCTTCGGCAAAAGCCCTGGCTGTATTAACAGTATAGTTATAATCATCAGCCGAAGGATGATTATAAAATGATATCCATAATATTGGTATTAAACTAATTATGAATATAATTATTATTAAATTTTTATTAATCCGTTTGAATTTCAATTTTTCATCTAATATTTTCATTAATTTCTACTCCTTTTCAAAGATAAAGATCAATTAATTTACATATTGATTATACCATAAAAAATACTATGAAGATAGAACTTAGATTCCATAATGAATTGTGTTAGTAGAAAAGCCCACCGCACTATTTTTTAATACGAATGACACCTAATCTGATACAATTATGATTATAAAAATTCTTATCATTTTAAAGCTAAATTTTTTCCAATTAGAGGCATTATAAAAGGATGATTTTCATCATCCTTCATATTTAGTTCATTACATCAAATTATTGTTCACCACTACTATTTGAAAACAAATCTAATATTACTATTTATAAAACTATTAATACCTATATATTTATAATTTTAAACCTTTATTTTCATAAATTTTGCCGTTATCATCTGACATATTGTTTTAATAGACCTATGTACATTTATTACAAAAGCAAACTTTATTTTATTATCCTTTAAAATTTGATATGATTCCTTAAAATTGTTTATATATCCTTTCAATCCATTTGTACTTAGACCCCCGGCCCTCATATAAATCAGAAATTCGTTAATGTATACAATCCCAAAGTTTGATCTAACAAGTCTAAGCATAAGGTCGTAGTCTGAAACTTTTTTATATTTTAAATTGAATAAACCAATTTCATTATAAACACTTTTCTTTATATATAATGTTGGGTGAGGAGGATGCCAACCAAGCTTTTTCGATACTTTACCAGCTATAACTTTTCTAACTGGAAACATCATTTTTTCATGGTCCATAAATAGTAAGTTGCTATATAAAGCATCACAATTAGTTTTCTTAAATTCTTTTGCAATCTTTTCTAAAACTGCATTACCTGAAAATTTATCATCGGAATTTAAAATCCCTATTATTTCGCCTGTTGCTAATTTAATTCCTTTATTCATTGCATCATATAGTCCATTATCTTTTTCAGAAATATAGTGCATTTTACCTTTAAATTTTTTTTCATACTCCACTATTATATTTATTGTATCATCACTAGATTTTCCATCAACTACTATATATTCATAGTTATCATAGCTTTGGGATAGAACTGATTCAAAAGTTTCAGCAATTGTTTTTGCCGAATTATAACAAACAGTTATTAATGATATTTTCATACATACCTCGTTTCTTTATTTTTTAATAGATAATCTTGGAATCATATAATTCGACCCCACTATCTTGGAATCCCTCCTGTAATCTTCCACTTAAAATTTGTTTGCTAATTCCTTTCTTTAATAAAACAACTATAAAACCGCCGCCGCCAGCTCCTACAATTATTTTACCATCAATTAAGTCTGAACATAAGTTAATTATCTGCTCTATACAGATATTTGATGAACCTTTATCCAATAAAATACTTAAGTCCCACTGCTCGTTCATCAATCTAGCAAATTCATCAATATTTCCTTTTTCCAATTCGAATGCCATTAGAATAGCCGTTTTCTGGATTCTATTTATTATTTCCATGATATCCTTATTGAAAGAAATATACTTTAGAACTATTTCTCTTAAAAGATTTCTTGCGAGCCTTCTTTGCCCAGTATATATTAATACTATTCTTTCATCCAACTCACTTTTAATATTTTGACAAATATCAAGTTTTTTTACATTAAAGGTTTGATTGGTCCCAGGTTTTGTTGTTACCAATTTTATTCCGCTGATAATTCCACCAACTTGATCTTGCCAGCCACCACCAGTACTCATAAGTTGTTCTGCCATTAATACTTCTTTACATATTATATCATCAGAAATATCTTCACCCATTAGCTCATGTAAAGACTTTAAACAGGCACCTATTAATATACTGCTGGTTCCTAATCCCGAACCTCGCGGAACTTCTGTCACGTCACTTATTAAATGTAGCCCACCACCTATAGATTTTAAATAGGCTTCTAAATCAATATCATTAATATAAGGAACAATACCACTTGTTATTAAAGAGGCTTTAAATAGAACAAATGGATCATACGGGTTAGAACAATTTAAAATATCATTAATATTATTTATCGTTATTTTAGCACCATAATCTATACTCTCTAAAACTATTTCTAATTCTTTAATTTTTTTAACAACAACCCTTATTGGCAATTTATTTTGAAGAGAAAAAGCTGCATTTAAAACAGTACCACCATTTTCTAAACAATATGGTGGTGTATCCGACCAACCACCACCAAAATTAACACGAATAGGTAATTCCACGGATGCTTCTTTTTTTGCAATATTAACATTCTTTTTAGTATTCAAAGTTAACTCTTCATTTGTATAATCCTTAATAGTTTCAAATACCTTGTTTAACAAAATGTCACTAGGAACATCACAAAAAGTTGGATTTTTTCTGCTTAGCATAGAAAGTAATAAATATATTCTCATTTTAACTGAATAAGAATAAAGATTAATATTTTTTAAGAAAAAATCCACTATTTCATTGACATTTATACTATTCTCCAACAATCCCAATGAAATATTGATATCCTCTTTTTTATTTAAAGATTTAATTATTTTCTCAATCCTAATCTTATTTTCAAGAGACTTTTTTTCTTCTAGCATAGCTTTATTGTCGCATTTATTAAAGCTGGAAAATAAACTATATCGTTCACTCTTCAACCACGCACTAACCTGTTTTTTTGAAGCCTTGCACGATAAAATATCATAAATTAGTAATGAAGTTCTAGCACTATCCTCAACAGTTTGGGCAGGCACATATAGTTTAGCATGCCACATACTAAGATCATTATTATCCCATATTTCTTTTACATTTATATGGTAGTATTCAAAACAACTATTTAAATTATGTGACATATATACTAGATTATCATTAAAAACATCTTTTGGATTATCCAATATTCCATATATTCTTGTAATATATTTTCTGTTATCTAACTTTAATGTACTTAGACACATATTATCTGGTATTATAACATTAGTTAAAATCGCATTTGAAACAATAACATTAGAACCTATCAATACATCATCGTATATAATAGAATTTTCAATATAAGAATTACTTCCGATTGTACAACTTTCACAAACAATACTACTTATTAATGCTGGACTATATTCACTATTATTTATCGAAAATGTACTTTTTTCCCATCCAATAAACTTATAGTTGTCAAAGCTTTTAGTAATCATATCTAAAAATTCATTTGTTGTTCCAAAATGTATAAACTTTGACGGGAATAATTTTATAATATTAATTCTGTATTTATTTAATACTCCCCATATTTCTTTACGGCATTCTAAAAGTTTTGGACTAATATCCTTTTCAGCCTTTTCACCCAAATACTGCTCATAGGTTGCGGCGCTAGCCATTGGATATAAGAAATCGCCATAAAAATTTAATTGAACATCTTCGTTAACAAACATATCAATTTTTTTGTTATCAATTTTACCGTTATCTGTAATCAAAGACAATACACTATTTACAACATCACTATCCATAAATATCGCGCCACTATCAATATCAACATAACCATTTTTAGCAGCGCCAGTTTCAATCAGTTCTTCTTTATTTGCTTTATGTAAAAATAAACGAACTTCATTCCTACTGCCTGATAGAAAAACTCCATGATGTGTACCTGTTTCAATGTCTGCCTTTATTGATAAAGCTGCTACTTTTTTATATTGAAAGTCTATTTGAAGAGTATTAAATAAAAGCAATGCATCTCCTGATAAAACCAGTATCCCATTTTGCATTCTACTTGGTAAGTTTGAAAATGATATGATTAATTCATCAAATAATGTAGAAGGACGACTATCCTTTATCTCTCTAGGGGTTGGCGAAAATAATTTACCACAGGCAGAATATTGTGGAATCCTTTTGCTATCACCACCGGAATGAATAATCATTATTCTCTTATGTGAAAAAATATTAATATCATCATACATATCTACAATATATCTTAAAACATTAAAAGTAGCACCACCAGAACCAATCCTCTTGCCATCCGGATCAGATATAACAATATATTCTGTGCTTTTTGGCAGCATATTATTAGCTAAACGAAAATCTATTTGATCGCGATAAGTCATAGCTTGCTGTTCATTAGATGCTGTTATAACAATAATATCCCAAAACACACTACTATCATCCTGTAACAACAAATTATAGTAATTAAATGCGTCTATATTACTATCCTTTAGAAAAACATTATTTATTCTATTAGACATAAGACAACCAACCTCCTAATGTTTTAAAATTTCCCTAGTATCATCTTAGCAGCCGATAATAAATCAGCTGCAACAGGAGAATCATTAATAATCTTTTTTTGTTCTTCTAATCCATAACCTGTTAATACTAGAATAGAACTACAATTACAATTTTTTCCTAATTCAATATCAGCTAATTTATCACCGATGACAAATGAATTCTTTAAATCTATATCATAATTATCCAATATTTGCTCTATCATACCCGTTTTTGGCTTTCTACAATTGCAGTCTATTCTATATTTATCAATAACGCCATTTTTGTGATGAGGGCAATAATAGAAATGCTCAATATTAACACCTTCATTTAGCAATAGTTTATCTAAATAATCGTTAATTTGTTTAACTGTATCCTCACTAAAATATCCTCTTGCCACTCCTGATTGATTAGAAATAACGAACAATAGGTAGCCATTATCTTGTAACAATCTTAAACCAGCAACTGTATTTTTCAACAAAATTACATCCTCTATTTTACTAATGTAATCACGATCTTCAATAATAGTTCCATCTCTATCCAGAAAAATTGCTTTTCCCATTACTTCACTCCATTATAGGATTCCATAATTTTATCAATTATCTCTGTAGTCGAAATACCAGCTTCCAATTCTATAAATTCTATTTTCCCGCCTAAAGATTCGATTACATCTTTTTCAGGAACATATTTATTCTTCCAATCAATTCCCTTTACTGATACATCCGGTTTAATTGATTTAATAAGATTTACTGGATCATTGTCTTCCATAAGCACTACATAATCAACGCATTCTAAAGCGCATAATAAGGCGATTCTATTGTCTTGTGATATAATTGGTCTTAAATTTCCTTTTATTTTTTTTACTGATGCATCACTATTAACAGCCACTATTAAAACATCTCCAAAAGATCTGGCTTTATTAAATGATGATAAATGACCAGCATGTAATAAGTCAAAGCAGCCATTAGTAAACACTATTTTTTTACCACTTTCCCTTAAACTATTAGCAATATATTGAATAACGTCTTTATCAATAAGTTTGACATTTGTATTACTAGAAATTGCTGTAATTAATTCATTCAATGTAATAGTACTAGCACCAAATTTTGAAATAACAACCGAAGCGGCTACATTAGCTATACTACAGCAATCAGCTATCGAAAATCCCGCCGCATATAATAAAGCAACAGTGGAAACAACGGTGTCTCCTGCACCAGTTACATCAATTATTTCTTTTGGAACAGCTGGGAAATCCTTCTTAAGGTTTTCATTAATTTTAAATAAAGAAATTCCTTTTTCTGATCTTGTTAATAATAAATACTGCAAGTTTATTTTTTTACATAATTCAATTCCGGCCATAGTAATACTTTCTTCAGAATTCAAAATAGTCCCACTTACAACTGACAATTCATTAGTGTTTGGAGTACAAATAGTAGCTCCTTTATATTTGTTATAATTTTTACCTTTAGGATCAACAATAACAGGTATTTCTAGTTTTCTCGCTGAATCAATTATAAACTGACTAATCGACTCTCCAATAGCTCCTTTATTATAATCTGAAATTATAATAACATTTACATCGTTTAAAATTAAATCGATATTTTGCCTAATAAATTGTTCATACTCTGGAGGAATGTCTTTAATAACTTCTTCATCATATCTTAAGAATTGTTGGTGTTTAGAAACAACTCTAGTTTTAGTAATAGTTTTAACTTGCTTAAACTGTTTCATAAACGAAACATCTACTCGAAGATTCTTAAGATTTTTAATCAACCATTTTCCTGCATCATCAATGCCAACATATCCAATAGTTCTGACAATTCCTCCAAGCGAAATTACATTATTAACAACATTGCCTGCACCACCTAATTTTGATTGTTTCGAATTGACTTCTAAAACTGGAACTGGAGCTTCCGGAGAGATGCGTTTAACATTTCCATCAATATACTGATCGACCATAAAATCTCCAAACACTAACACTCTTAATCCTCTAATATCATCAAGATTCATATTATTCACCCCCAATATTATTTTCTTCTATTAATTTTTCTATCTTTTTCCAAGCATAGGAAACAGTTACTTCATCTAAGCAAGGCCATATTTTATCAGTTTGAGTTAAATAAGGACATCTATTGCCACAATTAAAACAAGGTCTTTTATTCACAATAATACATGGCTTTTTAAACTTATTTTCTTTTAAAAACCTATATTCAACATAGCGATCGTAAGTGTAACCACCAGTTATAATTCCTACAGGGATTTCGCATACAGCAGCTATATGATAAGTGCTTGTATCATTAGTTATAATTAGTGAAGATCTTTTTATAACATTTATAAACTCCAATAGTTTTGTTTTTCCTACTATATCATAATAAGGAACCTCGTTATTTAAAAGTTTTATATATTCATTAATAAAATTTCTATCTTTTTCTGTACCACATAGTAAAAGCTTTAAACCGGTCTTTTTATATATTTTTTTTGTAATTTCGGCATATCTATCGATAGGCCAACATTTAAGATAGGTACTAGCACTAGGAAAAACAATAAAATAGCTGTCGGGTATATCTATATTAGGTTTTACATCCACTGGTTTTATAAATGAGACTTCAAAGTCTCTAAATCCTAGTTTCCTAATAAATTCAGCATAAAACTCTATTAATGATAGGTTCGAAATATCAATTTCCTTAACATCAGTATAAATATTATTAACTAGCCACTTGGGGCAATTATATTGTCCTAATTTTTTATCTAAAACAGTTATCTTTTCATCAGCAACAATAGCACGACTCATAAAAACATTAGTTGTACATTCAGCAACTCCTATTGGATCAATCATAATATCATAATATTCACTTCTTAAAATCTTAAAAATAGAAAAACGTTTTTTAAGATTCACAGTTGCTTCAGTAAATTCAAGTGGTATGACAATATCAAACACTTTTTCTGCCTGAAATAAAGATTGAAGGCCCTTTTGGCATATCAAGGTTATTTCATAATTTTTACTGTCATATAACTTTCTTATTTTTTTCATAGAACATATCCATATAACACTATCACCCAAGGCCAAATTATAAACAAATATTATTTTCTTTTTATCAACTGGATTTTTTTGTTTATTAGGTTTTTTTATAAATAATAAAAGAAAAAAATCAATAAAAAAGGTAATGATTTTTATCCTTCTTAATATTTGATGCCTTTGTAAAAAGGCATATAATTTAATAAATATATTAGATATATACTTACCAGAATTCATTCTTACCACCCTAACTGATTTTAATTAAATAATTCTTTTTCTATTTCTTCACACATTAAATGAATAGTCATAATATGCGTTTCTTGGATTCTTGCTGTCTTGGTATATGGAATAACTATACTTATATCACACATAGTTGCTAGTTTTCCACCATCTCTACCAAGAAGCCCTATAGTTTTCATACCTTTATTTCTGGCCTCATTAACTGCTTCAATAATGTTCTTTGAATTACCACTTGTTGATATTCCAACAAAAACATCGCCTTTAACACCAAGTGCTTCAATCTGCCTGCTAAATATCCTGTCAAAATCATAATCATTGCCAACTGATGTCATAATAGATGAATCAGTTGTAAGAGCAATAGCGGGGATTCCACTTCGCTCCAATAAAAATCTTCCAACTAATTCAGCGGCAAAATGCTGGGCATCTGCTGCTGATCCACCATTACCCGCAATTAATACCTTGTTTCCTTTTTTAAATGACTCTAATTGGCATTTTATTGCCTTTACTACCGTTTGCGCATATGCTGATTCTTCTAAATGTTCTAAATTGTTTTTCTGCTCAAGAATAGCTTGTATTATTGTTTCTTTCATTTTTCGTCTCCAAATCTTTAATTATTTTCTAATCCTTATTTTTATTATACAACATCTTACAATTTTTTTCTACAGGCACCAACTTCAAATTTTTTTTATTTTGTAAACATATACTATCCAAAATAGAAGTGATTGTAATATTGTGGATAATGAGAATGCAAGCAAAGCTCCGTTAAGCCCAAAACTTGTTATTAGAGTTAATGATAATATTACAGTAATGATGAATGAGACTATATATATATATAATTGATTTTTAAAAGAACGTAATATAGTAAGCATAGTTGAATAGACAAAAGTAACACCACTAAAAGTACCACCAATAACAATTAAAGTTAACTCGCCTCTAAATTTTAATAAATCTAAGGAGTATACATATGATAAAATTTGTCCTCCAATTAAATACATCAATAAGGAAGATATAATTCCCGCCCCAATTAAATATAAACATAGCCTACGCACATTTTTTTTAAAAGTAATATATTCTTTTTTATGATTCAATTCAGATAAACTTTTAATAAAAGGTTGAATTAAAAATTGCGCCAGTAAAGATATCATTGCTGCTGGAGCGATTATAATACCAAAATATCCCTGAATCTCTTCTGAAAGATAAATATCGACCATATACCTCGTAATGTTTAATAACAAAAATTGAAAAAAAGAAAAGATAAAAATGGGAAAACATTTCTTCAACAATATAATAACATTTCTATCTACTTTTAATACTAACTTTGTATACCTACTAACGATTTTTTTGTCATAAAACTGAAATATTAATAAATTTGATATTATAAATGAAAAACTGGAAATTAATATGTTTTTGGTTAATATATCGAGTAAAATAAATAATAATATACTAAGTAATGATTTAAAAACAAATGATTTTCCGACACTTTTCAAATTATCATTTTTTTGCATTATTCCATAATAAGAATCAGCAATAGCTTCTATTATTCTGAAAACTAAAAAAGAAAGAATTAATAGCATTTTTGTTAAATAATAGCTGTTAACGACAAATAAAATTAGCGTCACACATATCATTAAAAAAGAGGAAATATATCTTAAAGAAACATAATGATTATCCGCATATTCCGTTTTTACATCCGAAATTTGATAAATTCTTCCTCCGTAGCTAGATATAACTGAAAGTAAGGAAACCAAATAAAAAGTAAAAGAAAATAAACCACTAGCACTAATTCCATTAAATCTCGTTATAAATATAATAAGGATTAATGGATAAAAAGCATTAATGGTTATACCAATCATATTCCAAGTAAAATTTTTGTTTTTCAGTAGATTAGTTATTGAATTTTTCATTTTGTCTTATCCTTTGCCTTCAATATTGAGACCTCTTGAATTAATAATCTTATTTTTGACGATTGCCTTGATACAATTATAGTTAAGGTAAATGTAATGTATAATATTACAATAAAAGCCCCTAAAAATATCATATTTGAAGAGGTTTGAAAGCCTAATAATTCTGATAGTCTTTCAATAAAATTTGGAATAATGACAGCAATTATCATTAAAAGTCCAGATGATAACCAAACTAACGCATACTTCATTAATAACTTTTCACGTTTCACATTATACAGTATAAAAATAATCCAAATCAAAGCAAATATAATTAATTCCGTTCTTAAGATTACAGACATTATTTTTCACTCCTTTTCATACTGTTAATAATTACGGATAAACATACATTAATCATATAATATATTGTCTTCCAAGCTCGTATAGAAGATATTCCACCAATTCTTTCATTCATTTTGACCGGAACATCTATAATACTATATTTTTTTCTTATTAAAGTAACAATTGACTCCGGCTCTGGATACTCAATAGGATAATTGTCAGCAAAAAGAGCAATTATTTTACTATTAGCAGCTCGAAAACCTGAAGTAGGATCTGTTATTTTTTTGCCAGTAAAAATTCCTATTAATAGGGATATTATTTTAATGCCTATTCTTCTAGCTTTAGTTGATTTAAAATCACTAGTATTCCCAATAAACCTTGACCCAATTGCAAAATCAGCTTGTCCCAAAACAATCGGCTCAATAATTTTATCAATAAAACTAGCATCATGCTGACCATCACCATCAAATTGAATGGCAATATCATAATTATTGTCATAGGCAAATTTATATCCTGTCTGTACAGCGCCGCCTATTCCTAAATTATGTATCAAACTAATACATGGAATATGGTTTTCATAACATATTTCCTTTGTCTTATCTTTGGAACCATCATTTATAACGATAACGTCAACTTTATGACTATCAACTATACTTCTATATGCTTTCAAAATATTAGCTTCCTCGTTATATGCCGGAATAATAATCAAAACTTTTATTTTCTTCAAAATCATCACAACCTCTTAACTAATAGTTTAATATATAAAGATTAAAAAATCAAACATAATAATTGCATATTATTGTAACAAATGCCATCAGGTAAACTAAAACAATGCCAAATGCATAAAATAAGTTTTTATTTTTTACATTCAGTTTAAGGTATTTATTAGATATCGAAATATAAAATAGAAGTGCCGGAGGTATAAAATACCTTGGCTGTAATCCATCTATCGTATCATAGCCAATTTTTGTCCAACAGAACAACATTGCTGCATAAACAATCCCTATCATTGTGGCCGACATAACAAGAAAATTGAAACGTCTTTTATAATTAAAATCATCTATATCTTCCTCATCAGAAAGTAATAAAACCAAATATGTTGCTCCTACTATAAATCCCATTAGTGCCCTGTGCCAAACTGTTGCCCATCCAAAGCCATCCATCAATCCTCTAAACATATCTAAATCTATTCTATTGATGAAGGTATTAATGCAAATTGATAATAGTTTTATAGGATCTTTCCAAATAATACTTAATTGGTAATAGTTATTAACACCAGAACCAGAATTAACAAATAGATATTGATACATTGTCAAGAAAATCATTAATATAGGTAATAAAATTTTGAAAGTCCATTCTTTTTTACGACTATCAAAGTTTCTGGCAGGAATAAGAAACACAAGAAAAACTAAAGGAAAATAACCAACTTTACACAAAGATAGAATTATAGCTGTAATAGTTATCAATATTAAATTTTTTCGTGATATTTTCTCTGTACTAAAAATTTCATTTACTAATAATGCAGCTAGCAAGAAAAATGATGCATTTGTTAACCAGTCCATATTGATGGCAGCAGCCTGATGAATGCACATTGGAAAAAGCATTACCAGGAAAAAAGTTTTTTTAAATTTTTTTACCTGCTTCAACGCATAGTATGAAACTAGAAGAAAAATAGACAAATTAATCAACTTTCCAAATAAAAGCATATATAAAGATGGCAATGAGAATAATTGAGTAACCATAAGAATAATAATAGATGGTATATAAGGTATAACAGAGAGCTTACTAGTATTAGAAAATGCAAATGCCTCATCAGAAAAATTTGAATAGTCAATCTTATGAAACATTTCAAAAAAATAATTTTTAGCTGATACCGTATAATCATAAGATAGGACACCATTTAAGTACTCTTTCATAAAGGAATCCAAATCACTAGGCAAATATATGTAACTTTTTATTCCATTTACATAAGTTATTCTATTCTCATCATTAAATTGAGAAGCCTCATAGCTTTTCACAAAATGTGTTCCTTCATCAGGAACATGAAATGGTGGTAAGAAAAATAACATTGTTATACCAACAACCACACCAATAATTATAAAAGCATATTCTAATTTCTTTTTTATTATTTCTCTATTATTGTATAAAAAGTAAGCTAAAACGGATAATATGGGAATAATGGTAAGTACATTAATAGTCTCAATAAATAGATAAATACAAGATAAATAAATTGCGAATAGCGAAATAATAGATAAAATAATATCAGTAAATTTAAGTTTTTCACTTTTTATTTTAGAAACTGTTTTTTTAATTAAATATAACGAAAAATATAATACAACAAAAGATGCTGCAAACCATCCCAGCAAACACAAAACATTTATAAAAGTTATATTTTTAAAATAATCACCTACAACATTTAGAAGTCTATAGCTGTATTCATAGTGATATGTTGCATTTGTACTGCTATATAAATCAATCTTTTTTTCAACACCATTTAAAGAAAATATGAATTTCCCAGAATTATTACTTTTAAGAAAATCAATAGTTATAGGATTAATTTGAGATTCTTTGATTGTAAAAATAGGATCATTTTCTGAATTTTTTTTAATTATTAGAAAATTATCTTTTAGCTCCGTATTCACATCATTTTTAAAAGAATCAAAGGATATATTTGTACCCCGTATATTGATTTTTTCAATAAATATAGCATCAGAAGAGGAATTATCATTTTTTTCACCTATTATTTTTATTGAATATGTATTAATTTTTTGTGATGATATTCCAATTATGAAAGTTAGTACAGACATAATTGAAAAGAAAAATGCTAATAAAACTAATACTTTTTTTGAATCTCGAAATCTATTCAAATCAATCACTCCTACATTTGTTTAGTTATTACCTTTTATTAAAATAATCATTGCGATTTTTCAATATATTTGTGTCTAAATTTTTCATATTCTTTAAATATCTCTTTCATATGTTGTCGAACATTACTTATTTTTTCAGCGATTTCATTTACATCATCATCACTTAATAGAACTAAATATTTTTTTAATAATGGATATTCATTAAACATATTACAATTGCCAACTATACAAGGAATCCCCATATCCATACTTTTAATTATTACAAATTCATCTGAATTTGTAAAATTGCAATATAAATTTACAAAATTATTTTTCATTACCTCATCAATATTATTACAAATCGAATATTTTAAAGAAAAGAATTCCAAAAAATGTTTAGTAGCTGGCATTGTTGATATTAATTTTACATTTTCATAATCTACTAATTTTAAAGCCGTAAGCATATTATAGAGACCGTGTTTTGGATCATAGTCATCACTTAATATACCAATACTACCAGAATCTTCATAATAATCAGTGGTATCACTATTATAAGCTAATTTAACTAATTGAGCACAATACCCTTTTTTCAGTAATAACTCATATAAACCCATATCTGTACAACCAATACAATCGATATGCCCACGACTGTAAAATTCCATTATATTTTTAAAAATAATATTTAATTTTGGATCAGTTAGACTTGCTACGCTATGTGTAATTATCCATGTAATTTTCTTTCCTTTTTTTATTCCCGGTATTACATCTCTATAATATCTATTGTAATTAACAAAAACAATTTCTTTTAAATTATTGCTTTCATTTATAATTTCGGCAATATCAATACACATTGATTTATCAAAACTATCATCCATTTTAAAAACCGGACCAATATTACCCATAAAAATGTCTTCCATATTCTCATCTTGACCTGACAATATAGCAATTCTTTCATTATTAGCAATTTCTTGTAATTCTTTCAAGTTAATTTTCACCTCACATATTAATAAAGTTTATAACATCTTCTTTAGATTTAATATTATTTTTATCTTTGAACACCCTATATAAATTCAACATTTTATCCTTATTTTTTAATGCCAATTCAATTTTGTCACGAATTTCTAAAATGTCCTCTTCATTATTAATAACAGCATATTTTTGTAATTCACTGTCAATCCAATAATGGTGGTTGTTACCCGTTATGCAAGGCACTCCAACTCCGAAGCTTTCCAGTGGCAGCATTGGTGAACATTCTGAAAATGTTACATACAAATTTACATCATTATTACTCATTCGAGTTATAAGTTCTTCACGGGGTATCGCTTTTTCTAATCCCTCTATTTTCAAGTTAAAATAACTAGCAAACAATTTTGCTTCATTGTTAAGGGGAACAATATCTAAAACGACATTATCCATTAATGCAACAGCCGCAATTTGTGCAAACATATTTTTCCGCCAATCGTCACTTTTGGCAGCATATAATCCTATTCGAATAATGTTAGAACCATTATTTTTCTTGATTTTTAATTTTTTTTGTATCTTAACTCTATTAGTAATAAAAGCTATTCTATATCCTTCTTTTTCATAGAAATCTATTAAGCTTTTTTTACACGTACCAAAAACATCTATTGTTCCTTTTTTTTGCATTTCCAATAATTCTATATTTCTTTTCCAACCATATGGTTCAGAAACTTGTGAATGATTACCATGCCAAAACACTTTTATTTTGATATTAGGATTTCGAGATTTTAAATATTCAGCCAAATCCTTCCAACCAATGCACATAGCACTAAAAATAACCTGTTGAATGTTATTTTTTAATATTTTATTACCAATTAGTCTAATATCTCGTTTTCTTAATAACTCCCCACATGGAACACGATTATCAAATAATTCTATAGTAGCATTAGTCACTCCAAACCATTCTGGATTATGCATAACAATATATTTTCTATTGGAAATATCAATGCACTCTATTGCCTTATTAACCGTTTTCAAATATTTTTTGGTTATTTTTCTTTTGTACCTTCTATATAAATAAATAGGAAAAAATACAAGTTTTAAAGCACGTTTAATCCACTTTTTTGAAAAGCGAATGAGATTAATAATTGTTTGGCCATTCTTTTCACCAAATCTTCGAAAAATCCTATTCTCTCTTTGCTCCCATTTAGATACCCAACTAGCATCGAAATAATGTATCATACAAGTATTTTCAGTAAAAACATTGTTTCGATAATTATATGAAAGTGGATAAAAATATTCCCTTGGATATATATGAATATCATTTTTTAATAATTGTACATCACTAATATGTGGATTAAATCCAATTCTGTTTAAAATTTTAGTTATTATTCTTGGAATACTTATTGAATAAATATCAGCCTCATTAAATCCAAGTTGTTCACTATAAAAATCTAACATTTTTTTACTGAACCAGCTTTTAGGACTAGATTCAACCCATACAGCAGCATTAACCATATTTGAATCCTCAACGCCAAGAATTGTACCTTTTTTTTCTAATAAATAGTCTATAGGATTGACAATTAACATATCCGTATCAAAATAAATGCCACCATATTCGTACAGAGCTCTTGTTCTAGCATAATCAGCCACAAAAGCCCATTTCTTTTTTTCATAGGCTTCTTTTATAAATGGGCATTCATTCAGATCGACATTATCTTCTGACCATCTCATTATTTTATAATCTGGTAAATATTTTCCCCAACTTTTAATACATTTTTTTGCTAATTTCGGTAATGGTTTATTTCCAAACCAACAATAATGGATATATTTTTCCATAGTTCCCTCCTATAATTCTTCGGCAAAATTTCTTTGTAGTTTTCTAAAGATAGCCAGTCCAACTAGAACCATTATCACACTTATAACTGCTATTATTGTTAAATTTGAAAAATCAGGGATTCTTTTATAATACAAAATATCGCGATAAGCCTCGATAATTCCTGCCATAGGATTTATTTTTAAGACCCAACCAAACTTAGCTGGTAACATTTCTGGATTATAAACAATAGGAGTTACATAAAACATCATTAATAGTATTATACCCACAAAATGCTCTAAATCTCTAATATATACCGTACAAGCTGATAATATAAAGCTTATACCAACTAATAAAGCATATTGTATTATAACAATTAAAGGAAATAAAATAATTGTCCAGCCAATACCTAAACCACTAAATATTATAAACACAAACATAATAACAACAGATATTAAAAAGTTAACTAAACCACTGGTAACTACAGACAAAGGTATTATCTCTCGTGGAAAATATACTTTTTTTAAAATATTGCCATTAGCAACAATGCTACCAGCTCCCATTTGTGTAACAGTCGTGAAAAAGTTCCACGGAATCAAAGCTATCATCATAAACATTGTGTAATTTTCTACTTGTACTTTTAAAATGTATGGAAAAACAAAAGAATAAACTAAAAGCATAAATAAAGGATTTAGGAAAGACCAAACAAATCCTAACCAAGCGCCTTTATATTTTCCTCTTATTTCTTTTTTTATGTTTGTTACAAGTAACTCACGATACTTATATAAATCTTCCATTAACTTCTTCAAATCAATCACCCGCAAACCTTTAAATATTCTTCCGTGACATCTTTAGAATTACCATCCATTTTTATATGACCATCATATAGCCATACAGCGCGATCACAGAATTGTCTGACATTATCCATTGAATGTGTAACTAGAACTATGGTCTTACCATGATTTTTTAATTCCCGCAATTTGTTGTAACACTTTTCTTGGAAATGTTGATCGCCAACGGCTAATATTTCGTCAATCAATAAAATGTCAGCATCAACATTTATCGCAATGGAAAATGCTAAACGCATGTACATTCCTGATGAATATGTTCTTACCGGATTATCAATAAACTCCTCCAGTTCTGAAAATTTTATAATATCAGGAATTCTACTTTCTATTTCTCTTCTTGTTAAACCAAAAATAGCAGCATTAAAATAAATATTTTCACGACCAGAAAAATCAGGATGAAATCCTGCTCCCAATTCCAATAATGATGTAAGTTTACCATTTACCATAATCTTACCTCTATTAGGATATATTATTTTAGTCATAAGCTTTAATAAGGTTGATTTGCCACTACCATTGGTTCCAATTAAAGCCACTGATTCGCCTTTTTTAATTTCCAAATCTATATCTTTTAAAATATGTAAAACGTCATTCTTATTACGTTTTCTAAAGAACAATATTTTTTCTTTTAAAGTATTAGCTTTATCATAAAAAAGTTTAAAATCTTTATAAACATTTTTTACAATTATAGCTACATCATTATGTTCCATATTCTACCTCCAACTATATAACAAATAAATTATAACAAATATAGCAATTTAAAGCAACCAATAAGGTTTATTTGCCTATTATAGTCACCCATTTTTTGACTATTTCTTCTTTAGAAAATCTAATGCATGTTTTTTTGGCATTCTCACCCATATCAATTAATTTAGTTTTATTATCTAATAGATCATTTATTTTCTTTACCATTTCATCAACATTATCATTATCAATGATGTAACCATTATCATCGTTATTAATGATATCGCTTACGCCATTAGGAGTCCTAAAAGCTATACAAGGTAAACCATAATTCATTGCTTCTAACAAAACCATGGGTAAGCCCTCTGATTTAGAAGTCATAACAAATAGACTTGATTTTGAAAACCACTCATTGATATGATTATGATCTAACATTCCTGTTAAAATAACTCTTTGGTCTAGATTTAATTGTTTAATCTTCTCTTCAATAATCTTTCTTTGATCTCCATCACCAACTAAAACAAGTTTAATATTAGTATCTAATTTACTAATAACATCTAATAGCAAGGGAAATCTCTTTACCTCATGAAAACGCCCAACACTGATAATATTATTACTATCTAATAAACTCTTTTCATCAGATAGACTATCTAACATATTAGGTATTAATACTACTTTAACATTAGTGCCTTTTAAAAATTCTTCATAATCTTTCTTTAAAGTAACAGTAAGAGCTAACAAATAATCAAGATTTTGATATTTGTTCTTTATATTATTGATATACTTTTGGTCATTATTATGATATTGATGCTCTTGAGCAATCTTTAAAACATCTTTATGCCCATATTTACTAAGTAAGATATTAAATTCCATCCTCGTTGATATAATAATGCCACTATTAATATTCTTTATAGCTTTTATAACTAAATTCTTTTTCTTCGATAGAATATTAAGAGCAAGAATTGCTTCTTTAGATAGTTTTAAAGGATTATGCTTTTTTAATGCCTCTTTAAATTCCTTCCTGTTAGGTTCGCCATCATACAAATAAGTAATCTTAATCTTATCATTAAATTTATCACTAATATTATTTTTTAATTTGTAGAAAGAAATAATTTCAATATCATACATATTGCATAAAGCATTACAAGTGTTAAGAGTTGAATATTCAATACCACCTGTACCTAAATGTAATACTAAAAATGTTAGTTTTTTCATATCATCACCACTATTTCCATTATAACAAATTTTGAGGGTTTAATAAATACTAAAATATGTTATAATTTAACAAGTAGGAGTGAAAAAAATGAAATTATCAAAAAGAAGTTTAATATTAATTATTATCAGTATGTATACAACGGTACTAGTATTTGCTAATACAACCATTACAAGCTTTTTAAAAATTGAATATTTTAATAGTTATTTATTAGCCATTATGCCTTGTACTGTTATAGTATCGCTACTAATTGATTTCTTAAAAAAGAGAAAAGAAATTAAGTTATCAAGATATAATCTAATAACCAGTATTGTTTTTCTTATCTTAGCTATAATTAGTATCATTATCGGCATACATATTTCTAAGTTTAGTATAATGGCTCTAATTCATTTAGGAATAATCCTCTTATTAGGTATTACTTTATATAATATTAAAATTAATGATGAACAATTTAATACTATTAAAAAACACTTCTTTATTGTGTTTGGAATTGTTGTATTACTAGGAATAATTGAATATCTATTTGATTTTGGATTAACTAATAAAATAGATAGTATGAAATATATAGGTATAAGAGGGCGGGTTATTTCTACTTATCATATTGCCACAGTACTAGATAAATTCTTAATTATAGGCCTTGCTCTTCTTAGTTATGAATTACTAAAAGAAAAGAACATATATAAAATAGTTCTTTATTTACTAGGTAATATTACTTTAGCTCTAACATTTACTAGAGCTGGTATTATTGCTTTTATTGCCTTAAACATCTTCTTTATTATATTTGTTATTATAAAGAAGTGTTATCATAACTTTATTATTATTTTAATGTCTATTATTATTATGTTTTTAATACCGGGTTATCGGTTTGCGTTTCAATCAGCGGCTGACTTTGTTTATCAAACACTTCATGTGCCACCATTCTTACAAGTTAGTGTTTTAACTGAAAAAGAAAGAAATGATAATAAGATACCCGTCATATCTGATGATGAATCAGTCATATATCGTGATTACTTTGAAAGTGTTGGTGCATCTGTTATCAAAGAATATCCCGTAACTGGTATTGGTATTGGTAATTATGCTTATTTATACAACAATCAAAATGTTAATCAATTTCTAGAACATAAGATTAAATTACCAACTCCATATATGTATCCACATAATGGTTTTATTCAAACAATGGCAGAAATTGGAATAGTTGGTTTTATTGGTTACCTATTATTTTTTACTTCATTTATTGTTAAAAAGATTAAATTAAACAAATTATTTATCTTATATCCATGTTTCATGCTTATATTTTTCTTTCTTTTAGGAACATGGACAGAGGGGTTATTTACAACTAAACAATATATGTATATCTTTATGGTTATATATCCTATCTACTGTAATTATCAATTAAAAAATAAGGAAATTTGATTCCTTATTTTTTTAAGCTATAATATAATCCACAATATATTTTGGTTATTGATTCATTGGTTTCAATTATTTTCTTTAAAACATTTCTTTTTTGATAATATTCATTCTTCTTCCAATTAGGAAAATGCATATTTAAATAAATAAAGGCATCTTTAATAAATTTATTACGAAATTCTTTATTACTTTGTTTTCTTTGACTAACAGTATATATTAATATCTTTTCAATATTTAAATATTCTAATACTTTATTAAAACCTTTAATATTTTTATAATAGTCATTAATAATATCTAATATTTTAAATATATCATAAACACGATTATCCACTGTTGTCGTCTCGCTTTTAGATCTGATTAAATAGTAATTACCAAATATATCTAAATAACCAATTCTTTTAGCTTGATGTAAAAGAATAAGTACTAAACCCATATCTTCGTATTTAAGTTGTTCAGGAAAACGCATACTAGTATTATCAAATAAACTTCTTCTATATAACTTATTCCAAGGTGATGCATTAATTTTAAATAATAGTTCTGGTCTATCATTTAAGTTACATATATCAAAAGGCTCAATTATCTTTTTAGTAATCGCATTATCTTTTTCATTTACTTCATAATAATTGCATACCACTATTTCTAAATCGTTACTAGAAGCATAATTATAGCAATTTAGAAGCATATTAGTATCGATATAATCATCACTATCAATAAATGTTAAATACTCTCCTGTAGCCATTTCTATACCAATATTACGAGTCTTACCAATACCATTATTCTGATTATTGACAATCTTAATCTTACTACTATATTTACTCTGATATTCCATCATAATATCTAAACTATTATCTGATGAACCATCATTAATAGCAATTATCTCAATATCATCTAATGTTTGATTAACAAGCGTTTCTAAACACTTATTTAGATACTTGCTGGCATTATAAACAGGAACAATAACACTAACTTTAGGCATAACAACACCCCTTTATTTTAATTTTAAATACCAATCAATATTGAGCGTAAGAATAAGTTTTTTTAATAATCTTTGAGGAGTATTGCTTACGACTAAAGATGCCACATGACGTTTCTTTAACTCATCAATATATTTTTTTCTATCATCATCATTTAAAGTTCTTGTTTTTTCTATTATAGCATTCGCTATATAACTGTTAAATAAATGTTTAGTATTGATGTCAATACTATTGTCTTTGCCGATCTTCGTAAATAAATAGTCAAAATGGTATAACATATCATATGCTTTTTTGACAGTTGTTTCATAATTTTTAGTTGTCATTATACTGTTATTACGTTGCACATAGTAATATAATTGATTATCAATAGTAAAAAAGTGTTTACTTTTTAAAATCACTAAAGGAATTAGACCAAAATCTTCATGATATCTTTTTAATGGAAAACTAAATCCATTATTTAACCAATATTTGCGGTTATAAGCATATAACCAGGCCATTTCAAAGGGTTTATTCATTGTAACCATTTTTGAAAAAGCTAAAACACCATTAGTATTAAATAAATCATAAGAATCAGTTACAGGACTATTAACATCATCAATCACGTTATTATAATTAAACTTTACTATATCTACTTCTTTATTATCATCAATAACATTATTAAGTTCTTTTAACATATTTATATCAACATAATCATCACTATCAACAAAAATCAAATAATCTCCTGTTGCTTTTTTAATTCCATAATTACGAGCATCACTAAGCCCACCATTACTCTTTTTATAGGCTTTAATTCGATCATATTTTCTACTGTATTCATTAATGATAGTTTGACTATTATCTTTAGTACCATCATTAACAATTATTATTTCATAATCTTTAACTGTTTGTTTAACTAAACTATCTAAGCATTTTTTTAAATATTGTTCTGTATTATATACCGGTACTATAAAACTATATCTTGACATTATTTCACCAACCAATCATCATTAATAAATTTTTCAATTTTTTCCAAGATAAATTGATTATACTCTTTTGCATCAAATGGTTCTTCTATTACAAAATTATTATCCACAAATTCTTTCATACCTTTATAAATACTATCTATGTTTTTTTCAACCACTATACCATAATTTTCTTGAATAGCTTTATTATCAAGAGAAAGATCAATTGTTGTAATAATTGGTAAATTAAAAATTAACGATTCTAAATAAACAACGGGGAACCCCTCATAATTACTTGTCATAATAAAGGCATCAGCCAACTTGTAATAAGGATAAGGATTAACTCTTGATCCCATTAATTTAACAGTGTTTTCTAAATGATAAGTATGAATTAAGTCCTTATATTTTTCAGTATCCGGACCAATTCCAATTAACCACACTTCAAAATTGTAACCATCATCAACTAACTTTTTGCTAGCTTCAATAAGCCTGGTTAGCTGTTTTTGATGTTCATCATGACGTCCAACATTAACAAATAACTTTTTATCAGATTTATTTTCTATAACATCTTCTTTTGATAAAGTTATTATTTCTTCATAGTTGATAAGATTATTACAAGCAACACTCTTGTCTTTTAATTGGGGATATATTCTTATAAAATCATCTTTGGCTTCCTTGGCAACAAAAATAATATGTTTAAAATTGCCAATATTGATACTACTAAAAAAATTCTTAATGTCATTAATGTTTTCTTTATAAAAATAATAGTAATTATTATGCACCCATAAACTATTATTTTTAGAAGCATAGCGCGCAAGTATTGATCCCGGTATGGAATATGTCGCGTAACAACATGAAAAATCATACTTATGATATATCAATAAAATGGTAAGCAATAGCTTTATACGATTAATTAATTTCCTAATAATTGTAATTTTACAAGTACTTATTTTATATTCTTTTATTTTAACATTAGTCGGCACTTTATCTAAAAAGATGCCTTCTTTTTTTTCTAAAAATAACGTAACATCGTATTTTTGATAATCAATATTGGATAGAAGCGATAATAAAGCCTTTTCAATCCCACCAAAATCAAGATTATAAGCTGTTAAAAATATCTTTTTCACTTTAATCACCATCTTTATAATCATTATAACATTATTTCGGCAATAAAAAAATTAGTTTAAACTAATTTTCTCTTAATAAAATATCTTTTATTGCTAACCAATTATCCGCCCTTATAACATTTTGTTCTTCCAACTCTTTATTACCAATATTACGATTATGATAAGCTGTAAATAATAACTTCATTTCTGCCCCACTCAAGTTAGTAATCTTATCATCAATCTTAATATCACAATCAATAATATTCTTACTGGATGTGAAAACATAATTGCTAGGTTTAATGAATGGTAACATCTTATATAAATATTTATATTTAGTATCTAATATATGTCCACAATCTGGTACGATATCTCTCCATATATAATCAGTACATATATATATTTCATAATATTTAGATAATGCTTCTAATACTTCATAACAATTATCTAATAAAGGCGCATTTTCATACATATCTACAGTCTTAAAATATTCAAAAAAAGCATCTTTCTTATCCTTAAGTAGATCTTGTAAATAATATCCATACTCACTACTATAATCAATTTTATAGTCTAAAAATTCTTCTAAAATAGAGGCCAAATTACCATTAGTTATAACATAATCCATATCGACCATTATTGTTTTAATAATATCACTCCTTCTAAATCTTATGAGCCTTAATAATTAAGGTTGTTGGACTAACACCTAATTTTTTTGGGTCCCAATAACTACTAGCATAACTACCAATATGATTTTCTATAATTGGTTCTTCTTCATATATATGATCAATAACTAATCCCTCTTCTATTATAGTATTAACTAGTGTTGATATTTTTAAATTATATTGAATAGTTTCAACTTTATCAGCACCCTTAAAAATAGTTTCTGCTTGTTCATCATTATATGATTTCTTTAATATTACTTGATTATCATTAAGATCTAAACAATTAAATAAAGGATGTGTCCATACCATAATAAATAGCCCATCTTTTTTTAAATACTGACTTACTAAATTAATTGTTGCTTTCATATCAGAACAAAAACCAATACTATATAGTGATAAAACACCATCAAAGTAGTTAAGAGGTAATCCGGGGTTATTTTCCATTGGTGAAACAAATAATTTATTAGTATCTAATTTAGGATTTAGTTTAGCTTTATCAATCTGTTCTTCAGAAATATCTAAACCCCATACCTCTTTGGCACCATTGTCTTTTAAATACTCTAAGCTTCTACCTTCTGAACAACCTAACTCTAAAAAGATCTTTTCTGATATGTTTGAGAGAATATGCAAATCATTCTCATTTTTCATAAATGGTCCATATTCTGGTAATGAAGTATTAGAATATGGTTTACCGCCTCTAACAAGATTATTCCAACCATCTTCATTTATCTTTTGAAAAACTTTTTTATCCATCAATGTAACCTCCCATACTTTTAACTAATTATAACATAACTATCATTTTTAATAAACATTTGCTTAACTTTATTCCATCAGATTAATAACAATGCTATAATTATATTGAAGTGATAGTAGTGAGCAGTTATACAGATGAAAAAGAATTATTAGTAGCAGAATATGGTGAAATATGCTTTTTAGGAGGGACAATAGGCCCTAAAAACGTCTTATCATGTCATCACATTAGACCTATTAATAAAAATGGGAAAAATAACTTAAATAACATTGCTTTAATGTGTAGATTAGAGCATGATATGCTTCACCTACTTGCTGAAATTAAACCTCAAACAGCTAAAGAAATTAGCGATTATTTGCATGATTTTAAAATATATCGAGATATGCTTGCTCGTGTTCAAATGCGCAGAAAACTTTTAAGAGATATTAAAGATTCGGGTTTTATAGTCGTAGAACATCCTAAAGCTTTTGTTTTACAAAGCATAGAAGAGCCAAACGATCTCGGTAAAAAGTATTACATGAAAAAGATAAGAAGAAAAGCCAATGGATAGTATTATTTTAAATTGATTTTTATAGAAAATAAAAGAAGGAATATCCTTCTTTTTAATATTATTTTTTGTTTCGTCCCAACGTTTGATTAGTAGACAAATGACTTATAGCGTAATTTCGTATTTTGTTATTTATTTCATCAGGTGATTTAACATCCGAAACATCTTGATAATACTGCTTAATTATATCGTCATTATAAAAAACACGATTGCCCATTAAAATAGCTGGTATTTTATAAATTTCTCTATCTAGGATTGTAACAGTACCAACATGTGTACCTTCAAAATCATAACCAGCCCGATCAACTGTTTCAAATAAATCATCACCTGGTAATAAAACAATTCTTATTTCATTATAGTCTAAATACATCTTGTTGTTATTCATATATTTTCCTTTCTATAACCACTCATGGTATTTCTTAATATATAGTTTTTTAACTACTTCAACAATTATTGAATATATGGCAATAAATACTACTGTAAATATATAATAGTTAAGCGGTAATATAACAAAATTAAAAGTTGGAATATGAGAAAGTATTATTGGTGTTAGTATGGTACCTATTATTGTTATCATACTAAGAATAATTAATTTCTTATTAGCGCAACTCTCAATAAATGGCTTTTTAGCTGTTCTAACATAATGAATAATTAAGGTTTCACTTATTAGGCATTGAACAAACCATGCCGTTTGAAAGTAATTAGCTTGTCCTACAGTATTATAACCTAATATATACCAAAAAGCTGCAAAGGCTAAAATATCAACTAACGAACTAACTGGTCCCATAACATTCATAAATCTTTTTATACCTTTAGTATCCCATGTATGAGGTTTTTCTAAGAAATCTTTATCGACATTATCATATGGTATTCCTATTTGAGAAATATCATATAAAAAGTCTTGTAATAACATTTGAATAGGTAGTAAAGGTAAAAAAGGTAAGAAGATACTAGCAACAATAACACTGCAAACATCACCAAAATCAGCACTTAAAGCCATTTTCATATATTTAATAGTATTACCATAAACTTTTCTTCCCTCAATAACTCCGTCATAAATAACTTCTAGATTTTTTTCTAAAAGAATAATATCACTAGCTTCTTTAGCAATATCAGTGGCGGTATTAACGGATATTCCTACATCAGCCATTGTTAGGGATAAAGCATCATTTACTCCATCACCCATATAACCTACTACATGATTAGTTTTATATAATTTAACTACTCTTTCTTTTTGCATAGGGTTTAATCTAGCAAAAACATCAACTTCATCAATAACTTTAATAAGCTCTTCATCAGTCATTTTATCGACATCTAGGCCTGTTAAAATGTTATCTTTTCTTAAGCCTACTAATTGGCAAATGTTTTTAGTGGCATATAAACTATCCCCTGTTAATATTTTAGTACTAATACCAATATGCTTTAGATTAGCAAGTATTTCTTTAGCATCATCTTTTGGAGGATCTAAGAACGCTACTAATCCAACAAAGGTCATATCACTTTCATAAGAAGCATCAAAAATATCAATACCAGGATATGAATCTTTGGTTGCTAAACCAATAACCTGCATACCTTTCATAGCTAATTCTTGAGCATAATTATTAATATTCTTTATTACTTCTTCATCTAAGTCAACAATCGTATTATGATTTTTAGCTTTAGTACATCCCTTTAGTACTTCTTCATAGGCACCCTTACAAATTAATAAATCTTTATCATTAGTCTTAACAACAACACTTAATTTCTTGCGTGTATAATCAAAAGGTATCTCATCAATCTTTTTATAATTATTTAAAATGGTATCTAAACCATGATCTTTACCATAACTAACAACAGCGCGATCAACTAAATTTTTTATACCAGTTGAATAATAACTATTTAAATAAGCATAATCTAGGATTTCAATATTTTCCTTACCATCAATACCCATATATATTTGTAAAATAATATTATTCATGGTTAATGTACCCGTTTTATCAGTACATAATATATTAATTGATCCTAAATTTTGAATTGCGTATATATTTTTAACTAAAACTTTCTTTTCAGCTAAACTACGACTTCCTTTAGTTAAATTAACATTAACAATCATTGGTAACATTGAAGGAGTTATACCAACCGCAACAGATATAGCAAAGAATAAGGCTTCAATCATATTTTCTCTAATAATACCATTTAATATGAATACCGTTGCTGAAACAATAATCATATAAAATAATAGTAATTTAGAAATATTTTGCATTCCTATTTCAAAATTAGTAGGTTCTCTTTTAACATCAAGATTTTCACTCATTTTACCTAAATAAGTATCAAACCCCGTATTAATAACAAGCGCTGTACCCCATCCACTAACAACATTAGAACCCATTAAACACATATTACTAAGATTGAAACAATCTTCGCCACCACTTTTTAAATTCCTTTCAACCGGAACACTTTCACCAGTAAAAACAGATTGATTAATAAATAAGTCTTTACTTTCTAGTAAAATAATATCCGCCGGAACAATAGCGCCAGCATTTAATTTGATAATATCACCAACCACAACTTTTTCCGTCTTTATTTCTTCTTCTTTACCATCTCTTATAATATTGGCAATAGAAAATATCTTTTCTTTTAATTTCTGATTAAATTTATAAACCGATATATCTTGAAAAAATCTAATTAAAGCACTAATAATCGCAATAACAATTATAATTATGGTTGCTAATACATCACCTAATAAAAAATTGATTAAAGCTAAAAATAATAATATTAGAATAAATAAATCTTTAAAAGCATCATAAAGAAAATGGTACCAACGTCTTACTTCTTTCTTAATAACAATATTAGGTCCATCTTTTTTTAACCTATTATTAGATTCAGTTGTACTAAGACCATCCATACTAGTATCAAACTTTTCTAATAACTCATCCTTTGATAACTTGGATATCTTTGAGTACTTATTAAAAAGGTCCTTATCATCCGTTTTTATGGTTTCAGCTTTTTTGGTAATTTTAAAAATATCTATCATTTAACATCACAAGTAGATTATAGCATAAAAAAGAACTAATATATTTAGTTCTCTTCATTACTTAACACTATTTAACAGTTATCTTTGTTTAAATATTCTACAATTATTTGATATTCTTTAATTAAATGATCCATCCTTTTATTGGCATTAGCCGGACTAGTTGACGACAATGATATAGCAGCAACTAGAGTTTTAGGATAAATGTATTTATTATATAATTGATATGCTTTTTTACCATTAGTAAAGACATACTTTATATTACTATTATTAATAATATCCCATACTTCATTTACTTTAATATTTCTAATACTTGCATCACTAGAACCTACTATTTCACAACTTTTTATGACATCCCATAAAGCAATATGTTTATTTAATAGAAACTGTTTATAATCAGTTATTTTTTCATTAAATAAAGAACCCATAATCTTCCAAAAACGATTATAGGGACTAGCATATGGATAGCCAATCTCTCTTGATTTAACACTCGCAATAGAGCCTAAAATTAATATTTTAGAGTTCTTATCATATATCGGAGCAAAAGGATGTTTAATTAACTCAATCATATAGTCACTCACCTTCATAAATATTATGATAAAAACAACTTCAATCTATAACTTACTAATATATTCTTGATAAGCTTCTATAAATAAGATATCGGGTGTAACCACACTTATATCAATATTATCCTTTTTAGCTTTTTCTCTTATTAAACTCATAAAATGTAGAGCATGTTCTTTACCTGTTTTCAAGATAAGTAATATTAATTCACACCAAATAGTGTTTATTTGATAATAATCTGTACTTTTATAATATTTTTCTAATTGAATGTAATCATAGTCTATACCTATTTTTTCATATTTTATATCATTATCATTGATTTCTAAAATACCATATTTATAGGGTAGATCATCAGTTGGTAAACCAATCGATCCAGGATTAATAAACTTTCTCCCTTTATATTCGGTATAGTAGTATAGGTGCGTATGACCTAATAAATAAATATCACAATCATAATCTTCTATTAATCTATCAAAAATACCATAACTATCAGAAGAAACAACATCACGAGTATTATATGGTGTACCATGGGCAAGACATATCTTACATCCCATAATATTTATTATTTGATAAATGGGTTGTTCTTTTAGATACTGAAAATTACTTTCACTTAAACTATCATAAGCATATTTAATATTTTTATATTGTAGATATTCACCTAAGCCACTTTCTTTTATTTCATCATACTTAATTACATATAATTCCCGATTGCCATTGATAGCATATCCTTTGCTTTGTCTTATAATATCTAATATTTTATTACCATCAAAACCATCAGTAATATAATCACCTAAAAAAACAAACATATCAACATTTCTATTTTTAGCATCTTGATAGGCTTTATTAAAAACAGGATAATTACTATGAATATCTGATATAACTGCTATTTTCATTATTTAACTCCTATAACATTGCCTAATAAATCAAGCATTTGACAATTTTCTTTATTATTACTAAAAGTAAAACGAGAATCATTATTAAATATTGCGTCTTTGTATTCTTTAAAATCGAACCATTTAACTTCTGATAATTCTTCCTCTTGAATAACAAATTCTGATGCTAGTTTATCCATAAAAGTATAATAATATATAGAAACATGAGAATTACTTTCTCGTTCTTTAACTATCTTTATCAAAAAGTTTACATTTGAAGGATTAAGATCTATTCCTATTTCCTCTTTCGTTTCTCTAACTAAAGCCGTCATATTATCTTCACCAACATCAACATGACCACCACATGTTCCCCATTTATTAGGATTAAACTTCTTATTAGCACTTCTTTTTTGTAGTAAAATCTGACCCTGATTATTAATTAAAAATAAACCAACCTCATTATGTAATAAGTTTAAATCATGCGCCAGTTTCTTTTCCATTATCTGACCAGTTGAATTACCATCCCGATCAACAATTTCAATTAATTCCATTTAAATACCCCCCTGCTCTAACAAAACCCTGTCTATTCTTTTTAGATATCTTTATTGGCCCTATTACTCTTGGATTTTCAATATACATTAAAGTCCCATATTTACTACTTTGTTTTATTTGCCAATAACGATCGGGTCCTTTTATTAAATTATCATATTTATCTCTTATTTCTTTAACTCTATCAGGATTAAGATGATCAAAGAAAAGAACTTTTTTAACTGTAAAACAAGCTGATATATCTTTACCAGGTTCTTTTAAATAAACAACATCACCATCTTTTACAGTATTATATGGTATAATTTGATTCTTACTAAATCTACTCTCAATATACTTTTTACCACTTAATATCATATCAATTGTCATATAATCCATTACTGCTATATAATCCATACTATCACCTACTTTAATTATACAACAAAAAGACTCTTTTTAAGAGCCTTTTAACATTTCTTTACGGTCATATTAATAATCTAAATCAAAAATTTTTCCTTCTTTAGAATCTCTTATTAATATTTTAGCTTCCCATGTAACATAAAAACGTCCACTATCTTGTTTATACTCTGATAGAAGCCAATTTTCCCGATCCGAATAGCCATCTTGAGCTCTAACTAAAGTATAATCAATCTTTTTACCATAATACTTTTTAAATATGGCATAACATCTTTTCAAATGAAAATCCGAGGTTATTAAGGTTATTCTATCTAATACATCATACATACCATTATTCTTTAATATTTCAATACTATATAAAACGTTTTCAATTGTACTATTAGATTTATCCTCAATTATAATATCTTCTTCTCTTACGCCACCTTTAAGAGCTTGTTCTTTCATAAGATTAGCTTCAGGTATCATCTCATTACTATGATTAGCAAACCCACCTATTCCGCCTGAAAATAAGATTTTCTTTATTCTTTTTTGATGATATAAATTTATTGCTTCCTCTACACGATACTTTTGAACTTGATAATGACCAAAAACTATACCTATCATCGAAGATTCACCATCATCATAAATATGATCAAAGACAATTTTACCAATTAATTCATCATTCAAATCTTGTTCATTTAATTCGCTTAATTTTGTCATTTCTTTCACTTCCTATTTGTTTTTTAAAATATAAGTAAGTAAAATACCAACACTACGATCTTCATCAATTTCTTGGTTTATACACATTTTGATTATTTCATCATAAGTTTTCCATTCAAAACCATTAATGAATTCATTATCATCTAATTCTTGGCCATTTTCAATTATCTCAAAATCGGTAACCTCAAAATAATATAAATCCCAGATAATTACCGCTCCTGTTTTAGACACTTTAATTAGATTATGATTCTTAATATTGATACCAACCTCTTCTTTAACCTCACGAGCGACTGTCTTTTCAATATTTTCATATACACTATTGCTTTTAACAGCTTCTTTATAAGCATCCAGACTTTCAAATACTTTACCACCAGGTAAACGATAATCCCATTTCTTTAACTCATAACGATATTCTTTAGATAATAGGATTTCTCCTTCTTTCTTATCAACAATTATAGCTCTAATGCCCGGAGGTCGACGAATCATATTACGTTTAAATAACTTCTTTTCGCCATTAATATCAAATTCTTCTTCCGTGCGTATTTGTTCAAAAAAACCATTGGTATAAACTATTTCTTCTTTCATTATACTTCAATCCTCTCACCTACATTTAATATCTTATATTTTAAATCAATACTTTCAATAGCTTGAGAAAGCGTTTCTAAATTGGGATTCATATAATGAAGAGGATGCTCCATATGAATAGGAAGTAATAGTTTAGGATTAATTGCTTTAGCAAAACCCAAACCATCTATTATACCCATTGTTAAACCGTTACCATTAAAGGGCATACATAAAATATCGCATTTATAATCATTATAGAAATTAATCGTATCACTTGTTGTATATAATTTGGTATTGCCATCATCAATAATATAACCAACATTTTCTAATACTTCACCGTTACGTTCGTGCATACCCGTTAAATAACCATGCATAGCGTGAACAACTTCCACCTTAATATTGTTAATATCAAAAATATCTTTTTCTTTAATAATATTAGCCTTATCAAAGTGATAAGTGTTTTGAACTTCATTAGTAAGATATAGATTAGATCCATCTCGGTTAATAATTGCTTCAATAGCTTCTTTCAAACAATGATCGTCATGTTTATGTGTTATTAAGATAGCATCAACATTAATCCATTCTTTATTTAGGCGATCATCATTATAACCAAATTTACCTGGATCAACTAATATTCTTATTCCTTTACTTTCAATTAATAAGCAAGATTGATTATACTTCGTTATTTGCATTTTCTTTTCTCCTTATCTACTTTAATTATACTATAATTCACAAAAAAACAAACTAAATATAAATTAGTTCGTTATTTAAAATTTTAACTCTTCTAAATCATTTATAGCTGGACCATATATAACTTTACCATAACAATCAAAAATAGACCCATGACACCTTGATATCCATACTTTGTCGATATCATTCCAAATTAATGTACAACCCATATGCGTACATTTATTTTTTAAGAATATATATTTATCTTCACTTTCTCTATAGACTAAAACATTATTTTCTTTATAGTACATAGTCCTACCACTACCTACTTTAATTTTCCTTAAATCATAGTCATTAATAAATAAACGACTTGTTATTAAGCCGGTTATGCTGTGACCAATCATTCTAAATGTTGATTTTAAATCTTTTGATAGAGTACCACGATCTGTTCGATATAACTGATCATATTCTTTATTCATAAGAATATTAGTAACATTAATAGATGCGATATGGCTATTAGTAAAACCCCATTTTTGAAAACCCGTAACTAAAATAATATTAGGATTTTTATGTGAATAATGCCCAATGAAAGGTAAAGAATCAATAGGCATACAATCTTCAGTAAACCACTTATATATAATTGTAGCGTTCTTATCTAGTTCTTTTATTTTACTAATTAATTTTTTATAACATTTATCAACATCAATATCAATACCAGTATAATGATCACTACCACCTATTATTAAAGTATTGGCATCATATGTTCTAATATAGTAATATGGAGGATCTAATGAAATATAGTTAGCTTTTAATTTTAATTTTGTTTTAAACGCTATAGCGTATGATGTACTTTGATATATCTTAGTAAAATATAAGTTATCAGGATTTAAGAAAGGATAATGACAAGCCATAACAATTTTATTAGTATTTATTTTATACTTATCATTAATAATTACTTCATAACCCGTTTCTCGTTTGTTAATTTTTGTCACTTTAGAATCTTCATAAAGATGAATATTATTACTAATTAGTATATCAATAATCGCCATCATATATTTCATTGGATTAAAGATAATTTGTTTTTTAAACTCTATCGCCCATTTATAATCAAATATATCATTATTAGATGGTAAAAGATTCGTATTATCATTTTTAAACAATTGATACTGACTATTTATGACTTTAATATTTTCTTCGTTTTTAGCCCATAGAATAGTACTTTCTTCTTTATAATCACAGTTAATATTTTCATTTTTAATAATCTGCTTTATTAAATCTAATCCAAATTGTTGTGATTTATAATAAGAAAAAGCTTTATCTTCACCATATTTTTTTATTATATCATCATATATTTTATCATGGGCAACACTTACTTGGGCAGTCGTACTAGCACTAACACCGGACGCCAATTTACTCCTGTCAACTAAAATAAATTCTATATTATTTTTCATAAAATTATAAGCACACATTAAGCCGGCAATTCCCCCACCTATTATTAAGACAGGTATGGTTAAATTTTTATCCACCATTGGTAAATTTTTATCTTGATAATCTCTCATCCAAATCGATTCCATAATATCACCTAGAATTATTATGAACAAATAAGTAATATAAAATCATTTTTGTTCAAAAAAATCGAACTATTATAAGTTCGACTCTTTAAATATTATTTATTCTCTTTTTCATTTAATTTAAGTAATAAAGCGGGTACACCTGTACCTAATAAACTAAAGATTGCAAGGACAGCCATTAAGCGATAAATAATGCTATCTCCATCAATACTATACCATATTGTAATTTCAAATACGATACAAAAAGTAATAATAAACGCTAGAGCTGCTACTTTTATATAAGAAATAACTTTTGTAGCTTCCTTAATTAATAATAAAACATTTACCCAAAAAATAAAGCTAGCTATCGTATATATTGTCGTATAAAATCTATCATCAATATTTAAATTAATCCAAATTGTTAAGACCGAGAAAGCAAAGATAAAGGTGTTAAAAATCATACCAATATCAACAGCCATTTTATAATTTGTTTTTTCATCGATGTTAGTATAAATTAATCCCCAAATACTAAAACCTACTATTAATGACATTGTAGCCATAGCTTTACCAATGACATCATTAAAACTACCTGCAATAATGCCAATTGTCGCGATTAAAGCTGCTCCACATAAAGAACCAATTAATACTTTAATTAAAATCTTTTTCATTTAAAACTCCTCCTATTATTAAAATATCATATAACTAATAAATAATCAATATCTTATCATTTGTTACTAAAAACGACTATTTTGCCAAATTCTTTTTCTTTAAAGCCTAAATTAAATAAATCTCTTATTTTTAATGAATTATTTCTAACAATATAAACAGCTTTAGAATTAAGATTACTTGGTATTCCAATTGTATATATTATATTATTCTTATTATAGATAGTATGAATAACTTTATTATTATATTCATATGGTGAAACAGCATTTTCTAATAAAGGATATATATATTCTTGGGATGCTAAATTATCTTCAATATATATATTTTCCTTACCTAAACTTCTACTATATGCTAAAGCATCTAGGTATGTGGTTGCAAAATATGATTGGTCCATATAATCTGTATTATATTGATTAAAATAATAATTAAAGAATAAACCAAAATTTATTAAAAGCATTATAATAATAGGAATTATCATATTCTTATAATTCTTAATGGTATAAATTATTCCTTGTAAAGCAAAGTATGCAAGCGGAAAGAAGATAGCATTAGCTTTATTAATATTAGGGTAAACTATTAATAATTGACATATTATAACACTGCTAAACCACATTAACATAAGAGCATCTAAACTAAATTGTTTTTCTTTTAATGATTTACGAAAACTAGATATACAATATCCTAAACCTAATATAATAAAAGGAATTGTCATATAGTAAAGTGTTCCGAATATTGGTAGAGCATTATATACTAAAGAATTGCCAAATACATATGTACTATCATAAGTTAGTACTGTTTTAAAAATATATAAATTTTGAAATATATTAAGGGGTGATATTTCACCACCACGATAATTATTAAGTAATGGTATGGTTATAATACCTTTTATTTGTCCTATAAAGCCATTATTTACTAAAATCATTAACATTAATGGTATAGCAAATAAGAAAATAGGAATTCCAAATGCTATTAGTTTTTTTAAGTCAATCTTTTTTAAATACCATAAATAAATTACAATTATTAATAATAACAAAGGTAAAATTATATATGATAAAGCGTAAGTATATAAAGATAATCCAAATAAAATACCACTAATTATTAATAATTTAGTACTATTCTTATTTATGGCTTTAACTAGGAATGTGAATGCTATCGTTAAAAAGCCTACTAATAAGTTACAATCTAATCCCCAACGAGACTGCATTATAAAATAAGGAGCTATTGCTAATAAAAATAAAATCAATAATCCTTGCATCTTATCTTTACTATCTTTTACCATTATAAATCCACCAATAACTAATAACATACGAAGAATTATAGCTGGCATTCTTACAACATATATACTATAACCAAATATTTTAATTAGGATGGCCGCAAGATAAGCATACATCGCACTTTGTCCCCCGCCATAATTAATTAAATAGACAGGGAACTTATTTAAATATCGATCAACCCCATATTTAGACAGAGATAGGGCATCATAGGCCATTCCGGCTTCATCAACATGCATACCATAAGGGATAATACCAAGTTGATATAATGACGTAAATAAAGCTAATATGAATAAAATAACAACGATTATCTTATAATAACGATTAATAAAAATCTCTATTTTCTTATACAATTTATTATTATCTTTCTTTATTTTATAATTTAAGAAAAGTCCTATACCAACTAAAATAATAGTAATTACTAAACATATATTAATAATTATAGACATCATAATGCAAATTCCTCCCAATACATATCTTCCATTTTTTAAATAAATTATATAATAATTATACCATTGAAAACAATAAAAAATGAACTATTTTTATTTAGCTCATTTAATTTGTTTGTTTAAGAAATAATTTCTTATTAATTTATTCAGATTCCACTTTATTTACCCTTCTTATGCGTCCTTTTATTGGTTTTGTTTGTAACTGTCTTAAGACGGAATCACCCTTATTATTTAATATTTCGACAAACGTTGAAACATCTCTTACTTCAATTATACCAATATCTTTAGCTTCAATATCATTCAAGTTACATAAGGTCCCCACAATATCAATAGCCCGCATTTTTGTTTTTTTACCAGCATTAATATGAATTTTCATTATTTCTTTATTCATACAATGCCCTTTTGCTTCCTTTATGATGGGTGTGGCATTAACTTTTTCTATAAATTCTGTTTTTAAACTGTCAACTGTTTTTTTGTCTGGTCTTTGCTTTCTGACTATTTTTCGATTAATAGTACTTTCAATATCCTCTAAAAATCTATTCTGATATGGTGTCACAAAAGTTATGGCTTTACCTTTTTTACCAATTCTTCCCGTTCTACCGATGCGGTGAATATACATTTCTTTATCAACTGGTATATCATAATTGATTATTAAACTAATACTGTCGACATCTATACCTCTGGCTGCCACATCAGTCGCAACTAAATATCTAAATTGTCCCCTTTTAAAATCATCCATCACCTTTAGTCGATCTTTTTGTTCCATACCACCATGAATTTTTTCACAGGTAAGATGAGACATCTTTAAATTATCATATACTTCATCTACTTTTATCTTTGTATTACAAAAAATCATACAACTATCAGGATTCTCAACTACTGTAATATCTCTTAATAGTTTTAATTTATCAGCTTCTATTACGTCATAACTTTCTTGGATGATTCTATCAACAGCTTTTGAGTGTTCTTCAATTTCTATTTTTAAAGGATTCTTCATATATTTACTTACTAAGGACTTTATATCGTTTGGTAGAGTTGCTGACAATAAAATGAATGTTTGGTTAGGTGGTAGTTTGGATATAATATTTTCAGTTTGCTCAATAAATCCCATATTAAATATTTGATCAGCTTCATCAATAATAAGATATTTAACATTTGATAAATTTAATGTTTTTCTTTCACATAAGTCAATTATTCTGCCAGGTGTTCCTACCACTATATGTGTTTTCTGTTTTAATTCCTTTTCTTGACGAACGATTGATTCTTTACCATATACAGCCGATACTTTAATTCGTTTAAATCGGCCTATATTAAAGATATCTTCTTTTACTTGATTAGCAAGCTCCCTAGTTGGTGTTATAACCAAAGCCTGCGGTAAATTATCATCCCAATTAATTAATTCACATATAGGTATGCCAAAAGCAGCCGTCTTACCGCTACCTGTTTGAGATTGCACAATAATATTTTTTTGTTTAAAAATAGCGGGAATTACCTGTTCCTGAACTTTAGTTGGCGCTTGAAAATTTAGTAAACTAAGAGCCTTTATTATTTCTTCACTTAAATTGTATTCGTTAAAATTTGATGACATATTATCTCCATTCCTATGTACAATAGTCTCATGATAAAATGTTTTGCACTCTACCTACAGCATTATTTTCTACTAGCATTACTTTTATTCCACGAGGATGATTCATACTGTTAGTTAAAATCCTAGCCACATGACCTCTTGTTAATTTATTTGTTCTTTGGTCTTGTTTTAAAACAATATCTACTAAACCACCTATTTTTATATTTGATCGATTTTGTCCACCCATTTATTTCTCCTATTATTCTATAGTTACATACTTATTAGTTTTCGTCTAACCCAAATTTTTCCATATATTCTTCATAAGGAATTTGTTTATCAATATAACTTCCATTTTGCTTTATTTCAATTAGTCTATTACTTATCGTTGTTATTATTTCCTGATCAAATGTTGATATAACTAATGGACTTGCATATCTGGCTAATCCTTCATTTAAAGCCGTTATAGCCTCAATATCTAGATGATTAGTAGGTTCATCCATTAAAAGAACATTGCCTTTTTCTAGCATAACTTTAGAAAGCATACAACGAACTTTCTCTCCCCCAGATAAAACATTAATCTTTTTAAGTGATTCTTCACCAGAAAATAGCATTCTTCCTAGAAAACCCCTTACAAAAGGTTCTTCCTTTATTTTAGAATAATTAGTAAGCCACTCAATTAAATTCCATGATTCATTAAAATATTTATCATGATTTTTCTCATAGTAAGATACTTGAACTGTTGAACCATATTTTACAGTACCAGTATCTGGTTTAATATTACCAGAAATAATGTTTAATAAGGCTGTTTTGGCTATTTCATTATTACCTAACAAAGCTATTTTATCATCAGGTCTAATTGTAATATTTAGATCCTTAATTATAATATTCCCATCAATACTATAATTAACACGTTCCAATGTTATTACTTCTTTACCAATTGGTTTTTCAATGTCAAAATTAATATAAGGATATTTTCTACTTGATGGTTTAATTTCATCAAGGACTATTTTGGCAAGTGATCCCTTTCGTGATGTTGCTTGTTTTGATTTAGAGGCATTAGCGCTAAATCTTCTAATGAATTCTTCCAATTCCTTAATTTTATCTTCCTTTTTCTTATTGGAATCACGCATTTGTTTTTGAATTAATTGGCTTGATTCATACCAAAAATCATAATTCCCAACAAATAAGGTAGCTTTTTTATAATCTATATCAACCATATGCGTACATACTTTATTAAGAAAATGTCGATCATGGGATACTACTAAAACCGTATTTTTAAAATTTATTAGGAATTCTTCTAACCACATAATGCTTCTATTATCAAGACCATTAGTCGGTTCATCCAAAAGAAGAATATCAGGATTACCAAATATTGCTCTAGCTAATAGGACTTTTACTTTTTCACTATCCCTTAATTCACTCATCTGCATTTTTTGCTTATCCGTTTTAATACCAAGACCTGCCAAAAGTTGGGCAGCATCACTTTCTGCTTGCCATCCATTTAAAGAAGCAAATTCTTCTTCTAAGTCAGCAACTTTCATTCCATCTTCATCAGAAAAATCTGGCTTCATATATAAGGCCTCTTTTTCCTTCATAATACCATATAATTTGGCATCACCCATTATAACTGTTTCAAGCACAGAAAATTCATCAAACTCATTGTGATTTTGTCTTAATGTTGAAATTCTTTCATTTTTGCCTAAAATAATTTCACCTTTAGTTGATTCTATCTCACCACTTAATACCTTTAAGAATGTTGATTTACCTGCTCCATTAGCACCAATTATTCCATAACAATTGTCATCTTTAAACTCTATATTTACATTATCAAATAATACTCTTGTATTGAAACTTAAGCTTATATTAACAGTTTTTAACATCTGGTCACTTCCTTGCTTGTAATAGTTTATCATATTTAGACATTTAATAAAAGAAAAACTGTCATTTTGACAGTTTATTATTGATATCCGATCTTTGGTCTATAAAGTTTTACCCTTTGTTATAAATAATTATTTTTTATCTAACCAATAATATGGTTGTATTTCTTTCAATGTTTTAAAGACAATTGAGTTATCTTTAGTTGATATAGCGCATTTTACATCTGGTCCCCAATAAAATAATCGTTCTTGACAAACACCACATGGTGATAATATTTCATAATCCTCATTATCATGTTGTCTACATACACATAAAGAATGAGTTACTTTTTTATTTAGTTTATGGGCTTCACATATTGCTCCTGTTTCAGCACATAAATCAACACTACTATTATTAGTTTCTGGCCAAATACTAATTAAATATTCCCCTGTTTCAATGCGTAATATTGCAACGCCACCAGCTTTATTTGGACCATACCTGTGATTTAGAAAATCCACAGCTTTATCAAACATTTCTTTTTCTATATTCATATTTCACCTCTTTTACTTTTTAAATATATCAGTAAGGGGCAAACTAAACCAGGTGAAATTATTACCCTTAATAAAGTTGTTCTTTTCAAAAAAGCTAGCTGCGGTATTAGTTAAAGCATTAATATATTCTACTTTACAATCTATTCCCTTTGCTTTAGCAATCTCAATAACTTTCTTTAGTAACATACTTCCATAACCTTTATTTCTTTCTTCTTTAACAACAAAAATATCTTCAATTTCCCCTTTAGAAAGTGAATAATTTAAATTCATAATTATAAAACCAATTATATTTTTTCCTTTTTCCATTACAAGGAAAATCACATCATTTTTATTTACGGCATTTTCTAATAATTGCCTTGGCCAGAATGTTACAATATCATCAGATACTTCAAATCCACTAATATTTTGACCAAGCTCAAACACTTTTTCAATATCTTTTTTATGAACTTCTCTGATGACTACTTCACATAAATCCTTACTCATAAATCACCCTTCTAATTTAATTATACCCTTAATTCTCTATTTAACATTAATACTTCACCATTAATAATGGTTGTTAATACTTCTATATCATTAGTTAATAATGCTACTAAGTAATCATTAATTGGTTGGTTTAATAATTTAACTATGATTAGATCAGCTTTATAACCAGGTTTAATCATACCTAAATTATCAATATCTATTGCTTTAGCCCCATTAACCGTTGCCATCTTCAAAACATCAAAAGCACTTATAATAGAGGGATCTTTATATGTTCCTTTTGGTAATAAATAAGCAAACGATAGATGTTTAAACATATTTAAGTTATAGCAACTTCCTATTCCATCGGTACCCATACAAACATTTATACCATTATTTTTATATTTAACAATATCAGCTATACCACATCCTAAAGCTAAATTACTAACGGGATTATGAACAATACTAATATCTTTATCCTTAAATTGTTCTATATTATCAACATATACACCATGAGCTAAAATTAATTTGTTTTCTAGTAATGGTTTTATTGCCTCTTTAGGAACAGTCTTATATTCTTCTTCATTTTCCATATAATGCATATGAACAGGTAAATTATTCTCTTTAGCATAAATACTGGCTTTTTTTACATATTCCGGACTACATGTATATAAAGCATGTAGACTTAAACTAAATGTTATTAAATCATTCTTGTGTTTTTCAAGATCATAAAATTTTCTAAACTCATCAAAACGTTCATCACCTTTTTGATCACTATCCAGTAAACACTTAGTATATAAGCATCTTATCTTACTCTTCTTAATAGCTTCTAATCCCTTAAAAGGAAAGAAATATTGATCAGCACAACAAGTAGTACCTGTTTTTATCATTTCTAAACAAGATAAATATGTGGCTTCTTTAACATCGTCACCAGTCATATTATTTTCAATCGGCCATATCTTTTTATTTAACCAATCCATTAATTTTAAATCATCGTTAGTATTTCTAAAATTATACATACCTAAATGGGTATGAGCATTTATTAAACCAGGCATAATAATATTACCACCAGCGTCTATTAATTCATCATATGGACCCATATAGTTATCAACAATACTTTTAATAAGATTGTCTTCAATAACAATATCTCCTTTTACTATCTTTTCATTTTCCATCGTTAAAATATTGCCATTTTTGATTATTTTAATCATACTATCACCCAAATTAATTATACTATATAATAGATAAAATTACGAACCTTAAATAATTAATACAAAAAGGATTGATTATCCATCAAAAGTATGTTAAACTTATTACAAGTTTATTTGATATTTCCGAATTTGAGAGGTTTGAAAAATTTAAATATTTATATAAACAATTTTCAACAGAAGGAGGTATCACTATGGAGAAGAAAGATATTACATTAACTTGTAATGATTGTGGAGCTGAATTTGTATATTCTGTAAGAGATCAAGAGTTCTTTACAGAAAAAGGATTCTCTCAACCTACAAGATGTCCTGCTTGTCGTGCTAAAAGAAAAGCAGAACGTAATGGTGGCAGAAGCTTTAATAATCATAATAGTAGCAGTAGTTTCGGCAGTCATAATGGCAATGGAAGCTTTGGCAGTCGTAATGGCAACAGTAGTTTCGGAAGTCGTAATGGCGGAAGAAGTTCTGGCAGTCGTAATGGCGGCAAAAAAAGTACCGGCGATCGTGGCGGAAGATATTAGTTTGTAGAACCTAGTTAATGCTAGGTTTTTTAATGATTATAAATAAATATTTGATAAAAAAGTATTTTAAAACCAGTCAATATGACTGGCTTTTTAGTTGCGCAACTATATAATTATTATCTTAAAGCTTTATACTGTCGGATAAAGCTTCTACTCTCTCTATTGTTTCTAGTAGAGCTGGCGCTAATTGTATGTTATCCAAATACTTATTAAATAATTTTTTCTGCTCCTCTAATATTTTTACTGCTTTTTGAATATCTCCCTTTTTTAGTAAAAAAGCTATTAAATTATTATAATAAACCACTTTAAAACGGTTATTTGCTTTACTTATGTCTACACCATAAAGAACTCTTAATGATGATTCATAATCTTTTTTTATTGAATACGCAACCGACATATTTATTAAAATAGACGTTTTGAAATTGCTATCATTCATTTTATTTAATTTCTTTTCAATTTTACTGAGATTATAATCTGGTCTATTTAAATATTCTTTAAATTTGTTATTAAAATATATTAATTTAAAAATATAGAAACCAAATATTAAAATAAAAAGACTAAAACACAAATACATCACATTCCCAAAAGTAATTGGTATATCAAATATAATTAAAGAAATACCTAAAACAATTCCTAAAAGGATGAATATTAAACTATCACCAATTCGATTCATTATATCACCTAACTTCATTATACTATAAAATTGAAAAAATGAACCCCTTTATAGAGATTCATAAATCTAAAATCCAATTAATATTTTATAGTTGCACTGCCAAAATAATCAGTAACAGGTAAGGTTAGTTTTTTTGTCTCGCCTTTATTAATCCTAATTTCTTTAGAAGTGTTCATTAATGATATTGTACCCTTATCCGAAATTTCGGCAATTCCCATGCTAGATTCAATAATAATATAATTAGCTGTCTTTTCTTTTACTACTACTTCACTAGGAGAAAGGATATTAAGTTTAATTCCTTCTTTAATATACACTTCCATTGTTAAAGTTATATAATCATTCATATTAGGCATTTTCATTATATCTTCTCCTTATATCTTTATTATGGTTTTTATTACCGGTAAAGACAATACTTATAAGATTTATATTAAATCAATATCCTTTATCCAATCATTTACTATATTAGCATCAATGATAATACTTCCATTATTAGCTTTACCAATAGTATGACTATTATTGTGATAATCACTACCTCCACTTTTTAATAACTTATGTTCATCACAATATTTTAATAGGAAATCAATTTGCTCTTTTGAATGTTTACGATGATAACACTCTATACCATCAATAATATTTAATGACACAACATAATCTAGGAATTTTTTTGTATCTTCCAAATTATAAACAAAAACATGGGCTAAGAAGCACTTACCACTTGATTTATGAATAGTATCTGTAACATAGAAGATATCAAACTTTCCTTTTGTTAAATCTATAAAAAAGGGACTATTTCTATTTAAAACATGATTACGATAGAAAGTTGTTCGATCAGTAATTCCTAAATGATCTAATATATCTTTATTTTGTGAAAATGTTAAAATATCATCAGCAATAACATCATTAGCCATAAAATTAGCTTTTGGTATATTTAAATCAGGTGAATAAATAATGCCTAATTTATCACATACAGATTTATAATAACTTAAATTAACTGTTTCACCTTCAATTGTTGAATGGACTAATCCTTTTATCATTATCTGCGTATCTTTTATCTTTTCTAAATCAATGCCATAACCTAACATATCCATAAGAATGCCATCCTGAGCGAATTCTAGTTCAACAGCGGGAATAATCTTGCCATCGAAAATATTTCGACAACTTTTTAAATCATTATAAGCATTTATATTATTATGATCAGATATAGCAAGTAATTCTAGTTTATTATCTTGAGCTAAAGTTAGTAATTCTTGTGTTGATAAAGCACCATCAGAATTATGGGTATGAGTATGCAAATCTATCACTTCTATCACCTAATCAAATTATACTACATAATAAAGAAAATTTATATCTTTAATATTACATTATATTCTTTAGCCCATATATCAAATTGATAAAGATACGCTATTAACTGAGGTCCCGTCATTAATTGACCAAACCACGGTGTTTTAAAATTATCACCCTTATTTTTAATTAATTCTCTTATCTTATCTATATCAAATATTTTATATAATATTGAATTTTTATTTCTTAAACTCTTATTCAATAAATTACATACTAAATCAGTATAGATAGGATTATGGGTTTTAGGATAAGGATTCTTCTTCCTATTAGTTATCTCATCAGGTAATAGGTCTTTATATGCTGCCCTTAATAAGCCTTTTTCTTTATCTTGATAGAATTTATATTCCCACGGAACATTCCATAAATATTCAATTAACTTATGATCAGCAAATGGTACTCTTGCTTCAACCGAAGCATACATAGTCATTCGATCTTTTCGATCTAATAGAGTTGCCATAAACCATATCATATTAAGATAAAATAAATTACGATGTTTTTGTTCCACTTTATCTTTTATTTTAGGGACCTCTTTTAAACTTTTATGATATTGTTTTAAAGCAAATTTTTCTAGTTTTAATTTCTTTTTTAGTTTAGAGTTTAATAATTCATTACGGGACTCTAAACTACTTATCCAAGGAAAACCACTCCGCTTCAATAATTCTTCTTTATAAAACCACGGATAACCACCAAATATCTCATCAGCACATTCACCGCTTAATATAACCGTATGATTTTTCTTTATTTCTTTACTAAACCAATAAAGGGAAGAATCAATATCGGCCATACCAGGTAAATCACGAGCTATGATAGCTTCTTTTAAAGTGTCGGCTAATTCTTTTTGTTTTATTACTTTATATTGATGATTAATATTAAAATTATCACTCATTAATTTAATAAAATAGGTATCTTCGGATACTTGAAAATCATTTTTAACAAAGTATTTATTATTATCTTCATAATCAATTGAATAAGAAACAAGCTTCTTATCAACTTTCTGCATTTCTTTACTAACAATAGCTGTTATAATACTAGAATCTAATCCCCCACTTAAAAGGGTTGCAATATTAACATCTGATACCATTTGTCTTTTGATAGCGGTATCTAGTAAATGTCTAACATTATTAACCGTATCTTCAAAGCAATCATTAAATGGTTTATTAGTTACATTCCAATATCTTTTAATTTTAATCCTATTATTACTATAAATAAGATAATGAGCTGGTCTTAATTCATATATATCTTTAAATACACCACTACCAGGAATTTTAGATGGACCAAGCGCAAATATTTCTTGAAGTGATTTTTTATCAATAATAGGTTTTACTAAGTTACTTTTTAATATTGCCTTTATTTCGGAAGCAAAGATAAAGTTATCTTTTATTTTACAATAGAATAATGGTTTTACGCCTAATCTATCTCTTGCCATAAATAGTTTCTTTCCATCATAAATAGCAAAAGCATAAATACCTTCTAATATATCTAAAACACTCTCTTTATATTGGGCATAAGCTTTTAATAATACTTCCGTATCACAATTAGTATCAAAAGTATATCCTAGCTTCTTTAAGTTATTTCGAATACTATCAGTATTATATAACTCACCATTATAAATAATCGTATAGTTCTTATAATACATTGGTTGTTTTCCTTTTTCCAAATCTATGATTGCTAAACGCTTGTGCCCTAATAAAATATGATCATTAATATAATATCCGGTCGAATCAGGTCCCCGATGGGATAGTGTTTTGACCATTTCCTCGATAACCATTTTTTGGTTGTTAATACCTCGTCGGTTATTAACTATTCCTGCTAAACCACACATATAATCATCCCCTTTTATATTTTATGAATCTATTAAAATATAGTACAAAAAAATATAGAGGAAATATCCTCTACGTAATATTATTATTCTTAAAATAAGCATCTATTTCTTGTTTTAAATTATTACTTATTTCAACTAATGGTAGTCTTAAATCCATACTTTTAAAACCTAGTTTTTTCATCATATACTTAACCGGCATCGGATTTGATTCTTTGAATAATAGTTTTATTAAATCATTAACATTACTTAATTTTTCCTTATCATTATTTTCAATGATACTGTAAAGATCCTTACCTATTACATGCGATAATACCGATACTACTCCTAATGCTCCAACCTCCATAAAATTCAAGACATTACTATCATCACCACTATATACTTGAATATTAGTGTTTTCAACTATTCTTTTAACTTCTTCTTTTGAATCAAAGGCATATTTAAGCATTCGAATATTTTTTAATTTAGATAGTTTTATAATAGTGTCACTAGTTATATTAACACCAGTTCTACTCGGTACATTATAAATCATAATTGGTTTATCAACACTATCATTTATAGTTTTATAATGAGCATATAGGCCAGCTTGAGTTGGTTTATTGTAATAAGGTGTTACAACCATTAAACCATCAATATCTAATCTACATATCTTCTTAGCAAATTTAATCGTTTCTTTTGTATTATTAGTTCCAACATTAACAATAATAGGAACTCGTTTTTTATTAGTTTTAATAACTTGTTTTACTATTTTTGTTTTCTCTTTTTCGTTTATAGTGGGATATTCACCTGTTGATCCTAATACTACCAAACCATCAGTCTTGTTTTCTAATAAATAATTAACTAATTTATCTATTTCTTTATAATCAACTTCTTTTTTGGTATTAAAAGGTGTTATCATCGCTGTTAACATTTTCATTATCATCACCTCCATTAAAATATAAATATATTAAATTAATGGTTTTATTAAAATTATCTTGATCAATATAAATAATGTATTTATCATTACAATTTATTATATTGATAATATCTATATCATTGCTTACCAATATTTTTCTTATTTCTTTAGTTATATCTTTATCTAAATTATATAGAACAATAATTTTACTAATCATTTTTTGCTTAATAGATATAATATTATCTACTTTATTAAATATTTCTTTAGTTAAAATTACTTTACTATATTTATAATACTTTTCAATATGCTCCACTTCTTTTATTTTGTATAATTCCTCATTAGATACTTCTAAATATACTAAATCATTAATAAAACTAAAGCCAATATTATTATCTTTATTATCACTTATTGTTGTCTTACATAGACCAGTTATCGTTGAACCTATTTTAATTTTAACATTTAATTTTTTAGCTTTAATTGCAGCCTTATAATTAATTACTTCTGATCCTTGAAACGATAAGTTAATAACATAGTCGTAAGATAAATTTTTAAATAAAATACCATCTTTTATTACTTTGGGATTAATATTCATAATACCTTCAATATCTTTATAAATATATAAATAATCAACTTTATATTTATACGCTATAACAACGGCTGTTAAATCAGATCCTCCCCGACCTAAAGTAACAATTTGGTTATCACAAGTTAAGCCTTGAAAACCCGGTATAATAACAACATCATAATTTAATAAATAATTATCTATATACCCACTATTAAAATCAATTATATTAGCATTTAAATACTCGTTTGTAGCATTAAAACCTAGTTCTATAACATTAATAGCCATACTATTTATGGCATTCTGTCTTAAATAATTACTTAAGATAACGGTACTTATGGTTTCTCCAACCGTCATTAAAAGAGCCTTTTCTCTATTACTAACATCTGTACATAGATTTTTTAAGGTATCAGTCGCGTAACGATCTCCATTTCTACCAATTGCTGATACAACAATTATAAGCTTGTCATATTCCATTAATTTATCTTTAATTATTTTTAACACGTTATCTTTTAATTCATCAGTTAAACTAGTACCACCAAACTTTAATACCCCAATATTCATACCTTTTTTTCTCGTATTACCGGTTGCAATTGTTCTTTAATTAAAGCCATCTCCAAAGAATCTAATAATAAATCAAAATGACTTACTAAGGAATTAGGTTTATTTACATAATCATCCTGAGAGAATGGAATAAAAAAAATATTTTTAGCATTATATAATTTCATAATATTAACCCCATTTAGACCTAAAGAGTCATTACTAGATATTCCTATCAATAAGGGTTTATTGTTTCTTAAAGTGGCTTTAGAAGCCATTAAAACAGGATTATCGATAATACCATTAGCCATTTTGCCAATAAAGTTACCAGTTGCAGGCATTATAATAAAAGCATCCATCTTATTTTGTGATCCAAAGGTCTCGGATTCTTCAATGGTATTCGCTACTTTTTTACCCGTTATATCTTCAACATTCTTTATAAAGTCTTTATTATTAGCAAACCTGGTACTAATATTATTAGCATTAAAAGTAACAACTGGATATACATCATAACCATTATCGACTAATTCTTTTAAACCTACTAATACTTTTTCAAAAGTACAAAATGATCCTGTTATCCCAAAGCCAATTTTAGTCATTTAAAATCACCTCTTTTATTTTATTAAAAATAATTGGCGCTGCCGAAGCAGGTGCAATAATGGCTGGTATACTCATAAATTTTTCAACTCTAATACCATTCTTTAATGCATATTCCATATCAAAGCCATTAATAGATGCGATATCTAATAGATAAGTATTAGAATCTAATAAATCAATCTTTTCCTTATCGAAAATTAAACTAGGGATAGTATTAATAACAACATTAACTTCTCCTAAATATTTTACTAATTCATTCATTTTATATGGTATATAGCCATTAATTTCAGCTTTTGCATATTTAGTATTATCCCTTACTAAAACTGATACTTTAGCTCCCAAACTCTTTAAATAACGAGCAATTGTTTCTCCACACCTGCCATATCCTAAAACTAAAATATTAGAGCCATATATTGTATAATTGGTATTTTCAATTATTTTCATAATTACACCTTCAGCTGTTGCCACTGAATTATATATAGCAATATCATCATCTTCCATAAAATATATTATATTTTTAATATTTAAGTCTTCCATAAACTTTGTTTTAATGCCCGTTATAATGTAAGCATTATCTTTTAGATTAAAATTAACATTTGATAAGTTAATTTTTTTATCACTAAAATCCGCTTTAATATTACCTTCATTATCAATACTAGATACGGGTAAGAATATAAAGTCGTAATTATTTATATTTAACTCCTCTAATGTTATTTTATTAACATTTAACATTGAATAACTAGCTTTTTCATATCCTAAGACATCAATATCAAAATCATATTCTCTTAATTTTTCAATTAAATATAGATATCTAATATCGCCACCCATTACAACTATTTTTTTCATTTAAAATTCCCTCTTTCGTTTATAATCAGACCATTTAATATCTGAATGGCGTTGCTAGCCGCACCCCGTCTTATATTATCCGCAACACACCATAAATTTAGAGTATTTTTAAGTGATTCATCAGTTCTAATTCTTCCCACATAAACTTTGTCCTGACCATTAGAAAGTTCTTCCAAGGGATAAATATTATTTATAGGGTCATCATATAAAACGATCTCACTATTTTTTTTAAACTCTTGTCTTATCTCTTCAAGATTAAATTCTTTTTCTAATTCCACATTTATACTTACAGCATGACTATTTTCAATTGGTACTCTTACACAAGTGGCAGTTATAGCAATATCTTTATCTAATATCTTTTTAGTTTCATTAATCGTTTTCATTTCTTCTTTGGTATAGCCATTATCTAAAAATACATCAATATGGGGGATACAATTATCATTAATTGAATATGGGTAAAATATAGGCTCTAAACCATCTCTTGTTCTTTCATAATCTAAAATACCCTTTTGACCACTACCACTTACAGCTTGATAAGTATTATAAACAATTCTTTTTATACCATATAAATCATCTAATACTTTTAAAGGGATTACTGATTGAATAGTTGAACAATTAGGATTAGCAATTAATTTAGAGTCTTTAATCTTATCAAAATTAACAATTGGCACAATTAGAGGAACAGTTTCATCCATTCTAAAAGCATTAGAATTATCTATATAATAGGCACCATTCTTAATAAACTCTTTAGCATACCTTTTAGATACATCACTACCGGCTGAGGCAATAACAAAATCAATATCATCTTTAATATTTTCTTCATTTAATTCCATAACTACATACTGTTTATTATTAACTTCTACCACCTGACCAGCACTTTTACTTGAGGCATATAAATACAAATTATTAATAGGAGTATTATATTCAAATAGTAACTCAACTATTTTTCTTCCTACTAAACCCGTTGACCCTACTACAGCAATATTATAGTTTTTCATATTAAACCTCCTACTTCTAATATATTAAAGTAATAGGAATACGAGTATGAAAAAAGCCCATAAATTCCTTCATAGGCTTATATAAAATGTTATAGATATTTATCTTATCTGTATAATTAATCTTTTATCTTGTACCACTTTTAAAACTGTCATCATTTCTAAATCAGTAAATCGCTTCCATTTATTATCTAAAAAACTATTAACTTTAGATAGCAGTTCTTCAATAGAATAAGTGCTAACCTTAATATTATTAACTATCTCATAATCCGAAAAATTACTTAAATTTAAATCTATTTTTACTGGCACATTAGAGTAATAATAATACACAACATTAAGTCTTATTTCATTACCTTCTTGTTTATACTTAGGAAAACCATCATGATAATATTCAACTTGTATAAGTTCTTTTAGAGGAATATTAGTTATACCTAATTCTTCTTTTAATTCTCTATTAATGGTATCAAAATGATCTTCGCCTGGCTCAACCGTACCACCTGGTAATATTAAACTACCATTCATTTCACAAACATATATATTGCCCGCTTCATCAAACAGTAAAGCTCTGGCTTTTTCCATTTTAGAATCATAACTTTGATTATTATTATTGTTAATTGTTAACTTTTCCATGAAATCACCTATATTCTTTATAGTGTTATGAATTATTATTATTATTATTTATTTTATCATCAATGTATTCTAATGCGCATTCTCTTATTTTTTCCATTTTATTGATTGTTTCTTTATTTTCAAACTTAAATCTATCAACTAAAACATTAATGTAGTTGTTCTCTTTTATATACTTTAATCCTGAATTAAAATTATAGTCAAATATAAAAGCAATATATGATACCCACATATCGGCAAATGTTTTTCTTTTATTACTCACAATTGTTTTATTACTCATAAAATCATTAAATATCTCATCAGTAATTTCTTGTGTAACCATAATACTCTCATCTATGTTAGACATATCTTTAACATCATCAACAGCTTTTACTCTAAAACTATCAGTCTTATCAGCGTCTCTAATAATTTTACTGTGCAGTAACTCATCACCTGTTAATTCATCCTCTAATACATAATTATTATGATTTTTTATCGATTTTAAAATGATGTTATCGTATTTATCTTCTTCAACAAATTTTCTTATTATTCCATCTTCAAATAATATTTTAGCTCCATAATCAGCATGATCCATAGTTCGATAATCTACAAAATCATTAAATTTTTTAGCTTGCTCAAATCTTCCAATGTCATGTAATAAAGCTATTACCTTGGCTAATTCTATATTCTCATCATCTAAATTTAAATCTCTTGCAATATATTCACTTAATTTTACAACACTATAAGTATGTAATATTTTATGATTTATTTTACTATCACCTAAATCATAATTACTTAAGTATTCTTCAAATGCTTGATGTGCTTTTTCATAGTTTATCATAATATCACCTATCTTTTTGACACTCGTTAGTTAATAAATCATTACCATTTATAATATTCTAGTATAAATTCGCCATCATTTAAAAACTTAAATTTCATATGATACTCATTCTCATAATTTTTGGCTTTCTCTTTTATATCTTCAGAAATTTTATTATAGTGTGGGAATATTCTGTAATTTATTAAGTTCAATCCTTTATATGTGTCTAAAATCACGTCATACTTCTTTTTTGTTCCTCGTTTCACTATATATGCCCATTCTAAATCATCAGATAGAATCATTGTTCCAGCACTTTCACCAATATATATACCATTCTCCAAAAATTGAACTATGTATCTTTTTATGTTGGTATTATTAACTAAATCAATAAGATATGTTGGATCGCCACCCAATCCATAAATAATATCATAATTTAAAATCATACCCGTATTATCTTTATCTATATCAATTACATCAACAAGTAATGCCCCAATTTTCAAAAAATTTTGTTTAACTCTTTCTCTAGCAATATAATTACCAGTTCCTTCAGGAGCGGCATTCGCCAATATTAATATCTTTTTCCCCTTTGATATTTTTCTAAAAAGTTCTACTATTTCATTTGAAATGTCATTATTTGCATCATTAAACCCACTAGAAGATAATACTAAATTAAACTTTTCCATGAAATCACCTATTCCCATTATACTATACCTAAACAAAAAAACGAACCTCTTTTTAGAAGTTCGATTTATTTCTTTAATGAGCAATAGTCCAACCGTCATTAAAAATCTTATACAATTATTTTAGTATTAATTAACAATATATTCTAGAACATCAGTATTTGTTATTCTTTGTATTTCTTTACCCGTTTTATCTAATAGATAAACGCCTGACTTTTTATAATCATTATAATTACAGTATATATAACTGTCTTTAACATAAATACTAGTTACGGCTGCATTCATAACAATTTCACTGTTATTACCATCAGTTCTATAAATTTTATTACCATCATTCGTATTAATATAATACAAATAATTATCAATTACACCCATATTAGTATATCCATTAATTTGATTAACATTAGCATTACTTAATTTTAGTGGCCCTTGAACCATTCTTTTAATGTCTGTACCATCATATTTCATTCTATATAAAGATGAATTATCAGTATAATCAATAAAATACAAATAATCACCAAATTTAGTTAATTGACCAATTGATTTATCATATAATTCAACTTTATTAGTACTATCTAAATCATATCTTAAAAGTTTCATTACATCTGAACCGCTATCTGGCTTATAATATATATAATTATCAACTAATAATTGACTAATACCAACATCATTAATTATCTTTTCGTTCTTACCACTGACATCTTTCATAGCAAATCGCTCAAAAATATCATCAGAAGCATTATTATTATTCTTACCATAATATACTATACCATTATGAACACCAAATCTTGAAACATATTCATCCTCTGATGTAATATACTTTATTTTGCCATTATCAACATACCCAACACGATTAGTAAATAAAGCATAGATTTTATTATTATTGTATTGAAGCATTGAAATACCTTCCGTTGTATTTAGTAATACCTCTTCTTTGCCGGTTGCCATATTAATATTAATAATACTTGAAGTTCCTTTTTGGTAATCACTTTCGATATAATATAGTTGATGGTTTGGCTTATTACTATTAACAATATTATCTTCTTTCTTAGTACAGCCCACTAAAGTAAACATTAAACATATAATTATATAAAATAATTTTTTCATAGAAATCCTCCTTAATGTCATTATACTATATTTAAACCAAAAAGCGAACTCCATATTGTAATTCACTTTATTTCTTTAATGGATAATGCAAATTACAATATGTATTTTATGTTATAATAATTAAAAATGGAGGGTGGAATTATGATATATGTTACTAGACATGGTCAAACTGAATGGAATAAAATAAATAAAGTTATGGGAAAGGTTAATTTACCATTAAGTGAAGTTGGTATAAAACAAGCCAAACAAACAAAAGAAAATTTAAAAGATATCGACTTTGATATAATAATATCCTCCCCGTTGTTAAGAGCAAAAGAAACGACTAATATTATAAATGAAGATAGAAACGTTTTAGTTATATATGACAACAGAATTTCAGAACGAGATTTCGGAGAAATGGAAGGACTAACAATAAATGATTTTAATTTTGAAGATTTCTGGGATTATTATAAAAACCTAAAATATGTAAAAGCAGAAAATATCCAGGATTTCTTCTATAGAGTTCACTCTGCCATCATTGAATATCAAGAAAAATATAAAGATAAAAATATATTGCTAGTTACCCATGGTGGTGTAAATATTGCTATTAATTGTTTTTTCAAAGAAAAAATACCCCAAGGTACAGTATTGAAATCAGTAGCACCAATAAATAATTGTGAAGTAATTAAATATTAGTTTTTTTAACAAATATCTATTCGATTAGTTTATTATTTTTAAATTGCTTTATTTACTATATTATTATAACAAAAAATGCAGACGTTTTATGTCTACATTTTCTTGCAGCACCAATTAAAATGACAACTGTTTTTCTTTTGTTATTCGGGACATGGGTTATTTTTACAACAATTACATCTTCTAAATAATAATAAAGTAATAATCATAATGGCTAATAGAACAGCTGATGCAATTAATGTAGGTAGTGCAGCCAAAAATACTACAGCAAATACTGCTCCAAATATTAATCCTAAAGTAAATGCCAATAAGAATGCTAAAAAGGCAATAACACTATTAGAACAGTAACAAAATATAGCTCGTTGATTAATATATCTTTCATTCATTATATAATCCTCCTTTCTCTATCTACATTATTATATTTTGGAATAGAAAAAGGAATAATTTAATGAGGCTAAACTTAAAACAATTTTTAAGTGTTCAAGAATAAATACCGTAATATAGCCTAGATAATGCATCCTTTATCTTTTACTTATAAATAGACAAATATTACATCATTTATTAAATTAAAAATCGAACTAATTTTATTTAGTTCGACTCACTTACATATATGGGGCAATATTCCAACAGATACAAAATTTCTAATTACATTATTCTTTTTAAATCTAAACATAATTAAGAACTTTATCACAGACATTTAGGAACCTCTCTCACCTAATACAAAAAATTGACCAATTAAATAGCTTATTTTAATTTTATTTTAACTACTTTATCGCCTATAGGATTTCCATTCTTATCAAATGATACAGTTTTAGGATATCCCTCATAATCTACTTTTTTGTTTGTATCAAAATCGGTAACAATAATTGTTCCTGTTTTACTTGCTAAATTATCATTTTTATAAAATGGTGTATCCCAATATTGAAATTCTCTACTAATTCTACCAACACGTATTATACCAATCCCATCTGGTTTAGTTGGATCATTCCAAAAGATTGAAACCTCATAAGATTTTTTAGGAATCTCACCATTAAATCCTAATTTAATAACAAATATAGAATCCTGAAAAGTTAATGATAATACTCCATCAGGATATTTATCTGTAAAAGAAACCTCTATTTCTTTTTCTTTTGAATAATATGCTGGATCTGGGTAGACCTCTCCACTATCATTAGGATTGAATTCAACAATTGTTTTTTTGTTTAAAGGATTACGAATGTAGATATCCTCTTTGTTCACAACAAACATTTCTAATTTGTTTTTTTCTTTACTATCACCACTTTTTAGATATGTTCCTACATCATTTTCATAATTAAATTTCAAATCTAATGTATACTCACCATTTTCATCAGTTTCGAATGGTCCAAATGCTGATTGGTTAGCTTCGCCAACTTTTTCATTTCTTTCTCCTACATGCATGAAATAAATTAAATATCCACCTTTTTCCTCTTTATTAGTCACTTTTGTTTTAATAACTAATTTATCATTTTTTTCTTCTTGTTTTTCATTTGTAACTTTATCTTTATCCAAAACAGAATTACATCCACCAACCAATAGAATTAAAATAAATAAAATTAAGGTTTTTTTAAACATATTATTCCTCCTAATATCATTTTATCATAATTAGAAAATTATTTAAAATAATTGTGATATTCTAGTAAGACAAAACAATTTTATTGTTTTAGTTTAATGCTCCATATGTTGTCTTTCTAATTTACCAATTATATCATATAGTTGCTTTTCAAACGGTGTATCTTTAGACATTTTTAAATACCACTCTTTTGTTTCAGCAACATATTTGTTTATCCACTTATTAGAAGCAAAATGCGCTTCCAGTAAATTATGAGCTCTATCTGCTAGTTTAACCATTTTAGCAATATCATTTTGCTCTATTCTACTTACATAATCATCCATTTGATAATTCCTTTCTTTTGTTACTAATTTAACAGCATTCGCTACATTAGTATTTGACAGCTCTGCTAATTCTTCATAAGTTGTATCCGTATCTTCAAGTAAGTCGTGAAATAAACCCGCAATTTGATAATCTAAACCATATCCATTATTAGCTAACATATCGGCTACAGCAAAAGGATGTAGATAATATGGTGTTCCTTGTATTCTTTTTTGATTAATATGCTTAATTTTAACAAAATCTTTTATCAGATCTAAATCCATATATATCACCTAATCAAATTATAGCATATTTCAATAAGCTTTTAATCTTCTTATTTATTGTTTTCTGTACCACAAATTACTTTTCCCCAAAAAGAACTTTAATAATTTCATTATATCTTTCTTTCAACTCTGCACGAGTTCTTTCACTTAATTTAGTATAATCTCTTTCAAGTTTTTTTCTTACGTAGTCAGCCCCTTCATCTACTCCTAAACTTAATTCTTTATAAGCTAAACTAAACAATGATGTTATACAATCAAAATGAGCTATAACATCAGCATCCGCTACACATTCTTCTTCTATTGTTGTTCTCGGCATATCCTTACTACCACGATGATTTAAAACACATTTCTTAACTCTCTCTATCCTATCCTTTGGATATTCAACTTATTCAAGAAAAAGTTCCACTCAATAACACAACGTTAATTATTTTTCTAAATAAGATTCCATTTTATTTACATCTTCAATAATAAAATCAGTTCTAAATTCACTACCACTAATATCAAAGTTCTTTGATGGTACTTCCACTTCATAATCTTTATATAGAGTTTTGTCATCGACTGTAACGAGCTCTATTCTAAATGATATAGTCATTGCGACACTATCACGAGTAATACCTAATGCACTATATAATTCACTAGTACTAGGTGAACCAGGATATTCTGCTGAATCTATAAATGCTATTTTATCAAGTTCAACAGCAATAGAATTTTGCTCACCATACATTATAGGTTGATCGAAAGTTTTTTCATATTTGGTTTTAGTACCAACCATTTTAAAATCAGGACCGTTATAACTTTGATAGTTACCATAAACATCACCAACCATCCCAATCTTGGGTGATTTTTTAATCTTAATATTACTTACAATTTGCTTTTTAATATACTCATTTTTATTATTATAATCAACTGTAGAATAGTGATCTACTAAGATGTTAAAAACCATGGTTACATACCCTTTACCCATATCTTCAGTTTTATCACTTAATGGTGTTACAGTTCGATAAACATTAACAATATATCCTTTCGATAAATGTTTTTTAGATAAATTTGTAATCTCTCCATTATAATCATCGTTGTTCCCACTATTAGTGCAACCGGTCAATAGCAAAACAATTAATAATAGTAATAATATTTTCTTCATTAAAATCCTCCTTAATATAATTATACTATATCCAACAGAAAAACGAACTAAATAAAATAGTTCGTTTCAACTTCAAAATTTTGGGGCAATATTCCAATGGACACAAAACGTTTTTATCGACTTCTATTTATCTTTTAATATCCTTCACAAATTCGTCAATTGGTTTTCTATCCAAATGCCATTCACTTGGCTTACTCTTTTCTGCTATATATCCAAAAGGAAGCAATGCTACTGGAATTATATTGTTTTCTAAATTAAATAATTCAATAACCTTTTCTGGGCAAAAACTTCCCACCCAACAAGAACCTAAACCGAGGTCGGTTATCTTCAGCATCATGTGAGTTGTAATGATAGCAACATCCTGGACACCAAAATCCAATCCATCCTGTTCTCTTTTATATGAAAGATTACTATCATAGCAAATTAAAAACATATTTTTTGCTCCAAAAGTGTATTGAGTAGCATCTTTTAATTTTAATATTTGTTCTTCAGTTAAATTATAGACAGTAACCGGATTTTCGCAACCTGCTGTCGGTGCTAATCTACCGCTTTCGAGTATTAGATTTACAATTTCTTTTTCTACAACTTTATTTTGATATATTCTAACAGAATATCTATCTTTAACAATGTCATCAAATTTCACAATAAATCATCTCCTATATCAATTATACTATATTTAATTAAAAAACGAACTCCTTATTGGAATTCGCTTTATTTCTTTAATGGGGCAATATATCAATAGGCACAAAACTTTTTCATTATAATTTTATTTAATTCTAATTTCACCTTTGTTCTGAATAAAATTATTAAAAATTGCATTGTTAATTTTAGAGCCTAAAGTAGTGGCCTCATTATTATAATATAAATACATCTCATCAAAGCCTGATATAAATATTGCTATTATGTACTCTCCATAATTAGTTGAAATAATACCTCCATCATTTCTGACGTTTTCCACCTCATCAGTTTTCCATGCAATAGCACCTGATTTTGAAGCTATATACTTGATGACACTATCTTTCGTCCCTTTAAATAAAACATCGTGTTGGGACAATCCTTTTGTTAACATTTCGTTGTTTTTTTGCATTTTTAATATATCTAACATTTCATTTGATATTTCTTTATTAAAAAGTTGCCCATTTAAAATCATTTCAAATACTTTTGAATATTCATATGGAGTAGTAATACCTAGCCCCTTATATTTTGTGAAATCTAATCTGTTAAGCAATTTGGTATTATTAAATCCCAAAGCTTTAATAGTACTATTAATATTGTCTATCCCTAAATAATCTATTAGTTTGTTAGTTGCTATGTTATCACTAATTATAATCATAAGAATCACATAATCTTTTATAGTCATTGTTAAACCAAATTCTAAAGATGAAATAATACCTGAATTAAGTAATGCAATGTTATCTTTTTCTGTATAAGTAAAAGTTTCGTTTCTACTTATTTTTCCTTCGTATATTTGTCTAAAACACTCAATCATGATGAATACTTTTATACAAGATGCTGTTTCAAATAATGATTCATGATTTAGCGAATATTCTCCTCCTTTTAAGTCAGAAGCATAAACACCTACTTTGTAATTAATATTGTCCATTATACTCTTTACTTGTTCATTAAATTCCATTTCTATCACCTAATTCTATTATACTGTATTCTAAACAAAAAACGAACTCCATATTGGAATTCGCTTCATTTCTTTAATGGGGCTTTACTCATCTATTTTTTCAGCCCTAATCTCACCAGTTATTAACAAAATACCGCGTATTTTATTAAAAGTCTAGTGTTTTAGCCACATACATTTGTAATACGTTTCTGATACAAATTTTATACATCGATTATTCCCTTATATTATTTGGGTTTAATAGTTATTTAATATTGATTTATAATATTTTTAAAACTATGCTTGTACTGACAAATTTTTATTTTTTTTGCTCAAAACAGACGTTCAATACGTTTTTTATATCATTGCGAAGTCACTGGTAAAATACAAAAATAAACGCTATAAAATAAATCGTATTTTATGGTGCTATTTAACTTTTATAGCAGTGAAGTTTATTAATTCCACGTATTTTTAAATATATTAATCAACTTCTGAAGAATTATCTGCTATTTCTCTGTCTAGATGATATAATTTTAAAATTTCTTTCAATTCAATTTCTAAACCGCATTTTTTTAATCTTTCAATTCTTTGATTAAATATTCCTGTTATCATTGGTTTTCTTTCATTATCTACTGCGTTGTGTATCATTTTATGACATCTCGGGCATAAAACTATATAATTTGCTTGTACTTCTATTGATTTTCCAAAGTTATTTCTAAACTCTCTGGGCAAAAAATGATGAACTTCCATATAGTTTTGACCTGTATATTTACTTGTGAAATAATGATCATTGCAATTATAAAAACTGTCTAAAGCACAATTATAATTACTAAGCTTTTTCGCCACAACCTTGCCCTTAGAAAAGAGTCCTTTATTTATTTCTTGACCTTCAATAGATGTATCGTCAACTTTATCATATGGCCTATCATATTCTTCTATGCTTGATGTTTTAACATTAATCTCATTAACGGATTCAACATCTTCACCTTCATCAGAATATTCATATAAATTCTCAAGAATTGGATCAAAAATACATTTATTATTATTAACATATTTTTTTATTTTATCAATGTCAATGCTAAAAAGACTATTATACATTTCAAGAGTCGATAACAAAATTTTTTCTCGACCATTATTTAAATTTTCTATAATACTTAATGAAACATATAATATTTTTGCATCATCTAATAGCATCTTTATTGTATATTGCCCTTGTCTGTTATTAATTGGAGTATATTTTTTTGATAATGCATCTTTTGGAATTTTTGCATCACAAAATTTGTAATCTTTATTTTTACATTCCGACAAGCAATTTAAATATGAAAAATAATTATTTGATATATATTCATATAACTCTTCTTTTTCTTCGGTAGTCGAATTATCATACAAATCTAAAAAATCGTATTCATCATATAAAGAGTGCAAATAGAAAAAGGATTCTTTAAAAATATCTATTTTTTCGCCTTGCGAACAATAATTTAACAAGAAGTCCATTAAATAAGTTTTTACAACATCTATTCCTAAAACATTCGCTAAACCATTAACTATTTCACTACTCCTATAAATAAAATAGTTTTTCTCATTATTTACATATGAGTCTAATAAAAACAAATAATTTAATATCCATTTTTCATTTTCAGTAAAAGACGTATCAACAGTAAATTGATCATATAGTTTGCCTTTTTCGGTTCTATAATATTTTCCTTCAATTAACTCAAAAAGTTTAGTAACTTTCATATTAACTGTATGCTGCTTGTTTTTATCTTGCCCTTGTTTATTTAATGGCCATTTATTTCTATCTAATCCTTCAATTTTTTTAAAGTTATTAAAAATAGATATAAAATCAGTTAACAATCTAAAATTGGTACTTTTAATAAAATAAAACATTCTATTTCTACCAGTAGTATTATACTTTTCCCACCAATTAGGTATCGAATTATTAGCTAGGTAATAGTCTTTAATATTCATTTGTTACCTCACAAACATAAAGTTTTTCCTTATGGTTATCAAAATCGGTTTTTCCAGCATTAAAACTTTTATAGTCAATTTCAATTACGGTTGTTTTACCTTTTTTAGAGAGAATGTCATTTAATTCTTTTTCTGAAATTTTATTATTCGAAGCACCGCTTTTTGCGTTGTAAGTATTATTATAAGAAACAATTATGAGTTTTGCATCTATATTTTTTATTAAGTCTTCCATCAACTTTGGAGCTTTTGCTTTTGAATACCCACTTTTCAAATTATCTCTTTTGAATTTCATTGAAATTCCTTCAAAATCAGTTGGTTTTTCCCATCTGACAAGATTTTCTAAAACATGATAAAAATTAATATATTGTCTAGCATTATATGGAGGATCAATGTATACAATATCCGCCTTTATTTTTTTTACCAATTCATTTGCATCCTCGTTATATATTTCGGATTTTGATTCTCGATCTTTAGTCATAAAAGGTAATCTTAATTCAACATTTTTGTCAGTAGGTGTTTTTGATAAATAATGCTCGAAATGACCAACTGTGTTTGCTATTTTATCAGTAGCATACATTAAACTAGTTAATATTGCATAATACTCTCTATCATTTAGTTGTTCTTTATCTTCTTCTAAAATTTCTCTTAAATATCCTATTTTTTTTGCATCGTTATTAGAAAAATATTTATTTCCATATGTTTTTGAAAAATAATTATCTTTTAGTTTTTTAGAATCAATTTTGTTATAATTTAATATTATTCTTTCGACCTTTTCTTCATCAATTTTAGTATTCTCTATCCACGTTTTGTATGCAATATAATTAGAATATAATATATCATTAACTATAACATTATATCCTTGGTTCATAAAGTGTTCAGCTACAACACCAGTTCCACCAAATATATCCGCAATTGTACATTTTTCTTCTCCAAAATATTCAATTATTACTTTTTGAATCTGGCTGAGTAAACTCTTCTTACTTCCGATATACCTTCTGTTATTTATAAATAAATTCATACTTGTACCTCATTGATTATCAAAACTTCACGTTCATTAGCATCTCTGTCCTTTTTGTTATAACTACAACTTCTATAGTTATAGTTCATGTCATTTATTTTGATATTATCATTTTCTTCTAACCAATTTTTAAGTATTTTATTTTCTATACCAACTTTTGTCAAAACGTTTGAAAGAGCAAAATTTATTTTTTTCTTATTCAATTCGTCCAATAGCTTAATCAAATCTAGTTCCGATTTTCCATTCCATTTACTTTCCTCATTATAAACAGCCGTTGTTATCAAATAAGGGGGATCAATGTATACTAAATCAGCCATTAAAGTATAACTTCTTGCAATTTCAGAATTATAGTCAGTACAAATAAATTCAATGTTCAGAAGTTTAACCCTTTCATTATACTCTTTTATTTTCGTCAAATTATTTTTGTTAAAATCTGTTTTTCCTACTGGCAAATTATATTCACCATATCTGTTAAATCTTATGTCATTATTAAATCCATACACCATTAGCGTATATAACATATAATTAGCTTTGTTGCTGTTTTTATCTTTTATTTTATTATAATCTTCTCTTAGTTTATAAAAACCGGTTTTATTAAACTCTTTCAGTCCGTTATTATCTTTTTTCTCTTTTTTATAGTTGGAATAACCATATTTGGCAGAATATGTCAAATTATATTTTTTAATCAAAGTTTCTATGTTTTTTATAAGTATATTTATATCTTCCTCTGCCAAATATTTAAGTAAAGAAATTACCCTTGGATTATTATCAATCATAATTATTTTTTCGGCATCTATATTTATTCCAACAGTAGCACCACCGCAGAAAAGATCCACAAATAGTTTGGGTTTATCAGGAAAATAATTCCAAAATTGTGGCAAGAGCCTATATTTGTTCCCTGTATAATTAATTGGGCTTTTTATAAATTTTTTAAACTCCATATGCCACATCCTTTACAATACTACATTTAAATTATATCACAAACAAAGTTATTTAAAAAGAAAAATCATCAATTTTATGATGATTTTACAAACATTATAAAACAGTACAATTTTACTTGAATATTATATTTATTTTTACACATTTAATACGTATTATTAGCACTTATCAATACGCTTTCAATACAAATTTAATACAGTGCCTCAATACAAAGGTTCTTAAAATTTACATTTTCGGGTTAAAAAGCATCGCTTTTTAACTAAAAACTGCATAAAAAAAGAAGATTGCAAATATACAATCCCTTTATTTATAAGGCTCATTTGATAATGAGCAGTATTTTCAATATGGGGCGAATAGTGGGGATCGAACCCACGTATAACGGATCCACAATCCGCCGTGTTAACCACTTCACCATATTCGCCATGTCTAATAGACAAGATATATTTTAGCAATTTTTTAATAAATATACAAGTCTTTTCTTGAAATTAATTATTTTTTAGTTGACACATCATTTACTCGCCAGAAATTGTTTTATGAATAAATTAACCATATATATGCTATTATAGTTATGGTGGTGACAGTTACACATGAATGATAAGAAAAAAAAAGAACTCGCTAGACTTTTAAATCTAGACACCAATTCTGAAAGTAAAGATCTAATTAAGTTATGCAAACTTATGCTTACTAAAAAAAAGGATGATACTGTTCCAATTGATGTATTAAGAGAAACAATCGATAAAGAAGCTAATTTATAGCTTCTTTTTGTTTAAATATTTTAGTCAATATGATTGTTTCAGTATTACTATCATAGGTAGGTGTTAGAGTAATTGTATAACCATATGGTGTATCAAAAGATATTTTATAACTGGGTTTAGAAGTTGGTTTATCAATATTAATAACTATTCGTTTATCTTTTTCAATATAATCCTTCTTATATAACTCCTTAATATCTTGTTGTTGCTCATCAACACCCTTCGTTGTACTAATAATGAAGTTAAAAATATTAATTTGCGATTTTATTACAATGTAGTGATTATTTTTATTGACCTCTACATATAGGTCATTACTATCAGTAGTATAATTATCTACTACTTTAACAGTATAAAACTTATCATTTGTATATATTTCCTTTATACTTTGTAAATACGTCATCAAGGATTCTATTTGTTTGACATCTTTTGAATAATATCTTACCCCTTTATCAATTAGCATCATATTATTTTTATCAGAAACAAATAATTCCAATACTTTTTCATTAGTAACTAAAGAGATATAATTATTAAAATTATCTTTAATAACCGACTTAGAAATACTAATATTATTTAATAAAGGACATATATCTAGTAGTTGTTCTTCTGCTAAAATAATATTATCGTAATGGAAGAAAGCGAGAGCTTTAATATTTAGTTTTTCTACTTTACTACAGCCTACTAATAAAAATACTACCAATATTATTAATACTTTTTTCATAGCGCACCTCACTATATTATAGCTTTTATAATTAAAAAAATACTTGTTTAATCTTTAAAACTTTTAGTAGCCAATTTGACAAGATTATTATCTAATAATATAATAACTATCTATTAATTATTAAAAGGGCTGATTTTAGATGGATATTAGAATAAACTGTTCAAATGTTTATACTAGAAAAAATATTAAGGAAAAGAGCATTGTAACTTTATCAGATGTTCACTTCTCAAATGACTTCTTTATCAGTAGATTATTTCAACTAATTAATATTTTGAAAGAAATAAAACCCGATGTTATATGTATTCCCGGTGATTTCTTGGATACATTAGATGATAGTATTACCCAAAGGCAAAGTATAATCGATATCCTAAAAGAGTTTAGTAGGATTGCTAAAACATGTATGTCATTTGCTGCCCATGATTATTCTTCTGTTATGACAAATGAAGAAAGAAACCGAATACAAAAAATCTATTTTAGCCAATTAAAAAATATTGATAGTAACTTTATACCACTTCTTCCAGATGAAAAAACAGTTATTGATCTTGGCGATACTACCATTTCTGGATATAGCTTACCTTTAGATGCTCCATATTATTTAGAAAATATAGATGCTTTAATATCATATATCGCTTCTTATGTAGCATCTCTTGGATTAAGCCCTAAAGATTATAACATTTTATCATGTCACAGTCCGATTTCATTTTTTGATGAAAGTGGTCTTAAATCAAAATATAAAATGAGTATTGATGAAATTAATCTCATTTTATCGGGACACTATCATGCTGGCTTAATGCCTAAATTTCTACAATTCTTAAATTGTGGCTTGATTGCACCGGGCAAAAAACCATTTACTACTATTCCTCATAACATTGTTGGATTATTTAGTAACCCTTGCGAAGATTTTAATGTCGCTATTTCTAGAGGATTTCTCAAAATACCCGGCACTGTAAAGACTGAATTAGGATCGGTTGGGAAACTTCTATATCAACTTAATAATGTATATAAGCCAGATATTGATTTTGTAAGAATTAAAAAAATGTAATGTTTTTATATAAGCATTACTTTTTTCATTGTCGTATATTTCTATATTTTATTTTCTAAATAGTAATTACGTAATTCTTTAAATCTTTGATAATGAATAACTTCTCTTTGTCTTAAAAATGACAAAGGGGCTAGAATATCTGGATCATTAGTCATATCCATCAAGTGTTCATAAGTAGCACGAGCACGTTGTTCGGCCGCCATATCACTTTCTAAGTCGGCTATATAATCACCGGTTGTATCAATATAAGTAGCCGTAAATGGCACTCCATTAGCGTCGACTGGAAATAAGCCATGGTCTTGTTGAGCAAAATTACCCCCTAAATTAGCTTTTTCTAATTCTTCAATGGTAGCTCCTTGCATTAACTGAAATATCATACTAGAAATCATTTCCATATGGGCAAATTCTTCGGTACCGATATCCGTTAATAAAGCTCGACCTCTTTCATCAGGCATGGTATATCTTTGATTTAAATATCTTAAAGCGGCTGCTAATTCCCCATTGGGACCACCATATTGGGTAACTAAATATTTAGCCATTCTTAAATCTTTATTGCGAATATTAACGGGATACTCTAACTTTTTTTCATAAATCCACATATTACCCCCCCTATCTGCCTTCCCATGGCCAAGGAGAGTCATTCCAAGCCCAAGGGACACTCTTTAAAGCATTACTATTTTGTAGTAATGGACCATACTTATTTTCGTATTGATTAGTATAATCTATATTGTGAGAACGATACTGATTGTATAAATCAATAGCACTTTGATCATCAGGATGAACATCTAAATAAAGATTTAAATCGGTCATCGCAAAACCTAAAGAATCAATATAAGTTAAAATTTGTGCCTGTTCATTCATAGGTGATACTTCAAATGGTTTATTTAGTTTATAGCCATTATAAAGTTCGGGAAACATATTACCCCTAATAAATCCCTGATAAGGTTCATATAAGCCCCTAGGATTGGGTTCTTGATCATATAATGGCTGATTATAATTATTATTATTGTAATTATAATAATCTTGCATATTTTTATAGTTTTTCATACTATTCCTCCTCGCTTTATCATATGACATTAGTTTAGATAGTGATAGGCAATAGCATAAAAAAAATAGGAATAAATCCTATTGATTATCTAATACTTTAGTAGGTGAACATTCATCCATATTTATAAATCTGCCTAATCCCTTTAAAGTTAGACAACTAGCTTGAAGTTGTAAAATTATTTTTTGAATATCCCGGCTAGATAACATTTTACTTTGCTTCTTTATAAGACCAGATTGTTCAAGTTGTGCAATATCAACCATTGCTTCTATTGATTGGGCCATTACTGGGAAAATAAAGCTTTTACTTTCCTTATCATATTGCCCAGTAAGCGTTGGATATAAAGTTTTGATTACTTCGCCAATGTATTCTCTAGATATTTCTTTACCTTCATCTCTTATAAAGCCAGATTGTATTAATCTCATCTTCATTAATTCTGGTTTTATTGATAACTGTGTAGATGGTAAAACAAATTGTTTTTGTTCTTCATCAAATAACACAGCAAAAGCTTTATTTGAATAAACTCCACCTATTTTCACTGTTGCGCTAACTAATTTACATAATTGTTGTTCTTCACAACTTCCAAAAATAGGCCCACGATCACCAAAATCCCTATGGAGATGATCATCTTTACAAGTATTCACTCTAAAGTGGTTCCAAGCTATACCCATCATTGTTTTTCTGGGAGTTGATGTTTTCTCAATAATAAATGGCCTATAATCTATACCAGCTACTACATTACCTTTCTCATCAAAATTAGACACAATTGCAATATAAAAGAGTCTCTTATCATTTTCACTGCTTATCATCTTGTTATTCCTCCATATAAGTTATATATTCTATCAAAAAAAGAAGAATATTGCAAGAATATTTCTTATTAAACAAAAAAACAAGAATATAAATATTCTTGTTATTATCTGTTAACTATTCAGATCTTCTGCCATCACGGTTGCCACGAGAAGCTTTTCTTGCATCACGGCAAGCTTTACATCTTGTAGGTTCATTTTGAAAACCTTTTTCAGCGTAGAAAGCTTGTTCGCCAGCAGTGAAAACGAATTCAGCACCACAATCTTTACAAGTTAAAGTCTTATCTTTATAATTTTCTGTCATTGTCTAGACCTCCTTTTTTTGAAATTTGATTTAATACTTATTTAGGACTCCAAAAAAGGGAAGCGACGAAATAATTTTTAAACCAATATTAATTTAACATACTTTATGCAAATATGCAAGCATTTTATTATAAAATATGTATTATTTACCATTTTATGTCAAGTATTAAACCTTTTCACTAATATTATAGCTAAATATTGTCTTTTTATACCTAATTATTACTTTCACTCAAATAAAATAAATGTATATAATAGTTTGAGGTGAAATATGAAAAGTATTTTATTACTTTTTGGAGGGAATTCTCCAGAGCATGATGTTTCATGCAATTCTGCCAAATCTATTTTAAAAAATATTGATAAAGATTTATTTAATATTACCGCAGTTGGTATTAGCCATAATAATGAGTGGTATATATTTGAAGATGATTATAATAATATTAATTCTGATTGGTTAGATAATCCCAATCTTGATAAAGTAATGGACATTGTTAATTTTATTAAAAATTTTGATCTGGTTTTTCCTATTATTCATGGGATTACTGGTGAAGATGGTAAATTACAAGGCTTTTTAGAATTATTTAATATTAACTATGTTGGAAGTAACAGCAAAAGTAGCGCTAACGGACTGGATAAAGTTGTAACTAAGATTCTTTATAATAGTGCTGATATTCCGCAAATACCATATAATGTTATTTATAATAAAGATGATATTGAACATATAACTATTAATTATCCTGTAATCATTAAACCAGCTAATGGTGGTTCTTCCGTTGGAATTAGTATTGCCAATAGTAAAGAAGAACTATTAATAGCATTAGATACAGCTTTTAAATATGATAAAAAAATTATTATTGAAAACTTTATTGACGCTATGGAATTAGAATGTTCTATTTTAGAAAAAGATAATGAGATTATGGCTTCTACTATTGGTCAAATTATTCCTTGTAATAAATTCTATGATTATGAAGCTAAATATCTGAAAGAATCACAAATCATCATTCCCGCCCATATTACTATTGAATTAAGTAAACAAATTAAAGATTTAGCTATTAAAGCTTTTAAAACAATTGAAGGAAAAGATTTAGCACGTATTGATTTCTTATATGATAAAAATAATAATCAACTTTATTTAAATGAAATAAATACTCTACCCGGATTTACCACTATTAGTATGTATCCTAAATTATTAATTTATGATGGAATTAGTTATAAAGATCTTATAACTATTCTAATTACCAATAACTTAAAAAATACTAAGTAATTAGTATTTTTATTTGCTATTTAATTGTTCATAGTGTAGTAATAACTCATCTGAATAATTAGTAATTCTTCCACTTGGTAAGATTAACATTCTATCAATACCAATGCTTCTAACAAATGATGAATTATGACTAACTAATATTATGGTTCCTTCATAATCACGAAAATTCTCACCAATAATTTTTTGGGTTTCAGGATCTAAATGATTAGTTGGCTCATCTAATAGTAATAAATTTGCTTTTTTAAGTATTACTTTACATAAGGAAATACGGGCTCTTTCGCCTGGTGATAAGACATTCGCTTTTTTAAAAACATCATCATCAAAGAAAAGAAAGCTACCTAAGATGGTACGTAATTCTTTATCACTATACTCTTCACTATCAACATTTTCTAAAACCGTTTTATCTAAGTCTAAAGCTTCTTGTTCTTGAGCATAATAAGCAAATTCAGTTTTACTACCATAATTAATGGTACCTGACCATGGTTGTAATTGATTAATTAACAATTTTAGTAAGGTCGATTTACCAATACCATTTTCACCAACAATTAGAAATCTTTCTTTACTATTAATTATAAATGATAAATTATCAATTAATTTTTCTTTATAACCAAATGACAAATTATTAACTTTCAATGGTATTTTAGATCCTTCTTGATGAGGCTTTAATTTAATCTTTACCCGTTTTAAAGTTTTGTCGCGAACTTCCATTTGAGACATCTTTTTAGTAAGCATCTTTTCTCTACTTTGGGCAATACGTTTTCTTTTACCTGAAGAATTAGAGTACTGTAAAACAAAGTCTCTTATTTTAGCTACCTCTTTTTCTTGTCGTTCAATTAATAGTTCTTTATTTTTTTGGTCATTAGCGAGCTTCTTTTGATAATCACTGTAATTACCCGTGTAAACAACTATCTTATGAGTAGCTTTATTAATATATAAGATCTTATTAACAATTCTATCCAAAAATGCTACATCATGAGATATTATTAATACTGTACCCTTATAATGCTCTAAATAATTAGTTATATATTCTCTAGTTTCATTATCTAGGTGATTAGTTGGTTCATCTAGTAGTAAGATTTCAGGTTTAGAATATAGAAGATGAACAAAAGCTATTTTGGATTTTTGTCCACCTGATAGTTTAGATAATTGCATATCTAATAATCCCATATCTATTTGCATATTACTTATAATATCCATAAGAATGTTTTCAGCATTATATACATCATAATACTCTAATAATTCTTGGACATTACCTATTCTTTTTAACACTCTTTCTTGTTCTTTAGTATCAGTAGTGATTGCTACCTTATTATAAAGATCAGTTAGTTCATCTCTTAATTTATCGATTGGTCGTGCCTGCATTAAATAATCTAAAACCGTTAGTTTCTTATCATCTAATGATATTACTTGTGGTAAATAACCAATCCTTAATTTCTTATCAATAATGATATGACCACTATCTAAACTAATATTATTTAGAAGAACGTTAAAGAAAGTAGTTTTACCAGCACCATTAACACCAACAATTCCTACTTTATCATTGTCATTAATTTGAAAATCAGCATCTTCATAGATGGTTTCCAAATTAAATTTTAAATTCATCTTTATCCCACGCATAATATCACCATTGTTTTATTTTATCATAATTCAAAGAAAAAAGTCTATTTAAATAGACTTATTCACCTTTACGCATATCATATTTCTTACGATCATTAGCGTTTAACACCTTTTTTCGTAATCTAATACTAGCAGGTGTTACTTCAACTAATTCATCGAAATTAATATAGTCTAAAGCATATTCTAGGGTTATTGGACGAGGTCTTTTTAAAACAACTGTATGATCACTACCAGAAGCTCGCATATTTGTTAATTGTTTACCTTTAACAACATTAACCGCTAAATCATTATCCCGATTACATTCACCAACTATCATACCTTCGTATACTTCAGTACCTGGCTCAATAAACATAACGCCACGGTCTTCTAATTGACCAATACCATATGCAGTTGCTTTACCATTTTCCATTGATACTAGAACGCCTAAACCACGTTCACCAATAACAATATTCTCATATGGACGATATTCTCTAAAGCTATGATTAATAATACCATAACCTTTAGTCATCGTCATAAAATCAGTTGTAAAACCAATTAATCCTCGTGATGGAATTAAGTAAACTAAGCGTACTTGATTATTAACATTAGTCATATTTTCCATAGTAGCACCACGAAGACCCAATTTTTCAATTACCGTACCAACAGAATCTTCTGGTACTTCAATTTGTAATTCTTCATATGGTTCACATTTAACGCCATCTATTTCTTTTACAATAACAACTGGTTTAGATACTTGTATTTCATAACCTTCACGACGCATATTTTCAATTAAAATACCTAAGTGTAATTCTCCACGACCTGATACTGTCCATGATTCAGAATCACCATCAGATACTCTAAGTGATACATCTCGTTCTGTTTCTTTAAATAAACGTTCAGAAATTTTACGAGCAGTTAAAAATTTACCTTCACGACCAGCAAAGGGACTATTGTTAACAGCAAAAGTCATTTGTAAAGTAGGTTCATCAATTCTTAATACTGGTAAAGCTTCTTCTTTACTTATCTCACAAATTGTTTCACCAACACTAATATCAGGTAAACCGGCAATGGCAATAATATCACCACTCTCAGCTTCCTCTATTTCAATTCTTTTTAAACCTAAAAAGCCAAACATTTTTTGAATTCTAAATTGTTTAATACTACCATCTAAACGAACACATGATACCATTTCATTAGTCTTAATTTTTCCTCTTTTAACACGACCAATACCAATTCTTCCAACATAATCATTATAATCTAATAAGGCTGGTTGAAATTGTAAGCTACCTTCAGTATCAATATTGGGTGCTGGAACATATTTAATAACAGTATCCAAGATTGGATCCATTGTTTCTGCTTGAGTTGTAATATCTGGATCCATACTAGAAGTCCCGTTTATACCTGATGCATATACAACTGGGAAGTCTAATTGATCTAGATCAGCTCCTAATTCAATAAATAAATCAATTACTTCATCTACTACTTGGGTTGGACGAGCTGATTCTTTATCTATTTTATTAACAACAACAATTGGTGTTACTTTAGCTTCTAATGCCTTTTTTAAAACAAATCTAGTTTGTGGCATAGTACCTTCATAAGCATCAACCACGAGTAAAACACCATCTACCATATTCATAATACGTTCAACTTCACCACCAAAATCGGCGTGACCTGGAGTATCTAAAATATTAATTCGATAGCCTTTATAATTAATAGCTGTAGTTTTAGCTAATATGGTTATTCCTCTTTCTCTTTCAATCGCATTAGAATCCATAACACAATCTACAACTTCTTCATTTTCTCTAAAAGTTCCTGACATCTGTAATAGTTTATCTACTAATGTTGTTTTGCCATGGTCAACATGGGCAATAATAGCAATATTTCGAATATTCTTCATGAACATACACTTCTTCCTAACTGACGCATTATATCATACCTTAATTAAAATGTAAATACACTATTAATAGTATTACCATTATATCTAAAGAAAAAACATTTAGAATAGTCTAAATGCCCTTATATAGTCTCTTTCCATTCTATTTGGATGCTTTGAATCAATACTCGTTTGTTCAATTGTAACAATTGGTTCAATTCTTCCATTAAAACCATAATCTGAAAGAATTATCATGCGTGTTCTAATACATCGACTCTCAACTCCATTAATTCGACGGGTTACTCTTTGAAGCTGACGACCTGTTAAGACTTGAGAAACTACTGGCGAAATTGCCACTCTAGCTGTTGACACAACATACTACCTCCTACTGCTTTAATTACTTATATTTTAACACAATCATCAAAAATGCACACTAAAAATCTTTATTATAATGACAATATAGGTTATAATTATTAAATATAGGTGATTAAATGAGAAAATTAGGAGTAATTTTGCTTTTGTTTTTATTAAATATAGGCTCTGTCAGTGCAACTAATAATAGACTGCCTGTTACCCTTAGTGCTTGTGTTGATGGTGATACAGCTAAATTTATATTAGATGATAAAGTCATTACCGCTCGTTTTCTAGCTATAGATACCCCCGAAAGTGTTAGTCCTAAAGTAAAACCCGAACCATTTGGTAAAGAAGCTAGTAATTATACCTGTAAGGCGTTAAAGAATGCTAACACAATTGAGATAGAATATGATACTAACAGTGATAAAACAGATAAATATAACCGCCAATTAGTATGGGTATTTATTGATAATTATTTATTACAAAATCAAATAATAAAAGAAGGATTAGGAGAAGTTGCTTATCTTTATGGTGACTATAAATATACTCCTACTCTAGAAGATAGTGAAGCTATAGCTAAAGCTAATAAAGTAGGAATGTGGAGTGATGATGAAGAAAGTAATAATAACTTATTACTTATAATAGGGATAATTATTACATTGATACTATTTCTATTGTCATCCAAGCTTACATCTAAACAAAAAAAGATATTAAAGAGTATTAAAAACAGCATATAAATTATGCTGTTTTTTTAATTATTCCAACCGTATATTTTAATTAGTCTTCTATTAGGATAATTATAAGCTGATAATGGATAATTTTCACGATCAACAGAGTTTGATCCAATTAAAATTTCTACTACTTTGCCATCTTTTTTAATTACATCTGTTACAATAACTGTATGTGAATAACTACCTACTGGTCCTACTTGAATTATGTCACCAGGTTCTGCCATATACATATTAGCATCAACTTTAGCACACATACCATAACCCTTATTATACTTGGCATAAGAATAAAATTGATTAACTCCTGTCCATGAATAACTTCGTCCTTGCGCAACTGCAGCTTCATTTACCGCACTACTATAATATTTCCATTGTTGCCCTATTGATCCATTATAATCCATTGGTATACCACCAGCTAAAATGGCTTGTGAGGCATAATTATTACAATTACCACCAAGTGTATCAAAAGACAACCAATCACTATTACGTTTATTAATCCATTCTTTAGCATAAGCAGATGCCTTTTGCCGATCATAAGGATTATCACAAGTAGGTTTAGTACTAACCTCCCCACTAACATAAGATGCATATTCTTTACTTAAAGTATTGAGTGAACTTTTTACATCAAATAAAACACTATCTCTTAAATTAGTTAAATCATTCATAACTAAATCTTTAGTCTTATCACTCTTTGTATAACTATCATTAATCATCTTATAAAAATCATCAACTTTTTCATAAGATACAACCTTATAATCATTATCAACTTTTCTTAATGTTATTTTATTTTCAATATCATAACTACTTGATGGTGTATCTTTAATAAAATTAAATCTTATTGTATTACTTTCATTAAAAGTAATAACTAAATCATTATTAGTTTCAGTAACATTAGTATATTCAATATCATAAGAACAACTAGCAAATGATAAATCATTAGATTGTGACGCTCTAATATCAACTAATAAAGAAAGAGCTGTCTGCGTAATTTGTGCTTGTTCATACGCACTTGAATCAAATAAATCAGTTACATCATAAGCATAAAGTTCTTTCATTGAACGATAATATAAATCCATCAATGTTAAAATAACTTTTTGGGCTTTAGAATTAATTTCATTTTTTACTTTCTTATCATAACTAATCTTACTTATAAAAGATGTAATTACCTTCTCCCCCTTATCACTATTATCTATATTAGTATCACCAAAAAAATTACTCTTTAATGCATAAAAAGCCCCACAACCAACTAATAATATTAGTATAAATACAAATATTGGTCCTTTTTTCATTTTTCTTTTTCTGGCCATAATCATCACCTAATCATCATATTTTTTTAATATTTTATGATACTCTCTTTTTCCTTCTTTAATCCATTTACGATAACTTACTGATGATGGTTGGTAAGCAAAGAAGTCATAATAACCATCAGCTTTAACATTAATAGCAATAATAAAGCTACTTATGTAATTATTCAAATCTTTATAAACACACAATAATCGATTATGGTCACCTGCTGTTATACCATCATTTTCCTTTATACTCCACATAATACGCAAAGGTAAGTACTTAGTCGTACCAGCCGCAATGTCAAGGGTTGTAAAGAGTTTTTGATTTTTTTTTGGGTCATTATGTTGAGAACCATGTAATTGCTCTGTTGTCATTAAATTATAAAACTTAATATTAGTTGCTACACCATAACCAATATTTTTTAGAATCATATTACTATATATAACATTTTTCTTGTCGGTCTCAATAATCGTTTCAATGGATTTATCCGGATGTAATTCACGGTAATTGTTGCCTAAAACAGTTAAATTATAACGACATTCATCAATACTATCAAGTGCTTCAAGCTCATCTAAAATTAGATGTGGTTGATGATTCTCCCTTGCTTGAACTTTAATACGCTTATTAACCGTATATATGGTCACGAACACGGGAATAGCAATTGATAAAAAAGAATATAACAAATTAATCGACAAAGCATCCATTTTCATTCAATTCACTCCAAACACAATTTTTTAAAATATAGTCCATTGTAATTTTAATATCAGGAAAAACAGATATGTATTCTAATTCATCCCGTGTGAACCATCCAATTTTATTGACTTCATCTTCTTGAGGTCTTTGACCAGAGTAACTAACAGGAACACCTAAATAAGTAATATCAATGTGTAAATCACCTTGCTTATTACGATTTTTTTGAATTCCTAATGGTCTAATAAAATCATCTTCTCGAGGAAAGTGTTCACCAACTAATTTTACTTTAATACCTGTTTCTTCAAAAACTTCGCGAACTGCTGTTTCTTCAGGTGTTTCATCCTCTTCAATATGGCCACCTGGTTGCACCCATTTATTAAATTTTTTATGTAAAACTAAAAGTATCTTTTTAGTTACAGGATCAATTACAAATACCGATGCACAAAAATGTCTTGTCATACTATCACCATATTTATTATAACGAAAAATAGCTATAAACACAAATATTATTACCTTTTTAGTGTATATTTATGTAAATTCTAATCGTTCATAATTTTTAATAATTACTTGTGTTCTTAAATAGTCTTTATATAGTGAGCAATTAAGTAATATTATCGAAAAACATATTTTATAATACTTAAAACTATTTTTCAATCATATAATGTAAAGAAAAAAGATAACTTTGTTATCTTTCTAGTAAGTAAAGATTATCTAATAATATACCTGTTCCTTCGGCTACACTGGTAAGAGGACTAGCAGCAACATAAACTGGTACTTTTAGTTCTTTATTAAGTAATCTATCAATACCATCGATTAATGCTCCACCACCAGTTATAACAATACCTCTATCAATTATATCAGCGGCAAGTTCGGGTGGCGTTTGTTCCAATAAGCCTTTAGTTGTTCGGACAATGGCATAAATACTATCCCTTAAGGCTTCTTCTATTTCTTCTGAACCAATCGTTACTGTATGAGGTAAACCAGTTACTAAATCACGTCCCCTTATTTCCATTTTTTCTTCCCTAGAACCCGGAAAAACTGTACCAATATTAATTTTAATATCTTCAGCTGTTCTTTCCCCAATCAATAATTTATATTTATCCTTAACATACTTCATTATCTCATTATCAAAAGCATTACCGGCTATTTTAATTGATGCACTGGTAACAATGCCACCTAAAGAAAGAATGGCTATATCGGTTGTTCCACCACCTATATCAATAACCATATTACCTTCAGGTTTAGCAATATCTATTCCGGCTCCTAAAGCTGCTACTTTAGGTTCTTCTTCTAAAAATACTTTACGGGCGCCCGTTCGTTCTGCTACCTCTTTAATAGCATTTTTTTCTACTTGTGTTACATTAGTCGGACAACAAATAATAATTCGAGGATGCGAAAAGAAACTCTTGCCATTTACTTTATGAATAAAATAATCCAACATTAATTCGGTGATTTCAAAATCAGCAATTACCCCATCCTTCATTGGTCTTATTGCCCTAACTTGTCCAGGTGTCCGGCCTAACATATCATGAGCTTCTTTACCAAACGCTAAAGGTTTTTTTGTTTCTGAATCAATAGCTACCACACTAGGCTCATTTAAAATGATACCTTGTCCTTTCATATAAATCAAAACATTAGCTGTCCCTAAATCAATTCCTATATCTTTATTAAACATTTCGCACCTCTTTTCTATTTTGCATATATTTAACCCGTGTTGATTCACCACCTCTTAAATGGCGGATATTAATATGGTACTTTAAAACCTTATCAACACGAGTATACAATTGTTTATCTATTTTTAATAAACGATCATGTAAATCTTTGTGAACTGTACTTTTAGAAACTTTAAATATTTGGGCAATTTCTCGTACTGTTTTACCGGTTTCAATCATACAATTAGCCTCATCAATAATTCTTATATTTATATCCGAACTCACTTTAACACCTCTTAATAAAGTATATAAATGAGTCCCTCTTTTATACCAAAAAAGAGCCTAAGCCCTATAATTCATTTACGTTTTTATCATAGTAATTATCCGGATTAACTGTTTGGCCTTGAATAATTAGTTCGAAAAATAAATTATATTGAGCATCAGTCGTTATTTTGGTAGCTCCCGTTCTGGCAATAACTTGTCCTTGCGTAACTTTATCACCTTTATTAACAACTACACTATCTAAACATTCATAAACACTTACTACGTTACTAGTATGTTGGATTTCAACTATTTTACCTAATAGGTCATCTTCTTTTACATCCAAAACTGTTCCTGAAAGAATAGCCGTTACATCAAACTGCTCATTAGCGCCATAAACAATGCCTGTACTTTGTAAATATGTACCATCAATATAAATTAAAGATTTTTCTTGATTGGTTGCTTCAGCACTAAATTCATAATACCCTCTTATTACTTGAATATTAGGATTAGAAAAAGGTTTCATAATTACTTGATTATTTGTTTCAACAACTGGAATGGTATCATCAAAAAGCAATTTAGTTACAAACTCAAAATCATTACCACCATTAAAATCACTCTTTTTAGTTAGAAAAAGATTATCTACTAAATATAATGCTCCCATCAAACATATACAACTAGCACCAATTATAAGGCCACTAGCCCACGGTTTTAACTTTCTTCTTCTCATATAAATTCACCTCTATTAAGAGTGTGAACAATTTTTTATATTTTATTCTTTTTTTTAAATTTTTTTTATTGATACACCTTGATAATAGTGTAAAAGGATGGCATTATACTGATATCCGTCTTTAGCCATACCTTCAGCACCATATTGACTCATACCAACACCATGACCATATCCTTTAGTTACTATCTTAACTTGATCATTATCTTGGATAATGGTGAAATAGGTTGATCTTAAACTTAAATCTTTTACTACTTGTGAGGCACTAAATGTTACATCATTAATTTTAATCTTTTTAGTCCGTCCTGTACTAGTTTGCTCTAAAATATCTACTTTAATTACTTTATTATAATTTAATGATAACGATTTATAGAATTTATCTAATGAAAAGGTATAAGCTTCTTCAAAAACAGGAGATACTTTAGCATCCCAGCTGGAATCAACACTACGAAGATATGGTAAAGAGGCAGAAAAAACATCTTCAACATTCTCTGTTTTTCCTGTACTGGTTGAAAAAAAGAAAGCATCTACTACTTTCCCATCATACTCTAAATATTCACCACGGGTGGCTAGAACCGCTAATTTTACTTTACTAACATATTTATTATAATTATCTTTCCACGAAGCCTGTAACTGGGAATTATCCAAATAATGCTGATTAGCCGTGGTATCAACAACATCATAATCTGATTTTTGATTAGTATCCATTCGCTTCATCGCATAACTTCTTGCTGCTACTGCTTGCGCTTTTAAGGCCTCTAATTCAAAATTTACTGGCATTTCTCCGGCTATTACACCTGTTATATATTCTTCAAAGGGGACAACATCAATACGTCCCTCAGATACCCTTTTAACTCTAATTGTCATATTGGCTTCATATTTAAATTCTTTTTTTTCATCGGCTATTAACAAGCAAAATACGAGATAAGGAATTAGAATAACTAACAACATTATTAAAACAAACTGTTTCATAATATTGTTTCCTTTCTGATATTATATTATTTTAGATAAGACAAAAAAATCATACAAAAAATTGGTTATTAGATACGATAGGCATATACTAATAATAATATATACTATGCGTGCTTGCAAATATTTATTCTTTTTAAAAAAATTGTTGAAATTAATACTATCCATTGCCCATATAACAACAAATAAAGTACCTATATATAATATTGCCTTAACCATTATTATCCCTGATAATTATCTATTTTTCTAATACGACGTAAATGTCTTTCTTGATCAGAAAAAGGAGTATTAATAAATGTTTCAACAATCTCTTTAACTAAATTCTCATCCATATCACTATTAAGTGCTATGACATTAGCATTATTATGTTCCTTAGCCATCTGTGTTTCATGAACATTGCTTACTTTCGCACATCTTATAGTTTTAACTTTATTACACGCAATAGACATACCAATTCCTGTTCGACATATTAATATACCTAAATCAATATTTTTATCCCGCACTTCTTCCCCTATTTTAAAGGCATAATCAGGATAATCAACACTATCAACAGTATCTGTACCATAATTTATAATGTCATAATGCTCACTTTGTAAAAAAGATATTATCACTTTTTTTAATTCAACACCGCCATGATCAGAAGCAATTCCTACTCGCATATTATCCTCACTTTCTTTATTTCATTATAGCATAAAAAGAGCCAAAAAAAAGAAGAAATTATTTTTCTTCTGTAAAACCGTACTTACGATTAAATTTTTCAACCCGACCAGTTCTCGCAACTTTTGCTTGCGTACCAGTGAAAACGGGATGACATTGATTACATACTTCAACGTGTATTTCTGGTTTATTAGATTTTACCGTAAAAGCATTACCACAAGCACAAATAACTTGGGTGTCAACATACTTAGTTTTAGTACTTTTCATAATTATTCTCCTTCCGCCATGACCAAAGTCATAGTCATTAATGCGTTTATATTATATCAACTGTTATAGGAAAATGCAAGTGTTTTTATTTTTTTCTACCACCAAATAGGCTTAATAGACGTATAAAGATATTAATAAAGTCAATATATAGTTGTAAAGCACCATAAATGGCTACTTTATCAGGATCATTCATAGTCGTCATACGGTTCTTTATTCTTTGAATATCAAAAGCCACATAACAAACAAATATTATTAAACCAAAAATGATAAGTCCTAAATCAAAAGCAGCATTATTAACAAAAACAGAAATAATAGAAGCAATAATAATACCAATTACTCCCATAAATAATATTGTGCCTATCTTAGATAAATCAATCTTTGTAAAATAACCAATTAGAGCAAAAAGTGCAAAGATAAATGCTGTTATACCAAAGACAAAGATAATTGAATCTAATTTATAAACAATAAAAATAAGGGATAATGTTATTCCTGTTAGTATCGCATATAGTAAAAACGATATAACACAACCCACAAAACTCATCTTATTAATACGAGCGCTTAAAAATATAACTACACCTATTTCAGCTATAAGCAATATTGGAAACAATCCTGTTGAGAAAACATTATAGACCATATTTTCATTAATAGAAACGACATATCCCGTTACAAAGGTAACTAATAAGCCAATAAACATCCACATATAAACTTTAGCAAAAACACGTTGAAAATCCATTTCTATATCACCTCTAGTAAATTATTATAGCACAATTATAACTTCTAGTCAAAGAAGGATTTTGTAACCATTGAGCCTATTTTTTGATATCCAGATCTAGATGGATGAATATCTAAAGGATTAGGTAAATAACTAGGATCATCATGAAATAATGTAAATACATCGATATATTTGATATCATATTTTTCACATATTATTCTTAATCGTTGATTACCATAATCAATAATCGGATCTAACATATCAATATTAAAATAATTATATAGTCCTATATAAACAATGTCTTCTTTGCAATATTCGCGCATTAATTTTAATAAAGAATCAACATCATCTAAAACTTCATCTAAATATTTATATAATTCATTACTACTTAAATCTCTAATCGTAATATAACTTAAGAAATCATTGCTACCTATACTAATTGTTACTAAATCAGCTTTTATTAAAGCATTTTTAATACTTATTTTATTATTATTTACAATAATAGTTTTATTATCTTTAATATCATTCATTAAATCAATCGTGCGATAATTATCATTAGCAAAGCCCCCAACATATCGCTCTAGTTTCTTTTTATCATTAATATAGTCTTTTACATAATCGCTATATCCATAATCATGACCGCCATATGGTGTTGCCCCTAATGCTAAAGAATCGCCTAATGAAAGATAATAGACTTTGCGATCTAAGGTAGCTAGATATATTAAAAAAGTAGATAACAAAATAATAACAAATACTAACATTTTTTTCATTTTTATTCCCCCAATAAAAAAGTAGAATATTCTACTTAATTATATTAGAAATTAGTTATTTAATTCCCGGAGTTCTATTTTAGCACCGACATTTTGCAATTTTTCAATAATGTTTTCATATCCTCTTAAGATATGATCAGCATCATTAATAATTGTTTCACCAGTAGCGGCTAATCCGGCTAAAACCATACACGCTCCAGCTCTTAAATCCGTAGCTGTAACTTCTGTCCCCTTTAACTCGGTAGGTCCCTTAATAGTAATCTTACGGCCAGTACTATCAACAGTAATATTAGCCCCCATATTATTTAAATACTCTATATTTTTAAATCTATTTTCATAAAGTGTTTCTTCTAAAGTAGAAGTACCATTACTAAATACTAATAAGGCTGTTACTGGTTGCTGTAAATCTGTAGCAAACCCTGGATAACCTAGAGTTCTAATCTTTATGGGTTTTAAATTATTACTTTTTGAAATAGTAATACTATCCGTCTTAATATTAAAAGGAATACCCATTTCTTTTAATTTGGATAATAAAGCATCAATATGTTCAGGAATAATATTGCTAATTAATAGATTTTCTCCCATAAGTGCTCCGGCAATTACATAAGTACCTGCTTCAATCCGATCAGGGATTACTTCTGCAAAGCCTCCTGATAAATGATTAACACCAACTATTTTTATTTCACTAGTACCTGCTCCTGTTATTTTAGCTCCCATATTATTTAAGAAGGTTGCAATATTTACTATTTCTGGCTCTTTAGCCGCGTTTTCTAATATCGTTGTACCTCTAGCTTTAACACCTGCTAAAATGGTGTTTACAGTAGCTCCAACACTAGGCATATCGAGATAAACATGACCACCAATAAGCTCTTCAGCATAAATATGATAACATTCATTATCCTCATCAATAGTAGCACCTAGGGCACTTAAAGCCTTCAAAGTTTGATCAATAGGACGGGCTCCAATTGAACAACCACCAGGAAAATACATATCTACTCGTCCTGTTTTTCCTAATAAAGCTGGCATAAAATAGTAAGATGCTCTTAATTTACTAGAAATTTCTTTAGGTATTTCTCTATTAATTAAGTTTCTACTATCAATAGTCATTGTCTGTTGTTCTCTTGTTACTTTAACCCCTAGATACTTTAAAATATCAATTAAGGAAATAATATCTGCAACATCAGGGACATTGTCGATTGTTACTATACCATCGGACAATAAAGCTGCTGGAATAAGGGCTACAGCACTATTTTTAGCACCACCCACTCTTATTTCCCCCGTTAATTTCTTATGTCCTTCAATAATTATTTGCTTCATATATACCTCCACTACATCCACTATATTAATATGAGAGAATGTTATTTAATTGCTAAACTACTACCAAGTATATTAATTTTAGTATTGACAGCATTTTTTAAAGAATTTTCCCCACTTTTTATTATTTTTCTAGGATCATAGACATCTTTATTATTATCTAAAAATAAACGTACTGCATATGCCCAATCAATTTGAAGTTCTGTATTAAAGTTTATTTTACATATTCCACTTTTTACTGCTTTAATTAACATATCATCAGGAATACCTGTTCCTCCATGCAGTACTAGTGGTAAATTAGTTAAATTGGCTATTGTTTGCATTCTTTCAAAATCTAGTTTTGGTTCACTAGCATATAATCCATGAACACTACCAAGAGCAGGAGCTAAAAAATCAATTCCTGTTTCTTTGGCTAGTTTAACTGCTTCATTAACATCAGCATATAAAATACCAGCATCAATACCATCTTCTTGTCCACCAACATGGCCGATTTCAGCTTCAACTGTTACCTTTCGAGGATGAGCATAATCAACTACCATTTTAGTAATCTCAATATTCTTGGGTAATTCATATTTAGATGCATCAATCATAACTGATGTAAAACCAGCATCAATGGCATTTTTACAAGATTCAAAACTACTAGCATGATCCAGATGGATAGCTACGGGAATACTAATATTTAAGTCTTTTACTAATCCTTTAACCATATTAGTAATCGTTAAATAACCTCCCATATATTTAGCTGCACCTTCCGAAACACCTAAAATAACAGGACTCTTCCTTTCTTCACAAGCTTCTAAAACAAATCTTGTCCACTCTAAATTATTAATATTAAATTGCGGTATTGCATAATGTCCTTCTTTAGCTTTAATTAACATATTTGTCATATTTTCTAACATACTATCACCTATATAATTATAATATTTTTTTAACTAAAAGGCAAACATTATACCAATAAGTAATAAACACTTATGCCAATTAATAGTAAACCACCTAACATAGGAGCAACATTACCCAATAGTTTATTTACTCTATAACCAACTGCTAAACCAAGCAAAGTAAGGCTAGAACTTAATAAGGCGAACATAGTAGCTGCTAACATATAATTATTAGTCATAGCTTCTAAACCAATTCCCACTGAAAAACTATCAATACTAACAGCAAAACCAAAAATGACAAACTCTTTAACAGCTATATCCCTAATATTACTTTTCTTCCATAAAGAACTTACTATCATTTCTCCACCAATGAAAAAAAGAATAATAAAAGCAATGAGATTAGGATTAATTTTAATAAACGTTAGAATATTTACTCCTAAAAAGAGTCCAACTAATGGCATAATAAAATGATATATACCAACTATTATAGCTAATAAGTAGCGTTCTTTAGGTAAAAAACCCATTGTTCCGTAAGCTAAACTTAAAGAAAAAGCATCCATGCTTAAACCAATCGCAACTAATATTATAATTAACATAAAAAAACCTCCTATTTAAGTTTATTTAGCTAGGAGATTTTTATACTTTAATTAAAATACTTATTAATTATTTCTTTGACAAAAGAACGATATTCAACATTTGTGGTTTCACTTTCTTGAGCCTCTAATAAACAAAGTGGTGGAAAAAGAACACACCACCAATTATCACCTTTTCCTGATCCTAATGTTACTAATAAGGATTCATAATATCCTTCTGAATATTTTACACCTTTATATTCTTTTTCAGGAAAATAATGATAACCAAAATTAACATTATAAGAAAGTGAATAGCTTTCTTCTTTTAAGACACTAGCTACATCACTTCTTACATTATCAAGATTACTACTAATTATATTACGTGCTTCATTGGTATTACTAGCTTTGCTTAATAAGTTATACATTGTTGTTTTCAATTCATTACTAACTTCTTTTTTAACACTCTGATCATGTTCATCATTGCTATTCGCTATTACTCTTATTCTTATAGCTTCACTAGGAATTAGTATTTTTTGATCGGCTAATTCACCCAATATTAAATATACAATTATAATTATAAGTATTAATATTATTGTCTTTTTCATTCTATCACCATTATATAATGGACATTATTTTAATATTTATACAAAAAAGAAAGCTATTCGCTTTCTTCTCCAACAACTTTATCATGAACAACTTTCATTAATGACATTATTATTTCTTCATCTTCAACTTCTGTAAGTGTAACATCTTCACCGTTTTTCTCATATTCAAAATAAAGGGCTTTACGGGGATCATCAAATTCAGTCATAAGTAAATAGTTTTTTCCTTCATAAGGAAAATCAGCTGCTACAACATATTCTTTGTTATCATCCAATGTTAATATATCCGCCATCTTATACATAACTATATCGATCTCCCTTCTCCACTGATACTAGGCAAATCCGCTGGGGTTGCTTCTATTTTACCTGCAGACAAACCATTAAAATAGGCTACAGACTCTACCCCTTGTATTGCTTTCATTAACCCTTCATCGGTTATTTTGTGATTATAAATTTGAGATAATATTTCACTAACTGCTTGATCATGAGCTGCTTGGCTAATAGCATCAGAAGTAGGGAAAACTACTTCCGAAGGCTTTTCATTTCTTAATTTTTCCATTTGAGACTCATGTTCTTCTATTGAAATCATTCCAACGGTCGCTTTAGTTCTTTCATCAAGACGAGCATTATTAATAGCTTCTAGATTAGTCGCTTTTAAACCTTGCATTTGAGCCTCATGTTCTGCTAAAGACATCATACCAACCGTGGCTTTAGCTTTTTCTTCAGCTACAGCAGTATCAATAGCCGCTTGTTTGCCTCTTTCGCCTTCTCTTTTACCACGCGCATAACCACTTTTATCCGTAGCAGCTATTTTAGACTCATGTGCAGCCTTGGATATTGAATTATCAACCTGTGATTGGAGCGTAAAATTATCAGCCTTTAACTTTGCATGTTCCATTAAAAGCTCTCCATACGCAACAGGATCAATAACCGGAGTTGGAGTTACTGGAGTTGCAGTAGCCGGAGTCGGAGTTACTGGAGTTGCAGTAGCGGGTGTTGGAGTTGGTGTTGCAGTAGCGGGTGTTGGAGTTGGTGTTGCAGTAGCGGGTGTTGGAGTTGGTGTTGCAGTAGCGGGTGTTGGAGTTGCGGATGTTGCCGCTGCTCCTTCCCTTTCCGCTTCTTTTTCAGCCTTTACTTGCTTATTATGGTTCTTTAATTCTTTTTTTTGTTTGCCAATTTTTTTAAATTTTTTAATTGACCACCAACAAACAGCAACCGAACCAGCAAAAAGTAAATATTTAGAATGCATTAGACTATTATACATATTTTGAGAATTCATACCGATTCCATCTAGAATAGACGGAAGACTACTTGCTAAAAGATTATTGATACGATCACTAATAGCATTACCTAATTGCGAAAAATTGCTAATATTTTGAGCTATTGTCATTCCTAAATTACCAATCACAACCTCATAAGCAGCAGTAACACCACAAAGAATAGACGTAGCAGCTCTTAATGCCCTATTACCCCATAATCTATTTATACCATGACCAATTTGTTTTATGTCTTTTGAAGCCATAAGTTCTTCATATGATATATGTTTTATAACCTTTTTTTTACCAGCCATATCAAACACCTCTTACATAAATGATAACACACCTATAAATGATAGTCAAATAATTATTTATGATATGTTTCATGGTTTACAATCTTAAAAGCACGATATATTTGTTCAATAAATATTAAGCGAAATAATTGATGAGGAAACGTTAATTTAGAAAAAGATAATCGTAAAGAACTGATATTTATAACACTTTGATGTAGACCATATGATCCACCAATTATAAAGGTTATATTGGAGTTATTTATCAATTGATTTTCAATCATTTTAGAAAAAGCAATGGAGTCATATTCTTGTCCATTAATATCAAGAACGATAACATATTCGTTTTCCTTAATATTATTTAAAATATTATGCGCTTCTTTCTCCAATATTTGGGTTTCATTACCAATACTTATGTCTTCTAATTCAACTATTTGTAATTTGGTATATTTGGACAATCGTTTGGTATATTCTGCTATGGCATCTCTAATAAAGATTTCCTTTATTTTACCAACACAAATTAATTTAATCATACTTCCATCAATTCCGTTCTTTCATTTTGCTTCGCAACTATTATTTCTACATTATCTTTATTAATAGTATGTAATGTGTGACTTAAAGTCTCATAGGCTAATTCGGGATTATTATTTTCTTCACTTAAATGGGCTAAAACAATCGTTTTAGTATTATCACCAATAAATTTCGATAAATAGTAAGCTGAATCTTTATTAGATAAATGTCCTTTATCACCTAAAATACGTTGTTTAATTTGGTATGGATAACGACAATGCATTAGCAAATCCACATCATGATTGCTTTCCATTATATAGAATGAACGATTGGATAACTTATTATAATATTTAGAGTTAATATAACCTGTATCAGTAATATAAACTAAAGATGTATTGTCATTACAGAATATATAGCCTAAAGAATCAGATGTATCATGGGATGTTTTTATAAAGTCTATGATCGTAGAATTAACAATTGTTTGTTCAGTTATTATATAATAATCTTTTAAATTAATTGTTAATGATATTTCTTCATAAGCTTTTATACTTAAGTAGACGATAGGATGATGTTTCTTTAAAAACATCTTTAATCCTTCTATATGATCAGTATGGGTATGGGTAATGAAAATGGCATTGATATCATTACTATCAACACCAATTTCCATTAATTTTTTTTCAATATATAAACAACTATTACCGACATCAATAAGAATTTTATTTTCCCCAGCTTCAAGATAAGTGGCATTACCTTTGCTACCACTGGATAATATGCATGTTCTCATCGACTATAATATGTCCATGGACTAATACGTATCCACATACCTCTCCATATTTCAAAATGGAGGTGAGCACCAGTTGAAGCTCCTGTTGAACCCATACGAGCAATTAGTTGCCCACGTGCCACCGTATGACCAACTTTCGCCACATATGAACTAAGATGTCCATATAAAGTATAATAGCCATTATTATGATCAATAATTATATAATTGCCATAACCACCATATTCATATGCTTCTTTCACAATTGTTCCATTATTGGCTGCATAAATATTTGAACCATATCCGGTACCAGATATATCAATTCCTTGATGAAATTCACGATTACCACGAATCGGATTAATACGCCAAGCATAATCAGTTGTAATACGATAACCACTTTCAGTTGGCCATGACCAAATTTTTAAATTACCAACATTAGGAACAATCTTACCACCTCTTACCCATATTTGATTAACAGCTGGTTTTAATTGTTCTTTAGATGAATTATCGGCCGGATTTTCAACACCATTAACGCTTGTTATTGAGCTAGCAATACGTTCTAATCCATCAACACCCTGTTGAATTATTTCATCATCACCCTGAACACGATTAGGATCAATGGTTTCTTGAACAGCAAATTTTGTTACAACATCTTCAACAATATATTCATTTACAACCACCGAAATTTTAGGGTTAGTAACCGTTATATTTAGTATCTGGCCAGGATATAATAAACTCTTTTCACTAGCAAGAGTAGGATTAGATATTAATATTTCCCCGGTTGCTACCTGGTTAGCTAACGCTATACTAGGAATATTATCTCCACTTTTAACAGCATAAACTCGACTTTCTTTTTTTCCACCAAAAATAAGAAGTTCAGTTAATGACTGTTCATCAGTATATATTTTTTTATTTAATGGTACTTTCTCTTTTTTAGTAGTAATTTTGTCATTTACATATACATTTTCAATATTATCACCAGTTGTTACTATCTTTGCTTGCGTATCAGTTAAATAAGCATTATAACGTTCTTTACCAACATAAGTATTAATAACATTTTCAATAGCTTGCTTTAATATGTCCTTATTAACAACATAAAAGGAAATACCATCACCTGTTCCTTTACTATTTACGGCATATGCCTCAATAGTAAATGGTGATTGGGCCATTACCTTTTTATATATATCATCAACTGACATAATATTACCATCATAGGTATTTATTTTAACAATGCGCATATCTTTTGGTGCATATATATTTTTTACACCATATTGTTTTTTGTATTTAGCACCTTGCTGATCAATATATTTTTCTAACTCCGCCTTAGATTTTATAATACCAATAACATTATCACCTAAATATACTTGATAATAAGAATTTGGTAATTCATTATTACGATTATCAAAACCTGTTAAAAAGACTGAAACACTTATTAACAATATGGCTACAAAAGTCATTATGTTTTTCAAAATCATCACCTATTTTTCTTCTTTATTCACAAAATTAACAAATGTCTGAGTATTACGTTTGAATATTAAATCAATAGTTGCGGTTGGTCCACTACGATGTTTACCAATAATAAACTCACTTTTACTTGTAAATTCATCAATTGCTAATTCCTTTTTATAGTAATCTTCACGATAAAGGAAAGCTACGATATCGGCATCTTGTTCAATTGAGCCAGATTCACGTAAGTCACTTAAAATTGGTCGTTTATCATCACGTGCTTCAACACTACGTGATAATTGGGCTAAAGCAACAACGGGAACACTTAATTCCATCGCCAAAGTCTTTAGTGAACGCGAAATATCTGATACTTCTTGTTGTCTGTTAGCACCATAATTACCACCACCACTAATTAACTGTAAGTAGTCGATGATAACAATTGCTAAACCATCACTAGAGCTTGCTAGTCTTCGACATTTAGCTTTTATTTCCCCAATAGTAATACCCGGGGTATCATCAATAAAGATCTTGGTATCAGCTAAACGGCTAATAGCTTCATTAACTCTCTTCCAATCGTCATGTAAAAGATGACCAGACCGTAATTTATAACCATCTATTTGGCCAACTGACGCTAACATTAGGGTTGCTAATTGTTCAGCACCCATTTCCAAATTAAATAGAGCAACGGCTTTTTTACTATTCATCGCAACATTAGTTGCTAAATTTACCGCAAAAGTAGTTTTTCCCATTGCTGGTCTAGCGGCAATAATAATTAATTGATTGGGTTGTAATCCCGATGTAACTTTATCAATATCATAGAAACCCGTAGCTAATCCCGTTACTTCGCCCTTTAATTCGGCTAATTTTTCTAAGTCAGCCTGAGTCTTAAATAAGACATCTTGAATTGAACGAAATTCTGTTCCTTCACGAATCTTACAAACACCTAAAATTTTCTTTTCGGCATTATCAACAACATTACCAACATCATTACTAGTATCATAAGCTGCATTAGCAATATCATTAGCTTCATTAATCAATTTTCTGAGTAAAGACTTATCAACAATAATCTTTATATAAAATTCAATATTAGAAGCACTAGGAACACCATTTATAATTGCTGCTAAATAATCAACATCACCAATTGTTTTTAACCATCCTCTATTACTTAATTCTGAACTTACAGTTGTAACATCTATTGGTGCACCTTTATCTGAAAGATCTTTTATAACCGTGAATATTTTATTATGATTATCCAAATAAAAGATATCAGCGGTTAATGTTTCTAACCCCTTTTGTAAAGCATATTTAGATAGAAACATTGAGCCAATTACTGCTTTTTCAGCATTTAAATCTTGAGGAATAATTCTTTCCATACTATCACCTAGCTTTCTTTGACTAGTTCAACCTTTAAAATAGCTATAACATCCTTATAAAGTTCAATTTCTACTCGGTGATAACCAAGACTACATAAAGTATTAGCTTTTATTTTCTTTTTATCAACTTGAATTTTTTGTTTTGCTAATTCTTCAACAATTTGTTTAGATGTAATACTACCAAAAATTTGATCTTGTTTACCGGTTTTAACTTTAAAAGTTAGTTTCAAACTTTCCATTTTTTGTTTAATCAACTCTGCTTCTTTAATAGCTTGTTCTTTTTGATGTTGCATTTTAACATTTTCATGTTCTAAATGTTTTAGATTCTCATTATTAGCTACAACTCCTAGTCCTTTATTAACTAAAAAGTTTAAACCATAGCCATCTTTCACTTCAATAATTTGACCTTTTTTACCTTGTCCTTTGACATTAGTCGTTAATATTATTCGCATTTTATTCCCCCTAACTTAGAATTTTTTCCAATTCCTTTACAACTTGTGTTACATCTTTGTTTGTTATCTGAGCAGCCGCATCAGTAGTATGTCCGCCACCGCCCATTATACTCATGATTTTTTCAACATCAAATCTACCTAACGAACGAGCACTTATACCAACTACATTATCATTAATATGACCAACCGTAAAAGCTGCTTCCATATGATCAAACTTAAGTTGTATTTCTGATAAAATAGCCAATTCTTCACGACTACATTTCTCTCCCTTTAGGACACAAATAGAATATTTTTTATTATAAATATAACTGTTATCTAATTTCTTAAAACGAGCAATAAATTGTTTTCTATCTTCTTGTAATAACTCTTGTTTTAAAACATTATCGGCTCCCATTTTAGATAATAAAGCTGCTGCTAAATGAGTATTTTCTGTAGCTTTAATTTGGTAATTATTAGTATCTATTTCTAAACCTGCTAGCATAATAGTTGCTAAAACAGGATCTATTCTTTGATTCAAATAACGGACATAATCCGTAATTATCTCAACAACACTTGAAGCATTGGCATTAATATAATTAAAAACTGTATTTTTAATATAATCACCTATTTTAATATGATGATCAATAATGGCTACATTAGGAATAATTTCTAAAAGTTTTGGTTCTTCTAATAAAATAGCACGATGAGTATCTAAAACTATCAATAATGTATCTTTACCATTTTTAATACTGTTTAGGTTAGAAGTAAAAGATAAATTAAATTTTTTATCTTTTAATTTCTTTAAAGCCTTATTAACTGATGTATTATTAGATTTATTATAGAAAAAAAGATAACACTTCTTTCCTAAAGATTCAATAATATAGTTTAAGCATAATGCTGAACTAAGACCATCTAAATCAACGTTAGAGTGACTAACGATAATAAATTTATTATATTGATTAATTAATTTTGTAAAAGATATAAACACTTCATCCATAACATCACATCCATTAATATTATACTATATTTTATACTTCTTGTCTTTAAAAAAAGATAATAACTTATCTTTCCGTTTTTTTCCTTATTTTAAATTTATTAGCTAATTCTTTTATTTTCTTTAAACGGTGATATAGACCAGATTTGGTTAAATGGTCATTAGTTTCTACATTAATAATTTCCACTAATTCTAATAATGAAGCTTCAGGGTATTTTTCACGATAAGTAACAACTAATTTTTCTTTATCAGATAGAATATTTAGACCAGCATATTCCTTGATAATATTAATGTCTTTTATTTGTTCATCAGCAGTGGCAATAATCTTATCAACATTAGCTTGTTCACAATTATTAAGACGATTAGTCATATTTTTGTGATCACGATAAATTCTAATATCCTCATAGTATAATACAGCATTAGTAGCTCCTATTATTCGTAAAAAGTCCCCAATTTTTTCTGCTTCTTTGACATATACCATATACTTATTTTCTCTTTTTAGGTATTTACTACCTAAAGAAAATAGGTTTAATTTATCACTAATAAACGTAGCATAAGCTTCACTATCAACAATAAATTCCAGATGATAACGCGACTTTTTAGGATCATTAATACTACCAGCCACTAGAAATAAGCCTCTTATATAAGCCCTTAATATATCTTCATCATCAGTAATATAACTTTCTGGTACAAAGTTCGTTGGCACTAAACCAATACCTTCTAGGTATGAATTGGTATCACCACTAACTTCTAATATATAGATATAGTTTTTATAATAACTATGTCCTTGACGAACAATTATTTTAGGTACAATATTCCATACTTCTTTTATTAGATTATAAATTCTTCTAGCTACACTAGCATTTTCAGATGTTATTTTAATTAAATGATTATCAATAAAATTATTAGAAACAATAGCTGATAACTCGGTAATGGCCTCTATTGGTAATATCGGCATTTTACTTACCTCATTTTTTACAATACTTGTAAATGACATGCTAATCTCCTTGCAATAAAATTCTAAAGATATGAAACCCTAATTTTATAACATCATGTCGTAACAGGTTATCTTCAACTGTAACTAGGTTTTCACCAATTACTTTTATTATCATATTTTTTACTTCCTTTGTGTCTAAAATAACCGGTTCTTTATTTTCTAATGAAGAATACTTTAAAGCCATATCTTTAGCAATTTTACCGTTATTAGCAATAACAATATCAATTTTTCTTTTACCTAAATATCTATTTAGGACTTTTAGATGATCACTAACTTTAAAATTATCAGTTTCGCCTGGCTGAGTTACTAAATTACAAGTATATACTATTTTAGCTTTTGAACGATCAATTTCAGTAATAACTTCCTTACAAAGAAGATTAGGAATAATACTTGTATATAAACTACCCATACTTAAAATTATTAAATCCGCTTCCTTAATAGCTTCTAATACTTTTTTATTAACAATAGGCTTTTCTTTATAGTAAACACTTTTAACCATTCTTTTATCTTGCGTTATATTGTGCTCACCAACAATAGTTGAACCATCCGCCATTTTCCCTATTAAAGTAACATCATCTTCAGTAAGTGGTAAAACTTTACCCTTTAAGTTCAAAACCTTACCCAAAGATTCTATACCATCAGACATATTTCCTGTTATATTGGTCATAGCCGTTAGCAAGAGATTACCTACTTTATGCCCATTTAATGAACTTTCTGTTTTAAAACTATAGTTTAATAATTTTTCAACTAATGGTTCGGTCTCTGATAAAGCTACTAATACCTTACGAATATCACCAACAGCTGGTATTTTAAACTCCTCCCGCAAAATACCGGTACTTCTCCCATCATCACAAACAGAAACAACCGTCGTTAAATCAATGGGAAATTGTTTTAATCCTTTTATTAAACAAGACATTCCTGTTCCTGCTCCTAATACTACAACTTTTTTATTCATAATATCACCTAATTTAATTATACTATAAATTACCAAAAAATAAGAATAACTTTTAATTATTCTTAATTGATTGATTATTATTATAATCTTTTATATAGGAATTAGCTGCCAGCGCCCCTTCAGAAGCAGCCGTTACTAATTGATATAATGTTTTTTTAATAGCGTCACCACAGGCATATACGCCTTCAATATTAGTGCACATTTCTTTATCAACAATAATATAGTTATCATCACGTATTAATGCTGGTATTAAATTAAATGTTGGTTCATAACCAATAGCTATAAATAAACCATCAAGATCTAAACTATGTTCTTTATTGCCTCTTTTAACAGATATTTTTGCTAATCTATTCTGGCCTAGTACTTGTGTAACAATACTTTCGTATAACACTTCAATTTTAGGATTATTTAATACCTGTGTTTGTAAATATTGATCAGCTCTCATATAATCTTTGCGAACAATTAATTTAACACTTTCACAGATATTAGATAAGTATAAAGCCTCTTCTAAAGCACTATTACCAGCTCCGACAACGGCTACTTTCTTGTTTCGATAAAAGAAACCATCACAAGTAGCACACCAACTAATTCCTTTACCTGTTAGCCTTTCTTCATCAGAAACTCCTAATTTTTTAGGTTGTCTACCGGTTGCAATAATAATAGCTTTGCACGATATAGTTGCATTATCTAATATAACTTGTTTTTGATCGTCGCTTATTATTATATCCTTTACCTCATCATATTTAATTTCAATTTCTAAATCTTTTATTTGTTGATACATATTTTGGACTAAAGTTGGTCCATCAATATTTTCACAACCTGGATAATTATCTATTCGATCACATCTATTTATCTGGCCGCCAACCATAGCTTTTTCAAAAATTATGACATTAACACCGGCTCTTTTTAAATATAAAGCTGCCGTTATGCCAGCAATGCCAGCTCCTATAATAACGCAATCATACTTTGTCTTCATTAACAATTTCCTCTTCATTATACAAACTATCAAATTTAGATTTACGAATATTCGTAGTAGCAATAATAATGATACCTGTAATTACCATTACAATAGATACTAACTGAGCCGCTTTTAAGCCATCAAACATCAAACTATCCATTCTTAAACTTTCAACTAAGAAACGTCCAATACCATACCATACTAAATAAGTAGCAAAAATATTACCTATTTTTATATATTTTCTTCTTCTTAGGAATAGGATGATACCTAAACCAATTAAACACCAAAGTGATTCATATAAGAATGTTGGTTGATGATAACTGCCATCAATATACATCCCTTTAATGATAAATTCAGGAATATGTAGTTTCTCTAAAAAGGAAAGGGTGGTAATTGGCCCATAGGCTTCACTATTAAAGAAATTCCCCCAACGCCCAATTACTTGTCCTAGTATTAAGCCCGGTACCATTATGTCATACATTTTAAGAGTATTAATCTTATAACGTTTTGTATAAATAAATACCCATAGTAATCCGACAATAATTGCGCCGTGTATAGCTAAACCACGATTCCATATTTTAATAATTTCCATTAAATCGTTACTATAATAATCCCAATTAAAGAGAACATAATATAATCTTGCCCCTATTACAGCTAAAGGAATTAAATAGAAAAACATATTGATCATAAATTCATCAGTTATTTTAAAATGTCGTGCTTCTCTTAAGACTAAATAACCACCTAATAATATTCCTAAAAACATCGTTATTGAATACCAATATATTTGGAAAAAACCTAAATCTATTAAAACAGCATTCATATTATCTTCTTCCCTCTATTCTATTATCTACAATTTGGTCAATAAAGCTATTCATTATAGAAATAACAACCGCAACAATTAACACCATGAAAATATTTCCTAATTCAAAATGAACACCTAAAATAAAATCAGCTAGATATAAAATTATAACATTAATTAAGGGATAAAATAGACCTAGAGTAATAATCGTAATTGGTAAAGTCATAACGATCAAGATGGGTTTAATAAACATATTTAGAATATTTATAATAATAACAGCTAGTATTCCCCATACCCAGAAATAACTACTGTCAATATATACTGTTTTGGGAAATAATATTGACATAAGAATTAATACTAGTGTATAACCAATCATTCTTAAAAACCATTCCCCAATATAATTTCTTTTACTTGGTTTTATTTCATTAATTATTATTTTATTCATTCTATCACCTATATAATTATATCATATTTTATGCTTATTTATCTTCCGATTTTAATTCAAATAAAATATCTCTTAACTCCATCGCTCTTTCAAAATCAAGATTTTTAGCAGCTTCTTTCATTTCTGTTTCAATATTCATGATTAGTAACTCTTTATCTTTGCGACTCATCTTCTCTGGTTTAGTTTCTTTTACCTCTTTATTATTACTAATTAATTCATGAATTTCTTTAATTATGGTTTTAGGGGTAATATTATGTTCTAAATTATAGGCTGATTGTATTTCTCGACGCCGTGCCGTTTCACTTGCAGCATATGCCATAGCGTCACTTATTTTATCAGCATACATAATAACATGACCATCCACATTACGAGCAGCTCGCCCAATTGTCTGAACCAGGCTTCGGCCACTTCTTAAAAACCCTTCTTTATCAGCATCTAAAATACATATTAAACTTACTTCAGGTATATCTAAGCCCTCTCTTAGCAAATTAATGCCTACTAAAACATCATATTTACCTAATCTTAAATCTCTAATAATACTCATACGTTCTAATGTCTTAATTTCACTATGAATATAGGCAACTTTGATATCAATTTTCTTTAAATACTGGGTTAATTCTTCAGCCATTCTAATAGTTAAAGTAGTTATTAAAGTTCTAGCATTATTAGTTACTTGTTTTGTTACTTCATTAACTAGATCATCTATTTGATTTTTAGTTGGACGTACCTCAATAGTCGGATCTAACAATCCCGTTGGACGAATTATTTGCTCAATAATAGTATTATTACTTTTAGCCATTTCGTAATCACCAGGGGTAGCCGAAACATAAATTGTCTGTCTTAATTTATTTTCAAATTCTTCAAATTTTAAAGGACGATTATCCATAGCACTAGGTAATCTAAAACCATAGTTAACAAGAACTTCCTTACGAGCCCTATCACCATTATACATTCCCCTTACTTGCGGTAAAGTAACATGTGATTCATCAATTACCAATAAAAAATCATCACCAAAAAAGTCTACCAAAGTGGTTGGGGTTTCTCCTGATTGTTTCAAAGCTAGATGACGAGAATAGTTTTCAACCCCATGACAAAATCCCGTTTCACTTAACATTTCTAAATCATAATTAGTTCGTTCAGACAAACGTTGATATTCTAATAATTTGTTTTCCGTTTTAAATTTTGCTAATTGATCAGTTAGTTCTATTTTAATATTTTCGATGGCTTTCTTTAATTTCTCATCACTAGTAACAAAATGACTAGCTGGGAAAATAGAAATCGATTTTTTCTCATTCAAAATATTACCCGTCAAAGCATCAAATTCCGTTATTCGCTCAACTTCATCACCAAAAAACTCAATTCTTATACCCTTACCATGCTCATTAATAGGAATAATTTCTAAAACATCACCGTGAGCTCGAAATGTACCTCTTTTAAAATCCATATTATTGCGTTCATAAAGCATTTCAACTAACTTGGTCATAATATCATTGCGTTCAACAACATCACCAACATTAATTGTTAACATTTTATTGCGATATTCCTCTATTTCACCAATACCATATATGCAGGAAACCGATGCTACGACAATAACATCATCACGATTTAATAATGATGATGTGGCCGCATGTCTTAATTCATCAATTTCATCATTTATAGAAGAATCTTTCTCAATGTAGGTATCCGTTCTTGGAATGTAAGCTTCCGGTTGATAATAATCATAATATGAAACAAAGTATTCAACACGATTGTCAGGAAATAGTTCTTTCAATTCAGCATATAATTGGCCTGCTAACGTTTTATTATGGGCTAGAACTAATGTTTTTTTATTAACAGTCGCAATAACATTAGCAATCGTAAATGTTTTACCTGTCCCAGTAGCTCCCAATAAGACTTGATCTTTAACACCTTTATTTATATTAGCAACTAATTTAGCTATTGCTTCTGGTTGATCACCAGACGGTTTATAATTTGAATGTAAATTAAACATAATATTCCTCCCATCACTATAGCAGACGTACAAATGTACTATTACTATTTTATCATATTTATAACAAATTGTCATCGTACTAATAAAAAAAGTAGGAATCCTACTTTTAATTCATTAATAATTTTTTCCGCCACAATTTGGACAATAATTGCCATTAACAATATGCCCACAATTTGGACAATAATTATCTTCATTTTTCATTTTACACATTACGCTTGATACCACTTTAATTTTTTTAAAACAATGCACATATACTGCAATAAGAAATATTAAAAAGATAAGTACAAATAAAACATTACCGACTACCAAGCAATAATCATATATGCCATGGATAACTATTGGTACAACTAAACTCAAAATAAAATATTTTTTTGATAAATCTTTTCTATTATTAATTAAGCTTAACTTGGCCAGTCCTAAATAGTAACCCATAAAAATACCATCACAAGCATGTCCTGGTACAGCTGAAATTGCTCTTAAAAGAGCCGTAACAACACCACTACTATAAACAAAGAGCAAGTTTTCAAGACAAGCAAAACCTAGAGCAACAAAAACGGAATAAACAATCATATCAAAAAACTGATCAAAAAATTGATTATTATATGATAACTTATAAACAACAACCCATTTACAAAGTTCTTCAATTAAAGCAATACCAATAAAAATTGATAATATTAATTGTATTGGACTCATATCTGCCCTGTCTGGAAAGAATCCAGCCACTGCTAACTCTAAAATAATTGTTGGTACGCACGAAATCATCCCTCCAACAAATAATTTAACAAGCAATTTAATAGGTTCTTTTTCTTTATCTCTACGATAAATAAAATACCCAATTAAAAATACTGGTAATACTGATAAAACAAATAATTCCAATAACTCCATTTTTCTACTCCCTACTTTTGTTTTCAGTATAGCACGTCAAATACGTTTTTGCAAATATCTTTTTAATTATACTATTACAAATAATATTAAGAAAATCTATTCATATAAATGAATTTTATGGTAAAATTATTATTGAGGTGTTAATATGATAGCTAAAGTAATTGACAACATTAAAACATTTATTGATCGGCATGATGTATATAAATATATGCCATTTATTAATATTGGCTTTGCCATTATAGTTATTATTGTTTTTATATCGCTTATTACTTATCGTAATCCAACTTCTTTTTCCGTAACTGATTATGAAAAAGAAATTAAGAATTCTTTAAATACATATATGGATAAGAATAATATTACCGTTGAGCAAAATACTGAAAAATTCTTTAGTTTATCAGATATTGGTTACACATTTAGATATGGATGTTACAACGAGGGTGGCGTTAATGTTACCAATAATGATGGTCAATTATCCTATGATGTTTATTTTGCTTGTAGTAATAATGAATATAGTAGTGGAATTAGGAAACTAATTAATAGTAATGATCAAAATAACAAATATATTAAAATTAAAGGTAATACTTTAACATTCTTAAATGCTGATACAGCATATACCGACAATGGTTATGAAAGTAATTATAATGTTAATGTTGATGGAAATGTTGGTACTGAAAACGGTATGTATTTGGTAACATACAACGCTAAAGATGGTGATGAGGATTATACTTCTAAACGAATTGTTATTGTCACTAATTCCATTTCGGCATCTGAGGATGACTTTAAATCAACGCCTGAAATTGTTTTAAATGGTAGTAGCAATATGGATATCGATTTAGGTACTACTTATATTGATCCAGGCTACAAAGCAACCGACCTAATAGATGGTGATATTACTAGTAAAGTTAAAGTCGATGGAAGAGTAGAAGTTAATATAACTGGTACATACACTCTGACTTACACCATAACCAATTCCTTTAAAAATTCAGCTAAAGTAAAAAGAGTAGTTAATGTTAATAATCCCCCTTCTGATATAAGTGTTACAACATCTGTAGCGCCAACAACAGTAACAAATCAACCCGTAAAGATATATATTAATGTAATTGGTAGTGGTTATCAGAAAATGATATTACCAAATTATACAACTATTATAAGTAAAAGCCATGAATATACTGTTCAAAATAATGGTAAATATACTTTTACTGTCTATAATGAAGATGGTACTACAATAAAAAAAGATGTTACTATTTCTAATATTGATAAAACCGCACCATTTGCTAATTGTACACTAAAAGGGGAAAAACTAAGTGTCCAAGCTAGTGATCCTAATAGTATCAGTGGTTATAGTTATTTAATTGATGGATCTTATACCGGATTTATAAATAAGAATTCTTATAATTTAAAATATGTACAAACAGCTTATGTTAGAATACAAGATACAGCCAATAATATTTCAACTATTTCTTGTACCAATCAGGAATCACCACCATCAGAAAGTCAAAACCCTACTCCTAGTACTCCATACAGAGATCCAAGTGGTTATGATTGTATAAAGCCATATATTTGTTATAAGCAAGGGGATTACAGTGCAACATACTATGCAAAAGAAGCCCCTAATCCAATTTCCCAAACAGGCTGTTTACCAACATCTTTATCAATCATTGTATCAAAATTTAGTAAACTTGATAAAAATGGCAAACCATATACTCCAAATACTCTTGTTCAGCAAGTTATTTATGATGATGGTAGAGTTACTTGCTGCTCAACATATGGTCGGGCAAAATTAACAATGGGAAAATTAAATTTAAATGTTAGTAAACAGTATAATCTTAAAGGCAACGAAAATATCTTAACTAATCATTTAAAACTCGGATATCCAGCTCTTATTCATGCTGTTGGTGGTGGTGATTATACAAAAGGTGGTCATTATATGGCATTAATCGCCATTAATGATAAAGGAGAAGTATTCTTGTCTGATCCTGGTCGTAAAAGTCACACATCATATACAGGTAAAGCGGTTAATGATTGGACAACCATTAATACTTTAGAAGCCGGACAAGTAGATTGGTTTATGACTGTTGGTCCATAATATACAAATAAAAATAGTTTAAAGATTAACTTTAAACTATTTTTTTATTACTTTTTACTTATTTTAAATATTGCTTGATAACTATCTTCAAAATCTATTTCTTCTAAATCAACAATATATCCTGCATCTTCTAAACGATCAGCACATTCTCTAATAGTATTAATTACTAAACGAATATCTTTGCTAACAATATTATTAGGTTTCTTTTCAGCAATAGTATTTATTTGATCTTCTGTTGGTCCTTTATAAATATCAATTGGTTTAACCTCTGAAATTTCATTAATTGGTTCCATTACTGGTTCAACAGCTGGTGTTATAACAGGTGTTGGCTCTTCAAACTCTGGTGCCATTACTGGTTGTGGATTTTCAACTACAATTTTTACTGGTTCAGTAGGTTTTGGTTGAGTAGTTGCATTATTATTGTCATCTGCAAAAACAGGCGCAAAATAACTATTAAAATCAAAATTTTCATTAGCTACATCAGTATTTTCTGCTTTTTCATCTTTTTTATCATCATCATTAAAAATATTTATAAATTGACCTGGACGCAATAGATCATCACTCTTTTCATTACCATCATTATCATCGTCTGTTTCAATCTTCGGTGGTAAGAACATACTATTTAAATCTTTTGTTTCATTACTAATATTAATATCCTTAGCATTGGCCATAATATTATCAACATTCATAAACCCTGGTTTCTCTGCTTGTTCAGATTCCATAGGATTATTAAGGAATGAATATTTAATCTCACTTTGAGGATTAGTATTTTCTTCCTCTATTATAGGCGAAGTTGGGATATTAAAGTTATTATCAGACACAACCTCATTATTAGGTTTCACACTAGCTGTTGCATCTTTATCATCAAAATCAATTATTTCAATATCATTTAGATCAATTGGTTTATTAGTAATATCGGTGTTAACTTCTTTATTCATTTTATCTATTTCCTCATCAGTTTTTCTAACCGTCAATCTTTCTTCAATTATTCTTTTTAACAGTTGGCGTTGAGCATTCTTATCACTAACTTTTAACAAAGAACGAGCATGACGTTCAGTTATTCTTTTATCTAGAAGAGCATGTTGTACTTCTTCATCAAGTGATAATAGTCTTAATTTGTTAGCAACAGTTGATTGTGTTTTGCCTAATTTAATAGCCAAACTTTCCTGTGTTAAATAACCAGCATCAAGAATTCTTTTATAACATATTGCCTCTTCTATCGCTGTTAAATCCTGCCTCTGAATATTTTCCACTAGAGCCACCTCTGCACTATCATTATCACTCATATTTTTGACAATAGCAGGAATAGTTTTTAAACCCGCTAATTTGCTGGCCTTAAAACGTCTTTCTCCCATTATTATTTCATATTTATTTCCTAATGGACGAACAGTTATGGGTTGCAAAACCCCATGTTCACGGATGGAATTAGCCAAAGCTGTTAAATCTTCTTCATCAAAATTTATTCTTGGCTGAAACCGATTTGGTAAAACTTCTTCTATTTTTAATTCAACAATTTTACTATCTTCACCCATATCTCATACTCCCTTTTATTCTTATTTATATAATACTATACTTTGGGAAATAATTCAATAACTTTCGAAATTATTTCCCAAATTATTTCCCGGGAAATAATTTATTAAAAAAAGATGGTTACCAGCCCCATCTTTTAACATTAAATGTTGTGTTTTTATTAGTTGTATCACTTGTGCCCTTTTCCGAACCAAATGCTAAGTCAATAGCCACTTTATTATATTTTTGCCAAGCTACACGCATTGCTGAACCCGTATCTAGTACTACTCCTATTGTTGGTGTTGTACCATCATTACTAAATTCAATTATTGTTCCACAAGGGAAAAGTGAAAGATCAGCAGCTAAAATCCTAATCTCACCATACTCATCATCGTTATAAATGATACCATCATTTATTAAACTATGATTTTGTTTGTTTTCAGTATAGCAAGCAACATTTCCCACTTTACTACAGCCCTTACAATCAGGTCCATAGCCAGTTAATGTTCCAACATATTGTCCGACAGCAGCTGTGCCAACTTCAACAACCTCATTAATAGGCTCTTTGATAACTTCCTGCTTATTAGTCTCGGTTTCAATATTGGCCACACCATTAACACCCTCGGTAATTACTTTTGTTACATTACTTGGAATATTATCCTTATAAACATATTCAGTTTTAAAATCAATTTCTTTAGTTATTAATTTTATTTCCTTTTTATTTTCAGGAAATAATGAGTATACTGTTAAAATAAAAGCAAATACCAAAAACAAATATATACGTATCTGACTTTTATTCCAAAATGACATTTTCATAAATTCACCTCATGATTAAGTAATACTAACTTATCACAAATCAGCCTTAAAGTCAAATTGACATAAGGCGTTTTTTGTGGTCTGACTAAGAACTTCTTCTAAGGAAATGGCTTTTATTTCGGCAATCTTTTGAGCTACATAAATAGCATTATAAGGAACGTTCCGCTCGCCTCTTAAAGGTTCGGGGCTTAAATACGGGCTATCTGTTTCTAATAGTATATGCATTAAAGAAATGTTTTTAACAACTTCCTTTAATTTATTAGCATTTTTGAATGTTACAACCCCACCAATACCAATCATTGCCCCTAGTTCAATAAACTTTTGAGCCATTTCTACACTAGAACTAAAGCAGTGGATGATAGGACGCATCCCAATGTAATATTCTTTCTTTAAGATATTATAAGTATCATTAATAGCATCACGACTGTGAATAACAATCGTTTTATTATGTTTTTTAGCCATTCTTATTTGCTTAATAAAAACTTCCTGTTGTTTCAAAATATTATCTTGACACCAATGATAATCCAAACCTATTTCACCAATACCAATAATTTTAGGATTATTAAGATTATCCTCAATAAATTTATAAGAATTATCTGTCATATTATCTATTTCTTCAGGGTGAATACCTAATGTTCCGTAAACATTTTTATATTTTCGACATAATTTAATAACATCGGCATTTGTTTCATCATTAGTTCCACTGACAACTATTATATTACCCTTCATTTGAGCAATGATATTCTCAATATCAGGAAAATTATTGTCATCAATATGACAATGGGTATCAACAAACATACACTATACCTCAAAAAAGATTATACGTTTTTATGTACAATCTTTTTGCTTTCGTTTTAAAATAAAATGGCGCACAAAACAAAACATAAGAACAATAAAATAAAATATATCAATAAATTTAAAATCTATCAAAATACTACCTAATATGAATAAAGAAAATAAAATAAATGCAAAAACCACATATCTTACATCTTTTTCATTGTATGTATTCATTATTCTATAAGCTCCTTTTGTCAACCAACTATTATCAATATAACATTAATTTCTTTAATTTTCAAAGGAAACTTTATGACATTTTACAACATTTTACACATTTTTTTCTTCTTTATCAATCCGTTTAAATAATGGTTCTGGATTATTTAATTGTTCATTTACTTTTAAACCATTAAACTCATTAATATTATTGTTTTCAGTATTTAATTGTTGCAATATTCTAATTGATGTTTCGGGCATAAATGGTTCTAATAGAATAGCTCCTTGACGAATTGATTCTAATAAGACATAGATAACGGTTTTCAAACGTTCCGTATTAGTTTCTTCTTTTGCTAGAGACCAAGGGGCAGTTACATCAATATATTTATTAGCTCTTCTAAAAATTTCAAATATTTCATCAATCGCATCGGCTACATGCAAATCTTGCATTCTATCTTCAATACGGTGTGGGGTATTTAATGCATAATCAATTAGTTCTTGATCGACACTATCATAATTACTAGGATTAGGAATAGCACCATTAAAGTATTTATGAGCCATTGCCAAAGTACGATTAACTAAATTACCAAGAACATTAGCTAAATCTGAATTGATTCGTTCAATTAATAAATCAACCGTAATACTACCATCACTAGCATAAGGTATTTCATGTAATAAATAGTACCTTACAGCATCAACGCCATATTTATTAACTAAATCATCAGCATATAGTATATTACCTTTTGATTTACTCATTTTGTCATTACCAAACAACACCCAAGGATGCGCAAAAATTTGTTTTGGTAATGGTTCCCCTAATGCCATTAATAATATTGGCCAATATATAGCATGAAATCTTAAAATATCTTTACCAATTAATTGAAGATCAGCCGGCCAATATTTACTGTAACTATCAGAGCTACCATCAGGATCATATCCTAAAAAGGTTATATAATTGCTTAATGCATCAATCCATACATAAACAATATGATTAGTATCAAAATCAACGGGTATTCCCCATTTAAAACTGGTTCGTGAGACACATAAATCTTGCAAGCCTGGTTTAATAAAGTTATTAACAATTTCATTTTTGCGACTAATTGGTTGAATAAAATCAGGATGACTATCAACATAATTAGTTAATTGATCAGCATATTTAGTTATTTTTAAAAAGTATGCTTCTTCACTAGCAATTGTAACTTCCCGACCACAATCTGGACATTTCCCATCAATTAATTGAGAATCAGTAAAAAATGATTCACAAGGTTGACAATAATTACCTTCGTATTTTCCTTTATAAATATCTCCTTGTTCATATAGTTTGCGGAAGATTTTCTGAACTACTTTTTTATGTTGCGGATTAGTTGTTCGAACAAAAGCATCATAACTTGTATTCATTAAGTCCCAAATACTTTGAACTTGAGCTGCTATTTCATCAACAAAGACTTGTGGTTCTTTATTAACAGCGATAGCTTTATTCTCAATTTTTTGACCATGTTCATCTGTACCCGTTTGAAAATAGACATCATATCCCTGTTGTCTTTTATATCGGGCTATAGCATCCGCTAAAACAATCTCATATGTATTGCCAATATGAGGCTTACCAGATGTATAAGTAATAGCTGTTGTTATATAATATTTTTCTTTCATTATTTTTCCCCCTTGTCAGTACTGCCTATACCGCCTATGCGAATATTATTTGCTTCACAATCATTATCAGTAAATAGTGTCTTACAAAATATTCCTTGACCAAAAGCATCACCTTTTTTAATAATATATTCTTTATTACCTTCATTTTGTAATGCAAACCATATATGCCCATCATTACCAATATTACCATAGTAATCAGCATCAATTATACCTACTTGATTACATAACCTAGTATTATATTTAAAACCCATACTACTACGAACAAGTAAGAATAAAACTTCATCTTCCAACATCTTTACTTTTATACCGGTTGGTATTTTCTTTATTTCTCCCGGTTGTAACGCTATTTCTTCAATTGCAAAGAAATCATAACCAGCACTATTTTTAGTTGATCTTTGCGGTAATGAATATTCCCCATATAGGTTTTTATCATCCTTAATATCTTTAGTAAATTGATCATATTTAATTTTTTCAAAAAATCTTTTCATTATTTCACTCCTTAAAAAAACCACATCCTTAGATAAGGACGTGATCTACGTGGTACCACCTTAATTTATATAGTAGAAATACTATAACTCACTTTTGTAACGCATAAATGCGGATTAAACTACTTATCGCTTAATCAATTCAGGAATCATTCGAAATAAGTACCATTACTTGCTTTCACCTAACCAAGTTCTCTAAGAAACTTTCCTTATTTTTCTTTCCGTCATTATCTTTCAAACAAGTTCATTATAGCATAGTAGTACTTATACTTCAAGATATTTTTCTAAAAACCTTGTGGTTATTTCGGTTATTAATTTATCATCTTCGGTCATAACACTATCAGTTGAGAAAATAACAACCAAACCCGCAGCATCCCCACTAATCATAATGGTATTAACAATATAAGAAGCTTCTACCGCTAAATCTTCAGTTAGTTGTAAGTGTTCCTTATCTTTAACTAACAAGTTATCATGTCTTAAAAAGAATGCTTCAAGATCTGTTCCCATTAATTTTCCAACATTGGTTTTACCATTAATCCCTGAAAAAGCGATTATTTTTTCACTATCAGTTATAATAATATTATTTTTTAATGATGAATAAATGACATCAGTAAATACTTGAGCAAAATCCTCCAATTTTTTTAATGTGTCATATTTGCCTAAAATAATCTTATTATCCTCGACATATATTTCTAAATTATTTCCTTCATTTAATCGTAATGAATCCCTTATTTCTTTTGGGATTACTACTCGACCTAAATTATCAATTCTTCGTATAATACCTGTTGCTTTCATAAAATCCTACCTTCTAAAAATATTTTGTGACAAAAATCGGCATTTATTCATCTTTATGTTAAGCTTTTTTCAATTACACCTAGCAAATCAATTAAATAATAAATAAAATGGCGATCAAGTTTTACTGTATCAAGAGTAATTATTAAATGACCATTCTTTTCACCGAATCTAAGCATACGTGTTATTTCATTAGCTAACATAAATAGTGTATCACCAGAAATTCTTTTTGTCATTTCTTTACTTAATATTATCTGAATAAAATTGTGCATCTGCTTAATATCGTTAATTCCTAGTTTAAATGCCCATTTCTCAAACCATTCCTCATGCATATATATTATGATATCATCTGATAAATGTCCAAAACGATCTTCTAATTCTTTTTTAGTAGCCATTAATTCATCATAATTAGTAATGGCATTAATTTTTTTATGAATCTCAATTTTTAATTCTTCATTAGTAACAATATCATTAGATATGGAGGTTGCCACTTCAACCAGTGGTTGACGATCAACTTTTAATTCTTCATTTATTACTTCATTACCCTTTAAACGATTAATTTCTTCATTTAACATATTTAAGTATAGCTCAACACCAACACTATCAACAAATCCCGCTTGTTCACTACCTAAGATGTCACCAGCGCCTCTAATCGATAAATCTCGCATAGCGATTGCAAAACCACTACCAAGTTCAGTAAATTCCCTAATAACGCTTAATCTTTTAGTTGCTATTTCGGATAATAATTTAGAATTGTCATACATTAAATAACAATACGCGATTTTATCACTCCGTCCGACTCTTCCTCTTATTTGGTATAACTGTGATAAACCAAAATAATCAGCATTTAAAATAATTAAAGTATTAACACTAGGAATATCAATACCTATTTCAATTATTGTTGTACAAAGTAAAACATCGTATTCCCGATTAATAAACTTCTGCATGACCTGTTCTAATTCTAATTTATCCATCTGCCCATGAGCCGAAATAATTTTAGCTTCTGGAACTAAATTCGATATTTCTTTTAATTTACGGTGCATATCTTCAACTCGATTATAAAGAATAAATACTTGTCCTTGGCGTGACAATTCTTTATATATAGCTTCTTTAATAATATGCTTATTTTCAGCTAAAACATAAGTTTGAACAGGGTAACGATTAACGGGTGGAGTTTCAATAAGTGATAAACTCCTTAATCCAGCCATCGACATTTGTAGAGTTCTAGGTATAGGTGTGGCGGAAAGAGTTAAAACATCAATATTATTTTTATAGTTCTTAATCTTTTCTTTATGTTTTACGCCAAAACGTTGTTCTTCATCAACAATTAGTAGACCCAAATCTTTATAAATAACATCTTCGCTTAAGATACGATGAGTTCCTATTAATAAATCAACCTTACCGGCTTTTACATCCTCTATTGTTTGTTTTACCTTCTTTGGTGATACAAAACGATTTAATAACGAGATATTAACTGCAAAGTTACGGAACCTATCAATGGCATTTTCATAATGTTGATGTGAAAGTATTGTTGTTGGACATAATAGCGCTACTTGTTTGCCAGACATAATAGCTTTAAATATTGCTCGAAACGCCACTTCCGTTTTTCCATAACCAACATCACCACAAAGTAAACGGTCCATTGGTCGAAGATTTTCCATATCTTTCTTTATTTCCTCAATAACCTTTAATTGATCGGATGTTTCTTCATATTTAAATTCCTGTTCAAAAGCTATTTGATCATCAGTATCAGATAAAAAGGCAAATCCTTTAATAGTTTCCCTAGCAGCATAAAGTTGTAACAATTCCGAAGCAATACTTTCAATTTTTTGGCGAACACGCAATTTAGTTTTCTGCCAATCAGTTCCTCCTAATCTACTTAGTTTAGGAATATTGGTTTCATTGGAAGAATACTTACTAATTAATTCAAGCTTTTCAACCGGAATATAGAGCTTATCACTACCGGCATATTCAATGGCTAAATAGTCTTTCATTAATCCATTTTTAGTAAATGTTACAATCCCTAAATAGCGTCCAATCCCGTGAACAAAATGAACAACATAATCGCCAATATTTAGTTTGTTAATATCTCTAATTTTAGTACCATACTTGAAATTGGTTTTATAAACATAATCTATATTCTTACGATTATATAAATCATTCTCACTAATAACAATGTAATTTTGATAAAAGAATCCATGATTTATATCTTTATTAATAACATTTATTTTTTGATTGAATATATCATTTTCATTGGTAATAATAACGTCATCATTATCAACACTATTAACAAATTTCTGAATCTTATAACGATCTGTAAGACATATTACCACCGTTTTATTATGATCTATATAGCTATTCAAACGCTTATTAATATGATCAATATCACCTGTAAAAGGTTCCATCTGCTTAATATCATATCTTTTAGTATTATGACCTTTAATTAAATTATCAAAGTTAACAAAATATATAGCTTTACTAACATTAATATCACCTAATTCATTCATATATTTAATGTTATTTTTTGTTTTAATACTCTCATTATATTCCATAATTTCTTCAATTAATAATTTATAACTTGTTTCAATCTGAATATAATCATCATAAAAAACAACTAAATTAGGTAAATAACTATTAATGTTAACAACTTTAGTATATTTATCTAAATATTTTTGTTTTCGTTGATTATTATCTACTTCGACATCAACAATAAATTCTGAATTAGGATAAATAACCGTTTTATCAATTGTTTCAATACCTAATTGTGTATCAACATTAAAATACCGCAATGAATCAATAGTGTCGCCCCAAAATTCTATTCTTAAAGGATTTTTAGCATTAAGAGGATATATGTCTAAAATGAAACCTCTAGTAGCCATATCACCAGTTCGGTTAACCAGTGTTTCCATTTTATAACCAATATTATATAGTTTACGTGATAGTTCCTTTATATCGATACTATCGCCAGTTTTTAAGAATATTTGACCATTTTTAAAGTCTTCAGGTTGAGGTAAAAACCTCAAATAACCCATTAAATTAGTAATAACTATTTTATGATCATTTTTGATTATTTCATTTAAAGTCTCTAACCTGGTTATTTCTAGTTCAGGACTTATTGCTAATGCCTCGCTGGTTAAAAATTCATCCATCGGAAAGAATAAAACATCGGATATATGTTTTATCATTGTTTGATAAAGTATTTGGGCTTCATATAAATTACTTACGACAAGAAGAATCGAACTATTATGGGTAATAAAATATTTTTTAATATACAAACATTTCATTTCATTAGTAAGACCCATAATCTCTGTTTCATCATTTAAGTCGATGAGATTATCAAAAAAACTCATATATCCTCCTTCCTAGAACGCAAAAAAGATACTAAACAGTATCATCCCTCTTATTATATTTATTCATTAAATTAACAAATGATAGGATCAAATAATCATCAAGAATAAGCATCGCCTTGTCTATTATATTGTTTACAATATCCTTATCATTATTATTGAAATGACCCAAGACATAATCTTTAGTATCAATTGTTTTATCATTAGAAATACCAATTTTCAAACGTTTATAATCTTGGGTATTCAAAGCTTCATTAATACTCTTTAGACCATTATGACCACCACTACTACCAGATAATCGTAAACGATAAGTACCAAATGACAAATCTAAATCATCATGAATAATTAAAATATCAGCAATATTAATCTTATAATAATCAACAAATCTCTTAATAGCAATACCTGATAAGTTCATATATGTTTGGGGTTTTACTAAAATTACTTTTTCACCATTAATAATAATCTCGGCAGATAAAGCATCAAACTTTTTTTGATTAATATTTACACTATGCTGTTTAGCATATTCGTCAATGACCATAAAACCAATATTATGTCTTGTATTCTGAAATTCATTTCCCGGATTTCCTAGTCCAACTATTAACTTCATTATTGACACCTCTATTTCCTAATTATTACTAAAATATTCTTTTATTTCTGGTGTATACTCACCATTCTTTGTATGTGCATAAAGGGGAGGCATAATTTTTAAGCCCGGCTTACCATTTTTTCGTCCTTCGACTAATAAGATGCTTGCTTCTTTTTGTATGTTAGGATAAACATATTGTATTCTTTTAGGCTCAATATTATTATTTCGCATTGCTAAAATAATATCCACTAACCGCTCTGGACGATGAACAATAGCTAAAACACCATTATTTCGTAATAACTTACGAGCAATCATTAATATATCATCTAGAGTTAAACTTGTTTCATGACGGGCTATGGTCTTAGATAGACTATCATTTAATTGTGATTTAGCATTAATTTTAAAGAAAGGTGGATTACAAGTAATTACATCAAAAGTATCACTTTCAATATTTTTATAATATGTTTTAACATCTTCATTTATAATTGTTATTTGTTGTTCTAATTTGTTTAAAGATACGGATTTTTGAGCCAAATCACAAATATCCTTTTGAATATCAACACCTATAATATCAGCCTTGGTTTTAGTTGAAAGAATTAAAGGAATAGGACCATTACCGCAACCAATATCAAGAATTTTATCAACATTTTTATTTATTGTTACAAAATTAGGCAACAAAACAGAATCCAAGGAAAAATTAAAGCTTTTACTTTCTTGATATATTTTTATATCCTGATAGCCAAGCAGATAATTAATTACTTCCATTTTATTTTTTCTCTATTTCAATTATTCCAACATCAGGGACTTCAACTTTATATTTTCCCTCAAGTATATCAATACTAATAACTCTTCCTTCACCTTTTTCCGTCATTACCTTTTTACCAATACTTGGAATATTTTCACGACAGCTCTTATAACACTCATCTTCATATTTTAAACAGCATAAAAGTCGACCACAAGATCCGTTAATTTTAGATGGATTAAGGGAAATGTTTTGATTTTTTGCCATATTGATAGAAACAGCATCAAATTCTTTTAAAAATCTACTACAACAAAGTTCACAACCACATACACCGAGTCCACCAATCTTTTTGGCTTTATCACGAATACCAACTTGGCGTAATTCAATTCTCGTTTTATAGATAGTGGCTAATTCTTTAGCTAATTCACGAAAATCAACACGAGCACTAGAAACAAAATGAAACATTAATTGTTCTCTATTAAAAGTAAAACTAGAATCTATTATTTGCATATCTAACTTGTATTTTTCAACTAATTTGCGACATACATCAATAGCTTTTTTAGCATCATTAAGATTTTGTTCGTGTTTACTTATATCCCTATCATCAGCTTTCCTAATAACGCTTTTTAAATCCTCTTTAAAATTGCTATAATCAATATCAACATTAGTTTTTACTACAAATCCTAATTGTGTACCACGTTCAGTATTAACAACAACCGCATCACCAAGGCTAACATCAAATTTACCACTAATAAAATAATATACTTGACTACTCTCTTTGAAATTTATACCAACTATTCTTTCCATATTATTCACCCTCCTTCATATCTATTAATAAATTATCTAACAATAAATTAAAATTAGCATTAATTTTTAATTTTTCTTTAGCTTTTATAATTAAACCAATTCGTTCACATATTTTATTTATGGAAATTAAATTCTTTAGTTTTTCAATTTTATCATTATAATCAAAAAAATATTGAGCTTGACTACCACATTTAACATTTAAAACATCCTTATAAATCAATATTATTATATCAAAGAATAATTCATTATCTTCTTTACCATCGTATACTTCTTCTAGTAATTGGGGCAGATGGGCTAATGTACTTATTCCTTTCTCTTCATAATATATAACAAAATTTATAAGCTTTAATATAATATCACATTTTTGTGGATTATTTGTAAAATTTTTTTCTTCGCGATTGTTAAATAATAGCTTGTCCAACATTTCAACAGTACTATTACATTTAATACTATTATCTCTTTTTAAAGGAATAATCAAACATCTTGAAATAATCGTTTCTAATACTTGACTTATATTACCTGTTATTAATATAGCAACAATTCCCTCTTCTGGTTCTTCAAGAAATTTTAAAATGGAATTGGCTGATGATATATTTAGTTTTTCGACACCATTAATAATATAAATCTTTTTTTGACCAATAATAGCTTTTCTTGAAAATTCCTGCTGCAAATCCGTTATTTGGTCTTTTTTTATCCACAAACCATCAGCGTTAATTATTTTTATCTCAATTGCATTGCCATCATCAATTGATTGACATATATGACAATTACCACATTGATCTTTGTTAGTCTTTCTCTCTGGACACAGCAAAGCTTTGGCAAAAGCCAAGGCCACATTCATTCCACTATAGCTACCATTTGTTTCTATAAGATAAGCATGGGAATATTTATCATTTTTTATGGTATTGTAAATAATATTATAAGCAACACCCTGCTTATTTTTGTAATCATCAAGCATAGAAACACCTCTTTAAAAAATAAATAAAGCTATAAATATTAAAGCTAGTAAAGCTGGGGCTCCTAAAAGGGTTATCAATAAAACCGTTATAATATTAATAGGTATTATCATCGCTATGGGAGCAATAATTATATTATATCCATATAGCAAGCACACACTAAATACTATTCTTTTTATTATGTTAATCAGTTTCTTTAGCATATATCCACCTCAATATAATATTATGATGGACAATATTTTTTATGAAATAGTTGTTCGTCCCTGTAACGCTATTTCTAATGTTAATGGATCAATGTAGTCCATATCTGTTCCTAAAGGAATACCATAAGCTATTTTAGTAATCTTAATATTAGCATTTTCAAGTTTCTTGGAGATATATAGCATTGTCGTTTCTCCTTCAACGCTTGGCGTTAAAGCTAAAATAATTTCTTTGGTATTATCATCTTTAATTCTCTTGAATAATCCTTTTAAATCAATATCTTCCGGCCCAATATCATCCAATGGTGATATAAGTCCTCCTAAAACATGATATGTTCCCATAAATGCTCCTGTTTTTTCGAAGGACGCAATATTTTTACAGTCTTCAACAACACAAATAACATCGTTACTACGTAGTTTATCTTTACAAATATCACACAAAGTATCTTCTGAATAATTATTACACTTTTCGCAATATCGAATTTTCTCTTTAACATCATTTAAAGCTTGGGCAAATTGTTGCACCAAAGCTTTATCCATACTCATAGTTGCTAAAGCCAATCGCTCAGCACTTTTTTCTCCAATACCTGGAAGTTTCTTATAACTATCAATTAAATTTCTTAAAGACTTTGGATATCCATAATTCATTAGAATAATCCCGGCATTCCTTGGGTATATTTGCCTAATTTACTTTCGTTATCTTTATCAATCTTTTTGATAGCTTCATTTATTGCAACAACTATAATATCCTGTAACATTTCGATATCTTCTTTATCCAAAGAATCACTATCAATTTTAATAGATATTACTTCTTTTGTTCCTTTTAATTTAACACTAACAAAAGAATTACTTGCCTCATAAATTGTACTATTAATTTCTTCTTTAGCTTTCATAATTTCTTTTTGTAATTTTTGAGCTTGTTGCATCATAGCTTGAATATTCATATTATTCCTTCTTTCTATTATTCGTATGTTATAACCTCAGAAAATGTATTTTCAATAGAATCTTGTTTTTCTGTTATTTCTTTTTTAAAAATTAATTCTAAATCAAATGTTTCTTCTGTGTATTGATATTTCTCTGTTTTAGTATTGAAGTTTTGTTTTATATTATCCCATTCTTCATCACACGTTGCAATAACTTTGTAGTTAACTTTCAAATATTCATTTATTGCTTTTTCGAGTGCCATAATTTTACAATTTAAAGCATCAGCCATACGATTATTGGAAAAGACAAAGATAATATATTCATCACTAGCAGCATTAATTTTAGCATCAAGAGCCAAAGAAACTGCCTCACTATATTCAGGATTAATAATTGCAGATCTTAGAAGATCAATATCTTTTCTAAATTCTAACATTTTCTGGCGATTGAATCGAGAAAGAGTATTATTGATACGGCACTTTTTTACTTCTATAAATTCAGAAGGCAAATCTATCTTAGCTTGAATATCTTCAATCTTTTTTTCAGATATTTTTTCTTTCTTCTTTTCCTTTTCAGGCAAGATACTATTACTCTTACCACTTTCATTATTATTTAATAATTTAATTATAGTAAGTTCAAAGATTAATCTTTTATTACTAACATTATGCATATCCGAAGTGGCTTCAGTTAATTTTTCAATATATGAAATCAAATTTTCGGTACTAATTTTGTCAAAAGTATCATTAACAACTTTATTATCCTTTTTATCTATTAATCTGTTAAAAATAATATTTTTTATAAAAGTAATTATTTCATCAATAACCTTAATAAAATTAATGCCATCATCATCGTATTTGTCTATTATAATTAGTATTTCGGTAATATTGTTATCAAAGATATTTAAAACAAATAATTTAACCTCTTCAGCAGATAGAGTTCCATTAATTTTATGAATATCAGAAATAGTTAAATCGGGCGAATATGCTAGAGCTTGATCTAATAAACTAATTGCATCTCGCATACCACCATAAGACAATCTCGCTATTTCTTTTATAACCTCTTCTTCCATAGCAATCTTTTCACACTCTAATATTTTTTTTAGCTGAACAACTATTTCGCCATCACTAATCTTTTTAAAATCAAATCGTTGACATCTAGACAATATTGTTAAAGGTATTTTTTGTGGTTCCGTTGTAGCTAACACAAATACAATGTGTTTTGGTGGTTCTTCTAACGTTTTTAACAAGGCGTTAAAAGCCCCTTGTGTTAACATATGAACTTCATCAATTATATATACTTTGTACTTGCTAATACTTGGAACAAGCGCAACTTTGCTTCTTAACTCTCTTATTTCATCAACACCATTATTAGATGCAGCATCTATTTCAATTATATCCGTATTCTGTTTGTCATTTGTTTGCAAACAGCTGATACAATGATCACAAGGTATTGCATCCACAGGATTGTCACAGTTAATGGTTTTAGCAAGTATTTTTGCAACCGTTGTTTTTCCTGTTCCTCTTAATCCTGTAAATAAATATGCATGTGATATTTTATCATTTATAATCGCATTTTTAAGTGTTTTAATTATTACATCTTGACCCATTACTTCATCAAAATTTCTAGGTCTATATTTTCGATACAATGCTTGATACATTATTCATCACCTAATTAATTATATCATTTTTTATAACAAAAAAAGAGAGTATTATTCTCTTTTTAGTTCAAAAAAGTTTTTTAATAGTTTTGATGCTTCTTCTTGGCAAACTCCGCTTGTATAGTTAACGTGATGATTACTTTTTTTGTTATCAAAAATATTATCAATACTTTCTACGCCACCAAATTTCTCGTTTTTAGTTGCATATATTACTTTTTTTATACGAGATTGCAATATTGCACCACAGCACATAATACATGGCTCTAATGTTACATACATCGTGCAGTCATTTAAATACCAGCTCTTCTTTTTTCGACATGCAGATTCAATAGCTATTATTTCAGCATGCTTTGTTGCCATCTTTTCTAATTCTTTTTTATTATAGCCTTTACTAATAATTTTGTTATTTTCAACAATAATTGCTCCAACTGGAACGTCGCCATTAGCAAATGCTTTTTTTGCTTGTTTTATAGCCAGTAACATATATTTTTCATTCATCTTATCACCATCTAAAATGACGCACATATTTAGAGGATTTTAAGGCTGCTATCTTCCGATCCTGACCTGTTTCAAACATAAACATTGCGTCTTTAATAATATAATATAATTAATAAGTTTATGCAACAAAATTTATGTTTCACGTGAAACATTGTTCATAAATTATTTCCCGGGAAATAATTTTTATAATTATTTTCAGATTTACCATTTCTGTTATTTCCCAACCAAAAAAAAGGAAATACTAATTTTTACAATGTAGATTATTATAGTTATGTTTAATTATCATAAATATAACATTGTATGTTCCACGTGGAACATTGAAAATTACTATATTATTTTTGCTAATTGAAATATTTAATTTAGTCATTATTATAAATATATTGAAACATTATTTAATTTTATAATTTGTATTGTAAAATATATATATACTTTTAAATTATTTTTAATTGTTTTGCTTTAACACTTATGTTCCACGTGGAACATAAGTAACCAGTTTATATATTACTGTTTTAGTATCAGTTGGTGCTACTTTCTAGTAAAAAGAGAACTAAAATACTAATTATATAGCAAATATATGTTATAAATTTATTTAATGTTTCACGTGGAACATTAGATAATACTTAAAATAGTAATAAAATAAGACTTTTAAATAAAAGGTATTAAATAATAATATTAAAGATTAAATATTTTTATATTAAGGCATATAGAAAATTAAATTCATAGAAATGCTTTTATATTAAATGATTATGTTCCACGTGGAACATAATCTATAAAATATTTCCTGGGAAATAATTTTTCGTGTTTGATTACAGATTTGCCGTTTCTGTTATTTCCCAACCAAAAAAAAGGAAGTTAAATATCACAAACTTCCTTTTCATCAGCTTTAATTATAGCAACCGTGCTAACTTTTTGATTGTCTTTTAAATTGATTAATCTTACTCCTTGAGCTACTCGTCCTGTTGATGATACTTGACTCAAAGGTAATCTTATAATAATACCACTATCGGTAATAATCATTAAATCTTCATCGCCATGAACAGATTTAAATGAAACAATATTCCCGTTTTTTTCAGTGATATTTAAAGCTTTAACTCCTTTGCTACCACGATGTGTAATTCGATATTCATTAATATCCGTTTGTTTGCCATAACCATTCTCAGTTACAACTAGAACTTGTTGATCTGTTTCAGCAATTTCCATACCAACTGCGTAGCCTTCACCGACATCAATACCACGAACGCCAGAAGCACTACGACCCATAACTCTAATTTCTTTTTCATCAAACCTAATCATACGTCCGTTAGAAGAAGCAATTAGTATTTCATTTTCTCCCTCTGTCTTTTTAACGGAAATCAATTGATCGTTTTCATTTAATGAAATAGCAATCTTACCATTAGTTCTAATGTTACTAAACTCTGAAAGACTTGTTCTTTTAACCGTTCCATTTTGAGTACAGAAAACAATATATTTAGAACTATCATCAGCCAAAACCTTTAACATTACTTTAATTATCTCATCTTTTTCAATCGGTAATAAGTTAACTATTGGTAAACCTTTAGATTGACGGCTAAATTCTGGAACCTCATAACCTTTAACACGATAAACTTTACCTTTATTAGTAAAGAACATTAAATAATCATGTGTTGTCATCGAGATTAAACTTTCTACAAAATCTTCTTCATTCGTAGCCATACCCTTAATACCTACGCCACCGCGATTTTGAGTCTTATATGTTTCACATTGTATTCTCTTTATATAACCTTTATTAGTTAAAGTTATTACAATATCCTCTACAGGTATTAGTGATTCATCTTCAATGTAATCAGCAGATGTCATATCAATGTGAGTTCTTCTTTCATCAGCATATTTTCCTTTTATTTCTAACAACTCAGTACGAATTATTTCCAATACTCGTTGCTCGCTAGCTAGAATAGCTTTGTATTCTTCAATAGCTTTTAATAAATCTGCTAATTCAGACTCAATCTTGCCTCTTTCTAAACCCGTTAAACGACGCAATTTCATTTCGAGAATAGCTTCTGTTTGGATATCAGTTAAACCAAAATTAGAAGTTAGTTTTGCCTTTGCATCGTCGTCACTTGAAGCCTCTTTAATAATTTTAATTACTGCATCAATATTATCAAGAGCAATTTTTAATCCTTCAAGAATATGAACTCTCTTCTCGGCTTTAGTTAGATCATATCTTGTTCTTTTGATGATTATTTCCTTTTGATAATCAATATATTTAGAAATAATTTGTTTAAGCCCAAGTGTCTTTGGAACACCATTATCAATCATTAATAAAATAATACCATATGTTGTCTGAAAAGATGTATGTTTATATAAGTTGTTAAGAACAACCTGTGGATTAGCATCCTTCTTCAATGTTATGGTAATTTTAATACCATTTTTCAAGTCACTATGATAATCAGAAATTCCATCTATTATTTTATTGTGGACTAGTTCTGCAACTTTATTTTTTAATTCTAAAGTATTGACACCATAAGGAACCTCATCAATAATAATATAACTTTTACCATCATTTTCCTCAATAGTAGCCTTACTACGAATAGTAATGGTACCACGTCCTGTTTCATAAGCTTTTTTTATCTCACTGTTACCAAGAATAATACCACCAGTTGGAAAATCTGGTCCCTTAATATAATTCATTAATCCTATAGTATCAATTTCAGGGTTATCAATATAGGCAACACATCCATCAATTACTTCACCAAGATTATGAGGTGGAATATTAGTAGCCATACCAACAGCTATTCCCATTGTTCCATTAACTAGAATGTTAGGAAATCTTGATGGTAAAATAGTTGGTTCCTGTAATGATTCATCAAAGTTTGATCTAAACTCAACTATTTCTGGTCGAATATCTCTTAATAATTCCAAGGATATTTTTGAGAGCCTTGATTCGGTATAACGCATTGCCGCTGCTCCATAGCCATCGATATTTCCGAAGTTACCATGACCATCGACTAACATATAACGATAGCTAAAATCTTGAGCCATTCTTACCATTGCCTCATAAATACTAGAATCGCCGTGTGGATGATATTTTCCCATTACATCACCAACAATACGTGCTGATTTTTTATGTGGCTTATCTGGGAAATAGCTTGATTCATACATTGAATATAAGATTCGACGATGAACAGGCTTTAATCCATCTCTTAAATCTGGTAAAGCACGGGATACAATAACGCTCATTGAATAATCCAAGAAAGAATCTTGAATTTCATTAACAATATTATTTTGTACTAATTTATCCATTATTTAATCCCCCATCTATATATCTAAATTATCAGCATAAGTTGCATTTTCTTCAATGAAAGTACGGCGAGGTTCAACTTCCTCACCCATTAATTTATTGAAAACTTGATCTGCTAATATAGCATCTTCAACAGTTATCTGCCGTAATATTCTCTTTTCTATATTCATTGTTGTTTCATCTAATTCGTCAGCATCCATTTCTCCCAAGCCTTTCATCCGCATAATCTCATATTTGGTATTTGGTGAAAGGGTTGATAAATATTCATCACGTTCTTTAGGATTTAAAACATATTTAATTGCTTTGTTATGTTTTATAACAAACAAAGGAGGTTGGGCTGCATAAACGTGTCCTGCTTCTACTAGCGGACGGAAAAAACGATAAAATAATGTAAGCAATAAAACCCTAATATGCTCACCATCAACATCAGCATCGGTCATAATAATGATTTTTCCATACCTCAATTTATTTATATCAAATTCATCACCAATACCTGTACCAAAAGCCGTTATTATAGTTCTAATTTCCTCATTTGATAAGGCACGATCTAGACGAGCTTTCTCAACATTAAGAATTTTTCCTCTTAAAGGCAAAATAGCTTGGGTTAAGCTGTTACGTCCCTTTATTGCTGATCCACCGGCTGAATCTCCCTCGACTAAAAATATTTCGCATTCGGAAACATCTTTGCTTTTACAATCACTAAGTTTTCCATAGAAATTAGTAACATCTAAATCACCTTTGCGACGAGTAAGTTCACGTGCTTTTTTGGCAGCTACTCGTGCTCGTGCTGCAATCATTGTCTTTTCAATAATAATCTTAGCCTGATCAGGATTTTCTAATAAAAATCTTTCAAATCCCTCACTAAAAATATTAGAAGCAATTTTTCTTACCTCACTATTACCCAATTTTGTTTTAGTTTGACCTTCAAATTGTGGTTCAGGAACTTTAGCTGATATTATCATTGTCATTCCTTCACGGACATCTTCACCAGTTAATGGTTCATCATTATCTTTCAATATCTTATTATTTTTACAATAAGTATTTATAATACGAGTAAGACTGTTTTTTACTCCATCCTCATGAGTGCCACCCTCAGGAGTAACAATGTTATTAACAAATGAATAAATGGAACTAGTGTAACCATCATTATATTGGAACGCTACTTCCATAGAAACATCTTCTTCGATACCTTCAACATAGACAATTGTTGGGTGAATAGCTATTTTATCATTATTTAAAAATTCAACATATTCCCTAATTCCGCCTTCATAAACAAAAATATCTTTTTTACCAGTTCTTTCATCACATAAGATTATTCTTAAGCCCTTATTTAAAAAAGCTAATTGACGAATACGATTATATAAAATTTGATAGTTAAATTCCGTTGTTTCTTTGAATATTTCTGAATCTGGCATAAATGTTACTGTGGTACCTGTTCTTTCGGCACTACATTCACCTATTACAGTTAATGGTTTAACTGTATGTCCACCACTTTCAAAACGAATGTTATAAATTTTTTCTTCTTTATAAACAGTTACTTCAACCCATTTACTTAAAGCATTAACTACCGATGCACCTACACCATGTAATCCACCAGATACTTTATATCCGCCACCACCAAATTTTCCACCAGCATGCAGAACTGTATATACCGTTTCAACTGTGGATAAACCAGTTTTAGGATGAATTCCAACAGGAATACCACGTCCATCATCCTTTACAGTAACAGAGTTATCTTTATTAACAATAATCTCAATATCATCACAAAAACCAGCTAAGGCCTCATCAATACTGTTATCAATTATTTCCCACACCAAATGATGTAGCCCAACTTCACTAGTAGAGCCAATATACATACCTGGTCTTTTACGAACCGCTTCTAGCCCTTCTAATACTTGGATATCCGAAGCATCATAATGTGAAATATTATTAGTTTCATTTCTTTCCATGTCTACTCACCTTTTCTTTTTACTTTCTTACCATTTTCAATCATAATTACTTTGGCTTTTTTCACAATTTTTGGATTAATACTCGCTAAATCAGTGGCAGTTATAATAGTTTGGCAACTACCATCTATATATTTTAATAGACAGTTTTTCTTTTCCTCATCTAATTCACTAAAAACATCATCTAATAATAGAATTGGTTTTGTTCTTTTATATTGAAGAAATATCTCTAATTCCGACAATTTTAAAGCTATAACGGCGCATCTTTGTTGCCCTTGCGAACCATAATTTCTCAAATTAATACTATCAGTAATAAATTCAAAGTCATCACGATGCGGACCCACAATAGTCATTCCAATTCGACTCTCCTGATCAAAGTTTTTTTTATAACTATCCAATAACTCTCTTCTAATAGCATCATCACTAGATAAATCTTTAACTGATGAAAGATAATTAATCTTTAAATTCTTTATACCTGTTATATCAGAAAAGATATTACTCACATATTTGTTTATTTTTTCAATATATTTAAGTCGCATTTTGTATATTAAAATAGCTTTATCAATTAAGTGATTTGTTAAAACTTCAAAATAATTTTCGTCAAAAGATAAACTTTTAAATCTTTGCTTTAAGCAATCATTACGCATTCGAAGAAGTTTATTGTAATCACTTTGAACTTTTAAAAAACTAGGAAATAATTGACTTATTTCAATATTAAAGTAATTTCTTCTAAATATTGGTGAACCTTTTACTAATTCTAATTCTTCAGGATAAAAAATAATAATATTTAATTTAGAAATATAATCTGAACTCTTCCTAATAACGTTATTATCTATTTCTAAAGTTTTAATGTTATTATTCAATAATACTTTATATTGGGTTTTAGTTTGATTTTCTTCAATATGACCACTAACACTATAAAAATGACTGTTTTTTAGGATTAAATCACTATCTTGAATGGCCCGATGCGATTTTGTTAAGCCTAGCAAATAAATAGATTCCAAAATATTAGTTTTCCCCTGACCATTATTACCTATTATAATATTAATTTTTGACTTAAAGCTAAGAGATAATCTTTTATAATTTCGAAAATTAATAAGTTTTAATTGACGTAAAATCATAAAAGCTGCCTCTTTCTATATTTATTTGCCATATAACAAATTAAAAAAATACAAATGTACTCCTATACGTACAATAACATTATACCATATATTTTGATGAAAATAAAAAAAATAAGCTGTTTTAGCCTATTTTTCTCTGACGCATCATTGATTCCAACCTTGTTGCTCTTAAAATTTGATTTTCTAATGAAGAATAAGAAATTTTTAGTTCTAAATCCTGTCCGTTGCTTAAAATCAAAATACTACCACTAGAACTGTTTTCACTTTTTCGATAATTAGAAATATGTTTCAATGATATCCAATAACAATCATCAATTCTTGGAGAACTAGTTGGAAAAAAAATAATTTCTGTTGATTCTTCTATTATTATTGGCGTTTTGTAATTGAAACCGATTAAGCTTTTTGTTCCTTCAAATCTCCCAGCATAAGAACTGCCAAAATATCTACAACTATCATCAATAATTTCTGTGGTAGTTTTATTAATAAAATATATGTTATCATCTTCTATTACTTTCGATACATTACTTTTTATAGGTATTATGGCAATTGTATGCTTATTAATCTCATAGCTGTCTAACATTAATTCACCCCCTATCTAATTTTTTTGCAACGAACAAGCAATATTAATAGCACTACTAATTGTCGAATTTTGTTTAATTTTGTCGAAAAAAGGAAAAAAATAAAAAATGTAACATAAATTGCTACATTTTTATATATATTTACCAAATATTAATATATCCTAATCGGTACAATTAACTGAATTAATTCGTCTGTTTCCGGATTTTTAATAATAAATGGTTTCAAATTACCATTGAATTGAATTTGTAATTCCATACAATTAAATGCTTTAATAGCATCCATCATATATTTTGAACTAAACGCTATTGATATTTCCTCGCTATTATCTTTTTCAACAGCTAATTTTTCGGTAACATTTCCAATTTCTGGAATATTTGAAGAAATTATAATTTGATCCTTTTTACTTTCTAATTTTATAGTATTTTTATCAAATTCATTCGTTAATAATGATGCTCGATCAATTGCTCCATAAAAATCATTAACATTTACTTTAATATTTAATAAAAATTCTTCAGGTATTAATTTTGAAATATCTGGATAAGTATCATTTATTAATCTTGACATAACAATTAAATTTTCAAATTTAAATATAATCTTATTATTAAAAATGTGTAATTCAATATTATTATCATCATTCATGAGCATCCTTACTACTTCTAATAAATTTTTATTAGGAATAATAATATTTACTATTTCATCATAGGCTTTAGCAAGAGTAACAGTTTTTTTAGCTAAACGATAAGAATCGGTTGCAACACATTCAAGTTTATCATTGCTTATTTTTAAATTTATACCTGTTAATGAAGGACGTGATTCTTGACTAGAAGTAGCAAATGATGTTTGATTTATTACATTCTTAAAAATCCTTTGAGATAAAATAATAGGATTTTTATTTTCCTCTAGTGATATATTAGGAAACTCTGAAACGTTATTACAATTTAAGTTAAAATTAGAAGCATCAGTACTTATATATATCTTTGAAGATTCAACTTCTTCAATATTTATAATAGTATTAGGTAATTTTCTAATAATCTCATATATATATTTACCAGCTACAACAAATTCACCTAATTCAATTATTTCTTCAATTGAACTTTTGGGAATAAACGCTTTAATAGCTAAATCATTATCTGTACTTAATAAATATAAACCATCACTTGTTAAGTCAAATTTTATACAGTTAAGAATTGGTATTAAGTTTTTTGATGATACTCCTTTAATTACGTAATTTAATTGTTCCATCAATATTTTTTGATTGATTAATAATTTCATATTTTTGTACCTTCTTTCTTTTTTATATATATTATTATTATTATAGATGTGGAAAAAGTTTAAAACTATCTTTTTTGTTATAATATAAGCAATTATTTAGGTTTTTGTTTTCCACATTTACTTTATTTGTTCCACAATCTTATTTATTTCTTGTTCTAAATTACTATCTTTAACAATAGCTTTTTTAATTTTATCAACTGAATGCATAACGGTAGTGTGATCTTTTCCACCAAATTCAAGTCCAATTTTAGGTAATGATTCTTTTAAAAAGATTCTACAAATGTACATCCCTATCTGTCTTGGAACAGAAATCGTCATCATTCTCTTCTTACTTTTTAAATCTTCTACACTAATATTATAGTTATTAGCAATAATTTGTTGGACTTGATTAATTTTATTTTTTGAAATAAAGGTTTTACCAAAGTAGTCTTTTAAGGCTTCGACCGCTAATTCTAAAGTAATATCAGAACCATTCATAATGGTTGCATAAGCAAAAATTCTTGTAATAGCGCCCTCTAATTTTCTTATATCACTTGTACAGTTACTAGCAATATAATCTTTTACATCATTTGGAAAATATGATGCTATCCCCTGTCCTTCAATTTTTTTGTCAATTATATTTAACCTTAAAGGTAAATCTGGTGGTAATAAATCAACGGTAATTCCCCAATAAAATCTTGTTTTTAAACGATCTTCAAATTTCTTTAAATCATCTGGTGATCTATCAGAACAAATTATGATCTGCTTATTTTTTTGATGTAATTCATTAAAAGTGTTGAAAAATTCTTGTTGCGTTTTACTAGCAATTTCAAGATATTGAATATCATCAATCATTAAAACATCTAAATCTCGATATTTTCTTTTAAAATTTTCGATGGCTGAAAAATTATTCTCATCTTTATTTTTCCTATATAAATCTAAAAAGTCTTCGACAAATTTTTCACAAGTAATATAAAGTACCCTTTTATTTGTATTTTTTGATATATAATTACCAATTGCATGTATTAAATGCGTTTTTCCTAAGCCACTGTTGCCATATATAAATAAAGGATTATAAACATAACCTGGTTTTTCAGCTACCGCTAGTGCTGTAGCTTGAGCAAATTTGTTACTATTTCCAACAATAAATGTATCAAAAGTATATTGTGGATTTAAATTAGTTTCAAAATTAATATTATTAGGTACGCCCATTTCATCAGTATTTACTTCAATATTCTTTTCTTGTTCTTCCTCAGTAATATACTCTATTTGAAAGTTTGATCCTGTAATATCAGTAAATATTTCTTCCACTATATCATTATAACTTTCTTTAATATGTTTTTTATGAATATGCATAGGAACTAGAACAATTGCTTTGTTATCTTTTATTTCAATTAGGGTTGTATCTTTGAACCAAGTATCGAAAGACATAGGTGCTAGTTGATCTTTTATTCTAGATAAACATGATTGCCAAATGTTTTCCACATCCATAAAACCCACCCACTCTCGCTAATTACCTATATCTTACAATAAAAATAAGAAAAAAGAAAGCAAAAAAAAACTTAAAAAAACAAATCACATTTTTTTCCACCATAAAACACCTTTAAAAACAATAAATAATGTAGTTTTCCACACCTAAAAATTATTTTTTCCACATATTAAAAATTCCACATTAATAACTTTTCCACATAGCTGTTGAAAAGTCCAAAATATAAAGTAAAATTATGAATACATTTATGTGGAAAAATATGTTGAATGATATTTTAAGAATCTATTTGACAATCATTACTTATTATAATATAATGTTCTAGACAGCGAATCAGTAGCACAGGAGGTGTGAGATAATATGAAGAGAACTTATCAACCAAATAAGAGAAAAAAGAGTAAAGTAAACGGATTTTTAGCAAGAGTAAAGACTGGTATTGTAGCAAGAAGACGTAGAAAAGGCCGTAAAGTTTTAGCTCATTAATAAATACCACTGGATCTTCAGTGGTTTTATTTTTAATTGATAGAGGTGGAATATGAAAAAAATTAATACTATTAAGGAAAATAAAGAATATGATCGTATCATAAAAACTTATCGTCCTTATCGTACCCTAATAGCCAATATTTTTTTTGAAGAAGGAAACTATGACTATTATCGTTTTGGTATTTCTGTTAGTAAAAAGATTGGACCGGCTGTTGTTAGAAATAAACTAAAACGGCAGATTAAGACGATTATTGATAAAAACATCTATCAAAAAAAGTTTAATTGTATTATAATATTGAAAAAAGAGATATTAGATAAAAATTATGATGAAATGGAAAAAACACTTAATAAAGCCTTTGAATCATTGAAAATAAAAAAAGGAGCAAATGAATGAAAAAATTAAAAACAATAATAATTATCCTAATGCTGACATTAACCCTAACTGGTTGTACTCAACAATTAAAAGATAAGAATGGTAAACTTGTTCAAAATCCTGAAACAGGTCAAACTTTAGCTTCTAACATTATTTGCCAACCGGAAGATAAAAAAACACTAGAGATATATGCTAAAAACAAAATTGATATTAGTAAATTACCTAAATGTTCAGAATTTAAAGTTACATCTGGTGGTTATGAAGGTTTATGGACCAGTATTTTTGTTAAACCATTATCATGGTTAATTATTGAAACCGCAAAATTTGTTAGTAATTATGGTATAGCTATTATTATTATAACCTTATTAATTAGAGCTATATTAATGCCTGTAACAAATAAAACCGTTTCTCAAACCGAGAAAATGAATAAAATTAAACCGGAATTAGAAAAATTAGAAAAAAAATATAGTAATAAAAATGATAAAGATGCAGCAATGCAAAAGAATCAAGAGATGATGCTAATATATAAGAAGAATGATATTAACCCAATGTCAGGTTGTATCTTTGCTTTTTTACAAATTCCTTTATTCTTTGCATTCTATGAAGCATTAAGCCGTATACCGGCCATCTATGAATCAAACTTTTTATTTTTCCAATTAGGAACTAGTCCGGCCGTAGCTGTTCAAAATGGTCAATGGTATTATATTATATCTATTATTTTAATTTTTTTAGTTACTTTTTATTCCTTTAAATTAAATCCAACTGCATCAGTAAGTGTTGATCAAGAAAAGCAAATGAAGATATTTACTTATGTGTTTGTCGGTATAATTGTTGTAGCATCAATAACTATGCCAACTTGTATTGCTATATATTGGATAATAAATAATAGTTTCACAGTAATTCAGAATCTATTAGTTAAAAGGAGGAAAAGAAATGTTTAAAGTATACAAATATGAAGGAAAAGATCGTGATCAATTATTATCACAATGTCAAAATGAAACGATGGTTGGTCTTGAACAATTGTATATTAACGAAAATGTTGTCGAAACAGGTTTATTTAAAAGTAAAAAGTATATAATTGAAGTAACAAAAAAGGAAGACGTTATAGCTTATATCAAAGAATTTATTAAAAAGATCTGTTCTTTTATGGGAATAAATATTGATATGGAAGTGCATGAAAAAGAGGATATTATAAACGTGTCTTTAGTTTCTGATAATAATCCTGTCTTAATAGGGAAAGAGGGAAGAACTCTTAATTCTATGCAAGTTCTATTACGTCAAGCTATTAAAAACAACAATAATTTTAATATCAAAGTTAATCTAGACGCATCAAATTATCGTTCTCGAAAAGAAGATCGGTTAGAACACAATGTTAAAGATATAGCTCGTGATGTGTTAAAAACAAAAGTAGCAGTGAATTTAGATCCAATGAATTCATATGAAAGAAGAATTGTTCATTCAGTTATTTCTGAATTTAAAGATTTAGAGACTATAAGTAATGGTGAAGAACCTAATCGTTTTGTAACTATAAAATATAAGGATGAAGAAGAGCGTTAAAAACACTCTTTTTTCTTGACTATTAATACTAATAACTGTAAAATTAATAAGATGAAACGAAGAAATATAAAAAAGGTGATATTATGGAGGATACCATTGCAGCTATTTCAACATCGTTGGGAGTAGGGGCTATATCAATAATAAGATTAAGTGGATCACAATCAATACCGATTGTAAATAGTATTTTTCATGGTAAAAACTTAAATAAAGTAGTAACTCATACTATTAACTATGGTTATATTGAAGATAACAATATTAAAATAGATGAAGTTCTAATATCCGTTATGCGTGCTCCTAAAACATTCACAAAAGAAGATGTGGTGGAAATTAATTGTCATGGTGGGATCGCCACCACGAAACGAGTTTTAGAATTACTGCTTGAACATGGCTGTCGTTTAGCTCAACCCGGAGAATTTACTAAAAGAGCTTTTTTAAATGGTCGAATAGATTTAGTTGAGGCAGAAGGAATTATGAATTTAATAGAAGCTAAAACTGAACAATCACGTGGTTTAGCTTTAAAACAAATGGGTGGTCAAACTTCTAATATGATTAAGGAGTTAAAAGCCCAGATATTAAAAATTATGGCATCGATTGAAGTAAATATTGATTATCCTGAATATGAAGATATTGAGAAAGTTACTTTTGATCAAATTAGTTCTTTTATAATTGATATTAAAATTAAATTAGAAAAATTATTACTTGCATGTCAAAACAGTCGTTTAATTAAGGAAGGAATAGAAACAATAATTATTGGTCGACCTAATGTTGGTAAGAGCAGTATTTTAAATACTTTAATAGATGAGGAAAAAGCTATTGTAACTGACATTGCGGGAACTACTAGAGATATTGTTGAAGGTCAGATTAATATTGATGGTTTTATTCTAAATATTATGGACACAGCCGGTATAAGAGCAACAAGCAATCAAGTAGAGGCTATTGGTGTAAAAAAAAGTTTATCTTTAATGGAATCGGCTGATCTAATTCTTTTTATTCTTAATAATAATGAGGAACTAACAGAAGAAGATTTAACAATATTAGATAAAATAAAGAATAAAAACTATATTATTGTTATAAATAAAATAGATTTAAATAAAAAGATTAATACTGAATTATTAAAAGGACCAATAGTATACTTAAGTGCTATAGAAAATATTGGTTTTGAGGATTTGAAAAAAGAAATTAAAAGTATTTTAAATTTAGATAAAATTGATTTGCAAGACTTAACTTATTTAACTAATGCGGAAAGTATATCACTAATTAGGAATAGTTTAAAGACATTGACATCAATTGAAGAGGCTATAAAAAACAATGTCTCATTAGATTTAATTGAAATGGATATCCGCAGTATTTATGATGATTTATCAAAGATATTAGGCGAAACTTATGACGAGGATATTATTGATGCTTTGTTTAAAAATTTCTGTTTAGGAAAATAAAAAGAAAGGAGGATTTATATGGATTATGAAATAATTGTCGTTGGTGGTGGACATGCTGGCTGTGAGGCTGCTTTGGCTTGCGCTAGAAAAAGACATCGTACTTTACTTATAACAAGTAATATTAAAAATATAGCTGATATGCCATGTAATCCTTCGATTGGTGGTAGTGCTAAAGGTATAGTTGTAAGAGAAATTGATGCTTTAGGCGGTGAAATGGGTGGGAATGCTGATAAGGCGCAATTACAAATGAAAATGTTAAATGATAAGAAGGGTCCTGCTATTCAATCCTTAAGAGCCCAAGCTGATAAAATAACCTATCCCCAAGAGATGTTAAAAACACTCCAAAATCAAGAATGTTTAACAATTAAAGAAGCCATGGTTGAAGATTTGTTGGTTGAAGAAAACATAATAAAAGGTATTATGTTGGAAGATAGCACTAAAATTATTTCCCAAGCTGTTATTATAACAACAGGAACCTATTTACGTGCTGATATAATGGTGGGAAATACTAGGACTAGTGAGGGTCCACATGGTGAACGACCAAGTAAATTTTTAAGTAATAATCTAGCGAAACTAGGTTTTAAAATAATACGTTTAAAAACAGGTACACCTCAGCGAATAGCGAAATCTAGTATTGATTTTAGTAAAACGAAAGAGGAAAAGGGTAGTGATGAGCTATTAACATTCAGTTTTGATAATGAACCAAACTATAATATTGATGATCAATTACCTTGTCATTTGATATATACGACCGAAGAAACTCATAATATAATTCGTAAAAATCTTCATAAAGCTAGTATGTATGGTGGTTTAAGTGATATTACAGGAGTTGGTCCTAGATATTGTCCTTCCATAGAAGATAAAGTTGTACGTTTTAGTGATAAAGAAAGGCATCAATTATTTTTAGAACCAGAAAGTCGTTATTATGATGATATATATGTTCAGGGTTTTTCTACCAGTATGCCTCATAATATTCAAGAAGAAATGGTTCACAGTTTACCAGGTTTGGAACATGCTAAAATATTAAAATATGCCTACGCTATTGAATATGATGCTATATATCCTACGCAATTAAAGCAAAATTTAGAAACAAAATTAATTGAAAACCTTTATACAGCTGGTCAAATTAATGGAACAAGTGGTTATGAAGAAGCTGCCTGTCAAGGATTAATGGCTGGTATTAATGCCTCTTTAAAATTAGAGGGAAAAGAACCGTTTATATTAAAAAGAAGTGACGCCTATATTGGTGTTTTAATTGATGATTTAGTTACAAAAGGGATAAGGGATCCTTATCGTTTATTAACATCAAGGGCTGAATATCGTCTTTTATTACGCCATGATAATGCTGATTTAAGATTAAGAGAGATGGGTTATCAAATAGGATTAATTTCCGAAGAGCAACATCAAAAATTATTAAATAAGATAGACTTAATTAATGAATTAATAAATAAATTAAAAGGAAATAAGATTATTCCTAATAAAGAAACAAATGACTATCTAACAAATAATAATTCAGCCATTATAAAAGATGGATTAAGTTTATATAATTTATTAAAAAGACCAGAAATTACTATGACAAATATTGAGCATTTTTATCCGATCGAATATAATAAAGCTATAGTTGAACAAGTAGAAATAATGATTAAGTACGAAGGTTATATTGATAAAGCAATTAAAGAAGCCAATAAAATGATTAATATGGAAAATAAATTAATACCTTTAGATATTGATTATGATAAAGTTAAGAATTTAGCCAGTGAAGCTCGTCAGAAATTAAAAGAAATACGACCAACATCTTTAGGACAAGCATTACGAATTAGTGGCGTTAATCCTGCTGATATATCAATTCTAATGGTTTACTTAAAAAAGGAGTTTAATCATGACCGAAACACAGTTTGTTAATGAATTACTTAAAGATAATCTTACTATTACATCAACGCAATTAGAGCAATTAGGGCAATATTATCAATTATTGATTACTTGGAATGAAAAAATAAATTTAACAACTATTGTTGAAAAAGATAGTGTTTATTTAAAACACTTTTATGATAGTTTAATGCTTATTAAGATTATTGATTTAAATAATATAACAACTCTATGTGATGTTGGAACAGGAGCGGGATTTCCTGGGCTAGTTTTAAAAATATTATTTCCTCATCTGCATATAACTCTTGTTGATTCTATGCAAAAAAGAACGTTATTTCTTAATGATGTCATTAATAAGTTAGGATTAAAAGATGTTAAATTAGAAAATATAAGAGCTGAAGATTTTGCAAAAACAACAAGAGAACAATATGATGTAGTAACTGCTAGAGCGGTTGCTAAGTTAAACATTTTATTAGAATATTGTACGCCTTTAGTTAAGGTAGAAGGTTGTTTTATTCCTTTAAAGGGTAATGTTGATGAAGAAATAAAAGACATTGTTTATCCTTTAAAAGAATTATCACTTAAAATGGAAGATGTCATTAAATTTCATCTCCCATATGAGAATAGTGAGAGGACCCTAATTAGATTTAGAAAAGAACAAATAACTAATAAAAAATATCCTCGTAGTTATAAGGATATGCTAAAAAAGCCATTATAGGAGGTTAAAATGGAATATTCACCAACTAAAATTCAGCATCTTTTAGAACAACATAATTTTAATATTAAAAAGAAATTTGGTCAGAATTTTATTGTTGATGAAAATATCATTAATAATATTATTAGTAAGGCCAATATTGATAATAATACTTTAGTTATTGAAATTGGTCCAGGGATTGGATCATTAACTAATAAATTGGCCCTAAAAGCTAAAAAAGTACTATGTTATGAGATAGATACAACCTTAAAACCATTTCTTGATGATATTGTTAATGAATATAGTAATGTTGAAATAATATATGATGATTTTTTAAAGGTGGATATTAACCGAGATATTGATCAAAACCAATGCGAGAAAATATATGTGGTTGCTAATTTACCATATTATATAACTACACCCATATTAGTTAAATTAATTGAAAGTAATATACCAATTAATAAAATAATTATAATGGTACAAAAAGAAGTAGGAGATCGTTTTAAAGCTGAACCTGGTAGTAAAGATTATAGTTCTTTATCAGTCTTTTTAAGTTATTATTATGATATTAAAAAGATTATTGATGTCAGTCGTAATGTCTTCTTACCTAAACCCAATGTTGATAGTATTGTTTTAGAGTTCACTAAAAAAGAACATTTAATTAATCTAAAGAATAAAGAATTATTTTTTAAATTAGTTAGAGATAGCTTTAAACATAAACGTAAAAATATTAGAAATAATCTAATGGATTATGATCTAAAGGCTGTTGAAATAGTCTTAAAAGAACATCATTTTGATTTGACAGTGAGAGCTGAACAATTATCCCTTGCTATTTTTATTGCTATAGCTAATACTTTAGAAAAATAACAATTTGTAATTTTTAATAAATTGTGCTAGAATATTTGCTACTTTAAGCAAAGGGGTAATATAAATGAATACTAAAAAGATAATTATTATTACATTTGGGGTTATTTTATTTATTGTAGCCATGTTTTTAACGGTCAAAAAGGATCAGAAAAATGTAAGCAGTAATAATAGTAATAATTATGGTAACAGCAATAACAATAATTATGATAGTAGTATACCAGTAATGGGTCTAAATATTGGTTTAGATGTGTTGGAAATGAATATTGGTCAAACGACTAAACTAAATTATAAAATGGATCCTATTAATGCTAGTAATCCTTCTTTAGAATGGAAAAGTAGTAATATCAATATTGTTAAAGTTGATAATAATGGTAATATTACAGCCATTTCAGCCGGTGATGCTATTATAACAATTACATCTTTATTATCAAAAGTAAGTGATAATTGTCATATAACAGTCATAGATTATAAAATTACAGGTATATCTTTATCAGTAACAAATTTAACGTTAAAAAAAGGTGATAAATACCAAATTAATCCTATTTTAACACCGGTAAAAGCCAATAAAGATTATTTAGTATATACTTCTAATAATAGTACCATTGTATCAGTTACAAAAACAGGAGAAATAACAGCACTTAATTATGGAACAGCTATCATTAATGTTCAATCAGGTAATATAGTTAAGAGTATAAATGTAAATATACCTATTACTAATCTTAATCCTAGTTGTCCCAATAATTCTTACTATTTATCTGCTGATAATACTTTATGTATTCAATCAACTAAACAACCAAGTTGTTCAACGGGATATCGCTATGATGATAGATTAAAATCTTGTATTCAAGTAGCTAATCCGGTTTGTCCAACCGGTACGATCTATTCTGGTGATGGTATTTGTAAACAAACAAAAACAGTTAATCCCGTATGTAATCAGGGTTCGTATAATAGTAAAACAAAAAAATGTCTTATTAAGACAACACCACACTGCACTAAAGGTGTATTTAATTCAAAAAAGAATAAATGTGTTGATGGTAATACTTTAACAAGTATAAAATGCTATACTGGAACATATAATTCAGCAACTAAAACGTGTAATAAATATGTAAGTTTTTCTTGTCCAAGCGGCTATAGTATTAATAAGAAAAAAGGAACATGTGAAATAACAATCAAGAAAAATGCTTGTCCAATTGGAATGAGTTATGATAAAAATTTAACTAAATGTGTTCAAAAAATTACTCCAAAATGTGCTCAGGGATCTAATTTAGAAACGAATGGTTATTGTACAGGTATTAGTACTGTTAATGCAACTTGTCCAAGCGGTTATAGTTTGGTTAAAGGAAGCTGTTTAATAAATTAAAGAGTGTTGTAAAAACATTCTTTTCTTTTGTCAAAGGAGGAATAATAATATTTTGCAAATTATTGGTATTGTTGAAGTATTTATTATTTTAATAACAGGATTATACTTTACTTTTAGATTAAATTTTTTACAATTTAATTTCTACAAATTATTAAAAAAAAATAATCATCAAAAAAACATATCCAATTATTCCCCTGTATCTATATTATTAATGGTTTTAGGAGGAAGAATAGGGGTTGGAAGTATTGCAGGTGTTGCGCTTGCTATCTATTTAGGAGGACCAGGTAGCATATTTTGGCTCCTATTTTCAGCTCTTATTACCGCCATTTTATCTTATGTTGAAACTATTATGGGTCATCTTTATAAAGAAAAAGAAAATGATCTTTATTATGGTGGCCCTAGTTATTATTTAGAAAAGGGATTAAATAAAAGAATATTAGGTATTGTATACTCTATATTAGTTATTATTTGTTATGTTTGGGGCTTTGTTAGTATTCAGGCTAATACAATCGTGAAGTCAATTAAAGAAATAATAAATGTTGATACATTAACCATCGCGATTATTCTAGGACTAATTACTTTTTATATCATTTATGGTGGTTTAAAAAAGATAATTAAAGTAACTAACATTTTAGTTATTGTTATGATGTTTTTATATTTTGGTTTAACTATTAATGTAATAATTACTCATGTTAAAGAAATACCTTCTCTTTTTTCTTTAATAATTAATTCGGCTTTTAATAGTAAGGCAATAATAAGTGGCATCATATCATCAATGATAATTGGTATTCAAAGAGGAATTTTTGCTAACGAAGCTGGACTTGGAACCGGAAGTATCGCTACGTCAATTATTGATTCTAGTAATATGGAAAGGCAAGGATATTTACAAATAATCGGAGTCTATATTACAACTTTTATGGTCTGTCTAGCTACCGCCCTAATTATTCTTACTTCAAATTACAACTATCTTGTTTTTAAAGATCTAAACGGTATTGAAATAGTTCAATATGCTTATTTATATCATTTTGGTAATGGAGGAAATATTATTCTTTTCTTGTTTGTCTTCCTTTTTGCTTTTTCAACCATTATAACTTGTTATTATTATGGCGAAGCAAGTTTACGCTATATTTTAGGAAAAACTAATAAAAGATTAAACTTTATATTAAAAATTATAACTAGTTTGCTTGTTATATTAGGGTGTCTGGTATCGGCTGATGTCTTGTGGAAAACAGTCGATTTATTTACCTGTACCCTTGTCTTAATAAATATTTATGCTTTAATTAAACTACGGACCAAATTATTATCTCATTTTAACTAAAAATATGATAAAATAATTAAAAGAAGAGTGAGATAATGATAAACAAAAAGTGGGACATAATATTAGATGAAGAATTTGACAAAGAATATTTTAAAAAGTTAGGTATATTTGTCAAATCACAATATCAATCAAGAACTGTTTATCCCCAATATAAAGATATCTTTAATGCATTGAGATATACTGATTATGATGAAGTAAAAGTAGTTATTTTAGGGCAAGACCCTTATCATGGTGAAGGGGAAGCACAAGGCTTATCATTCTCTGTTCCAGAAGGGATAAGCTGGCCACCTTCTTTACAAAATATTTTTAAAGAACTAAAAAGTGATTTAAATATTGAAAAAAAAGAAAGTGATTTGTCTGGGTGGGCTAAACAAGGAGTATTGCTGTTAAATGCCATTATGACGGTTGAAAAAGATAAGCCTTTATCTCATAAAGATAAGGGTTGGGAAATATTTACTGATAATATTATTAAAAAATTAAGTGAGCGAAAAGAACCAATGGTTTTTATATTATGGGGTAATTATGCCCGTAGTAAAAAAGAACTAATTGATATTAAAAAACATTTTGTTATTGAAAGTGTTCACCCATCACCATTATCAGCTAGCCGTGGCTTCTTTGGCAGTAAACCATTCTCACAAACAAACAAATATTTAGAGCAATTAGGATATGAAAAAATAAATTGGTAAAGAGGGATTATAATGGAAAATGTTTATGAATATTTAACAAAAGAATTAAATATTAAATATGGTGATAGCATTGTTGTAGGTGTGTCTGGTGGACCAGATTCTATGTGCTTATTGCATCTCCTAATTCGTTTAAAGAAAGTTTTAGATATCGAAGTAATATGCGCTCATGTTAATCATAATGTGCGGCCAGAAAGTGTTGACGAGAGAGTTTTTGTCCACAATTTTTGTTTAGCTAATAATATTATTTTTGAATCAATGGTTATTGAAGATTATGGTGATGATAATTTTCATAATGAAGCGAGAACCAAACGATATAATTATTTTTCTACTATTGTTAAAAAATACCACGCTAAATACTTATTAACAGCGCATCATGCTGATGATTTAATGGAAACAATTTTAATGCGTATTGTTAGAGGGTCAACCTTAAGGGGATACAGTGGATTTTCTAAAGTGGTTGATATGGGGGATTATCAAATTATTCGTCCCCTTATTAATGTTACTAAAGATGATATTATGAAATATAATAAAGAGAATAATATATCGTTTGTAGAAGATAAATCTAATTATAAGGATGTCTATACTCGTAATCGGTTTCGTAAATACATTGTTCCTGAATTTAGAAAAGAAGATCCCAGTGTTTATCAAAAATTCTATAAATTTAGTTTAACTTTATTAGAATACAATAATTATATGGATCAACAAGTTAAGAAGATTATTAAACGTATTTATCCCCAAGGAGTATTAAACATTGAGTTGTTTCTTAAAGAAGATCACTTAATTCAAATGAAAATAATATATTATATTTTAGAATATATTTATCAAGATGATTTAATGTTAGTTACCGATACTCATGCCCAATTAATATATAATCTTATTTTATCTAAAAAAGCTAATGTTAAATTATTCTTACCTAATAATGTTAAAGCTATAAAAGCCTATAATACTTTAACTTTAGTCAAAGATAATCAAAATAGTGATGAATATGAAATTCAAATAACGGACTTTGTTAACTTACCTAATGGTAAAAATATTCAGACGATTAAAAGAAGTGCCGATGACAGTAACAATATTTGTCGTTTAGATAGTAGAGAGGTAAAACTTCCTCTTCATGTTCGAAATCGCCAAAATGGTGATAAAATGACCATTAAAGGAATGATTGGTAATCGCAAAATTAATGACATATTCATTGATGATAAAATTCCACTTGAAGAAAGAAAAGCCTGGCCTATCGTTATGGACTCTAATGGAATAATTGTTTGGCTACCAGGTTTAAAAAAATCAAAATTTAGTAAAACAAAATCTGAAAAGTATGATATAATACTAAAGTATTATTAAGGAGGAATGCCATGAATAAGAAAAATATGAGAAAAGGAGTCGTACCTTATATATTTTTATTCGTATTTATAATCGCAATTGTTTTTCTTTTTGAAACATTAAATCAAAAAGTAAATGTTTTAAATTATAATCAATTTATTAAAATGCTTGATAACGAGGAAATCACTGAATTAATGATTACTCCTAATCAAAATGCAGGAACATTTGAAATGACTGGTCGTATTAAAAGTTATAATGAAAATGAAAGCTTTTTTGTTAAAATACCTGATTCTGATCAGTTAATAAATAGTATTTTAATTAAAGTAGATACGCAAGATATCAAGGTATTAACTAAAAATGACCCATCATCAAGTAGTTTAGTCTTCTTGTTAAATATGTTACCAACTCTATTATTAATTGGAGCTGCTTTCTATTTTTTAACTAAACAATTATCTGGTGGAGCAGCTAAATCAATGGATTTTGGTAAGAGTAGAGCTCAACTAAATGTTACTAATAAAAAGATTACTTTTGATCAAGTAGCAGGATTACCTGAAGAAAAAGAAGAGGTTCAAGAGTTAATTGATTTCTTAAAGAATCCTAAAAAATTTCAAAAAATGGGAGCTAGAATACCTAAAGGTGTATTATTAGTAGGTCCTCCAGGAACAGGTAAAACTTTATTAGCGCGAGCTGTAGCAGGTGAAGCTAATGTTCCATTCTATTTTATTAGTGGATCAGACTTTGTTGAGTTATTTGTTGGTGTTGGTGCTAGCCGTGTCAGAGACATGTTTAAGCAAGCTAAAGGTAATGCTCCATGTTTAATATTTATTGATGAAATAGATGCAGTAGGTCGTCAACGTGGTGCTGGTTTAGGTGGTGGACACGATGAACGTGAACAAACTTTAAATCAATTATTAACCGAGATGGATGGCTTTGGTGCTAATGAAGGAATTATTATTATCGCTGCTACTAACCGTCCTGATGTATTGGATCCGGCTTTATTAAGACCGGGCCGATTTGATCGACAAATTACGGTTAATTTACCAGATATTAATGCCAGAGAAGAGATATTATTAGTTCATGCTAAGGGTAAAACATTCGATAATAGTGTTAATCTTAAAAATATAGCTAGAAGAACAGTTGGCTTTAGTGGAGCTGATTTAGAGAACCTATTAAATGAAGCCGCTTTATTAACAGTAAGACGCAATAAACCAGCTATTACGATGTCAGAAATAGATGAAGCTCATGATCGTGTCCTTATGGGACCAGCTAAAAAATCTAAAAGGTATACCGATACGGAAAAAAGATTAGTAGCATATCATGAAGCTGGACACGCTGTTGTTGGTATTAAATTAGATGGTGCTAATGATGTTCAAAAAATAACTATTATTCCACGTGGTAATACTGGTGGTTATAACTTAATGTTACCTAAAGAAGAAACCTTCTTATCAACTAAAAAAGAATTATTAGAATCAATTAGTGGACTACTTGGTGGTCGGGTTGCTGAAGAAATTGAATTTAATGAAGTAACAACCGGAGCTCATAATGATTTTGAGCATGCTACTAAAATAGCCCGGGCTATGGTAACAGAATATGGTATGAGTAAATTAGGACCTATTCAGTTAGAACATCAAGAATCAAGTGTTTTCTTAGGACGTGATTATAATAAGAGTCGCAATTTCTCCAGTCAAGTAGCTTATGAAATTGATGTTGAAATACGTGATATTATTGACAAACAATATAAGATAGCACAAAAAATAATTAAAGAAAATCGTGATTTATTAGATTTAATTGCTAAAACGTTAATTGAATATGAAACGCTTACTAAAGAGCAAATAGATTATTTATCTGAACATGGTGAGTTACCAGAAGAGATTAAAAGTAGCAATTAAATAGTAAGGCATTATTTTAATAAAAATATTTAGAAAAGACACCTAGATATACCTTAAAATGTTAGAGGTAAATATTGGGTGTCTTTTAAATTGATAAAACAACATAAAAATTTAGATTGAAAAAAAATAAAATTTGTGGTAATATTGCATTAGAAATAGGAGTGTGTGTGTTTTGTATGCAGGAAAAATACTTTAAAACTAGTCACTTATTAATAATAACAATTGTCATCATGGTTATTACAGGAGTAGTTTGGTTTTTCTTATCCAATAGTCAAAAGGTACAAGAAATTGAAGTATCAAATGCTAATATAGCGTTAAGTCCTGGGGAAATATTTGTTTTAAGGACAAATACCCAGCCTATTAGTAGTACGGATCTTGAATACGAATCATCTAATCCTAATATTGCAAGTATAAATGATTCAGGAATAATAACTGCTAATACGGCAGGAACAGTACAAATTACTGTTACATCTAGGCAAACAGGTGTATCAACCACTTGTGATTTAACCGTCTCTAATGATGTTTTAAAAGCTACGAGTGTGTCGTTTTCTAATAGTACATTATCTGTAGACAAAAACAGTAAACATCTATTAAAAATAGTAGTTAGTCCAACCGGAGCTAAGGTGCCTACTTTAACTTTTAGAAGTAGTGATTACAATATTGTAAGTGTTGATAGTTATGGATATATAACTGCCAATAATTATGGTCAAGCTACTATATATGCCGAAGGTGAAGTAAATGGTGTTCAAATTGTTACAACAACACAAGTAACAGTCACTAATAATGTAGATAGTCCTAATAATATAGTGCAAACTTTATCGTTAAGTGAAACATCTTTAACAATAAAAACAGGTGATAATCATCAATTATTTGCTAATAATAATCAACAAGTCAATTGGACTAGTAGTGACAATAGTGTTGCTACGGTCGATAGTGCCGGAATTATTACAGCAATAAAACAAGGAAATATTAAAATAACCGCAACTACCACTGATAACAAATTAAGTGCTAGTTGTAATTTAAATGTTATAAATAATACTGTAAGTGTTACCGGTATAACATTAAATAGAACTGATGCTCAACTATATGTTGGTAATAGAATTACCTTACAAGCTTCTGTAGCACCAAATAATGCTACAGAAAAAGGTATTAAATGGGAAAGTAGTGACAATAGTATTGCTACCGTTGATAGCTATGGCGTTGTTACGGGAATAAGCGAAGGAAATGTCGTTATTACTGTTATTACAGCCAGTGGTAATAAAACAGCTGTAAGTAATATAACTGTTAAACAAGCTCCACAAGCAGTAGCTAGTGTAAATGTAAACGGAATTTCTTTAGATAAAACTAATATTGAACTTGGTATAAACGGCACTTTAACTTTAGTAGCAACTATCAATCCTGCTAATGCTACTAATAAAGATGTGACTTGGTCGAGTGGTAATACAGGTATTGCTACCGTTAATAATAACGGTTTAGTAACAGGCATAAAAGAAGGAACTACAACCATTACTGTTACAACCAGAGATGGTGGTAAGACAGCAACTTGTACAGTTATAATTAAAAAATCACAAAGTACGGTTATAAGTCCTAGTAGTGTAACCTTAGATCAAAACAATGTAATAATTAGAGTTAACGAAATTTTAACTTTAAAACCAACCATAACACCAAATAATGCTAGTAATTTAGGTGTAACTTGGAAAAGTAGTAATGGTGATGTTGCTTCAGTTGATAGTAGTGGTACTATAAAGGGAAATAAAGTTGGAACTGCAACTATTACGGTTACAACTAAAGATGGTGGCAAAAGCACTACATGTAAGGTAACAGTTAAGAGTAGACTAGATACATCTATTGATGTAAGTCGTATAACTCTTGATAAAACTAATATTGAGTTAAATGTAAAAGGAAAAATTAAATTAACTGCAACTATTAAGCCTGATAATGCTACTAATAAAGGTGTAAAATGGAGTAGTAGTGATAGTAAGGTAGCCAGTGTGGATAGTAATGGTAATGTTACAGGTAAAAAAGCTGGTAAAGCAACTATTACTGTTATAACTAAAGATGGTGGTAAAAAGGCCACATGTGTAGTGGTTGTTAAAAAACAACAAAATCCTACTATAAATGTGAGTAGTGTAAGTTTAAATAAAACTAATATGCAAATTAACATTGGTCAAACTGGTACATTAGTTGCAACGACAATACCAAATAATGCAACCAATCAATCAGTAACATGGAAAAGTAGTAATGTTAAAGTCGCAACCGTTAATAAATATGGTTTTGTTACAGCCATAAAAGCCGGAACAACTGTTATTACAGTTAAGACCAAAGATGGTGGCAAAACAGCGATTTGTACGGTAGTGGTTAAGGATCCAGCTAGTGAAATTGTAAAAGTAAAGAGCGTATCACTAGATAAAACAGAAGTTGGACTTTTACCAAATCAAACAATAACTTTAGTAGCAACTATTAATCCAAGTACAGCTACTAATAAAAATATAACATGGACAAGTAGTGATAAAGATATTGCCTCAGTAGATAGTAGTGGTACAGTAAAAGGAAATAGAGTTGGAACAGCGACTATTACCGTTACAACCAAAGATGGTAAAAAGACGGCCAAATGTAAGATAACCGTTAAAAAATATGAAAATGGTAATATTAGTGTTAGTAGTATATCGTTAAATAAAGAAAAGATAACCATTGATACAGGAAAAACCTATACTTTAAAACCAACTATTAAACCAGATAATGCTACAATTAAAGATGTAATATGGAGTAGTAATAACACAAGTGTTGCAACGGTTAATGAAAAAGGTGTTGTTACGGGTATAAAAGCCGGTAACGCAACTATTACCGCTACAACTAAAGATAGTGGTAAAAAAGATACTTGCAAAGTTGAGGTAAAAACAGCAATTGTAGCTGTTAGTGATGTAAGTTTAAATAAAACTAATATGCAAATAAACATTGGTGAGACAGCTACATTAGTAGCAGAAGTAATACCAACCAGTGCTACCAATCAATCGGTAACATGGACAAGTGATAATAGTAAAGTTGCCTCAGTTAATAAGTATGGTGTTGTTAAAGGTGTAAAAGCTGGAACAGCAACTATTACTGTTAAGACTAAAGATGGTGGTAAAACCGAAATTTGTACTGTTACCGTAAAAGACCCCAGCAATACCGTGGTAAAAGTAAAGAGCGTATCATTAGATAAGTCAAATGTTGGACTTTTACCAAATCAAACAATAACTTTAGTAGCAACTATTAATCCAAGCACAGCTACTAATAAAAATATAACATGGACAAGTAGTGATAAAGATATTGCCTCAGTAGATAGTAGTGGTACAGTAAAAGGAAATAGAGTTGGAACAGCGACTATTACCGTTACAACCAAAGATGGTAAAAAAACGGCTAAATGTAAGATAACCGTTAAAAAATATGAAAATGGTAATATTAGTGTTAGTAGTATATCATTAGATAAAGAAAAGATAACCATTGATACAGGAAAAACCTATACTTTAAAACCAACTATTAAACCAGATAATGCTACAATTAAAGATGTAATATGGAGTAGTAATAGCACAAGTGTTGCAACAGTTAATGAAAAAGGTGTTGTTACAGCCTTAAAAGCCGGTAAAGCAACTATTACCGCTACAACTAAAGATGGTGGTAAAAAGGCTACATGTACTGTTGAGGTAAAAACAGCAATTGTAGCTGTCAGTGGAGTAGTCTTAAATAAAACTAATATGGAGATTAATCTTGGTGAGACAGCTACATTAGTTGCTAACGTAGTACCAAGTACTGCCACCAACCAATCAGTAACATGGAAGAGTGGTAATATTAAAGTTGCATCAGTTAACAAAAACGGTATTATTAAAGGCTTAAAAATAGGAACAGCAACTATTACTGTTACAACCAAAGATGGCAGTAAAACAGCCACATGTACTGTTACCGTAAAAGATCCAACAGTATTTGTTAATAGCGTAAGCTTAAATAAAAAAGAATTAGAGATAAATATTGGTGAAGCTACAACTTTAGTAGCAACTATTAATCCAAGTACTGCCACTAATAAAGCAGTTGTATGGGGAAGCAGTGATTCTAAAGTAGCTAAAGTTGATAAAAATGGTTCTGTCACAGCCTTAAAGGTTGGATCAGCAGTTATCACAGTTAAAACTAGAGATGGTAGTAAAACAGCACAATGCAAAGTAACAGTAAAAGATCCAAATATATATGTAGATGCGGTGACTTTAGATAAAACAGACATTGGACTGAATGCAGGCAGCTCATTAAATTTGGCTGCGACTGTAAGTCCAAGTAATGCTACCAATAGAGCAGTTATATGGGGAAGCAGTGATGATAAAGTAGCCAAAGTTGATGGCAATGGTTTAGTAAAAGGCTTAAAGACAGGCACAGCAACCATTACTGTTAAGACTAAAGATGGTGGCAAAATAGCCAAATGCCGTGTCGAAGTTAAAAAATATACAAATGGTGTTGTTAGTGTTAGAGAAATATCTTTAGACAAAGAAAAAATGATTATTTATTCTGGTGCATCTTATAAACTGATTCCAACCATAAAACCAGATAATGCAGCCGTTAAAGATATAACATGGACAAGTAATAATCCAAGTGTTGCTACAGTTGATAAGAACGGTGTTGTTAGAGGTATAAAAGTTGGAACTGCGACTATTACAGCCAAAACTACTAGTGGTGGTAAAACCGTTACTTGTAAGGTAGAAGTAAGAAAAGCTGTATTAGGAGTAGTATTAAGCAAAACAAGTATGACAGTTTATACTAGTCAAACTGCAACTTTAGTAGCAGTTGTTAATCCAAGTGATGCTACGGATAGAACTATAACATGGTCAAGTAGTAATCCAACCGTTGCTTCGGTTGACAAAAATGGTATGGTAAGAGGTATAAGTGTTGGATCAGCAGTTATCACCGTTAAAACTAATGATGGTGGTAAAACTGCAACCTGTAATGTTACAGTTGCATTATTGCCCAACACACCTATAAAAGTAACTGGTGTATCCTTTAGTCAAAAGAGTTATAGTATTGGCAAAAATAAAACGATAACATTAAGTCCAATAATAACACCAAGCAATGCTACTAATAAGGCTGTTACTTGGAAAAGCAGTAATAGTAAAGTTGCTTCAGTAGATAGCAGTGGTCTTGTTAAAGGCAACAGCGCTGGAACTATTACCATAACGGTTACAACCCAAGATGGTAAGAAAACAGCAACCTGTAAGATAGTAGTTAAATAAAAATATTTATTAAATAAAGCCTTGGAAGAAGTAGCTATATTCTACTTCTTTTTTATTATTAAAATAACTTTGACAGTTATTACATAAATAATGATAAAAAACATTATACAAAAAAGTTATTTTGTGCTAATATATTGTAATCAATGAAAAATAATAATGAAATTGAAAAAAATCTTAAAATGTGCTAATATCTTTAGAAGGGGAAGTGTGTTTTATGGAAAGTAATGATAGAAATCCAATTTTTACCAAAAGAAATATTATAATTGGTGGTGCTGTTTTACTATTATTAATAATAGCAATATTTTTTCTAGTGGCCTGCAATCGGAAGACAAAGGTTGAAAAAATTGAAGTTTCCCAAACTAATCTTAGTATTGCTCCTGGAGAAACTTTCCTTTTAAAATCTAATGTTTATCCATCTAATGCTAGTAATAAGGATTTACAATATACATCAACTGATCCTAGTGTCGCTACGGTCGATGATAAAGGTATGATTACTGCTTTAAAGGCGGGGAAAACACAGATTGTTATAAAGTCACCAGATACTGATTTTGTAGCCGCATGTGATATTGTAATATCTAATAATCCTGATACAGCCACAGCTATAAATTTTGATAATTCGGATATAACAATTAATAGGGGAATGAAGCAATTATTAACAACAAGAATTACCCCAGATACAGCTAAAGTACCAACCTTAATGTTTGCTAGTAGTAATTCTAATATTGTAAGCGTTGATAAAGATGGTTACATAGTTGGTAATGCCATAGGAACGGCTATCATAACAGTAACAGGAAATAGTGGCACAAGTAATAACCTAACAACAACTACTAAAGTGACGGTTGTAGAATCTAGTCAAAATAATAATCCTGATAATAATGTTGGCGTAACAGGGATAACTTTAAATAAAACTAGTCTTTCTTTAGACGAAGGCAAAGAGTATCAGCTAGTAGCAGATCTGACAGCGACAGGTGGTATACCAACAGTGACTTGGAATAGTAGTAATCCTAATGCTGCAATAGTTGATAAAACAGGACGTGTAACAGCTGTAAAAGCCGGAACTGCCACAATAACTGCAACCGCCGGTGGTAAAACAGTCACAACAACGGTAACGGTAGTTAGCCCATCTACTAGCAATAATACTACTGATAATACCAATCCAAATAATACTAATAGTGATAACAGTGGTTCTAATAACAACAATACTAATACTAATACTGATAATTCCAATACCAACACTAACACTAACACAAATACCAATCCTAGTCCAAGTGATACTAGTACACCTAGCATTAGTTTCAAAGTAACGGGAACACAAGGTAATAGTGGATGGTATAAATCAGTTGTTACTTTAGGTGTAACAATAGGTAATTCAACTAATGTTACTGCTAAATATTGCGTTGTTAGTGCGGGATCTACTTGTACACCATCTAAAACAATTCCTACTAATGGAATTACCATTGGTAATGGTAAATGGGTATTATATTTTAATGCTACAAATAATGTTAACAAAAAAATAACTACAACAAGTAAACAAATTAATGTTGATTTTAGTGCTCCAATATGCAAATATGATGTAAGCGATGAATGGGAAGATAACAAAAAAGTTACTTTTTCAGCTGTCGATTATATAAGTGATGTTAGGGGAATAAGATATAATGGTTATATGTTTCTTGTTACTTCTAAATATATCATTGAACCAGATGGAACATATTCTATGACTTGTGAGGATATAGCGGGGAATACTGCAACCGCAACCGTTAGAATTATTTCCCAAACAGAATATGCTTATCGTACTTGTAAATCTTGTACTATTACATCGTATAATGCCTGGATAAAGAAAAGTCAAAGTTGTTATACAATTAATAAGACACCAAGTAAATATAATGCTGAAAAGGACGGAATGCTTGAATATTATGAGTGTACCCTACAATCAGGTACAGGCAATGGCTGTACCAAAGGACAATATTATTGCCGTTATTATACAAGAACAGTAGTAAGAAATTGTTTAACAGGTTGTGTAACTTGGAGTCCATGGAGTGATTACTCAACAATTATTCAAAATGCCCTTAGAACAAAATATCAATATAAAGAGATAAAAAAACGTACAACATATAATGTTGGATAATATTTATCTCTTTTTTCTTGAAAAAATAACAATCATAATATATAATTAAGAAAGATAGGAGTGGTAATGTGCGAAATTCTGGTTTTACTCTAGTAGAGGTATTAACGGTTACTATTATTTTAGGAGCCATTGCGCTTATTACTATCCCAACCATTGATCGTTTGATGAAAAATTCTAATCAAAAAACCTATGAAGCTCAAGTTGATAACATAAAAGATGCTGCTAAACAGTGGTCAACCAATAACCCTGAACACTTACCAAATGATATTGGGAGTACAACTGTTGTTGAGCTTAGAACTCTTAAACAAACGGGATATATTAATATGAAAATATTAAATCCCTTAACCAAGGCTTATTTTTATGATAATACTTATGTTGTTATAACTAAACGATATAATAATTATACCTATGATGTTACTGTCACTGATACACCAGATGAAAATGATCAGGTCTATAGTGCTTCATATGAACTTTTACCAGTAATATCTTTAAACGGTGTCTTACCAACCACAACTATAGAGAGAAGTAGTAGTTATACTATTGCTCAAAGTGATATAACAGCTACAGCTACAGGCACAAAAACAATTGATCATATCGATATTGATATAAGTAAAAATGGATTAAAAGTTACTTCTATTGATACCTCATCTGAAGCAACATATATTGTTACTTATAAAGCTTATGATAGCGACAATTTAAGTGCCATAATACAAAGAATAATAATAGTAAGTTAAAATAAAAGAGGTTACCTCTTTTATTTATTTTGACCTTAAAAAAAGATAGCTTTATATTGTTAATTATGGTAAAATATTAATTGGATATAAATTAGAAATTTGGTGATGATATGGGAAAAATTATAGCACTTGTAAACCAAAAAGGTGGTGTTGGTAAAACAACATCAAGTATAAATTTAGCTGCCTCTTTAGGTTTTCTTAAGAAAAAGGTTTTACTAGTTGATCTAGATCCCCAAGGTAACACAACAACGGGAATTGGTGTAAATAAAGCCGATATTTCTAAAAGCATATATGATTTATTAATAGATCAAGCAGAATTAAAAGATGTTATAGTTAAAAGTAATTTTAAAAATTTATATATTCTTCCAGCTACGATAAATTTAGCTGGTGCGGATATTGAATTAATGGATAAAAGTCGAACTGAACCAGGTTTTGCTAAAGGCGGACAATTGAAAAAATATCTTGATGCAACAAGAGAATATTTTGATTACATAATTATTGATTGTCCACCTTCTTTAGGTATTTTAACAACTAATGCTTTAACAGCAGCTGATTCTGTTATTATACCAGTTCAATGTGAATTCTTTGCTTTAGAAGGTATTATGCAATTATTAAATACTATTATGTTAGCTCAAAAGAATTTAAATCCTAAACTCGATATTGAAGGTGTATTATTAACAATGTTAGATAATCGAACTAATTTAGGATTAGAAGTAGTTGAAGATATTAAAGGATATTTTAAAGAACGAGTATATGATACGATTATTCCTCGTTTAGTTCGTCTATCAGAAGCTCCAAGTCATGGTAAACCAATTATTGCTTATGATCCTCAAAGCAGAGGAACAGAAGCTTATTTAAATTTAGCTAAGGAAGTGATTGCACGAAATGGAAAATAAAAAAAGAGCCCTTGGTCGAGGTCTAGAGCAATTATTTAATAGTGAAAACCTTGATGTTGAAAGTATTGAAAGACAAATATATGAAACAAGTAGTGCAGAAGAGATTATTGATGTTAATCTTGATGAATTAAGACCTAATCCTTATCAGCCACGTAAAACTTTTAACGAAGAAAGTTTACAGGAATTATCAGATTCGATAAAAGAACATGGTGTTTTTCAACCAATTATTATTAAAAAAAGTATTAAAGGCTATGAAATTATTGCTGGTGAAAGACGAGTAAGAGCTAGTCGTATGGCTGGTTTGACAAAGATACCAGCCATTGTTAGACCATTTACTGATACACAAATGATGGAAATAGCTTTATTAGAAAATCTTCAACGGGAAAATTTAAATGCCATTGAAGAAGCTAATGCTTACAAAGCTATGCTTGATAATCTAAATTTGACACAGGAAGATCTAGCTCGTAAGGTAGGCAAAAGTCGTAGTCATTTAACTAATGTATTAGGATTATTAAGACTACCAAAATCAGTTCAAGAACTAGTTATGAATAATAAGATATCAATGGGTCATGCTCGTGTTTTAAGCAAATTAGAAGACGATGAAACGATAATCTTATTGGCTAACAAAGTTGTTAATGAAGATTTAGCAGTTCGTGATATTGAAAAAATGGCTAGTGATCCTCATTTTGAACGTAAAAATAAGGTTATACGCCAAAAACTTGTCAATCAAGAACTAAAACACGTTGAAGATATGATGCGAGAAAAACTAGATACTAAAGTAAGAATAAAAGATCGGAAGATTGAAATATCATATACTAATATAGCAGATTTAAATCGCATACTGGAAATTATTGATATAAGGGAATGATAATGTGGATAAAGAATATCAATTAGGTAGCATTGTTACTATGAAAAAGGGCCATCCTTGTGGTAGTAATGAATGGGAAATAATTAGAACAGGCGCAGATATTAAAATTAAATGTCGTCAGTGTCAACATGTGGTTATGCTACCAAGAATTGAATTTAACAAAAAACTTAAGAAAGTAATTAATAAGTAGGTGAAAATATGGCAAGAAAAAAACATAGTATCTTTTTAGGCCCTATTTTGGTTATTTTAATTATGATTATTATTGTTGCACTATGCAGTCTAATATTTTCATTAATAGGTATAAGTGGGCAACAAACTATTATTAATGGTGAAGAGATAAAAACAACATTGGTATCGGTTAATAATTTAATTTCTAAACAAGGAATAAAGTTTATATTCTCTAATGTTGTTATTAATCTTCAATTGTTTGAGCCGTTGTTTTTGTTAATTATATCATTAATAGGTATTAGCATTGGTGAGGCAAGTGGTTTATTTAAAAACCTTTTTATGCCTTTTCATCGTGTTAAAATATCAATTATTATAATGATAACTTTGATTGTTGGAATAATTAGTAATATATTAGGTCCTGCTGCTTATGCTTTATTGCTACCATTAGCGGGAATATTTTATAAAGATATTGGTCGTAATCCAATGCTTGGGATTATAACTATGTTTATAGCACTTACCATTGGCCAAGGCGCAGGTTTAGTGTTTAACGCTGATGAATATGCTTTAGGACAATTAACGCAAACAGCTGCCCAATTATCGGTCGACAAAACATTCACATATAATATACTTTCTAATATTTATATTATTATTAGTGCCTTCTTTGTTCTTGTCTTTATTGGCCACTTTGTTGTTGAAAAATACATTGTTCCTAAAATGTCAAAATGGGAAATGTCAGAAGAAGAAAAGGTAGAAAAAGATCTTCAAAATACATCAAAAAAAGCTCTGTATCGGTCTCTTTTGGCATTTATATTAATTATACTTGTAGTCATTTATATGATTATTCCTAATTTACCAGGTAGTGGGATTCTTCTAGCTAGTGAAGGAACATCATATTTAGATCGTTTATTTGGTGCTGATGCAACATTCACTTCTTCATTATCATTCATAATAGCTTTTACGCTAATGATTTGTGGTGGGGTATATGGCTTTGTATCACAGAATATTAAAAACATTTACGAATATAATAATTCATTAGAAAAAAGCTTTAAAAGTATATCTTTTGCTTTAGTTCTTTTCTTTTTCATTGCCCAGTTGATAGGAATACTTAATTACACAAATTTAAATACTATTCTAGCAACAAAATTAATTGATCTAATAAGTTCATTATCGATGACGGGTTTGCCACTTATTATTTCCTTTTTCATAATAGCCATTATCATAACAATTTTAATTCCAGCTATTACTACGAAATGGATAATAATGTCACCAATTGTTGTACCACTTATGATGCGAGCTAATATAACTCCTAATTTGGCTCAATATACTTTTATTGTAGCTGATGGCATTGGAAAGTGTTTAACACCAATATTTGGTTATTTTATTTTAATGATTGCATTATTACAAAAGTATAATCAGAATTTTGATAACAAAATAACAATTTTTGGAACATTAAGAAAAATATGGCCAGCTATAGTCTTATTTATTGTTATTTGGTTATTGGTTATTAGTGGTTGGTATGTAATAGGTATTCCTTTAGGAATTAACACTTTACCAACTTTATAAGATGAGGGGGAATTTTAATGGGATTAACAGCCGGTATCGTAGGCTTACCAAATGTTGGTAAATCAACATTATTTAACGCGATCACTAAACAAAATGTTTTAGCTGCCAACTATCCGTTTGCAACTATTGATCCTAATGTTGGTACAGTAACAGTACCAGATGAGCGAATGACATATTTATATGATTTATATTTACCAAAAAGCTTTGTGCCTACAACCTTCGAATTTATTGATATCGCAGGTTTAGTTAAAGGGGCTTCTTTAGGCGAGGGATTAGGCAATAAATTTCTATCTCATATTCGGGAAGTTGATGCGATATGTGAGGTTGTTCGTTGTTTTGAAGATCCAAACGTAATCCATGTTGATGGAACAATTGATCCTGTAAGGGATATTGAAACTATCGAATTAGAGTTAATGTTATCGGATTTAGAAGTTTTAGATAATCGTCTTAATCGAATTGGTAAGAAAGCATCTATGTCTAAAGATAAAGATGCAACTATGGAAGTTGAATTATTAAATAAAATTCGTTCAAATTTAACGGAAAATATTCCAATAAGAGATCTTGATTTGAGTGAGGAAGAAAGAAAAGCTATTAAATCATACAGTTTTTTAACTTCTAAACCAGTTATTTATGTTGCTAATGTCAGTGAGATGGATTTAGCAATCGGTACCAATATGCATCTTAAAAAACTAATAGATTATGCTACAAGTAAAAAGATAAGTGTGGTACCATTATGTGCTAAAATTGAATCAGAATTAAGTGAGTTAACATCTGACGAAAAGAAAGAATTCCTAAAAGAATTGGGTTTACCAGAGAGTGGACTAGATACACTTATTAAAATAACCTATAAGATTTTAGGCCTAGAAACCTTCTTTACGGCCGGTTCAGATGAAGTGAAGGCATGGACCTATAAGCAAGGTACAAAGGCTCCAGAATGTGCTGGTCTTATCCACAATGATATTATGCGAGGATTCATTAGAGCTGAAATTATATCATTTGATGATTTAAAGAAATATGGTACCGAAAAAGCGGCCAAAGAAGGCGGTAAGCTGCGCATTGAGGGTAAAGAATACTTAATGCAAGATGGAGATATTGTCTATTTTAGGTTTAATGTCTAAAAACGCTTATAAAATAATGCTTATTTTATGTATAATAAGCATAATATGATAAAAAAAGGTTTACAATAATTACTAAATTTGTTATAATCATTGCGAGTATTAATTTACTCCTTGCTTCTTTTTAAAGAAGCCAAAGACCATAAGGAGGTGTAAAAATGAGAAAATACGAAATAATGTATATCGTAAGACCTACACTAAGTGAAGAAGAAATTAAAGGAGTTACTGAAAACTTCAAAAAGATTTTAACTTCTAATGGCGCTAATATTACCAATGTTAGCGAAATGGGTCAAAGAGAATTAGCTTATGAAATTAAAGATTTCAAATCAGGCTATTACTACGTATATATTGTTGAAGCTAAAGATGATAAAGCTATTAGTGAATTCAATCGTTTAGCTAAAAACAGTAATGACATCATTCGTCATTTAATAACTAAATTAGAAGCATAAGAAAAGAGGTAGTTATTTTGAATAGAGCAATGTTAATTGGTCGTTTAACGGCCAAACCAGAGTTACGTTATACAAGCTCAAACTTACCTTATTCGCGTTTTACAATTGCTATAAATAGAAGTTATAGTAATCAACAAGGACAAAGAGAAACCGATTTTATTAATGTTGCCGTATGGCGTAAACAAGCTGAAAACGTTTGTAATTTTTTAGATAAGGGTAGTCTTGTTTCTGTTGAAGGAAGAATTCAAAGTGGAAGTTATGATGACAAAGATGGTAACAAAAGATATACGATGGAAATAGTTGCTGATTCTGTACAATTTTTAGAGAGTAAGCAACAATCAAGAAATCGCGGACAAAGCGGCCCTAATGATGTAAACCCTTATGATTATCAAGATGATAGTCAAGGAGGCTCACAAGGGGGATCAAAAGCAAATATTAATGTTGATAACGATCCTTTTGCTGACTTTGGTGATAGTGTATCCATTGATGACAACTTCCTAGATTAAAGGAGGAAAATAAAAATGGCAGAGTTTTATAAAAAGAAGAAAAAAATATGTCAAATGTGCGCTGGTAAATCAGTTGATTATAAAGATGTTGAAATAATCAAAAAGTATATTAGTGGTGATAAAGGAAAAATTTTACCACGTCGTATAACTGGTGCATGTTCTAAACATCAACGTCATATTGCTGACGAAGTAAAAAAAGCTCGTTTTATGGCTTTAGTACCTTTTACTAAATAATAAATAAGCATTCACTAAATGTGAATGTTTTTTTGTGATAATTATTGCATATCATATCAACTTGTGGTAACATTTAATATATAACAAAATATAACAAATAGCTAACTAAAGAGGTGATAGCATTGGTTAATTTTATTATCTGTGATGACAACAAAGAAATGGTAAAAAAAGTTGAAGATATTATTGATAAGATAATGTTTAAAAATAAAATAGGTTATCGAAAACATATTTTTTATGATTATGATAGTAAATTTGTTAAAGAAATTGATAATCGTCTTCCATCTAAAATATATATTTTAGATATTGAAACACCTAGCGGATCGGGTATTGATATAGCAAGAAAAATTCGAAATAATGATATGAATAGCATAATTATTTTTATGACTATTCACGAGGAACTTGGTTATGTTATTTTGAGAAATGAGTTTATGTTCTTATCCTTCATTAATAAATATGATGATTTTGAAACTAAGATGTCATCATCATTAAAAAAAGCTATTGAAACATTAGGTAAGAAAATAGCCTTAAAAATAGAAGATGGTGGTATTATCTATAAAATACCATTAAAGGATATATTATATATAACTCGTGATAGTGTTGAAAGAAAAGCAATAATAAAAACGGATTACACAGAATTTAAAATTAATCGCACTATAACTGAATTACAAGAATTATTAGATGATCGTTTTAAATTATCACATCGTGCTTGTATAGTAAATGTTGAAAGGATAAGAATAGCCGACTTTAAAAAAAGTCTTATTATTTTCGATAATAATGAACGCATTAACTTAATAACAAAGGCCTTTAAGAAAGAAGTGAAGTAGTAGTGGATTTAGGATTAATATTATTAGCAATAAATTCAGCCATATTTTCTAATTTTGCTTTGTTATACATTGTATCTAAACTTGTAGATAAAAATTTATTTGCTAATATCAAACATTTTATCCTTTGTTATCTTTTTTTGATAATTTTTTCGTCGGGAATGTATCTTGTTACTAATAATTTATTACGAATATTATTATATTATTTAATACTGATACCAGTTTGTAAAATAATGTTTTCAGAAAAATTATATAAAATAATTTGTTCTACATTTTTAGCCTATGTATTAATGGCAGCTTCTGAAATGTTAACAGCAATAATATTAATCTTTTTTCAAAATGGAGATCAATATATTTTCCATTCTTATACATTAAACGTATTTGTAAACATTATAATATTTACCTTTGGAATATTAATGGCCGAAAACAAAAAGTTAATAGATGTATTAAAGAGGATAATTAGTTTATTAGATAACGTTATGATGACAAAAGTATTAGTTGCGTCTGTTATTGGGATTTTTTTAGTATTTTTTATTCTTTTTTGCAGTTATTTTCGTTTATCAACAATCTACCTATTGGTAACCGACTTTTTATTTTTATGCTGCTATATTTACATAATATATATATACTTTAAAGAAATAAATTTAAACGTTGTTATAAAAAAAGAATATGATGATCTTTTAGTAAACGTTAATGAATATGAGAGGATATATAATATTCAAAAAATGATTGCTCATGAACATAAAAATCAATTATTAACCATTAAAAGCTTAGTTAATAAAAAAGACAAAAAACTTATGTCTTATGTTGATGGCATTATTTCTAGTGATTTATTAGATGACAATGAATGGTTTAATAAGTTAAACTTTATTCCTAATGGTGGCATACGTGGGATTTTATATTATAAAATACTTGAAATGAAAGAAAAGAAAATCAATGTTGATTTTATAATAAGTAAAAACATAAATGCAAAGATTATGGCGGATATATCTCTAAACACAAATATTAATTTGTGTAAAATATTAGGTGTTATTTTAGATAATGCTATTGAGGCCTTAAAGAACGAAAAAGAAAAAAATATATCCATTGAATTTTATTGCAATGAAAATAAAGTTGTTATAGCTATTTCAAATAATTATTCAGGAAATGTTGAGTTTTCTAAAATGGGTATAAAACAGTTTTCAACTAAAGGTGAGAATCACGGCTATGGTTTGCGGCTTGTTAAATATTTAGTTAATCAAGATGATAATCTTGAAAATCAAAAAGAAATAAATGGCAACATTTTTACCCAACTAATAAAAATAAGAGCATAGCTCTTATTTTTTAATAAAACTAATTAATTAGGTTTTCAGGTATTTCTGGTTCATCAAGCCATATAATAACGCAGGCATTACTTCCTAATTTAGCAAATAATTCGCCAACACTTGCTAAAGAAGCTGCTAAAAATCCAAACATAATTTCACCTCCTTTAATTCTATTTTTAAAAATAAAATTTAATACAATTACGTTGGTAATTGTAAGGCTGATCAAAAACTTTATATGATAAAGGTGAGATTATAAAACATTGTAATAATAATGCCAAGATGAGATTACTACTTACATAAGAATCTTTAATTAGAAGTGACAAAACAACATATAAAATAGAAATTAAAACAGATACATATTTCAAAAATATTCGTCTTTTTTTACTAATAATCGGTCTTTTAATTGTATCAGCAGGTGCATAAATGAACATTAGAATAAGTGATAAAATCCCTAATAAACTTTTTGTCATTAAATTCATATAAATAGCTTTTCCTAAAAAAGGTAATCCAATAAATAAAATCAATGAAATAGCAAGACAAATCCAACTTTTTCCAGCATGAACACCAAAAGAGAACAATCTTACAAAATTGTAGAATAGTAAAAAAACTACCAATTCATTTATTATATTTAATAAAAAGGCAACCATTAAAATAACAATACTTTTAGTAATTAGAATATAGATTGATTCTAGGCCATATTTTATTTCTGGAATCTTATTGTTATCATATTTTGGATAATATTTTTTTATAAAACTTAGTGTTTTTTTTACAACAAATTCTCTCAAAGCAATAACCCCTTAATTTAATTAGATTTTAGCATTTACCATACTCTTGGTTTTAAAATATGTCTTAAATTGTCGAATTTATGCTTGAATATTGAAAAGTTACTTAAAAATTAAGCGAAAAACCATTTCAAGCCTAAAATCAACTATTTCAAACGTTAAGCTATAAAACAATTGCTACACCATGCTATGATTAACAGCGGTTGCAGTAATACATATATTGTCGTTTTTTGTCTTTTACAATTTCTTGAAACGGACAGTATAGGAGTGTATATTTAATATTGTAAGAGGTAATAGGAGGGAGATTAATGATGAGAGGTAAGGTAAAGTGGTTTAACAACGAAAAGGGATTCGGCTTTATCGAATATAAGGAGAATGAAGATATTTTTGTCCATTATTCGGCTATCTTAACAGAAGGCTATAAAACATTGGTCGAAGGGCAATATGTTGAATTTGATTTAGTTCAAACAGATAAAGGATTACAAGCAAAAAATGTCATTGAAATTAAAACTGCCTTAGTTTAGCAGTTTTTTTATTTTTTTTAACCATTCTATCACAAATGTTATGGTATAATATAATAAGAAAGGATGGATGATAAATGAATTTTAATATTCGAGGCGACAAAGTAAAAGTTACAGAAGCAATTAAAAATTATGCTGAAGAAAAGATTAGTCGTATCAACAAATATTTTCATGATCATGAAACTATGACTGCTAATGTTTTAATTAGAGTAAAAGGGATTGATCAAACGGTTGAGGTCACAATTAATAATGATAAAATGTTGTTACGGGCTGAAGAGTCTCATCGTGATTTATATGCGGCTATTGATTTAGTGGTAGATAAACTTGAACGTCAAATTCGTAAAAACAAGACGCGAATGACTAAAAAAAGTGTTAAAGATAATTATTATGAGTTTAATACTAGTTCTATTGATGCATTAAAAGAAGAAAATAAAATTGTTAAACGTAAAAAAGTTGAAATGAAACCTATGAGTGAAGATGAGGCCATTCTTCAAATGAATTTAACAGATCATGAGTTTTTTGTTTATAAGAATATAGAAACAGATAAAATATGTGTTTTATATCGTCGTAAAGACAGCAATTACGGAGTTATTGAAACTAATTAGTAATAAACATTTTATATACATGATGAAAGAAAGAGTAATACGCAATAATCTCTTTCTTTTTAATGAAAAGACTATTCTTTTTAACAAATATTTGGTAAAATAATATCTATGGAGGATTGAAATTATGAGTTTTTTTAAAAAAGTATTTGATCACGAATATAAGCAATTAGAAAAATTCAAAGCCATAGCTGACGAGGTTATGAAACTAGAAGAAAAAATGGCTCATCTTAGTGATGATGAATTAAAAGCTAAGACCCAAGAGTTTAAAAATCGTTTAAAAAACGGAGAAACTCTTGAAGATATAAAAGTAGAGGCTTTTGCTGTAGTTAGAGAAGCTGCTTACCGTGTAACTGGCGAGAAACCATTCTATGTACAAATAGTTGGTGGTTTAGCCATTCATGACGGTAATATTGCTGAGATGAAAACCGGAGAAGGTAAAACACTTGTGGCAACTATGCCAGCTTATTTAAATGCTTTATCTGGTGAGAGTGTTCATATTATAACAGTAAATGAATTTCTAGCGTCTCGTGATGCTGGTCATTATGTAGGAGATGTTTATCGTTTCTTAGGACTAACAGTTGGTATTAATTTAAGAGAAATGACTACGAGTGAAAAACAAGCCGCTTATAATTGTGATGTTTTATATACAACTAATAACGAATTAGGATTTGATTATCTTCGCGATAACATGGTTATTAAATCTGAAAACAGGGTTCAAAGACCACTTAGTTTTGCTATTGTTGATGAAGTTGACTCAGTTTTAATTGATGAAGCTAGAACACCACTTATTATTTCTGGTGGTAGTATGCAATCAGCTAATTTATATATTCAAGCTGATCGTTTTGCTAAAACTTTAAAAGAAAATAATGGTTATATCTATGATGAAAAAATTAAGGCCGTAGCATTAGATGAACAAGGTATTAATGCAGCAGAAAAAGCTTTTGGTTTAGACAATTTATATGATATTAAAAATACCACAATTGTTCACCACATTAATCAAGCTTTACGTGCTAACTTCGGTATGAAAAAAGATTTTGATTATGTTGTAACCGAAGATAAAGTTCTCATTGTTGATCAATTTACAGGACGTTTAATGCCAGGTCGGCAATTTAGTGAGGGATTACATCAAGCTATCGAGGCTAAAGAAGGTGTAACAATCAATGAAGAGACTAAAACTTTAGCAACTATTACTTTTCAAAATCTATTCCGTTTATATAAGAAACTATCAGGTATGACTGGTACGGCTAAAACCGAAGAAGAAGAATTCCGTGACATATATAATATGTATGTTATATGTATCCCTACTAATAGACCAGTTATTCGTGAAGATTTTGCTGATTTATTGTTTGCTACTAAAGATGGTAAATATAAGGCCATTGTTAATGAGATAAAAGAAAGACATAAAAAAGGACAACCATTACTAGTCGGTACTATTGCTGTTGAGACTAGTGAATTGTTAAGTAATATGCTTAAGAAAGAACATATTCCTCATGAAGTATTGAATGCTAAGAACAATGCTCGTGAAGCTGAAATAGTTGCTAAAGCAGGTCAAAAAGGGTCTGTAACGATTGCTACTAATATGGCAGGTCGTGGAACTGATATTAAAATAGATGATGAAGTTAAATCATTAGGTGGCTTATTTGTTTTAGGAACAGAACGCCATGAATCGCGTCGTATTGATAATCAGTTGCGTGGTCGTTGTGGTCGTCAAGGTGATCCAGGAGCAACACAATTTTGTGTATCATTTGAAGATGAATTGATGGTTCGCTTTGGAACAGATCGAGCTAAACAAATGCTTCAAAATATTGGTTTCAATGATGATATGTCTATTCGAAATAAGTTCTTCTCTAATACCATTGAATCAGCTCAAAGACGAGTTGAAGGAAATAACTTCGATATTCGTAAGAGTGTTCTTGAATATGATGATGTTATTAATCAACAACGTGAGATTATATATGAGAAACGTAATGAGATACTAGATAGTGAATCAATTCATGAGAAAGTATTAGAAGCCTTTAAAAACTACGCTAATGATTTAGTTAGAAGTCACTTAGCTGCTGAAGGAAAAATTACTAGTAACGATATTAGTGAAATAGTTGAAGCTATTAGTGAAACTCTACAATTTAAAGATGTTAATATTAGCGATTTAGATGGCAAATCACCAGAAGAGATGATTGATACTATATACGATATAATAACTAATACATATGGCAAAAAAATGGATGAAGTACCACGTTCAATGGTTGATGATTTTGAAAAAGCCATTGCCCTTCGTGTTCTTGATACCCATTGGATGGAACACATTAATACGATGTCTTTATTAATGGAGGGTATTAAGTTACGTAGTTATGGTCAAGATAACCCATTACGAGCTTATACCTCTGAAGGATTTGCGTTATTTGACCAACTATTAAATACTGTTGATCGGGAAATAACTATTTATCTTTTAAGAGCTGAAGTAAGACAAAATACGGAACGTAAACAAGTAGCCAAAGGTGAAGCCGTCGTTGATGCTACAAAAGTAAAGAAAGCAACACCCAAAAAAGTTAGTAAAATAGGTCGTAATGATCAATGTCCTTGTGGCTCAGGTAAAAAGTATAAACAATGTTGTGGAAAGTAATAACCATAAGGGAGAATAGTTTATGACTGATAGGTTTGAAGATGATATTAAGGAATACTACACGGTCTTACATAAACAAGATAATGATTTTGATATAGAGAATGTCGAATCAGTAAAACTTCCTCATAAAATAATAAAAGTTCCGTTAATTAGACAGGCCCATGACTTTACTTGTGGAGTTGCTTGTACTGAATCGATAATTAGATATATGGGATATAGTTTTGATGCCGGAGAAGACAGGCTAATAAAGAAACTAAAAACTTCAATAATTAGTGGTACAGATAATAGTTATATTGCAAAATTTTTAAATTCAATAACTATTAATGATGGAGAGGCAAGCCCATTAAAGGCAACTCCTAAAGCAAACCTTTCAATAAGTGAATTAACAGAATATTTAGACAATGATCAGCCAGTTATTTGTATTATTCAAGCTTGGGGTGGAGAAAACAAAGACTGGTATACAAAAAATGATAATGGTCACTATGTGATAGCGATTGGTTATGATGAACAGAATATTTATTTTATGGATCCTCTAACTAGTAATGCCTATACATATATTAGTAAAGAAGATTTTGACATAAGATGGCACGATATTGATGAAAATGAGTTGTTAGTTCATTATGGAATTATTATTGAATATGAATCATCCATTAAAAATGAAACAAATGTTGCATATCCATTAAAATAAAAAAGTTTAATTGTTAAAAAATAAGAAAAAATGTTTTGGAAGGCAGAGGTAAGGAATATGAATGAAAAGAAAAAAGTAATGATTTTATTAGCTATTGTTTTCGTAATAGTAGCTATAATTGTATCCTCAATAATAGTAGATAATATTAAGAGTAATGGTGTTTATAAAGAATTTGAAAATAGTCTAAAAGGTAATACTAATGAAATAGTTTATCTAGGTAGTAAAACAAGTGGATATAGTACTGCTGTAGAACCAATTCTAAATGGTTATGCTGATAAGTATAAATTTAGTTACTCATATATCAATACTGATAATTTAAGTACTGGTAGTTTGAATGTCATTTTAGGTAAAGCTAATATTGACGATAGTAGCTTTGTTCCTGCTTATATTGTTGTAGGTAAGGATGGTAAAATAGTAGATAAAATAAATGCCAGTACTTCTGAAGAAAAAGCTATTTTTGAATTTTTGCAAAAATATGGTTTTATTACAACCGGTACTGAATATACTAGCAGTAGTAATTTAACATATGTAACGGCTTCTAAGTTTGTTGATTTAGTAAAAGGAACTGAACGTTCAGTTATTGTTATTGGTCAAACAACTTGTAGTCATTGTATTGCTGTTCGCCCAACATTAAGTGCAATTGCAAGCGAAGAAAAGATTGCTGTTTATTATATTGATTATAATACTTTATCTGAAGATGATCAAAATTTAGTATTAAATTCATTAGATTATCTAAAAAATAATGAGTGGGGAACACCTTTAATGCTAGTTGTTGAAAATAATAAACTTATTAATTCACTTCCTGGTGAAACAACTAAAGCTAACTATGTTAATTTCCTAAAAGAAAATGGAGTATTAAAATAATATGGTGAATATTGTTTACCAAAAAGTTCGTGAATTTAAAAGAAAGTATCCTTGGACTATTGCTTGGCGGTTGCGCGCTAATAGTTCAGTTATTAATATGCATTTAAATCCCGGTGAAGAAGTATTATATGCTTTTGCAGCCCAAAAAGGCGAAAGTATGAATCTTATTAATACTTTTGCTGTCGCACTTACTAATAAACGTATTCTTTTAGGCCAAAAGAGACTACTATTTGGATATTTCTATACAGCGGTTACACCTGATATGTTTAATGATTTAAAGGTAAGTTCAGGACTAATATGGGGTAAAGTTTATATTGATACAATTAAAGAATTCATAACTCTATCAACTATTCAAAATGCTGCTCTAATTGATATTGAAACAGCTATTACGGAATATATGATGGAAGAAAAAAGAAAATATATGCAACGGGATCATAACTGTCAAAAAGATGGAAAATAAAATGTTTTTCATCTTTTTATATGGGAAAATAGAGATAAGCTTGAAAAAAGTTATAACTTTATATATAATTAGATTAATACTAGGAGGGGAAAATGAAACAATTACTTAAAGTTCTACTGTCTCTATTTGCAGTTTTCTATATTGTGCAAATATTGTTTCTTTTTTTTGGACCAGGATATGAGACTAATTATCGTCTAAATGATAATGGAAGTGTTTTTACTATTGATGAAAAATACCAAAAAAATAGCTTATATCAACTATCTAATTACTATATAACAATCAGTTTAAATAATCAGAGTTTTGACTACCAATTAGTTAAGACTAAAAATATGGGAACAAGAATTATTAATTCCATTAAATATTATAGTGATAGTAGTTATACTTGTATTTGGCCAATATTTAAGAATAGTGATGTTAAATATGACATAACTTGTTTAAATAATGGGAATTTATTTTACTATCATGATATAAAGAATAAGGATAGTAATTTAGATCTTTTTGTTAATAATTTAAAAGAATATGATATAAATAATTTTGTTAATGATGAAGGCCAATATAATCAAACCGATAATATCTTTTTATACCAAAATAATACTATCAAAGATTATAATTTATCATTATTAAGTGATCGAGTAGTCTATTGCGCTAGTTATAATTATAACTTTTTTAATAAAATAAATGTTTTTAATGATAACACTTTAAGATTAGACACTAATTCTATATATACATATATTAATAATTATCTTGTTATAGCGGATGGTACTACATCCAACAACTTTACAAAAATAATTTTAATTAATCAAGATGCCAGTAGTCACCAGACTATTGATACCTCAGATATTTCATCTAATTCTTATATTGAGGGCGTAGTTGGTAATAGTGTCTACTTAATAGATCGAAACACTAAAAAACAATATGAAATAAATGCTGATAATAAAACCTCTTTAATAATAGGAACAGAAAAATCAGGTATTAAATATTACAACAATGGTCAGTGGGAAAATAGGAGTTTTGAAGATGCCTTAAAAAACAATTTGATTTTTACACAAATAGTAAATGATGTTACGAACGATTTTACTGGGTATGATAGAGTTATAAAATATGGTGATAACAACATTGGTTATTACTATTACTTTAAAATTAATAATGGTAAATATGATGTTTATTCTTCATCAATTAAGAATCCCCATCAATTAACTTATCTTTTTACTTCTAGTATGGACAAGATAAAATATGATGGTGACTATATATATTTTATTGATAACGGCTTATTAAAATATTATCATCACAGTAAAGGACTACGAACTTTAGTAAATATGCATAGTAGTATTATTGATTATAATATTTATTATAATTAACATTAGTAAGGGGAAAAAGAATGAAATATAAAGAAATGACTTTATTGTTCCTACTACAAGATAATAAAATATTACTAGCCTTAAAAAAAAGAGGTTTTGGAGAAGGTAATTATAATGGTGTAGGGGGTAAGTTAGAACCAAATGAGATACCTGAAGGGGCTATGTTAAGAGAAACTAAAGAGGAAATAGATGTTGTTCCAACGGAATATTTTAAAGTAGGAACAATATCATTTATAGAATTTTATAAAGGTAATAAAGAACATAATTTAATGCATGTATATGTAGCGACTAAATGGGCTGGTATTCCTACTGAAAGTGAGGAAGTAAAGCCCATTTGGTTTAATACAAATGAAATACCATATGATAAAATGTTTGAAGATGATAAACATTGGTTACCAAGAGTTTTAGATGGTAAAATAATTAATGACTTTTTTGAGTTTGATGAAAAGTGGACTATATTAGTACATCAACCAAAAGATGAAGGATGGTGGAATACAGATGCTATTATCAGAGATAAATCACACCTTAACTAACCAACAAATTAATAGACTGCTGTTCTCCATAGTTGATGATCAATTAAATGGCGATTGTATTCTTGTCTTTGGTAGTATGCGTTACTTTAAATCGCGAGTTGAAAAAGCTGTTGAATTGTATTTTCAAAAGAGAGCTCCTAAAATATTGTTTTCAGGACTAAACAATGGTGAAGAAGATAATAATTATATTGAAGCATTAGAAATGCAAAAGTATGCCCTCGAGTTAGGCGTCAAAGAAGAAGATATATTAATAGATGATCAGTCAACTAATACCACCGAAAACATATTGTGTTCCTTAATTGTTTTAGAACGAGCTTTTAAATTAAAAAATATTAAACGTTTAATAATTGTTACTACTGATGGACATATGACAAGAGTATCATTAACTTTAAAACATTATATGCCTAAATGGATTGAGTATAGCTATGCTGGGTCAGTTGGTAATGGTGTAAATGTGGATAACTGGTCTAGTAGTGAAATTGGTTGTAAGAAAGTATATGAAGAGGTAAATGCTTTAATTAAATATGCTAAAGATAATACTGTTGATGATATGAATATAGATTTTATATTTGAGGATAAGATTAGCTAAAGAATATGTGAGGTAAAATATGGATAGATGGATGTTTGGCGACAAGCCAGATGAGTTATTAGAAAAAGTTTTATTAGGAATTAAAACAGCAACCTGCGCTTTATATGACAACGAAATTCCAGAACCTAATGAAAAAAATATTATAATGAATTCAAAAGGCAAAGATGCTTGCATGATAGAAATATATGATTATAGAATTTTAAAATATAAAGAAATGACTGAAGAAATGGCAGTGGCCGAAGGTGAAGGCGACTTAAAAGAGTGGCAAGAGATACATAAGAGGTTCTTTTCAAATGAATTGGGTATTGAGGAAAAAGAATTTGATGAGAACACTTTAATAATTTATTATTTATTTAGATTAATTGAAAGATATAGTTGATAAGAAAGAACATAAATATTGAAATATATGGTATAATTGTTGTAGGTGATATTATGCAAAATAAACGATGGTGCCTAAAATAATAGTAAAAAAATTTTAGGAGGAAGAAAATGAATAATAAAAAAAATATCTTAACGGGTGATCGTCCCACCGGACGATTACACCTAGGTCATTATTTTGGCTCTTTAAAAAAAAGGGTTGAATTGCAAGATGAATATAATACCTATATTATTATTGCTGATGTACAAGCTTTAACGGACAACTTTAATGATCCAGAAAAAGTTAGAAAAAATGTTTATGAGGTAGCAATGGATAATTTAGCTGTAGGAATAGATCCTAAAAAATCAGTTATTTTTATTCAGTCAATGATTCCCCAAATTGCCGAATTAACTGTTTTTTATTCTAATATGGTAACTATTTCAAGGTTGGAACGTAATCCCACTGTTAAAAGCGAAATAGCTCAGAAAAAGCAATTATTTGGTGCTGATGGCGAAAGTGTTACCTATGGCTTTCTAGGATATCCGGTTAGTCAAGCGGCTGATATAACCGCCTTTGATGGGGCTGTAGTACCAGTTGGCGATGATCAATTGCCGGTTCTTGAACAAACTAGAGAGATTGTTCGAAAATTTAATAGTATATATGGTGATACTTTAATTGAACCAGTTCCAGCCTTAAGTTCTAATACCCGCATTAAAGGATTAGATGGTAATGAAAAAATGAGTAAGAGTTTAGGAAATGCTATATATTTAGCTGATTCTTATGAAGAAGTTCAGAAAAAGATTATGGCAGCTGTTACTGACCCCGATAAAATAAAGAAAGATGATCCAGCTAATCCGGAAGTATGTATGGTTTATTATTATCATAAACTAATTAGTAGTCCGGATTTAGAAAAAATCGAGCACGAGTGTCGACATGGTGAACGTGGATGTGTTGGATGTAAGAAAGAACTTATCAGTAATATGATGGATTTCTTAAAACCAATTCAAGAAAAACGGAAATATTATGAGGACCATCCTGAAGAAGTTGAACAGATTTTAAAAGATGGTACAGCGAAGGCACAGACCAAAGCAGCGCAGGTTGTTAAGCGGGTCAAAGAAAATATGCGTATCAATTATTTTAAAGATGAAGAAAACCACTAATAGTGGCTTTTTTTATTGATAAATAAGGTGAAATATACTATAATTATATTAGGGTGGTAATATGGCAAGTATTATTAAAATTCGTAAATTAAGCTTCGCTTACAACGAAAAAAAAATATTTGATAATTTATCCCTTGATATCGAAGAAGGAAGCTGGACTACTATTCTAGGTCAAAATGGTAGTGGCAAAACCACACTCGGTAAACTTATGCTAGGTCTTCTTCCTACTAACGACTATATAGTAATTAATAATATGTTATTAAATAAACAAAACATTAAAGAAATAAGAAGAGAAGTAAGTTTAATATTCCCTGATCCCGATAAACAATTTATCGCGGAAACAGTTAGTGAAGATATTATAGATACACTTGAAAATTATGGCTATTCGGAAGAACAAATAAAAAGTAAAATAGTTCAGGCTAAAACCTTATATGGTGGAAATACTGATATATTTAGTATGGATTTTATGTCTATTAGTAATAGTGACAAACAAATATTAGGACTAATTACAGCCTTAATTCTTAATCTAAAAATAATAATTTTAGATGAAGGATTTACAATGATGGATGCCGAAACTAAAGAAAAAGCTATTGTCTTATTAAAAGAGTTTCAGCAAAAAGATCATTTAACGGTTATAAATATTACACATAATCCGGATGAGTGCTTATTAGGAACAGAAGTTACCGTTTTGAGTGATGGTAAGGTTATATGTTCGGAAGAAACAACCAAAATATTAAAAGATATCAACTTGTTTACTAAACTGGGGTTGGAACCATCATTTATGGTGGAATTATCCAGTAAGTTACAAGCATATGACTTAATTAATACAATATATTTGAATGAAGGGGAGTTGATTGAGGCATTATGGAAATAAAATTTAATAATGTTAGTTATCAGACTATTCTTCAAGATATTAATATTAACTTAAAGAGTAATAAAATAAATGGTATTATGGGACATAGTGGTAGTGGTAAGACGACTTTAATAGAATTAATAAATGCTTTAAGATTACCAACTATTGGTGAGATTACGGTCGATGAAACAACAATAAATAGTAAGTTTAAACCTAAAGATATAAATAAATTTCGTGTTAATATTGGATTAGTATATGAGTTTCCAGAACAACAATTCTTTAATAATACGGTTGAAGAAGAATTAGAATTTAGTTTGAAATATTTCAATATTCCCACTTCTGAAATTAAAAAGAATATTACTAAAGCTTTAAATAGTGTCGATTTAGATTCTTCTTATTTAAATCGTGATCCTTTTACTCTAAGTCATGGCGAAAAAAGAAAAGTTGCTCTCGCATCTATTTTAGCTTTTAATCCTAAAATATTGATATTAGACGAACCAACCCTGGGATTAGATGGTAAAAGTCAAAAACAAATAATCAATTTAATTAAAACATTACAAGTAAAAGAAAAAAAGACCATTATTATTGTTAGTAAGAATCCGGAATTAATATATAATCTATGTAATTATGTCTACCTAATTGATAAAGGAAAAATTGTTTTAGAAGATGAAAAATATACCTTCTTTAATAATGAAGAAATAAAAAAATATGGTGTAATACCCCCAAAGATTGTTAATTTTATTAATTTAGTTAAACAAAAGAAAAGTATTAATTTACCAATGCGGGATGATATTGATGATTTAATAAAGGATATTTATCGATATGCTAAATAATATAAAAATTACTAAATATTATAATACTAAATCGATAATTCATACTATGCATCCCTTGGCTAAATTAATTTGTTTAATACTTTTCACGGTAGCAACCTTTTTAATCAATGATATAATGCCATTAACAATCTTATTATCTATATCAATAATAATTTTGATGTTATCAAATGTTCCATGGCATTACTATTTTAAACAATTATGGCTAATGAAAATATTAATAATCTTTATTATTATCATTAATCTTATTATAAGAGTACCCATTAATAATAGTTTGTATATGATATTTAAAATAATATTAATTGTTATTTATTCAAGTATCTATATATTTACAACCACACCTAAAGAAACAACTTATGCTTTACAAACATTTTTAAGCCCTTTAAAGATTTTTAAAATTAATAGCAATAGAATAGCTTTTACTATTAGTTTAGCCTTACGTTTTATTCCTATTATTTTTGAACAAGGTAATAAAATATTGAAAGCTCAAGCTAGTCGGGGTATAGATTTTAATAACTCTAAATTAAAAGATAAGTTTTTAGCCATTAAATCAATGTTATTACCAATGTTTATATTAAGTTTTAAAAAAGCCGATGAAATATCCGAATTAATGGAATTACGATTATATGATGCTAATGATAATCATAATAAAAGTATAAAATATTCATGGGATTATTTTTCTATTTATATGCCATTACTACATTTATTTATTTTATTAGCGTTAATAGTAAAAGAGGTTATATAATGATACGTTATTTAATGACGATAGCTTATGATGGATCAAAGTATAGTGGTTATCAAAAACAGAATGGTAAAAGAACCATTCAAGGCACTATTGAAGAAACATTAACTATGATAAACAGTAATAATGCTGTTAAAGTAGTTGCAAGTGGAAGAACAGATGCCGGAGTTCATGCTTTAAATCAAAAAGCTCATTTTGAGTTAAAGAAGAAGATAAGTACTACAATATTACAAAAATCTTTAAATAAACTTTTACCTGATGATATTTATATTAAAGATATAAAAGTAGTTAATAGTAAATTTCATGCCCGTTTTAATGTCACCAAAAAAGAATATATATATAAAATAAATATTGGTGAATATAATCCCCTAGAGAAGAATTATATATATCAATATAATCAACCATTGGATATTGATAAAATGTCTAAAACCCTTAAAGTAATAGAAGGAACACATAACTTTAGATCTTTTACCAAAGTAGAAGAAGAAAAAGATTTTGTTCGTACTATTTATAATACCTCTATTAATATAGATAATAATATTATTACAATAAATCTTATAGGTAATGGTTTTTTACGTTATATGGTACGCAATATTGTGGGATTGTTAATAGACATTGGTAGTGGTAAAAGAGATCCCGAAGAAATGCCTATTATTCTTGAAAATCAAGATCGTAAACAGGCAGGTGTTATCGCTCCTCCCCAAGGTTTGTATCTAAAAGATGTAATATATGAGGAAAAAATGTAAAAAAACACTAAAAACTTATGAAAAACAAGGTTTGTTATTGACTTTTAATATATTATCTAGTACAATTTATGCTGGTACATTTTAAATCCCCAAAAGCGGATTCTGGGACAATTCGCTTAAAAACTTAATAAGTGGAAGGGAAGAATTTATGAAAAATTCATACATGCAAAAAAAAGAAGAAATAGTTCGTACGTGGTATGTGCTTGATGCTGAAGGCAAAAATTTAGGCCGTTTAGCTACTAAAGCTGCACATATTTTACGTGGTAAGCATAAGACAACATTTACTCCACACGTTGATTGTGGTGATTTTGTTATTATTATTAATGCTTCCAAAGTTAATCTAACAGGGAACAAGTTAGATGATAAGATTTATTATAATCATAGCCGTTATACAGGTGGTCTACGTGAAAGAACAGCTCGTACAATGCGTGATAATTATCCAGTTGAAATGGTCGAAAGAGCCGTTGAAGGAATGCTTCCAAATGGTAGATTGGGCCGTCAGTTATATAGAAAATTATTTGTATATGCTGGTCCAGAACATCCACATATGGCACAAAAACCAGTTGAAATGAAGCAGGACTAAGGAGGGTTTTAAAAATGGCAGAAAAAAAACTATATATTGGTGTTGGTAGAAGAAAATCTTCTATCGCTCAAGTAAAAATGGTACCTGGTAAAGGCAAAATTACTGTTAATGGTAAAGATGCTAATGAGTTTTTTCCATATGAAACAAATATTATGGATTTAAAACAACCATTAGTCTTAACTAATACCGATGGTCAATTTGATATTGAGGTTAAAGTAAATGGTGGTGGCTTTACTGGTCAAACAGGAGCTATTCGTTTAGGTATAACAAGAGCATTATTAGAATATGATGCAGCTAGTGATCCTACAAGTGAATCAAGCTATCGTAAGATCTTAAAAGTATCTGGTATGGTAACACGTGATCCACGTTCTAAAGAACGTAAAAAACCAGGTCTTAAAGCAGCACGTCGTGCTCCACAATTCTCTAAGAGATAATAATATTAAACCCAATAAACTCAATGTTTATGGGTTTTTTAATACATTGGATTTGTTTTTACGATGATTATATAGTATAATTTTAATATTAATTAGGGGTGATATTATGATAGAACAAATTAAAAATCAAGTATTTGAATTGTTAAGTAATGATAATTCTGGTCATGGTAAGGACCATATAGCTAGAGTTTTAGCGTTATCATTAAGATTTGCTCAACAAGAACAAGCCAATATAGAACTAGTAACCTTAATTGCCTTATTACACGATGTTGATGACTATAAGTTATTTGGCTATGAAAATGCCGAAAACTTACCTAATGCGAGAAGAATAATGGATAATGCCCATATTAGTGGTAATATTAAAGATCAGGTTTTAGAAGCTCTTAAAACGATTGGTTATAGTAAAAGATTACATGGGATTGTACCACAAACAATTGAAGCGAAAGTTGTTTCTGATGCTGATATGTGTGATGCGATAGGTGCAAACGGAATTCTTCGTACATATGCTTATAGTATGAAAAATGGTAGACCATTCTTTGGTAAGGACATTTTTCCAATTGAAGATATGTCATCAGATAAATACACCAGAAAATCCTCTGATAGCTGTGTATGTCATATATTTGAAAAATTACTAAAGCTTAAAGATTTAATGCTAACAACATCTGGTGGAAGGGAAGCTATAGCTAGACATCAGATAATTGTTGAGTTTTTATATCATTTATTTGAAGAGGAAAACGCTAATGATTGGAAAATATATTTAGATAATTATTTAGAGGGACAAAAGACTTCTGGATGTATTAGAAAGGCTTAACAAGCATTATCAATATTTTAACTAAACTTATAAGTTGAGTTTTTATGACATTGAAACGGTCATATGCATTCAATATTAATAATATATAATGTAAGTAGAATAAAAAAATCTTTTATCTATATTACCTTAACTCATTTGGCAAGATAAAATATATTAAAAGCAATGTTAACCTTATCGAATGGCAAGCCACGACATTAAGCCATAACTAGTGATATTATTAATATCCCCTATGGTAATAGTATCACAATATTGTTACTAAAACAGTAACCGTTAATATAAAATCTTATCAATTAGTTATGTTTAGAAAACAGAATATATTTCTGTTTTCTTTTACTTATTAATGATATAATATTAATGTTATGGAGTGATATAATGATCAAGATAAGTAATGAATGGCAAGATTATGAATGCATTGATGCCGGTAATGGTGAAAAACTAGAGCGTTGGGGTAAAGTTGTTTTGAGAAGACCAGATCCTCAAGCTATATGGCAAAATGATTTAAGTAATAATTTATGGAATAAACCAGATGGTTACTATCATCGTAGTAGTAAGGGTGGTGGTAATTGGGATTTTAATAAACAATTACCTGATTATTGGACTGTTTCTTATAAAAATTTAACATTTAAAGTAAGTCCTACTAACTTTAAGCATACCGGTTTATTTCCTGAGCAAGCAGTTAACTGGGATTATATGATGGATAAAATAAGTAATGCCAATAGGCCAATTAAAGTTCTAAATCTTTTTGCTTATACAGGAGGGGCTACGGTTGCTTGTCTTAAAGCCGGTGCGGAAGTTGTTCATGTTGATGCTGCTAAGGGTATGACCGGGTGGGCAAAAGAGAATATTAATTTATCTCATTTAGATAATAGTAAAGTACGCTTTATTGTTGATGATTGCCTTAAATTTGTGGAACGGGAATACCGCCGTGGTAACAAGTATGATGCTATTATTATGGATCCACCAAGTTTTGGACGTGGTCCAAATGGTGAAATATGGAAATTTGAGCAAAATATTGATTACCTAATTAAAGCTTGTATAAAAATATTAAGTGACAAGCCTTTATTCTTTTTGATTAATGCTTATACGACGGGTATATCACATACTGTTTTGAATAACATATTAAGAATATCTTTATTATCATTATACCCAAATTACAAGATTGAAACAGGGGAAATTGGTTTACCAATTACAACTAATAATTTAGTCTTACCTTGTGGTATCTATGGAAGATTTGAAAGTAATGATTAATATCTTATATGAAGATAATCATTTATTAGTAGTTGAAAAGCCAATTAATATTCCTGTTCAAGCAGATGATAGCAAAGATGAAGATTTGTTAACCATTTTAAAGCGATATCTAAAAGATAAATATCATAAGCCAGGTAATGTCTATTTAGGTCTTGTACACCGTTTAGATCGCCCTGTAGGAGGTATTATGGTGTTTGCTAAGACATCTAAATCAGCTAGCCGCTTAAGCGAACAAATAAGAAATAAACAGTTTCAAAAAAAATATCAAGCTATTGTCTTAAATGATATTAGTGCTGACGGAGTATTAAAAGATAGACTTTTAAAGGATGAAAAAAATAATATTGTTAAAATAGATCCTAAAGGAAAAGAAGCCATTTTAAATTATCATAAAATAGCTTTTAAAGATAATATGTCATTAGTTGATATTAATTTAGAAACAGGACGTAGTCATCAAATAAGGGTCCAATTCTCTAATCATGGTAATCCATTATATGGTGATCAAAAGTATAATTTAAAAGCTATAGTTGGTGAACAAATAGCTCTATTTGCTTACAGTCTAACCTTTAAACATCCGACAACCAATGATAACATAAGTTTTACACTGCCTTTACCTTCTACTTATCCGTGGTCAAACTTTAAATAAAAAAGAGTAATTTCTAGCAAAAAATTGTTATTTTCTATTTATTCAAATTGCGATATAAAGAGAATAAAAGTAATATTTTTGTGAAATATAGAGTAAATAGTTAGAAATGTAAAACATTTTACTAAAAATTTATACACGTAATAAATACGTGTTTTTTATTGCCCATTAACATATATTTTATTAGGTGATATTGTGTTTAAGTATAAATTACTTTTATTATTTCTTTTTGTTTTTAGTCTTTATAGTGTAGAAATTGTATCGGCATTGACAAGTGGTCCTTTGGCGGGTAAAACTATTTACATTGATCCTGGTCATGGTGGGGTTGATCCGGGTGCTATATACAAAAATATTCATGAAGAAACCATTAATCTTGAACTAAGTTTTAAACTGGCATCCGTTTTAGAAGATGCCGGGGCTACGGTTTTATTAACAAGATATGGCGATTATGACTTATCATCTAATTATGCCCAGAATCGAAAACGTAGTGACTTATATCAACGAGTAAGAATGCTTAATGCTTCCAATTGTGATTTATACTTGTCAATCCATTTAAATGCCGATACTTCTAGTACTTGGTCAGGAGCTCAAGTCTTTTATGATGATATTAATCCTGAAAATATCAAGATTGCTAAAATATTCCAAGATGAATTAAAGAAGAATTTACGGACTAAAAGAAAAATAACGGAAATGACGAATATGTATTTACATCGTCGTGTTGAAAGACCAGGCGTATTAGTAGAGGTAGGATTCTTAACTAATCCAAATGATCGTTATCTTTTAAGACAAAAAACATATCAAGAGAAAGTCGCACAAACACTTTTAACGGCTATAAAAAAATATTTTGTAAGCAATTAAATTATGTTATAATAAAATAGGTGGTAAAATGCGAGAGAAGATATTTAAAACATTAGATGAACAAATTGAAATATTAAAAGAAAAAGGATTAACAATAAATGATATAGATAAAACTAAAAGTATTTTGTTTCGTGAAAATTACTTTTTTATTAGTGGTTATCGACAATTATTTATGAGGTCTTTTAAAGATCGAAAATTTGTTGAAGGAACAACTTTTGAAGAATTATATGCTATGTTTGTTTTTGATCGACGGATTCGTAATATTATGTTCAAAAACATTTTAATTGTGGAAAACAATATTAAATCAATTATTAGTTATCAAATGTCAAGAAAATATGGTATTAAAGAGAGTGAATATCTCGATCCTAGAAATTTTAATCAAAGTCCAGATCGTTTAAGACAAGTAAATGATATTTTAAATAAAATGCGTCGTCAAATAAGAGTTAACGGCAGACAACATACAGCGACAATGCATTATCTTTGCAATTATGGTTATATCCCCTTATGGATATTAGTTAAAGTGCTATCGTTTGGTATAATATCAGAATTATATACCATTTTAAAGGTAGAAGACCAAAAAGCTATTGCGGCGGAATATAGAATTGATCCTGAATCATTAAGTATTTATTTGGCGTTATTATCTAATTTTAGGAACTTATGTGCTCATGAGGATATTTTATACACACATCGTACCCAAAGAAACATTCCAAATAATAAATATCATAACGTCCTAAATATTCAAAAACTAGAAGAAGAGTATATTTATGGGAAAAATGACTTATTTGCCTTAATAATCATATTGAAAGAAATGCTTAGTTCAAGTGAATTTAATGATTTAATTAATGAAATAAGTTATGAAATAGATGTTTTGGATAGTAAAGTTGATGTCATTCCATTAAATCAAATTTTAAATAAAATTGGTTTTCCTGATAATTGGAAAGAAATAAAAGGAATTAATTAATTTTTCACCAAAACAACATATTTTTGACATTTTGTCATCATAATATTTGTGTTATAATAAACAACGTAATAACTAATGGGAGGAATATTTATGAAAGATATGAAAGAAAAAATAATTTATATTGCTACAATTATATTATGTATTTTTATTGGAGTGTCAGGAACAATAATTGTCACTAAATACTTTCCATTGGATGCTAAAGCGGTTGCCGATGGAACAGTAAAGAATGTTAATATAACTGAAACCAATACTATAAAAGATGCTATTGATAAAGTATACAATTCAGTATATGTTATTGAAACTTATAAAGGTAATAACAAAGTATCAACAGGTACTGGTTTTGCTTATAAAAAAGATGCTGAAAAAGGATATGTCATAACTAATCACCATGTTATTGCTGATGGTGATAGTGTAAAACTAATAGATGTTAAAGGTGATACAATCACTGGAACTATTTTAGGAAGTGACGAATTTGCTGATATAGCTGTTATTGCCGTTGATGCTAAAAAAGTTTTAGGTGTAGCAACAATGGGTGATAGTACTAAGGCTGAGTTGGGAGATACCTTATTCACTGTAGGATCCCCATTAGGAGCACAATATGCTGGCACGGTTACTAAAGGCACTTTATCTGGTAAAAATCGCTCGGTAACAGTTACTTTAAGTAATGGAGACTTCTTAATGGAAGTATTACAAACCGATGCAGCTGTTAATCCTGGTAATAGTGGTGGACCACTAGTTAATATTAATGGACAAGTAATTGGGGTTATATCACTTAAACTTGTTCAAGATGAAATAGAGGGTATGGGTTTTGCTATTCCAATTGAAACAGTTATGGCTTATACTGATCGCTTAGAAAAAGGAGAAAAAATACAACGTCCGTTATTAGGTGTAGCTTTAATGGATGCCAGTAATACTTTTGCTTTATATCAAAATGGCATAACTTTAAATAGCGATGTTACTGAAGGAGCTGTTGTTGTAACGGTTGATAAAGATTCTGTGGCTGATAAAGCGGGTCTTAAAAAAGGTGATGTTATTCTAGAACTTAATGGTGATAAAATCAAAGATCTAGCGCATTTCCGTTTTAAATTATATAAATATAGTATTGGTGATACTGTTAAAATTAAATATTATCGTGATAATAAAATATCAGAAACAACAGCTATTTTAACTAAAAGTATTGATTAAAAGAATATAGAAATATATTCTTTTTTGATGCTTTTATAATAGAAACTTAAAATGTTTTTAACAAAATGATAAAAAGTAGTTGACAAAATGTTCTGTTATTAATATAATGTTAGTAACAGATGTAAAATAGCATCTTAAAATTTAGAATGTGTTATTAATAAAATGTTAATAACATTAGAGGAGAGAAAGTATGGAAAAACAAAAATTAGAAGAATTGAAAGGATATCGTAAAATTTTATACAACATTGATATGCTTAATGATTTTGCCAAGTTTGGTGGTTCTCTTTACGATCCTAGAATTGAAACAGCTATTCCTGAACAATTAAAACTACTTAGAAAATTTATGAATGAACAACAAGCAATAGCTTTTATAAAAGATGCTCATACACTAGATAGTTTAGAAATTAAAAGTAAAAGTTTTCCACCACATACTATTATTGGAACAACAGGAGCTGCTGTAATTGACGAATTAAAACCATTTGAAGAAGGGTCACTAATTTATCCTAAAAACTCAACTGATGCGATGGCTGCTCCCAATGTAAGAAAAGATATAAGAACTATGACAAATTTAATTGAAGTTGTAGGAAGTGGATGCTGTACCGATATTTGTGTATTAAACTTCTTACTATCATTAAAGAATGAACTTAATCAAAACAATCGAGATGTGGCCGTATTTGCAGTAAAAAAAGCGATTGAGACTTATCATATCCCCAACATTCACGATCGAGATTTTTATACTAATGCAGCCTATGCATTAATGCAACAAGCAGGAATTATCTTAGTAGAAAACACTGAAGAATTAGAAGAACAAGAAAAAAGAAGAGGTTTATTTATAGAAAGAAGAGGAAAATAATATGAAAATTTATAATGGATATGAAAGATTAGCAAGAAATTATACACTAGTAACAGATGAATATGAATTCACAATGGCAAGAGGTTATTTAGCGAATGGTAAACAAGTTCAAGAAGCTGTGTTTGATGTATTCTTTAGAGCTATCCCTAATGGTGGTGGCTATGCCGTAATGGCTGGACTTGATAAAATTATACCCTATATTCAAAATTTAAAGTTTATTGAACGTGATATTGAATCTTTTAGAAGAAGAGGATACCCTGAAAGTTTTTTAAATTATTTAAGAAATTTTAAATTTACGGGTGATATATATGCCGTTCCTGATGGAACACCAGTATTTCCTAATGAACCAATAATAACCGTTAAGGCTCCTTTAATTGAAGCCCAAATAATTGAAACTACTATCTTAACAACGATAAATGGCGCTATGGAACACGCAACAGGAGCTAGGAAAATTATGGAAGCAGTACCAAATGGTGTTGGAGTAATGGAGTTTGGTGCTAGACGAGCAGACGGCCCAGAAGCGGCTATTGATTCATCTATATATGGTATTATGGCTGGTTGTATGGGAACATCAAATGTTATGGTAGCTGATATGTTAAATATAAAACCAATGGGAACACACGCGCATAGTTGGGTACAATCATTCCCAACCGAATATGAAGCTTTTATGGCATATGCTAAAGAATTTCCGGATAATTGTATCTTACTAGTTGATACAGTTGATACATTACGAAGTGGAGTTCCTAATGCTATTAATGTAGCTAAAGAATTCTTAATACCAAACGGCTATCGTTTGAAAGGGATTAGAATTGATTCTGGCGATTTAGCTTATTTATCAAAAGAAGCAAGAAAGATGTTAGATGCAGCCGGTTTAACTGATACGGGAATTGTTTTGAGTAATGGTTTAAAAGCTGAAACCATTGAGTCATTAACAAAGCAAAAAGCGGTATTTGGTAGTTTAGGTGTTGGTGATAACATATCAAAACCAGATGGACGAATGGGATGTGTTTATAAAGAGGTTTCAATAAGCGAAAATGGCCAAACGGTTCCTAAAATTAAAAAGAGTAACGATCCAATTAAAACCACCAATCCTGGGTATAAAAAATTATATCGTGCTTATGATAATGAAACAGGGTATGCTTTAGCAGATATTATGACTAGATATGGTGAAAAAGTAAAACAAGAAGATTTGTTAATTATTGATGTAACTAACTTTGCTAATCGAAGAACTATAAATGATTTTAGATTAGAAGAATTACAAAAACCAATATTTATTAATGGTGAATTAGTATATTATGATCCAGAAATAATGGAAAAAAGAGCATACTGTGCAGCCCAAATGGCAACTCTTTATCCGGAAGTAAAAAGAGTTGAAAAACCTCATCAATATTATGTTGATGGCACAGAAGACTATATAAACTTTAAACAACAAATGGTTGATGATGCTGAAAAACAATTAGTAAAAATAAAATAAAAGTAAGGTGATAAAATGATACGTCCCGAAAAACTAGAGGAATTAAAAGGATATGTTGATGAGTTAAGAACTATTCAAGTATTAAGACAAATACCAAATACTAGTGGTTTCTTAAGCATAAATAAAAAACAATGTCTAATTAATAATAGTAAAACCATTGTCAGAGAACAAATAATAAAGAACGGAAAAGATGGCAGTGCGGCTATAATCTTACCCATAACTAAAGAAAATAATACACTATTAGTCATCCAACCCCGAGTATTTACTAGATCAACCGTTGGAATTGAATTACCAGCCGGTTATATTGAAGAAAATGAAGAACCAATTATTGCAGCTCAAAGGGAATTGATTGAAGAAACTGGTTATGTTCCTGAACGTATGGAATATATGGGATGGCATTATCAAGATCAAGGATGTTCAAGTGCTATAAATCATAGTTTTATTGCTTTAAATTGTGAGAAAAAACAAGAACAACATTTAGATAGTGATGAATATATTAGATACTTTGAATGCACTTATGAAGAGGCATTAGAATTAGCTGATATGAACTATATAAATGATGGTAATTCATTACTACTATTAGAAAAATCTAAACGTTTATTAAAGAGGAGGTAAAGAATGTATAAAAAGTATGGTTTTATTAGAATTGGCGCTATTGTTCCTAAAATAAAAGTAGCGAATATTAACTATAACGTCAAAGAAATTCTTAAGGAAATAAAGAGTGCTGATAGTGAAGGCTTAAGTATTGTTACAACTCCCGAATTATCTATAACAGGTTATACATGTGCTGATTTATTTAAACAAGATCTTTTACTAGAAGAAGCTATTGAGGGATTAAAAGAAATTCTTAAGGAAACAGTAGCTTTAGACATTATTTCCATTGTTGGAATGCCTATTAAACATGAAAATCAGTTGTTTAATACAGCTATTGTAATTCAAAAAGGTAAAATAATGGGTATAATTCCTAAAACCTATATTCCTAATTATTCAGAATTTTATGAAAAAAGATGGTTTGCTTCAAGTAATAATCTAAGTAATAAAAAGATTAGCATTTTAAATCAAACTGTTCCCTTCGAGACTAATATTCTTTTTAGGGATAGTGAAGACCCTGATATTACTTTTGGAGTTGAAATATGTGAAGATTTATGGTGTACGTATCCTCCTAGCAATAAACATACACTTAATGGAGCAACGATTATCTTTAATTTATCAGCTAGTAATGAGGTTATTGGTAAACAAGAATATCGAAGGAATTTAGTTCAAAGTCAATCAGCACGAACCGTATGTGCTTATTGTTATACTTCGGCTGGGGTAAATGAATCAACTACCGATTTAGTATTTTCAGGACATACTATTATTGCTGAAAATGGTTCTTTTATTGCCGAAAATAAACGTTTTAATTTTGATAGTAGTTTAACAATAGCTGATCTTGATATTAAAAAATTAATGAATGATCGTCTTAAAAATATGAGTTATATGGGTGTTTTTGATAATGAACAGTATAATATTGTTCCTGTTGAAATTAGTGATAAAATAACTAATTTAAAGAGAATATATGAAGAATACCCTTTCGTTCCACAGAATATTGAAAAAAGAAATGAGCGTTGTGAAGAAATATTTAATATTCAAGCTTGCGGTTTAGCAAAAAGATTACTACATACTAATATAAAGAAAACGGTAATTGGAATAAGTGGTGGATTAGATTCTACTCTTGCTTTCCTAGTTATTGTTGAAGCTTATAAAAAGATAGACATATCACTAGACAATATTATTGCTGTAACAATGCCAGGCTTTGGAACAACCAATCGTACTTATCAAAATGCTTGTGATTTAATTAAAAGTTATGGCGCAACATTAAAAGAAATAAGTATCAAAGATTCTTGCTTACAACACTTTAAAGACATTGGACTACCAGAAATGGACCGTAGTATTACTTATGAAAATAGTCAAGCCAGAGAAAGAACACAAATTTTAATGGATATAAGTAACAAAGAAAATGCCCTCGTAATTGGAACTGGTGATTTATCAGAATTAGCGTTAGGTTGGTGTACTTATAATGGCGATCATATGAGTATGTATGCTGTTAATACCAGTATTCCTAAAACATTAGTGAGATATTTGGTTAAATGGGTTGCAGCTACGACGTCTAATGGCAATAAACAAACAATATATGATATTCTTGAAACTCCCATTAGTCCAGAATTACTACCACCTGATGAAAATGGAAAAATAAAACAAATTACGGAGGATCATGTTGGTCCATATATATTACATGATTTCTTCTTATATCACTTTTTAAGATATGGGGCAACTCCCGACAAAATATATATAATTGCTAAAAAAACATTTAATAACAAGTTTAGTGATGAAGATATAAAGAAATGGTTAATCGTCTTTATTAAAAGGTTTTTCAGTCAACAATTCAAAAGAAGTTGTATGCCAGATGGTCCTAAAGTTGGATCAATAAGTTTAAGTCCTAGAGGCGACTTAAGAATGCCTAGTGATGCTGATCCAGAAATGTGGATTAGAAGAATAGAAAAGATGTAGGTGATGATAAATGTAGATAGTATAAAAATTTCTAATTGGTTTTAAAGACTTTTTAGAGCAGTTTTAAGCAGGTTTATTTTCAAATATGTTATTAACATTATGATATTATCAAAAATAGAATATTAAAAATTGTTTTTAAATAAAGGAGTGATTAGTGTGAAAACAATTAACAATGTCTTTGGACAAGGAATTATTTACAATGAAGAGGATTTAAAAGGGAAAATATATGTAACTTCTGCAGCTTGTATGTCAGTTTGGTCAGATTTTCTATCTTGGGCTAATTGCCATAAAGAACGCATAGTTACTGACCCCCAATTGGCGGATAGTATTGTTGTTTTAGGATGTCAGGTAACAGATTTATCTGTTCTTAATGACTTGGAGATTGCAAGAAAACTTCATAAACAATACCAAAAAGATATATATATGGGGGGATGCTTAGCGCAAAGAATGGACATAAATATGCCCAATTATATAAGAAGATTAGATGTAGTTAGAACAATTGGTCAACCATTAGATGATCGATCTTTGGTACATTATGAAAAACCATTTTGGGTTACAGATTTTAAAGAAACAGAGGACGAATTAAAGGAAGGTAATTTATTTAGAAATTTTTACCCTTTAAAAATAGGAGCCGGATGTCATGGTAAATGCAAGTATTGTACCATTAGACATACAAGAGGGGAAACTTATGCGACTGTTCCTAGTGCTCAAATTGAAGAATTTTTAAGCCATAATAATGTAGTTCTCATCTCTGATAGTCCAACAGCGGAGCAAATAAAAGAATGGTGTCAGATAGCAAAAAAATACAATAAACCAATATCAATTAGAAATATTGAACCCCAAAATTTTATTATATGTGAAAATGAATTATTAGAAATAGCCGATCTTAAACTTTTAAAAATTTTACACTGTCCTATTCAGAGCTTTGATGAAGAAATTCTACGTGTTATGAATAGAAGTGTTGATGCCACAAATAAAGCCGTACAGTTGATGATCAAACTTAAACAAAAAGGAGTAATATTAGCAACTAATATCATAATTGATTATGTAAATAATGGTAAAGTATATCCTAATTATGAAAAAGAAAAATTAGATGAAATTTTTGACTATTATTCATGGAACCCTTATTTTGATGGTAATTTTAATATTGCGAAGGCAAAACAACGTTTTAAAAAATATATTAATGGCTAATTATATGCTATAATAAAGAAAAACAGTTAAGGGAGATAGTATGATAAAAGCATTAAATTATTTGTCTAATCCAAAAGAACATTTAGATGAACCTTGGCTTAAATATTTGTATGCCACCAAAGAAAAAAACTACAATATTGAACACTTAAATAGCATTAAAGATTTAACTAGTAAATTAGTATATAAATCGGTATTAAAGAATATGGAAGTTCTAAATGACATTTCCGAAAAAGAAAAAATAAATGAGCAAGCATTATTTTATGTTGAGGAAACTTTAAAGTGGTGTGAAATTGCCAAAGTGGGATCAAAAAAAGAACGTAAGGAATGGATACAAAAAGGCTATGATTTGCGTGTTCATAATATTGGTTCTTCACAGATATATTTAGACTCTGTTCAAGATTCAAATCCCATAATATACGTTTTAATTAAAACACATGGTTTAATTGGGCAATATATTAGAGGAGAAGTAAATCTAAATAAAAACAAAGAATTGTATGATCTAATAAATAATGGTCTAATTGAAAAGAATGTGTTAGAAGAAGTTCTGATTATCTTAAATAGATGTATTATTGAAACTATCTCAAAAGGTTTATATGATAAAGTAAAAGAAGAAATATATGAATGTGTTGAAGCTATTATTAATAATAAATTTTTAGATGATGAGAACAATAGTAAAAATATTATAAACAGATTTAAAAAATTAAACACCTATATATCAACAGATAGTATAGAAGAATTAAAGAAAATATTAGAAAATAAAAAGATAAGTGAAAGAATAATAGCAATATTTAATAAATTAGAACTTTGGTATTATGAATCCTCTTTATTTGACTTTAGCATAACTGAACAAATAAAAATTTTGTTATTAGTTTACAATAATATTGATGATAGTATTGAACATTTAACTTTAGAAAACATTATGAAAACAATATATCTTGACTATAAAGATAAAAAAGTGATTAATATTTACAAAAAAAGGATTATCGAGAAATATTTAGACAATATTTTATTTGAGGATATTATCAATAATAATGTTAAAATTAATCCACATATAAATTATTTTATAAAGAAGCAAGGCAAAACAGTAATATTTACTTTTACTTTCTCTAAACAAGCAACTAAATTAATTGAATTCTGTGAAGTTGCTTATTCCAGTAGTTCTTTATACCAAAAAGCTGTCTTCCTTTTATATGATTTGTTTGGTTTTAGAAGAGATGAATATGATCGTTTTTATAATGAAATCGGTTATTTAAATACTATGAATGCATCATTAAACCATAAGGCTAAAATATTAGATTATATTATGGGTAGTAATATTCTTGATGTAGGTCCTGGTGGCGGAGCTTTGATGGATTTAATATTGAAAAAATATCCTAATAAAAGTGTATATGGTATTGATATATCACAAAATGTAATTGATGAATTAAGCAAAAAGAAAACGGTGGAAAAAAGAAAATGGAATGTTGTTAAAGGAGATGCCTTAGATTTAAATAACTATTTCAATTATGGACAAATAGACACAATTATTTATTCTTCTATTATTCATGAGTTATTTTCTTATATTGAAACAGATCATCAAAAATTCAATCATAAAACTATCGAAAAAACTTTAAAATCAGCTTATCAAATATTACCAAAGGGGGGAAGAATAATTATTCGTGATGGTATTATGACTGAACCCCAAAATCAATATCGGATTATTGAATTCTTTAATCCAGAAGATATAAATATACTAGACCGATATTGTCAGGATTTTAAAGGGCGAAAAGTTTCATACCAGTGTATTGGTAATAATAGAGTAAAAATGCTGATTAATGACGCAATGGAATTCTTATATACATATACTTGGGGTGAGGATTCATATTCATTAGAAGTAAAAGAGCAATTTGGTTATTTTACGCCAACAGAATATATTGATTTTGTAAAACAAACATTGGGTAAAGACTGTAGAATTGTTGAATGCAATGCCTTTTTACAAACTGGTTATGAAGAAAATCTTTTAAATAAAATTAGTTTTTATGATGAAAATATACGGGTAACTAGATTACCTAATAGTACATGTATAATTGTAATAGAAAAAACAAAAGATTGATAGGTGATAAAATGCGTATAGGTATTTTTGGAGGTAGTTTTAATCCTCCTCATAATGCACATAAAAGTATGGCTATTAGTTTAATAGAAACAGGATATCTTGATAAAATAATATATGTTCCGGTTGGAAACTTATATAATAAACCATATCTAGCAAATGATGCTGATCGCTATAATATGCTCAAGTTAATGATTGAAGGCTATGATTATTTAGAAGTATCTGATTATGAATTTGGGCAACTAACCTATACTTATCAAACCCTAACCCATTTTAAAAATCAGTATCCTAACGATGACATCTGTTTTATATGTGGTAGTGATAATTTAAAAGAATTCACTACCTGGAGAGAGTATAAATATGTTTTAAGCCATTTCAAAATCATTGTAACTAAAAGAAATGATGATAATATTGATGAAATCATTAATACCTTTAGGGAATATCAAAATAATATTTTGGTAACCGACATTAATTTTGACAAAGATATTAGTTCAACTGTTATAAGGGATAAAATAAAAACAAATGATACATTTGAAACAATGGCCGATTATGTGGATAAAAAAGTAATTGATTATATAAAGAATCATCAATTATATAAATAATAATTTTTGATTTTTATAAATAGAAATGTTATAATCGTAATATTAATAAGAGGAGAAATTATTATGTATAATAGTGAAGAAGAGTTCCTAAAAAATTATGATTCTAGTCCTTTTGAAAAACTATCAATGACAACTGATATTTTGATTGTCTCAATATCTGATGAACCACATACTAATTATCGGAAAACAGACAAAAAGCATATGAGTATTTTATTAGTAAAAAGAGATGATTATCCTTTTAAAGATAAGTGGTGTTTACCGGGTGGATTTTTAGATGTCAAAGAAGATTTAGAAGATTGTCCATTAAGAATTCTTGAAAGAGAAACCAATCTAAAAAATATATATTTGGAGCAATTATATACATTTGGTTCAGTAAAAAGGGATCCAAGAATGCGTATAGTATCAACTTCTTATATGGCATTAATAGATAAAGACCAATTAAAATATACACTTAATAATAACGCTTTATGGTTTGATGTAATTGTTATGGAAGAAAATAATATTGTTGATGTTATTTTAATTAATGGTGATATAACTATTAAGTTTAAAATTAAGAAAGTTTTAAAAGAAAAGACAACTGATCGTTATAAATTTGAAATTATTGAAAATGAATCATTGGCTTTTGATCATCCTTTAGTTATTTTAAGTGGTTTAGAGAGATTAAAAAATAAGATTGAATATACAGATATTGTTTTCAATATGTTACCGGAATACTTTACTTTAGGAGAGTTACAACAAGTTTATGAAATAATATTAAATAAAAAATTATTGGATCCAGCTTTTCGAAGAATTATTGCTGATAAGGTGGAAAAAACCGACAAAATTAAAACTGGTGGTGGACATCGGCCATCAGCTATGTTTAGATACAAAAAATAGGGCATCTCAATGTCCTGTTTTTTCTTTTACTCTTCACAAATAAAAAATATAGGGTAGCAAAGTTACCATGCATGACAAAAATAATAATACATATTACGACAAAAATCTCAAATTGTATTGACAATTTGTTCATTTATGCTAAAATTAATATTGTATATTAGACAAGTATAACAAAATATGCGAGTGGGTATAGCGGGTACCCATAAAAAGGATTAGGGTAAAAAATGAAGGGCAAGATTATATCGAGTGCTGGTAAGGTTAAGCAGAAGAAAAAGATTGTTAAGATTGCAAAGATAGCATTAATTACCTTTATATTACTGTTACTTGTTTTATATGTTGTTATTGGTATTGTCTATAGTAGTGGCACTTTTAGTATATCATTGGATAAAAACCTATATCTAGAGCGTGGTATTATCATTTATGATGATCCCGACTATAAAGTTTTTAGAACCGAATTATATGCAACTTCTGTTGATTCATTCGACAATATTTCCTATAAGTGGCTTCCAACTGATCTTGATGATCATAATGGATCACACAATGGTGACAATTATGTTGCCTATACGTTTTATGTCGAGAATCTTGGTAAAGATGTATCTGATTATTGGTCAGAAATTATTATTGATGATGTTATTAAAAATGTCGATGAGGCCGTACGAGTTAAAGTATACAAAAATGGCGAAGCTGTCACTTATGCAAAAGTGTCCAGGACAGGTGCTCCTGAAAGGGATACTATAGCTTTTCAGTCTGATGACTTGGTAGCAAGAGATCATATTGAAAGTTTTAAACCGGGTGACAAGAACAAGTATACCATCGTTGTATGGCTAGAAGGCACCGACCAAGATTGTACAGATAATATTTTGGGAGGGGTTATTAAAATTCATATGGAATTTAATTCCGAATTCGTTGAAAAATAGAAGGAGAGATGTATTTATGCAAAGTGCTAAGAGAATGCATGCAAAAAGACTGAGAAATATTGTTACAATATTCTCGTTAAGTGCTATTTTGTTGTCAGTGGCAACATACGCATGGTTTATCGGACTACAAACTGTTACTGTTAGTAGCTTCGATGTTGAAATTCAATCAACAGAAAGTTTATTATTGTCATTAGATGGAAGTAAATGGGATTATTCAGTATCCATTAACAAGAATAATCATAAAACGATTTCTTACGCTGGCAATAAAAATAGTTGGGGCGGAGCTGAAGGAATGAGCCCTGTATCATCTGTTGGTGTAGTTAATGCTACATCTTCAAGATTAACTATGTATGAAAAAGGTAGTTTAACTACTACACCAGGCGGATATAGAATATTAGCTAGTGAAATTCCTAATACTGATCCAGCTAAAGAAGAAGCAGATGGATATGTTGCTTTTGATTTATTTATTAAAAATTTATCAGGAACAGCTTACTATGAACCTTTTGACTATACGTCATTTGATGATTATGGAAGTGAAGAAGCTATTTACTTAACAACTGATTCTCTTGTTGATAGAGGAACAGATGGTGTAGCAGGAACAGGTATAGAAAATTCTGTTAGAGTTGCTTTCACTCAAATTGGACGTGTAGCAGCTACTACTACTACTGCTGCAACAATCACAGGAATTGATTGTACTGGAAGTGCTGATGTTACTGGTACTTGTGCTAAAACAGCACAAATTTGGGAACCAAATGATGTAAAACACGTTACAAATGCCATAAATTGGTATAATAAGACTTGTGCTGAACGTACAGCTATAAGTACTTATGGTGCTAAAGGAAGTTGTACAACTTTTACAGAAACTGATTATGTTCCTACATATGCAATTAGTAAAGAAATAACTCCAGGAAATATAGTAGATGTATATGATGGAACAAGTTTAAATAAGTATACTGCGACTGTTGGAGCAGGAAACTTCTTATATGAATTCCCATATTTTACTGATACAGAAAAAGATCTTGAAGGAACAGATAGACCAGCATTTATGTATTTAGCTCCAAATAGTATTACTAAAGTTAGAGTATACGTATATATTGAAGGTCAAGATATTGATAACTATGATTTTGCTTCAATTGGAAAATCTATTTCTGTTAAATTTGGCTTCACTAAAGAAAGATTTACTGAAGATGAAGCTGGATTCCCTACATTAGATGTTCAAGAACCAGTTGTAGTATTAAATGGTGCTGAAACTATGAATTTAGTTGTTGGTGACACTTATACTGAACCAGGCGCTACAGCATATGATAACGTTGATGGTGCATTAGTACCTGTAGTAACTGGTACTGTAGATACAGCAACAGCAGGAACATATGTTATTACATATACCGCAACTGATGCGGCTGGAAATAGTCAAGCAATAACTAGAAATGTAATAGTTGCTGCTGAATAATTTGAAGTATTAACAAGTTAACAACATATATAATTTCAAATGATCAATACTAATTAATTCATAAAAATGAATGAATGCAAATTTGTTCATTTTTATTATAAAGAAATTATAGTAGTGATAGCGATAATTAATAATAATGACAAAATCATTATTTATTAATGCAGACAGAAAGAGTAGAAATTAGTCGAAAATTGTTGACATTTAATGTATTTATGCTACAATAATAATGTATATGCTAGGTTATGGTAAGGTAATATTGTATTAGAAAAACCCGCTACCAAATATTACAATACCATGTTCTATCCATAATAGTAGTGGCATTATATACAATAATGCATTATTGCAAAAAAAATAAAATAAAGGGAGAGAGATGTATTTATGCAAAAAAATAAATTGCATTCACGAAGAGTCAAAAGCTTAATTTTAGTCTTTTCGTTAACCACAATTGTGTTGTCTGTAGCAACATATGCATGGTTTATCGGATTGAGAACTGTAAGCGTTACTAATTTTGATGTACAAATCAAAACAGCTGATAGCTTAATGTTGTCTTTGGATGGCGATTCATGGACTAATACCTTACAAATAGACAAAGATAGCGTTTTAGGCGCTTATACTAATGATACCAATTGGTGGACTATTGATCCTGCTGCAACAAGCACAGGAGGATTAATTCCAATGTCAACCACTGGTGTAATCGATAAAACTGCATCAAGATTAACATTGTTTGAAAAAGCAAGTTTAACTTCAACAGATGGTGGTTATAGATTACTTACTAGCAGAGTTGGAAATTTTGAAGCATTAGCAACAGAGCAACCTGGATATATTGCCTTTGATTTGTTTGTAATGAACTTATCTGGTAGAGAATATTATAATGAGGTCAATATTAACAATGAAGAAGGAATATATTTAACAACTGATTCATCTGTTATAGGCTCAACAACTGGTGTAGCTGGTGCAGGTATTGAAAATTCTATGAGAATTGCTTTCGCACAAATTGGTCGTCTTCAAGCAAACGCTGATGGTGTTACAGCAGCTAATTATCAAGGAATTACTTGTGCTACAAACGAAATTGCAGGCGAACCTGCAACACCTGGACTTTGTGAAAACAGAGATGCTACAATTTGGGAACCAAATGATACTAAACATGTTGCAAATGCTATAAGTTGGTATGATACAACATGTGTTAAGAGATCAGATGAAGTTGGAACTGAAGGCGAGTATATTACTGCAGCCGGAAATGAATGTACTACTTTAGTTAATGGCGCTGCTAAAACTACTTATGCTATAAGCCGTGAAATTACTATAGAAAATACAGAACTAGTTCCATTTGTCGATATATATGATGGTGCTGATTTAAATGGATATACTGGAAGTACTTCTGGTGCAACTCCTTTCTTAGAATCTATGGATTATTTCACAGATACTGAAAAAGCTAAAACAGGTACTTTACGTCCTGAATTCATGTATTTAGCTCCAAATAGTGTAACAAAAATTAGAGTTTATATTTTCTTAGAAGGACAAGACGTAGATAACTATGATTTTGCTCAAATAGGAAAAGCTGTAACTATTAAATTCGGATTCACTAAAGAAAGAATGGAAGAATCTGATTTTGAATATTTAACTCCAGTTAACCCTGAAACCCCAGTTATAGAATTAACACCTTCAGATAATACAGTTCCTGAAACTCCTGTATATAGTGTTACTTTAACTGTAGGTGATACTTATACTGAATATGGTGTAACTAACGCATATGATAAAGAACTTGGTGTAATGGTAGGTGCTGATGAAACTGCATTAGTTGATGATGTTGAAATCAATGCTTCTGAAGTTAATACCAATGTTGCTGGATCATATAAGGTTTACTATACATTAAGAGATTCTAGTGGTAATACTACTACTGTAGTAAGAAATGTTACTGTAAACGCAGCAGGATAAAAAACAAAATATATAAGTACTGACTAGGGTTATGTTAGTAATTATTATGAGAATAATTAAGAGTAATCAAGGTTGGTTACTCTTTAATTATACTAAAAGGGGTGCTTTATGACAGTAAATAAAACCAATATTAAAAAAAATAATCATAATCCTAAAGGTAAGGGCACTAAAAAAAAGAAAAACAAAAAAACTAAAAAAAGACATCAGACTATATTAAGAAACGTAAATATTAAAGTATTATATGTGATAATATTTCTTACTACTGTTTTTCTTATAATTGCTTCTTATGCATGGTTTTCAGCATCACTAAACGTAAGAATAAAGTTTTTTGATTTAGTTGTATCAACGGATAATGGACTATTTATTTCTTTAGATGGTGTTACTTTCTCTGATTCTGTTGATATATCTTTAAATAGTATTATTACTGATTTGAAAAAAACTTATCCTAACCACACTAATCAGTGGTCAGCAACAGGATTGTGGCCTGTATCAACAAATGGTATTAAAAATGCTAATTCTGATAAATTTAGTGTTTATCTTGGACAAGTCAGTAGAAAAAGAGATTTAAGTGAAAAAAGATACTTAACTACTAAGTTTGTTGATGAAAATATTCCAAGATCTGGTAATGTTTACATTGCCTTTGATGTATTTTTAAAAAATATTAGTGGTTCGCCTAAAAATGATAATTTGTATTTTGATGAGGGAACCGGTATTGAATTTACTGCCGATACGCAAGATGATGTTAAGGCAGATATGTCAGGAATTATTAATTCCATGCGTATTGGTCTAGTAATAATAGGCAGTGTTCCAAATACTTCTGATGTTAATACTATACAAAATATACAATGTAATAATAGATGCACAATGTTGGTCTATGAACCTAACAGTACTATGCATTCAGCAAAATCTGTTGAAAACATACAGGTTTATGGCGTTAGTTTAGCTGATGGTGTTCCCTCACCTACTTATGCGATAATAAATGAGGGTACTCGTCTTGAACATGTCAATGGTCACGAAGGTACAGGAATTCCTCTTGATACTGAACATTTTGCATTCCAAAGAACAATTACAAACTTCAATGATCCTATATATTCAATACCTAATGGTATCTCTAAGTTTCGAGTATATGTATGGATAGAAGGACAAGATATGGATAGCTTAGAAACGTCATCAAAAGGAGCAGTAGTTAATATTCTTGTTAGCTTTATAAAAGATTTAGCTGGTTATGAATAATAAAGGGGTGATTTTATGGAAAAAGAAGCAGAAAAAGTAGATTTTGATATGTCAGCTCTTACCTTACAAGAATTAGTTAAGGTATATGGTGATATAACTGACTTTTTGCAATTTTTGGATGATAAAAAAATAGTTGTTGAAGAGAAGGTGGAAAATGAGTAATTTTTTAAAGTTTATTGATGACGATATTGACGCTAAAAAAACCTTATTTTCTATTATGCCTACTAATAATAAAAAAAATGTCAAAAAGTTTAATGAGAAAATTGCCTCTATTTCTGAAAAATATAACGAGTATCGTTTAGCTGTAAAGAAGTATTTAGATACCAAAAGCCGGTCTTTTAATATTAAAAATAATGATAAAAATTTAGATGCTTTGAATAATAAGGTTAGTTCATTAGAACATGTACGATTTGTTTTAAATCCTACTAATACTTACCTTGAAAAAATGGGATTTGATAATTTAATATACCAAATAAGCAATTATTATGATTTTAATTTTAATTCTTTAAATGATATTATTAATCAGTTTTTGGATAAATTTGATATGGCAGAAATTAGACTTGCTATAGACGATTTTGACTATACGGTTTATGTTCGTGAATATATGACATCATTTTTGGAAGTACGAAATGGACGTAATAAAAACTACGATCGTGTTTCTGAAACATTTGAAAGAATTTATTGGATTAATCCGGATATTATTCAGCACATAGAACTAAATTTTCGAAAAATAATTAGGAAAAATGAAAAGAAGCTTATTAATTACATAGCTAAACTTCAAAAAGAAGTTATGCTTGAAAATAATATTAATAGTTATGAAGATTGTTTAGAAAAGTTAAAAACCGCTTATATCGATTTAAATAACGCTAGTCATGAAGATATATGTGATATTATTAACTTAGCTAAAAATGGTGCTATTGATATGAATAACTATTTTGCTGATAGTAAGACAAGACTTGGGACTTATAGTGCTTTAATGATTGATTCAATGAATCTTGAAGATAAAACAATAATGGATAAGTTTTATGAAAATTTAGAAAAACTAAAACATAATATTGAAGAATATTCTAATTATCTGAAATTTATGCCCTTGATTAATAATTTCAAGAAAGAATACGAAAAACAATTATCTGTTAGTGATAAAAATTCAACTGCAAGTAAAAATTTAAAAGCAATTGAATCGGAGATTATTGAAAAAGAAGGTAAATTGGAAAAAATCAATAAAGATGTATTTCGTGGTGAAATAGGATTCTTTGAGTCACGAAATAACAATAATATAAAACAATTGAGATTAGAATCAGTTAAACAAGCAAAAACACTTTATGACTTATATAAAGCTTATGATCAGGAATACTTTAATGATAAGGTATTATCATTTTTAAATATTTCATTTACTATATCAGAATTATTGCATCTATATTATAGCTTTGATTACTTCAAAAAGATTGCTATTAAAAAAACTTCTGAAATTACTACATATGATGAGATAATTAAATATAGTAATGAATTTGATTTATTTGCTATGAATCCAACTAATATAATTATTAATGGTATAGCTTTATTTGAAGAAAGTAATGTGGCTCGTATCATCGTTAATCGTTATCGTTTGGCTAATATTAATTTAACTGAGGATGGATTAATCGCTGATGAATTACCTAATTTAATCGATAAAATTCAATTATTATTAAGAGTTAATGAAATTGAAAAGAGTTCAACAAATGTCGAAAAACTATGGTTTATGGCTCAAGTTGAAAAAATTAGTATAGCTGAAAGTAAAAAAAATTAAAACTTCATTTTGAAGTTTTTTTGTTTTTGGTGAAATATATTTATGGTGAAAATTGGCGAATTATGTTATAATTGTTATATAAAATAAAATAGGGATTTATTTATGATTGGAAGGTGATAGGTATGCTAAAAGCAAGAAAATTCATTAACAAATTATCACAAACACAAAAGTTTACTTGTTTAGTAGTAATGTTATTACTTGTTTTATTAGTTACAATTGGTATACCTTCATTAGCGAGATTTAAAAATCGTAGTACTATTAACACAGTAACTTTTTGGGATGGAAGTATTGCTAGTAGTTATCATAAGGGAACGGGTACACAAAATGATCCCTATATAATCTCAAATGGGGCAGAATTGTCTTATTTTGGTGAACAATTAACCAGCTATGATTATGAAAACACATATTTTAAATTAAGTAATGATATCGCTTTAAATAATGGCGTTTTTGATTACGATACAACCGATGGTATTAAATATATATTGGATAACGAAACTTATTACATAGCAAACTATTCTAATAAATATTACGATAATAATAGTCATTCAGGAACAGAAATTGGAACTGTCAATCTTTTTGATTCATTAAATGGTTTTAAAGGCTATTTTGATGGTGGTTCATTTACTATATATGGATTATATGTTACAAGTGAAACAAAGGCTGAAATGGCATTATTTACAGATCTACAGGGGGATATAAAAGATTTATATGTTGAGAATACCATTATATATGGTGGCACTATTACAGCTGGTATTGCGTCAACTACCAATAATAATACCTTAACCAATATTTTATTTAATGGACATATAATTGGTAAAAGCAACTTATCTAATCAAAGTATTAACACAATACCTACTATTTCGGTAATTAATTTACAAAGCACAGAAACAACCAATTATATTGATTTAACTAATGATTTGCCTTTTATTGGAAGTGAAATCAGTTCAACAACTATTACTGGTAATTATACCTTTGATGGCACAACTGATGCCGAAACCATTATAAAGATTAATGGGGTTACAGTAACGGGAGGCATTTTTGAAGTTGATTTAGGCAGTAGTATTAGGGATAATATTAACGTTGCAACATCTACAACATCTATTGGCACACCTACTTTAACATTTACTAATTTAAAGTATAATATTACATATAAATACGGTGTATCAGGAGGTATTATTGCTAAAAGTGACAATACTGCAATTGTAAACACAATTAATAAAGCCACTGTTTATGGCTATTCTGTTAGTGGTGGATTAGTTGGTGTTACTACTAATGCCAATAATATTACAAGGTCCTATAATACGGGTAATATTAGCAGTACTCATATTAGTGGTGGATTAATTGGCGTCATTGAAAAAAACAGTCAAGATATGACCATCAGCAGAAGCTATAATACGGGATCAATGATGGGTGATAATTTTGGGGGCTTAATTGGAATGACCATTAATAATACTGGTATAATTGCCATTAGTGATACCTTTAATACTTCAGCCACTAATTATAGCATCGATACAATTACTAATACTACTGTCAATGTAACTAACAGTTATTTTGTCAATGGCTTGACAGCAGTCAATACAGGTAGCCTAAATAGTGGTAGTTTTGACACAATTTCTATGGATAATTTAAATTCAAAAGCATACATGATTAGTAATATGCTATTTAACGAATTTATTACTTTTACGGATTTAGAAATCAATAATAATAATGCTTGGGTTTACGAAGATAATACTTTGCCAATCCTATTTATTGATGATATTAAGAACCCTATTGCCAATATAAACGTTAATGTATATTCATGGAATAATTTAAGTTATGAATTAAGTCCGATTAAACTACAAACTAATATTACTTTTAGTATTGAAGAAAAAGATATCTTAAGACCACTTAAAGAAATTTACTATTATGTTAGTAATACAACAATACCTTTATCATCACAAGAGATAAATCAAATAAGTACTTGGCAGAATTATAGTAGTATTGTTCAAATAACGGAAGAAGGTACTTATGTTATTTATGCTAAAGTTGTTGATTATGATGATAATGTTACATATTTAAATACCGATTTATTAATCCTTGATTTACCTGGTGCTTCTATCAATATAAATATGGATGATCATATATGGACTAATTTAAATTCTAATTTAAATTATATATATGTTGATAAATCACAAACACTAACTATTGAAGCAAGCAATGATATATCGGGTATATCAAGTGTTGCGTACTACATTACTAATAGTATTTTAAGTCAAAGTGCTTTAGAAGCTTTAAGCGAAAGCAATTGGACAACCTATGATAATAGTATCACAATTGATGAAATTGGTACCTATATTGTATATGCAAAGATAATTGATAGTTATGACTATGCCACCTATCTTAACACAGATTACATTGTCTATAATGGTTATGTAGAAAACAACCTAACGATTGGACGCAATGCGAGTAGTTATTTAAATGCGGAATCTTATATTACAGATAAATCAAGTATAACCTTAAATACTAGTTTTTCTAATATTAATGCAACAGAATTAACAGGCTATACACACAATTTAATAACTAATATTTTATTACCAAAAGATTCAAAAATAACCTTAATTGATAATATTAAGCACAAAGTATATGAATATTTAATTAGTACTAATGAAGATATTTATGATTACAATAATAGTTGTGATCCTGAGGATTTAGACTGTGTTAAAGTTTCTACTATTCCTTTTACCTTATTTAAGGAAGTAGGAGCCGAGGATAAACCTTATACTGAAGACACCTATTATGACAATGGGTCTACAACTGAAGATTTCACAATTGTTTTAGATTTATCCAATACCAATATATTAGTAAATTATGAAAATGTTGTTTTATATATGGAACTTCATAACAATAACGGTGATAAGGTTAGACCAACTTTATTTAATACCATAAAAAATTTTAATATATATTCAAATGTTGATTTAACCAGTACTCAAGCCAGTCTTTATCTTGATACTGATTATAGCGGTAATACTATAAATTTTAATAGTGATGCTACAACTGATATTAATATCGATAGTGCCATAAATTATAAGTATATAGGGGAGCATAAAATTATTGATACTACCTATGAAGACAAAGAAATAGGATTATTAGTTAAATTGGTTGATAGTAATGGTGTCATTGTTTCAAAAGACTATCTTAAAAATGTCATTTTCAAAATAGGTACTGATATATATTCACCTGATGATGATAATAATATTCGTATTAGTTTAAAAAATGGTATTGCGGATGTTAGCACAATCTTAAGTATTATCACTAGTGATAATGATAATAATGAATTACAAGCTGGTACTTATTATTTTAAAATAACTAGTTATGCTTCTTATGATGGTTATTATAATGATGAAACAGGTAATATGGAAATAAGCATTCCTGTTAATGTCACTAACGATAATATTAATATTCCTTACAGTTTTAATGCTAATATGGATGATACCAAACGCATTATTAATAAAACAGATACACCATTAAATATTATTTTTGATATTATGCAGAGTGGTTCGTTAGACAACCCTAATATAAGAGTTTCTTTATATAAGAAAGATTCTTTAACTGCCTATAATCAGAACTATTCTATTGTTAATTTAACTGATTATGTTAGTAATACACTAGAAGCTGCTACTACTAATATTTACTATGTATCAAAAAATCCAACGGAACATACTACTTTTGAGTTGAATTTGATTCCTACAGCATTTGAAAATACAGGTTATAAATGGGTATTTACATTATATGATGGAACTAAAAAAATTGGAACCATTGAAAAATATTTTATTGTTAAGTAGGTGTTGCATGAAAAAAAAGTATCGAATTTTAATAATTTTATTTATGTTGATATTAATGATAATGGGTTTTGGGCTAACATACTCTATTTTTCATTCATCAACAAGCCTGACATCAGTTGATCAAGGGCTGGCTAAATTTATTTTCAATACCGAGAGTTTAGATCAATTACAATTATCATTGGTTGATTTTAATCCTGGTGATAATAAAGAATATCCTTTTTCAATTGGCAACAATTCCGAAGGAACTTTGAGCAATGTTACTGTTCAATACCAAATGACAATTAAAACTTATCATCTTATTCCATTAATTATTAATCTTTATAAAGTAAATGGTGAAGTAGAAGAATTAATTTTCACTTGTGATGAAACATCAACACGTAATCCGCAAAATGAATTAATATGCAATGCTCCTATTCAAGAAATGGGGCACGCAGCTGAACAGTTAGACAATTATAAATTAAAAGTTCAATTTCCTAGTGAATATAGTGGTTCAGAGTACTCTAATTTAGTAGATTACATTAATATTCAGATTAAAAGCTGGCAAAAAATAGATGATTAGGGTGATAAATATGAGAAAAATTAAAAAACCAATATTTTTAATTATATTAATAATAGTTACTATTTTTGTTGGTATCTATGGTTTTTCTTATGCAAAATATGTTTCAGATTCGATATGGAATTATTATTTAAAATCAAAAGGTTTCTATTTTAGTAGTGATAATTTAAGCACTACTATTTCAAAAAATGTTGATAATCTTTGGGATGGTCGGAGTATTAATTTTAATGTTAAAAATAATTTAAATCAAACGGTTATAACTAGCTATGATATAAATTATCAGGTTACTTGTACTATAACTGGTGATGCTGCTAGTCATGCTACTTGCCATATGAATGGTACGGAATCTAATACACAAGAAGGGGTTCTGACAAGCTCTCAAATTTGCGTTAATAACACTAATGATAACGTTGATGTTAGTGCTTTAAATAAAACAGATTGCGAATTAGGCGGCTATGAATGGTCAGATCAAATTGCAAAGAAGGATCATTACTTTGATATCGTCTTAACTGATGAAAATTATGAATTATCAGATGTTGTAGTTAGAGTTGAAGCAGTCAGTACATCTCCATATACTAAAAGCTTAAAAGGTGATTTTGTTCTTCATAAAATAAATAATAGTGAAGATAAAGTGGCAATGAATTATAAAAATTATAGTAACTATGATCGTTTGGTGGTATCAAATTCCTATTCTAGTACTAAGTGTGTAAAAATTACATGGGATTCCAGTAAGCTCCATATTGATTCTAGCAATAGTAATATAAGTTCGTATGTAAATGATGAGAATGGTTATATAAAGGAAATAAAGTTCAATATTGGTGCTAAAGATAGTCTTAGCTATATTTTTTATAAGACGGATTTTAACGCAATATATAATGTTACTGAATTTATATTAACAGAAACAAGTGATTGTTAACGTGCAGATAAATGTTATTATTTTAGATTTAATTATTGATATATATTTGATTTTATGTTATTATTAGAATAGGTGGTAAGAATGAAAGCATTAGGTGTTATTAAAAAAATTTTAATTGGAATTACAGGGGTTATATTTTTTATTTTTGCGTTAACAATGACCATTCTTTTATTAAATTATAATGATTTTGGTGTTACGCAATTTGGCAACACCTCACTTATTATAATTAATGATTCTTTATCAACAAAAAACTATAAAAAAGGCGATTTAGTTTTAGTTGATGGTCTTAAGATTGAACAAATTAAAGAAGGAAATGAAATATTTGTTTATCAACCAGATCAAAATGGAGTAGTAAGTATCAATTTAGGCGTTGTTGGAAAAGTTCATGCTGATGACAATGCTATTTCCTTTGAAAATGGTGCTAATTATTCAATGAAGTATGTTATAGGTGAATCTACAAAAATTTATAATAATTTGGGATTCTTCTTATCATTAATTGAATCAAAATGGGGATTTTTATTTATTATCCTTGTTCCAAGTTTTATGATTTTTATTTATGAATTTTATGCTTTAATTGTTGAAATTAAATATGGAAAAGAAGATAATTTGACTAAAAAATCATAATTGCAAAACTAATATTTTATAATTGTAAAAAAAACACATAAACATTTATGTGTTTTTATTATTTTAGATATACTTTTACCAAAAAAGAAGGGCATAATATTGTAAATAATTGTCGGATGTGATAAAATTTATATAAACTAGTATACCAATATAAGATAGAGTAGGAATGATAATAATGAGTTCAAAAGGAAAACAAGTGGCAAAAAAAACTGTCAATCTTTTACTAAACGCTTTAATCTTTATATTTGGCTTTATTTTATTAATTTCAATATATACTGGAGTACAAACCAGAATCCTTGGTAATGCTTATACCAACTTTTTTGGGTATTCTATTTTTGAGGTTCAAACAGGAAGTATGGCTGAAACAATAAATGCTGGTGACTGTATTATTGTTTCTTTGACAAAAAAGGTAAAATTAAATGATATTGTTACCTACAAATCTGGTAATGATTATATAACACATCGAATTATCGAAGTATACAATGGGACATATGTAACAAAAGGCGATGCTAATAACGCCAAGGACAAACCAATTGATCAAAACCAAATTATTGGAAAAGTAGTTGGTATTTGGTCTAATTTTGGTATTCTTAGAAAAACTCTATTTAATCCCAGTGTTTTAATAGCGCTTATTATTACTTTGTTTCTATTTAATTTAGCATTTAAAAAGAATAAGTCTGGCAATGATAATAAATTTTTAAATACAATAATTAATAATTCTAAAGTAAAAAGCCTCATTGGTAAGATAGTTGGCAATAAGTTTGTTCCAACCCTAAAAAAGAAAACCAAAAAGGATATCAAAAATATTAAATCAAACGAATCTAATGACAATAGCCTTGGTATTTGGGACGAGGAACAAATTCCTAACAATCATAAGAATGAACATCCTATTGAAGATTCCAAAGATAATAGCCATAAAGATATTTTAGAAAAAACATCGTTATATCGGGTCATATCCATTGATCCTAATGAAGTTAATGATAAATATGAGGAACAAGTACCTAAAATAGATAAAAATGATTTAAAGAGTGTTGTAAAAGACAAAGATATAGATAAAATATCAATATTTGAAACTATTCCTGTTGATTCTGATACTACAGAACATAAAGACGAGTTACCTATAATCAAGGAAGAAAAGATTGAAAATCCTGAATATTATCATGATACTGATCTTGAAAAGACATCTTTCTACCGCGTTATATCAGTAGACGCTAAAGAAGTTGATGAAAAATATAAAGAATTAGCTCCTAAAGTTAAGATTGAAGAAGTAAAAGAACCAGAAGAACATTTAGATGAAGAATTAGAAAAAACATCTCTTTATCGTTTTATTTCAGTGGATGCTAAGGAAGTTGATGACACTTTACTTGAAATTGCTCAAAATGAAATTAAAGGAACAGACTCTAATGATAAAAACAAAAAACAAGAAGAAGTGAATGCGCCTAAAGAAATCGCTGAAGAGGAAGAAGAAAATAACGATTTAACACAAATAGATTTAGAGCTATTAGATAAACTAAAAAATAGTTTAAAAGGTAAAAACATTATTGATACTATTATGAATATTAGAAGAGAAGAAATAAGTGAAATAGCTGATCTTTTATACAATGACGAAAAAATACGTTTTAGCAAGAATAGCATAAAAAAAGCTTTTATTACTACTTGTATTGATGGTAAATACTATAATTATTATGATGATATCAGTACAACTGGTAAAAATGTACTATTAAAACTTGAAAACGCTATTAAGAAGACTGCTAACTCTCTAATTAAAGAATATAAAGGTAATGATCAAAAATATAATGAAGTTGTTAATCTATATGCTAAGACATTTATTCTAATTATTAATTTAGAAAAAGCTAAAGATTCTATTACTACTTTAAAGGTTAAACATGAATTTTATAAAAAAGAACTTATCAAGTATTCGAGTGATTGGAATGGTCAGAATATTGATCAAATAGCCAATGAGATTATTAAAATTCAACGTAACTATAATGATATGGGCGAATACTATTTAGCTAAACTAGAGACCAATATGTTTAATTTAACATTAAATAAGCTTACAACAAAGAAAGATATATATGGTCTAAAATTAGAACATAACATAACATTCAGTAAAATTTATAGTGATTACATTATTGATAAAACTTATAAAGAAGGCATAGTAGCTGAAGATAAGATTGTTGTTTTATTAAATTTACTATTAGTACAATTATGTAAAGATATGATGTTAGGTACTTTCAATAAGAAATACATTTTATATATTCCTAATAGTTTATATACAAAGGAAAGAAAATTAGAAAAATTATTGAAGATGCTTGATGATAAATATGCTAAAGAAAATGTTATTATTTTATTAACATATAATGATTTATTAAGCAACAAAAAGATATTAAAAGAAATTAAACAGATGGATTATAAATTTGCTATTGTCTTTGATAAAGAAAGTAGTGTTGAAGAAAAAGATCGAGGTAATATTTATATTGCTGATTACATTTTTATGAATAAAAAGATTGTTAGTACAACAAAAATATTACAATGTATACCAGAAGAACTCATAAGTAGAATTATTTATGAGGATATAAACGATAAGGTTGGAGATGTTGGGGGTGAGTAGGCTATGAATACATTTTTAAGATTTTTCTATGAATTTATCTCAATCTTTTTTGATGGTTTCTTTTCTATTTTTAAAGGGATTTGGGGAGGACTTGTTAAGATTGCTAGTTATAATGATTATACAAAGGTAATTAGTAATTATAGTAGCAGCTTTAAAGGCTCAGAATGGCTTTTTGTTGGTATAGCAATTGCAATTCTAGTTATTATTATCGGTTTAGTTGGTTTACTAGTATTCTTTGCTATAAGAAGAGTATTAAGACTTAGAAAAAATAAATTGAATCAAGATGATCTACTAGATGAAATAGCTGATCTTGATAGTCAAGTTAAAAAATTGATGAAAGAAAAAAATGAGATTATGGCTATGAAGGTATCTCAATTGGGTTTAAAACCTGATGAAGAGCCAACTACTGATGGTACAGAAGAAACACCAGAAGGTGGGGAAAATGAAAATCCAGAAATTCGTTTTCCTAAATTGGATAGAATTGATAAAGAATTTAAAAATTTTAAACCTAAAAACTATGGTAACAACTTTACTTTAGCTGATTTAGTCGATAATTTCAGGTGCTATTCAGCTAGTCAATTACACTTGTATTATGATTCATCTCTTTTAAGATGTTTTTTCGGAGCATTAGCTTGTGGTAAATTAATAATTTTACAGGGTATATCTGGTACTGGTAAAACATCGTTAGCTTATGCTTGGGGAAAATTTGTTAAACATGATTCTTGTATTGCGTCTGTTCAGCCATCTTGGCGTGATAAGACGGAGTTATTAGGATATTTCAATGAATTTACTAAAAAGTTCAATGAAAGTGATGTTTTAGCTGAATTATATGTTTCAAGCTTTGATGACGATGTTCATACTATTATTCTCGATGAAATGAATATTGCTCGTGTTGAATATTATTTTGCGGAGATGCTATCCATTTTGGAAATGCCATCACGTAATGAATGGATTATTGAGTTAGTTACAAGTCCATGGCCCGATGATCCTAAACGAATTTTAAGTGGTAAATTAAAGCTACCAGTTAATCTATGGTATATTGGTACCATCAATAACGATGACTCAACATTCATGGTTACAGATAAGGTTTATGACCGGGCTATGCCTATTGATATAAATACGAAAGTAGAACCATTTAAATGTCGTGAACAGGAACCAATTGAAATTAACTCAAGTTATATGGAATCATTATTTAATAACGCTATTGAAACTTTACCTATTTCTGAAAAGAACCTCGAAAAAGTAAAGGTTATGGATGATTATGTTATTAAACATTTCCGGGTAGCGTTTGGTAACCGTATTATGAAACAAATGAGAACTTTCGTTCCGGTATATGTTGCTTGTGGTGGTAAAGAGGTTGAAGGTATTGATTACTTTATTGCTAAAAAGATTTTCCGTAAATTTGACCAGTTAAATATTTCATTAATCCGTGATGAAATAGATCCCTTTATTTCTTATTTAAATAAGGAATTTGGTAATGGTGCAATGAAGGAATGTATTGAATACCTAGAAAGAATTAAAAAATCAGTATAGATAGTGAGGATTAAATATGACAAAAGCCTTAAAACTTGATAATGCTGAAAAATTAAAAGAAAAAAGTGACATATTTATTAAAAGTATGAGTTCCGATATGCATTTTAAGTCGGAACTCGCAATGGATTCTGTTTCTTTTGATTGGGTTGACCGAATTGAAGCTGCTTGTCCATATGTTGATAATATCATTAGAAATCCCAAGTTAGCCCTTATTAATGAGTCAGATGTAGTAAAAATTGAAAAAGCTCGTAAAATTACAGTTGAAAGTGTTAAAGATTTATCGAAGCATACCCATTATATTGATAAAATTGATGCCAAGACTAATGAAGTGCATCCTTCTAGAATCTTGGTTTTAAGACGTGAGGAAACATATAACACTTATGAAAATCGTTTTATATACACTCTAATAACTAATCTATCAAGATTCTTAATGAAAAAGGAAGCTTTTTTAGAGGATTTTGATACTAGAAGTGATAAAACATTAGAGTATGTAGGCTCTACTAATACTAATAGTGAAAGATTAAATATCGAATTAAAAATTAGTTCAAAAGAGTTGCCACAAGGTCAAAATGGTAATAATTTCGAAAATGAGATTGATTCAATTAGAAAAAGAGTAAAAAAAATTAGAGACTACATTAACAGTTGGCGCCGTAATGAATTTATGACGTCACTAGATAAGGCCCATGTGGCCTTTGTTATTCCTCCTATTAAAAAAACCAATATGATTTTAAAAAATCCTAATTTCCAGATAGCTATGAAATTGTGGGAGTTCTTACAAAATTATGATAGTAAAGATGATAATAGCTCAAAAGAAAGTGTTGATAACTCCGGTGATGATATATTAAAAGGGATTTTAGACGATTCATTTTTAATGGATTATTTTGTTTTAGACTCTATTCATTCATCGCGAAAAGAACAAAAAGAAAAGTTAGCTAGTTATGCGATTGTAATGATTAAAAAACAGGTTCAAAGAGCTGTGTCATTACTATTAAATAGTGGTATAGATATTTCTGATGAACAAATAATAGCCATGGTAGCTAATGAAATTAAGAGTGAGAAGAGTAAAAGATTAGTTGGCAGTAATGATGTCAAAAAGAAATTTAAAAGTGCAATGGATGAATATTTAGAAAGAACACAAGATTGCTTGTAGGTGATGATGATGAAAAAAATTAAAGAAATAGCAGAAAATAAAATAGTTAAGATTATTAGAAAAACAATCAAAATATTTATTGGTATACTTTTAGTAGGATTTATGATTGTTGTATGTATGCAACGATTTAGTGACAATAAAATATCTTTCTTTAATTATAGGATGTTTACGGTCGTTTCAGGAAGTATGAAACCGCTTTATGATATAGGTGATGTATTGATCGCAAAAAAAGTTGCGCCATCAACTATTAAAGTTAGAGATAATGTCAGTTATGAAGGTAATTATGGTGGTTTTAAAGACAAAGTAATTACCCATCAAGTTGTCAGTATTGAAAAAAGTAAAACAACAGGAAAATATATATTTCATACGAAGGGACTAGCTAATTTAGTAGAAGATCCTATCGTTACCGAGGATCAAGTATATGGTGTGGTAATTTATAAGTCTATTATTCTTTCCTTTATTTATCGAATAGTAGCAACCCAAATTGGATTTTATCTGTTTATAATAATTCCTATTCTTTATGTAGTAAGTTCGGAAATAATTACAGCTATGTTAAATAATGAGGAGAAAAGAAGAGCAAGATTAAGAAATGGTAGTAGCAGATAAATTAAAAATATAATTATATGTGAGGTGATATGAATGGAAAAAAGGCATAAGATATATTTACGACTTAATTTAATGTCTTTGTTTTTCATTGTCGCTTCATTTATATCAGCCACTCTTGCTTGGTTTGCTTATAGTGGTTTATCGACAGTTTCAACAGAAGTTGGAGTTAAAGCTTGGTATATTGAGTTAGAAAAAAACGGGGAAGAAGTTTCTAATGATATAGTCATATCTTTACCTCAAATATATCCTGGTATGGATACTGTTAATGAAAAAGTTAATATCAAAAATTTAGGTGATGCTGATGCTCAAGTAAAATATTCCATTGTCTCAGCAAGAATCTTAGGTGATGCATCGGATAATTATATAGTAGATTCTGAAGAAAACATATCAGAAAAGATTGAAGATATTTTATCTCATGATTATCCCTTTCATGTTAATATAAATCTATCTAAACAATATGTTTTATCAAAAGGTGAAGAAAGTTCCTTTGAGGTATCAGTATCATGGCCATTAGACTCAGATACTAATGCTTTAGATAGTCTATGGGGTACTAAAGCTTATCAATTTCAAACCGGTGAAGAAACGAGCAAAGCCCAGAATGAAAACTATCAAATAAGGCCACCAATTCAGATTGTTATAAGTCTTACAGCTGAACAATACTTGGAAAATGACGATACAAGCGATATACGTTTTAATTTAGGTGATATTGTTTTGTTTGATGTTGCAAATAGTCGTCGTTGTTCTGAACTTAGTTCTACTTGTATTACCACCTATATAATAGACACTAACAATAAAATAGGTGATGAAACAGTTACTTTGTTGCCTGATCCTAAAAATGATTACGCTAGTGGTATATATAGTGATTACAGCACTGAATTATCTAACTTAACCGCTACTTGGACCGCAACTACAAGATCGCTACAAGCAAGTGATATAATGAAAATTATTTCAACCGATGTAATGCAATCTTTACTAATTAGAGAAAATATATCAGATACTATTATGGGTGATTTAAAATATGGTAACCGTATTACAACCGAGATTACAAAAGCTGTTAATTATAATGGTTACTATAAATTTATGAATGATAAGTTTAGTTATCTACCATCCGTTAATTGTTACTGGACTAATAGTGAATATAATATTGATAATGGCTTTGCGGTTAAAAAGATAGATGAAAATAATTCTAAATTATATGGTGAAAGTAAGAGTTCTAGTTGTAAGGTTGTACCAGTAATTATTGCTAGCAAGTCTAGTTTATAAAAAATATTCATCAAAAAAGTATGTTATTAACATACTTTTTAATTGCTTATTTTATTCAAATACTTGTTGGAAATTAATGTTAGCACTCATATGAAGAGTAGTATTTTCGGTAGCTGCTTTATTGCCAACCGCACTATCTGCTACATCATCCATTAATTCATCAACACCTTCATACCATTCGAAATATACACGAACAGTAAAGGAATTAAATTTAAAGTTTTCTGTTTCCTTATCAAAGGTTAAAGTATTAGTTATAGTATTACTACTTAAATTAATAATAGTTAACGGATCTCCTTCAACATAAGTATTAGGAATAATCGCATATTTAGTAATCATTAAATCAGGCATATCTTCATTTTCGATCCCTAAATTAATGTTATAGGTAAATGAAACATTAACATTACTAGGATCAACATCAATATCAAAATATCCTTTAGAAGATGGGGCAATAACGTTATCAGCTACATTAGCATTTTCTTCCATTGTCGGAACAAAAGTAATATTAGAAGTAGTATTTGTAGTAATATCATTATCATTAACAAGAATTTGCCATTTAGCAAATAATAAATCAATATTACCAGTAGTATCAGCAACGTATCTTGAATAAGTACTGCTCATTAAACAAAGACATACTGATAATGAGATAAACATTAGAATAAATCTTACTTTTCTGAGCATGTTCAAGACCCCTTCCTATATACTTCTATTATAGAGTTATTCACCCCATTTTACAACACATTTTACATTATTTTTACCTAAAAGTGTCAACTATTGTAAATTTTATAGTGTAAAGTATAGGGCAAAACTTGACACAAAAATATGAAAAATATCTTGACTTTTGATAAAACTTGTACTGTGGACTATTAAAATATGTGAAAATGATTTTAACGAAACACTTAAAAAGCCTTTAAATATAAAGGCTAGAAGTATAATAATATAACTTATTTGAATTTAAAATTACCAATCACTAGTAATTTAGTTACTATTTTTTAAAATTATGCTATAATATCTTTAGAAGTGGAGGAATAACAATGTATATGAATAAAGTTATTATGTATACATTAGTTTCCACGCTATAATCTTTATTAAAAAAAATGAAGATGTAGGCGTGTCTTTTTGTGATGCCTACATCTGTATGAACTATACAGATGATGTATAGTTTTTTTTGTGAAAGGAAGTGAACCTATGATTGAAATAGGGTTAAATAAAATTGTTAAAAGTTATGGTTTTAATACCATCTTAAATAATATTAGTTTTGATATAAAAACAGGTGAAAGAATAGCCCTTATTGGTTCAAATGGTAGTGGTAAATCAACTATCTTAAAGATAATAGCTGGACTAGAAAATATTAAAAGTGGTACAGTATCTATTCGTAAAGAAAGTAAAGTAGGAATATTAAATCAAATACCTAATCAAGAAGATGATAATACTAAAGTAAGAGATATAATTTATCGTAACTTACAGACGTTTATTGATATAAAAGAAAAACTAAATAATTATGAATTAGAAATGCATAATGCTGATAATAAAAAATTAAATAAAATAATCATATCTTATACGACTTTGCAGGAACAATTTATAAGTATGGGTGGTTATGAAATAGATACAAAAATAAGTAAAGTATTAAGTGTCTTTAAAATAGATAATACAATGTTAGATAGATATTTTAATACCTTATCAGGTGGTGAAAAAACAATAGTCTTATTAGCTAGTTTAGTATTAGGTGAGTATGATATCTTATTGTTAGATGAACCAACTAATCATTTAGATATTGAAGCAACCGAATGGTTAGAACAATTCCTAGTTAGTTATAAAGGGACAATTATGGTTGTATCCCATGATCGTTATTTTTTAGATAAAGTAGCGACTAAAACAATCTTAATTGAAAGAGAGAAAAGTGAAATTTTCTTTGGTAATTATTCTTATTATTTAGAAGAAAATGAGCGAAGAATAATGAATGAATTTAAAATTTTTAAAGATCAACAGAAACAAATTGAAGCTATGAAATCCAAGATAAAACAATTGCACGAATTTGGAAAATTGGCATTTCCTGCTGGGGAGTCATTTTTTAAAAGAGCAGCCAGTATCCAAAAAAGATTGGATAAGATTGAACCATTGGATAAGCCATTAGAAAAGAAGAATATTCCAATATCTTTTTCAGTGAATAATCGATCAGGCAAAGATGTTTTAATTATTAAAGACTTAAATATATCATTTGATAATAAAGTAATATTTAATAATGCTTCTTTAGAACTCTATTTTAAAGAAAGAGTAGCTCTTATTGGCTCAAATGGTAGTGGTAAATCAACCTTAATTAAACAAATATTAAATAATAATGATAGTATTAAAATAGGTACTAATATTGTTATTGGGTATATACCTCAAGAGATTATTTTTGAAGATGAAAATATAAGTGTTTTAGAAGAAGCTAGAAAATATTATAACGAACTAGATTGTTATTTAAGATCAGCTTTATTTAAGTTCTTATTTGTTGATGAAAGTATCTTTAAAAAATTAAAAGCTTTATCTGGTGGTGAAAGAGTAAGATTAAAACTATTTTGTTTAATGCAACAAAGAGCTAATTTCCTAATATTAGATGAGCCTACTAATCACATTGATATTGACACAAGAGAGATATTAGAGAGTGCCCTAGAAGAATATCAAGGGACCATTCTTTTTGTCTCTCATGACCGTTATTTCATCAATAAACTAGCATCTAGAGTAATAGTCATAAAAGATCATAAACTAATAAGCCATATTGGTAATTATGATGATTATAAAAAAGATAAGTAAGCTTATCTTTTTTTGTTGTAATATATCATTTTTAAGATTAAAAATAAAGATTATATTTAACACTACTTGCTCTTTCAAAACCTAAACTCTCATATAAATGATGAGCATCATATGCGGTATCTAAACAAGTTAAATAAATAGATTCATAACCATTTTCTTTAGCATAATTAATTACATAATTGAAAATATTCTTAGCAATCTTTTGACCACGATATTCTTTTAAAACCGCAACATTAAATATTTCTAAAGCTGGTTGAAAAGAAAAAGTAAATAAATTCATTTTATAGAACGTAATACTTCCTACAATTTTATCATTGTCTTTAGCGACAATTACTTCATAAGCTTCACTATTCTCATTATAATTGCTTATATATTGTTCTATATCATTACTCTCATCAAAGCATTCATCCATTAAATGTTTATATTGTTCAAGATCTTCTTTATTAAGTTTTTCGATAATCATCATTATCACCTCAATTATATTATAACAGAAAATAGTTATTTATAACAAAAATAGTTATATATCATAAAATACTTTGAGGAGGAATACTATGGATAATAAAAAAATTGTAATTGATGCCGGCCATGGTGGTGATGATCCCGGTTCAGTTGGTAATGGGATTATCGAAAAAGATTTAAACCTTAAGATATCCCAATATATGTATCAAAGATTTAAAGATTTAGGCATTCCTGTTAAAATGACTAGAACAACTGATGAAACTCTACCACCTGATGAAAGAGTAAAAAGAGTTCTTGATGCTTATGGTAATAGTCCAGATGTAGTAGTTATATCTAATCATATAAATGCTGGTGGTGGTGATGGAGCAGAAGTAATATATGCATTAAGAAATACTAGCATTTTACCAGATTTAATATTAGAGAAATTAGCGGATGCTGGTCAAAATACAAGAGATGCTTATCAAAGAAGATTACCAGGTGATACATCTAAAGACTATTACTTTATGCAAAGAGATACAGGTAATACCCAAGCTATAAATATTGAATATGGATTTTTAGATAGTCCTGATGACGATGTTCAACAATTAAAGAATAATTGGCAACAATATGCCGAAGCAGTAGTTAAAGCTGTTGTTGACTACATTAAAGGGCAATACGTACCAGGAATAACGGAAAATGTTTATGTCGTTAAAAGTGGTGATAGTTTATGGACGATCGCTAAAAAATACGGTATTAGTGTTACAGAATTAAAAAATTATAATAATTTAACTAGTAACCTATTAACAATTGGTCAACAATTAAGAATCCCAATTCCGGTAACTACACCTTCCGCTGAATATCGAATATATACCGTTATGCCAGGCGATACTTTATATTCTATTGCTCGTAACAATAATATAACAACTGATGAACTATTAAAATTTAATAATCTTACTTCTAGTAGTCTAGCAGTTGGCCAACAATTAAAGATTCCAACTACTATTCCAACAACAGCCAATTATATTACTTATACAGTAAAAAGTGGTGATAATCTCTATGATTTAGCAAATAAATATAATACCACTGTTAATGATATTAAGGCTTTAAATAATTTATCTAGTACTTTATTAAATATTGGTCAAACATTAAAAATACCAACAACACCTACATCACCAAACTATATTAACTATACGGTAAAAAGTGGCGATAATTTATATAGTATTGCTCAAAAGTATAATACTAATGTTCAACAATTAATGACATATAATAATCTAACTTCTAGCTTATTAAGTTTAGGTCAAGTAATAAAGATACCAACTTCTACTAGTACTATTACTTATACTGTACAAAGTGGTGACAATTTATATGATATAGCAAATAAATATAATACCACGGTTGATGAAATAAAAAGAAAAAATAACCTTACTTCCAATCTATTAAATATCGGTCAAGTTTTAACAATATAAAAGACTTCACAATAAAGTGAAGTCTTTTAATATAGTTCTCGACATACACCAGCTTTAGGCCGATAAAAACAGTGATTTTTATATTTACCAGCATTAGGTTGTTCCCACCAAGTTGGTAAACATGGTTCTCCTGTTTGTGGAGCATAAAACCATAATGAATGAGTAGCAGGATGGAAATCTTCACCTCTAATAACCCGATCTGCTAAACCTCGCTCTTTAGTAGTAGGATTACCAAAAAATAATGGACTATCTTTCCCACTAAAACCGCCAGGATCTTGATATATCATCTCGGAAATAGTACGAATATCTTTAAATGTTAAACAATTAGCAAGGACTCTATTAACACCAACATTACCAACCATTAACATACCCAATTGACCTTCACCAACCGCTTCAGCCCGCATTAAACGGGCTAATAAATCTCTTTCTTTCGTAGTATATTGTATAACCCCCATATTATCACCTTTATATAGTATATGATACACCTATATTTTCTTGTATTTTATCTTGAATAAAAAGACTTGATATGTTATAATCTATATGTCCAACCAAAATAGGGATGTAATTCAATGGTAGAATGACGGTCTCCAAAACCGTTCATGTGGGTTCAACTCCTGCCATCCCTGCCATTATGACTATAGAGTCGCAGGAATGCGGCTTTTTATATGGCTTGCAGGGATGATGTCTTTTTACCTGCACCGTGTTGCAGTCAGTATAGACTACCAGCTAGGTGAGAAGACAATTCCATATTGAATTCAATAAAGTAATAACGGTTTGGTTTCCTACCTTTTAAATTGACACTGCTATTTAGAGGGAGGAATGAATTATGGCAAGTGCAATCAGTCAAAAAACGGTTGATGAATTAACAGGGTTCTTAAGCAATTTTGTTACCAATAATCAACCAAACCGTCCCGTTGTAAGTAATCTATCTTATGACACCGCTAAAGAAAATTTTTATCAAAATATGAAAGAAAGGGGATTAGCCAATGATACTTTTAAATTCTATGATAATAATTTAAGTACATTCGCTAAATATCTGGCACTAATAAAAAAGAAAGATGCTCTTAATGAAGTAGTTGAAGATGAAATTAAACACTATTTATTAACTAGATATTCAAAGCATAATCCCTATACTCAAAACTGCCATATTAGGGCAATAAGAGCATTTTTCAATTACCTTGAACGCGATGGCTATATTCTCGCTAATCCCGTTTCGCATTTAAAACTAGTTCGTCAGAAGAAAGAGAAGATAGATTACTTAACAACAGAACAGATTCGAAAAGTATTAACATCTTTTGATTTAAGAACCAAAAGCGAAATTAGAAACCTATTAATAGTAATGATTTTACTTGATACTGGTGTAAGAGTAAAAGAGCAAATTAATATCAAAATAGAAGATATTAATTTTGATAATCGTAGTAGCTATATTTATGCAACTAAAACAAATACTTTTCGGACTGTTTATTACTCTATTGAAAGTGAGCGAATATTGAACATCTACAGAAAAGAAGTTTTAAGGTCGAGAGAAAAAGGATACATCTTCCTAAAATTTCATGCATATTTAGATATACCTTTAGATGATCAACTACCAAAAGAACGTGTTGAAACTATGCTTAGAAAAAAGGGACAAAAAATATTTGGTAAAGGTTTTAAAATGAATCCTCATAAATTTAGACATACCTTTGCTACTCATTTTATAATAAACGGCAGAGACCCTTTTTCTCTAAAAGATTTACTAGGACATAGTAATATTGAAACCACTAATATTTATGTTGATATGAGCCATAAAGACCTTAAAACGAAACATGATAAACATTCAATATTCGCCAATATGGAAGAAACATCAGGAGGTCAACATAAAGAATAAAACTACGAGATATTTAAAAGTATATGATAGCGGTAATAATGAACCATACATAATTATTAAAGCTAAATGGTTAAAAGAATGTGGTTTTATTCCTCATTCTACTATCGAGGTAAAGATTGAGAATAAGAAGGTAATACTAGAAATCATAAAGGAGCCAGAGGTTAAAGAATAACCTCCAGCTCTTTTAAAGTATAAAAAAACTCCTGATGTTTCAAGGAGTTGAAGGCACATGAACGGTTTAGGAGACTGTCATTCTACCATTGAATTACATCCCTATAATTAAACTTTTGTTATGACTCTTATCTTTAATTACCCCGGCCAGCCCTTTTATTATATGGCTTAAGCGTAATCTTAATTTTTATCAATAATGACAGTCATTATTGATATTATTATGACCTAGTACATCAATTTGGAGTCACGGATGAATTCAACTCGAACTAACGGTCCCTACCTTATAAATTGCACTTTAATTATATCATTTAATAGTTAAAAGTTCCATAACTTTTAATTGTTTTTTAAATAATTTTCACCGGAGAAATTAAAGATTGACGGTGACTTCGTCGGCATGGCGGGTAGCTGTTTATTTAAAAATTAAAATCTAGATTGGTTGATATAAAAAACCCAAAGCGAGGAGGGGCGAGGGGGAAGCAATTTGGGCTATTTTTAATTTTACCTTTTCCTTATTTTAAAAAAGCCTTTTACATGTAGACTGAAAGACGAATTAAACTTACTGCACTTAAATTGAAGGTTATTTATTAATTAAAAAATCGCAAATTGCGATTTTTTTAATTAACCCTATCCTTTGGAGGAGTTGGATCGTTACCGTATGAATCTTTGTCTTGAATTTTACCATCTTTACCATGGATTACTAACTCTGAATGTTGGTTTTTAGCTATTATCTTTCCAACTTCAATTGCTTCAGTCTTAGTTGGGAGAATATAACTAGGCTTTTTATTGCCCTCACCGATAACTTTCCATCCTCCATTAGGATTATGGGTTATGTGCTGAGATTTACCCATATATCATTTTCCTTTCCAGCTAAAACTAAAATTTTGAATTTTAGAAAGAATATGATATAATTATTTTGCGGGAACAGTTATATCATTTAGCTGATTTCCTTTTTTTGTCCTTTTGGACAATTTAATTATAGCACTTATTAAAATTAACGTCAATAAAAAATATGAAAAAAGTTTTCAAAAAGTGTTTACTTTGTCCCAAAAAGTGATATACTAATAATAGGTGATAAATATGAAAAAGATTGATGTAATAAACTTAATTAAATATTATTCTGAAAAAAATGATTATGCATTTAGAAATGAAGCGTATAAAATAGCAAACGACTTTGATAAATTGGGCGATGTTCAATTAGCCGAATATATCATGGCATTATTATCTGATGCTAATACCTTTGTTCCTCAAACAGCAGAATATTCTTCTTCATTTTTCGAAAAAGTGGAAATAACTAATTTTTCATTACCTTTACCAGAAAAAATAAAAGACGACGTTATAGGTATTGTAAATGCTATCGGCCACAATGTTGGCGTTAATAAGTTCTTATTTGAAGGGGCTCCAGGAACAGGAAAAACAGAAACAGTTAAACAAATTGCCCGAATTCTAAGTAGAGATTTATATATGGCGAAGTTTGATTCTATAATTGACAGTAAACTTGGCCAAACGTCGAAAAACTTATCAACAGCTTTTGAAGAAATTAACAAGCTTACTCATCCGGAAAAAATTATAATGTTATTTGACGAGATAGATGCTTTGGCTATGGATAGGTTAAATAATAACGATCTTAGAGAAATGGGAAGAGCAACTTCAACATTATTAAAAGAATTAGATAAATTGAATGATAATATAGTCTTAATTGCAACGACAAATTTATACAAATCATTTGATAAAGCACTAATTAGACGTTTTGATTCGGTTATTAATTTTAATAGATATAGTAAAGAAGATCTAATCGAAGTAGCTGAATCAATTTTAAATGAATATGTAATTAAATTTGATGGCATTGCAAAAGATTTGAGACTATATAGAAAAATTATAGCGCTTATGGATCCTTTGATTTACCCTGGTGACTTAAAAAATATGATAAAAACATCTTTAGCATTTAGTAATAGTAACAACCAATATGATTATTTAATTAGGTTATATGAAGCTATCACTTCAACAAAAATAAATGGTGATATAAAAAAACTACAAGAACAGAATTTTACAATTAGAGAGATTGAAAATTTGACTGGCATATCAAAAAGTCAAGTTTCAAGGGGGTTAAATAATGAATAATTTAATCCGCCTAAAAGGTAAATTAAATGAGAAGAAAAACCTAAGCACCCCTGGGCAACCAACTTTTTCAGCTAACAAGAGCACAAGTGGTGAAAAACTAAAAAATTTAGAAAAAGATTTAATATCACTTTATGATAAATGGAAAAATGAACAAATTTTAGAAGGTGCCATAGTAAGTGTTTTTTATGATAGGGTAGTTCCTAAAAGTAAAAGAATTAGAACACTACTTTCAAAAGGATCAGAGTTATCAAATTTATCCATAAAAGGAGCTAAGTTTTCTGATGATGGTGATAAACACATTATTACGCATTTTGTAAGTTTAGAAACTATTAAAAAAAATATTGATAAATTAGATAAAGCTATTTTAATAATGAATAAGTGTTTTAATAATTATATTGATAATAAAAAACTTGAAAATATTGAAGATTACGAAAAAGAAATAGAGAAATATGGACTTTTTAAGTCAACTTTTATACAGGTTGTAACTGATGCATGCAATGTTGAAAAATTTGGAAATATAAACAATAAAGAATCTATAGATTTAGATAGTATAATTAATTTATATGATACAGGTATACCATTGTGGAAATTGATGGATAAAATTGGAATTTCTAATAACGATTATACAGAAGTGGATGAAAATGTTATAAAATTTAAAAATATTAAATCTTTAAATATATTTACAGCTAATGTCTCGTATCTAATTTCAATGTCTACTGTAGATATTTCCCAATATAATTTTTACGATTTTGTAAACTCAATTAGTCATAATTTTGTGGCAACAATTAAAGATCCTAATAATGAGCCAATTATTGGAGTTATAGATACTTTATTTGATAAACAAGTTTATTTTAGCAAATGGGTTGAATACCACGATATGCTTGATAAAAATATGCCAAGAAATCAAAGCGATTACGAACATGGGACTTCTGTTACATCGATAATTGTTGATGGGACATCCTTGAATCCAGAATATGAAGATGGATGCGGGAATTTTAGAGTTAGACATTTTGGCGTAGCAGTACATGGGAAAAATAGTTCGTTGTCAATAATACGAAATATTGAACAAATAATAGAAGAAAATCCAGATATTCATGTTTGGAATTTATCTTTAGGATCTGAGCTAGAAATTAATCCTAATTTCATATCTCCTGAAGCGGAGTTACTGGATAAACTTCAATATGAAAGAAATGTTGTATTTATAATAGCTGGAACAAATGATAAAGATAATTCATTAAAAAAGAAAATTGGGTCACCAGCGGATTCCATAAATGCTTTAGTTGTGAATTCTTTAAATTTTAAAGGGCAAATACCATCTTATGCTAGAAAGGGAGAAGTTCTTTCATTTTTTAACAAACCCGATGTTTCATATTATGGTGGGGACAATAATGGCTCTTTTATAACTTGTGTTGGTACTGGTGCAAAGCCTGGGATTGGAACTTCATATGCTGCTCCTTGGATATCACGAAAAATGGCATACCTAATAGAGGTTATGGGTTTAACAAGAGAAATTGCAAAAGCACTAATAATTGATTCTGCAACATCTTGGGTATCTATTGATAAAAATGAATCTAAATTTATAGGATTTGGGAAAGTTCCTATACATATAAATGATGTAATCAACTCAAGAGATGATGAAATTAGATTTTACATAGAGGGGACTTCAAATCTGTATGACACCTATACACATAACATTCCCGTCCCTTTGTATCAAGATAAGTATCCGTTCATTGCCAAAGCAACGTTGTGCTATTTTCCAAAATGTTCTAGAAATCAAGGTGTTGATTATACAAATACCGAATTAGATATTTATTTTGGAAGAATAAATAATGAAGGAATAATAAAGTCAATAAATGAAAATAAACAATCTGAGGGTAATGAAAGTGGAGTAAAAGAAAAAAACGCCAGACAATTTTACAGAAAGTGGGATAATGTTAAACACATTACTCAAATTTTAAAAGAAAATATGAGACCAAAGCAAAAATATGATAATGTTTTATGGGGATTGAGTATTAAAACAAAGGAAAGATTGGAAGAAAGGGATGGAGAAGGAATAAAATTTGGGATTGTAATCACCTTAAAAGAAATTTACGGAGTTAATAGAATAGACGAGTTTAAAAATCAATGTTCTTTAAGAGGGTGGTTGGTTACCCCTATAGAAGTTGAAAATAGAGTTGAAGTTTATAATACTGCTCATGAAGAAATAAATTTTGAATAAATATAAATTTCCTGGTTATGATTTATTTCATAACCTTCAATTTAAGTACAGTAAGTTTAATTCGTCTTTCAGTCTACATGTAAAAGGCTTCTTTAAAATAAGGAAAAGGTAAAATTAAAAATAGTCCAAATTGCTTCCCCCTCGCCCATCCTCGCTTTGGGTTTTTTATATCAACCAATTTAGATTTTAATTTTTAAATAAACAGCTACCCGCCATGCCGACGAAGTCACCGTCAATTTATAATTTCTCCGGTGAAAATTATTTAAAAAGCAATTAAAAGTTATGGAACTTTTAACTATTAAATGATATAATTAAAGTGCAATTTATAAGGTAGGGACCGTTAGTTCGAGTTGAATTCATCCGTGACTCCAAAACCGTTTATGTGGGTTCAACTCCTGCCATCCCTGCCAAATATGAATTAGTAGAAATTGGTATGAAAATATCAAGTTTTTTGTTATAATTCATATAGATAGTGAGTGATGCTATGAAATCGATTAAAAGTATCTGGATAGATAGTAATATGTTATATTGGCCTGTAAATGGTAGTGTTGGATGCTACAGCGGTGAAGACATTGCATCTTGTTATGAATATTGGGAATATGCAGAAACTTTGATAAACAAATTCGATGATAAGTTTCACCTACAAGATTCTATTAAAAATTTAAAATATGTTGTTGATAAAAGAATTAAACAAATTGAGAGAGTATATGATTTTAAATCGCATTTCCCATCAAAGAAAGTTTTTGAGATATATGAAGAGTTGGGAATTGTGAAAGGATTTGTTATAAAAAATCTATTTAAATTGCGCAACAATATTGAGCATAATGAAGTAGAAATTAATGAAAAGGAAAAATGTAGGGATTTTTTAGATACAGTTTGGTATTTTCTAAAATCCACTGATCTTTTAGTTAACTCTTCAAATGTAGCCAATGATTTTTACAAGGATATTAATAGCGATGATATAATTATTAATATTGATGTTAATGATCCAAAACTAAAAGATGCCAATATTCGCGGAACTATTGAAAAGCATATGATTTCATATCAAGAAAAAGAAGATTATATACAAATAAATGATGTTAAAATCAATTCTTTGCTAGATATCAATGACAAAAAGGAAAACATTATACAATTTGAAGGAAAAATAGTGTTAACAAAAAAAATTATAATACAATTAGCTAAAAGAATTTTTATTAATAGAATTGATTGATTAATTTTTGGATATTTATGTTATTTTGAATAAAATTTATGAATTAAATTTTGTTTTAATAGAAATTGGGTGATATTATGATATCATTAAAAAATGAATTAACACAAAGATACGACTCCGCAAAAATAGATAGTGGTTTTGACAAGTTGTCTCGATTACTATACAAATACATAACCACTGTTCCAACAGCGCCTAAATATTCTTTAAGTGAATTTAATAAAGAAAACTTAGTATATTTTTTATATGAAAAATATGTTGAATATTCAAAACAATCATTTTTTAATTTGATTCTTGGTAATACTGAACTTTATTGTGCTGGTTTAAGGATTATTATTGAAAATTATGTGGTATTAGCAAATATCGTTAATTCAAGCGATAATGTTTGGAAAAAATTCTATTTGCGCAGTTTTTCGAGTGCAATAGGATTATTAAGAACTAATGATAAAATTGATTTAGAAAGGGTCATATTTGGCTTTGAAAGTTTAAAAAATGAGTGCAATCTCTCAGGAGAAAATTTTAGTGAATCACATTTCAATTATGACTGGTTATCCGATGAAAATAATAAAATAAAATCATTTAAAGATGCATGCTACTTGATTGATGACTGTATTTATAAAGATTTTCGATTACTTTCAAATTATTCACATTGTAACTCATTCGTTTTCAAACTTTCAAAATTTGACTATTCATTATTAAATTATGCCTTAATTCACAGTTCTTATTTATCAAAAGTAGTGGAATTGTTAAACCTTAAAACTAATATAGAATATAGAAATGCTGAAAAAAAGTTATTTAATTATATATTTCACCTAAATAAGAGCAACCCTTTTAACACTTTTGCAGCTGCATAGGAACAGCTAAAGTAATACAATAATTAGCAGAATTAATAATAACGATAATAAATTAGTTGTTGTTCCCGAAAATTAAAATTATACAGATGAACAAATAAATTCATTTACAGAATTTCAAGAACAACATTTTGAAACAATAATAATTAGATAATAAAATTTGGTAATCCCCTTTGATTCCAAGCCAAATATGAATTAATTGAACTTGGTATGAAAATATCAAGTTTTTTGATATAATGATTATGGTGATTATATATGTTAAATAAAATATTATCTTTTATTATTAATGAAGAAAACGAAATATTATTGCTTCATAACAACCCAATCGACCCAATACATGGTGGTGATTTTTGGTATACTGTAACGGGAGGATTTGAAGATTATGACAAATCTGGTGAAGATGTAGCCAAGAGAGAAGTGAAAGAGGAAACAAATCTTGATGTTAAAGAAGCACTATATTTAAATTGGATTTTTAAATATAAGGATAAAGGTCTTAATTGCACTGAATATGCATACATATCATTTGTTGAAAAAGGAACAATAATTTTAGATAAAACAGAAAACATAGAATATGTATGGTGTGACTTAGATGATTTTATTAAAAAAATCAGATGGTTTGGAGACTTAAATTTATTAAAAGAGGTTCTAAGCTCTGGAATGAAAAGAGAAAAGTTTTTTGATATTGAGAAGGTAGAAGAGTACGATTTTAACTTTGAAACAATACCAGGAAATTAATAAATCGGAAAAATTTGGGAATCTCCTTTGATTCCCTGTTAAACATGAATTTGATATAATAGTTTATATAAAGATTTAAGCGGAGGATACTTATGATAAGATTAATAGTATTTAATGATGGTAATGTCACTTTTGAATATAATGAAGAAGGTTTAGAAGATTTAAATGCTCAACAAAAGTTTATTGAGAGTATATTTGGTACTATGACTGATGAAAAAGCAATTGAAACAGTAAGAGCTAAATATCCAGAATTATCTGAACAGCAAATATTAGATGGGTTAGCATTAATTTTTCAAAAAGCATATAGGGAAATAATGCCTGGATTTTTGCAAAAAATGCGACAAACTAATCCCAATATACCAATTGCAATCGCTACCGAACATACAAGATATATATCAAGCTATTTGAAAGACTTTGTAGATCATTACTATATTTCAAATGAGTTGGGATTTAATAAAGATGATTCGAGATTTTTCCAAGAAATCATCAATCGAAGTGGTTTAAATCCAAGAGATATATTATATATTGATTATGATTTAAATAATATAGCTAAGGCACAACAAGTAGGTATAAGTACAAAGCAAGTAGATGAAAATGATTTAAATTTACAAGACAAAGTAGTACATACTCAATTGGGACATAGATTGATTGATTCAATAAATGCGTTAAAAAGTAATAAAGAAAGCGAAAACAAGAGAAAATAAAATTTATGAATTTACTTTGATTCCCTGCTAAATATGAATTAGTCGAACTTGGTATGATAATATCAAGTTTTTTGATATAATGAAATTGGTGATTAAAATGAATATGCGAGATATATTTTATCAAAAGATTGAAAACTATCCTAAAATTATTGCATCACAAATAACATCTTTAAAAGATTTAGAACAAATACCTGATGGAACATATCAATTAGATGGTCCTTTGCCCATAAAATTGATTAAAGAACTTCCATATTTTAATAATTGTTATGGTGAAATTGGAATAGTTTGTATCGAAAATAAATGGTTATTAGCAATAGCAAGGGCAGAAGTTATTGCTTATCCTGCTGAGATAACTGGATATATAAAAAACGGAGCACAATTCCATGCCCACTCTCATTCACACACAAGCGGTTATAATACTGGTGTACCATCAATTTCTGATTTAGCTTTTAAGGGAATAGATGGATATATTTATATAATTTTTGATAAAGGAATAACAGAGGTTGATACGTCATCTATTAGTTCCATCTGTATTGAGGATGCTTGGCATAACTGGATAATAAACGTATTGAAATTGACCGAATTTGAATTTTCCCAATTTGATGTTTTTTCTTTAGAGAATGAGCTTTATGATAAAATTGGTTTAAAAAGAAGAATAATCAGTTTTGAGGAATTTGAAGATATACTTATTGGTAAGAAAAAATTAAAAAGTGACTTTTGGGATAGGGAAGCTAAACAAACCCCATTCCCAGGTAAAGTTAAATAGTAAAACTTTTGTTAAGCATAATTTTATGCTATGCCATATTTGTAATTGATATCTATAATTTATTACATCTATCAATTGTATTAAGTTTCCTAATGCATTACTGCAGGTGCCAAACATAAATTAATTGAACTTGATATGAAAATATCAAGTTTTTTGATGATGTTTTAAATATAAAAGAAAAATAATTAATATTATTTTTACTAAATTAACCCATTTTTTGCCATAATATAAATGGTTGATGAAAGATGAAAAATATAATTCATAAGAAAGATATTTGGTATAACTTAGATAATGCTGCGAAATTATATCCGGCTATCATTAGTAAAAAAGATAGTTGTGTTTTTAGAGTGGGTGTCAATTTAAAGAAAGAAGTTATTCCCGGTATTTTACAAAAAGCCGTTATTAACTTAAAACCACGCTTTCCATCAATATATGTAGAACTTAAACCAGGTTTATTTTGGTACTATTTTGATCTTAATGAAAAGATACCTTTGATTAAGGAAGAAACACCATATCTTAATGGCTTAATTGATTTACCCCAAAACAATAATTATTATTTTACTGTTTTCTATTTTCATAATCGTATTAGTTTAGAGTGTTTCCATAGTTTATGTGATGGTTATGGAGCCATTGAATTTTTAAATGCTATTGTCTTTGAGTATCTAAAACTATTAGGTCATAAAATATATTCTGAAAATAAAATTCTTACGGTTGAACAACAAGCTAATGAAGAAGAATTAGAAGACAGTTTCCAGAAAAATTTCACTCATAAAATTGTTAAACCTAAACCAGTAAAGAAAGCTTACTATATAAGAGATATTCACTTTCCTAAATATTATGATAAGGCTCTTATTATTGGACGTATTAAAACAGAGGAACTGCTAGCTTTAGCACATAAAAATAATGCCACCATTACCCAATATTTAGTCGCACTTCTTACTTATTCTATATATAGAGCGTATAAAAATGATGATTTAAATAATAAAAAGAGGCCTATAAATGTTTGTATACCTATTAATTTAAGAAGATTTTTTAATTCTAAAACCTTACGTAATTTTTCTTTATTTTTTTACACATCCGTTTGTTGTAATAAAGGAGAAATGAATATGGATGATATATTAAATAAAGTTAAAAAGGATTTTGAATCAGAGGTTGATAAAGATAAATTGCAATCTAATCTAAATCAAAATGTAGCCTATGAGAAAGGGTTCTTTATGAAAATCTGTCCTTTATTTATTAAAAACATTGTTATTAGAACAGGCGCTAATATATTAGGAAACTCATTAAATACTATTATCTTATCTAATCTAGGTAATATTGATATTCCTCTTTCTATGAGCAAGCATATTCTTAATTACAATTTTAACCTATCGGGTAATTACAGTAAAGTAAATAATGTCGGGGTTGTTTCTAGTAATGGGATCACCACTATAAGTTTTGGTAGGACAATTTATGAAACTAAAATAGAAGAAATATTCTTTACTTTCCTTTCTAATGAGGGTTTAAATGTTGAAATAGAGAGTAATATACTTGAAAAATACGTATAGGTGATAAATATGCAATATTGTTATAAATGTAAAATAAAAATTATTACGAAAACGGATAGTTGTCCTTTATGTCATCAAAAAATAGAACCAGATTGGAAAGTCGTTGAAACATATCCTCAATATATACCCTTAAAAGAACCTAATAAAAAATATGCACAAATAATTTCCATTGTTTCGCTTATTTTAATTGTGCTGTCCTTTAATTTAAATTTATTTGTTATAAAGGGAAGTAATTGGAGTGTTTTCTTTGCTACTTGTATTATCTATTTTTGGCTATTAGGCTTATTAACTTTTAATCGTAAGGTTCACTTAGGTCTTAAGCTTTTTGCTCATGCCAGTACACTACCTATTGTTCTTATTCTTGCCAATATGTTTGCTACTAATGAGAAAGAAATTAATAATATTACCTGGGCTATCTCTTATGCCACACCATTTATTATATTATGTTTTACCCTCATAATTAGATTTATTATCCTCAAAAGGAAACAAAAAATCAGAGATTATTTAGTGTATCAATTAGCTCTTTGTTTTATGGGTTTTATACCATTAGCTATTGTCTTATATAAAGCAGCTAGACCACTTTACCCAAGTACTATTACAGCATTATATTCGTATTTTACTATTATATCTTTATTTGTTTTTTCACGGAGAATGATTAAGGTGGAATTGAAAAAGAAATTTCATTGGCAATAGTGAGGTTTCTTTTTTTATGTAATTAATGTTTTTTTTAGTATATATGTGTAAAAACAGTTGACATTATTACTAATGAGTAATACAATATAGTAGTAGTTAGTGTTACTAGCTAGTGGAGGTGTACATTGGACAATTTAACAGAATTATTAAAAGGCGTGCTAGAAGGCCTTGTACTTGAAATAATAAGTACAAAAGAAACATATGGTTATGAAATTACCAAAAAATTAAATGATTTAGGATTTGAAGATATTGTTGAAGGAACGGTTTATACAATCTTAATTAGATTAGAAAAAAACAATTTAGTTAATATTGAAAAGAAAAGTTCCAACTTAGGTCCACCAAGAAAATTTTATACTTTAAATGCTAGAGGTAAAGAAGAACTATTGAAATTCTGGCAAAGATGGGATTTTATTTCATCAAAATTAGAAAAAATAAAGGAGAAGAGTAAAAATGTTTAAGAAAATTATTGAAACGGTAACTGGTAGTTTAGATGCTAAAAAAGAATATAAAAATTATAAGAAAAGAGTTGATAAACTTCCTACTGATTATAAGAATACTATGTTGGGTATACAAACTTATATGCTAAATTTTGGATCAATGGATGGAAAAGAACTTTATGATATTCTTGATATGCTTGAAATAGCCGCTGCTGATGGAAGAAAAGTAGAAGATATTATAGGAAAAGACATAAGCTCATTTTGTGATGGTGTTATACAAGCCAATCCTGAAAAGACTTGGATAAACGGTTATAAAAAGAAAGTAACAACACGTATTAATAAGAGAATTGATAAAGAAAATAAATAATAGATAATAAAACCCCTAACTATTTATAGTCAGAGGTTTTATTATTAAGAAGTTATAATATAAAATTGAAGAATCTTTAGTCAAAAACAATATTTGTTATTTCTTTAACAAAAATTTCATATAATTCGTCTTCAGTCAAAGCATCTAGTAATTTAACACCGGCTATGGTATTAATTGCTTTGCCAAACGTAGTACGATTAATATCCGTTTTTAGTTTTACGGCATTTGGAGTATCTTTAAAAGCTCTAAGAACAGCTTTAAATACTTTTCTACTCTTACTAATTCTACGTTCAAGAACCTGATTGAAAGGATCTTGAAATTGAAAAGCAACTTTGGTTAGTTCGAAGGGATCTTCTCTATTTTCATCATAGGAACATTCGGATAACCACCAAAGTCTAACTAGTGGTTGTCTTGAAAAAACTTGATTTCCTCCAGCAAAAAACCATTTTTCTATAATCATTTTTTCACTTGTAACTGGCCATCTTACAATAAGATAGTTCCAATAAAAGGTATGACTCAAATAAGCCCAAAATCTTTCATCAACCAAATATCTCAAAGGGATGTTCTTTGAATTAATTACTGAATAAAGTTTTTTTGAATTTTCAAAATCCTGCATCCATTTTTTATCTTCAGATTCGTTAGAAAATATTAGTTGTGGAAGCTCCAAATCTATATCAATAGAAGATCTATATTTTCTACCAGAGAAATGTTTTTCAATAAATGGCTCGTTTTGCAAATAATTATCAACAATAATTTTACTTTTAAGTTCATCTAAAGCTTTATCAGTTAATAAGTATAATTTATTCATTACATTACCTCCGCATCAAGTTTTTCTTTATAGAATTCAATGCCATCTTTAAATAGATTATCAGCAACTATATGTACATATTCGGAAATGGTTTTAGTATCAAACAATTCTTCTTTAAATAAATTTTCTGGGTCCTCTTTTTTAATCGATTTAATTTTAATCGATATGGTTCTACACCATTTGTAATTTTTATATGCTTCATAAGAACTAAATAATGAGCACATTGCTATAAATAGAGCAGGGTAGACTAAAGTAGAAAAAATTAGTCTCTTAGCACCTGGATCTTTGCTGTAAATACTAATGTATTCATTATGCAGTTCACCATTAATAATAATTTGTAAAAGTTCATTATTTAATGAAATTCTATATGGTGTTCCATTAAGAGTATTTTCAACATCTGGAATAACACTAAAAATGCTTCCAATTCGTTTATCTTCTGGTAAATCAATGGAACAAGAGGTACTATATCCAACAATATAACCGCGTTCATATTCAATATTATTACTCAAAACAGAATATAATGGATTTAATTCATTTAAGTCGTTAATTCTAAATGATTTACTACAAAATAAAACGCCAACTATTTCAATAGTATCAGTAGTAGAAAAATTATTTAAGTTTAAATTAATTTTAGTAAGCCCATTTATATTCAATTTTTCGGCATATCTTATTGATTTCTGTTCAATATGAATTAAGGGAACAATGTTACTATTGGTAATTTCATTTAATATAAATTTATTATCTAAAGAGGAGTTAACAGTTATTTCAAGTTTATTATTAGCTTTATCATAATCTTGTTGATCAATATTCAGGGTAAAACGGTTGTTAATAAAATCGTTACTATTAAAATAAAGCAGTGGCTTAGGATAATAAGTGTTATCAATTTTAATTTTCATCTTCTTTTACCTCCTTATATACTGATATCTTATATTTTGAACTAAATGACCTATCAAAAATAACTTTAATAACATTAACATTAGCTATTTCAATATTCCTAATTCTATTTTTGTCAATTACCAATTTTTTGTTTGAGTTTATATCGTAAGCTTCAATGATTTTAGGAATATAATCATATACGGAATCATCTTCTCCTACCGATAATATTTCAATATTTAGGTAATTATCTTTGTATTCATCTAATGAGAATCCGATACTCATTATATTATTTTCTGTAACAATCTTGGGAGTAGTCTTAAATTTATTGTGATAGTCAATTTTTAAACCTTTGTTATCATCACCAGGATTTTCACCGCCAGGCAATCCACTATATGGATTCTTAGTATGACTAACATTATCATCACCAGTAAAAACTGTTTCAATAATATTTCCATTAGAAATAGCACCAGTTTCTTTTGGTTTTTCCTCTTTTTTAATCGGTTCGTAGTTTACTATTTGAATTTCAGGATTCTTAACAATAGAGTTATCTTGATCCTCCTGCTCTAATTGGATATATTCTTCCATTCCATCAAGAAAATCTTCATTTCGAATATCTATTTTTGTATATTCAATAATTTTATCTTTTATCCAAGTCATCAATCTCTCAAATTTATCTCTTGCTAATCGTTTATCGACGGCTCTATCAGGATCAAACATATCATGGGTAGGGTTTTCTATTTCTCTTAAGAATGTTTCTAGAGAGTCATCTAAAGGCTGAAAAATGGCACTAAAGTTCTGATCAGCAAGTCTATACATATAATCATATATTTTCATTCCATGCTGTCTAAACATCGCAACATATTTACCTTTTATATCTGGGTCTTTTGAAATAATTAAGCGGGCCTTACCTAAGCCAACAATGTCGGCTTCTTCAGTAATAGTGACATATTTGCCTAAAAAAGTGTTTAGATAATATGAAATGTACCCATATTTAATATTTGTATTACTATATTCAATAGGTATATCACAATATTTTTGAACTAATTTTTCAATATTTTCAGCCGTAACGGATTCTCCAAAAACGTTTACTTGTAAATTTTTTTCCACAATTCTGACAAAAAAGTTCTCGATTACGGCTTGAATCATTTCTTTTTTTATTGCCATCTGATCATAATCTACCCCAAAAATCAAAACATCAGTTCCTAACTCATTTCTATTAAATATACTAGATAATCCATCTTTGTCTTCTTTATAAATAGGCTCTGAATTATCGCCCAAATTTTTGGCATAATACAATTTTCTCTCTTTTCGATCACCATCAATTTGTGAGGTAAATAATCGTGCAACTCCTTCCATAGCATAATCATTATCTATGGACTTTGTAACATAAAATACAGTATTAAGTTCAGAAAGGGCAAATGGTGCATTTTTACCTAGTCCAAAAGACCCAGCTGCTGTTTCTGAATCTTTTTGCGAACCACCCTCATCATATACTAAAGCCTTCCACTGACTTTTAGGGTGATTCAAATCTTTGCTTCTTTGTACACCTTTAGTATTATAATCGGATATCTTTAGAACACGAATATGATCTCTATTTAAAATTTCCATAGCTTTATTACAAAAAGTAATGCAAAGTGGTTGTGTACAAATATCTTTTGTACCATTTAAAAATTTTACAATTGTGTCTTTATCGGGAAATTCTGATGATGGAATGTCTAAAAGATCAAATTTGATTGTTAATATGTTACCAGATTCAGGATTATATGCATCAAGAGAATTTTGAATTGTTTCACGGGTTAAAAATCCCCATTTGCCAGACTTAAATAGTTCTGTACTACCATCTTGAAATATGCTTCCCTCGGCAGTTGTATGCCTAATAATCCACTCATAATTGTTCATAAATATCCCTCCTAAAACGAACTTTCTTTAATACTTGAATCAAAGCTTTTTTCTCTTTTATTTCCTATAGAGTTCTTTATGTAGATTAATCTATATGTTTCCCTATTTAATTTTAAGTTCTCATCACAAAAAATGTATTCTACAAAATAAGAAAAAGCAACAATATTTTTAATATGATTATGTTCTAATATTTTTCCATAGTTTTTTTGAAAATAAGAAAAATATTCATTTAAATCCACTATTTGCATAGTGATTAGGTTTTCATATTCGGCCTCCTTAATTTCAGGATTAATGTCAATTAAACCTTTTAAATATAGTGTTGATTCACCATAACTAATTATATTATCAAAGTTAATACACAACATTGCAAATATAACTGGAGTTATTGCAAATTTAATCATTAATTCAGCTTTTTTTACTGGGCGATTAACTTCTTTTATGTAATTTTGTATTACTGTTCCCCAGGCACCGAAATCTTTAGAAATACTTATAACTTCAGATACTCCTGCAAAATATAAAGTGTTAAACAATTCTTCCTTTAAATAGCGATACAAAATAGATGAATTATCTAAATTATGAGCGATTAGTGTCTGACCAAATGGACCAAATAGATCTCTGGTATTAATGATTTTATTTTCTTTAACATAGTCAACAATTTCCTTAAGTTCATTATTATCCAAAGGAATGACTTTGTCACTATAAGAATATATTCCCGAATCAATTCTGACCCCTGCTTTTTCAATCAAGCTGACAATTCCTCGATCCGATTCAACTTCTAAAAGATTTACGCCAAATAAATCTTCAACGGTATTAGCTATTAAAGTTAAATCACTTTTTTCGGAAATATGGATTGGTCTATCGATATGTTTCATTGCAAAACCAACCATTTTTTTACCAGGCATATTATAAAATAAATGATTATTAACATATTTAATACCTATTTTACTTGCCGAAATATTAAATAATTCAACATTGGAGTTTTCCTCCAACTCGTAATAAATATAACCGTTTGTTGAAAGCAAATCTGATTTTGTTTGAAGAAGCTTATTTATTTCGTCAATATATTTTGTTGATATGGCAACATCTTTGGCGTTTATTTTGCAAAGTTCCAAAGTGTGATCTTTATATATTGCAAGATTGATGAAAGTAAGATCAATGTAGCTTTGCTCCTCTAATATATATATATCATGATTCATTATTTTTCTAAAAGGAAGTTCATCATATATATCCATTTTTTTAATAGATTTTGCTTGAATTTGTCTAACTCTCTCACGAGTTAAGTTCATTAATTGACCGATTTCTTCTAAAGAAAGATAAACCCTTTTCCCAAGTATTTCAATTTCTCTGTCGTTAAGTCCAAATTGAGCAATATAATAATCCTTAACATTGATATCAGCATAATGTATCAACCAGCAAAACAACAATTTAATGTTAAACTTATCATTAAGGGAAATGTTATCGGAGTTTAAATATTCTAGCAAGAACGACATTTCCACATATTCTCCATATTCGATTGATTCGGTTTTTTCAAGATCAAACGGGCATAATATGTAAGAACTATATACGCTTGGACTAAAATAATAGGAATTTTCGGACTCGACAATATTATTAACACATATAATGAGTTGTTTTAATTCAAAATTAAGGTATTTATTATCAATAACCTCAATTTCTAAAAGATCTCCTAAAGTTTTGTAGCCATTTTCATTTTTTAAGTAAGACTTAAGAGAACAAGAAATAGGCAACTCATCAATATCAGTGTTCAAACAAATATAGGGAATCTTATTAATCTTTGAAGTCATTCTTTTGTTCCTAATATCGTTGTTAATAATGTTGACTAGGTCATTATCATATTCTTGCTTTAAAGTTTCAGTAATCGTATTATCATTAATAACTCTATCGGCATAATCAATCATAGCATCTAAGGATTTAATTCTATTTTCTTCTAAAAAGATTTTAACATTTTCACTAAATTTTTCGTATTCAAATTCTGACAAAGAAAAATTTTCCCTGGCTCTATTTCTTAATTCGTCGGAAATGTTATAATCTGCAACAAATTCTTTTACTTTTTTGTTTATTTCAATTATTGTATTTTGGCCACAAGAATGTAGATTGCTGATAATGCAAAAATCGCTTGATAGCAAATCGGCCACTGTTAAAATGTCATTATTTGTTAGGCAATTAATGGATCTTACGGACAAACCAAAAGATGACAATTTTTTATTATCAATGCAAATTTGACCATAATCATCGGTTCGTTCAACATAATTTCCATAGTTTTTTAATCCAATGTCTTTTAAATCTTTACTAATTGTGTTTAGTGACAATAGTTTACCGACTGAATCAATAATTTCATTATACGATTTTTGGCCTAAATTTCTAATTAGTATTAATTCATGAGGGGTATAGGATAATAGATCTTTAATTGTATAAATGCTGTTTTGTGTTAGGGAGTTATAAGATCTAACACTTAATTGAAGAATGCTGATACTTTCATTACCAATCATAATTTAAATTCATTTCTGTTTTTCGATTTAAATTGAATTTCTAAGTCATTAACAGCATTTTTTAGAGATCTGATAATTTTAAGTATATCCTCATCACTATAGTCATAGTTACTTTTGTTTGAAAGATTGCCTATTAATTTTACCTGATATAAAACATTATTTACTCTATTCTCGGCCAACCTTTTAAATTTCTCATTTTTACTTTCATCCAAAGTGTATCACCTCACAACAAATAATACCACATTTTCGCAATATATGTCAAATATTGTGAAAATATTCCGTAAATATTATCACAATGTATGCGATAAAAAATGCATATTGACATTTGTCCACTTTGCATGTATAATTATCATGTATAGTAGACAACAGGAGGTATTTATGAAGATATTAACAATTGAAGATGTTTCAGAAAAATCAGGTAAAAGTATAAAAACAATAAGGCGACAAATAGCTGAAGGGAGCTTAAAAGCTACAAAGATAAGCAATAGTTATCGCATAGATTTTGATGACTATACAGCGTGGCACGACAACTATATAAGTGGTATTAAGAATGAATCAATATTTGATGATGTAGATTACAGGAATGAACAATCAAAGAGCGTTAATTATATAGATATATCAAAAGAATGGAAACGGGATGGGTGGAAAAACCCTAAGCAAAGGAACGGATTAAAGTTTATTGATTTATTCTCCGGTGCCGGCGGATTATCTTGTGGATTAGTTATGGCTGGCTGGACACCTGTGGGTAGTGTTGAAATTATGGAACAAGCGGTTCAAACATACAAATATAATTTTGTTGATAAGAAGGGGTTTAAAGAAAATGTTGAAACTCGTGACATAAGAGAAAAGAAAGTCAAAGAGTCGTTATATGAAAGTGTCAAGGATGCTAAAATCGATTTAATAGTTGGAGGATTTCCATGTCAAGGATTTAGTATGGCTGGAAATAGAATAGTCACTGACAAAAGAAACACCCTATATTTAGATATGCTCGAAATTGTTAATCATATTAAGCCTGATGTGGTTGTTATGGAAAATGTTCCGGGACTACGATCAATGCTTGGTGGTAAAGTAGAGGAAAAAATAATCAATGATTTTGAAAAAATTGGTTACAGAATAAATGTTAAAGTTTTAAACGCTGCAGATTATTTTACTCCACAAACTAGAAAAAGAGTAATATTTATCGGTAATAGAATTGGTAAGCCAAATTATCATCCTGATCCAATACTAAAACCTGAAAAATATGTAACAACACAAGAAGCCATAGGTGACTTAGTAGAAAAAGAAAATGATCCAATATTTAATCATATTTTGACAAAGCATTCAGCTAGAATGGAAAAAAAATTACTATCTGTCAAAGAAGGCGAAAGTTTATATAAAAACTATTCAGATTCATGGAAAAAATGCATTTGGGATAAACCATCATGCACAATAAAAGAAAACCATGGTGGTGTTAATATTCATCCCAAGTTACCAAGGGTATTAACCCCAAGAGAAATGGCACGAATTCAATCTTTTCCAGATGATTTTATATTTCAAGGTTCTAAAAAATGGCAATTGACACAAATCGGCAATGCTGTTCCTTGCTATTTGGGTAAGGCGATAGGTTTAGCTGTTGAGAAAATGATTAAAAGTGATGTCAAAGTTGTAAATTGAAAATGGCTAGTAATTTACTAGCCATTTTCTTCTAATAGTTTAATTAGATTTGGCATATCAAATCTAAATTTTAATGAATTCCTATTTTTATGTACTTGGAATTCGCCAATCGTTATTTCATTATATTTTACAGTGTTGCTTTCTTTCCATTTGTCTAGTGTTTGAGTAAAAGTAAATTTTGATTGCTTAAAAGAAAAATCATTATGCTCGGACAAAACTCTAAACTCGTATTTGTCTTTATTCTTATATATCCATAATAGATAATCACAATCAAATAAGAAATCTAAATATTTGGTCATTAATTCAGCTGTATCAAAAATGGCTATTCTTTTAAAATCATTAGCATCAAATGAATCTAGATTATCAATTAAATAACCAAAGTGGTTTTTGAAAGTTTCGATACTAGGCTGTCCTATTTCAGGTGGGCATACTTTATTACCAGTATTAGTTTTTACAGATAAAGTTTTATTGCCATCTAGAATAAAATCAAATGGTGATTTACTTTGACCACCTCTTTCACCCTTTTCCGCCCCAACATATTTAATTGGTTTTGGTAATTCTTCAAAAGCTTTAGTAATAATATCTTTGGTTTCATTAATTAAGGTTGAATCTGCTCTTTTTAATAAATGGTCTGGCCTATCAAGATTAAATATTTCACATATGTTATTCTCAACAGAAACTCCAAAAGTTTCGTTTGTTTGCTCTTTTTTGTTTAATAATTGAATCAAATTATTAAGATCAAATCTAAACTTAAAGCTTCTCTTTTTATGTACTTGAACTTGTGCAATACTTATATTGTTATATTTAACAGTAAGGCATTCATTCCATAATAAAATATTATTTTTAGTAAAAGTAATTTTATCTTTTTCCCAACCAAAATTAGGTTTCTCATTTCTATAAATAATTTTGTATTTGTAGACATCTTTATCAATATAAACCCATACAAGTATATCTGATAAAAACAAGTAATCTATAAAGACAGGGATCATATCATCAATTCTTGACCAAACCATTTTTTTTATGTCATTTTGGTTAGCGATTTTAGCATCATATAGGTGACCAAAATGATAATTTAAAGTATCAAAACCTGCCTGTCCGACGATCTGTGGAGCTACAAAAGCTCTTTTTTTCAAAGAAGTCTTAATTGACAGTGTTAGGCCATTTGATAAATAAAAATTATGCGGAGAAAATGTATATCCGTCTTTATCATCATATTCGTATGTTACACATTTTACGGGAAAACTTTGAATTTCCTTAAATATATTAGGTAGTATAAATTTCACATTATTATAGTTTGAATCATAATTAGAGTTAAATTGCTTTTTTGCGTATTCATTGCACTTAACATCATATTCCTCACAAATAATTTTTTGTAAAGTTAGCCCAAATGCTGCCGGATTTCTTTTCATATTATCACCACAATAAAATTATATCACATAGTTTAATATTTAAATATAAAAGTGTCTTTCTTTTTAAATAGCAATTTGCTAGAATAATAGTGAAAACAAGTTTTTATTGGAAGGAGAAACACTACGGCATTAATAACTGAATTTATTAAGGAAGATAGTTCCAATTCTAGAATTGAATCACAAATAGAAGCATTATATGGTGAATTTGAAGATAATCGAGGTGAAAAGTATATTAGAATTCAAACCTTAGGGTCTAAGGCAAGAGTGTCAGAACAAAAGCAATCACAAAATATTCAACTTAATAAAGAATCTGCAAAACAATTAATAGAATTGTTAAGTAAGACTTTTAATCTTTAATGTTAAACTGTGTGATATAATAATCCTATATTTAGGGGGAAAGTATTATGAGTGTGATTCTACCCGAAAACATCAATGCCATTATAAGGGCATTAAAAGAATATGGTAATATAGCGACTAAAGATATTGAAGATCGTCATTATAAAATAGGTGAACTATATGAGCTTCGTTTATTAATGTTTAAAATTTTATGTTCTATCTATTATAAAAATGCTTGGAAAACAAAACAACATTATGATGGTACAATGTTTAATGATTCATTCTTGGTTGGTATTACAACTAGTATAGGTGAAGCAACTTTTCATTTTAAACGAGATTACTATTATGAATTTGAAGTTTCTGAATTAGAACGAGGACCTCTATATAATGGATATGAATGGTCTAATGTTCGTGATCGATTAAATAGTCTTGAATCACTCTCTAATGCTTATAATGATACTAATAGAAGTGTAATTTTTAATCCTCATAATAAAGCTTATATGGAATGGTCAAAAGTAATAGAAGATAGTGGAAAAGTAGAGGGTATGAAGAGAAATGCTCAAACTATAAATGATGCTATTAGAACATTAAGAAATGAAGGACTAATTGATCTTAATGATGTAAGTGATGGTAATCACACTTTTAGTGTCCTATATGAACAAAGAAGGACCCTTCTAAGGCTAATACTTAATGCATATAAAGATTTAGCTTGGAAGAGCTATTTTGATATTAATGGTATTCCTATTGAAGCAGATAATAAATTTTTAGTAGGACTAGATACCCCTTTGGGACCAGTTGGCTTTATTATTAACAATAATCATTATAGTGATTTTAATGTTAGTGATATAACAAGAGCTCCACTTGCTAATGAAAATATTAGAGCTAATGTATTAGGAAAACTAGCGTCTATTAAGATAAGAAGAATGGTGTAATAGATAGGGGATGAAAGAATGGCAAAATTAACATGGCGCAAAGAATTTAATAATTATGAAATAAACTTTAAATTCTTATGTCGTTATAATAATGGTTTTATAATTGAGTTTGATAGTTATGATATGACTTCAAGTATAGATGGCGTATTTGAATTAATGAATACAAAAGATAATGAAAAAGTAAGTAAAATGAGTTTCTTAGAATTAACAAAATATTTATTTGCGAAAATACCGGAATTACATTCCGTCGAATTTGTAAGTAGTAATAGTAAATCAGAATATTTTATTGATGATATTAAAAATAATTAATTGAAAGGAAGTAACTATATGATTAGATATCCACGGGAAATGCATGGTGGAGAATTATGGGCTAAAATTGAGATTCTTGAAGATGATGTAGCTCCTTTATATAAAAAATAATTCAGATATAAAGGAGGAATTAAAGATGAATTATGAAGATAAAAAAATAGTTGGAATTATTGCAACCAATGTTGAACCAGCCGTTGCTCTTAATGTTATTGGCCATCTTGCTATTGCAATAGGAAAGTACTCTAATAAGGAAATTATGGGTAAACCTAATATTGTTGATAAATCAAATATTAATCATTTAGGGATTAGTAAGTTTCCCTTTATTATAACAAAAGTAAAAGCTAGTAAACTAAAAGCAGCTATTGATAATGCTAAAAATAACCCTAATCTATTAGTAGCTGACTATCCCAAAGATATGCTTGATACAAGAACTGATGAGGAATTAGTTGCATCGTTAGAGGGTAAAGAAAATGATAAATTAGAATATTTAGGGGCAATAATTTATGGAAATACTAAAGATGTAAATGAGATTACAGGTAAATTTCAATTGTGGAGAATTGATTAAATATCAAAATTAAAAGTCGTATTGCTACGACTTTTTATGTTTCATTACATATGCTTAAATTATCTTCATCTTTTATATACTCCTTATAAAAGATGAAGGTATAACTTTTTTGTATGTGTTTGAAAACAAAATAATAAAAAAACAAGGATTTTTGTTATAATAATGATGAGGTGGATGAATTAATGATAGATAAATTAGCGTGGATTTATATAAAGGATAAGAAAATATTAAGTACTTTATCATTAGGAAAAGACAAGTATTATATACCTGGTGGTAAAAGAGAAGAATATGAAAATGATATTGAAGCATTAACTAGAGAAATAAAGGAAGAATTATCAGTTGATTTAGATATTGATTCAATGAGATACTATGGGGTATTTAAAGCCCAAGCTCATGGTAAAGCAGAAGGTATAATAGTAAAAATGAGCTGTTATATGGCAAGTTATATAGGAGAGTTAAAGGTTGATTCCGAAATAGAGCAAATGGTTTGGTTAAAATATGAGGATATAGATAAAGTTTCACCGGTAGACAAATTAATATTTAAAGATTTATATGATAAAGGCTTAATAGAATAAACTTTAGGATATGCTATAATATAATAAAGATAAGATTATCTAGTTAAAAAATATAGAAAGGATATTTTATTATGAGTAAATATAATTCTGTATGGGAACACGTAAAAAATGATGGAAGAGATTCTTTTAAATTAACATTTGAAGATATTAAAAAAATATTAGGCTTTGAAATTGATCATTCATTTTTAAATAGTAAAAAAGAACTTAAGGAATATGGATATGAGGTTGGTAAGATTTCATTGAAAGATAAAACCATTATATTTAATAAGACAACTAAAAATTAAAATAAAGCTTGATACTTATGTATCAAGTTTTTGATATAATAGAAATAGGTGATAAGATATGAAAGAAAAAACATTAAAGGTGGCAACTTGGAATGTCAGTGAGGGAATATCAACATTATGGAATTTAAATGATGGAATAAAAGAAGTAAAGGGTTATGAACAAACAGATTTAATTAAGCAAGTAATAGAGAAAATAAATACTTATGATTTAGATATGGTTTGTTTTCAAGAATTTCCTGTTGAAATTGATGATAAACTCTTATTAAAAGATTTAATTTTTAATAATACTAATTTAAAATATTGCTCTATGCATAAGACTTATCCATCTTTCTTATTTAAAGGGGGACAAGTTGGTGTAGCAATATTTTCTAAATATCCAATAATTCAGGAAGAAAAAATATATTTCAATAATCCTAACTTAACAAAATTAAGTAAAAGTGGTGAAATATATAAGTCATTTGATAAAGGCATAATTTTAGTAAAAGTTAACATTAGTGATAAAATTATTAATGTAATAACTGGTCACGCTATAGCTTTTGGTCCTTTTGACAAGAAAGCTGAAGACTTTGCCGAATCATATAAACCACTTGCTGATTTAATTATTAAAAGTATTAATGATAATGAATCATTAATTGCTTGTGGTGATTTTAATACTGAGTTTTTATTTGATTTAATACCCGAAATAAAGAATAAAGTAAATGATGTTCTTGAAGGATCAACAACACCTAATATATTGATGGAAGGTAAAGTTTATCATCAAGGGCGAAAATTAGATTACATATTAATAAGCAAAAATATTAAAATTGGTAAGGTTGAAAAAATTGATAACTTATCTGATCATTATTTATGCATTGCTCAAATAATAGCCTTCTAATTAACTTAATATTTATGTTAAAAAAATATTTTGATATAATTAAAATGAGGTGAATAATTTATGATAGAATTACCAGAGGCTAGAAGTATTGCAAAAGATTTAAGAAAAGAAATACTTGGTAAAAAGGTTATTGATGTTAGAGGAAACTTCACTGATCATAAGTTTACTTTTTATTATGGTGATCCTAACAAATATAAAAATATGTTAGTTGGGAAAAAAGTAACTAATATAATAGAACGAAATTATTATGTTGAAATTGAAATTGAAGATAGTAAACTTGTTATGAGGGATGGAGCTAATATTAGATTCTATACTAAACAGGAATCTTTTCCTGATAAAAGCAAGTTGTTATTACAGTTTGATGATGACTCCTGCATTAATGTTACTACTTCAATGTATTCATTTATCTGCGTTTTCAATAAAGATAAGGGTATGCCAGATGATAAGTATTATAATTTAGAATTAACGGGGATTGGCCCATTTGATAAAAAATTTACATTAGAATATCTTAATAGTTTATTGAATGATAAAACTCTAAAAATGAGTCTCAAGGCTTTTCTTGCAACGGAACAACGTATTTTAGGAATAGGTAATGGTGTAGTTCAGGATATATTATTTAATGCTAAAATGCTACCTAAAAGGAAAATGAATACATTAACAGAAAATGATATAAATATTTTATATAATGCTATTATTAATACCTTAAAAGATATGACTAATAAAGGTGGACGTGATACGGAAAAAAACATATATAGTGAAGAAGGACAATACAAAACAATATTAAGTAGTAAATCTTATAGTAATGTTTGCCCAATCTGTAAAGGATCAATAAAAAAAGAACAATATTTAGGCGGTTCAATATACTATTGTCCTAATTGTCAAAAATAATATGCAAGGGAGATAAGGAATGGAAGAAATTAGTACTATTAAAGAATATATAAATATGTTTCCTAAAGATGCTCAAAAAAAATTAATAGAAATGTATAATATAATAAAAGAAGTGGTACCAGAAGAAACAACCGAAAAAATAAGTTGGCGTATGCCGACATTTTATCTTAATGGTAATTTAGTTCACTTTGCAGGCTTTAAGAACCATATTGGATTCTTTCCCGGATCCGAAGGAATAGAAGAATTTAAAGATAAATTTATTGGATTAAATTATTCAAAGGGTGGTGTTCAGTTTAAATATACAAATCCCTTACCTAAAGATTTAATTCAAGAGATAGTAAAATTTAGAGTAAAACAAAATAAATAAAGCTTGATGTTTAACATCAAGCTTTTTAATACTATTTATTATCACTAATCATTTTCTTTTTAAAAATAATAATGGTTAACAAATATATTATTATAGTATAAATTAGTATAATAATAATTGGTTGTAATAGGTTAATACTAGTATTATTTAAAATACTTTTGGTGATCTTAACAGTACTAGCAAATGGTAATATATTACAAACAAACTTAAAGAACTTACCCGCTAAATCAATTGAAAACCACATACCAGAAGTAAATGATACTAATTGAACAATTAAACTAGCTAAAGGTCCTGATGATTTATCACTGGAAATACAACCAATTAAAAGACCTAGACCAATAAATAATAATGAAAGTGGTATTAAGACTAAAATAGTCAATATTATATTAATAGAAAATGACATACCCAAAAGAATAGCTACTAAAAAGAATAAAATACTTTGTAGTATTGTTAAAGGTATTAATGCTAAAGTATATCCTAAAACATATTCAATTGGTTTCATAGGACTAGAAAAAAGTCTTGCTAAAAGAGAAGTACAACGATCTTTAGCTACTAAATTAGCGTTAAATAAAGCGATAAATGAGAAACTAAAGATAATAATACCAGGTGTGAAATTATTAAGTGAATACTCTTCGACTGGTATATTAAATTGATGAAAAATAACTAAAAAGAATAATGGTAATCCTATACAAAAGATAATACTCATAGGATCTCTTATTAATTCTTTAATATTTCTATTAGCAAAATTCAATGTTCTCATTAATTAGCCTCCCCAGTTGCAATTTTAACAAAAGCATCTTCGAAATCCTTAGCATTCACTTTCTTAATTAATTCGGCACTTGTACCCACTTCTAGTAAGCTACCATTAGCCATTATACCAACCCGATCCGAAAGTTTTTCTGCTTCTTCCATATAATGGGTGGTTAAAACAATCGTCTTTTTACCTTTTAATGATTCAATTATTTTCCACAATTCTCTTCTAGCCAGTACATCTAAACCTAATGTTGGTTCATCTAAAAAGATAATTTCGGGATCGTTAATTAAAGCCATCGCAATCGAAAGTCTTCTTTGCCAGCCACCAGATAAAGTTTTCGCTTGTTGATTCTTTATTGTTTCTAAATTAAAATCTTTAATTAAAGTATCTATTACTTCTTTCTTATTATTAATTTGATAAACACCAGCCATAAAAAATAAATTCTCTATAACTGTTAAATTAGTCGCTACGGCTGTCTCTTGGGGACTAACATTAACTATTTCTTTAATCTTATTAGAAGCATTAATGATACTATTACCATTTAATAAAGCATCACCACTAGTTGGTTTTAATAAACAAGTAAGAATTTTAATAGCTGTTGTTTTACCAGCTCCATTTACCCCTAGTAAGGCAAACAATTCCCCTTGTTTAATATCTAAATTAATATTATTAACAGCCGTTATGCTATCAAATGTTTTAACTAAGTTTTTTATTTCAATGGCATTATTCATTCTTCTTGTCCTCGTTTCTTAAAATATTATCGGTTACAGCTTCAAAAACATCACTCTTTAAAAGGGCTATTCCTTTTTTCTTATCGCATAAAACAATAATTGAATCACCGGGATTTATATCAAACATATTTCTTGCTTCTTTAGGTATGACAATTTGTCCTTTTTCGCCAACTTTGCATATACCCATATATTTATCCTTTTTTTTATTCATAATTTCCTCCTTTGTTATACATTTCATACTAATTATACTATTCCAACTAAAATATTTCAATAACATTTACAAATAGTTATAAAATAAAATTAATATAAAAATTATTATTTTTTTGATATAATTAAGTTAGGTGATAGTATGGAATTGGTTAAAGAAAAATGGAACGATAAAGATGGTAAGGAGTTTATTAATTATTTAGAAAGTTTCAAAAATGTTGATAAGATTGAATGGTCTAAAAATTTACTAAATACTAATATGGCGGTACTGGCTATTAAAACACCAGTAATAAAGGATATAGTTAAAAAAATAAGTAGTGGTAATTATCTATCTTTCTTAGATTTAGAATTAAATGTTTATTATGAGAATACAGCTATTAATGGTTTTTTAATATCCCAAATAAAAGATTTTAAGGTAATGAAAAAATATTTAGATAAGTATGTATTAACAATTGATAATTGGGCTTCTTGTGATTTACTTTCTTTTGACGTTAAAGGTAAAGAAAAAGAGTTTTATGATTTATCTCTCAAATATATTACTAATGATAAGCCTTTTATTAGAAGAGTAGGCTTAAACGTTTTATTTAAATTGATTGATAATGATGAATATATCGATGAAATATTTACCATTATGAATAGATTCTATAATGAAGATCATTACTATGTTAATATGATGAATGCTTGGTTATTTTGTGAATGCTTTATCAAAAGAAGAGATAAAACGATTAATTTCTTGAAAAGCCATAAACTAAATAAATTTACTATAAACAAAGGAATAAGTAAATGTCGTGATAGTTATCGTGTTTCTGATGCTGATAAAGAAATGCTGCTTAAGTATAGAGTAAAATAATATAATAAATGGGTACTTTAAAAGAGTACTTTTTATTTGATTGACAAAAGTCATACTATATATTATTATATTGTCTATATTTAATGGGGTATAAGTAATGGATTGTGCTAAACAACATTTTTATCAGGGTGAAGAACACATTGGTTTTAGTAAAACAATTCTTCTAAAATGAAAAAATTCAATTAATGATGAAAATTTTTGGTATAATGATATTATATTAAGATAGAAAGAAAGTAGTGTATATGAATAGGTTTATGTGTACAATCGGCCCAAGCACTTGTAATATTGATACAATTAAGTCACTATATGAACATGGAATGTCAGGAATAAGATTTAATATGTCTCATATTGATTTTTCAATTGAAGAAATTTTTGATGACATAAAAATATTAAAAGAACAATACGGTTATAATATTTTGACCTATATGGATTTAAGGGGACCAGAAATAAGAGTAATAACAGAAAATAATATTGATGTAAGAAAAGATCAAGAAGTAATAATTGGAAAAGATTTTCAAATTAGTTGTAATAATTTTTCCAAACTTATGGTTGGCGATTACTTATATATAAGTGATGGACAAGTTGTGTTGCAAGCAAAAGAAATAACTGATTCTAAAATAATATGTAAAAATATTGTTGGCGGAGAAATAAAAAACAATCGTAATTTTTACTCTGAAAGAATAAATAAACAATTACCTTTTTTATCAGAAAAAGATTTATATGACATAGATTTAGCCATAAAACTTAAGTTTGATTACTTGATACCTTCTTTTATTAGAAGTAGAGAAGATATTGACTTGATAAATAAAATTATTAGCGAAGCTGGTTCTCCATTAAAAGTGGTTGCTAAAATTGAAACCAAAGAAGCTGTTGAAAACATCGATGAAATAATCAGTGCCTGCAATGTAATTATGATTGGTCGAGGAGATTTAGGTGTTGCTTTCCCATTGTTCGAAATACCAGTATTACAAAAATATATTGCTAGAAAAGTCAAGAAAGCTAACAAAAAATTAATAATTGCAACGGGCTTTTTGGAATCAATGAAAAAGCATAGGATTCCTGAACGAGCAGAAGTTTGTGATTTATATAATAGTTTTTTAGATGGTGCTGATGAAATAATGTTTTCCGGTGAGGTAGCAACATCAGTGGATCCTGTAATGGTTTTAATTACTGCTACCAAAGTTTTAGATACTTTAGATCATATTCAATATGAAAAATTATAATTTATGAGGAACATAATATGTTTAAAAAATATAAATATTTATTTATAATATTATTAGTAATAATTGCTACAGTAGTAGGTATATTGACTTCACATATATCTAGAAAAGAGGATATAAAAATGGATAATACTCTTAATATCACTAGTTCAGCTTTTAAAAATAAAGACTATATTCCATCTAAATATACAGGACAGGGTAAAGATATATCTATTCCTTTAGAGTTTAACAATATTGATGAAGGCAAATCAATTGCTATTATTATGGATGATCCTGATGCCCCATTTGGAACATTCACCCATTGGCTAATTTGGAATATTCCTATAAGTACTACTAAAATACCAGAGAATATTTCAACTGATAATGTAGTTTCTTCCTTAGGAGGCGCTATACAGGGTAAAAATGATTTTGGTAAAATAGGTTATAAGGGACCTAATCCTCCATCTGGTACTCATAATTATAAAATTAAGGTTTATGTCCTAGATATTTTTCTTAATCTACTAGCGGGATCATCAAAAGGTGCATTAGAGGGTGCTATCAATGGTCATGTTTTACATACAGGTTTACTAGAAGGAAAATTTAGTAAATAGAGTAATAAAAAAAATTGTAGGAGGAAAAATGGAAGATTTTAAGAAGCTCGGTAATATAGAATTTTTAAATTGTTTTTTAGCTTGGCATTACAGAAAATTTGGTTTTTTTAAAGAAGCAATAGAAGATCCAAGAATAGCGGAATATAAAAATGTTTATGACAATTATTTTAGGAGTCTCTTAAGAACAGTTAATGATAATGTGTTACATCAGGCCCTTTGTTCAGAAGCCCAAAGGCGTGGATTAAGTGAGGATTTTTCAATAAAAGCCGTTTCAATAGGATATATGGAAAAAGCCATGGAGTTTAGTGATAGTTTTGATAGTTGGCAGGGAATTATGCTGGCTAATCCTACTTTTATTCGTGAGATAAATCCAACGGATAATTTAGGAGATGAAAACATTTCAAATGATATGGATCTTTTACTGCTAGATATGCCAGTCAGAGAAGCGTGCAGGCTATTAAATGAAAAAGGCTATTACACATATTGGTCATCCGCTAACAGAGAAGATATTACTGCTAGAAGAGGCCTTATTGAAAAAGATAAAAATGTTGCATATATATTGATTGATTCACAGAATTTAAGTGATGAATTAAAAGATAGATTACTTTTAAATGGTAGATGCGTATTTTATGGAGTAGCCATAGGTCATAGTGATAATGGTAAATACTATGGAATATGCGCGGAAATAAATTCTCCCAATGCCCTTTGTACAGATATAAGTGCAGATTTGTCAGAGAAGGCTATGAAACTACCATCATTAGTAAATGAACAAGTAAAAAGTGTTTAGATTAGTATAGTAGATATTATAAAAACTTTTAATTAAGATAGGTGATAAAATGAAAGATAAATTAGGAATTATTTTAATAACATCGGGTATTCTTTATATTTTAGCAGTCATTATAGGTGGATTTTTAGTACCAAACTATAATCATATTTATAATGCTATTAGTGAGTTATCAGAGTATGGACAATCAAAAGTATTAATAGTAGAGATATTATTTGCTATATACAATATTTTAATCATTGTTTATAGTGCTTTAGCTATATATTACAAGAAAAATAAAGATAGTAAATTGTTATTAACAGTATATATTATATTGGGGTTAATAGGATTATCTGGTCTTTTAATGGGAGTATTTCCTCAAGAGGCAAGAGGCAAAGAACTAACCATAATTGGTATTATGCATTTTATTCTAGCTGGCATAGCTGCTCTTTCAACTATGTTATGTGTAATATTAACATCAAGTTATTATAAAAGAAAGAAACAATATCCTAAATATGCTATATACTCATTTATAACATTTATTATTATCTTTATATCAGGATTATCTAATGTTATATTAATGAATAATAATATTGATAATTATTTTGGTTTAGTTGAACGAATTACCATTGGATCATTTATTATATGGTTAATAGTAACAGGAAATAAAGATATAAAAGAAAAACAATAACAACTTTGGTAAGAACCAAAGTTTTTTGATATAATAAAGTTGGTGATTCTAATGCATAAAATATATATAATTGGTCCTGTTTGTAGTGGTAAAACCACCTTAGCAAAAAGATTATCTAAAGAATTATCTATTAAGCATTATGAGTTAGATAATGTTGTTTGGCAATATAATCCTAACGGTGATATAAAAAGAAATGAAGAAGAAATATTGTTAATGTTTAATGATATTATAAAGAATAAGCAATGGATTATTGAAGATGTAGGTAGGAAAATATTTAAAGATGGCTTAGATAGAGCCGATCAAATAATATATTTAAATATTTCGGGTTATTTATTAAGAATAAGAATATTATTAAGATGGTTAAAACAGAAATTTAAAATTGAAAAAAGCAGTTATAAACCTGATATAAAAATGTTAAAGAATATGTATAAGTGGTGTATAAATGATTTAAGAAAAAGAAAGCAGATAATTAAAGATCTAGAAAAATATGGTTCTAAATTAATCATATTAAATGAAAAAAACATTAATAAATTCAAGATTTAAGAGGTGTTATGCGATGAAAGAAGAATATTTATTAGATAAAAATAGTGAACATTTCATTTTACTAACATCTTTATTTAAAATGATTAATGATTTAGATATTAACAATATATTAGATTGTGGCAGTGGTAAAACTAGTCTATCTAATTTACTTGATTATTATAAGACAGCTAGTATTGATGGTATAACTTATTATAATGATAGAAGAAAAATAGATTCTATTAATGACAATATTAGTAGTAGACGATTAACTTTAATAGAAAAAGATATTTGTAAAGATGATATTACCAAAGAATATGATTTAGTATTAGCCCATTTATTGTTGGGTGAGGCTCTGACATGGGGTAATTCCTACCAAGATTTGCTTAATAAATTATTGAGGATTAAGACTAAATATTTTGTTATTGTTGATTTTAAAGAAGATCACTCAATTGACTATCAATACTTAGAAAAATTATGTTTAGATAACAATTACAAAATAGTCTATAAAATGGAAATACCTAAAAAAGATCCCCAGGTATTTAAAAACTTTATAGGAAAAAATTATATTGGATACTATATAGTAAAAAATTAGTAAAAGGAAGTGTTAAAATGCGCGACTTAGCAATGTGTATTAGTAATGATAATGAAAGTATTACTCCCATTGAGGCAATCAAAGCTATTAAAGATGCAGGCTTTAAAAATGTCTTTATTCAATGGTATAACAAGGACTGGGAATATTCACAAGAAGAACAACTAGAATATATTAGAAAATTAGGTCTAAATATTATTTTTGCTCATCTTGGTTATAAGAACATAAATGCTATTTGGGAAGATGGTGAATTAGGGGATAGTATTGTAACCAATTACCTACATGATATAGATATATGCTCTGAAAATAATATACCCCTGGTTGTTATGCATTTGACGAAATATAAAGAAGCGCCTCCGTATAATGAATTGGGATTAAGTAGAATTAAAAAAATTGCTAACTATGCTAAAAAGAAAAACATTAAAGTGGCCTTTGAAAACACTAAAATAAGAGGTTATGTTGAATATGTTTTGAGTAATATTAAAGATGATAATGTAGGTCTTTGCTTTGATGCGGGTCATTGGCACACTCATTTTAATGATGAATTTGATTTTGAAATGTTTAAGAATCGTATTTTTGCGGTTCATCTTCACGATAATGATCAGTCTGGTGATCAACACTTATTACCGTTTGATGGTACTATAAACTGGAATACAGTTGTATCCAAATTAAAAGAATGTAATTATAACGGACCGGTAACTATAGAACTAATCTATCGAGACGAATACTTGCAATTAAGTCCTTCAGAGTACTATAAAAAGGGTTATGATATGGGTCAAAAAATAAGTAAAATGTTTGATGAAAAATAATATTTATGTTCATTTTTAAGTGGAAATGTTTATATATGAAGATTATATTGAAAGAAGTGTTAAAATGCAAAAATTAGCAATGTGTATTAGTAATAGTAATGAAAATGTTACTCCTATTGAGACAATCAAAGCTATCAAAGATGCCGGATTTAAAAATGTTTTTATTCAATGGTATAACAAAGATTGGGAATATTCACAAGAGGAACAACTAGAATATATTAGAAAATTAGGTTTAAATATAATCTTTGCCCATCTGGGTTATAAGAACATAAATGCTCTTTGGGAAGAAGGGGAAATTGGTGATACTTTAGTAACCAATTATCTACAGGACATAGATATATGTTCTAAAAATAATATATCATTGCTTGTTATGCACCTGACATCAAAAAAAATTGCGCCACCATATAGTGAGTTAGGTTTAGAGAGAATTAGACGGGTTACTAATTATGCCAAACAAAAAAATATAAAAGTTGCTTTTGAAAACAATAAAATTAAAGGTTATTTAGAATATGTTTTAGGTAATATTAAAGATGATAATGTAGGTCTTTGTTTTGATGCTGGCCATTGGCATACACACTTTAATGATGAATTTGATTTTGAAATGTCTAAAGATCGTATTTTTGCGGTTCATCTTCATGATAATGATCAATCAGATGATCAGCACTTAATACCATTTGACGGAACAATAAATTGGAAATTAGTTGTGTCTAAATTAAAAGAGAATAATTATAAAGGACCAATTACCCTAGAAGTGTTTTATAGTAGTGATTATTTAAAATTAAGCCCCTTAGAGTTTTATCAAAAAAGTTATGATATGGGTCAAAAAATAAGTAAAATGTTTGATGAAAAATAATATTTATGTGATATTATTTAAATAGGAGGATTAAAAAATGGAAGATGAAGAAAAAAAATTAAACGAGCAACCAGAAAAACCTAAAAAGAAAAAAAGATTCTGGAGAAAGCTAATCATTTTTGTAATTATTTTGGGAATAATTACTATAGCATTAGGTTATTTATTTCCGGGCTTATTATGGACTAAAAGTTTAGGAGTAAGCTATACTAAAGCTGATTATGACAGTGTAATGAAAAAGTTAGAGTATATGAAAGACGCCACTCCAACTGGCGATTCATCCAACCAATATGTTTATAAGTATGGAACTGTTCAAAGTGTTGATATTGAATTTACTAGTGCAGAAATAACATCTTTTTTCAATGAAAATCGACCTAGTTATTATCCATTAAAGAATGTTCAGATAAAGATTAATAATGATGGTACGATTGAAGCTGTAGCGTCTGCTAATGTTGATTATTTCTTAGATAATATTTTAAGTGGTAAATATTCTAAAGCCCAAATTCAAAGCTATATGCCAGCCTTAGGTATATTACCAGCTAATATTAATCTATATTTAAAGATGGATGGTTCAGTTATTAACAATAAGAGTAATGTTGGTATTAAAGAAGTAACAGTTCAAGGAATAGGAATTCCAAGTAATATTGTTAATTCTAATGAAGCTATTGGTACAATTAATGAAGGAATTGAAAATGTAATTAATAAATATAATACCAAAACAGGTTCAAGTTTTAATAAAATAGCTATTGAAAATGGTAAAATTAAATTTCAAGGAAGTGTTCCTTCATCACTCGAACGAGTACCAGTTAATCAATGATAACGAATTTTCAACTATTCGGTATTGAACATCTTCTTGCTCTTATTATTCCTATAATTATTGGGGTTATATTTATATACTTTGCTAATAAATATCCCCAATATAAGAAGACAATAAGTATTGTTCTTGCTATCCTAATATTTGTAATTAGAGCGGTAAGATATATATTTGATATGAAAATAGGAGTATTTAGTATACTAGATTTATTTTCCCTTCATGTTTGTAATATAGATTTAATGTTACTAATTATTTGCTTATTTAAACCTAATAAAAAGCTATTTACTTTTAATTTTTTAATTGGTATACCAACCGCATTAGCTGTAGCTTTAATGCCAGGTAAAGTTCATCCTGATCCAGGCATAATAAGAGCTATATTCTTTATTATGAGCCATATGATGCTAGTAATAGGATCAATATATATTCTTATAACATATCGCTTTAAAATAACTAAAAAAGACTTAATATTTTATTATATCTTTTCCTTTATTGGAATGATAATTATATACATATTTAATGTTATAACAGCATCTAATTATATGTATTTAATAGAAGCTCCTCCAAAGACGGTATTAGAAAGTATGTATAGTACTTTTGGGCCAATATTTTATGTTGTTTCAATATACACTCTTTTAGTAATACTGCTAAGTATTTTATACATAATATATAAATTGGTATTTAGAATAAATAAAAATATTAATGTTTATAATCGAACTATATAATTAGTTCGATTTTTTTGATATAATGTATAAAATAGGATAGGTGAATAAAATGCCAAAAAAGAATATGAAGGAAATAGACAAAATTATAACTAATAATAAAGAATCATTAATATCTGTATTGCAAGATCTTCAAAAGAAAGAAGGCTATTTATCATTTGATAGTTTGAGTTATATGGCTGAAAAGTTAGATATATCTTTAGAAGAGATATATAGTGTTGCTACTTTTTATAATGGTTTTAAATTGACACCTAAAGGTAAGTATGAAATAAGTATTTGTTTAGGAACTGTTTGTTATGTTAAAGGATCAAATGAAATTTTAGAAGAAATAACTAAAGTATTAGGTATTAAAAACGGTGAATGTACTAAAGATGGTAAATTTTCTTTAGATACAACAAGATGTTTAGGATGCTGTAGTATGGCTCCTGTTATAAAAATAAATGATGATATATATGGTTTTGTTAAAAAAAGTGAAGTAAAAGATATAATCGGTAAATATAATAAGTAGGAGGAACTTATGAGTAGTGTACGTGTAACAGTAGGAATGGGATCATGTGGTATAGCATCAGGTGCTGCTATTATCTATGATACCCTTAAAAAACAACTTAAGAAAAAAAGTCTTAAAAAAGTTGAAGTAGTAAAAACAGGTTGTATAGGTATATGTCGTTATGAACCAATTGTTGAAGTATATAAAAATAATAAACGAATTACTTATATTAATGTAAAAAAAGAAGATGTTACTAAGATCATTAATAATACTATTCTTAATGACGAATTAGTAGATGAATGTGTTATTAAGAATACGACTAATAATGTTTTAGGTGATGAATTTTATCGTCGGCAGACAAGAATTGTCTTAAATAATTGTGGGATAATTGATCCTGAAAACATTGAAGAATATATTGATAAAGGTGGATATCACGCCTTAAATAAAGTATTAACATCTATGACTCAAGAAGCTGTTCTTGAAGAAATAAAGACCGCAGGTTTAAGAGGCCGGGGCGGGGCTGGTTTTAAAACAGGAATAAAATGGGAATTAGCGTATAAATCGGAAAGTATGACTAAATATGTTTGCTGTAATGCTGATGAAGGAGATCCGGGTGCTTTTATGGATCGCGCCATTTTAGAAGGCGATCCTCATAGTATCATTGAAGCTATGATTATTGCTGGCCATACCATCGGTGCTCATCAAGGATATATATATGTTCGAGCTGAATATCCTTTAGCAGTAGAACGTTTAAAACTAGCTATTAAACAAGCTAAAGGAAAAGGTTATTTAGGTAATAATATAATGAATAGTGATTTTTCTTTTAATCTACAATTAAGATTAGGAGCAGGGGCCTTTGTATGTGGTGAGGAAACGGCTCTTATGGCCTCTATTGAAGGTAAAAGAGGGGAACCTAAAATACGTCCCCCATTCCCAACCACTAAAGGAGTATTTAATGCTCCAACTTTATTAAATAATGTTGAAACATATGCCAATGTACCTAAAATAATAATGAATGGTAGTACTTGGTTTAGCAAAATTGGAACAGAAAATTCTAAGGGTACTAAAGTATTTGCTTTAGGTGGTAAAATTAGTAATACAGGTTTAGTGGAAGTTCCAATTGGAACAACTTTAAAAGAAATAATTTATGACATTGGGGGAGGTATTCCCAATAATAAAAAATTTAAAGCTGCACAAACTGGTGGACCATCAGGTGGATGTATCCCATCATCTCTAATTGATATCGAAATGGATTATGAAAATTTAAGCAAAATAGGTTCGATGATGGGATCAGGTGGCTTAATTGTTATGGATGAAGATACCTGTATGGTTGATATAGCTAAATTCTTCTTGAATTTCACTGTTGATGAATCATGCGGTAAATGTACACCATGCCGCATTGGTACCAAAAGAGTGTATGAAATATTAGATGATATAACTAATGGTAAAGGAAGTATGAATGATTTAAAAACATTAGAAGAACTTTCTTATCATATTAAAACCACATCTTTCTGTGGTTTAGGTCAGTCGGCAACTAATCCTGTTTTATCAACTTTGAAATATTTTCCAGATGAATATATTGATCATATTGTGAATAAGAAATGTTCAGCAAAAGTTTGTAAGAATCTTACTAGTTATGTAATTGATAAAAATAAATGTCGTGGATGTGGTAGTTGTGCTCGTAATTGTCCAGTTCAAGCTATAAAGGGTGAATTAGGGAAACTATTTGAAATTGATCAAACAAAGTGTATTAAGTGTGGTGCCTGTATGCTAAATTGTAAATTTAAGGCTATAGATAAGATATAGGAGGTATAAGATGGTAAATTTAAAGATTAATAATATTCCTATTACAGTTGAAGATAATACTACCATTTTAGAAGTAGCAAGAAAATTAGATATTGATATTCCTACTTTATGTTATCTAGAAGGAATCAATAAAAATGCTTCTTGTCGGATGTGTTTAGTTGAGGTAACAGGTGCAAGAACACTATTAACGGCATGTTCAACCCAAGTATCCGAAAATATGGAAGTATTTACAGAAACAGAAAAAGTAATAAAGGCTAGACGTCAAAATCTTGAACTAATCTTATCTAATCATGATAAAGATTGTGATCATTGTCTTAAGAATAATCATTGTCAGTTACAAAAACTATTTAAAAAATATAATATTGATGACAATAAATATAAGCGAAATGATGAAATATGGTCACTAGATAAATCAACTTCTTATCTAGTAAGAGACCCTAACAAGTGTATTTTATGTAATCGTTGTGTTTCTATTTGTGATAATATTCAAAGTATTGGTGTTATTGGTAAAAATAAACGAGGTATTAATACGCATATAGGTTGTGCTTTTGAATTTGATTTAAATGATGCTCCTTGTATTGCGTGTGGTCAATGTACTCTAGTATGTCCAACGGGAGCTTTAATGGAAAAAGATGATACGGAAGAAGTTTTTAAGGCTCTAAACAATAAGGATTTATATGTCGTAGTAGCAACAGCTCCGTCTGTTCGAGTAACTTTAGGTGAAGAATTTGGTTTACCAATTGGTACAAATGTTAAGGGTAAAATGGTGACATCCTTAAGAAGATTAGGTTTTAAAAAGGTCTTTGATGTTAATTTTGGGGCTGATTTAACAATTATGGAAGAAGTAAACGAATTAATTAGTCGTCTTAAAAGTAAAAAGAATTTACCAATGTTTACTTCTTGCAGTCCGGGTTGGATTAAATATGTTGAGCAATATCATCCTGATATGATCAAAAACTTATCAACTTGCAAATCACCACAACAAATGCTAGGATCGATTGTTAAGACATATTATGCTAAAAAGAATAATATTGATCCTAAAAAGATATTTGTCGTAACGATTATGCCTTGTATAGCTAAAAAATTTGAAAAGGAACGAAAATTTCAAAATGCCTCAGGATACCCTGATATTGATGCGGTTTTAACCACTCGTGAGTTAGCTCGTATGATCAAGAAAGCTAATATCAACTTTAATGAATTAGATGATGAGGAATATGATAATCCTTTAAATAATGGAGCATCAGTAATTTTTGGCAATAGTGGTGGCGTAATGGAAGCAGCACTACGTACTCTGGTTGAAAGATTAACTAATAAACCACTTGAAGATGTTAATTTTACCGAAGTACGTGGCTTAAAAGGAGTAAAAGAAGCAACATATACCGTTAATGGTAAAGAAATAAGAGTAGCGGTCGTTAGCAGTTTAAAGAATGCTAAAGACATTATTGATAAGATTAAACAAAAGAAGGTAAATTATCATTTTGTTGAATTTATGACTTGTCCAGGTGGATGTATTAATGGTGGTGGTCAACCACTAATTGATTTCACTAAATATAAATGGGATGATGTTAGAAAATTAAGAACGCAAGCTATATTAGAAGAAGATAATAATCTACCAATTAGAAAAGCTCATGATAATCCTGATATTATTGAATTATATAGTAATTATCTAGATAAACCTGGTAGTAAAAAGGCTGAACAAATATTACATACTAAATATCAAACGAGAAAAAGATATACTAAAAATAATGTAAATGGGAGATAGTTGTTTTTAAAATACCTATCTTTTTTGTTATAATAGAATTGGTGGTATTATGAAGTTTAATAAATTATATATTGCGCAAATAGAAGGCGATTTGTATTCGCGTTCCTATGAGTTAGGACAAATATATAAAGATGATATAAAAAGTAATTGTAAGAAAACGAGGAAGCTACTTAAAAAATCTCTAATAAAAGAAATTATAAGTGTTGTTAAAGGAAAACTAGAGAAGATATATCCTCAATATTTAGAAGAAGTATATGGTAAAGCTGATGGGGCAGGAGTTGCTCGTGATGCCTATCTATTATATATTTGCTATGAAGTTTATACCGAAAGAGAAAGATGTACTGATGTCATAGTAAAACAGAGTAATGATGAAATAATAGGTGGTCATAATGAAGATGGACCATATTCCTTAAATAGTGTTGGTTTAATAAAATACATAACTAATTATGGCTTCTTATGTGAATATTACTGCAATGATACATTACCGGGATCAACCTTCTGTTGGAATAGTTATGGTTTAATTTTCACGTGCAACTATATCTATATTCATCATAAAAACATTTATGGTATTCCAACATGGTTTATTCTCCGTAATTTAGTTGATTGTAAGAGTATTGATGAAGTTTTACAACACTTAAATGTTGATGATGCAGCTAGTGGCTGTAATGTAAATATAATCGATACTAATACTAAAAAAGCCTATTCGATTGAATGGCGTTTAAATAATCTATCAGTTATAGAAATAACAGATAAATTTGCCCATTCTAATCATCTAACTAGAAAAGAAGCCGGATTACCACTTATTAATCCGGAATCTAATTCTAAATTTAGATTAGAAAAAAGTGAGGAATTATTAAAAGAAATAATTATCAATGATAAAGAAGATATATTAAAAATTCTTCAATATCATACTGAAGATTATAAATTATCGATAAGACACATTATGAAGAATAGTGATAATAGTATTACAGCTGCTAGTTTTATCTACAATAGTAATAAAAAATTATCTATCTATAGTTATTTAGATAATACTGTATATCAAATTGATTATGATATGGCAAATGTATTAAAATAGAAGTTAGGATGTGAATATATGAATAGTGGGCTTGTCAATGAATAGGCTAGACGAACATTTGAAGTGGGTAAAAACCAAAAATTTACATATGCTTCATTAAGAGAGCGGTATATATTCTCGATTAAAAAATACCATTTTGATGTTGATAAAAGTCCTGAAGCATTGGAAAAGCTTAAAGAAATCCTTATAGCTCATAAAATATTATTGGATGAGATAAATTCTAATTTTCAAGAAACAGATTATCAAGGTGGAAATATGCCTAAAATAGCATTAGCCTATAAGGAATATGAAGCTAATTTAAACCAACTTAAAGATGTAAGCAAATACTATCCCCGTTTATCTATGAAAAAATATTTGGAGATGTACGCTATGGCTAGAGATAAGGGTTTAGAAGTAAACGAAATTATTGGCCAATATACTAGAAGACAAGAAAATAGAGATTCAACCAATAAACATTATGATATTTCTTTTGAAAGGTATTTTTTATTGTATATCAAATATGTTGGTTTAATTGATTTAGATGGGTACATAGACCAATATGCAACTGGTGGGAAACAAATTCTTAAACAAACTGGATTATTTAATAAGAAAACTGTTCCAATGAATTTAGAGGAATTTCTAAATCTTAAGGTAAAAAAGAAGAACAGCTGTTAAGATAATTAGAAAGGATATAATGATGTATAAAGCTATATTTATTGATATCGATGGGACATTAAGAAATGATCAAAAAGATATAACAGAACGGACAATTAGTAGCATTAAGAATATTTGCTCATTAGGAATATATGCTATATTATGCACAGGGCGTCCTCGTTTTTATACGGAACCTATTAGTAAAATGTGTGGTGCTAGTCAATATATGATTACTTTTGGAGGGGCAGAAGTATATGACTATCAAAAAGAGAAAGTTATATATAGTAATCCTATGAATATGGAATCATGTCTTAAATTATATGAATTAGTGCAGCAAAATAATGTTAGAATTGTTATGTATTTGGACAAGGTTAGAATGGTCAGCTCTTTAGAACATTTTGATGGCAGCGAAATATTACTACCACCAAATATTAATGAGTTTTTATTAAGTAATAATGTTCTGCAATGCATAATTTTAGGTGATAGTATTAATAAAATGAAAAGTATTCGAAGTCTTATTAATAATATAGAGAATATAAAAATAAACAATCAATCTAATTGTCTTAATGATGGCTCTATTAAAACCAATGGTGTTATATACTACGATGTTGCGAACCATAATACTTCTAAAGGAAATGGGATTATCGAATTATGTAAATATTTAAAGATAGAGCTTGATGATACTATAGGTATCGGTGATGATGATAATGATTTATCCATGTTTGAGGTAGTGGGCCATAGTGTAGCGATGGGAAATGCTACTAATGAAATAAAAAAGATGGTTAAAGAAGTAATAAGCAGTAATAATGAAGATGGTTTAGCCAAGTATTTAGAACATCTATATAATAAATATAGTAATAAGGAGGACTTATGATTCAAGTAAAAGAAGTAAGTATTGATGAAGTATTAAAAGTTCATGAAAGAGTAACGGAATTTGATAAAAAGACAAAACAGGATTTTGTTGAAAGATATCAAGATAAAGACCCATTAATTATTGTTGCTTATTATCAAAATATAGCTATTGGTTATATTGTGGGATATGATAAATTTGAAGATGGAAGTTACTATTGTTGGATGGCTGGGGTTGACAATAATTATCGAAGAAATGGTGCGTTAACTAATCTAATTAACTATACAATTGATTGGATGAAGGATAAAAAATATACAACGCTTAAGATTAAAACACGTAATAATCGTCGTGAAATGTTAAGTTTTCTAGTTAAAAGAGGATTCTATTTTACTAGTGTTGAAGAACGAGAAAATATAGAAGATAATCGTATTAGTTTAGAGTTACCAATTGATTGAGGTGATAGTGGTATGTATATGAATAGTAAGACTTTTGAATTAAGTGAACAAGAGGATAATGATTGTATAAAAATCGAAGAATTGATTGCGTTGACTATATCTTTATTAAATAAAAAAGGATATTACACCAAATATTGTTGTTCAGGACATTATGATAAAGAAATAGATGAATATGGTGTTGAAGGTGAGGATATTGAAGATATAAGTGAAAATGAGCTATGTCAGGTTCTTCCCTACGACTGTGGCTCTTATAAGATAAGTTGGCTATCATCAGTTGAGAGTTGCCATATAAGATTTAATGAAGATGTTATTCTACCAAATATTCCTGATGAATTTCAATCTAGTGGTCATGATGTATATCATATGATTATTTTTTATAATGGTTTGATAAGACGTAGTGATGATGATATTAAGAACGAAGTAATAAGAGTTAATAAAAAATTATATGAATGGGCTAAATTACTTCCTGATTTGTCGTTTGAAGAAAAAAGTAGGATGATATAATGAAACAGTTTAATATTATTTATGAAGAAAATAAGAAATTGGATACTATGTTTGATAAGTTATATGATAGTTATAATCCAGCTATTATTGAAAAAAACATTGTGGAATTATTGGTTGAAATTGGTGAATTAGCGAATGAAACAAGATGTTTTAAATATTGGTCAAATAAAAAACCAAGTGAAAAAAACATTATTATGGATGAATATGCTGATTGCTTAATTATGACTTTATATTTTTGTAATATGGTTAATGTTGATCTAGATGAATATTTTCCTAAAGTGGAAATAACCGACATGATTATCCAATTTAAAACACTATATAATATTGTTTCTAAATTAAATTATCAGTTAGATAAAGATATAATTAAAGAAATATTGGCTAATGTAATTAATCTTGGCAAGTTACTAGGTTTCTCTGATGAAGATATTATTAATTGTTGTCTATTAAAAATAAATCGTAATAAGACAAGATTTGAAACTGGATTTTAGATTTAGGAGGATAATTATGAAAGTATTACTAATAACACATAAACCAGATATTGATGGGGTTACACCCGTTATTTTATCAAAAATAGCGTTCACTAATCTCGATTATGTTTTAGTTGAAATTTATGAAACTAATCCTTTAATTAAGGAATATATTGAAAATAGAGTATTACATCAATATGACATAGTTTATATAACAGATTTAAGTATTAATCTAGACGTGTGTGAAATGATAGATAATGATCCCGAATTAAAAAAGAAAGTTAAAATATTTGATCATCATAATTCTCATCTATTTGTTAATGATTTTTCTTTTGGAACAGCTATTAGTGTTGATGAAAATGGCGATATGCAAAGTGGAACGTCATTATATTATCAACATTTACTAAATACTTATGATGTACCAGCGTTAAAGAAAGAAGCAATTAAAGAATTTGTTGACTTAGTTAGACAATTTGATACCTGGGAATGGTTTAATAAATATCATAATGATAAAGCAAAGAAATTAAATGATTTTTTTGATATCTTTGGTGGAGAATACTTCATAAAGTATTATTATGATTTCTTAATTAGTAATGAAACTTTCTACTTTGCTGATAAAGATGAGCATCTATTAGTAGTTGAAAGTAAAAGAATTGAAAGATATATTGAAGAAAAAGCTACGCAAATTATACCAGTTAAATTATTAGACTATAACGTAGGAATGGTATTTGCTGAGAGTCATCGTAGTGAATTAGGCAATACTTTAGCTAGAAAATATGAACAAGAATATGATTTTATTATCATAATTAATATGTCTAGAGGTATTAGCTATCGCGGTATCAAAGAGATTGATTTAGGTCATATCGCATCTTATTTTGGAGGCAAGGGACATATTAATTCTTCTGGTAGTCCTATACCTGCTGATTTAAAGAAAATGGTTATTGAATACATCTTTAGTTCCTATGTTAAGATAGAAGAGACAAAAGAAGTAAGTCCCAATCTATTAGATAAGATACAAAAAATATAATTTAAATATGATATAATAAATATATTGAATTTGGTTTTGGAGGTATTTATGGAAGGCACAAATACAGACGCATTGGCAGTATTGGGATGGATATTCTTATTAATGGTTATACTTTGGTTTCTTGCTTATATGCTATTTTCCTTTCTTTTAAATAAGTTGAATAAAATGGTTTATGGTAAAAAAACTATTCTTGCTTGGATACCGTTTGCTAATAACTATGTTTTAGGCAAATTAACCGTAAACAAAGTGTTTGGATGGGTAATGCTCATATTATCACTTTTTAATAGTTCTATTATTTATTATGTTTTTACTGGTCCACTTATGTTATTAGGTTTAATCTTTAAGAGTAGCTGGCTTATAAATTTGTATGCGATAATTATTGATTCTTGGGGCAAAATTTTTAAATTACCTGAAATGGTAATATCAATAATTGTAAATCTCGATAATCTTTTATTATTAGTGGTTATGGTACTAGGAATAATAAAATATCATAAGCTATCCAAAGCAAAAAAAATGGAAAAATTAAATAATGGTCAATCAGTTAATATTATAGGTAATATAATTGATGAAAAGAATAATATAGATTCAGTAATTAATAATAAAAATATTGAAAAACTATAAAACATTTTAATTTAATTTAAACAATTTCTTTTATTAGAAATTGTTTTTTGTTATAATTAACTTAGGTGATAAAATGAGTAATATTGTTGTAACATCGGGTAATAAATATCTTGATATTGATGGATATGCAGGATGTATCGCGTATGCCAGATTATTAAATGGCTTGGGATATAATGCGGTATCTGTATCTTCCGCTCTGCCTAATGAGAGTGTTTCTTCCCTCATTAAAGAGTTAGGATTAAAATTTGATGCTTATGTACCAACTATTTCTGATCAATTTATTGTATTAGATGTATCTAATCCTCAAATGATTGATCATATAGTCGTTGAAGAAAGAATTATTGAAATTATAGACCATCATATGGGCTTTGCAGATTATTGGTTAAATAAGAATATTAAAACCGACGTTTCACTTATTGGTTCTATATGTACAATTATTTTTGAAAAATATGTGCAACAGAATAAATTAGATTTATTAGATAAGAATCTATGTCAAATATTAATAGCCGGTATTTTAGATAATACTTTGAATTTAAAGGCGGATATTACAACTTCAAGAGATATTGATGCCTATCATAAACTAAGACAAATCGGTCATATAGAAGAGGAATGGGGACATAAATACTTTATGTCTTGTCAAATCGAAATGGAAAACCATCTAGAGGAAAGTATCAATAATTGTATTAAAAATGAATATGTAAGTGATGAGTTGCCCCAAATATTTGGTCAATTATTAGTTTATAATAAAGACTTTATTCTTAAACATTTTAATCAGATAAGAACATTGTTCAATAGATATGGCTTAAAATGGCTATTAAATATTATCTGTTTAGAGGATGGTCAAAGTTATATTATGGCTGAGGATAGTACAGCAAGACAACAATTAGAGATATTTTTTAATAAGATTTTTGAGAACGGTCTTTTAGTCTTAAATAGATTTATGTTACGTAAAGAAATAATGAAAAAAGCAAGAGATAGACAAAGAAAGCTATAAGGAGAATCTTATGAGAATATATGTTGGTCACTCTAAAGATATTAACTACCAAGAAGAATTATATAAACCAATTAAAGAATATGAAAAAAGTAATAATCATACTTTTATTCTGCCTCACGATAATAATAATCATATTAATTATGGTCGTGAATTCTATGGATCATTTGATTTACTAATAGCTGAAGTATCTATGCCTGCAACTGGTCTAGGAATAGAACTTGGGTGGGCATATGATAGTAAAGTACCTATCTACTGTATTTATAAGAAAGGCAATAGGATTAGTAATTCATTAAAAGCTGTTACTGACAAATTTTTTGAATATGAAACAACTGATGATTTAAAACAAGTATTAAAGCTTATTCTTGAAAACAGTAAATAAATACTAAATAGGAGGAAATCTAGCCACTTACTTATAAAAATTAACCACTTACTTAAAATAACATGCATTTTAAAATTGATAACGTATAATGGAATGCGTAGGGGATGTTTATGAAAATAACTGTGGAAATAGATGAAAATATCAGTGATAATGAAATAGTTATTAGATGCCAAGCAAAAGATGATATGGTAAAGAAAATAGAGAAGTACGCTAAAAGTTTAGATAGTATTAAAATGATCTTTTATAAACGTGATCAAGAATATTATTTAAATGTAAATGACATTCTTTTCTTTGAAACCGAAATTAATAGTATAAGTGCACATACTGTTAATGATATTTACTATATCAAATATAAGCTATATGAGTTAGAGCAAATATTACCAAGTAATTTTATGCGGGTATCTAAATCAACAATTGTTAATATTAATCACATTTATTCCCTTAATAAAAATATTACATCTTCTAGTGAAATAGAATTTAATAAGACTTATAAACGAGTCTATGTATCAAGATTTTATTTAAAACAACTAAAAGAAAAATTAAAGGAGAGAATTTAAAATGAAAACAGTTAGTAAAATTTTTTGGGGCTTATTTTTCCTTATGTCAGCCGCATTTGTTATTATTAATCAATTAGGATATTATACTAATTTAGAATTATTACCGCTATTATTAACTATATTTATTGGTGCTATATTAATAAAGAGTCTATATCGTATTAATTTTTTTGGAATATTATTTTCTTTAGCCTTTTTAGCTATCATCTATAGTAATCAATTAGGCTTACAAAGTATTACACCATGGCCAGTATTAATTACAGCTTTTCTAGCAAGTATTGGTCTATCTATAATATTCAATAGAAGTCATTGCCAAATAAAACATAATCATCATGAACACTTTGATCAAGTAATCAATGATAAAGATAGTGATGTTGTTAATTTTGAGGTAAGTTTTGGGTCAAGTATTAAATATGTTAATAGTGATGATTTTAAAAGTGCTAGTTTAAGATGTTCCTTTGGAGCCTTAAAAGTATATTTTGATAATGCTAAAATTGTAGGTGATACGGCCACTATTAATTTAGATGCATCATTTTCAGGTATAGAAATATATATACCTAAAGATTGGAAAATTGTTAATAACGTTGATAGCAGTTTAGGTGCAGTAGAAGAAAAAAATAATAGCAATAGTGTATCTACTAAAACAGTAACTATAACAGGTCATGTTAGTTTAGCGGGTGTAGAAATTACTTATATTTAATAAGAGGTGATAAAATGATTGATGTTGTTGGTACTATGTTTTTTAAGGACGGTAAATTACTAATAGATAAACCACGTAAAAGACCAACCTATCAAATGATTGGTGGACGTGTTGAACAAGGATAAAAGCCTCGAGAAGCTGCTATTAGAGAGTGTCATGAAGAACTTGGTAATAAAGCTCATTTTGATGAAGATAAAATAACATTTATTATGGACTTTATTGAAACAGCAACAAGTGATCCTAATTTAAAAATTCATATGTATATTTTTAAATACAGCGATATTTTAGATGGTGATCTAACTACTTCTGATGAGATAGAGAGTTTTATGTGGTTTGGTATAAATGATGATCAAGGTATATTATCTAATACCTTAAAGAATGAAATTGTACCATACGCTATTAAGAACAAATTAATTTGCTAATAAAAGAAGAGTATAAACTCTTTTTTTGTACTATAAAGTAGAACTCTTATTTATAAATCCCGTAATGATATAATATACTAGTGTATATAATTAAATAGGAGGATATATGAAAACATTTAATAAGTATAAACCCTATTTATTCTTTATAATAGGCACTCTATTAGTAGGTTTTATTTCCGGATTACTCACAAGTAATAGTATGGATAATTTTGATACTATTAATAAATCTAATTTAACACCACCTAATTATATTTTTCCTATTGTTTGGACCATTCTCTACACTTTAATGGGAATAAGTATGGCCATTGTCTATCAAAAAAGTCCTAAAGAGCGAAAAGATACACTATTAATATATGGATTACAGTTATTTTTTAACTTTTATTGGAGTATTGTATTTTTTAATCTGCAAGCTTATTTGTTTGCCTTTATTTGGTTATTATTATTGCTAAGTTTAATTATTGTTATGATTGTTAAATTCTATAAAATTGATAAAACAGCAGCCTACTTACAGATACCATATTTAATATGGGTAACATTTGCGGGCTATCTAAGTTTAATGGTTTACATATTAAATAGATAATAAATAAAAGTTTAAAAGAAATATATTTGGTAAATAAAAAGTTTTTACTTTTAAAGTAAAGACTTTTTTGTTATAATGATTATAGAAAAGTAGAGGTATTATGAAAAAGAAAATATTATTGGTTATTATATTATTTAGTTTATTTATTACGGTCGGATGCAGTTTAAAAAAAGAGGAAGATAATCAAAATGCTTTAGACAATAAAACAAGTGAGAAATTATTAAAGGGATATCCTAAAGATATTCTACCACTTTATAAGGTTGTCGATGTTAGAGAGGCAATTTTTAATCATACGGATGATCATAATTCACCTTATTTGAAAGATTATTATCAAGTTCTTTATATTTCCAATGGGAATATTGGCGATATTTCTAATTATTATCAATCACTAATGACCAAGGTCAATGGAAAAGAAAAAGAAACATTCGATAAATACTCTTTTTCCGGTAATATTAATGAGTATTCAATTACGGTAAGCATATGTGATATTTGTACTGATGGAGATAATGTAAGTGTAGTACTAAGTATTGACTTACTGGAAAAAGATTATGTTAATAAAAATCCATACTTTACTAATTATCCAGATGATTTAGTTGATGTTTACCGTAAAATATTATTACAACAAGCAGTTTATAGCAAAGATTATTTTAAGAAAGAGGATTCCTATATTACTATTTATAAAACGGATATGTCAGGAAAAGAATTTTTAGATCACTATGAAACTAAATATAAAAATAAGAATGGTTTTAAAAATATCAAGAACAATTATGGCAGTAAGTTATCGTGGAATGATCAAGGATTTAATGTTGAAATAAATTATATTTTTTCCGGTGATTATCCATTTGTTAGTATTTATGCTCGCATTAAACAATAGAATATTTATAACCCAATCTTTAAAATAATCATGTTATAATTATGAAGGTGAGATTATGGATGAATTAATTGAAGTATTAGATGAATTAGGTAATAAAACTGGTGTTATTAAAACCAAACAACAAATAAAAAAAGATGGTGATTATCACCACGCTATTTCGGTTTGTCTTGTTAATGATAAAAAGGAGATATTAATGCATCAAAGAAGTTCTAACAAAATAATTTATCCTAACTTATGGAGTTGTTTTATTAGAGGACATATTAAAGCCTATGAAGACTCAATTACCGCTTGTTTAAGAGAAATAAAAGAAGAAATGGGAATAGATGTAAAAGATGACGAATTAGTATTTCTATATACCAGAAAAGAAAATGATACGGTAGGTAATAAAGCCTATATTAATAATATCTTTTTTGATAATTATATTGTTTATAAAAATATTGACTTAAAAGATATAGCAATTGAAAAGGATGAGGTATCAGGAGTGAAAATTTTACCATATCAAGAACTTAAGAAACTGATCAATAATAATGATGATTGTCTTGTTCCTAATTTTGTTGATTATGAAGCCATAATTAAAATATTAGAGCAATAAAAAATTGGATGTTATACTAATAATAAAATTTTAAAAAGAAGTTGACAAATGATTTTTCTGATATATAATAATTACTAATTAAGGAAGGTGTTATATATGAGTAGTACATTAATGCAGGGTTTAAGTGCTAATGATTATAGTTGGCTACATGCTCTTTTAGTGGCTTTAAAAAATGCTGGAATAACGGTGGGAGAGGAAAATTTAGATCAAATTATCAATGAATATATTACTGATAAATCCAAAATTGTTCTATCTGATGCAATTCTCCTAATTAATGCCAAAGTAATAAAAAGTTTATTTGATTTATCAGTAATAACTCAATTGTTAGATCATATTAAGGAAGAAGGAAAAAGAGAATGCAGACGCCGTAATACTGAATATCAGGAAGAGGAAGCCGAAGAGTGTAGAAAAAACCCAAGTTATGAAGAAAGTGCGTCCTATCATAATTTTAAAAATATTTTTAAAGAAGTAGAATCTTACGAAGCTTTTGATCGTAATAAAAGAGGTAATCATATGACTAGTTATTCGGGATATGCAACACCGTATTTTCAGTTATATGAGGCAATTAAAAAATATTATGGATATGGAGCTTATTACCCAGAAAATAAGGAAAAAATATTTAATTTTATTTTCAGAATAATTTCTATTTACCGAGTAGCATCAGTAATAGAAGAATATGTAGATAATTTATTTTGTTATCAAGAATTTTGGGCTGACACTCAAAGCGTCAGTGAATTAAGTAAATCCGCTACGGCGATAGCAGAAGTGCGCAATACGAAATTCATAATATTTAAACCAATAAATACTATGATTCAAGATAGAAAAGTAGGGGCTTTAAAAGATCATATTAGTTCATTAGTGTCTACTATTTCAGAAGGGTATAGAAAAAGACAAAGAGAATCACAAATTAGTCTCTTATTAAAAAATCCTAAATAATAAAAGAAGAGAAATAAAAACATTTATTCCTCTTCTTTTTTATATTTTCCAGATATTAATTTTATTTTAAATAAATTCTATGTGGCTTGTAAATAATTTAATGTTACATCAAAATTAACAGATGCTGGATCTTCAACCGTTGAAGTTGGACTCCAAGTAATAACAATTGATCCATTAGTTGTTTGATTGACCACAAGAGTTGTTCCTTTAATATCATCTAAACCATTTATTTGAACAATTAGATCAGAATTACTATTATTATTTACAACAACATCATCTACTATAGCAGCTAAAGTGCCACCATTTTTAATGGTAAAATTGATGGTAACAGTATCACCCGGGAATGCTAAATTAGCGTTAATACTTAATGAAGTATGGTCTTCATTAAATAGAACATTAGCTTTAGCTGGATCAGAAATAGTATAAGTATCAAAAGCGATGTTAAAACTTGCCGTTCCGGTTGCGGTACCAGTAATAGTTAAATTAGTCGCTAGTAGGGCATAAGCACCTGTTAATAAAAAAGTAAATATTAAGAAAGCTATGATGGTTGTTCTGGTGCGGTGATTAGACATATGACACCTCCTTATGTACTATAATCCCATTTATAGTATTCCTTGGATAAGTATATTCTATTCGCATTCGTTCATAATATTATAAACAGATAATATCAAAGAAGGAATTTTATGAGAAAACATTATCATAAAAAAAAACGTTTATATCAAGTTACTTTTATTTTAACCATTTTTATCTTAATTATAAGTGTTAGTTATGCCTATCTATCTACACAATTAAATATTACTGGTCAAGTTAGAGGAATAACTCAAAATACGGATTTTATTATTGATCCTGATAGTAATCCTAATTTAAGAATTAATAAACCTACTATTAATAAATGGCAAGAAAATAATAAGTATAAATATCAATATACTTTTATTTTAAGTAATATTGGTAATATTGATTATGATAATTTTACGGTTACAATCTGGTTTAATAATAATATTACTTTAGAAAACAGTTGGAATTATACCTTTACCACCAAGACTAATGTTTTAACGATTATTAATACTCAATATGATTTGTTAGCTAATAATAGTTTAGAAATAGGTTTTATTGTTTATAGTAATAAGGCTAATTTAAGTATTCAAAAAATTAAATTAGAAGCTAAAACAACCACACAAGAAATAGATCCTAGTAAGTTTATAGTAGTATTTAATAGGACTAATGGTTGGGGTAGTTATACTTATCAATATAGTGTCCAACTTACCAACAAAACTGGTCAACAAATAACCTATTGGCAACTGGATATAGTGCTTCCTACGGGCACCACTTTTGTATCAGGATGGAATGGAATATTCGAAGTAAAAGGAAGTAGTTTAATTGTTAAAAATGAAAGTTATAATGGACGATTAAATAATGATGAGAGTACTAGCTTTGGTATGCAACTTAATACAAACATTGTTAACTATTTACCATCTAATCCTAAAGTGACAATTAGGTGATATATGGATAAGTTAAAATTTTATATCATCTATTTTTTAATATTAATGTATATGGTTCTTTATAAATTAATATTTGCTTCTTATAACGAACTATTTCAATATATTATTAATCCCTTAATATGGATACTAATAACTGTTTTTAGTTGTATCTTATTATATCATGATAAAAAAACTTATTTTCCTTTTAAAATCAGTGTAACTTATCGATGCATTATAAGTGCCTTATTATATATAATATTTTTTTATACTTTGGGAAAAATAACGGGTTTTTCTAAAAATCCTTATTCATTAACCTATAGTGGTGTAATTATTAATTTTTTTAGTTTACTTCTAATCGTTGGATTAAAAGAAATTATTAGGAGTATATTAGTAAATAATGTCACCGATTACCACAAAGTTTATATATATCTAGTCTTTATTTTGTTTATATTTATTGATTTTGATGTTATGGCTCTTACTAAAATGTCTCTTAAAGCTAGTAGTATTATTGAGTTTCTAATTAGTGATTTATTAACTAATATTATTAATACTTTATTTTGTTTATATTTAGTTAAAAAGAGTGGTTTTTTAGCGAGTTTATCATATAAGCTTATTACTTATTTACCTATCTTAATTATTCCCGTTGTACCTAAATATCCATGGATAATAACAGTCTTATTTAATATTGTTTTTCCTATTGCTACATTTATTACGATTGAGCGTCTCCTTAGAGAAAAAAATCGTTTTGTTCCCAAAGATGATAAAGATATTATTCAACCTAAATACTGGATTACCACATTTATTATAAGCGGCTTAATTATTGTTTTTTCATTAGGAGGATTTGGCGTAAAACCTATTGTTATTATTACTGGTAGTATGCAGCCTACTATTAAGGAAGGTGATTTATTAGTTATTAAAGAATGTGATATTAAAGATATTACAATAGGTAATATAATTCAGTATCAACTTAACGATTATACGGTTGTCCATCGCGTAATAAAAATATATCAGGAAAGAAATGCTATAAAATTAATTACTAAGGGTGATAATAATAACAATGAAGATCGTTATCCTGTTACTAAAGATAATCTTGTTGGATGCTTAAAATACCGTTTACCATATTTAGGATATCCTACTTATCTTATTGGAACAATGCTTAATAAAGAAGAGGTTAAAGTAGAAACTGGAGGCTAGTAATATGTCACATAAAAAAAGTAAACGAATGATTATATTAATTATAGCTTTAGTTACTATTATAAGTACCTTTTTAATTCTTAAAGTAATTAATACTTTAAAAAATATTCAGGGAAATCCTGCTGATATCTCTTATACTAGTAATGTTTCTGGCGATGCTAAATATTTAGTTTATTTAAAAGAAAATAAATATTTTCCTAAAAATTATCTTGATGCGACATCCTCATATCTAACCGATTTGGTTGAATACATAAATACTAATTTTACTTATCAATATAATATTGATAGGTATAAAAAACTTAATTATAGTTATCAAGTTAATGCTAAAATTATTGCCCATAGTGCTGATCAAACCAATCCCGTTACTAAGCCTCTTTGGCATAAAGAAGAAGTACTTTTACAACCAGTAGTTGTATTTAATTCTAAGTCCCCAATTAATATAAATAAGCAATTAAATGTTAGTATTACTCCTTATCTTGATGCAATAGCAGAGTTTAAGAATTCTTTTAATGTAAGTGCAACATTCGATTTAGAAATTAATTTAATAGTTAATATTAGTGGCAAAACAAAGGAAAATAATGATTTTAATAAACAACATATTACTACGATGCGTATTCCTTTAGATGCTAAAGCCTTTGATATTACAACATCTAAAAACTTTGATGAAAAAGAAATTATTTATAATAAAGAACAATTAAAAAAAGAAACTGGTTATATGTGGGCTATTATTTATATCGTTATTTTATTTGTAGTTATTGATGGGGGAACATTAATAATTAAATTTATTATTGATAGTAATTATAGTAAGTATAGTCGCAAAAAGAAAAAAATAATTAAAGAATACGATGATCGTATTGTTCAGGTATCACGTTTTATTAAATATGATGATTGGGAAATAGTTGACATTAACAGCTTCGAAGAATTATTGGATTTATCAAATGAGGCTTTTGAACCAATCTTCTTTTGGGAAAGAAAGCTTAATCATACCAAAGAGGCATGGTTTTGTATTATAAGAGATAAAGTATTATATCGTTATATTCTTTATCATAACCAAGTAAAAAAATAGGCCAAAAACCTATTTTTCTTTTACTTCATCGATTGATGGAAGATACTCAAATACCACTTCGTCATTAACAAACCGCATTCTTAAATTATTTCCTACATAACCTTTTACACCAGATCTTTTGGCAGCTATCATTAATAAATGAGGAGCAGATGTGTTTTCACTAAATTTATGGTAACTAAATCCTAAAGCATATAATCGCATTTTTATTTCAGCCGCCAAATATAACTCAAAGTTTCTTTCTTGTTCTTTAGTAATACCATTAATAATAGATAAGTCAGAATATGAGGTAATGGCTGTTTTTTCCGGATGATGCATTAAATAGTATAAATCATAATTACTCGTAAATTGAATTGTATTATGCCATCTTTTAGCGGCATCATCTGAAATTCTTTCAAATTTCATTTTTAAAGCATTGATACTGTTGTAATTAGTAACTAAAGCCTGATATATTAATTTAATTGCTTGTTCATCATAAGCATTTCTTGTAAATCCTATAAAGCCATTGTAACACAAATAGGAATTCAAAGTAGTACGGTTAAATCTTAAATCATCTATTAAACTTCTTGATTCGGTTGTTTCTCCCAGATCCTGATCAATAAAACCTTTAGGTGAATATACACCAGCAATTAATTTATAGTGTTCTTTTCTTAAATAAACAATGTTTTTAATTTTATTATTATCTATGCAAGTAACAAAAAGACATTCCTCCGGATACATCGTCATTATAATCACCCCATTAAAGAATGTATTATAACACAAATATCATAAAAAAATAAAAAAATCAAGAAAATTAATCTTGATTTAAAAATAACAACTATTACGACCTTAGAGAACGGTCTAACCTTTATATATAATTCAACATCCAGTAACATTTAAACTGGCAAATCCAACATATTAATAATCTCTAAGGTCGTATTTAATTGTTATTCATTATTATTGTATGCACATTAAAAAAAAATATAATTAAAAGATTAAAAATAAAAATTTTAATAATAATAATGATAAAGGAATGTGATGAAAATGAATAATGTAGCCATAACAAAATGTTTTTTGAAAAAAGAAAATAAAGCTGTTATTGAAGGATTAGAGCTAATTAATGCTGGGAATTTAATTAATAATGAAGATGTTGTTGTTATTGTTCCTAATTTTGTTAATTATAAGAAGCCTGATCCTCAAGATGGGGTAATTGTTGGTGATGATACTTTAAAAACGATTATTAAATGGTTAAAAATATGTCATCCTAAAAGAATCGTTGTAGCGAGTGGGTCGGGTGGTGGTAATACTAAAGAAGTTATTAAAAAAGTTGGTTATGATAAAGTAATAGAGGAAGAAGAAGTAGAGTTTATTGATTTAAATAGTGGACCATATGTTGATCTAAAACTTAATCATTCACATCCTAATCAAATTAAGATAAATAAAATATATATAGAAATGACTAAGGTAATATCTTTTACCCAATTAAAGACACATGAAGAAGCAACAATGTCAGCTTCTATAAAAAATGTTGTTATGTCTTTTCCTACTTCAGAAGAGCATGGTACACCTAAAAAGGATAAAGGCATTCATGATGATTTACATGGCTTTATTAGAGCTATGTTAGAGTGTATTAATATTGATATATCAATTGTGAGTCTTAATCCCGTAATGGTCGCGACAGGGCCAACCAATGGTATTGCTAAACACACAGGTTTGATTATTATTGGTAATAATGCCGTATGTGTTGATACAGTATGTTCCCGTATGTTAGGTTATAAACCGCAGGCCATTAGATATCTTTATGAGCTAGAAAAGAAAGGATATAATACGGACATTAATAAAATTAATATTAAGGGCATATCATTAAAAGAGGCTGAAAAAATGTTTACCTATAAGGTATATGGTGAAGAAACTTCAGTTGATTAAAACAAAAACCAAAAATTGTGCTAGAATATAGTTAGAGTGGAGGGTTAATATGGATAATTTAGAAATAAAAATTGTTGAACCAGGTGACAAAAGATTAAGAACTATTAGTGCCGAAGTAATCGACTTTAATGAAGATTATCAATCTATTACCAATGAAATGAGAAATATATGTCTTGAAAGAAAAGCCTATGCAGCTGCAGCTCCACAATTTGGTATTAATAAACGTTTTATTTTAATTATGATGGAAGAAGAAATGAAGGATTTAAATCAACAAGCTAATTATAAAATCAACTCTTACTTTAATCCTAAAATAAGAGTTATGAGGGGATGCCAAGAGTTTTATGAAGCTTGTATGAGTGTTCCTAAAGTAATTGGTAAGGTAAAACGTCCATACTATATTGAATTAGATGCTCAAGATATTGATGGTAATCCCATTCATAAGACGGCAGAAGGATTTGAAGCCATTATACTTTGTCATGAGATAGATCATTTAGATGGTATTGAGTATACTGATAAAGCAAGTGATATCCGTTATGGTGTTGAAGTTGATGAAAGAATGCAGATTAGAAAAGATCATCCCTATAATGTTATAACTAATGATGGAGAATTTAATCAGGATGATTTATCAATAGAAGTAAGAACTAAAATTTATAGATAATCAAAATGATTATCTTTTTTATTAATTGACTAATATTTTTAAAAAGATATAATATAAATAGATATAGAATTGGAAGTGTTGATATGAATGTTATTGAAACAAAAAAATTAACTAAATATTATGGTAAATCAAGAGGTATTATTGATGTTACTTTAAGTGTTAAAAAGGGTGAAATATTTGGTTTTATTGGTCCTAATGGAGCTGGTAAAAGTACTTTAATAAGAACATTACTAGAACTAATTCATTCTACTAGTGGTGAAGCATCAATATTTGGTAAGGATATTAATAAGTATTCTAAAGAAATATTAATGGAAGTTGGTTATTTACCATCTGAAGTATTTTATTATGATGATATGCGCGTTATTGATCTATTAAAATATTCTGCATCTTTTTATAAAAAAGACTGTACTAAAAGAATAAATGAATTATCTAAAATACTAGATTTAGATCTTCATAAGAAAATTAATGAATTATCATATGGTAATAAGAAAAAAGTAGGTATTGTTCAAGCCTTAATTCATGAACCAAAACTACTTATTCTTGATGAACCAACAAGTGGATTAGATCCCTTAATTCAACAGAAATTCTTTGATTTATTAAGAAAAGAAAAAGAGAATGGTGTTACCATCTTTTTCTCATCGCATGTATTAAATGAAGTTCAAAAAATATGTGATCGAGTTGCGATAATTAAAGAAGGAAAAATAATTAGATTAGAAGAAATAAAGAATATTAATGAAGATAATTATAAAAAAATTAAATTAGAAGTTAAAAAACAATTAAAAGATAATTACTTTAACTTAGAAGGAATAAGCAATTTAAGTATTAAGAATACTGCTATAAGTTTTATTTATCGTGGCGATATTAATAATATTTTAAAATTAATATCTAATTTAGAAGTAGAAAATATATGGATAGAGGAACCTGATTTAGAAGAAATCTTCCTACATTATTATAATAAGGAGGATTAAAATGAATATTTTTAAGTATGAATTTAAATCCTATCGTAAATTTAATCTAATATGGTTAATTGTTATTTTTAGTGTTGTGGTCTTTCTTTTAGCTTTTTATCCGATCTTTAATGAAGGAATGGATAGTTTTATTGATTTAATAAAGAATCTTCCGGCTAATATTAGAATGGTAGTAGGATTAAATCCTGATGCAATTAGATCTATTTTAGGCTATTATGCTTTTGCCCTTATTTTTATTACTCTTAGTACATCTATTCAAGCAATGTTATTAGGACTAAATGTTTTATCTAAAGAAACTAAAGATAAAACTAATGATTTCTTATTAGCTAAACCAGTATCACGATCAATGATTGTTACTGCTAAATTAATGGCAACTTTCACTTGGATTGTGATGAGTAATATCTTATATCTAATAGGATTTTATCTATTACTTAATTTATTTAGTAATACATCACTTAATATGAATACATATTTACTATTAACCTTAGCTATTTTCTTTTTACAAATACTGTTCTTATCTTTAGGAGCCTTTATAGCTGTTATTATTCCTAAAATAAAAGCCACTTTACCGGTTACTTTAGGAACAATATTTGGATTCTATTTAATTAGTACTTTTGCGGATGATAAACTAAGAATAATATCAATATTCAAATATTTTGATACTAGTAAAATTCTTTTAACTGGTAATTATGATTTAAAATATTTACTGATTATTTTGATAATGAGTGGTTTATTAGTAACAGGAACTTATCTTATCTATCAAAAAAAAGATGTTGTAACGGGGTAGGTGATATTATGAATTTATATATTAGAGAATTAAAAGCTCATCGTAAAAGTATTATTATATGGTCTTTAGCAATGATATTGTTTGTGGTAATGGGAATGCAAAAGTATAGCAGTTTCTTAAGTACTGATGGCAGTACAGCTGAAATGATGAAATTACTTAATTCTATGCCTAAATTTCTACAAGCTATGTGGGGTGTTGATACAATGGATATAACGACACCAATTGGTTATTATGGAGTATTAGTATCATATTTAATGTTAATGGTATCTATTCATGCAGCTACGCTAGGAACTAATATTATTTTTAAGGAAGAAAGAGATAAAACTGCTGATTTTCTTATGAGTAAACCAATATCACGTAAACAAATAATCCATATTAAATATTTAGCAGGAATGACCAATATTGCCATTTTAAATATTATAACAATTATTACCTCTGTTCTTGTTTTAAAGGGATTAGGAGCTAGCAATATTTTTGTCCCACTAATTTTAACTTCCATTGCTCTACTTCTAATTCAAGACTTATTTCTAATAATAGGACTAAGTATAACAGCTATTATTAAACATCCAAAAAAAGCCAGTATGATAACATTATCTATTCTTTTAGGAACTTATTTTCTATCATTAATAGCCGATATGACTGATAAACTAAAATTCTTAGAACTATTTACACCATATAAGTATTTTGATGCGAAGGATTATTTTGTTGTTCAAGACCTAGATCATACGACCATCGTGTTGGTTCTATTATTAATAAATACATTACTTGTATTTGCATATAACAAATATAATAAAAGAGATTTAACCATTTAAAAAGATAATTTAAAGTTATCTTTTTAATTTTTACTAATATACATAAGTAATGTTTGATTAAATAGTTCTAGTTCATCATAGAAAACGGCATGACCACTATTATTAAATTTAAATATTTCGGAGTTAGGAATATTTTGATGAAGAATTAAGGCAAAATTAGGATCACATACTTGATCATGAATCCCATAGAATATTCCCGTTGGAACATTAATGTTCTTTAAATCATTATTTAATCTTTCATCTCTTAACATTACTAAACCATTAATAGTACCATAGCCAGATGCTGCAAAGCCTAAACTATTAAACCAATTTAGGAAGGCAGGAGTTGGTTTATTATGAAAAAAAATATTACCAAAATTAGATATTAATTGGGGACGATCTTTATAACCCAACAATATCATTTCATTTACTTCTTGAATAGTCTTACCATAAGGATATCCAGGATACTGTGTAAATGATGGAGCTGCTGCTGATAATAAAACAAGTTTTTTAACTCTATCATTATGATATTTTGACATATATTTAATAACTACCGGTCCACCCATCGAAAATCCCATTAAAACAATCTTATTAAGATTAAGTTGTTCAATAACTTTTCTTATATCATCAGCTAATCGTTCATAATTATATCCAAACCAAGGTTTATCAGATTTACCATAACCTCTTAAATCAATACCAACACAGCGCCATCCATAATTAGGTAAGACATTATATTGATATTCATACATATCATTATTTACGGGCCATCCATGGACAAAAACAATTGTTTTATCACCCATTGTATTAATATCACGAACAAATAACTTAACATTAGGTTCTACTTCTACATAGTATTTCATTATATCACCTATTAAATGTTATGAAAAAATAATTACAAATATGTTACAATATAACAAGGAGGTAGAATATGAGTAGTCATAAAATGCCACCTCGTGAAAAAATTCATGAGGCTTTAAGTGCGATTGCTGATAATCGGGTTATTATTAATGGGAATCAAGCGGAAGTAATATCTTCAGATCATACTAAAAAATATTTAGTAATATGGAATAATAATGTTTATAGTGCTAATGACAATGCTACTTTTTGGCAAAATTATCCAGGTTATCCTATTATTATCATCCTGTTAATTAGCAAAAATATTACTTATAATGATTATATATTATCATTTTTTAAGAATGTAAACTGGAAAGAGTTAAATAAACAATTTAATAATGATTATGCCTTATCTGTCAAAGAATTGTATAAAAGTATAAGTACTGATGATGTTAAATTAATTGAAGAAGAAGTAGATAATATTTATAATCAATTATCTAATTTAGATATAATTGTTAAAAAAAGTAAAGTATTTCCACCTAAATAGTAATATATACTAGAGGTGATGAAATGGTATCACGATTAGATACAATTAAAACAGCTAATAAGCTAGGAGTAAAATTTGATAAGTTTTCATTAGATGATTTATTAACTGGCATGAATATTGAGTTAGAACATGGTAAGATTAGTCCTACTACTAATGTTACTAATGATGATTTAGTTGCGACTATGAAAATAGCTCTAGCCCATCTTAATGAATTTCCTAACTATTACAATAAAGATTATGGATTAGCTAAGTTTGAAGAATTTCTAAAAATGAAAGGTATTGAATAATACCTTTTTTAATGTAAAAAATAAATTATATGTTATAATATTAAAAACAAGATTATTGTATTAATAGGAGACAAGATAATGGAGAAAATGGTAGTTATAAATTCCAGTTTAAGTGAAGAAAAGATTGTTGGTGATTATGAACCGGAAACAATCAAAAAGGCAATAAATGGAAGAAAAGATTTTTGGGGAATATATATAGAAAATTATAGTCAAGATAATTATTATTTTAATGGGGTTATTATGTCATTCGATGAGACATTGACGTTAATTCGGCAAAATCCCAAATATTTAAGTGTTGTTAGTGACATTAGAAAATATAAAAAAAGTTTGGATGAAAAAGAAGGAACCCAAATGGCTGGATATAACAGGTATCCAGGTGAGATTCTTTTTTTACCCTATACCGAAGAGTTTCAGGTTATTGATAGTAGACCTAAACTAATAACTGATATAATACCTGGTTTTGTAGTTGATACGTCTTTGCTGAATAAAATAAAAGATGATGGTGAAAATCATTTTTCATTTTTTACAAAATATTATCAATTTTTAATGTTTTTTGATAAGTTCGTAAGAATATTTCCAAAACAATATTATATTGGTTATGCCACCTTTGATTTTAGAAAGCTAAATTTTGGTTATGATGAAATTTTAGAGTTCTTATATTGCTATGAGGCATTTTTTCAATTATACGACAAAATTTTGTATGAGGATATTAAAAAAAACATAATATCCGATTATGCTCCAAAGCAGTCTAGTGCGATAACACAATTTAGTGAAGTTGATCTGTTTGATAAAACACCATCAGAAATATTAGGGATTAGTCAAGTTTATACACGGCAAGAATTAAAATTAGGTTTAGAAAGAACGGCATCTATAATTCAAAATCAACAGAATGTTAGTCCTGAAGAAAAAGAGGCAAGGATTGAAGAATTATTAGATATATACAATAGTTTATTAAGAAATGCTACCGATGTAGCAACTAATAATGATTGTGGTGGAGCCCAAATAAAATAAATTATAAATATTAAGGAGAAAAGATATGGAAACAGTAATTAAAATTGAACATTTGTATAAAAACTATGGCAATGTAAAAGCCTTAGATGATTTTAATTTAGAAGTTAAGGAAGGAGAAATATTAGGTTTATTAGGACCTAATGGTAGTGGTAAAACAACAGCTATAAACTGTATGCTAGCTCTTTTAAAGTATGAAAAAGGTAATATTCAAATATTTGGTCAAGATATGACACCTGATGCTTATGAAATAAAGAAGAATATTGGCGTTGTTATGCAGAATGTTGCGGTATTTAATGAATTAACCGTTTATGAAAATATTAACTATTTTTGTGGATTATATGTTGATGATGAAAAAAAACGTGAAAAATTAGTTAAAGAGGCTATAAAATTAGTAGGATTACAAGATTTTACGAAGTTTTATCCTAAAAAATTAAGTGGTGGTTTATTACGTCGTCTAAATATTGCCTGTGGTATAGCGCATAAACCTAAATTAATATTCTTAGATGAACCAACCGTGGCCGTTGATCCCCAAAGTCGTAATAATATTTTAGAGGGTATTAAAACTTTAAATGATAATGGGGCAACCATTATTTATACCACTCATTATATGGAAGAGGTAGAACAAATCTGTGATCGTATCGTTATTATGGATAAAGGTAAAGCTATTGCCGTTGGTACTAAAGAAAAATTAAAAACAATGATTCAATTAGGAGAAAAAATAACGATTGAAATTCCTAATATTACGAAAAAACAAATCGCGGAAATTAAAAAAATGCCTAATATCAAAGAAGTAAAAGTTGATGATGATATATTAAGTATTAGCTATATTAATAGTAATCATAATTTATTAGATCTATTAGATTATGTCAAAGATAATGGCTTAAAGTGTTTAAAAGTATATTCTGAATTACCAACTCTTAATGATGTTTTCTTAAGTATTACTGGCAAAGAATTAAGGGATTAACTTATGTTTAAACATATATTTATAACACGGTTAAAGTGTTTATTAAGAGAAAGAAGTTTAGTTTTTTGGACACTTATATTTCCTATTGTTTTAGGAACATTCTTTTATTTGGCTTTTTCTAATATTGATAATGCAACTGATTTTGAAGTAATTGATTTAGCCGTTATTAATAATGCTGCTTATCAAAATAATATCGGTTTTAAAGATTTAATTACATCTTTATCTAATAAAGATGATAATCAAATTTTTAATACGAAGTATACAACCATAGACGAAGCTAAAAAGTTATTAGAAGATAATAAGATATCTGGTTATGTAGAAATTACTGATAAGATCAGTTTATATGTTAATAATAATGGTTTTAATGCTACCATTATAAAATCAGTAGTGGATAATTATTTACAAGTATCTTCATCTATTAATAATATTGTTAGTCTTAATCCGGAAGCAATTAAACAAGGAGTATTAAAAGAAGCGTCTAAACAACAAGATTATACTAGTGATAAAACTAATAATAATATGAAGGGATCTGTCTTATATTTCTATAGTTTAATAGGTATGGTTTGTATGTATGCTGGCTTCTGGGGTGTTAAAGTAATAAATGAATCACAAGCTAATTTAAGTCCCCTAGGAGCTCGTACTAGTATAACACCTGTTAATAGGGGCAAAGTATTAGTTTATTCTTTATTAGCGTCTTTTATGGTTCAAATTATTGAATCATTCATTATACTAGTATATCTGATTGGTGTTTTAAAAGTTGATTTTGGTAATCAGTTAGGTTATATTATGCTCATAACGGGTATTGGTAGTATAACAGGTATTACCTTTGGAGCTATGATTAGTGCCTCAAGTACAAAAAGTGAGAATATGAAAACAGCTCTTCTAATACTATGTTCTATGGCCTTATCATTTATGGCTGGCTTAATGGTTTTAGATATACGTTATATTATTAATAGTAATATTCCAATATTAGGTTATATTAATCCTGCTAATTTAATTACGGATGCTTTATATTCACTATATTACTATCCTACTTATAATCGTTTCTTCTTTGACGTTATCCTTCTTAGTGCTCTTACTATTATATTCTCATCAATAACATACATATTTATAAGGAGGAGACGTTATGAAAGTATTTAAAGCTTATTTTAAAATATTAAAGAAAATGTATCCTACTATTGCGATATATGTAATTGTTTTTTTAGCTATAGCTATGGCATTTACCTTAAGCAATACTAATTCATCTGATCCCAACTTTATAGCGTCAAAACCTAATATTGCAATATTCACTAATGATAGTGATACTAAATTAGTAATAGGATTTAAAGAATACTTGAGGGATAAAGCTACTATTATTGATATTAAAAATGATGAAGATACTATTAATGATGCTTTATTCTATGAGAAAGTAACGACGATTGTAACAGTACCCAAAGATTTTACAAGTCAATTTCTAAGTGGTAAAGATGTTAAAATAGATATGAAAAAGGGACGTGATTCAGCTAGTGTTGTATATGCTAATATGCTAGTTAATCGTTACTTAAATACGGCTCATTTATATCAAAGTAGCGGTATTAGTGAAGACGTTCTAGTCGAGAAGATTAAAACGGATCTAAAAGAAGAAACAACTATCGATATTATCGAAAATAAAACGACATCTAGTAATTTAGAAAAGGCTAATTTTTATTACAATTACACCAATTATATCTTTTTAGCTATTCTAATTTTGGTTGTTGGTATGATTATGCAAACTTTTAGAGCTGAAGACATTTATAAACGTAATTTATGTGCTCCTATTAAAAGAGAAAGAGTAAATTTTGAATTAATATTAGGAAACATGTGTACTACTTTTGTTATTTGGCTAATATTTGTTATGGGAAGTATCATTTTATACGGTAAGGCAATGTTTACTATTAATGGCTGGCTATTAATGGCAAATTCATTCATCTTTATTATTTCTGCTTTAGCTGTAGCATTCTTGATTGGAATATTAGTAAAAAGTAATGAAGCACATTCGGCTTTAGCTAATGTTATTTCTTTAGGTACATCATTCATTTGCGGAGCTTTTGTACCTCAAATGTTCTTGAGTAAAGAAGTATTATCAGTTGGTCAATTACTTTCTTCATATTGGTTTATAAGAGCTAATAACATTATAAGTACTAGTACGATCAATAGTACTAATTTAAATAATATTATAACGTGCATGGTTATTGAATTATTATGGGCGATTGCTATTTACACGATTACCTTAATAATGAGTAAAGCTAAAAAACATGCGATATAAAAGATGATAAAACATCTTTTTTTATGTTATAATATTAAAAGAATAGGATGATAAAAATGAAAATTGGTATAATAGTATATTCACAGACGGGTAATACCCTTAATGTTGCTGAAAAGATTAAAGAAGCATTAACTGAAAAAAAGTATGATGCAACAATTGAACAAGTTACTAAAGATTTGACTCAATCAACCGCCAGTAAAATTGTTTTAGATAATTGTCCGGATATTAATAAATATGATATCTTGATTTTTGGTGCTCCCGTTCACGGTTTTAATTTAGCATTAGAAATGCAAGAATATTTACAACAAATAAATAGTTTAGAAAGCAAAAGAGTTAGTACTTTTATTACCCATCATTTTTCTTTAGCGTGGCTGGGCGGAACCAGATCATTAAAACAAATGGATACAAGTGTCAAAAATAAAGGATCCCTAACTGGTATAAGTGGTATTATTAACTGGTCAAACAAGAATCGTAATATAGAAATCGAAGAACTAGTAAAAAGAATTGTAGCTGATATTGATTAGCAAAAATATATAGTCAAGGAGAAAAAAATGAATAGTCGTTTTACTGCACTAATTTCAGCTTTAGCCAATACTTTTTGCGATTTAACTCTTGATATTGCCGTTAATAAATATCAGATATATTTTGTTCTTTTTTTTACAACCGTTTTTTCAACGATCCTTCAATTAATTTATGGAATATTTAATAATATTACAATTACCATTAACGCAATTCCCTTTGTTATTATATATGGGGTATGTACTGTAAGTGGTTATTTTGCATATACTAAATCGTTAACTAAATTACCCGTGGGATTAGCGGTAATGATTGAATCAGGAAGTTGCTTATTTCTTTTTTTAATAATAGACTACTTGTTAGGAGATTTAAAACTTAATAGTCATTTTATCTTGTTTTTTGTTTTATTCTTATTAGGAATAGGCATTATAATTTACGATAACATTAAAATTAAAAATCAAATGAAAAACAAAAATTTTCAATTAAGTGGTTTAGTTATTATTACTTTAGCAGTAATATTCTATACAATTGAGCCATATCTAATTAAAATTTCTGGTAGTATGGGTGCTAATGAAGTTGCCATTAACTTAGGTTATTATTTGGTTGCGATTCCTTGTTTTGGTTATATGTATTATAAAGAGCGGAAAAAAAAATCCAGCCAAAAGCCTATAAATAAGAAACACTTTATTTTCTTGGTCATACTTATATCAATACTAGAAACACTTTATTATCTTTTAGGAACAATTAGTTATATAAATGAGACAACATTTATAGTTGGAGCAATCCAACAATTACGTATTTTTCTAATACTCGTATTACCAGCTATTTTAAGAACTGATCGTTTAACTTGGAGGGAAACAATTGGTTTAATACTGGGCATTATTGCAATTACTGGTATATACATGTTTTAGTTGATAGTGATTATAGAATATGTTATTATATAGGTAGGTGATAGTATGGAGAAATTAATATTAGCTATAATGATTATAGCCGTTGCGATGGTATTGTTAGTTATCTTTTTAGATAGGAAAGTAAAAAATAAGTTTTTTCTTTATATACCTAGTATGGTAATGTTTATTTTAGGAATTATTTTCTTTATTTGGGGTAATTTCTACGCACAACCTATGCAAGATCTAGGAATGTTCTTATTAACAATGATTTGTATGGTTATAGCTGTTATTACATCTATTACCGCGCTTATATTAAGATATATAGATATTAAAAAAAATAATATTAAAAATAAAAAGGTTAAAGGTAAGAAAGCAAAAAAATAAAAAAATATGCTATAATTATTTTAGGAGGATGATTTAAATGAAATTATATAGATGCTCAATATGTGGCAATTTAGTTGAATTAATAGAAGATGGCGGCGGAACACTAGTCTGCTGTGGTGAAGAAATGATGGAATTACCAGTTAATTCATCAGAGGTAACTTTTGAAAAGCATATTCCCGTAATTGAAAAAGATGGTAATAAAGTAACTGTTAAAGTTGGTGAAATTACTCATCCAATGTTAGAAAACCACTATATAATGTGGATTGCAATTATTGAAGGAAAACATATTCAAAAGAAGTTATTAAGCCCTGGTGAAGAGCCTAAAGCTGAATTTGAAGTTAATAGTAATAACTTTACAGCTTATGCTTACTGTAATGTTCATGGTTTTTATCGTAAGGATAACAAATAATCTAGTGAAAACTAGATTTTTTTATTGAAAGGGATGAGAAGATGAAATATACAATATAAAAAAATATTATAAGGAGGAGAAATGTTAGAAGTTAATAATTTAACAATTGAAATAAATAATAAAATTATTATTAATAGTTTAAGTTTTGCTGTTAATAATGGTGATAAAATAGCCATTATTGGTGAAGAGGGTAATGGTAAATCTACACTATTAAAAGCTATATATGGTGATATCAGTTATGCTAAAATAAGTGGTAATATTAATAGTCATAATCATACGATTGGCTATTTAGAACAAGTCTTAGACAATAACTATGATGATTTAACTGTTAAAGAATATCTATTTTCTGATGAAATAGTATATTATGAAAATATAAATGAATTATATCGTTTATTAATAACTTTAAAATTAAGGAATGAAATATTAGAATCCATTATTGGTCATTTATCGGGTGGAGAAAAAGTAAAAGTCCAGTTATTAAAAATATTATTACAAGATCCGGATATTATTTTATTGGATGAGCCTACTAATGATTTAGATATTGAAACTCTAGAGTGGTTAGAAAGCTATATTAATACATCAAAACAACCAATCATTTATGTATCTCATGATGAGACATTACTTGGTAGAACAGCAAATACTATCTTACATTTAGAACTAACGGAACATAAGATGGTACCTAAACAAACATTCATTAAAAGTAGTTATGATGATTATGTAATAAGAAGAATAAATAATCTTAGTAAACAAACCCAAGTAGCGAATAAAGAACAAGCTAATTATGATAAACAAACCGCTAAATTAAATCAAATAATGAATAAGGTAGATTATCAGTTAAATACTATCTCGAGGAAAGATCCTCATGGAGCTAGATTATTAGCTAAGAAAATGAAAAGTTTAAAAGCTCAAGAAAAGCGTTTTGAAGATAAAGACTTAACTAAAGTTCCTGATTATGAGGAAGCTATTAATTGTTTTTTTAAACCAACCAAATTACATACCCAAAAAGAAATATTAAAGTTAATACTTGATAAATTAATGATTGGAGATAAAATACTTGCTACTAATATTAATCTTTATATTAAAGGACCCCAACATATTGTTATTATCGGTAAAAATGGTAGTGGCAAAACAACTTTATTAAAGTGTATTTATCAAATAATGATTAATAGAAATGATATTAAAGTTGGTTATATGCCTCAAAATTATGATGAGATATTAAGTAATTATAATACACCATTGGATTTCTTAAAAATAACGGGTGATAAAGATGAAATATCTTTAATTCGCCAGTATTTAGGCAATATTAATTTTACTAGAGAAGAAATGACCGGATTGATAGCTAATTTAAGTGGTGGCAGTAAAGCTAAACTGTTTATTTTAAAACTTATATTAGAAGAAGATAATGTTTTAATACTAGATGAACCAACCCGTAATGTTAGCCCTCTATCTAACCCTGTTATTAGGAATATCCTTAATAATTATGATGGAGCTATTATCAGTGTATCCCATGATCGTAAGTACATATCAGAGGTTGCCGATATTGTTTATGAATTAAATAAAGAGGGTTTAATAGAAAAACATTAATTCATAAATCATTGACACAAGACATACGATATGATAAGATAACTGTATTAATACAATTAGTACAGTAGGAGGAAAATATGATTCAAATTGAAAATTTATCTAAAAGTTATGAAAAAGATAAGGTTTTAGATGGCTTGAATTGTACCATTAAAGATAATTGTATATATGGTTTAATTGGGGCCAATGGAGCAGGCAAATCGACTCTGTTAAGGCTTATTAACGGCATATATCGGGTTGATAATGGGACAATCACAATTGATGGTAAAGAAGTATTTGATAATGATGCTTTAAAACAAAAAATGGTTTTTATACCAGATGATTTATTTTTCTATGCTAGTTACACATTACTAGATCACGCTAAAATATATCAATCTTTATATGATAAATTTGATATGAAATATTTTAAAGAATTGGCTAAATTATTAAAATTAGATTTAGATGCTAAAATTAGTACCTTTTCAAAAGGAATGAAAAGACAATGTGCACTTATATGTGCCCTAGCTACTAATGCTGATTATATGTTCTTTGATGAGACATTTGATGGATTAGACCCAGTTGTTCGTAATGCTATGAAAAAGATTATTGCTAAAAAGATGAGTGATAACGGAACAACGATTGTTATGACAAGTCATAATTTAAGGGAATTAGAAGATATATGTGATAATTTAGGGCTTCTCTATAAGGGCGGTATTATTTTTGAAAGTGAACTTGCTACTTTAAAGACGCATATGTTTAAAATTCAAATATCTTTTAAAGAAAGTTTTGATGAAAGCAAATTTAAAGATTTAAATGTTTTAAGTTATAAAAAGAATGGTAGTGTAGCGGTTATTATTATTAAAGATGAAAAGGGTAAAACTAAAAAGAAGCTAGAAGGTATGAATCCTTTAATTTTGGATTATTTACCATTAACTTTAGAAGAAATATTTATATATGAGATGGAGGCTTTTGGTTATGCTTTTGAAGAATTGGTTTAATTATAAGTATTTATTACAAAACATAAAGAAATCTAAGTCTCTTTTGGCTCTTTTAATGGGTTTATTACCATTAATTAATACTTTGATATTCTTATTAAATGCTAATTCAACCCAAATAAAGATTGCCACTTTAACTGATATATCATGGCTTAATTACGTTGGTGTTTATATATACCCCGTTGTTTTAGCTATAGCCTTATTAGGGTATACATTCAAACATAAACAAATTGATTTTATTGGTTCAATGCCTATTAATCGTAAGACTATATTTAGTACTAATATTATTGGTGGTGTATTAATTTTAGCAAGTATTATGGTTTTAAATGTTATTTTTATAGGTGTAGCTAGTTTATTTTTCCCTAATATGATTGTGGCGCCTGGATTATTATGGGATTACTTTATTTTTTGGACCATAAGTTATATATTTGTCTTTATGGTAACAACATTAGCAATATCAATAGCAAGTAATACGATAACAACACTTGTTGTTACAGCCCTTATCTTATTTTTAGTACCTTTTATTCATGATTATATTTATAATGTTACGGGTTTTATTAATAATTATATAGCGGGGCAAGTTTTCACTTCATTTAAAGATAATTATTATACTGTACCATATAGCTTAATAGCAACCACTCTCAGTTCTAAAGCAACTGATTATAACTTATTAGTTATTCTAAAAATGTTTGCTTTAAGTATAGCTTATTTTGGTATCGGACGATATCTATTTATAAGAAAACAATTTGAAGTAAACGAAACATCTTTTAGAAATTTTCATTTACATACTATTATTAAATGTTTAACTATGATTCCTTTTGGTTTACTATTCTATGAAGGATGCACTAATAAAATGGGATTATTAGAATCTTTATTATTTGTGGCTCTAGTGGCAGCATATTATTTCATTTATGATTTAATTACTAGAAAACAAATTAGTAGAGTATTAACCTCTCTTATATACTTTTCTAGTTTATTGATGTTTACTCTTATAATGGGATCAGTTGTTGATGTTTATCAAAGGAATATTTATAACAATAAAGACAATTTTATTTTGAACAATATTAAATCTATTAATATAAATGTTAATGATTACTATTTGGATAATAATAAACTAAATCAAATCTATACAACTGATTCAAAAGTAATTTCCTATTTTGTAGAATTATACAAAAAAGATGAGGCCCCTTCTGTTGACGACATTCATTATATAAGTTTTAAAATTGTTGATAAAGAAAATAATAAATTTAATTTAAGATTGGTAGCCAACTCCTTTAATTATAATCGAATAATAAATGCCTATCTCACAAGTGATGAACTTAATAGAGAATATGCGAAAATAAGCAATCAAAGTGTTATATTAGCTAAAACCGACAATCAAAGACTAAATGAGAAAAAATTTGTTGATGTTTTAAATAAAGTTATTAAGAAGGCTGACGCTAATAAGCTAAATAGTTTATTTGGCAATGATAGTTACGGAAATAATATGATTAATTTCTATATGGTAGTTAATCTATATATGTATGATAATCATAAGGTAGTTAATTATGCGATTAATCCTAGTTCTGATATTGAACTAATGAATTATCTATATAAACAACATCTTAAAGAATTAAAAGAATTTATTAATAAAATAGATACTAGAAATTTATATGTTCGTGTAATTAGTAAGATTACAGATCTTAATTTTGACATTGGCTATTACTCATCATATCCAACTATAAAGGATTTTATTAATGAGCATATTAATGATAAAGTTGATTTTAATAAACCATATATAATTGTCCGTTTAGAGAACGGTCGCAACACTTATTATCTATATTCTAATGCTACAGATGAGTTTTCTAAACTTTATGATAATAAAAAAAATAATGGCTTTATTAAAATGGAGCAAAAATATGCCTAATATGATTAATCTTGACTATCAAAGTCGCTTACCTATATATATGCAAATTATTAATCAATTCGAAAGATATATCGTGTTAGGTATTCTTAAACCTCATGATCAAGTTCCATCCATTAGAGAGTTAGCCAGTACTTTAGGAATAAATCCTAATACTGTTAAAAGAGCTTATAAAGAGATGGAAGAAAAGGGTTTAATTACAACTTTCTCAACTAAAGGAACATTCATTAGTGATGATGTAACATTTGCAACCAATAATAAAATTAAGGAATTACTTGAAAATATTCAAAATAATATTGAAGAATTAAAAAAAATGGGAACAAAAGATGACTACATTAATGAGCAAATACTAAAATACTTGAAAAAGTAAACTTTGATGTTTACTTTTTTAGTTGTCCACTTTAGAAATTGATTCAAAAATATGAATATGTTATAATGATGACAAATAGAGAAAAGAGGGTGGTTATATTTGTATGGAAAAAGGAATAAGTGAAAAGAAAAATTCCAAAGGTCTAATATTCACAATTATAATTATGTCTGCAATGTTAGTTTTATTAAGTAGTTATGTTGTTTATGAAAATTTCTTTGAAAAAGATGTTACGAAGATTAACAAAGTTTATGAAAATAGAGATTGGGTTTATGTAAAAGAAACAAAAACAACTCGCGATGATTATATTTGCAGTCAAAGTGCAGCCAATACAATGTTACCTCAAATTAATTTAACTAATACTGATGCTCAAAAATATAATCAAGAGTTAGAAACAATATATTTAAATACTGAAACAAAAAATGTATACATCAATAGTTATAAATCATACTTAAATTCAGATATTCTGTCATTCGTTTTAACAGAAGGTTATACTTGGTGTGATGGAAGTCCTCTAATAACTTCTATAAATTTTAATGTAAAAACAAACAAAAAAATGACATTAGAAGACATTTTAAATATTAAAAAGATGTCATTAGATACATTTAAAAATAAATTAAATATAATAATAGATAAATATTATGATGATTATAAAAATGATAGTCAAAAAAATCCGGATGGATACTATGATATTAAAGATGTTAATAATACTAAAAATAATGTAAATTATGATAATTTAAATCTATTCATAAATGAAGATAATAATATTTCTGTTATTATAAAAGTTTATTGCAGTAATTGTATGGATGAATGGTATTTACAAACTCTAGAAGTAGAATAATAAATATATAAGAAATCAAGATGTTATATTTAAAAATAAAAGCTTAGACACACAAACAATAAAACTGATGAAATATAAAAATCATCAGTTTTTGATTAATCAAATAATTATTATTTTGTTATGACGTTTAGTTTACATAAAAATATTATCAAAATTTATTAGTTATGATATAATAAAAATATAGTTTGGAGGAATTACTTTGCATTACAAGTGGGATAAAAAATATTTATATTGGGGAATAACAATTTCTTTAATAATAGCGTTTGCTATAACTTTCTATTTTTTAGTATTAAGATTACCAAATATTCGTGACTTCTTTAAGCCGATTGTTGAGGCCTGTCAACCTATTTTCTATGGTTTAATTCTTGCGTATTTACTAAATCCACTTTATGAATATGTTTTTAGAAATGTTGATAAGTTTTTAAGTAAAAAATTTAAAAATAAAAAAAGAGCTAAAAGAATAACTAATTTTTTAGCGGTATCAACATCTATTATTGTCTTAATGGCTTGCTTATTTTTTATTTTATACTTGATTTTGCCACAATTATTTGTTACTTTAATTGGGTTAATTGAATCTGTTCCTACTTATATTAAACAGCTTGAGTCATGGGCTAATGATATGTTATCAAGCAATCCTAGATTAGAGGAAACAGTTCTTCTTATTTTAAATAATGTTAGCAAAACATTTAATGATTGGTCAACGACAGCTATTCCACAACTAAATACGATTATCAATAATGTTACATTAGGTATTACTAATGCCGTTATTTTCCTTAAAGATTTTAGTATTGGTATTATTGTATCAATCTATCTATTATCTAACAAAAGTCTATTTATTAATCAAACAAAGAAAGTTATTTATAGTATTTTTGGATCTAAACGATCAAAAGCAATTGTGGAATCCGGAAGATTTGTTAATGATTTATTGGGTAAAACCTTTAAAGGTATGATTTTAGGATCAGCTATTATTGGGGTATCTTGTTTCTTAGGATTAGTTATTTTAGATATTCCTTATGCCTTATTAGTAAGTTTAATTGTTGGTATTACTAATATGATACCTTTCTTTGGACCAGTTATTGGAGCGGTACCAAGCTTTCTATTGATTCTTCTTGTTTCTCCAATTAAAGGTTTATATTTCTTAATATTTATTTTCCTTCTTCAACAAATTGAGGGTAATATTATTGGACCAAAATTAATTGGTGGATCAATTGGTTTACCAAGCTTCTGGGTACTATTTGCTATTCTAGTATTTGGTAGTATATGGGGTATTATTGGTATGATTGTTGGTGGACCATTGTTTGCCTTAATATATCATTTTACTAGTATAGGTATTAATAAATTATTAAAGAAAAGAAATTTACCAACAAATACTTTAGCTTATGCTGATATAGATAGTGCTAAAAAATAGATAAAGAATTCCTTAATAGGAATTTTTTTGTTATTGCCATTAAATAATGATATAATATAAAAAAGTATTAGTTAATAATTAGGGGTGATAGTATGATAAAAGAAATAAATTTTTATGATATTTGGGTTAAATACCAGAAGATTATTAAGCTAGTAGCGCTAGGAATAGTAGGCTTAATTATTTTTATTGTTATTATTAGTCGACCATCAGCTAATTCCTATAAAGGTATAGAGAATACTTTAGTTACTAATGCTAAAAAATATGTTAATAATAACGATATCCATATAGATAATAGTCTTTATCTTACTAATGATAAGTTGAATGTTAATTATGGTGATAAAAAATGTAGTGACGCTAGTGGAGTATTAGTAGAAAATAAGAATAATACTTTCCAATATACACCATATTTAATATGTGATGATTATACAAGTGAGGTTGTTAGTAAGACTATAAGTTCTACCAACACCAAATTTTTATTAAAAGGAGACAATCCTTTAATAATTATGGAGAGTCAGAGTTTTGATGATCCTGGTTATACAAATAATACTAATTATAATGTTGTAGTAGATAATGAAGTTGTAAATGATACTCCAGGATTATATTATATCAATTATAAATTAAGTGAAAATAACACGGTTAAGCAAACAATAAAAAGAATGGTTGTTGTTTTATCATTAGGTGATGATAATAGCACAACAATACTATATAATGATGGCTTAAAGTTGAAATTAAACGGGGAACAAGAAATTTCTTTAGAGCAGGGACAAGCCTATGAAGAATTAGGATCTGTAGCAATTGATAATCATGATGGCGATATTAGTTCTAAAATTAAAGTTTACGGCAGTGTTGATACAAATAAAATTGGTGATTATAATTTAACTTATGAAGTAACTAATAGTGCTGGAAATATAATAAAATTAATTAGGACAGTTAGTGTCATCGCACCTAGTGTTGATATGGATATTGAATCTACATTAAGTACTACGGCTCTAACTAATAGTGATGTAACTATTACGATTAAAATTAATAACAAGCAAAATTATTATCGTACTCTTTTGCCCAATTTAGGTTATAGTTATAGTTCAAACGTTAATTATAAGGTTTCTAATAATGGTAGTTATACTTTTAAAGTTTATGATAAGTATGGTAATTATAGGGAACAAACCGTTAATGTCGATAATATTAATAGAATACCACCAATTGGCTTATGTGTAATAAAGTATGATGGTTCTAAAACAAATGTTATTGTTAGTGCTACAGACAGTAACGATATTTCTGGATATAGCTATTCTGATGGTCAAACAAGTAGTAATTATATAACTAGTAATAAATATACTTTTAATAATTTATTAAAAACAGTATATGTAAGAATTAAAGATATGGCTGGAAATATTAAGGATATTAGTTGCACAGCTAAATTACCTCAAAAAGATTTAGAAGTTCATATGTTTATGATGGGTGATGGTGATGCGATTGTTATTAGATCAACCAGTTATGTTATTGTTGTAGATGGTGGTTATAGTGACAATCGTGGTGCTAATTTTGTCAAATATATGAAGGGATTAGGCATTACAAAAATAGATGCCTATATTGCTACTCATTACGACGGTGATCATATTGGAGCAGTTCCTCAAATATTTAAAAATTTTCCGGTTGTTGATAGTTATCTACAAACCACACCACCTTCAAAAGGAGGTAATGAATACCTTGATCCATTAAGAAATCGCAGTAAAGTTGTTAAACCAGATGATGTTATTAAATTTGGTGATGAAATGGAAATTAAAATTGTCGGACCAATTGCTATTACAAGTGATTGCAAGAAGAAGGGATATTTCTGTCAAAACAGTGATTCAATCAATTTTATTCTAAAATATGGTAATAATAAATTCTTTTTTGCGGGTGATTATGTTCAGTCTTCTGCGATTATTAAAAGATATGGTAAAGCTGCTTTAAGTAATATAGATTTTTTAAAACAACCACATCATGGATTGCACGATTATATAAGTAAAAACCTATTAGAAATAATGAAACCAAAATATGTTTTTGTACCTGATGGTCGTGATCATATGAGTGATACAATGAAAGGCTGGTTGAGTGGTGTGGGAGCCCAAGTATACCACACATGTGCTCGAGCCAGTCAAACATTAGTAGCAACCTCTGATGGCAATAAAATCACTATTCATAGAGATGTTAAAGCATCAGATTTCAAAAGATAAAAAAAAATTAAAAGAATTAATTATTTAATTCTTTTTTTATATCTAATCTATGTGTTATAATATTAGTAAAGTAGAGTGATAAGATGGATAGAAGAGTATTTAATGTTGATTTCTATGAAATATGGCTAAATTACCAAAAGTATATAAAATGGGGAAGTTTAGGATTATTAGTAATAATAATGTTTCTTTTCTTTATTCCTAAAAAATCTGTTGATCCATATCAACAAATTGAAGCTTCAATGATTGAAAAGACTAAACAGTATCTTAAAACTGGTGATTATAAAGTAACAGATAAAGATTATTTTGATTTTGTTACTCTCAATGAAAATGGATTCTTTGTTGATTATCCTGATAATATTGAATGCAATGACGCTAGTGGGGTATTGGTTGAAAAAGTAAATAACAATTTACAATATACACCCTATTTAATTTGTGGTAAATACTATAGTGCCTCTATTAAAAAGGTTATAAATCAAAAAAATAGTTATATTAATCTTAATGGTGACAATCCTTTAATCATAAATGAAGAGGCTGAATTCATCGATCCTGGTTATACCAATAATAGTAATTATACAGTTGATGTTAGTAATACCATCGAAGAAAAACCAGGTTTATACTATTTAAATTATAATGTTAAAGAGAATGGCACTGTTAAAGAGAACGTACAAAGAATTGTTATTTTAGCAAGAGCTAGTGAAGCTGATTTAGATGATGTAACCTATGATAATGGTTTAAAAATAAAACTAATCGGTGAACAAGAAACAACTGTTGAAATGGGACAATCATATAAAGATTTAGGTGTTATTGCCACTGATCGACGTGATGGTGATATCAGTTCGAAAGTTAAGGTATATGGTAGTGTCAATACTAATAGGACAGGTGATTATACTTTAACTTATGAGGTAACCAATAGTCATGGTGTTAATGTTAAAGTAAAACGAGTTGTAAAAGTTGTTAAACCTACTGTTGATATGGACATTAATTATCAAATAAGTAATAGTGGTTCAACTAACCAAGACATTACTATAACCTTAAGCATTAACAGTTCATATTATGATCACACCCTATTACCTAATTTAAATATTAGTTATAGTTCAACTGTTACTTATAAAGTTGCAAATAATGGTAACTATACTTTTAAGGTATACGACAGTTATGGTGGCTATGTTGAAAAAGTAATAACTGTTAATAATATTAATAAGAATCCTCCTAGTGGTAGTTGTACAATAACATATAATGGATCAAAAACTAATGTTAGTGTAAAAGCTATTGGTAATCAAGGATCATTAAATTATAGTTATTCGGATGGTGGAAGTTATAGCAGTTATACTACAAATAATCAATACACATTTAATAAACAAATTAATCTAGTTTATGTAAAAGTTAAAGATGAATCAGGAAATATTACGAATATTAATTGTTCATCTAGTGCCCCAACTACTCCAATAATAAATGGTAATGTTGAATATCATTTCTTAAAGCTAGGACGAGTAGATGCTCTATTAATACGTAATGGTGATCATGCAGCTTTTGTTGATGGTGGATGGCCATATGATGGTGATGATGCTGTAAAATATTTAAAGACTTTAGGTATAACCAAGTTGGATTTTGTTATTGGTTCTCATTCACATTTAAACCATGTTGGAGCTTTAGGACCAGTCATTAATGCCTTTGATGTTGGATCTGTTTATTTTGTTGAAAATCCTCTTAATTGTAAATATTGTGATAGTGGGGCTTATAATGCAGCTAATGCGGCTATGAAGAAAAAAGGGTTAAAAGCGATAATTCAAAAAGCTGGTGATATTATATATTTGGGCAATATTAAAATAGAATGTATTGCGCCTTTATATTATCGTTCATCAGGATCATATGTTGCTAATTACAATTCTCTTAATCAGATTGTTACTTATGGTAATGTTAAGATGCTTTTAACTGGTGACTATATGGATTCTGACAATTTACTAAAGAAGTATTCAGCTGATAAACTAAATATTGATATTCTAAAATATCCTCATCATGGCAATTATAGTATAAGTAAGAAAATGTTAGATGTTTTAAGCCCATCATATGTAATAGTTCAAAATGAAAAAGATGAATTAGGGCTTCATGCAGCTTCATCAAAAAAATTACTTACATCGGCTAATCTGAAACTATATCAAAACTATCTTGATGGTAATATCGTTGTCACTAGTGATGGTACTAATATCAAAGTTCAAACCAATGTTAATCCTAAAAATTTTAAATAATTGGAGGTAATATAATATAATGTTAGCTTTAATTACAGGTGCTAGTTCAGGAATTGGTATGAGTCTAGCTAGAGAACTAAGCACTAGAGGATATGATTTAATTTTAGTGGCTCGTCGTAAAGATAAAATGGAAGCCTTAAAAAATGAATTAACAACTAATGTTCAAATAATACCGATGGATATATCAACGACTTTTAATTGCCTAAAATTATATAACAAGGTAAAAAAGGAAGACCTTGATATTGTTATTAATAATGCTGGTTTTGGTTTATTTGGACAGTTTGATAAGACATCATTAGAAAAAGAATTAGATATGATTGATCTAAATATTAAAGCTGTTCATACTTTAACCAAATTGTTTTTACAGGATTTTAAGAAAAGAAATGATGGTTATATTTTAAATATTTCATCCGCTGCCGCCTTTTTACCAGGGCCATTAATGGCTAGTTATTATAGTACTAAAGCTTATGTTTTAAGACTAACAACAGCCATTTATGAAGAATTAAGACGAGATAATAGTAATGTTTATATTGGCTGTCTATGTCCTGGACCAGTAGAAACGGAATTTAATTCGGTAGCAGGTGTTAAGTTTAGTAGTAAACCATTAACAAGTACTTATGTCGCAGAATATGCTATTAAAAAAATGTTTAAGAAAAAAACAGTAATTATTCCTGGCTATAATATCAAATTAGGTGTTTTTATATCTCGTTTTGTACCTACCAAAGTACTTTTAAAACTAAATTATTATAATAAAAAAAGGAATAATACTTAATAAAAGATATATTAATGTAGGTGATTAATATATTATGGAAGAAATAAACAAATACTTATCAAGAAATGATTTAAAAGAAAAGAACTTAGACGAAAGTTCTTTTTTATTAGTTGAAGAACATAACCAAAAATTTATAGCTTTAAAATTAAAAGAGTACAAAGATTATTTTGATCATATATATGATAATATTGACTCTAATATTCTTTTAGATCAAGAACAACGAATAGCCATTTTAAATGATGAAGACTATATGATGATTATTGCGGGGGCTGGTAGTGGCAAAACAACAACGATTGCAGCCAAAGTAAAGTATCTAGTTGATAAGTTAGGTATTGATGAACAACAAATACTTGTTTTATCGTATACTAATAAAGCTGTTGATGAACTTAAAAGAATCATAAATACTAATTTTAATATTAAAGCTAATATCACAACCTTTCACAAATTAGCGTATTCCTGTTTAAAAGATGATCATATAGAGTTAATATCTAATTCTAAATTTATTATTGATAAATATCTTATGAATGTCATTAATGAGAATAAGGAAATAGCTAAACAATTAGTAAAATTTTATAATAATTATTTCTCTATCTCACCTTTATTTTTGAAGATGATAGAAAACAATAAATTAAAAAGAATAATTATGGCTTATCAAACTAAAAAAACCATAAAGGGTGAGTATCTATCTAGTTATCAAGAAACAATTATTGCTAATCTTCTTTATTTGAATAATATTCCCTATAAATACCACCATAAGATATTTACAAGTTATTTTACATTTAACATTAATAAGCAAGAATATTACATTTTCGTATTGAAAAACAATAGTGCTTATAATAATGTTGTTGTAAATTTTTTTAATGATGATCAGGCTTATAAAATTATTATGCATTCTGATATAGAAGATAATTATGAGGAGATAATAAAAGAATTAAAAAAATCCCATATAATTAAAGACGGTTTTTCATTAAATGAATGCTATAAAAAAATAATAAAAGTTGATAAAAATAAATATGAAAGCTTTACCAGTTTTTGTGATCAATTTCTTAAATTAACTAAAAACATAGATAAAGATATTTGGAAAATAAACAAAGAATATGATGATAGAACAAATATGTTTCTTAAAATCATAAATGAAATAGACGTTTATTACCAAAGCTATTTAAAAGAAAATAATTGTCTTGACTTTGATGACTTAATTATTAAAGCTGAACAAAATATGACTGATAATCCCATAAAGTATAAATATGTAATTGTTGATGAGTATCAAGATATATCAGTAACACGTTTTAGCTTTATAAAAAAGATAGTAGAAATGAACAATTCCAAATTGATTGTTATTGGTGATGATTGGCAGACTATTTTTTCGTTTGCGGGTTCCCAGCTTAATTTATTTTTAGAGTTTAAAGAACAAATGTCTTACGCTACAGAGTTAAAAATAACTAATACTTATCGTAATAGTCAAGAATTAATAAATATAGCAGGAGAGTTCATTATGCGTAATAATAAACAAATTAAAAAACGTTTATTATCTGGTAAAAAGAAAGATTATCCTGTAAAGATTCTTATTTATAACAATATTAATGATGCCCTAGAGGAGGCAATTGATCATATAATTAGTCATTATGGCATTAATAAGAATATTTTACTCTTAGGACGCTATCAGTTTGATTTTAATAATATTATTAGTAATAAAAATTTTCATAAAATTAATGAAGAACAACTATTATACAAAAAAAGTAACCAGTTATTACTTTACTATTTAACTATTCATAAGTCCAAAGGATTAGGTTTTGATAATGTTATCATTGTTAATGGTAATAACGGTATATATGGATTTCCCTCTTTAATTAAAAATGATCCTATCATGAAAATTATTAATAAAGATATTGATGAACAAAACAAAGAAGAAGAAAGACGTTTGTTTTATGTGGCTTTAACGAGATCTAAAAATGATGTTTATATTCTCTGCCAAAAACACACAATTTCCCCTTTTGTTGAAGAAATCCAAGAATATTCTAACGTGGAAACAAAAATAATTAATAAATATTCAAAATATCTATAAAAAATGTTGAAAAATATTTTATATCTGATATAATTAATATAATAAAGAATAAAGGGAGGTCTTTTGAGTGCGTGAGATTTTTTTAAATACATTTGGTGGAGAACAACTAAAAGTTAATGTTGTTAGATATTTTGAATCTGAGGGGAAAAAATATCTTGTTTATACTTTAAATGAAAAAGATACTGAAAATTATTTAAGATTATATGTGGGAGAAGTAACAGTTAATGGTGGGGTAGCTACTATTAACATTATTGCTGATGAGAATCAATGGGCAGCTGTAAAAATGCTATTTAAAGGTATTATTTCAGCTAATCGTGAGAATCGTCCTATCCCTGTTAAGGACTTAGATATTAATGAATTAACTAATGGTATGTTAAATAGTTACCGTGTTTTCAAATTATTAACTGATATGGCGGCTATTTTAGCTGAAAACAGTGATGTTAGTGGTGAACAAATGACAATGGAACAACCAAAGCCATTTGCTTTTGATGCTACACCAACTTATGAAATGCCAAAACCTGATTTTGGATCAGCAACCGATGATAGTGTTAATATGGCACCATTTACAATGCCAACTCCAGAACCAGTTGCTACTCCAGTTGAAAATACAACATCTATTCCTTTTGATTTTGGAAATCCTGTTCCTAATCAAGATTCAGTAACAACTAGTTATGAAGCTCCTGTAGCGCCTAGTTATGAAGTCCCAACAACTTATGATTATGAGATGCCTGTTCCAACTCCTGAAGTTAAGGAATTTGCACCTGCAGAACCAGTTGCTCCTACGGTTGAAGAAGCACCAGAGAGTGATTTAAAAGCTGAACTTGATGAAGCCAAAGAAAAAATTGAAGATTTGATGTTTGAAAATGCTGAACTTCGTAGTAAAATTGAAACCATTAAATTATTATTAAAATAAAAAGAATCTTACGATTCTTTTTTTTCTATTCAACAGTATGGGCTATTTTACTAGCGGCAGCCGCTGCTACTGCTCCGATAATATCATCTAGGAAGGTATTACAATTAACTTTGTCTTTATCAACAACACCGATAATACCTGGCTTTATTTTATCAAGATAACCAAAGTTAGTTAAAGCAATCGAACCATAGACATTAACTATTCCCAATGCCAATATTTCATCTATACCATATAAACTTTTATCTTCTCTAATAATAGAGCTTATTTCTTCATCAAATAAGCCTTTTTCAACGGCTCTATCAATGGCAATACCAGTTAAAATCGCATAGATTACCTCTCTTTTCCCTAAAACACTATCAACAGTATCAATACATTTTTGCATATCTAAACCTTGATGATAGTTTTTTTGGGCATCATAAGTTAACTCGGCAATGGCCTTAATAGAAACACCTCGTTCTGCTAACTTTTTAATTGTTAAATCTTTTAGAAAATCCATTATAAGCCTCCATTCATAATCTTGTTTCTAAGACATAAAATTATATGAGGTGAATATATGAGGAATGTCCTTAATTATTATTATAATTTATACCCCAAATATATTCATCAAACAGCTAAATATTATAAGTTTAATATCGATAATATCACTTACATTTTAGCTATTTATAATCGTGATAATCAAGAAATTAATGCCTTAGTTGAACTAACTAAAATCCTTATTAATTATGGTGTTTATATTCATCAAATTATTCCAAATAATAATAATGAGTATATAACCATTATTAACAATATATCATATGTTTTATTAAAAGTGTATGTTGATTTAGAAAAAAAAATAACTTTGACAGCTATTGGACAGTTAAGCATTATAAATATTCCGGTAATCGACAATAGTCCATTAAAACGTAATGATTGGTTTAGTTTATGGACTAATAAAATAGATTATTTTGAATATCAAGTTAATCAATTTGGTATTAAATATCCTATAATAAGAGAAACATTTAGTTATTTTGTCGGACTAGCTGAAACAAGTATTGCTCTTTTTAAAAACACTAATATTAATAATAATGCCTTATATATTGCCCATAAGCGTATAAAAAAAACTTATACCATTGATGATCTATATAATCCTTTAAATATCATTCTTGATTATCGGATGCGTGATGCTTGTGAATATTTTAAAGATGCTTTTTTTAATGATTATCATATTGATGAAGAAATAGTAGTATATATTAATAATGCCCATTTTAGTAGTGAAGAAATGGCTCTTTTTTTAGCTCGTATGATTTTTCCATCTTTCTATTTTGATGTTTATGAACAAATTTTAAGCGAAAAACAAACGGAAAAAGCTTTAGATAAAGTTGTTTTAAAAATTGTTGAATATGAAGATTTTTTGAAGCGTTTGTATAATTTAACTAAAAAATACTATAATATTCCTAATATCGAATGGTTAAATAAATAAAAAATGTGAATAGTTAATTCACATTTATTACTTCAATAACTTCAGGTACTTCTTCTTTAATAGCGGCTTCAATACCTTCTTTTAAGGTTAAATCAACCATATGACATCCTAAACAAGCACCACTAAGTTTTACATATACAATATTGTCTTCGTATTTAACAAACTCAATATTACCACCATCATTATTTAAGAAGGGACGCAACTTATCAATGATATTTCTTATTTTCATTTCACTTTCTGTCATTTTCATCACCAATAACATTATATATGGTACTAAGTGAATAGTAAAGAGCTTTTTATTTAAAAAGAGATATGTTATAATCTTAATGGGGTGTAACAATGGCAGAATATAAGAAGGGTAGTATTGTTAAGGGTACAGTCACGGGAATAGAAAACTATGGTGCTTTTGTTTCCTTTGATGAGTATTATAGTGGCTTAATACACATATCCGAAATTTCACATGGTTTTGTTAAAGACATTCGTGATTTTATTAATGTTGGTGATGTCATCAATGTTGAAATTTTAGATGTTGATGAACAATTATTTCAATTAAAACTTAGTATTAAAAATATTAGTTATCAAAAAGTTAAAAGAAGAAATAAAATTAGGGAAACGCCAACAGGCTTTAAAACATTAGAAAAAATGCTCCCTCATTGGGTTGAAGAAGTATTAAAAAGGATTAAACAGTAAAATATTGACAATATCTATTTTTTCCTGTAAATTATATTGACAAAGGCCAGTAATAATGGTATATTTAATTACGTCCAAGCACTTGGGCGATTAGCTCAGTTGGTTAGAGCATCTGCCTTACAAGCAGAGGGTCGTAGGTTCGAGTCCTACACCGCCCACCATGCCGAAATAGCTCAATTGGTAGAGCAACTGATTTGTAATCAGTAGGTTACGGGTCCGATTCCTGTTTTCGGCACCAGTCATTTTTTTTACGGAGGGATAGCGAAGAGGCTAAACGCGGCAGACTGTAAATCTGTTCCTTCGGGTTCGATGGTCCGAATCCATCTCCCTCCACCACTTTCGTGTTTACATTGCCTCGTAGCCAAGTGGTAAGGCACCACACTTTGACTGTGGCATTTCGCTAGTTCGAGTCTAGCCGAGGCAGCCAATATTGTTTGTTCCGTTAGCTCAGTTGGTAGAGCATTTGACTTTTAATCAAAGGGTCGCGAGTCCGAGCCTCGCACGGGACACCATCTTATTAGAATAAATAAAGATAGTTAGCTATAAGGTTTACTTCTTTATTTTTTTTGTCCGATAAGGGGTGACTTGATGAAGGAAATAAAAGAATTATTACAAAAAATGAGTACAACAGAGTGCTTCTATGTTATTAAAGATAATAATGGTCATATTATTGATTCTTTTATGGATATTAGTGGTATGAAACAAACAGAAGATACATATTATACTCCTGATAATAAAAAGGCATATAATGTCGTAAGAAGGGAATTTAAAAGTATAATTGTTGAAACATGGACGGATATAACTGAATTAGTCGCCTTAAGAGAACAAGCAACTAAAAATGAAAAACATATAGCTGAACTAGAAAAAGATGATCTAACCGGCCTGCTAACTAGAAGAAAAATGATAAGAGGTTTATGTGATTTAGTTGGAAATGCCATTATACAAAGAGATAAATTAGTTATTGTTATGTGCGATATTGATAAATTTAAAGATGTTAATGATAATTATGGTCATAATAGTGGTGATGACGTATTAAAAACATTTGGTCAATTATTAATTAGTAATGCTACAGCATATGGCTTTTTAGCTAGTCGTTATGCTGGTGATGAATTTTTATTAGTTTATCCTAATCAAGAATTAAAAGATGTTCTAATATCATTAAATATAATAAAAGATCAATTAAATGGATTAATTTTTATGGCTAATAATAGTGATACTACTTTTAAGGTAACGGCTAGTTTTGGAGCCCATGAATTACTAAGTTCAACAATGGGTTATAATAATAGTAGTGATTTAATTACATCATTAATTGACCAAGCTGATAAAGCTATGTATTATAGTAAAAGTAAGGGTCGAAATAATATAAGTTACTATCATTTAGAAAAACAAACTTTTGAAATATTTGACACATCAATGGACAAAAGTATGTAAAATAATATTTATGATAAGAAAAGTATTGCAAAAAATGTCAAAATAATATATAATCTATGTTGCAAGTGGTAATGCGCTCGTAGATCAATTGGATAGATCGTTTGACTACGGATCAAAAGGCTACGGGTTCAACTCCTGTCGAGCGCACCATTTCATGTCGGGAAATAGCACAATTTGGTAGTGCACCTGGTTTGGGACCAGGGGGTTGCAGGTTCAAATCCTGTTTTCCCGACCATTAAGTTAATAAGGCATATAAAGCTTAAACTTTATATGTTTTTTTATGTCTATGACTCCACAATGACTCCTAAATGTCAAAATAAGTCAAAATATGATATGTTTATCAATTGACAAAATACATATAATAGTATATAATCCTAGTTATTGAAAGCCCAAGCGAGGAAGAAGTAGAAAAATAAAAGCATTTTAGAAAACTCGGTAGATGAAAAAGAGGATGTAATGATTTTTCGAACATGGACCTCAAGGCTAATGACCGAATTTTTAGTAAGTTATTACAGGTGTGCCTGTTACCGCACAAGCATATAATCATTTTATAAATGACGTATGTTATAGAGTCTAATGTAGTGATATATTAGAAAAAAGAGTGGTACAGTGATATATTCGCCTCTTAAGCAATTTTGCTTGAGGGGTTTTTTAATGAAAGGAAGGGGATAGTATGAATATATTAATTGGAATTTCATGGCCATATGCTAATGGAGAATTACATTTAGGGCATATTGCCAGTAGTTTGAGTGGGGATGTTATTGCGAGGTATCATCGGGCTAAGGGTAATAAAGTAGTATTAGTTTCTGGTAGTGATGCTCATGGAACAGGTATTGATATTGCGGCATTTAAAATCGGTAAAACACAAAAAGAAATAGTTGATGAGAATCATGAAAAATTAAAAGAGGCTTTCAATAAATTAGGATTTAGTTTTGATCTATATAATAGAACTGATGATTCGTATCACAAGGAAATAGTTAGAGAAAACTTTTTAAAATATTATGAAAAAGGTTATATTTATGAAAAAGTGGATGAACAATTATATTGTGAATGTTGTGATATATTCTTAGCTGATCGTTATATAATTGGAAATTGTCCTAAATGTGGAAAAGGTACAAAAGGTGATGAATGTGATGAGTGTGGAGCATTACTTAAAATTAATGAAGTAATAAATCCTAGGTGTGCTATATGTGGCAATCCTACCAGCTATAGAAAAACTAAAAATTTGTATTTTGCTTTTTCTAGATTTCAGAGTGAGATTGAAAGATTAAATGAATCAAAGAAGAATCAATGGCGTGCCAATGCTTATTCATTTACCAAAAAGTATTTAGACGAAGGAATACCAGATCGATGTGTATCAAGAGATTTAAAATGGGGTATTGATATTCCGATTAAAGGATATGAGAATAAAAAGATATATGTTTGGTGCGAAAATGTTGTTGGTTATATTTCAGCATGTCGAAAATATTGTGAGCAACAAAATTTGAATTGGGAAGATTTTTGGAAGAAGGATAGAAATAATAAACTGTATTTTGTGCATGCCAAAGATAATATTCCTTTTCATACAATAATTCTTCCAAGCCTATTACTAGCACTTGATGATACTTATAAATTACCAGATATAATCCTTTCAGATGAGTATTTAACTCTAGAAGGAGGCAAAATATCAAAAAGTAAAGGTAATTATATATCAGCTCTCGAATTATTAGAAAGATATTCTGTTGATGCAATTAGATATTATTTCTTATCACATGAACCTACAAAAAAAGATTTAAATTTCTCATGGGAAGATTTTATAAATTCTTTAAATGGTGAATTGTTAGGTAAATGGGGTAATTTTGTTAATAGAACATTAGTATTCATTAATAAATCATTTAATGGCAAATTAAAAAAATATAAGACAGATAAGGATATTGAATTAAGAATAAAAGAATTATATAAGAAATGTGGAGAACTAATTGATAAAGGAAATACTAAAGAAGCTTTAAGTCTAATATTTGAGTTTATTAACTTTGCTAATAAATATTTTGATGATAAACAACCATGGTCTTTAGCAAGAACAGACAAATACAAATGTGAGGAAGTGTTGTATAGTTGTGTTAATATTATATTTAATATAAATAATTTATTAAAACCATTTTTACCATTTTCTGGGGAAGTTATAGATAAGTATTTAAATAAAAGAATAGATAGTTGGAAATATCAAGATATTAAGATTGTGGATATAGATGAAGATATAAAACCGTTATATACAAGATATGATAAAACTGTAATAGCTGAGGAGATAGAAAAACTGAATTTAAAGAAACAAAATACAAACTAATAATAGAACAAGCAATTAAGATTATTACATTAAAATGAGTCTTACTCCTGTTTTCCCAACCATCTACGAATTAGGAAACTGTAGAAATAAAATCTACAGTTTTATTATTTTTAATGTATAATTAGATAGAGGTGAAAAAATGAATATTGGGTTAGATATAGACGATACAATGACCAATTCTAGTGAATTGATAACTGAATATGCAAAAAAATACTTTAATTCTGATGATATGAATTTAATAAATAGTATTTTGAATGCCAAAAAGATTGAAGGCAAACTATTAGACTTTTATTATGAATATTTGCCGGAAATGATGTCTATTTATAAACTTAAGGATAATGTAAAAGAAGTAATAGATAGATTAAGATCAAAAGGACATAAAATAATAGTTATAACAGCAAGGGGATATACTGTTCAAGTAGGGATAGCTGAAATCACAAAAGAGTATTTTAAAAGACATCAAATTGTTGTGGATGATATAATATTTAGATCAGTAGATAAAACTGAACCATGTATAAAAAATAATATCAATATAATGATAGATGACTCAATTTCTGTTTTAGAAAAATTAAAAGAAAATAATATAAAACCTTTATTGTTTAATTCTGTAACTAATAAAGATTTTAATACTAATATAGATAGGGTAAATAACTGGCTAGAATTAGAGGAATATTTAGATAAACTATTGTTAGAACAAAATTAGATATAAATAAATCATAAATTTTAAAAATAAAAGAACTAGGTTAATAATTTAAACTAGTTCTTTTACTTTATCGGTATTTGACTTATGTGAATTAAAAATTTCTATTGCTTCATCTAATGCTAGGCTATCATCTTCATCCATAGTTGATAAAAAAGGTTTTCCACTTTTAGTAGGGATTAGAATAATCCTATCTGGGTTTTTGAAAACAAACGGACCAGAGTATGAATACAATTTATCCCTTAACATTGCTATAGCGTCATCGTATTTTACTTTGCTACCAAAATAAATATATGGTCCAACTCTTCTTTCACCATTAAAAGAATCAATAAATCGAAATTTAGTATATAGATGATTATTATTATCTATCTTACCAGGATCCTTTGATTCTACGTCAAAGACATCCGAGTCATAGCAATCATATCCGTCATCTCTCCAAAATACCATTTCAACATAAGTCTGGGCTTTTTTCTTAATAATAGCTATGGTATCATTAGTGGCAACAATAGTTGAAATACTTGGTTTTGTCTCATATATTTTTGATAAAATCATTCGTGGTAATAGAAATAATATTTCTTTGATGTCATAATCTTCACCACTATTTACGCATGGTGGCATTATGTCTAATATAGGACACTCCATTTTTATTATTGTATTGCCATATCCCGTCTTTTTAGAATAAGCCTTGTTATTATCTAATAAATCATAATAATTCTGATCATCCTCAACAAATATTGAGTAATACTGTTTGGACCGATTATATGCTGTATAGTGGTCATATAAAGAGCCATCACCACCCTCATAATGTTGGTAATAACCATATTTTAATAATTTTAAATCCATAATAAACCCTCCTACAACATAAATACTAACATTAATTGTGGTAATATTACGTCTTATTAAAAAATTGTTAAACACAAAGCATATAGATTATAATTAAATGCAATAGTGATAGCTTCAAAAAATATTTAATAAATTTATACTTGTGATATAATTAAACTGGTGAAGAAATATGGAAAAAGATATATACGGAGTAAATAATGAGTTAGAAACAATAAGGGATGTGTATCTAAATACAGCAAAGAAAAATTTGTTTGAAAGATTAATGAATAGAGAAAGCATTAGGCAAAGACTTAGAGAATTAAGTATGCTTCCTTTTGAAGATTTAAAGTTAAAAGCAATTCAAAATTTTTATAAAATAGAATCTGGTGAGGTTAATATAAAGGAGGCTGAAAGGCTTGAAACTGAATTAATGCTTGTTCTACTTGCTATACCGCCCGACAAAAAAAATGTTAATAAATACTGGTTAGAAAAAATGTCAAAAATAAAAAAGGCTAACTCGGATATGAATCCACAAAGAGTTTTAATTGAGGTAGCTGCATGCCATCCATTAAATGATGATAAACCAAATTCAGAATTTGAGTCCAGATTAAATAAGGCTATTCAAATATATAAAAAGGAAAAAGCAAAGGGCAATTTGGTAACCATTTATATACCAGGAAGTATACATAGTATTTCAATAAATGGGAAAACATTTACTGATTCAAAATCATTGAGTCAGGCAGGGAAAGAATATTTAATATCAAATGGAATTCCTATCAAAGACATTAGAGCAGATGAAACCAATGAAAAATATAAAACCAATGGTGTATATAACTCTGGTGATGAATGCTATGTAGCAACGCGAATAGCTAGAGAAGAAAAAAGTGATAGAATTATTAGTATTGTATCACCTGTTCAAATATATAGGAAAGCACTTTTTTATATAGAGTTTGGATACTTACCGGAAATTTACACTGTTTCATTAGAACAATTAGCTCACAATTACATTGGTGAAGCATTTTTCAGTTTATACGTAACATACTTTAAAGATCATGACTGGCAAGAGGAGTTCTTGGCTATAAAGACAAGACAAGAACGAAATATTGATTTTGAAGTTACTGATGATTATAACGAATTACTAGAAAATGGAATAAACATTCCCGAAAGTATCAAATATATTAAATCTTTGTGGTTGGAAAAGTATAATTTAGCCGAACAAAAAAGACAAGCTAACAGAGAAAATAAGAATATTATGATTTCCTATTTTCCTCTAGAAAATCAACAAAGTATTACTTTAGATGCAATAGAAAATATCGTCCAAATATGCCATGCCAATGCCCAAAGTAATATAATCTTATGCAGTAGATTAGATGAAAATGAAGGTATTAAATTAATACAAGTATTAAATAACGCCGGAATAAATAATGTTGAGTTTATAAATATAAGTGACATAAATATGTTATTTGCCGAATATGGAAAGAGTCAGTGTGGACAGATGTATGTTGTTTGTCAAGCTGATGCATCTTTTGCTAGGGCATTTGAATATATTGAAAATGGTGTTGTTCCTTTAATATATGCCATTCCAAGTATTAATGATGACTACATTAATCAAATAGAAAGACTATATAACAAACTAATGCAAAATTATTATGAGAGCGAAATTTCTAAATCAAGATAGTTATTAATTTTCAGTTACATTAGGGACAAATAAAAATATAGATTTTAACAAAACTGTGAAAATAAATTCACGGTTTTTATTATAACAAACACAAAATTAATAGAATTGTTTTTCGAATTGTTATATACTTATATTAATGTTTAATAAGAAGGAGGATATCTAATATGACTAATACCGCTGTTTTATTTATTTATGGTTTTATGGGGCATCCTACGGAATATGAAATATTAAAATCTTTTTTTAATAATTTAGGCTATGATACATATATTTTTGCTTTGTCAGGCCATCAAGGTAATAGAGTTAATAATACTAAAAGAGAATATTGGGAGAAGGATTGCATTGATAATATTGAATTATTAAAAAATAAAGGATATAAAAAAGTAATCCTAGTCGGTCATAGTATGGGTGGTGTTTTGGCATCCACTCTTGCTATAAAATATGATGATTATGTTATTAAACTAATATTAATTGATGCAGCATTTGAATATCTAAAAATGAAGAATGGGAAATTAATGATATTATCTAGTTTAAGACAAAGTTTAAAAGTTTTAAAAGATATAAAGAATAGATTACCTCTTTCACCAATCCATAACTGCTCTATATCGTCAGTAAAAGAATTTTGTTTAGTGGTCAAAGAGCATAGAAATGATATAGATAAAGTAAAATGTCCGGTTTTATTTATCCATGGGACTAATGATACAGTTGTTCCGCTTGAACAAGCAAGAAGAATATATGATAATCTTGATAATCAAAATAAAGAATTTATTGTGGTTGAAAATGGTTCACATTGGGTTTTATCTACTAAAATGAAAGATGAAATATATGAGAAAATAAATAAGTTTTTAGCAAAATAAAATTTATGATATAATCTAAATATTAGAGTAAGAAGGTAATTATGAAGAAGATATTAGTAGGCTTTATTATTTTTATGTTAACAATTGTACCAGTATATGCTTATAAAGATAAGACCAATAGTATAAATATTAATGTTTTTATTGACAAAAAAGGTAATGCTGAAGTTACAGAAACTTGGGATACGGAGGTAGCGAGTGGTACTGAAAACTATAAGCAAATGCTTGATTTAAAAGATTCTATTGTTACTGATTTTATTGTAAGTGATGAAACAAATAAGATTTATGAAAATATTAATAACTGGAATTCTAGTGCTTCTTTGAATGATAAAAAGTTTAAAAGTGGTATTAAAGAAATTACCGATGGGATCGAACTTTGTTGGGGAGTTAGTGAATATGGTCATAAAGTTTATACCATAAAATATAAAGTGAGTAATTTTGTTCAACAATATAATGATGCTCAGGGGATATATTTTACTTTGGTAAATAAATCTTCTATTCCTCCTCAAAATGTAAATATTGTTATAGCGTCTAATTATGCCTTTTCAAACGATAATACCTATCTTTGGGCATATGGATACCAAGGAACGGATATTATTAGTAATAGCAGCATTATTTTAAAAGGAACGAATTTTTCAGAGAATGATTATGTTGTAGTTTTGGCTAAATTTAAAAAAAATTTCTTTATGACATCATCAAAAGTTAATAGTAATTTTGATAAAGTTCTTGAACAAGCCGAAAAAGGTGTTGAAGATGATACTGAAAAAAAAGAAGATCTCTTTACAATTATATATGCTACAGTAGCTATAATTTTTATCCTTAATATTGCAACAGGTTATGATATTATTTTTGCCGCTATAGCAGGATATATATGGTTTAGTATACATAATCCATTATTAGCACTATTATTTTATACATTATATTATATTTATTCACGAATATGGACTAATAGAGAAGATGTTAAAACCTATATAAAAAGTATTGTTAGATTTAATAACACTCATAAAAACAAGGATATTGAATATTATCGTGATATTCCTTTTGATAGTAATATTGATATGCTTATTGTAACAGCTATCAATTATGACGTTATTGGTAAAACTAATGGTTTATTAGGTGCTTATTTTTTAAAGTGGTTTAGAGAAGGAAAATTGCATATAGTTACTGATGAGTTAGGAAGAAAACAATTAGATCTTACCAGTTTAAGTAGTACTGATAAAAATGAATTATTTATAATGCAGAATATTAAAATTGCCGCTGGAAATGATAATCTTTTAGCTGAAAGAGAATTAAAACGGTGGATGAAAATAAATTATCATGACTATAATAATATTCTTAGAACTTCTTTCTATAATGGAGCTAATAGACTTTATCAACAAGGATATGTCGTAAATAAAAGTTTGATAGGAACAAAATTTGATACATCGGCTCTTAATGCAACCGAAAAGTTAGACCTACAAGCAGCTAATTTAAGAGGATTAAAAAAGTATTTAATAAATTTCACATCGATTAAAGATAAAGAACCAATGGAAATAAGTTTGTGGGAAGACTATTTAATTGCTGCTCAAGTTTTAGGTATTGCTAATAAGGTTATGCGTCAATTAAGAAAGCTATATCCTGATTTTGAAAAGTCCATCAAATTAGAACTAGAAGAACTAAATCATATTGCAAGCCTATCAAATTATGCCTACCGTTCTTATTATCGTTCTTCTTTCAGAGAAAATATCCGTTCTAATTCATCAAGGCATGATAAACTAGGAAGTCGATTATTTGGGAGTGGTGGATCTAGCTCCCTTGGTGGTGGATCGGGTTCGCGTGGTGGTGGATCGTCAGCATCTAGTGGGCGAAGATAAACGAGTATATTTGTTTGAATTAGTGGGATTAATATATAACCTCTTGACTCTCTATTTAAGTAGAGTGTTATAGTGTAGTTAAAGGAGGGAAAATGTTATTTAAAATAGGTGACTTTTCTAAAAAAACAGGTATATCTATTAGAACTTTAAGATACTATGATCAAATGGATTTATTTAAGCCTCAAGAAATAGATTTGTTTACTAATTATCGTTATTATAATGAAGAACAAATTGAAGATTTAGAGTTAATAATAATGCTAAAAGAAGCAGGCTTTTCATTAGAAGAAATAAAGAATAGTTGGAATAATTTTAATGAGGATATAATGTTAAAAAAGAAAAGCAGATTATTTAAAGAAATAGGCGATGTAAGAGAAAAAATTAAAAAAGTCGACTATTTAAGAAGTAATATTAGTAAAGGTAAAATTATTTTTAAGGTTAGTTCCAATGACGAAACACAAAAGAAAAAATCTTTATTTAAGTAAAAGAAAGGAATGATTTATATGTTGAACAAAGATACTAATATAGTAATAGGAAAAATTAATACTGGTAAAACAAGGGGTCTAATGTTAAAAGAAGTAGAACGAGCTATAGAAAATAATGAGAATTTATTAATCCTGGATAATAAGGAAGAATATTATGGTACTTATGCTAAAAGAATGCAAGAAACAGGATATAATGTTCAAGTGTTAAACTTAAAAGATGCCAAGCAATCACATGGTTTTAATCCATTAGTATTACCATATACTATATATAAGAATGGTAATATTGATATGGCCGTTGATTTAATTAGAATAATGGCTTTAGAAATATTTAAAGAAGATAGCGTTAATACTGATCCATACTGGTGTAATTCAGCAGCTGATTATTTTGTTGGTTTAGTAATGATCTTATTTAAAGAAGGAAAAGAAGATGAAATAAATTTGGGTAGTATTGGTGTGATGCTTACTCAGGGTGAAGAAAAGCAAGATGATAAATTACTTATGAGATCATATTTAGAAAAACTAAATCCGTTAGATATTGTCTATATTACAGCGGCTACCGTAGCCTTTGCGCCTACAGATACTAGGGCTAGTATTTTATCAGTTATGCGTCAAAAAATTAATATGTTTTTTATGCGTCAAAATTTATTATCGGTATTATGCTCTAATGATATAAAGTTAACAGAATTAAAAGATAAAACGGCTATTTTTATTATTGGTAATGAAAGAACTAATATTATTGCTAATATTTTGATTCATCAATTAATTACAATTGTTGAATTGAATAAAATGCCATTTACTTTATTATTAGATAATTTTGATTCTTTACCTGTCTTAATTGATTTTAAAAATTTAATTGAAGACGCCTCTCATAATAATTTAAAAGTTAGTGTTGTTATAAGAGATAAAGATGAAATAGAAAATAGATATGGTAAATATAATATCAGTAAGTTTCAAAATGTTATTGAAGTAGATGAAAAAAAATTAGATTTAATGGAAATAGGAACTAGTTTCAAATATCCACAATTTAAAGCTATAAAACCTAATTATTTTAATCTTATAGAATTTATGAAAAATAATACTAAATAAGAAAATATCAAAAGAAAACCAGATAAATTTTATCTGGTTTTAATAACGTTTAATTGTTATCTTTCTTATAACCTAATGCGACATGACTGGAATCACAAAAAGGTTTATTTTGAGATTCACCACAACAACATAACGTTACGCGATTTCTAATTTCATAGTTATCACCATCGGCTGATATGACGGGGATATTACCTTTAACAAATAATGGACCATTACATTTACGACTAGGATCTTTAATTACACTAATACTTTGTTCATATGTTGGCTCAATAGGACCATTACCATCAAAAATTACTAATCGTCCTGATGGACATTCACATGCCATTTTAACAGCTGCATTGACCGTTTCTTTGGTATTAGCTTGTTCGGTTACATTCCAAGCATCACCATATGATGAATGACAGAATCTAGCAAAAGCACATAGTTTTTCAACATCAGCTAACATAAGTAACGGACCTTTGTAAAATTTAGCTTGTTCCATATAAGTCTTTTTATTATCTGTTTCTTGTCCATTAAAATGACGTTTAATATGTGAACCATCACAAAAAGGTTTATTTTTAGAATGACCACAACGACATAATGAATAAATATCACCAACGTCATATTTCTTTCCATCCTGGAATCTAACACCGTATTCTTCTTGAATAATTATTTTTTCATCTAATGGTATTTTTCCGCTTACTAAATAAGGACCATTTTTGACAATTTTAATAGGCATACTTTTATCCTCCATAAGTTAATTATATAATTAGTTTTATAATATTACAATATTATAGAAATATGAATAAATAATAATATTTAAAATTACTCAACAATTTGTTATAATATAATAAAGGTGATAGGATGAAAGAAATATGGTTAGCAGGTGGATGTTTCTGGGGATTGGAAGAGTACTTTTCAAGAATTGATGGAGTTACCAATGTTGATGTAGGATACGCTAATGGGAGAATAAGGAAAACAAAATATATATTGTTACCATTAACGGATCATGTCGAAACAGTTCATATTACTTACGATGAAAGTAAAATAAATCTAAATAAAATATTAGATTATTATTTTATGGCTATTGATCCAACGGCTATTAATAGGCAAGGAAATGATCGGGGTCGTCAATATCGAACCGGAATTTACTATATTAATGATGAAGATTTATCAATCATTGATAACAGAGTTAGTGAGGAGCAAAAAAAACATAACAAAATAATTATGGTTGAAGTTCAAGAATTAAATAATTATCTTCGAGCTGAGGAATATCACCAAGACTATTTAAAAAAACATCCTAATGGTTATTGTCACATTGATTTATCATTATTAACGAAAGAACAAAATAATAAGTAGCACATTTGTATAGAAAAAATAAAATAATTAGTCGAAACCACATTCATATCTTATTAGGTGGAATATCTTATTATAGAAACACATGATAAGGAGGGATATAAATGCCTTTGGGATATGGTTATGGTCCTGGATATGGCTACGGTGGTGGCTACGGTGGTGGCTGCGGATGCGGCGGCTACGGTGGCGGTTGTGGCTGCGGTGGCGGAATTATTTGGATCATTATAATTATTTTTGTTATTTTTGCATTATGTGGCTGGAATAACTCTGGTTTTAATGGTCGCCATTAAAGAAATGAAACTTATGAAAAAATCATAAGTTTTTTTTAGTATTAAAATTATAAATTTACTAATAATAATTGTGGAGGAAAAATATGAATCAAAATTTAGAACTATTAGAGTATATTTATCAAAATGCCCAGATGGGTGTTCACACTTTAACGAAATTAATTAAAGACTTAAATGGACGAGAAAACAAAATAAAAAAAGATGTTGAAGAACAATTAAAAGGATATGAATATTATTTAGATGAAAGTAAAAAACTATTAGAGAGTGATAATGCAAAAGTAAAGGACAATTCAATACTAACAAAATTAATGTCGGCTATTGGAATTGATAAAGAGGTAGCTCATGATAATAGTGATGCAGGTATTGCCCATATGCTAATAGAAGGAATTAATATGGGTATTGTTGATATTACTTCTAAAATAGATAATTATGAAGGATCTACTAATGATAAAAACATTGGTTTAGCAAGGAAATTCTTAAAGTTTCAAGAAGATCAATTAAAAATTATTGAGAAGTATTTATAAAACTGTTTATTAAAACAGTTTTTTTAATTATTAATTTAATTCCCATAGCGAACATGTTATAATTAAAATGGTGATAGAATGAAGAAAGTGTATTTTGCAGGTTCCATTAGAGGTGGAAGAGATAATGTTGATGATTATTTTAAAATTATTGAATATTTAAAAAATAATTTTATGGTATTAACGGAACATATTGGTGATAAAAATTTAAGTACTAATGGTGAAGTTAATAAGACACCGGAATTTATTTATAATCGGGATATGGCATGGGTAACCGAAGCTGATTTTGTTGTCGCTGAAGTATCAAATCCCTCTTTAGGGGTTGGTTATGAAATAGGTTATGCTGAAAGCATTAATAAACCTATTCTATGTCTCTATAAAGATAAAGAAGATGTCAGAGTATCATTTATGATTTTAGGTAATAAAAAATTAAATACATATGGATATAAAACCATTGAAGATGCTTATCAAATAATCGATAATTTCTTTGGAAATATTTGACATTAAATAATAAAAAGATTATTATATTATCCTAATGGTGGTGTAGTTATGGGACAATATAGTTATAAGAATCTTAATCCATATAAAAATACGATATATTTAGAATTTTACAAATCCCTTTTTGAAGGTAGTAAATGTAATTATGGATTTTGTGAATTCCCTACCGATAATTGCACAACATCTGGTAAGATAGCCTTTTTGCCACTACCTTTTTTAAAGATTATCTGTTTGCCTGAAATGCAAGCCACAACTGAAAAATTACAAGTATCGAATGTCAATAAAAACAATCCTCGGATGAACCACAATCGTTATGAGCATATGCTTCATGCATTTATGGTAGGCGTAGATTTATTGATAATCCTTGAAAAAAATGGTTGTAAGATTGATAATAAAAGTAAAATAATCTTTTTAATAAGACTGTTAACTCATGATATTGGTCATGGACCAACCTCTCATCCTTTTGAGGAAATGATAGGCCAATTAGGTATGCATGAAGAAATAGGTATGCGCTTTTTTAAAGAAAATCAAGCCTTTCGTGATATTCTTAATAGTATATATGATAATCTTGCTGATGATATAATTGATTTTAATGTTAATGATAAAACAGGTTTACACGAACTTATTGAAAATCAATTTGATCTTGATCGGGTAGCATTCTTAATATTAGATATGTTTACTTGTAATTATGATGTTCATAAAACTAATAGTATTGATAATGTTGAAATGCTAATAGAAAGTATCTATGGAATCTTTGAAAGTATCGTTTTAAAAGAAGGTCATGTTTATTATAAAAGGTCATGTCTTCCTGATATGGAACGATTTTTACAAGCAAGAGTATATAATTATAATAATCTTTATAATGCTCCTCATCAAGTATTAGATAATCTTATTCAAAAAAGAATTGGCGATTTAATGCTTGCTAAGAAATTAGACAAGTTAGAGCTTGATCCTAATGATAAAGATTATTGCTTTAAAAAGGAGATTGTAAGATTTACAACTTTTATTCGGGAAATGCTTGATAAGAAAAGTAATATTGATTTAGGTGAATATTTTAAATATACTGATAAAGATTTAACCAATGCCATGTTCTATTTAATGATATTAGAAGATCCAACTTTGACAAGATATAGTCGTTTATTTCATAGTAATGCTCATGAAATGCTGTTTGCTTTTGAGCAGAATACTTATGATAGTGAATCTGCTTGTCCTACTATTAATCTTGATAGTGTTTTAAAAAAAGCAATAAAGATAACTACTTATAAAAATACATCCGAAGAGTATATCAGATTTATTAATCCTGATGGAAGTACTATTGACTATTTAGATTGTCCTGAACGGACATTACCAGTTGAAACTAAAAAGACCTTTTTTGCTTTTAGTGAAAAAAAAGGAATAGCTGATAAAGATGCTTATCAGCCATTAGAAAATATAATTATTGATAATATGCGAAGAATGTATAAAGAAAAAAGGAGTTATTGGAATTATGTCGCACATTCAGATAGCAATAATCATCAAAAACTACGTATTTATAAAGAAATACTATCCTTTTTAAGTGCTATAATGCAAGGAACAGGAATTGATGATTATTGTCAACAACATAATATTACAAGAGCATATCTGAATGCTTTTCTAATGATGTATACACCATGCGATGAGTGGTGTGTATATGCTCATTACTTATCATTATCATCTGAAGAACAATCGATTTATTTGTTAGCGATGAATTTTACTGATGATGCTATGAAACGATCTTTCTTAGAAGAAATCTATCAAATACTAGAATTTAATATCAATACTGCAGATAATCCGGCATTTGATAATAAGAAAGTTATTCCAAAATTATGTATTACTAGTGATAATAGCTTATGTGTTTATATTAATAAAGCCTTATTGGAATTATCTTATGAGTTAAGTGAAGAATCACGTGAAAGAATTCGTAATGTTATTAGTGATTATACTAAGAAATTAGAGCATACCCAAAAATAATTATGAGCTGTTTATCAGCTCTTTTTTATGTTATAATAGATTAGATACGGGATGTGATTTGATGAGTAATAATTATCTTGATACAGTTAATAAAGAAATAAAACAATATTGCATGATTGCTTGTGATAATGATTATCCAGCTTTTATTAATAAGTATATTGCTACGAAAGAATTACAAAGATTAAAGGGCATTGGTCAGTTCTGTGGTAGTGATTATACGAAACTTTATAATCTCAAATATTGGTATTCACGATTAGACCATAGTGTTATATGTGCTTTAATGGCTTGGCATTTTACTAAAGATAAGAAACAAACATTAGCAGCTTTATTTCACGATTTAGGAACACCAGCTTTTAGTCATTGTATTGATTTTATGTTAGGAGACTCAATTAATCAGGAATCAGCCGAAAAAAGTGTTTATGATCTTTTAAGCAAATCAATAGTAATAAAAAAATATTTGGCTGAAGATGACTTAACGATTGAAGATGTCACTGATCTAAATAAATATACAATTATAGAAAATAAAAAACCAAAGTTATGTGTTGATCGTTTAGATGGAATTCTTCATACTGTTCTTATATGGATACATACCTGGTCAATTGACGAAGTAAAAGAAGTATATAATGATATAGAAGTATTAACTAATGAAGATAATGAATTAGAAATAGGCTTTAAAGATTTAAGTATTGCTCAAAAATTCTTTGAAGCTATGTATCAATATAGTATAGCCGTTCAAGAGAATAGAAATAAGTTTACGTTACAGTATATTGCCGATAATCTAAAAGTCCTGATAAATAAAAGATTGATAATTTTTGATGATTTATATGATAAAAGTGAATTAGAAATAATAAATATTATTACTTGTAATAATAAAAATTGGTCTATTTTTGCTAACAGTAATCATATTGAAGGCAGTAATGAAGAACCAAAAAGCAAGTATTATGTTAGTACCGAGGCTAAGAAAAGATACGCTAATCCTCTTTGTTGTATTAATGGTAATACTTGTCGTCTTTGTGATATATCCTCTAAGAGTAAGCAGTTACTAGACCAATATTTAAATCATCATGAGGCTAAATATGCCTATGTTGAGGGATTAAATATAGAATGGGAGGGATAAGATGGAAGTAAAGGTAAATGGTATTTATCAACATTATAAAGGTGATAAATGTATTGTTGAAGATATTGCAACTCATAGTGAAACACTAGAACCATATGTTGTTTATCGTGAGTTATATGGAGACAATAAATTATGGATTAGACCACTTGCTATGTTTTGTGAAGAAGTTAACTTAAATAATCAAAAACATCGCTTTGAATTAGTTACTATCGAAAGTGTTAGAAAATAATAAACAATCTCCATTTATTATTGAAAAGATAGATCTTTATGATATAATGATGGAGTATTTCTTGTCCACGTAGCTCAGATGGATAGAGTGCTTCCCTCCGAAGGAAGAGGTCGTCAGTTCGACTCTGATCGTGGACACCATTTATTAATTTAAAAGAAAACTGTTATATTAACAGTTTTTATTTTATATATACCTTGACAGGCGATGTATATTGTGATAATATGTATTTCAGTTGAGGAGGGATAACTTGTCAATAACTTCAGATATTATTCGTGGTCATACCGAAACAATTATTCTAGCCCATCTTATGGATGGTGATAGTTATGGTTATGAAATAAATAAAGCTATTAAAGGGAAAACGGATAATCAGTATGAACTAAAGGAAGCAACTCTATATTGTGCTTTTAAAAGATTAGAAGAATTAGGCTTAATCATTTCTTATTGGGGTGATGAAACAACTGGTGCTCGTAGAAGATATTATAAAATAACCGAAGATGGTAAAAGTTTCTATCGACATAGTAAAGAAGACTGGGAAGTAACTAAAAAAATAATTGATAAGTTACTAATAGAAGGAGAAAAAAATGGAAAAAATTAGAAAACATGTTGAGGAGTTATTTAAAGAAGCTCCTAAAACAAAAAAAATTAAAGATTTACAGGAAGAATTAATAATAAATTTAGAAGACAAATATAATGATCTAGTAAAAGAAGGTATTGATGAAAATAAAGCTTATAATGAAGTTATTTCTAGTATTGGGGATATTGATGAATTAATAGCTGATTTTAAAGAACCACATGCTACTATTAATAGTGATTTAATCAGAAGAAAAAATGCTTTAGTTGTTAGTATCTGTGTAGGGTTATACATTATGTGTTTAATTACCGTTATTGTTTTAGGATCAATGCATATGCCAGACTATATGATCGCGTCATCTTTCTTTGGTATTGCTGGTATTTCTACTTGCATATTAATCTGTCATTTTATGTCAGTGCCAAAATATAAAAAGATTGATGATACATTAGTGGAAGAATTTAAAGAGTGGAAACAACAAAAGACTAAAACTAATGAATTAAAAAAGGGTATTACATCTATTTTATGGACCTTAATTGTTATTATATATATAATTATTAGTTTTACCTTTTCAGCATTTCATATTTCTTGGATTATCTTTTTAATAGGTGTAGTTATTCAAAACATTATTGAATTGGTATTCAAAATGAAGGAGATGAAATAGATGACAAAGAAGATATATATTATATCAATAGTTTTAATGTCTTTAATAGGACTATTTCTTTTATCTATTTTAGTAACAGGTATTGTTCATGGTAATAGTTTCTTTTCATTTGGTTCAATTGATAAAACCGAAGCTAATATTCGTAAACAAGAACAATATGATATAGAAGATATAAATAAAATAAGTATTGAATTAGTAGCGTCTGATCTTAATATTATCTTAACAGATGATACCAAATTAAAAATTATTCAATATTCAAATAATGATTTAGAGAATGATCGATTATTTAGAGTTATTAACAATGAAAGTACTTTTAAAGTTACTGAAAATAGCTATAATATCTTCTGGTGGGGTTTCAATAATTATAGTAGTACCTATGATATTTATTTACCTAAAACTTATAATAAAGAATTAGTTATTAAAACAATATCAGGTGATATCACCATTAATGATGATTTGAATTTAGAACAATTACAAATAACTTCTACTAGTGGTGATATGGAAATATATAATATTAAAGTAAATAATGACTTCAAAATTAGAACTATATCTGGTAGTATTACAACTGGTAATATTGAAGCATCAAATGTAAACATTGAAACAACGAGTGGTGATATGGAAATATATGGTATTGTTGCTGATAGCGATATTCATTCTGTTTCTGGACGTGTTGATTTAGGACTAATGACAGGAAGTTTAGATTTGGGTACAACTAGTGGTGATATTAGAATTAATAATTATGATGTTAAAAAAGATTCTAATGTTACATCAATATCAGGTGAAGTAGAAATTAGCTTTATACCAAATACTAATTGTGAGTTACAAACAAGCTCTATATCAGGTGATATCTCATTACCAAATGGTTCTAATCATATTGGTAATACACCATTTAATAAGTTAACAATAAGAACAACTTCAGGTGATATTACTTTAGCTATTAATAAAGACTTATAAAAAATAAGTCTTTTTTACTATAATAAATAAATATTTAACGATTGTCATTAAAAAAATGTTGACAAAAGTAAAAAGCAGATGTATTATATGAGCAAGAAAGGGGATAAAATTTTGAGTAAAAAGAAAATAGTGGAGAAGAATAACAATCCTAAGGCTAAATCACTTATTTATTCACGAATGATTGTCGCTGGAATTAAAGGTTTTGTTCTATTTGTTGGGGTTATTGGAATAATAATTGTAATATTAGGACTAATAGATATCAAAAATGTTCATTTTGATCCAGGTATTTATGATTCAATTAGTAATAAGTATATACAGTTTATAATTTTCATCGTTCTTAACGGTGCTAGAATAGTGCTAGTTTATTTAACTTTAGATGAAATTGAAAAGACCATAAGTAATATGATTAGTGTTTCAATTTTCTGCAAAGCTAATGTTCATAGTCTTAATAAGTGCCTAACATATTTAATATTTATATGGATTTTAGAAATATTTTATAATTTAAATATCTTTGCGCCATTGCTTGCGATTGCAGCTGTTGGTCTAATCAGAAATATCTTCATATATGGTAATAGTTTAGAAGAAGAAATGAATGAAGTGATATAAATGGAAGAGGATATTATTATTCGTTTAGATCGTGTTATGGCTGATCGTAAGATTAGTTTAAATGAATTATCTAGTAAGGTTGATATATCAATTGTTAATTTATCAATTTTAAAAAATGGTAAAGCTAAAGCTATTAGATTTTCAACATTAAGCAAATTATGTGAAGTATTAAATTGTCAGCCCGGTGATTTAATCGAATATAAAAAGGGGGGATATTAAATGTTTGAAAAGTTTTTAAAGTTTCTAAAAGATTGGATTTTTGGTTTTAGTATAAAAAGGGTTTTAATTGTTGTGGCAATTATAATATTAGGACTCTTCGCGTATATCATATGTTTATCTATTTTTACACCAGAAAGAGGAAGTACTGTTGTAGCAAGTATGCGTAGTGATGCTACAATGATAAAAATTAAATTACTAAAAAAGACCAATTATACTATTTTGACTGAAGAGATTAAAGAAACATCCTTAACATCAAAAGAAATAGATGATATGGATTTATTGCTTAAATATGAAAGAATTTCCTATTATACTAAAGATGTTAGTGGTAATATTAAATTCTATATTACTATGATAGGTAAGGATCAATATAAAGAATATAAATTAAAAGACTATGAGTTATAAGACTTATAGTCTTTTCTTTTATATCTTAATTGACGATAAGTCTTTTTTATACTACAATAGATATATCGAAAGAAGAATGAAAATGAATAAGAAAATAGTAATTAGTGTTTTACTAATAATAGTCTTAATTTTTGCCATAGGTCTAATATATAATCAATCAAGACGTACCAATAATAAATTTAAAATTGTTACATCTTTTTATTCTACCTATATTATAGCTCGTAATATTGCTAATAATATAAATGATATTGAAGTGACAAGTATTGTTACATCAACAACGGGTTGTATTCATGATTATACCTTAACACCCAGTGATATGGTTAAGATTGAAGAATCTAATGCTTTAGTTATAAATGGAGCCGGAATGGAAAGCTTTGTTGATGATGTTAAAAGTAATTATCCTAAATTACCTATTATTGAGGCTTCTACTAATATTACTTTAATTGATGGTGATAGTGAAGAAGAAAAATATAATGCTCATGTATGGATGGATCCTACTAAATATATTGAACAAATTAATAATGTTAGTAAAAGACTAATAGAAATAGATCCTAAACATAAGAAACAATATGAAGAAAATACTAATAACTATATTGATAAAATAAATAATTTAATAACAAAAATGCCAACTAATTTTGATGCTAATAAAAATAAAAAAGTAATAATTTTTCATGATGCCTTTGAATATCTAGCTAATTATTTAGGACTAAATATTGTATACACAGTAGATATGGATCATGATACAACTTTATCAGCTAATCAAATAAATACGATTATTAAAGAGATTAAAGATAATGATGTTAAAACTTTATTAGTCGAAAAACAATTTTCTAATGATGTTATTAAAACAATAAAGAATGAAGTAAGTGTTAATGTTTATACTTTAGATACGGTTGTAACTGGAACAGATGATCTGGATGCCTATATAAAAGCTATGAATAATAATATTAACATTTTAAAAGAGGCTTTTTATGAGTAAAGAACAATTAAAATGTGGTGTTCACTGCATAAAAATTAAAGATTTAGAAGTGACTATTGGTGATAATAAAATCCTAGATAATATTGATATTCATATTCATTGTGGACAAATAACAGCTATTATAGGACCTAATGGAGCTGGTAAAACCACTCTTTTAAAAGCTATTTTGGATGAAGTAAAACATAAGGGAATTATCGAATTTAAAGATATTCATAACCATGCTGCTAAACATTTAAATATTGGTTATGTTCCTCAAAAACTTAATTTAGATAAGAATACACCAACGAGTGTTTATGATTTATTTGCTAGTCTTATTAGTAATAAACCTGTTTATCTATTAAAAAGTAATCAACTTTATAATAATATAAAAGAACGTCTAAAAGCTTTTGATATAGAGCATCTTATTGATAAAGAAGTAAGCAATCTATCAGGGGGAGAATTACAAAGAGTATTATTAGTTTTAGCTATTTATAATGTTCCTAATCTTTTAATTCTTGATGAACCAGTCTCTGGTATTGATAATAACGGTTTACATAAATTCTATGATAATATTGTTTATCTAAAGGATAATTATGATTTAGCAATTATTATTGTTTCTCATGATTTAGCATTTGTTAAAAAATATGCAGATAATGTTATATTACTTAATAAAAAAATTATTAAGAGTGGTAATGTAGAAGATGTATTTGATAGTATGGAATTTAAGAAGATGTTTAATAATCTTAATATAGGTGGTAATTAATATGGATATAATTTATAAGATAATTGAAACATTAATACCCCTAGATTTTATGAAATATAGCTTTATGAAAAATGCTTTTTTAGCCATTATCATTATTACCCCATTATTTGGTTTAATTGGAACAATGATTGTTAATAAGAAAATGGCTTTTTTCTCAGATGCTTTAGGCCATTCGGCTTTAACAGGAATAGCCGTAGGAATACTATTGGGTATTGCTAATATTGATTTAGCTATGGGCATATTTGCGATTGTGTTTGCTCTATTATTAAATAAAATAAAAAGTAGTAATTTAGTATCATCTGACACAATTATCTCCGTTTTTTCATCTTTAGGAATAGCTTTAGGTTTAGCATTACTATCTAAAGATGGTAATTTCAGTAAGTATTCTTCACTATTATTAGGTGATATTTTAAGTATTCGACCAGCCGAAATTTTATACTTACTAGGATTATTTATTATTACCAATGTTTTTTGGTTATTCTTCTTTAATAAATTACATATTATTTCTATTAGTCCTAGTTTGGCCAAAACAAGAAATATTAATGTAAAGTTAGTTGAAAACTTATTTGTAGTTATTACAGCTCTAATTGTTATGTTATCCATTAGATGGGTGGGTATTTTAATTATAAATGCTTTACTAATATTACCAGCGGCTAGTAGTCGTAACATTTCTCTTAATGTCCGTGAATATCATTTATTCTCTATAATGTTCTCATTATTTTCCGGAATTATGGGTTTAATTATTTCTTATTATTTTAATGTCGCAACCGGTCCAACCATTGTCATTATTGCTAGCATAATATTCTTTATAACTTATTTATTTAGCTTTTACATTAATAAAAAGTAGTCGTTACATTTACACTGTAAATATGACATTATTTGACAAAAGATAAAAAAACAAATAAAATTTAAGTAGAGGTGATAATATGGGAAACGGTATATTAGAAACTATCGATGAAAAACTTAAATTAATTATTGAAGAATATTTAGTAGATGTTCGTGAAAAAAAGGCTGAAGGTTTTCGTGATCTTGACATGGCGTTATGGTCAATTGCCCAGATGCTTATACAAGTTATTAATACTATGTCACTAAATAATGATTTTCTTTTAGTAATTAATCCTTTAACAACTCCAAGTGAAAAAGCCCAAGCTCAACAAAGATATAGTAATCCAAGTTCAGCATCAAAGAAGGATTCTTATTACGGATTACGTGATAATATTAATACATGGGTAGGAAATATTGATGAAAATGAAATTGGCAGAACTCCATCTTATGTAAGTGATATGGATAGACCAGAATGGAAGGCTAATAGAAGAATTGAAATTTTAGGTAATAATGTAACCGAACATCAAAAACAATTAGCCGCAACTATTGAAATGATTGGTGCAACAATTTATGATGTAAAGGAATTAATGGATGAAGCAATCGTATTAAGTGAGCAAAATGCTCTTTTAAGAGATTCAATGACATTAAGTATTCCAGAAGAACAAAGAAGAACAATTTTAGATAAATATAGGGTTATTGCGGAGAGAGAAAGACAAATAAAAGAGCGTGATAAAAGACCACAATCATCACTATTTAGAGATGATTATCAATCACCCAATGCAGCCGCATTTAAGCAGGATCAACCATCAGTAACACCAAGTTTAACTAATGCAGCCGCATTCAAGCAAGATCAGCCATCAGTAGATAGCAGCTATGGAAAATTACCACCATCAATACCAGATTTGATTACTACTGATGTGCTTATAAATAGCCAACCAGCTGGTGATAAACAAGAACCAATAATGTCTTGTGATCCATACAATGCAGAGAATCCTGAAGATCCATCTATTGGTGATCAATCAGAAAGTCACCACTTATAAAAAATAGCTTAAATAGATTATCATTATGGTAATCTATTTTTAATATAATAAAAGATTAATTAAAATATATGGCTTAAAAATCATATAATGTTCATAATAATTATGGAGGTTATTATGGATAAAAATCAAAAAATTGAATGTCGCGTTCGTGATTGTTGTTTTCATGAAGAAAATATGTGTTCATTAAAAGCTATTAAAGTAGATAAATGCAATAACAAAGAAAATAAAGAAGCAACTATATGCGATAGTTATAAAAATAAAGAAGAATAGGTTATCAGAAGATAACCTTTTTTGTTAAATTACTTTGTTAACAATAAAAAGATATTGACAATATAAAAAAAGATATGTTATAATTCTTCAGTATGCAGGTGACATAATCACTTATATATATGGGGAATTAGCTCAGCTGGCTAGAGCATCTGCCCTGCACGCAGAGGGTCAAGGGTTCGAATCCCTTATTCTCCACCATATAGTAATTTAACTATTTTCGTATGAAAATAGTTTTTTTGTTACTAAAAGTAGAAGTAATTACAGATATATATCAAAATTTTAAAAACATTAAAAAAATGCATAGAATAGTGTAGAAATACAGTAGAATGGTTTTATTTATAAAGACGCATTTAAAAATGCAAAAAAATAAAAAAAAGTCTTGCCAAATAAAAATAAATGTTATATACTTAAGTAGTCCGTCAAGTTAGATGCTTTTAACGTGATGGATAATGCCTGAGTGGCGGAATAGGTAGACGCACAGGACTTAAAATCCTGCGAGGATAATACCTCATGCCGGTTCAAGTCCGGCCTTAGGCACCATTAGCTTTTATACAAACCATATCTTGTGATATGGTTTGTTTATTTAATAAACAAACCGATATTCTAGATGAACGTTATGAAAATAAAAAATCAAAATTTTGTCCTAAATGTGGTGAAAAAATCTAATTAGCATATTCTAATTATTGGCTGAATAATATAATAAAAATTAAGTGTTATAGTTGACTTTATAAAAAAAGTTATGATATAATCAATTCGTCACTGAAAAACATGTGGAGAAATACCCAAGCCTGGTTGAAGGGACCGGTCTTGAAAACCGGGAGGTCGGAAACGGCGCGGGGGTTCGAATCCCTCTTTCTCCGCCAGTGATTTGTTAATATTGATATCGCGGAGTGGAGCAGCTTGGTAGCTCGTTGGGCTCATAACCCAAAGGTCGTTGGTTCAAATCCATCCTCCGCAACCAATGGTTCCGTAGTGTAGTGGTTATCACGTCTGCCTGTCACGCAGAAGATCGCGAGTCCGAACCTCGTCGGAACCGCCATTATGGCTTCGTAGCTCAGTCGGTAGAGCAAAGGACTGAAAATCCTTGTGTGGGTGGTTCGATTCCACTCGAAGCCACCATCTTAATAAGTAAATTGAATTATCAATTTTCAATATGAACCAGTTCGTAAGAGTTGGTTTTTTTTGTTGAAAAATAATTATCTTTAACATTATTGCGAAGTATAGAGGTTTACTAAAAAGATATTTTAAGTTATAATTTAAAAAGGGTGGTTTGGATGGAACAATTATATGAACATCACTTTTTTACAAATAGAAAAGCCGGTCATGGTAAAAGCGAAGAATTAACAAGATTGATGGAGCAAATATATACTGAACAAGGTCTTAAACCCATAATCCACGAAACAAAAAGTATTGACCAAGCTAAATATGAAATAGGACGTTTAGGGTTAACCAAAAGTCCTAAATATATTTATAGTATTGGTGGCGATGGTACTTTAAATGCTGTTGTTAATGGTATGGTAGGTCATAAAAATCTTGTTTTAAGAGTTATACCTGGTGGAACGGGTAATGATTTTTATAAAATGTTGGGGGTAGATTTTCCTGAACAACCAATCGACTTAATAAAAATTAATGATTCTTATACTGTTGGTATCACCTCATTTGGTTTTGATGCCGAGGTAACAAGATATGTCGAAGAAGTAATAAAAGATCTCAACAAATCTAATCCTTTTATGGCTGGTATAGTTAGGGAAATATTAGTTAATCCCACTCTTAAAACCAATGATATTAATTATGTAGATACAACGGGAGAAAAGTTTCATATTGTTAATGATCTTACCTTAATGGCCATTTGTAATGGGGCTTATTATGGATCAGGTATTCATATTGCGCCAAGTGCTAAAATTAATGATGGTCAATTAGACTTAATTTTTGCTTATAAAATGTGTAAACTTAAGTTATTGTTTCTTTTAATGAAAGTTAAAGCAAGTACTCACGAAGGTGATCGTTCGGTATTTAGTAAAAAAATAACTAGCTTAGAATTACATTCTGATGTGCCAATTATTTGTAATAATGATGGTATGATATCCCGTGGAACAGATTTTGATATAGGAATTAAGCCTGGAATAATAAAAGTTAACAATGATTTTATTGAACAAGTAAAAATATTATTAAAGCAATATAAATGATAATCGCATATTTAAAAGGCGTTAAGTAAATAATAATAGTGAATGGGTGATACTATGCTACTATTATGTATTAAAATATTTTTAGTTAGAATTGTCGATGTTTCATTAGGAACATTTAGAACGATTATTACCGTAAGAGGAAGGAATTTAGCAGCTAGTGTAGTAGGCTTTTTTGAAGTGCTAGTTTGGTTTTTAATTGCCAAAGAAGCACTTAGCAGTGTGGAAACTAGTCTTTGGGTAGCTATTGCCTATTCACTGGGATTTGCTGCAGGCACCTATATTGGTGGTTATATTTCTAGCAACTATATAAAGGGAACATTATCAGTACAAGTTATCGTTAATAAAAGTAATACTAAATTAATTGAAGAGTTGCGTAAAAAAGGATTTGCTGTTTCAGTTATGGACGTTGAGGGTCATGATAAGAAGAAGGAAAAAGTTATGTTGTTTTTAGAAATTGATAATCGTAAATTACGGATGATTAAAAACATAATAAAAAATCAAGACGAAAAAGCATTTGTCGTTGTAAATGAAACAAAATATGTTCAAAACGGCTATTTTAAGTAAAATTAAAATAGCTTTTTTTGTCTAGTAAAATTAATAATAGAAATTATAACAATCAGATATATTTACATAGGAGGATACTCTTATGAACAATAAATATGAATATAACAGTGGTCTTAGTGAAAAACAAGTAATAGAAAGTCGCTCTAAATATGGAAGCAATAAAATAGAGAAAATTAAAAAAGAAACATTCTTACAATTACTAATCCAATCATTAGGGGATCCTATTATTAGAATCCTTATTATTGCTTTAGGCATAAAATTAGTCTTTTTAATTAGACATTTTGATTGGTATGAAACAATAGGCATTGTAATTGCTATCTTTTTAGCGTCTTTAATTTCCACTATTTCAGAGTATGGTAGTGAAAAGGCTTTTGAAAAATTACAAGAAGATGCTTCAAAAATAAAGTGTCGTGTTAAAAGAAATAATAATCTTCAACTTATTAATATTGAGGATATTGTTGTTAATGATATTGTTTTATTGCAAGCAGGGGACAGAATACCAGCTGATGGTGTTATTATTAGTGGCGAAATAAGTGTTGATGAGTCATCTTTAAATGGTGAAACCAAAGAAAAATATAAACGAGCACCACTCCGAAATAATGAACCTACGGAAAATAATTTAGTTTATAAAGGAACAGTCGTTTATTCTAAAGAAGCGATAATGTTAGTAACTAAAGTAGGAACCGACACGATATATGGACGTTTAGCTTTAGAAATTCAAGAAAAACAACCAGATAGTCCTTTAAAACTAAGATTACGCCACTTAGCCAAAATTATAAGCAGAATTGGTTATTTAGGAGCCATATTAGTCTTTATATCTTACTTATTTTCAGTAATAGTTTTAGCTAATAATTTTGATATGATAAAAATAAAAGAAATGATTACTAATTGGCCTTTTTTATTAGGCCATATTTTATATGCTTTAACACTATGTGTAACCATTATTGTAGTAGCTGTTCCTGAAGGATTACCAATGATGATCACTTTAGTTTTATCTTCTAATATGAAGCGAATGCTAAAAGACAATGTTTTGGTACGGAAGATGACTGGTATTGAAACGGCTGGTAGTGTTAATGTTTTATTTACTGATAAAACTGGGACCATAACAAAAGGACAATTAGAGGTTACTAATGTTATTGATGGTGAATTAATGGAGTTTAAAACCGAGCAACAATTACATCAATATCCACATCTCTATAATCTATTTAAAATGAGTATGGTCGTGAATAACGCTAGTACATATAATGATAAAAAAGAAATTATTGGTGGCAATACTACGGATCGGGCTTTACTAAATTTTTTCAATGATAATAATATAAGGATGGGTAAAATATTAACTATACCATTTGATAGTAATAATAAATACTCTGTCATTGAAACCGATAATAATCAAATTTTAATTAAGGGGGCACCAGAAAAAATATTACCAACTTGTATAGGTTATTATGATAAGAATGGTAATAAAAGAATAATATTAAACAAAAAAGAAATAAACCTAAAAATAGAAGCATTCACTAGTCGGGGTATTAGAGTATTGGTACTTGCTAAAAAAGATAGTGACGGTACTAATAATTATCTTAACAATTTAATATTAGTAGGAATAGTTGCTATTAAAGATGAGATTAGAGAGCATGCTATTAGTGGGCTTGAATTAATAAATAAGGCTCATATTCAAACAATTATGATAACAGGTGATAATCAAGTTACCGCTATGGCAATTGCCAAAGAAATAAAGCTTATTAATAATGCTAATGATTTAGTTTTAACTAGTGATGAATTAAATAAAAAAGATGATTTAGAAATAAAAGAACTATTCCCCTATTTAAGAGTCGTAGCTAGGGCTTTACCACAAGATAAAAGCAGGTTGGTTAGAATTGCTCAAGATCTAAATTTAGTTGTTGGAATGACCGGGGATGGTGTTAATGATGCCCCGGCTTTAAAAAAAGCTGATGTTGGCTTTGCAATGGGCAGTGGAGCTGAAGTGGCTAAAGAAGCTAGTGATATTGTTATTCTAGATAATAATATTTTATCCATTGCGAAGGCTATTCTTTTTGGACGAACCATTTTTAAAAGCATTCGTAAATTTATAATATTCCAATTAACTATTAATATGTGTGCTATGTCTTTATCAATTCTAGGACCCCTACTAGGTATAGAAACCCCTGTTACCGTTATTCAAATGTTATGGATAAATATGGTGATGGATACTTTAGCTGGATTAGCCTTTGCCTTTGAACCACCATTAAAAGAATATATGCTAGAACTACCTAAAAAGAAAGATGAACCTATTATTAATAGTTATATGTTTAATGAAATATTAATAACCGGCGCTTATTCCTCAATTCTTTGTATCTTATTCTTAAAAATAAACATTATCAGAGATTTGTTTATGTCTGGGGCAGATAATATCCATCTTATGTCAGCTTTCTTTGGCTTATTTATTTTTATGAGTATTTTTAATTGCTTTAATGCTAGAACCCATCGTATTAATATTTTTGCCAATATCTTAAAAAACAAAGTATTCTTAATAACCATTATTATGGTTGCTATTATTCAAATTATTATGATTTACTATGGTGGTGAATTATTCAGGACCATTGGTTTGAACTATAAAGAATTTATTATTATGTTTATTTTAGCTATTTCGGTTATTCCTTTTGATTGGGCAAGAAAGATATTCTTACGATTACAACATAATAAGGATGGAGTATAAAATATCAATTTTATACTTGTCTTTGTCGAAATAAAATTTAGTAACTTGATTTAAATAGTTAAGTACATTGATAATATATTAATAAAAATTAACCATGCTTAGTCATGGTTTTCATATGCTATCAAAATTTAAAGTAAAAAGTTTCATAAAAGCGTAATTTTTTCTTGCTTTTTAATAAACTATAGTATATAATTTTGTTATGTGTGACACGCATTGATGTGTAAGGTTGCCGATACACCAGGTTAAGTTGTTAAACACAATAAACTGAAATATCGGGTTTTTACACGGAGCGAGTCTATACTAGATATAGGCGAAGGGAGGACAAAAAATGTCTAAGACAAAAGTTCGTATCAAATTAAAGGCATTTGAACACAAAAGTTTAGATACTGCATGTGCTAAAATTGTGGAAGCAGTTAAGAGAACGGGTGGCGAAGTATGTGGACCAATTCCATTACCAACCGAAATTGAAAAAATTACCATTCTAAGAGCTGTTCACAAGTACAAAGATTCACGTGAACAATTTGAGAAAAGAACACACAAAAGACTAATCGATATCGTTAATCCAAGCAAGGAAACTATTGATGCTTTAACACATCTTGATATTCCAAGTGGAGTAGATATCCAAATCAAATTATAATAGGAGGAAGAATTTATGAATATGAAAGGAATCTTAGGTCGTAAAATTGGAATGACTCAAGTATTTACAAAATCAGGTAAATTGATTCCCGTAACTGTTGTTTCTGTTGAACCAAATGTGGTAACACAAATTAAGACAAAAGAAACTGATGGCTATGATGCTATTCAATTAGGTTTTGATACAAAGAGAGAAAAGTTAGCGACTAAAGCTTCAGCTGGTCATACTAGCAAAGCAGGTACTACACCTAAGCGCTTCTTTAAAGAAATTAGGGGTGTAGACGTAAACCACTATTCTTTAGGTCAAGTTATATCAGCTGATATATTCGCAGCCGGAGAAGTTATTGATGTTACAGGAATCACTAAAGGTAAAGGATTCCAAGGTGTTATCAAACGTTATAATAATACAATAGGACCTATGGGTCATGGCTCACACTATCATCGTGGACCTGGATCATTAGGAACTAGAAGACCAATGCGTGTTTTCAAAGGTAAACATTTACCAGGACATATGGGAGCATTAACTGTTACCATTCAAAACTTAGAAATTGTTGCTGTTGATATGGAAAACAATGCTATTTTAGTAAGTGGAAATATTCCAGGCGCTAAAAATGCATTAGTTATTATTAAGACAGCTAATAAGAATCCTGGTCAAGTTAATAAAACTGAAGAATTAGTTAGTTATGAAACAGTTTTAGAAAACAGTGACACTGAAGAGCAAGCAATGGTTGTTGAAGAAAATAATTCAGAAGAAACAAAAGAAACCTCTGAAAATCCTGAAGTAGCAGTTGAAGAGACTACTGAAGAAAATAAGTAGGGAGGAAGACAAATGGAAAAATTATCTGTAATAAATATAAAAGGCGAATCTGTTAATAAAGCCTCATTAAGTCCAGAAGTTTGGGGTATTGAACCAAATGATGCGGTATTATATGACGCACTTACTTTAACAAGAAATTCGTTAAGACAAGGTACAGCTGATACTAAAACTCGCAGCAATGTAAGTGGTGGTGGAGCAAAACCTTGGAAACAAAAAGGTACTGGTCGAGCTCGTCAAGGTAGTATTAGATCTCCACAATGGATTCACGGAGGCGTTGTTTTCGGACCACATCCAAGAAGCTATGCTACTAAGATGAATAGAAAAGAAAGACGTTTAGCGCTTAAAACAGCATTAACGTATAAAGCTTTAAGTGATGAATTAATCATTGTTGATGAATTAAATTTAAAAACTAATAAGACTAAGGAAATGAAAGAAGTATTAAGTACTTTAAAAGTTGATAAAAATACTTTAATTATTGTTGATGAATTAAATGATAACTTAGTTTTAGCTAGTCGTAATTTAAGTAATGTAATGTTACTACAAGCTGATGAAATAAATACATATGATGTTATTTCAGCTGACAAAATGATTATTACTGAAAAAGCACTTAAACAAGTAGAGGAGGCACTAATATAATGGAAAATTATCGTGATATTATTAAAGGGCCAATCGTTACTGAAAAAAGTGCCGCTTTATCACAAGAAAGCAACACTGTAACATTTAGTGTTGATGTTAAAGCTAATAAAACCCAAATTAAACAAGCAATTGAGAATGTTTTTAATGTTAAAGTTGAAAGCGTTAATACTATTACTGTTCGCCCTAAAGATAAAAGAGTTGGACGTTATAGTGGCAAGACTAATAAAGTTAAAAAAGCAATTGTTAAGTTAAAAGAAGGAAGTTCTATCGAACTTAACTAAATCTAAAGGAGGAAAATTATGCCAGTTAAAAGTTATAAATCTATGACTAATGGTACTCGTGGTATGTCAACGTTAATCAATACTGAAGTTACGAAGACTACTCCTGAAAAATCATTAGTTGTGACTTTAAAGAAAAATGGCGGACGCAATAATCAAGGTAAGATTACCTTAAGACATCGCGGTGGTGGTGCTAAAAGAAAATATCGTATTATTGATTTTAAAAGAGATAAAGACGGTGTTGTTGGTACAGTTACAGCGATTGAATATGATCCTAATAGAACAGCCAATATTGCTTTAATCACATATACTGATGGAGAAAAAAGATATATTATCGCTCCTAACAATTTAGGTGTTGGCGATAAAGTACAAAGTGGTGAACATATTGATATAAAAATCGGTAGTAGTATGCCAATTAGTCAAATTCCTGAAGGTACAATGGTACACAATGTTGAATTAAAGGCTGGTAAGGGTGGTCAAATCGCTCGTTCAGCCGGTTCAAGTGTTCAAATATTGGGTTCAGAAGGAAAATATGTTCTACTTCGTTTAAAAAGTGGCGAAGTTCGTAAAGTATTAGGAACTTGTAGAGCTACCGTTGGAGAAGTAGGAAATAGTGACCATGAATTAGTAAATATCGGTAAAGCTGGCCGTAAAAGACATATGGGTATTAAGCCACATGTTCGTGGATCAGTAATGAATCCTAATGATCATCCACATGGTGGTGGTGAAGGACGTCACCCAATCGGTCGTAAAGGTCCAGTTACACCTTGGGGTAAACCAACATTAGGATATAAGACACGTAAAAACAAGAAAGCTTCAAATAAGCTTATTGTACGTCGTCGTAGTAAATAGTGAAAGGATGATTTAAATGGCAAGAAGCTTAAAAAAAGGACCATTCGTAGATGCAAGTCTTATGAATAAGGTGAAAAAAGTTAGTGAATCTAGTAAAAAAGAAGTAATTAAAACTTGGTCTCGCCGTTCAACAATTTATCCTGAATTTATTGGACACACATTTGCCGTTCATAATGGTAAAGAATTTATCCCTGTTTATGTAACAGAAGATATGGTTGGACATAAATTAGGTGAATTTGCTTTAACGCGTAAAGTTGGCGGTCACGGTGCAAGTAAAGTAGAAACTAAAGCATAGTTATTAAAGAAGGAGGACCAAAATGGAAGCGAAAGCAGTTGCTAAGGGAGTTAGAGTAGCTCCTCGTAAAGCACGTTTAGTAATAGACTTAGTTCGTGGTAAAAGTGTTACTGAAGCTGATGTTATTTTAAAAAACATAAATAAAGAAGCTTCAAGACTTATCCACAAAGTATTAACTTCTGCGGTAGCTAATGCGGAAAACAATTTAGGACTAAGTAAAGAAAAGTTATACATTTCAAAGGCTCTTATTGATGAGGGTCAAGTATTGAAAAGAAGAAGATTTGGCTCACGTAGTCACATCGATCCAATATTAAAAAGATCAAGTCACATAACGGTTGTCGTTAGTGAGAAAAATTAAGCGAAGGAGGTAAACTGATGGGTCAAAAGGTTAGTCCAGTAGGACTTAGAATTGGCATTAATAAGGGTTGGCAATCAAATTGGTTTGCTGATAATAGAGATTTTGCTAGATTTTTAAATAATGATGTTAAAATACGTAAGTTTTTAACTCAGAAGTTAAAAGACGCAGCAGTTTCAAGTATTCTTATTGAAAGAACCAATAAAAAAACAGAAGTTACCATTAATACTGCTAAACCAGGTGTTGTCATTGGCCATGGTGGTGACGAAATAGAAAAAATTAAAAGTGAATTATCAAAATTGGTTAATGAAGATGTACAAATTTCTATTATGGAAATCAAAAATCCTGATATAGATGCAGCTCTAGTAGCTGAAGCTATTGCACATCAAATTGAAAATCGTGTTTCATTCAGAATTGCCCAAAAAAGAGCAATTAGAAATACAATGAAGGCTGGAGCAAAAGGTATTAAAACACTTGTTTCAGGACGTTTAGGCGGTGCTGATATCGCCAGAGCTGAAGGATATACTGAAGGCAATATACCACTTCATACTTTGAGAGCTAATATTGATTACTCTCATAAAGAAGCTAATACTACTTATGGTAAGATTGGCGTAAAAGTATGGATTTATAAAGGCGAAATACTTCCTGAAGGCAAAAAAAAGGGAGGTAATGTAGATGGCAGTAATTCCAAAAAGAACTAAATACCGAAGACCACACCGTCTACCTTATGATGGTGTAGCTCGCGGTAATACTGAATTACACTTTGGTGATTTCGGTTTAATGGCTGAACAAGGAGCATGGATAACACAACAACAAATTGAAGCTGCTCGTGTTGCTATGACTCGTTATATGAAACGTGGCGGAAAAGTATGGGTTAATATATTCCCACACCTTTCATTAACAAAGATACCTTTAGAAACTCGTATGGGTAAAGGTAAAGGTCAACCAGAATTATGGGTTGCCGTTGTAAAAAAAGGCAAAATTATGTTTGAAATTAAGGACGTTGAAGAAAGTGTTGCTCGTGAAGCATTACGTTTGGCTATGCATAAACTTCCCATCAAATGTAAATTTGTAAAGAAGGAAAGTGGTGAAGCGCATGAATAATAAAGATTTAAGAGCACTTACTAACGAAGAACTACTTAAGAAAATCTCTGAAACAAAAGAAGAATTATTTAATTTGCGTTTAAGTCAAGCTACAGGAAATCTTGAAAAGCCTTCACGGATCAAAGAACTAAGAAAATTAGTAGCACGCATAAAAACAGTTATTCGTGAACGTGAGTTAAAAGAGGATTAATGGAGGTAACTATGGAAAAGAGAAAACAAGAGTTAATTGGTAAAGTTGTAAGTTCAAAGAATAATAAAACTATTACCGTTTTAGTAGAAACTTACAAAGTTGATTCTTTATACGGTAAACGAGTTAAGTATTCTAAAAAATATGCAGCTCATGATGAAGAGAATGTAGCTAATGTTGGCGATAAAGTACGCATTGAAGAGACAAGACCATTGTCAAAAACTAAACATTATCGCTTAGTAGAAGTAATAGAAAAAGCAATTATTTTATAATTGCAAACGATGAGGAGGATTAATATATGATTCAACAAGAAAGTCGTTTGAAAGTTGCTGACAATTCTGGAGCACGGGAACTTAGTGTTATTCGTGTTTTAGGAGGAAGCACTGTCAAGACAGGAAATATTGGAGATATAGTTGTTGGAACTGTAAAAAAAGCAACTCCTAACGGTACGGTTGGAAGCGGTAAAGTAGTTAAGGCTGTAGTTGTTAGAAGTAAATTTGGTCTAAGAAGAGAAGATGGATCTTATATTAAATTTGATGATAATGCTTGTGTTATTATTAAAGATGATAAGAGTCCAGTCGGCACTCGTGTATTTGGACCTGTGGCACGTGAATTACGTGATAAAGATTATTTAAAAATTGTTTCACTTGCTAAAGAAGTATTATAAACCGGTTAAGGAGGAATAAACATGAACTTTAAAGTTGGAGATAAAGTTGTCGCTATAGCTGGTTCTTCTCGTGGTAAAGAAGGCAAGATCATAAAAGTATTACGTGCTGAAAATAGAGTTGTTGTTGAAGGTCTAAATATGATAAAAAAACATATTAAACCTAACGGTCAAACAGCTGGTAGTATCGTAGAAAAAGAAGCTGCAATACATGCTTCTAACGTTATGATTGTTGATGAAAAAACAAAGAAAAGAACCAGATTAGGACATACTGTTGATAAAAAAGGTAAAAAAGTTAGAGTAACAAAAAAATCTAATGAAAGCCTTAATTAATTGAAAGGAGGATATATATGAACCGCCTAAAAGAAAAATATAATAAAGAAATTGTACCAATGTTAGTTGAAAAACATGGGTATAAGAGCGTTATGCAAGCACCAAAATTGGATAAGATTATCATTAATATTGGTGTTGGCGATGCCACAACAAATAGTAAATTAATCGAAGCGGCTATGGCTGACCTAGAAATTATTACTGGTCAAAAACCAGTGGCTACTAAAGCTAAAAAAGCTATTGCCGGTTTTAAGGTTAGAGCTGGTCAAGCAATTGGTTGCAAAGTAACATTGCGTGGTGAGGCCATGTATAACTTCTTAGATAAGTTAATTAGTATTACATTACCACGGGTAAGAGATTTCAAAGGACTTTCAAATCGTTCATTTGATGGTCGTGGTAATTATACACTAGGACTTACTGAACAATTAATTTTTTCCGAAATAGAATATGATAATGTTGTTAAGGTACGTGGAATGGATATTGTTTTTGTCACAACTGCCAAAACCAATGACGAAGCGTATAATCTATTAAAAGGCTTCGGAATGCCGTTTAGAAAATAACGATAAATTAGGAGGATATTATGGCTAAGAAAAGCATGATTATTAAAGCTAGTCGTAAACCTAAATTTAAAGTACGCGCCTATACACGTTGCCAAAGATGTGGAAGACCACATGCCGTACTTAAAAAATATGGCATTTGCCGTATTTGTTTTAGGGAACTAGCATACAAAGGACAGATACCAGGAATGAAAAAATCAAGCTGGTAAGATTGAAGGGAGGATATATATAATGACAGATCCAATCGCAGATATGCTTACAAGAATTCGTAATGCTAATCAAATGCGCGATAAAGAAGTTGAAGTACCCGCTTCAAAATTGAAATTAGAAATCGCAAAAATATTAAAAGATGAAGGTTTTGTAGTAGATTATAAGATTAAAAAAGATGACAAACAAAGTATGATCGTTATATCTTTAAAATATGCTCAAAACAAGTCACGCGTTATTACTGGCTTAAGAAAAATTTCTAAACCAGGATTACGCGTATATGTTAAAGCTGATGAAGTTCCAAAAGTGTTAAATGGACTAGGAATTGCTGTTATTTCCACATCTAAAGGAATAATGACAGATAAAAATGCTAGGGCCAATTCACTTGGTGGCGAAGTATTAGCTTATATCTGGTAGAAAGTAAGGAGGATTTTATATGAGTCGTATTGGTCAAAGAATACTAACTGTACCAGCAAATGTTACAGTTGAAGTAGATGGCACAAATGTAAAAATAAAAGGTCCTAAAGGCGAACTTTCTATCAATGTACACAAAGATATCAAAGTTAATGTTACAGAAGGACAAATAATCGTTACTAGAAAAAATGATGCAGCTAAATGTTTCCATGGTACAGCTAACGCTAATATAGCTAATGCTATTACAGGTGTGACTGAAGGTTTTGAAAAGAAAATGGAAGCAGTTGGTGTTGGTTATCGTTTTGCATTAAAAGGTAATGAATTAGTAATAACAGCAGGTTTCTCACATCCCGTTAAAGTAGCAATTCCTCATACTATAAAATTAGAAAGTCCAAGTAATACGGAACTTTTTATTCGAGGAATTGATAAGTGTGAAGTGGGCGAATTTGCTGCTAATATTAGAAAGATAAGAAAACCAGAACCTTATAAAGGTAAAGGAATTCGTTATGCTGGCGAACACATTCGTCAAAAGGAAGGTAAAAAAGCTGCATAATGAAAAAATGTAAAGGAGAGTAATTATTATGATTAATAAAGTATCTCGTAATGATATGCGTAAAGCTAGACATGAACGAATCAGAGAAAAAGTTACTGGTACAAACAGTTTACCACGCTTAAATGTATTCCGTTCTAATAGTAATATTTTTGCGCAAATTATAGATGATGAAAAAGCTATAACTTTAGTTAGTGCTTCTTCTACTGATAAAGAGTTGAAACTTGATAACGGTAGTAATGCAGAGGCTGCTACTAAAGTTGGTGAATTATTAGCTAAAAGAGCTACCAAAGCAAAGATTAAGAAAGTAACTTTTGATAGAGGCGGATACCTATATCATGGTCGCGTTAAAGCTTTAGCTGAAGCTGCTCGTGCTAATGGATTAGAATTCTAAAAGGAGGAAAGTACATGGAAAACAAAAGAAGAGAACCACGTCAAAAGCAATATGATGAAGAAATTATCAATATTGGCCGTGTTACAAAAGTAACTAAAGGTGGTCGCCATTTCCGTTTTTCAGCTACCGTTGCTGTTGGTGATCATAATGGTACAGTTGGTTTAGGTACTGGTAAAGCTAATGAAGTTCCAGATGCTATTAAAAAGGCTGTAGCCTCAGCAACAAAAAATGTTATTAAAGTTTCATTAATTGATGAACGCACCATTCCTCATGAAGCAATTGGCGTAAGAGGAGCTAGTCAAGTATTATTAAAACCAGCTCAAAAGGGTACTGGCGTTAAAGCAGGAGGACCTGTTCGTGCTGTTCTTGAATTAGCAGGCGTAAAAGACATTTTATCAAAATCACTTGGATCAAGTACTAAATTAAATATGGCATATGCAACATTAGGAGCACTAGCTTCTCAAAGAACCGTTGAAGAGATAGCTCTTCTTCGTGGTAAAAAAGTAGAGGAGATTATATAATATGAAATTAAATTGTATGTATCCTGCTCCTGGTGCAACTAAAACTCGTAAAAGAGTTGGCCGTGGTACAGGTAGTGGTTTAGGAAAAACAAGTGGTAAAGGTCATAAAGGTCAAAATGCTCGCTCTGGTGGCGGTGTTAGACCAGGCTTTGAAGGCGGACAATTACCATTATTTAGACGTATTCCTAAAAGAGGATTCTCTAATGACAGATTTAAGGTTGAATATGCAGTAATAAATTTAAGTGATTTAAATAACTTTGAAGATGGAGCTATTGTTACTCCAGAATTATTGAAAGAAATGGGACTTGTTAAAAATCAATTATCAGGTATTAAAGTATTAGGTAGTGGTACTTTAGAAAAAAAATTAATTGTTAAAGCTAATAGATTTTCAGAAACAGCTAAAGAGAATATAGAAAAATTAGGTGGAAAAGCAGAGGTGATCTAATTGTTTGCCATTGTTAAGCAAATATTTAATCCCAAGAATAAAGACCTACAAAAAAGATTTTTATTTACCTTAGCTGTTTTAGCTATATTTAAATTAGGAACAGCTATCGTTGTACCAGGAGTTAATAAGGCTAGTTTAGGTCTTACAAGCTTAGGTGCATTAGATTTATGGAACGTAATGGGTGGAGGAGCACTGTCCAATTTTTCTATTTTCGCTCTTAGTGTTACCCCTTATATTACAGCTTCATTTATTATGCAACTATTACAAATGGATATTGTACCATATCTTGCTGATTTAGCAAAACAAGGGTATACTGGTAAAACGCAACTAAATAAAATTACCCGTTGGTTAGGAATAGCTATGGCCTTTATTCAAGGTTATATGTTAACAATTGTTATTATTTCCAATGCTACTATTATAGAAAGATTACAATTTGCGCTTATTTTAACAGCTGCTACTTCTTTCTTATTGTGGCTTGGTGATCAAATTACTCAAAAAGGTTTTGGTAATGGCCTATCAATGATTATCATGGGTGGTATTATCGCTGTTATGCCAACAATGTTTCAGACTGTTTTCACTAGTTTAATTGGTGGTGGAGCAATGGGCATTATCAAATTTATTTTATTTATCGTGTTCTATGTTGCCTTAATTGTAGCGGTTGTCTTTGAACAAGCAAGTGAAAGACGAATACCGATTCAATATGCTAACAAGACTGTATCAACTTATGGTAATCAACAAAGTTATATCCCTTTTAAATTAAATTCATCAGGGGTATTGCCAGTAATTTTTGCTTCATCTTTAGTAGCAATTCCAAGTTTTATTGCTCAATTTGTTAAAAATCCAGGATTTACATCTTTTGTTGATAAATATATTGTCTATACATCGCCAGTTGGCTTTGTATTATATATGCTATTAATAATAGGATTTACATATTTTTATGCTTATGCACAATTAAAACCAAAGGAATTAGCTGAAAACTTACAAAAAAGTGGTGGATTTATCCCTGGTATCAGACCAGGTGATGAAACTGAAAAGTATGTTCGTAAAATAATAGGTCGCATTACTTTTGTTGGATCTTTATCGCTAGCATTTATTGCAGCCTTACCAATTATTTTTAGAGCTGTAAGCGGTTTACCAAGCAACGTATCTATTGGTGGTACAGGATTATTAATCGTTGTTGGTGTAGCTTTAGAGAGTTATAAACAATTAGAAAGTTACATTGTTAGTCGAAGTTATAAAAAAGGGAGAAGATAGAAATGAAAGATATTATTTTAATTGCCCCACCAGCTGCTGGTAAGGGAACACAATCAGCCATTTTAGAAGAAAAATATGGTATGAATCATATTTCAACAGGTGACTTATTAAGAGAAGTAGCGGGTAATGGTACCGAATTTGGTAATAAAATTGCTGCTCTTATGAATAGTGGAGCTTTAGTTGATGATGAAACAATGGCTCAAATGTTAAAAGATAAGATTATATCATTTAATAATGATAAATCAATCATCTTTGATGGTTTCCCTCGTAATATTAAGCAAGCTGATATTTTAGAAGAATTATTAACATCTTTAAACCGTAAATTAGGTTATGTTATCTACTTAGAAATAGATAAAGAAGAAGCAAAAAGACGCATTGTTGGACGAATTTCTTGTCCTAAATGTGGAGCTATATTCAATCTATATAATCCTGATATTATGCCTAAAGTTGCTGGTATATGTGATCGTTGTGGTGGAGAGCTTATTCACCGTGATGATGATAATGAAGAGACATTTAATAAACGTTTTGATACTTATATGGAGAAAACTGCACCGCTAATTGAATATTATGAAAATAAAAAATTATTATATCGTGTTAATAGTGGTATTACCAAAGAGTTTACTTCTGAACAAGTGGAGAAAATTATAAACGAGGTATAAAATGATAAGTATTAGATCTGAACGAGAGATTGAACTGTTACGCATTGCGGGTTCAATTGTCGGGGAAACTCACAAATTTTTAGAACCTTATCTTAAACCGGGTATAACAACTAATGAATTAGACAAGTTAGCCTATGATTTTATTATAAGTAAAGGTGCAACACCATCATTTAAAGGTTTTGATGGGTTTCCTGCTTCGATTTGCACATCAATAAATGAAGAAGTAGTACATGGTATTCCTTCTAATCGTAAATTAAAAAATGGTGATATTATATCAGTTGATATTGGAGCTTGTTATAAAGGATATCATGGCGATTCAGCTTGGACTTATGCTGTTGGTACTATTTCTAAAGAAAAAGAATATTTAATGGAACATACTAAAGAGGCTTTAATACAAGGATTAAATGTTATTAAAGCTGGTAATAGAATAGGTGATATTGGCGAGTCCGTTGAAACCTATGCTAAACAACATCATTTAGGGGTTGTTAAAGAATTAGTGGGCCATGGGGTAGGAACTTCTCTTCATGAAATGCCTGATGTACCAAATTATGGTACAAAAGGGACTGGACCAGTTTTAAAAAAAGGAATGGTTATTGCTGTAGAACCAATGCTTAATTTAGGGAGTCCAGATATTTATATTTTAGATAATGATTGGACAATTATAACAGCAGACGATCAACCATCAGCCCATTATGAACACACAGTTGTGGTCAAAGAGGATGGGTATGAAATTTTAACAAAGAGGTGATTTGATGGCTAAAGATGAAACTATTGAAGTAGATGGCAAAGTCATTGACCTTTTGCCACGTGGCGAATTTCGCGTACAACTTGAGAATAAGCATACTGTAATAGCTCACGTTTCTGGTAAAATCCGAGTAAATAATATTCGCATTTCACCAGGTGATACAGTAACTATCGCCATATCGCCATATGATCTAACACGTGGGCGCATAATCTATAGAAAGTAATAGGAGGATTTTATATGAAAGTAAGACCATCAGTAAAACCTATCTGTCCTAAATGTAAGATAGTAAAACGCAATGGGCGAGTACATATTATATGTGAGAACCCTAAGCATAAACAAAAACAAGGATAAAAATATAGGAGGTGTTTTATGGCACGTATTAAAGGTGTAGATATACCAAACAATAAGCGAGTTGAAATAGCCCTAACATATATTTATGGGATTGGTAGAAGTCTATCTGGTCAGATCTTAACTGCCGCTAATATCGATTTAGATAAAAAAGCTGGCGATTTAGATAATGAAGAAATAGCTCGTATTCGTGATGAAATTAGTAAAAGTACAACCGAAGGTGAATTAAGAAGAGAAGTAAATATGAACATCAAGACAAAAATGGAAATTAATTCATACCAAGGTGTTCGTCATAAAAAGGGTTTACCTGTAAGAGGACAAAGAACCAACCGTAATGCTAGAACTCGTAAGGGTCATGGTAAGACAATCGCAAATAAGAAAAAATAATTTGTAACTAAAAAGGAGGTTAAATAAATGGCTTATAAACCAAGAAAACGTAAAGTTAAAAAGAATGTACCACAAGGTCGTGCTTATATTCATTCAACTTTTAACAATACTATCGTTACAATCTGTGATGATAATGGTAGTGCTATAAGTTGGGCTTCAGCTGGTACATTAGGATTTAAAGGAAGTAAGAAGTCTACTCCATTTGCAGCTGGTATGTCAGCTGAAGCAGCAGGAAAAGCCGCTGTTGAAATGGGTATGAGAAAAGTAGAAGTTTATGTCAAAGGATTAGGTTCAGGACGCGAAACTGCTATTCGTTCATTGCAAACAGCAGGGCTTGAAATAATTTCAATCTCTGATGTTACACCTATACCACATAACGGATGTCGTCCACCAAAACGTCCACGTGGATAAAAGAGAAGGGAGTGTGGGGAAAGTGTTAAATTTCGAAAAACCAATTTATAAGATTACAGAGTATGTTGAAAATAATAATTATGGAAAGTTTGAATTAGAACCTTTAACAAGAGGTTTTGGAACTACTATTGGTAATTCTTTGAGACGAGTAATGCTTTCAAGTATGCCAGGTAGTGCTATTGTCGCTGTTAAAATTGATGGTGTTATGCACGAATTCCAAACAATTGAAGGGGTTGTTGAAGATGTTACAACTATTATCTTAAATCTTAAGAGTATAGTTTTGAAAAATCTTTCACAAGAAACAAAAATCGCTCATTTATCAGTTAATCGTGAAGGTAAAGTAACGGCTGCTGATATTGAATGTGATTCGGATATTGTTATTGTTAACCCGGACCAAGAGATTGCTAATTTAGCTAAAAATGGTAAATTAGAAATGGAATTTATAATTGCTAATGGCCGTGGTTATGTTCCTTCAACAGACAATAAAAAATATATGGAAAATAGTAAAATAGGTTATATTCCTATTGATGCACTTTATTCACCTATTGAAAGAATAAGTTATGAGGTAGAAAGCGCTCGTGTAGGACAGGATGCTAATTACGATAAACTAATTATGAATGTTTATACTAATGGCTCACTACGCCCAGAAGAAGCTATGGCTTTAGGCGCTAAAATATTAATTGAACATCTAAATATTATTACCGATTTAAGTGAAATTGCTGATACTACTGGTATCATGAATGCTAAACAAGAAGATAGTAAGTTAAAGAAATTAGAAACATCTATTGATGATTTAGATTTCTCAGTTCGTGCTTATAATTGTTTAAAAAGAGCTGGTATTAATACCTTAGGTGATCTAACGGAAAAATCCGAATTAGAAATGATGAAGATACGTAATTTAGGTAAAAAGTCTTTAAAAGAAGTTATTGATAAGATAAAAGAAATGGGACTTAAATTCCGTGACGAAGATTAAGGAGGCTAATCATGTATAGAAAATTAGGACGCACAAATAAACATCGTCGTAGCATGCTTGCTAATTTAACCAAAGACTTAATCATGAATGAGAGAATTGAAACTACTGAAACAAGAGCCAAAGAAGCTCGTAAATTCTTTGATAAAATGGTTACTTATGGTAAAGATGGCTCATTAGTATCAAGAAGAAATGCACTAGCATTCTTACAAAATGATAATGAAGCAGTTAGAAAAGTATTTGATGATTTAGCAAAACGTTATGCTAAACGAAATGGTGGATATACAAGAATTTTAAAATTAACAGAACGTCGTGGTGACGATGCTCTAATGGTTATTTTAGAGTTAGTAGAAGAAGACAAATAGTCTTCTTTTTTCTTGCATAGTCTTATAGTTATGATATAATAATAATAGTAGAAAGATAGGATAGATATGAAAGAAAAAGAAGGCTTTACATTAATTGAATTATTAGCAGTAATTATTATATTAGCAGCTATTGCTTTAATAGCGACCCCTGTAATTTTGGGAATAATAAATAATTCACAAAAAGAAGCATTTAAAGATACGGCGTATGGAATAATAGATGCAGCTAAGTATTATTATACTGGTAAAATGATGGATGAACCGGATATATCTCCCAAGACATTCACATATCCTGGTGATTCAAGTTTAAATTATAGTGGGACTAAACCCCAAAGCGGAACTGTAAAAATTAATTCTAAAGGTAAAATAAGAATAACACTGTATAATGGTAAATACTGTGTAACAAAAGATTATACAGCTGCTACAATTACGTTAGTTGAAAGTAGTGAAGCTGATTGTTTAGCATCAGAACCTGCATATACTGATGCTAGTGGAGCCAATGCACCCGTATTATATAATCATATGATACCTGTATATTATAGTGGTAGTAATTGGGTATATGCTGATGTTCATGATACTAATTGGTATGATTATGATGCTAAACAGTGGGCTAATGCGGTAGTATTAGTAGCTAGTCCATCAAAGACATATAGTGTTGGTGATACTATATTGATGACTGATATATCACAAATGTATGTTTGGATACCAAGATATAAATACACCATATTTAATGGCAATAATGGTAGTGTTGCAGTTCAACAAATAAATATTGCTTTTGAAAGTGGAACAGCATCAACAGGAACAGTTAGTTGCACTAATGCGGTAGCGGGAAGTGGAAATAGTAGTCAAAACTGTACTGATACTACTAATGTTAGTGTAACTAATAATACCTCAACATATACACATCCAGCTTTTACTTTTGGTAGTACATCTTTAACGGGTATATGGATTGGTAAGTTTGAGTTAAGTAATGTGACAGCCTGTACTCCGGTAACCGAAGCAGTAGGAACAAGTTGCGATTTAACGACTTTAGGTATACAAACAAAGCCAAACGTTACTAGCTGGAGAGGGGCTAGGGTATCAACATACTACACAGTAATTGCTTCGATTGCTGCCAATTATAGTATTAATGCTGATACACATATGATGAAGAATATGGAATGGGGAGCATTATCCTATTTAACTCAAAGTAAATATGGGAGATGTACTAGTGGCACTTGTACCGAGATAAGTATTAACAATAGTAGTGACAAATATACTGGCCGAAGTTGGGGAGCACCAGGAAGTGGGTCAACTACTGCAACTGCTAGTGGAACTTATACATATGAAACGACCGAGGGGCAATTAGCAAGTACAACTGGTAATATATCCGGCGTGTATGACATATCCGGTGGAGTATGGGAGTATTTAATGGCAGATGTAGTAACGACAACAGTGGTTCCAATGGTTGGGCATAACTCAACATTTAATTCAGGTTTTAATGGATTATTAGGTGATGGTACTACATTTTCAGCAGGAAGAACATTCCCGGCCAACAATAAGTATTATGATCTTTATACTTTTGGCTCTGTAAATACCAACCAGATTCGAGGAAAACTGGGTGATGCCACAAAAGAAACAATGGTAACATTGAGTAATATCAATGGCGGTTGGAATAGCGACTATGCGGCTTTTCCTTATAAAGATGCAACATTATATACTACCTGGTTCAAGCGTGGTGGTAGTTATGATGCCCAAGCAGGTGCCGGACCATTTTCTTATACAAGTGATAATGGAAGAGCGGTAGTTAGCACATCAACAAGATCAGCAATAACAGCGAGTAATTAATAACATTTTTAAAATGAACAGTATGTCATTACTTGTTCATTTTTTTTGGCGGCAAAACAAAGAATAATAGAATTTTATTTCCATTTGTGCTAAAATAAAAATATAAGAAAGTAGTAGGGAGTGAAAAAATGGTAAATAATGATTCTTTAAGACTAATTGTTCTGGGAAGTGCTAAAGAGCTTGGTGATGATATTAATAAGGAGATTCAAAGATTAAGACAAGATAATGTTGATCGTATTATTCCGGTTAATGAAGTTATGTTTAAAGATGGTGAGTGTAAATCTTCATTATTAGAATCTGTTCGTAAAAAGGATGTTTATATCATTGGTGATCCTCACAACTGGGGTTGTACTTATTCTATGTATGGTTTTGAAAATCATATGTCGCCTCAAGACCATTTTAATAGTTTTATTAGAGCTATTTCGGCTGTTAGTGGTCATGCCAGTTCCATTACTGTAGTTATGCCATTCTTATATGAATCAAGACAGCATAAAAGAAGTGGTAGGGAATCACTTGACTGTGCCATATCTCTTCGTATTTTAGAGAATATGGGTGTAAAAGGTATATTAACGATTGATGCTCATGATCCAGGAGTACAAAATGCTATACCTTTATTATCATTTGATAATTTGTATTCAACCAATGTTATATTAGATAAATTTTTAGCTAATGAAGACATTGATTTTGATAATATTATTGCTATTTCACCTGATCATGGTGCTATTAGTAGGACAAGATATTTTGCCGATGTATTAGGCTGTAATATTGGTATGTTTATTAAAAGAAGAGATTTAACCAAAGTTGTTAATGGAACAAACCCTATTAAAGAACATCAATATATTGGTGATTCAGTAAAAGGGAAAACGGTTTTAGTTATTGATGATATGATTGCATCTGGGGACTCTATTTTAGATGTTGCTCAAAAACTAAAGAAAAGAGGAGCTAAAAAAATATATCTTATTGCCACATTCGCATTCTTCACTAACGGTATTGATGTTGTTAAACAGGCATATAAAAAGGGTTGGTTTCATAAGATATATACAACTAATGCTACTTATTCCGATCCTAAATGTTTAAATGAACCATGGATTGAAAGAGTAAATGTTGCCCCTTATTTTGCTCAAGTAATTAATAATATGAATAAGGGAGAAGCTATTAGTCCTCTTATTAGTAATAAGAAGGTAAGGGTAATAAAAGATAAATAATACTTGATAAAAGGAGAAACTATGAAAGAATTTATCATCTTAATATTAAAAGGTTTTCTTATTGGAATAGCTAAAATAATTCCTGGTGTTAGTGGTAGTGTCTTGGCAATATCTTTAGGTATTTATGAAAAGTTTTTAAAAGCGATTGGTAAATTCTTTGATAATGTTAAAAAGAATACTAATTTCTTATTACCATTAGGGATAGGAATATTAGTATCTATTGTTTTAACTAGTAAGATAGTTTCTTACTTAATGCAGAACTATTTAACACCAACTCTATTTCTCTTTATAGGATTAATAATAGGAGGTATTCCCCATCTTTATAAAAAAATAAATATTAAGAAGATTAATTTCTCTAATATTCTATATTTATTAATACCATTCTTGTTGGTGGTAATACCAATATTTGCGACTAATTCTATGGCTGATAAAACGACAACTAACTTCTTTATTATTTTTGTTTTAGGAATGATTGATGCTCTAGCAACTATTATTCCGGGCTTAAGTGGAACAGCTATCTTAATGATGATTGGATATTATACCTTTGTTATAACTAATATAGGTAATCCTTCCTTAAATAACTTATCTATTCTAATTCCTTTTGGTTTAGGATTTATGATAACCATTATTTTATCAGTTAAAACAATGCACTATTTACTTGAAAACCATCATCAAAAAACCTATTTATCAATAATAGGTTTTACATTGTCATCTATAATTGTTATTTTAAACAAAGCTTTATCAATATCATTTACTGTTCCAATTCTCATTATTAGTCTTGTTTTATTAGTTATTGGTTTTATTATTGGTCATTATCTTGAAGATTAATATAGTTATTAGCAAACTCCCAGTCATCAAATGGGAGTTTTTCTTTCCCAATTATTTGATAAGTTTCATGACCTTTTCCGAGAATCAAAAGAATATCATTAAATTTAAGCATGTTAACACCTTTTTTTATAGCCATATCCCGTTCATAAATAATTTCATAATTATTGCCGGCTAACTTATCAGTTATATTATGCATTATTTGTTGTTCATCCTCATTACGAGGGTTATCATTAGTAAATACTACATAATCACTATACTTGGTAGCAATCGCTCCCATAATGGGTCTTTTAGTCGCATCTCGCTCTCCACCACAACCAATAATGGTTATAATTCTTTTCCTCTTATAATCTTCGACATTTTTTAAGATGTTTTCTAAGGCATCAGGGGTATGAGCATAATCAATAATAATGATATTATCACGATATTTAATGGTTTCAAAACGTCCTTTAGGAGCTTTAAGATGCGGGGTCTTATCAATGATTTTATCTATATTATAGCCAAGACTATTACTTATAATAAGAGCTACTAAATAATTATAAATATTGTACATACAAGGAATATTTAAAATAATAGGATAAGTAACATTATTATATTCTATTTTAAATAAAGTTTTATCAATAAATAATTGATAGTCATCTATTTTAAAATCACCACTTTGACCATAAGTAATATTATGATTATCAGTAAAAATAAAATTATCTTTATAATCATCATCATTATTAATAATAGCAATCTTCTTATTTCTTAACATTGAAAACAGTTTTTGTTTACAATGGCAGTATTCATCAATATTTAAGTGATAATCAAGATGATCTTGGGTTAAATTAGTAAATACCCCTATATCAAATTTAATACCTAATAAGCGGTCTAGGGCTAAAGCATGACTACTTACTTCCATAATAATTACTTCGATATGATTATTTATACATTCTTCAAACATGGTATATAAATCACATAAGTCAGGAGTTGTATTACTTAAATCTCGTACTTTTCTCTTTAAATAGAAACCAATTGTTCCCATATAAGCACATCTTTTGCCTAATGAGTTTAATAATTGATATGTTAGAAAAGCACTAGTTGTTTTACCATTTGTACCAGTTATACCAACAAGGGTTATCTTATCTAGGTCTTTTTTAAAAAGAGTTGCCAGATATTCAGCTAAATAGGCCCTTGTATTTTCAACTATTAGAGTGGGAATATCATACATTCTTTCTTCATTTATAATCATACCCGCACCATTTTTGATAGCATCATCAATAAAGTTATGTCCATCATTTTTAATACCTCTAAGAGCAACAAAAATATCACCACTAGTGATTTGCCTAGAATCGGTTTTAATTTTCATATTAACCTCCTATATTAAAATATGCATTTGACAAATGTTGGTTAACCATTGCATACAATACATTAAGGAGGATTATATGGATAAAAAATTACCAGGTATATTTGTTAATAAAATAGACAAAAAACTAACTAATAATAATGATGTCTATTATTCAAAAGAAGATAAGGAAAAAAGTACTATTAAAAATAGTAAGGAACTAAATATTTCTAAGACGATAAATCAAAAAATTAAGGAAATATTTGCTGGGACTGATTACATTTATAAAGCGGATGTTGAAATAACATATAACAATAAAACAGTAACCAAAAGAATAGTAGGTCATAATAATAAGAATATTATTACTTATGATAATGAACTAATACCTATTGATAAAATTACCGATATCCGAAGAGTTTCTTAAAAACTACATTAGTAGTTTTTTCTATACGCAAATAATCAAAGAAGGAATCCTATGGCTGAAAGTACTCTCGAACGTCAAGAAAGAATAAAGTATTTAGTAGGTCTTTATTGTCAATACCATCATTTTAATGATGAGATAAAAGAAATAATAATTACTTTAATGCTGATGATAGTAAATGTTTATGGTTATGATACAAGAATTATAATCCAACCCGACACAAAGATGTTTACTAGTTGGCTTATTGATCCATTACCTAATGGTTATGGTTATTATGTTGAAAATGTTATTTTTAATAAATTATTTTTTAATATTCAAGATATTAAATTAGTAACCCAAGAAGACCAAATAATTAATAAAAAAAGTGACTATAATTATAAAACAAAAACGGTTTATATAGACACCATTGCTTACCTAAATCTTGTTAAAGATAATATGGTTGGTAATAGTTTTAAAGTAATGCAAGATATTAAATGGCGTATCTACTTTGCACCCCTTCTTGGGGCCTTACAGACTAATTTTAATAATGGACCATTAAATGAAAATAATAGAGCTAATAAACAGTACCTAGATTTCTTTACCTTTCTAGAAGAAGATAGTTTTCAAAAGGGACGCGCCAAATATTATCGGGACTTTAATTTCAAAAGACCAAAAACATATTTAGGAAAAGATTATACTTATGAAAAAAAGATTGATGGTGTTACTTTTTCTGATCATTATCTTGATTGGTTAAAGGAAGGGGAATTAAATTTTATATTAAATCCTCAAATACAAGCTTATTGTGATCTTAATGATTTGGTAACAATGGGTATATATAATGAATTAGATTCTATGCCTCATTCTTCTAATTATGGCGTAATGCTGATGGCGGCTTTAGGACCAACCCGTGTTTTTAAAAGATTATATTGTAATGATAATCATCCTACTAATGATTTTAATAGTTATATTTCTAGACAAGAACATAAAAAATCTTTTAAATCTTTAGTTGATAGAATAAAAACAGTGTTAAGTAGAGTAGATATATATCAAGGTACCAATAGTTATAAGATTAAAAAAATGATTGAAATAGAACTAGAACTAATGAGTGCCTTAATTAAAGTATATGAAATACGATTATCTTATGATAGAGAATATCAAGATAAGAATAGTGAAGAGATTAGAGCAAGAATAGTGTTAGAAACAACTTTAATGCATAATTTTCATTTGCGAAATAGATTATCTAATAAACCCTATATAATAGATTTCAAAATATATAAAAAAATTCATCAAAATCTTGCTAAAATTGATGAAATAAAAGAAAGATATATAAGTTATAAGGCACGATAAAAAAAGAACTTTTTAGTTCTTCTTAAGTTAATAAATCAGCTAATATTAACATTGCCATCATTATACCATTATGGAATAAATGCATAGACATTGTTACAAAGATATTATCTGTTTTAGTCATAATGTAAGCAAAAATAATACCGGGTGTACAATAAGGAATTAAATATAATAAATCAGTCCAATTATTAAAACCAGTTATTACATGTAATCCTCCAAAGACTAAAGCTGAAATAGCGATATATATTATATTGGTTGTAAAAACATTTCTAAATGCCTGTCTAAAGACTAATTCTTCTAAGATAGGAGCTAGAATTGTTGCGGAAATAAAAGTATAAATCGGATAAGAACTAAACATTTGTCTAATTGCTTCTTCGTTAGCTGGCTCAGTTTGAGATGTAATAAAAGCAATTATCCCATTACTAAATATCATAATAGCGATCATTAAAATCCAGTATTTCGCGTATTCATTAAAATATTTTTTATGGTTAGCTTTCAAATCACGATAAGCTTTCACTAATGTTGAACGGTATATGTATATAATAACTGATATCAATACTAATTCATAAGTTAATGAATATAATATTTTATATATTTGATTCCATTCTTCATAATTAACACCTAATAACTGAAGTGGTATGGCTTGGTATAAAGAAGCTATAAAGTATAAAAAGATAACTCCTAAACCAATCAGGGCTTTTTTTAATTCTTTTTTATCAACTTTCTGCATTTTTTAATCACCTATTATATTATAGCAGAATTTCAGATATTTTTTTCCAAGAAATTAAAAAAAAGTGTAAAAATCATCAATTTTATGTTATAATGTTTATATGCATGAAGAGTGGGCCAATTCCCACTCTTTAATTTAATGGAGGATAATATGACAATAGAAGAACAAGTATGTAGGTTAATAGAAGAACCTATTAACGCTAAAGGATATCAAATAAGTGATATTATATATGAAAAAGATGGTAATAGTTATTTTTTAAGAATATTTATTGATAAAGAAGGATTAATAAATATTGAGGATTGTGTTGAAGTAAGCAAAATAATCAATCCTATTCTTGATGAAAAAGATATAATTAAAGATGCATATATATTAGATGTTTGTTCTAAAGAGAAAGGAAATGAATAGGATGAATAACGAAGAATTTAAGAACGCAGTTCAATTACTTGTAAAAGAAAAAGGAATTTCTGAAGATATAATATATGAAGCAATGGAGTTAGCGTTAACTTCAGCTTATAAAAAAAATTATAATTCTTTATCTAATGTGCGTATTGCCATAGATAAGAATAATGGAATTATTCACGTCTATTCTTTTAAAACCGTATTAAAAGAAGACGCAACTGATGAAGAGGGAAATAGTATTTTTGATGATCGTATTCATTTAACTTTAAAGGAAGCTCGTAAGCTTATTCCTGGTATCAATTATAATGAAACGATTGAAGAAGAGGTTACACCAAAAGATTTTGGACGAGTTGCAGCAGCTACCGCTAAACAAGTTATTATTCAAAAAATTAGAGAAGCAGAACGTAATAATATTATTGAAGAATTTAGTAATAAAGAAGAAGAAATGGTTTCTGGTACGGTTGAAATGGAAGATGTCCGTAATTATTATATAAATTTAGGTAAGACACAAGGTATATTACCTAAAACCGAAATTATTCCTAATGAAATAATTAAAATGGGTGCAAACATTAAAGTATATATCAGTAAAGTTGAAAAGAATACTAAAGGACCACTAATTTTATTATCAAGAATTCATTATGGCTTTGTAAAAAGACTATTTGAGTTAGAAATTCCTGAGATAAATGAGGGTATTATCTTAGTATATAGTGTAGCCAGAGAAGCCGGTAATCGTACTAAAGTAGCAGTTTATTCGGAAAATTCTCGGGTTGATGCGGTTGGCTCATGCATTGGTGAACGAGGAAGTAGAATAAATACCATTATAAAAGAATTAAATGGTGAAAAAATTGATATTATCGAATACAATAGAGAACCAGCTAAGTTCATTGAAAATGCTTTAAGTCCAGCTAAAAATGTTCGCGTTTTTATAACTGATCCTAAAAAACAAGAAGCAATGGTTATTGTTGATAATGACAATTTATCTTTAGCAATCGGTAAAAAGGGCTTAAATGTCCGTTTAGCCGCTCGCTTAACGCATTATAAGATTGATGTTAAAACTTATGAACAAGCTAAAGAAGAAGGCATTAATATTATCGAGTAGGAAGAAGGAATAAAATGCAAGTAAAAAAAATTCCGATGCGAACTTGTGTAGTAACAAGAGAAAAATATCCTAAAAAAGAATTAATTAGAATTGTTAGAACACCAGAGGGACAAGTTATTGTTGATGAATCAGGACGAGCTAATGGCCGAGGCGTTTATCTAAAAAAGGATTTAGTAGTTTTTGATAAAGCTAAAAAGACAGGTGTTTTAAGCAAGAATTTAGAAGTAGATGTTCCCGATGAAGTTTATGAACAATTAAAAAATTTAGTGAGTAGGTGATTTATGGCTAGAATGACTAAAGAAGAAATGGAAAAACTAATTAAAGAAGGCGGAGGCCTTAAACGGATTAGCTGGGATGAATATTTTATGGAGTTAGCTAATTTGGCAGCTAAACGTTCAACTTGTTTAAGTAGACAAGTTGGAGCTGTAATTGTTAAAGATCGTTGTGTTCTATCAACTGGTTATAATGGAGCAGCTAAAGGAGCAGCTCATTGTGATGAAGTTGGTTGTGTTCGTATTTTAATGGATATCCCAAGTGGTGAACGTATGGATATTTGCCGGGCTGTTCATGCTGAACAAAATGCTCTTTTACAGGCAGCCTGTCACGGTATTGCTACGGAAGGCGCTATGATGTATATATCGGTTACTCCATGCTTTACCTGCGCTAAGATGGTTGTTAATGCAGGTATAAAGGAAATAGTTGTTGGCGGAAATTATCCTGATGAACGAACCATGGATTTATTTAAAGAAGTAGGGGTTAAAGTGCGTAAAATATAGGAGGTGCTTAAGTTATGATGTCAGTCTTAGAATATGCCCAAGATATAAATGTAACAGTTGCTGAAGTCTTAAAAAGATGTAAAGAACTAGGCATTAAGGTTACTAATGAAGAAGATATGCTAAGTGAAGACGATATTGTTGAGTTGGATAATTTTACCAACACAGATGATAGTAGTGATGAACTACTAGATGACATTGTTGATAACATTATTGAAAGTAAGAATATTGAAATTGATGCGGTTGTTAAAAAGGAAAAAATTAAGAAAAAGGTTGAAGGACCTAAAAATGTCAAAAGAGATTTAGCAATTCGTAAAAAACAAATGTATAAAAATAAAGAAAAATTAATTAATAACACACCTAATAGTGATAATAAGATTGTTCTTTATAGAGAAAATATGACGGTTAGTGAATTGGCTAAAGCTTTAAATATTAATCCGGTTGAATTAGTTAAAAAACTTTTTTCTTTAGGTATTATGGCTAATATTAATAATAGTATCAGTTTTGAAAATGCTGAAATTTTAGTTGTTGATTATAATAAAGAATTAAAGAAAGAAGAAACGGCTGATGTTGCTAATTTTGAGGCTTTTGAAATCTATGATAATGATGCTGCTTTAGTAAATAGACCACCCGTTGTAACCATTATGGGTCATGTTGATCATGGTAAAACGACTTTACTTGATGCCATTAGAAAAACTAATGTTGCAGCTGGAGAAGCAGGTGGAATTACCCAAGCTATTAGTGCTTATCAAGTTAATTATAATGGCAAACCAATAACATTTATTGATACACCAGGTCATGCGGCATTTACGGAAATGCGAGCTAGAGGTGCTAAAATAACTGATATTGTTATTATAATTGTCGCTGCTGATGATGGGGTTATGCCTCAAACTAAAGAAGCAATTGATCATGCTTTAGCTGCTAAAGTTCCGATTATTGTAGCAATCAATAAGATGGATAAACCAGGCGCTAATCCTACCAGAATTATGACCGATTTAACAGAATATGGTTTAACACCAGATAGTTGGGGTGGTAATACTCTATATTGTCAAATATCAGCTGTTAGTGGTCAAGGAATAGATGATTTATTAGAAAATATTCTATTAGTAGCGGAAATGGAGAATTATAAAGCTAATCCTAATCGTTATGCGGTTGGTACGGTTGTTGAATCTCGTCTTGATAAACATGTTGGTCCAATTGTTACTTTATTAATTCAAAATGGTACATTACGTTTAGGAGACCCAATTGTTGTTGGTACTTCTTTTGGTAAAGTAAGAACGCTAAAGAATGATCTAGGTGAAGAAATAATGGAAGCAATGCCTAGTCAACCAGTTGAAATAACGGGCTTAAATGAAGTACCACAAGCTGGTGATAAATTTATGGCTTTTGAAACAGAAAAACAAGCTCGTAGTATTGGTGAACAAAGAAGGGAAAATGTCAAAGTTGGACCATCTTGTCCTAAAGAAGCTATGACTTTAGATGAATTATTCTCTAAAATTAAAGAAGGCATAAAAGAAATTAATGTCATTGTTAAAGCTGATGTTAATGGTAGTAGTGAAGCGGTTAAAAATGCTTTAGAAAAAATAAATGTTGAAGGTGTTAGTGTTAAGGTTTTACACAGTAGTGTAGGTTCTATTACTGAAAGTGATATTATCTTAGCTAAAGCATCAAATGCGATTGTTATAGGTTTTAATGTACGCCCTGATAATGATATCAAACAATTTGCTAAAGATAATTGTGTTGAACTTCGTTTATATACTATTATCTATAAAGCTGTTGAAGATATGGAAGCGGCTATGAAAGGTATGTTAGAACCAGTTTATGAAGAGAAAATAACAGGAACAGCTGAAGTAAGGCAATTATTTAAATTCTCTAAAGTAGGTGTTATTGCTGGAAGCTATATAACAGATGGTATTATTAAAAGAGATTCTAAAGCTCGTTTAATAAGAGATAGCATTATTATATATGATGGTAGTATTAGCTCTTTACAAAGAGAAAAAGATAGTGTTAAAGAAGTTAAAAAAGGCTTAGAATGTGGTATAACAATTGAAAACTATACTGATATTAAAGTAAAAGACATTATTGAAGCCTATGAGATGGTAGCAATAACCAATAAATGAGGTGATAAAATGAGTATTAAAATAGATCGAATTAATAGTAATATGATTAAAGAAATAAGTTATATTCTATCAACAGAGATAAAAGATAATGATATAAAATTTGTAACTGTTACTGATGTTAGAACAACTAATGATTTAAGTTTTGCTAAAGTTTATTTTACCGTTTTTGATGAAACGAGAAAAAATGAAACTTTAAAAGCTTTAAATAATGCCAGAGGTTATATCCGAAGAGAACTTGCTGGTCGTGTTGATATAAGACATATTCCAGAATTATCATTTGTCTTTGATGAGTCTATAGCATATGGTAAAAAAATAGAAAATCTTATTGATAAAATTCATCAAGAGGATAAAGAAGAAAAGAATTAGAGTAATTTAATTCTTTTTCAATTGTAAAGTTTTTACTTATATGCTAAAATTTAAGTAATAATAGGAGTTGGTTTAAATGATTTATAAGAATAATAAGTATTATGGATTTACGATACTTGAATTATTATCAGCGATGGTTATAATTGGAATTGTTGCATTGATTGCGGTTCCTTCAGTATTAAATCTACTTTCTGATAGTAAAAAAGAATCTCTAAAGGTAACAGCCAAAAGTTTAGTTGATGGAGCTAAAGGCTATGCTATGACAGAGGCAAATGGGGAAACTAAAACTTTTACCATTGAAAATAGTAAATTTGTAGGAGATAAACTACCTGTATCTGGTACTCTGCCAAGTGGTGGTACCGTTATGGTTAATGAAAACATAGAGACGGCTATTGCTGTAATAGATGGCGAATGGTGTGCAAGAAAAAATTATGATGATGATAAGATAACCATTGATAAAGATACAACCAACTGTAGTATAAAATTTGCAACATCAGGTACATGCTTTACTTATGGATATAGTGATGGTGAAAAACCAGTAGTCAGTACTTATAATTATATTCTAAGTGATAATCTTTTAACATATAATGATAGTCCTTTCAGTCATAATAATGAAGAACTGACTCTTAGCATTCCTGATGATAATCCCATCGAAGGATTTTTTATACAAGCTTATGATTATAATAATCCAGAATGTCCAAGCGATGTTATCATTCCTAAACAAATTTCTGGCGATACAATTATTGGAATAGACTATGATGCTTTTAAAAATTCTAATTTAACAGGTGTTACTATTCCTAATACTATTAAAGTTATTGGTGATAGTGCTTTTCAAAATAACCAAATAACAAGTATAGTTATTCCTGATAGTGTAGAAGTTCTTGATGATGGAGCTTTTGACGGCAATCAATTAACCAGCTTAATATTACCAGATAGCTTTAAATATATAGGTAATTATGTCTTTGCTAATAATAAATTAGTAAATTTGAATTTACCAGACAGTTTAGAGAGAATAGGATATAACGCTTTTGAAAACAATCAAATAACCAATTTAGTAATACCTGATAATGTTATAGAAATATATTCAAGTGCTTTTAAAAATAACCAATTAGTGAGTTTAACTCTACCAGATGGCCTAGAGGAACTATCTAATGATGTTTTTGCTGATAATCAATTAACTAGTATTAACATTCCTAGCAGTCTAACTTCTTTAGATACTAATGTTTTTGCTAATAACAAAATTACCAGTCTTACTGTTCCTTCAGGGATAACAGCAATAAGATTTGGAGCACTTTATAATAATCAATTAACTAGTGTGGTATTACCTAATACCATTGAAGAAATAGATACCCTTGCCTTTGCCTTTAATCTATTAACAAGCGTTAATATTCCTAATAGTGTTACGTTCATTGGTGATTCTGCATTTTCACAAAATAATATTACTACAACTGTATTACCAAGTGGTTTAACAGAAATACCTGATGACTTGTTTTATGGTAATGAATTAGCAAGCATAAATATTCCCGATGGTGTCGAAATTATTGGTTCAGAGGCTTTTGCTGGTAACCAATTAACAACAATTAATATCCCTGATAGTGTTACTACTATTGAAGGTGCTGCCTTCCAAGATAATTTATTAACAGAAGTTAGCATTCCTAGTAGTGTTACAACTATAGAATATCAAACATTCTATAATAATCAATTAACCAGTCTAAGTATTCCAAGTAATATAACATCAATTGGTGCTTCTGCCTTTGCTAAAAATAAAATAACAACTTTATATTTACCAAGCACAGTAACAACGTTAGGAAACTTTGCTTTTTCAGAAAATTTATTATCTAGTGTTACCATTGAAAACGCTATAGGTGAGAATGTTAACTACTATTATGTCTTTAGAGAAAACCCTATTGTTACAGTATCAATACAAAGTGGAGCCATCCCTAATGATGCTTTTAGTAATTATATTACTTCATATTCTTTTGCAATACAAAATTTAACCCTCGGTAATGATGTTACCTCAATTGGTGACTATGCTTTTTTTGGTAGTGAAATAACTAGTCTAAGTATTCCTAGTAGTGTTACTTCAGTTGGTAATTATGCCTTCTATGGTAACCGGATAAGTAATTTAAATATACCAGAAGGATTAGTAAGTATCGGCTATGATGCTTTCGAATATAATCAATTAACCAGTCTAAGTATTCCTAATAGTGTAACATCAATCGGATCTTACGCTTTTCGTCATAATGAAATAACGGATCTTACTTTAGCAAAATATTTAACTAGTATTAATAGTGTTGTGGTTGGAACAATATTCACAAAATCATCCATAAGGAATTTAACTATCAAAAGTGGTTCTATTCCAGATGATGCTTTCAATTATAATATTGGTTATAATTATGAATATAATTTGAACAAATTAGTATTAGATAGTGGTGTTACGACCATAGGTAATCGTGCTTTTAAAAGTATGCGTATAACCGACTTAACTATATCCAATACCGTTACCTCAATAGGTAGTGAAGCTTTTTCTTCAAATTATCTTACATCAGTTAGCATTCCATCTAGCGTTACATCAATTGGAGGCTATGCCTTTTACCTTAATTCTATTACAAGTTTGACTTTAAATAATGGATTAGTATCAATAGGTAGTTTTGCTTTCTACTATGATCGTTTATCAAGTGTTACTATTCCATCTAGTGTAACATCAATCGGAGATTCAGCATTTGCACAATCGTTATCATATCTATGGAGTACAGTTACTATAAAATATAATGCTACCAATCTCGCTAATCGTTTTGATTCACAAAAAATTGGCATTGGTTGGAGTGGTGTGACTATGAACTATGTTAGTGACTAATATTGACTTAAACCATATTATATGATATATTTTATATGTATTTGACGTTGAAAAATAATAGTAATTATTAATTAATGAATTAGAGAACTAATGGTTGGTGTAAATTAGCGAGTAATTAATAATGAAATACATATTGGGAGTCAAACCGTTATTCGCGTTAAGAATTTGAGGGCATAATCATAGATTATGAAATAAGGTGGTACCACGAGTAAATCGTCCTTATATCATAATCTTTTTTTGTTAGAAGGAGGCTATATGTTAAAAAGAATTATTTTAGACGTTGATAATACTTTAATTATGTGGAAAGATAAATATTTAATGGCTATTAATCATGCATTAGATAAAATAAATTATGCATATGATTATGAGTTAATTGTTACTGTTAATAACGCTATTGGAGAATATGAAAAGTATCATCATAAATATGATAAAAATAATATGTTATCATTAATGAATAAGTACTTAAAAGAACCATTACCTGAATCATTTTTTGATATATGGATAGAAGAACAAGCGGCTATTACTGATGTGGACCAAGAAAGAATTGATGTTTTAGAGTATTTACATAATAAATATGAATTAGTCGTTTTATCTAATTGGTTTACAGTTTCACAAACTAAAAGATTAGAAACAGCTGGCCTATTAAAATATATAACTAAAGTATATGCGGCAGATACTTTCTTGATAAAACCTAATAGTGAGGGATTTATTAAAGCTATGAATGGTCTAAGTGCTAACGAGTGTATAATGATAGGTGATAATATAAAAAGTGATATTAAACCTGCTCTTGATTTAGGGATGCAAGTTATATACTTTAATTATAACCATAAGAAAATGGATAATAACTATCCAACCATTACCGAATTTAGACAATTAAAAGATATATTATAGAGGAGGAATATTATGAAATTATATGATGAATTAAAATGGCGGGGCTTAATTAAAGATATTAGTAGTCCTGAGTTAGAAGAAAAACTAAATAAAGGAGGAATGACTTTTTATATTGGTACTGATCCAACCGGTGACAGTATGCATATTGGGCATTTCTCATCATTTCTTATATGTACGAGATTAAAGAAAGCAGGACATAATCCTATTTTATTAATCGGAGGCGCAACAGGGCTTATTGGTGATCCAAAACCTAATGCAGAACGTCCTATGATTACTAAAGAAGAAGTTAATCATAATGTTGATAGTTTAACAAAACAGGCTAAAGAAGTATTTGGCTTTGAAGTAGTTAATAATTATGATTGGTGTAAAGATATTAACTTTATTGATTTTTTAAGAGATTATGGTAAATTCTTTAATATTAATTATATGTTAGATAAAGACACGATTAAAACAAGAATGGAATCAGGTATTACTTATACTGAATTTTCATATATGATTATGCAAGCACTAGATTTCTTACACTTATTTGAAACCAAAAACTGTACTTTACAAGTGGCAGGTCAAGATCAATGGGGTAATATCACCGCCGGTATTGAACTAATTCGTAAAAAAACAGGCAAAGAAGCATACTCTTTTACAATGCCATTACTAACTAAAGCCGATGGTACTAAATTTGGTAAGAGTGAAGGCAATGCTGTTTGGTTAGATAAAAATAAAACATCTAGCTATGAACTATATCAATTCTTAATTAATGTTGAGGATGAAAAGGTTATCGACTATTTAAAGTTTTTAACTTTCTTATCTAAAGAAGAAATTGATATTTTAGATGATAGTAATAAAAAAGAACCACATTTGCGTAAAGCACATAAAGCTCTAGCTAAAGAAGTAATAACTTTCCTTCATGGTAATGATGAATATGAAAAAGCTATTGCCATTAGTGAAGCACTATTTAGTGGCAATATTAAACAATTAACAATGAGTGAGATCATAGATGGCTTTAAGGATGTACCTAATTTTGAATTAGAATTAGGCAATACCCTAATTGATATATTAGTTAATAATAATATTACAACTAGTCGTAGAGAAGCAAGGGAGTTATTAAGTGCGGGAGCTATATTAATTAACGGTGATAAAATAACAGCTGAAAATACTATTATTGATGATAAAATGTTAATAGATAAACAAGTTATGATTATTCGTAAAGGTAAAAAGAATTACTATTTAGGTAGAATATAAATAGAGGTGGAACATATGAATAAGATTAAATGGTATTTAGGAAAAGTATGGCATATGGATTATAAAGCTTTCTTTAAAGTCTTAAAAGAGATAAGTGATGATACTCATCATTTAAGAATATACATTCTTTTGGATATGTTTATATGTTCGATTATTTATGGTGCTGGTTATATTGATTATTATGAATATGAGTTTTATTTAATGGATCATAAACAAAGAAGAACCTATTTAACTATTAGTATAAATAAACAGATGGTTGAAAGATATAATGACAAAAAAAATATCTATAAATTTCAAGATAAGGGAATGTTCAACCAGATATTTGATAAATATTTAGGTCGGCAGTGGCTTAATCTCGAAGTTAATAATAAAGAAGATTTAAAAAAATTTATTAAAAACAAAAAAAGAGTTATTGTTAAGCCCAATCGTGAATGTTCTGGTCATGGAATTGAAATAATAGCTATTAATAAGAAAACTAATGTTGATAAATTATATGCAAAACTAAAAAGAGATAAGCAATGCGTAGTTGAAGAAGTTATTGAAAATCATCACGATATCAAAAAAATATATCCTAAATCTTTAAATACATTAAGAATAATAAGTTTTCGTAATCAAGATAAAGTATATATTTTAGCTTCGGTTTTTAAAGTAGGTAATGGTGGAATTTTAGATAATTTTGCAGCTGGAGGAATGTATACCTTTGTTGATGAAAAGGGTATGATTTATGCACCCGCTATTGATAAGGATGGAAATACTTTTGAGAATCATCCAATTACTAATATAAAATTTAAGGGATTTGCAATACCTTATTATCAGGAAGCAATTGCTTTAGTAAAAGAAGCATCTTTAGTAGTTCCAGAAATTCCTTATGTTGGTTGGGATATTGCAGTTACCGAGGCTGGACCTGTTATTATTGAAGGTAATCCTATATCAGGCATTTTTCAATTAAAAGCTAGTCTTAATCCCAATAAAATAGGATCCTTACCAGTATATAATGAAGCAATGCATTTCTTCAAAAATAAAAAGTTCTAAAAAAAATATGAGTTTAACTCATATTTTTTATCTGTTGTAAAATTCAACAATTAATGATTCATTAATATCAGCATTTAATTCTTCACGAACAGGGTATCTAACAAAAACCCCAGCCATTTTAGCTTCATCGTAAGTAACGAACTCAACTCTTTTATTAACTGTTTCTAAAGCTGATTTAATAGCTTTATTATTTTTTGATTCTTCCTTAACAGCTATAACATCACCTGGTTTACATCTGTAAGATGGAATATCAACTTTTTTACCATTAACAGTTATATGACCATGATTAACAGTTTGACGAGCGCCTCTTCTAGTTGTAGAGAAACCTAAACGATAAACTAAATTGTCTAAACGACTTTCTAGTAATTTTAAGAAATCTTCACCATGAACATTCTTAAGTTTTCTAGCTTCTTCAAAGGTCTTTCTAAATTGTTTTTCATTTAGTCCATACATAAATCTAACTTTTTGTTTTTCTTGTAATTGAACACCATAACCAGATAACTTTTTAGCACGTTCACTACCATGTTGACCTGGAGCAAAAGCTCTCTTTGCTAACTCTTTACCTGTTTCCAAAATGGAAAAACCTAATCGTCTAGATTTACGATAACTTGATCCTGTGTATCTTGACATTTTCTTTCCTCCTTTAATTTCTTGCGAAACATTGAGGTTATCCCGTCATATTATAGGGTGTTTATTCAAATATCTTCCCCTAATCAGCTTTAGGCTACGCAATAATCCTTTATCAAGTAATAAACACATTACAATATTCAAAATAACGCTGCTAAATGCATGCAGTTATAATTATATTATGCATTTGTTATTAAGTCAAGCACTTTCCTTAAAAATAAAGGGATAAACACATAAATATTGCTTTTTTTATAAAAAAAAGTTATAATATGTAAAATATAACAGAGTATTTAACTCAAAGAAGCTTTTTTACTTTGTTTAGTTTACCATTATAAAAATATTGTTAATAAGATAGTTTTGTGAGGTGTATTTTAATGATTTTACTTTTTGCTATATTATTGCTAATGATTCCTGGTTCTATAATGGAATCATTCAACAAAAAAGTTGTTGATAAAAAGAAATTGTATAAAATCCCTTTTGTTAATTTAATAATAATAGTAATATTATATATTATAAATTTATATTATACTAATATTCCTTGTGAAGGATGGGAGTGTCTAGGTAAAATTTTCCCATTAATGATAATGTATATACTTCTTTACTATTTTGTTTGTTCCTTTGTAATTTGTTTATTTATTAGTATACTTATTAATTATATGAATAGCAAAAATAAACCTTACAAGTACATTTATTCAATTATAATATATATTCTTGTAAGCTTATTATCATATATTATTATTAGCATTCCATATTTTATATAAATTAAAAACCTAAAAATAAATGCAGAAAAATAGCTAAAAATGACGATAAATGTGATAGAATGATAATAGGTGATATTATGGATAATATGACTTTGATTATGATAACAATATTTGTAATAGCCGCTACCCTTGTTGTTACAGTATTAAATATGATGCAAAGGCACAAAAATAAAAAAATAAGAAAAACTTTAGAAAAATTAGAGTTTGAAAAAAATGAGATTGATTGTAATCCTATAGCTCCCGAATTATCAAAAATTGAGTGCTATTTAAAAAATGAAAAGATGGAAAAATTATATTGCCAATGGCAATTACGACTAGATAACATAAAAAAAGAAGATATTCCTCGTATTACAGATATGTTATTAGAAGCTGATTATAGTTTATCTAAATTAGATTATAAAGAGGCTATTTGTAAGATTGCTAAATTGGAAATGGAGCTCTATAAAACCAAAACTAATTCCACCCGATTATTAAATGAAATAAAAGAGATTACTACTAGTGAAGAAAAAAATCGGGCTATAATTACCAAGTTGAAATCCAAATATCGGGAATTAATGCAACTATTTAATGATAATAAAAAAGATTATGATGAAATAGCGGAACCAATTACTTTACAATTTGAGAATATTGCGAAACGTTTTGAAGTATTTGAAGTATCAATGGAAAATAATGAATATACTGAAATTACGCAATTAATTAAATCGATTGATGAAATGTTGAAACATATGACGATTGTACTAGATGAAGTACCATCTATCCTTCTTTTAACTAATAGTGTTTTACCTAAAAAAATGAAGGAAATAAAAGAAACATATGAAAGAATGACTAAACAAAATTATCCTCTTGATTATCTTAATATTGAGTATAATATTGAAGAAGCCAATAAAAAAATTACTGATATTTTAGATCGTTGTCGGGTTTTAAATCTTGAAGATAGCTTATTTGAATTAAAAGTATTAATGGATTATTTTGAATCTGTTTTTGTCGACTTTGAAAAAGAAAAAGTTAATCGTGATAATTATGAAGATGTTAATAATATTTTTAAAGGTAAACTTACTAAAATTAATGATCTAATTAATGAAATATTCTCCCAGATAGATGATTTAAAGATGTTATATAATTTATCTGATGAAAATATAGCTTTATTAAATAACATTCGTGATGAAATTAATGTTCTTAATACGGATTACAATATTTTATCAGGTCATACTACTAATAACACATTTGCTTATTCAAAATTAACCAAAGAGATAGAAGTTCTATCTATTCGTTTAGGTAATATTGAAGAAAGTTTAGATAGTTCATTAGATGCGATTGGTAATATGCGTGATGATGAAATGCGAGCTCGTCAACAATTAGAAGAAATTAAACTTATTCTAAAAGATGCCAAGGCTCAAATGCGTGATTATAATTTACCTGTTATTCCTCGCAGCTATTATGTTGAGTTAAATGAAGCAAGTGGAGCTATTAGAGAAATTGTCAAAGAATTAGAAAAGAAACCTATTACTATAGGCGTCTTAAATACAAGAGTTGATACAGCTCGTGATTTGGTTTTAAAACTATATGGTCGTACTAAAGAAATGTTAAAAACAGCTATGTTTGCGGAAATGGCGATTGTTTATGGTAATCGTTATCGAACAAGTGTTGATGAACTAGATAAGAATTTAACTTATTCAGAAATATTATTCTGCAAAGGTGAATACCAAAAATCTTTAGAGCTAACCATCAATTGTTTAAATAGAGTTGAGCCTGGTATTTATGATAAATTATTAAAAATATATAGTAAATAAGGTCAAGTAATTGACCTTATTTTAATTATTAGTTATAATATCAAAGACAAAGAAAGCTGGTAATAATTATGCAACCATTAATTTTAATAAAATATGGAGAACTTACAACTAAAAAAGATAATCGTAAAGTATTTATTAAATTATTAGAGAATAATATTAAAAATGTTTTAAAAAATTTAGATTATAAAATTATTAAAGATTTATCACGTATGTATATTGAAACTAATAGTATTGATGAAGTTATTGGATGTTTACAAAAAGTTTTTGGTCTACATGGTATAATTGTTTGTCATCGAGCAGAAAATAATATTGATAGTATGACCAAAGTTATTTTAGATGATTTAAAAGATATTAATTTTAAAACTTTTAAAGTTGTAACGCAACGATCAGATAAAGATTTTCCTATTAATAGTATGGAAGTAAGTGGGATAATAGGTGGTAATGTTTTAAAAAATATTAATTGCCATGTTGATGTTCATAATCCCGATATTACTGTTCATATTGAAATCAGAAAAGAATCCACCTATATTTATACTAATGAAATAAGAGGATTAGGTGGTTATCCAACCGGTATTCAAGGTAAAGGATTATTAATGTTAAGTGGGGGAATTGATAGCCCTGTAGCTGGTTATTTAGCCTTAAAACGAGGTGTTGATCTTGAATGCATTTATTTTGAATCACCACCACATACTAGTATGGAAGCTAAAAATAAAGTTTTAAAATTAGCGGGCATTATCAATGCATATTCAGGTAATATTAAGGTTCATATTGTTCCTTTTACTAAATTACAAGAAGCTATTTATAAAAATGTTCCGGCTAATTATAATATAACCATTATGCGGCGAATGATGTATCGTATTGGTGAAAGAATGGCTTATAAAAGAAACTGTAAAATTATTATTAATGGTGAAAGTATTGGTCAAGTAGCTAGTCAAACATTAAGTAGTATGAGTGTTATAAATAATGTTGTTAAAATGCCGGTTATTCGTCCGGTGGCGTGTTTTGATAAGTTGGAAATAATTGCCATATCAAAAAAAATAGGTACCTATGAAACAAGTATTTTACCATTTGAAGATTGTTGTACTTTATTTGTTCCTAAACATCCTATTATAAATCCCGTTTTAGAACAATGTGAATTATATGAAAAAAGCTTTGATTATGAATCTTTAATTAAAGAATGTATAAGTAATATTGAAACAATAAAAGATCTTAATTTTAACGAATATCAAGACTATTTATAAGCCAAAAATTACCACTAAAAAAAAGGTATGAAAGTCTAATCTCCTGTTCATTCTATTAATGTACAGGAGGTGAGATATATGAATAACAGTGCAAACAAAGGCGGATCATATAGCAAATTAGTTGTTCCAGGCGCAAGACAAGCTCTTGATAAAATGAAATATGAAATAGCTAATGAGTTTGGTGTCAATATGGGACCTGATGCAACTTCTAGAGCTAATGGAACTGTTGGTGGAGAAATCACAAAGAGATTAGTTCAAATGGGAGAACAAAATTTAGGTGGTTCAACTGGTAGCCAAGCTAGATAATAATAGAAATGGACAGTTAGATAACTGTCTTTTTTTATAAGGGTGATAATAATGTATAATGAATTATTTTATTTATGGAATTTTTATAAAAACAATTTTATAAAAGAATTAAAAAACAATAAAGAAATTAATTAAAATAAAAAACTGTTGATAATATTAAATCAACAGTTTTATTAATTTAGTTCTCTTATTTGGGCATTGTAGTTGCAAAAAGTTTAGCCAACATTTTATTGGCGCCTTCTTCATTAGTTGGTATGACATCATCGACTGGTTTTAATGCAAATTCTTCTTGCTTAACAAGATCTTCATTTATAACAAATGGTGTATTATTATTGATATGAACTATCTGGAAGCCACAAACTTGATATAATATTCTTGGTTGAATTTTTTTTGTTCCACCAAGTAGACCCATAAGCAATTCGAATTTCTCTTCTTCTTGTAATCCCGATTGATACATTGCACTCATAAATGGTGAAATTACCTTACCACATAAAAAACCACGTTGTATTAAACTAGAAAATTGTTCATTAATGACATGCATGACTATGAATAAGTACTTATAATTGCTAAAAACTAATCCTTCCTTTTTAGTTTGCAATATTCTCATACCTGACACTACTTCTTCAGTGGCCATATGATCAATGTTTTGATTAAAAAAGGAATCTAGACCGTCAATTTTATCTCTAGTAAGCATTTGATCATCTTCAGTTAATATCTGCATCAATATAAGTTCTAACTCTTTAAACATGGCCTCAAGATAGATTAGATTATCTGGTGATATTTCTTCACCACTTACAGTATTTGAAGCTATAGCACTTGCTAAAGAATAAAGCATACCCATAGTTGACCGAACATAAGATGAATGTGAACTATTTAGTGCCTCATGACCTTTTTTAAAAAAATCAGTTACAAGATTTTCAATGTTGGGCGAACAATTACCTAAAGCCTTTATATAATAGTATTCATTATTAAAATCATTAGCCATTCCTAATCCCCCTAACTATCATTATAATAGCACAACCATTTAAAAATAACAATAAATAGGAGAATCGTAATATAATTTATACCTTATTATTTAAAATCTTATCTATTAAACCATAATTTAATGCTTCTTCAGCACTCATAAAATAATCACGTTCTGTATCGTTTTCAATTTTTTTAACATCTTGACTAGTATTTCTAGCAAGAATATGGTTAAGTTTATCCTTGAGTCTTAAAATACGTTCGGCAGCAATTTTTATTTCGGTTGCTTGACCTTGAGCTCCTCCTAAAGGTTGGTGAATTAAGACTTCACTATTAGGCAAACAAAAACGTTTACCATTTGCTCCTGATGATAATAAGAAAGCAGCCATAGAAGCAGCTATACCGATACAAATAGTTGAGACATCACTTTTTATTACATTCATAGTATCATAAATAGCCATTCCGGCTGTAATACTTCCTCCTGGAGAATTTATATAAATACTAATATCATCTTTATTAAGAGAATCTAAATATAATAATTGAGCTACAACAATATTGGCATTGGTATCATCTATCTCACCACTAATAATAATAATACGATCTTTTAATAGTCTAGAATATATATCATATAATCTTTCACCATTATTAGTTCGTTCAATAACCATAGGTACTAAATTCATACAATCATCCTTTCTAACTTTATATTATCAAGAAAAACGTAAAGTATGCCCTAAAAGATGTGACAAAATAATTATTTTTTGATACAATGTTATTATAGAATAAGAGGGATACATAGTGGAAAGAGATATCAAAATAACATTTCAAAAAATTACTAAAGAATTTCCAGCTAATATAAAGATAGTGGATATATGTCGTTGTTTTCAATCTTACTTCAATTATCCTATTTTAATTGCGAAGGTAGATAATGAGTTAGTTTCTTTAGGTGAGGAATTAACAAGGAAATCAACCATTGACTTTTATGACCGTAGTTCCGGTGTTGGTAATGGTATATATGGAAGAAGTTTACAATATATCGTTGTTTTGGCAGTTAAAAGAGTAATAGGACCAGATGTTGATGTTGTTATTGAACATTCAATGGATAAAGGATTCTATTGTGAGATTAAAGCTGAAGATGTTAACGCTAAAATAATAAATAGTATTGAAAAAGAAATGCATAATATTGTTAAACAAGACTTAATATTCAATAAGATTAGTGTTTTAAGAACTGATGCTATAAAATTCTTTAAAAAAGAAAAACAACAAGATAAAGTAAAAGTATTAAGATATATAAGTAATACTTATGTTAATCTATATCGTATAGATAATATTTATGACTACTTCTATGGTGATCTAGCATATAGTACGAAAGATATTGATGAATTTAATTTAACATATATTAGTGATAATGGCTTTGTAGTTAGTTATCCTGATGTCTATAATCCAGAAGTTACTTTAGATTATAAGCATCATAAATTATTATTTGATAAATTTTTAGATTATACCAAATGGGGAAGAACAATCGGTATTGAGAATGCGGCTGATTTAAATGAAGTAGTTGCTCATGGTAAGTATGATGAATTAATTAGACTTTCAGAAGCATACTATAATGGCCAAATAGCGCATATTGCTGATGATATTTATGATAATCATCCACAAGTAAAGATAATCTTAATGGCCGGACCAACCTCAAGTAGTAAGACAACAACTGCACGTAAATTAGAAACGTACTTATGTAGTAAAGGATTACTAACACATAGAATATCGATTGATGATTATTATTTAAATCGTCGTGATACACCAAGAGATGCTAATGGGGAATATGATTATGAAAATATTACCGCTATTGATGTAAATCTATTTAATAAGCATTTAGCGAAACTCTTAGCAGGTGAACGAGTATTATTACCAGAATATAATTTTGTTACTGGTGAAAGAGAATATAGAGATAATTATTTAAAACTTGATGAAAAAGATATAATTGTTATTGAAGGATTACATGCTTTAAATGATGATTTAACAATATCAGTTGAAAGACGTTATAAATATAAGATTTATATTAGTCCTTTAACTCAACTTAATATAGATAATCATAATCGTATTCATACAAGTGATACTAGAAGATTACGACGTATTGTTCGTGATAATAAAACAAGAGGCTATAATGCTGCCAGCACTTTATCCCAATGGAAGAAGATTAGGGAAGGTGAAGAAAAGTATATATTCCCATATCAAGATACGGCTGATGTTATTATTAATTCAGCTTTAATCTATGAAATAGGAGTATTAAAAACTTATGTTGAACCATTATTATTCTCAGTTGAAGAAGATGATCCAGCATACCCTGAGGCCCTTCGCCTAATAAACTTTTTACGAAACTTTTTACCTATTCCTAGTGAAGAAGTTCCAAAAGATTCTGTATTAAGAGAATTTATTGGTGGCAGTTGTTATAAAAATTAAGGAGGAAGAAAATGATAAAAGTAGCAATTAATGGTTTTGGAAGAATTGGACGTTTAGTTTTTAGACTTATGGAAGAAAATCCTAATTTTGAGGTTGTAGCGATTAATGATTTAACTGATCCTGAACAAATCGCTTATCTCTTAAAATATGATACTAATCATCGAGGATATCGTCAAAATGAAATATCTTTTGATACTAATAATATTATTGTTGGTAATCACAAGATAAAAGTTTTAGCCGAACTTGATCCTACTAAATTACCATGGGGTGAATTAGGGATTGATGAAGTGTTTGAGTGTACTGGTCATTTTACAGATGAAGAAAAAGCAATGGCCCATATAACGGCAGGAGCTAAAAAAGTTATTATTTCAGCACCAGCTAAAGGTGATATGAAAACAATTGTTTATAATGTTAATGAACATACATTAGACGGTAGTGAAAAAATAATTAGTGCTGCTAGTTGTACAACTAACTGTTTAGCACCCGTATTAAAAGTACTTGATGAACATTTTGGTATTGTAAAAGGATATATGACAACCGTTCATGCATATACTAACGATCAAGTTATTCTTGACGTTGCTCATAAAAAGGGTATTAAAGCTCGCCGTGGTAGAGCAGGAGCTGCTAATATTATTCCATCATCAACCGGCGCAGCAAGCGCTATAGGGCTAGTTTTACCTAATTTAAAGGGTAAATTAGATGGAAGTTCTTTACGAGTACCAGTTCCAACTGGTTCAGTTATTGATTTAAGTCTTGAGTTAAGTAAGAATACCAATGTCGAAGAAATAAATAAAGCTTTTAAAGATAATCAAAATGAGTCTATTAATTTCACAATGGATCCTATTGTTTCAAGCGATATTATAGATTCCCATTTAGGAGCTTTAGTTGATGGTTTATTAACCAGTATCTTAGAAGTAGATGGCAAGCAAATGGTAAAAATAGTTGCTTGGTATGATAATGAGATGGGTTATAGTGCCCAAATGGTTAGAACTGCCGAATATTTAGGTAAATTACTTTAGAAATAGTTAAAACTATTTCTTTTTTTCTACATTGGGAAAGTCCTTTACAAAAAATGGTATTTATATTATAATTAAACATAGTAGATAAGAATAAGGATGTGATACCATGTCCAATAAAAAAGGTTTTACTTTGGTGGAAATGATGACCGTTATTGTTTTAATCAGCGCTATTTTATTATTAATTGTTAATGCTTTTACTAAAACGTTAGCTAATAGTAAAGAAAAAGCTTACCAGCTTCAAATAGGTACACTTGAAGAAGCTGGGAAGAAATGGGCGATGGAAAATCCTGGGTCTTTATCAAAGACAGAATCATATAAATTATTGATTAGCGATTTAAAAGAAGAAGGTTATATAAAAGACCAAGATGTTGTTGATCCTCGTGATAATAGTACAATGAATGGTTGTATAAAAATAGAATACGATAATGCTTATAATCAATATACATATGAATATACCGCTGAATCAGTTATTTGTCATCCACCCGTATAATAATATAAATTAATGGAAAGTAGTGATAGATATGCCAAAGAATAAAGGATTTACCCTAATTGAATTAACTGGTGTAATGGTAGTTATTTCTCTTATTTTATTATTTACTTTGCCACAAATTATCCAGAATATGAAAGATGCTAAAACCCGTGAGTATAACCGGTTTGTGGAAGATTTAAAGATGGCAACTGAAACATATGTTGAAAGTAATCGTGATAATTATCCCCAATTAAATATAACAGGTGGCAGTGTTACACTCACTATTACGGATTTAATTAATGCAGGATTAGTAAAAAAAGATATTATTAATCCAAGTAGTAATCAGGCTGTTACAGACGAGGATAGCATCATTGTTACTAAACAAGATGATGGAACTTTAAAATATGAATTTATTGATAGTACATTGCCACCGGGTAATGATTAGAGGAGGAATAAAATGAAAAAAACAATAAGAGATTATGATTTAAATGGTAAAAAGGTAATTATTAGAGTAGACTTTAATGTTCCTATTAAAGATGGTGTTATTACTGATGATACAAGAATTAGAGAAAGTTTAACTACTATTAAATATGCGATTGATAATAATGCTAAAGTTATTTTAATGTCACATTTAGGTCGAGTTAAAACTTCAGATGATGCTAAAAATAATTCTTTAGAACCTATTGCTAAACATTTAGGTGAATTATTAAATAAAAAAATAAAGTTTGCGTGTGGTACGAGAGGATTAGAAGATATTGTTAATTCTTTAAAAGATGGGGAAGTATTATTAATGGAAAATACCCGTTTTGAAGATATTGACGGTGAAAAAGAAAGTAAAAATGATTCTAAATTAGGTGCTTACTGGGCTAGTTTAGGTGATATATATATTAATGATGCTTTTGGTACAAGTCATCGAGCTCATGCTTCTAATGTAGGTATTGCGAGTCATTTACCTAATGGCATTGGTTTCTTAATTGAAAAAGAATTAGAGGCTTTTAAACCAGTTTTAAATAATCCGGTTCATCCTTATATTGTTATTTTAGGTGGGGCAAAAGTAGCTGATAAAATAGGTGTAATAAAGAATCTTGTTAATAGTGCCGATTATATTTTAATTGGTGGTGGTATGGCATATACCTTCTTAAAAGCTAAAGGAAATAATATCGGGAAGTCATTATTAGATACTGAAAATATTGGATTCTGTGAAGAAATGATTGGTAAATACCCACAAAAGATTATTTTACCAGTTGATAATATATGTGCTTCAGAAATTAAAGGTGGTATTCCTACTAGAGAATGTTTAATTAATGATATAAAAGATGATGAAATGGGCTTAGATATTGGCCCTAAAACAATGGGAGTTTTTAAACGCTACTTAATGTCAGCCAAAACGATTGTTTGGAATGGACCATTAGGTTATAGTGAGATTAAAGAGTTTGAAGCAGGTACTAGAGTCTTATGTGAAGAATTATCTAATTGTCAAGCTTATAAAGTAGCAGGTGGTGGTGATACCGCGGCGGCTATAGATAAATTAGGATTTACTAAATCCTTCAATCATATATCAACTGGTGGAGGAGCTTCTTTAGAATTGTTAGAGGGTAAAGACTTACCTGGTATAAAAGCGATTATGGATAAGTAGGTGGATATATGGAAAAACTTATTATTGCTAATTTAAAAATGAATATGATTTTTAATGATGTAAAAGAATATTTAAATATCATTAATGAAAAAGTAGTTAGTGATCGGGTAGTTATTTGTCCAACTAGTATTTATGTTCCATATTTTCTAGGGCATAAATATAAAGTTGGTCTTCAAAATGCCTACTGCGAGAATAAAGGAGCCTATACTGGTGAAATATCCCCATTGCAAGCAAAAAGCTTGGGTATTAGTTATGCACTAGTTGGTCATAGTGAACGCCGTAAAATATTAAATGAAGATAATGAACTAATTCATAAAAAATTACAAGCTATTCTAGATAATAATTTAACAGCTGTTCTTTGTATTGGTGAAACTTTAGAGGAAAAGAATATGCTTAAAACGGATACGGTTTTAAAAAGACAATTAATTACTGCTCTTAATGATATTGATGAAAAGAAATATCAAAATATTATTATTGCTTATGAACCAGTTTGGTCTATAGGCACTAATCTTGTTCCTACAAATAAAGAAATTGAAACAACAGCTGCTTATATCAAAAACATCGTTAGTACCAACTTCAAGATATCTAATATACCTGTTATTTATGGTGGCAGTGTTAATGAAAAAAATATATCTGAAATCAATAAAATAGAAAATATTAATGGTGTTTTAGTAGGGGGAGCATCCCTTGACCCAGAAAAATTATTAAATATTATAGAAGTCGTTGTATTACAATGACTTTTTTTGCTAAAAACAGATAATATTCGACAAAACTAGAATTTTTTTGCTCTAGTAAGTAGTAATCCAAATGTAGTATAATTTTTGTAGGCAATAGTTGTACTTTAGAGAGGAAAGACGAAATGGAGAAAATTAAGGTTTTGATGATTGATGACAATATTAATTTAGTTTCAATGATTAAAGAATATTTCAAAAATCACGAATTAATTGAAGTAGTATTAGAGGCGTATGATGGTAAAGAAGGAATAGAAGTCATAACCGAAAAATTAGAATGCTATGACGTTATCATTCTTGACCTTATAATGCCTAATAAAGATGGTATTTATGTTTTAGAAGAAATGAAGAAAAGACAAATAGATAAGAAAGTAATTGTCGCTACTAGTTATAATGCTAGTGAAGTTATTAGACAAGTAGCGGATTATGGGGTTAATTATTTTATTTTAAAGCCATTTGATCTTATTGATTTAGAGAAACGTATTATCGATATCAACAAAAAAATCCCAGCTAGTAAAACCATTGATTTTCATCATAATAATTTACAAATATCTATTACTAAAATCCTTCATGAATTAGGTATACCATCTCATATTAAAGGATATCAATACATAAGAGAAGGTATTGGTATTGTTTATGAAAGACCAGAAACAATAGGCGGTATTACTAAAGAATTATATCCCGAATTAGCGAAGAAATATAATACCACTGTATCCCGTGTTGAAAGAGCCATTAGACATGCGATCGAAGTAAGCTGGAATAGGGGCAATTGGTCATTAATGGAAGAGATCTTTGGACATAGTGTGGATATTGATAAAGCTAAACCCACTAACTCGGAATTTATTGTTACGATTGCTGATAAATTAAGACTAGAATCTCATAAAGTCACTAATTGATATTAGTGGTTTTTTGTATGAAAAAATCACCCAGATATTCTTGACGCTAAATGTTAGCCCATGATATACTTGTTGTAATAAAATAAATGGAGGTCAATATGAAAAGCGCTAACAATAATGAAATATGGGGTTCAATATATAGACCTTATCAATTAACAAAAGGATTTACGTTAATAGAATTATTAGCAGTAATAGTAATATTAGCTGTCATCGCTTTAATAGCAACTCCAATTATCTTAGGTATTGTCGACAGTACTAAGAAGAATGCCTTTAAAGATACAGCATACGGTATATCCTATGCAGCTCAAAATGCTTATGTGGAAATGATGTATGCTAGAGAAGAACCAAAAGATATAGAATTTTATTATACTAATGGTGTAGAGACATCAAGTCCCAGTGATTATTCTTTAAGTTATTCAGGGGCAAAACCGCAAAATGGATATGTTTTATTAAATTCCCAGGGAAAGGTTTCATTAAAGTTGTATGATGGAAAATATTGTGCGACTAAAGGATATGATGATGCTGAAATAACTGTTGAAGTAAAAACACTAGTAGAGTGTATACCATCAGAACAAATTATAGTGACGTTAAATGGAAGCAGTAGTGTAGAAATAGAACAAGGTGGAACATATACAGAATTAGGAGCAACAGCAATCAATGGTAAAGGAGAAGTATTTGCAGTAACGACAAGTGGCACGGTAAATACAAGTACAGCTGGCACATATACCATAACTTATACAGCAACCGATAATAAAGGCAATACGTCTACAGCAACAAGAACCGTAACTGTATCAGTACCAAATTATGCTGGCCCAGGATATATTGCAAGTAAGGGTGTAAATAGACCTGTTCTAGCAACAGGAATGACACCAATAAAATGGAGTGGTGGTGCTTGGGTTGACACAACTACAAGTGATAGTTCTTGGTATAACTACACAACAACAGATAAACAATGGGCTAATGCGCGAACAGCTGATGGCTCAATGTGGGTATGGATACCACGATATGCTTATCAAATAGCAAGTGGCTATCATACAGCTACAGCCGGCACAATCAACATCAAGTTTTTACAAGGAACAACTAATACAACAAGTGATAGTACAACCATATATGAGGATAGTTCATCAAATACGCATTATGTAAAGGAACCAGCTTTTGCATTTGGAACAACCGAACTAACTGGTTTTTGGGTAGCAAAATTTGAAATGAGTGGAACAACGGCTTCATTAGACTCTAAACCAAACGTTGTCTCTTTAAAAAGTATAACTTTAGGTAATATGTTCATAGCATCAAGAAATATGGAAACAAATAATAAATATGGTTGGGCTTTAGCCAGTGGATTAAATACAACCACTGGAGTATTTTCAACTGATACTAATAATATAGATACGCATATGATAAAGAGTACTGAATGGGGAGCAATCACATATTTAGCTAAGTCCACATATGGTAAAAACTCTGAAGTAACAATAAATGCTTCAGCAGGTTTTTATACAGGTGGTGGAGCATATGTTACTAATGTTAACCAAAGTACTACAGGTAACATATATGGAATATATGATATGTCGGGTGGATCATGTGAATATACAATGGGAAATTATAACAATAATGCCGGAAGTTCAGGCTTAACACCAAGTAGTATAAATAGCAAATATATTAATATATACTCGACAACAGGATCAGGATATGATGCATCAAATTATGGTGATGCAATATATGAAACAAGCTCGTCATCAAGTAACTATACATCATGGTATGGTGATGCTTCTATTGTAGTAAGTACGGCATCTCCGTGGTTCGAGCAAGGTGGCTACTATGGCGATGGAGCAATTGGTGGTCTGTTCAATTTCTACGGCTTCACTGGTGCAGCGCATGCCGGCTACTCGTGGCGAACGATCATAGCTGCAGGTACTGGGCTTTAATTAAACAAACCATAATATTGTAAACCAAAGCAATATTATGGTTTTTTCATATCTAATTATGATAAAATAATTATAGGAGATGATTATATGCAACCATTATTATTATGTATCTTAGATGGTGTAGGATTAACTAATGAAACAAGAGGCAATGCCTTTTTTAAAGCTAATAAACCTAATTTTGATTATTTATGGAATAACTATCCGCATAGTAAGTTAATCGCATCTGGTGAAGCTGTAGGACTACCAACTGGCCAAATGGGTAATAGTGAAGTAGGACATTTAAATATTGGAGCAGGTAGAATTGTTTATCAGCCCCTTGAACTAATTAATTCTAAAGTAGCAACTGGTGAAATCTATCAAAATAAAGAAATATTGAGTGTTATGAATCATACTAAAAAGAATAATTCTAAATTACATTTCTTTGGCTTATTAAGTGATGGAGGAGTACATTCAAATATTAATCATTTATTTGCTTTAATGGATATGTGTAAAAAAGAGGGTATTACTAATGTTTATTACCATGTTTTCTTAGATGGTAGAGACACTTTTCCCGATAGTGGTATTACTTATTTAACTATGTTAGATGAGGAGATTAAAAGAATCAATCTAGGCAGTGTAGCGACTATCTCTGGACGCTATTATGCGATGGATAGGGATAATCGTTGGGATAGAGTAGAACTCGCTTATAAAGCCATTACAAGTGGTATTGGTGAAGAATATAGTAATTATAAAGATATGATTACTGATAGTTATAATAAAGGCGTATATGATGAATTTGTTATACCTACAGTAATAGACAAAAAAGGAATAGTAGAAGCAAATGATGGATTAATCGTCTTTAATTATCGACCAGATCGTTTAAGAGAATTATTTTATGCTTTAACTAATCCTAATTTTAAAGAATTTGAGCGACCATTTATTAATAATTTAAAGTTAGTAACGATGATGAGTGTTAGTGATGATGTTATTACTACTAATGCCTTTAATTTAGATAGATTAACTAATACCTTAGGTGATTATTTAAGTTCTTTAGATAAGACCCAATTACGTATTGCCGAAACAGAAAAGTATGCTCATGTTACTTATTTCTTTGATGGTGGTGTTGATAAAGAATTAAAAGGATGTAAAAGAATATTGGTACCATCACCAAAAGTTGCTACCTATGATTTACAACCAGAAATGAGCGCCAATCAAATATCAGAAGATTTATTAAAAGAAATGGCTAATTATGATGTTATTATTTTAAATTTTGCTAATGGTGATATGGTTGGTCATACAGGTGTAATGGAAGCTGCTGTAAAAGCAGTTGAAACACTAGATATTAACCTAGGTAAAATAATTAATAAGATAAAAGAATTAAATGGGACACTACTTGTTACGGCAGATCACGGTAACTGTGAACAAATGCTAGATTCTAATGGTAATCCCTTTACTGCTCATACTACTAATCCGGTACCTTTTATCATTATGAATAAAGATTATGAGTTATTAGACGGTAAATTAGGTGATATAGCCCCAACTATTTTATATCTCCTTGGTTTACCTATCCCTAAAGAAATGACTGGTCAAGTATTAATTAAACATTAAGACATATAATAGTAATATGTTTGACAGTCATAATTAATAATGTTAGAATATAGATATATAAAGCGATGAAGGAACATAGTAATAAATTAATTTAATAAAAGAGAATTAGTGGTTGGTGCAAACTAATATTAAATATTTATGAATCTACTCCTGATGTGGATAGTTAATATCCCGGCCATGGCCGTTATCATAATTAAGACTACTATTAGGATGGTACCGCATTTATTTAAGTGCTCCTAAATGCTAGTCTTTTATTTTTAGAAAGGATTACGATATGAATAAGTTTGAAGAATTAAGAAAAGAATACCCGGAGTTTATTTTTGAAAAATATACCATTGATGAAGATAATGATTATTTAACCATTACATATTTTTTTAATATTCCTAATTTAATAGAATTTAATCCTAAGATTGTTATTCCTAAATTACCATTAAATAAAGATAATGTTAATAATAAATTTATGGAATATTTAGTTTTTCATGTGGGATTAGTTGAATTAGTAAGTTATTGGAAATGTTGTTGTTCTCCTCGTGTTATTATTAAAGCAGGATATATTAATGATGAACAAATAGAGTGGTTTAAAAAACTATATTATTATGGTCAAGGAGAATTCTTCTACACTAATAATATAGAAACTTCAATTGAAGATTTTATGCATATGGAATGTCTTGTTAAACCAATTACTTATATAGATAATAACTATCATGGCATTGGTAATTTAATACCAATTGGTGGTGGTAAAGACTCCGTTGTTAGTATGGAATTATTAAAAAGCGAAAATAATAGTTGTTTTATTATTAATCCTAAAAGTGCGATGTTAGAGTGTTCCCATATTGGGGGATATGATGAAACCAATACTATTACAGTTAAAAGAATATTAGATAAAAAGATTATTGATTTAAATAGTCAAGGATTCCTAAATGGTCATACACCTTTTAGTGCTCTTGTCGCATTTCTTTCTTACTTAGTTGCGTATTTATCTAATCATAAATATATTGTTTTATCCAATGAAGGAAGTGCGAATGAAGCAACCGTTATTGGTACAAAGATAAATCATCAATATTCTAAAACATATGAATTTGAAAATGATTTTAATAATTATACGAAAAAACATTTTAATATTAATATCAAATATTTTAGTCTCCTTCGACCATTAAGTGAATTTCAGATTGGTATGTTATTTTCAAAATATTCTAAGTATCATCATACTTTTAAAAGTTGTAATGTTGGTAGTAAAAGTGAGCCTTGGGTATGGTGTTGTAACTGTCCTAAATGCTTATTTGTCTATATTATTTTAAGCTCATTTATTCCTAAAGAAGAATTAATTAGTATCTTCGGTGAAGATTTATATACTAAAGAATCATTATTAAATACTTTCTTAGAATTAATAGGGGATGCTAAAACGAAACCATTTGAATGTATTGGTACGATTGCTGAGGTTAGATATGCTTTAACTTTAACCATAAATAATTATGAAGGTGATTTACCAAATATTCTCCAATATTATAAAGACAATTATCAACTATCAGATCTTAATGAGAAATTAGAACTTCAATATAATGATGAGAATAATCTAGATGAACACTTTGCTAATATTGTTAAGGAGGCCTTAAATAAATATGTACGATGATATTATTACATTATTAAAAGATAAGAAAATTGCTATCTTAGGTTTTGGTAAAGAAGGACAATCAACCTATCATTTTATTAGACGACATTTACCTGACATTTGTTTGACAATTGTCGATCGTAATGATAACTTTAAAAATACTTGTCAATTCTTGGAAAGTGATAATAATATTCTATATGTTACAGGTGATGATTATCTTAAGTCATTAAATAATTATGATTTAATTATTAAAAGTCCTGGTGTATCCTTAAAAGAAATTGATATTAGTAAAATAAAAGATAAATTAACATCCCAATTAGGTCTTATTCTAGAAAATACCAAAGCTAATGTTATTGGGATAACTGGATCAAAGGGTAAAAGTACCACGACATCATTAATTTATAAGGTGTTAATTGATCAAGGCTATGATGCTTATTTATTAGGTAATATTGGTATACCATTATTAGATTATATTGAAAAGATTACGGATAAAAGTATTATGGTTATTGAAATGGCGGCTTTACAATTAGAGTATGTTCGTAAATCACCACATATTGGTCTAGTTCTAAACTTATTTGAAGAACATCTAGATTTCTTTGGTACACCGGATAAATATTATAGTGCTAAATTACAGATGTTTAAGTATCAAACTAACAATGATTATAGTTTATATAGTGAAGAAAATGAAACATTAAATAATTTGGTTACAAAGGGTAACTATAGTGGCAATTTAATGAATATATCATTTACAAATGATAAGGCCACTTTATATTGTGATAACAATTATATTTATTATAAAGGTGAAAGAGTATATGACTGTCATCAAGAGCGTACACTGCTTGGTAATCATAATCTTACCAATATTATGTTTGTTTTGAGTGTTGCTAAACTTTATAATTTAGATATTAATAAAGCTAGTCAATCAATAAATACCTTTGAGCCCCTTGAGCATCGTATGGAGAAAGTTGGTACATTTAAAGGAATAACTTTCTATAATGATGCGATTGCAACTATTCCTAATGCTACTATTAACTGTATAGAAGCTTTAAAGAGTGTTGATACTTTAATATTAGGGGGATTAGATCGCGGTATTGATTATGAACCACTTATTAGTTATTTAACAACATCGACTGTTAATAACATAATATGTATGCCTATATCGGGTAATAAAATAGGATCCGAATTAGAAAAAAGAAGTAATAAGAAAATATATTACATTGAGGACTTTAAAGAAGTAGTTAATACAGCATATAAAATAACTGAACAGTCAAAGATATGTTTATTATCACCTGCGGCTCCTAGTTATAATCAATTCAAAAACTTTGAAGAAAAAGGAAAAATATATAAAGAATTAATAAAAGAAGGTGCTAAAAATGATTGATATAAAATTAATTAGAGAAAATAGAGAATTAGTTAAAGAAAATATTAAAAAGAAATTTCAAGATCATAAATTACCATTAGTTGATAAAGTATATGAATTAGATATTATTTATCGTGATAGTAAAACAAGAGCTGATAATTTAAGAGCAAGTAAAAATAGTTTAAGTGCGCAAATTGGTAATTTAATGCGTGAAGGTAAAAAGGAAGTTGCTGAAGATATTAAAAAACAAGTTTCTGATAATGATCAAGAAATAATAGCTTTAGAACAAAAAGAAGAACAATTATCTGAAGAGATAAAGACTATTATGATGGCAATTCCTAATATTATTGCGGATACGGTACCAATTGGTAAAGATGATAAAGAAAATGTGGAATTACAAAAATTTGGTGAACCAATTGTTCCTGATTTTGAAATCCCATATCATACTGATATTATGGAAGCATTTAATGGTATTGATTTGGATAGTGCAAGACGTGTCTCAGGCAATGGTTTCTATTATTTAATGGGTGATATTGCGAGACTTCATTCATCTGTTTTAAGTTATGCAAGAGACTTTATGATCGATAAAGGATTTACTTATTGCATTCCTCCTTTTATGATAAAAAGTGATGCAGTTAATGGGGTTATGAGTTTTGAAGAAAAAGAAAATATGATGTATAAGATTGAGAATGAAGATTTGTATTTAATTGGCACTAGTGAGCATTCAATGATTGCTAAATTTAAAGATCAAATTTTAGATGTTAATAAGTTACCTTATACAATGACTAGTTATAGTCCATGTTTTAGAAAAGAAGTAGGAGCTCATGGAATTGAAGAACGTGGTGTTTACCGAGTTCATCAATTTGAAAAACAAGAAATGATTGTTGTCTGTAAGCCTAGTGATAGCGCTGCTTGGTATGAAAAAATGTGGCAATATACGGTTGAACTATTTAGAAGTTTAGATATACCGGTTCGTACTTTAGAGTGCTGTAGTGGGGATCTGGCTGATTTAAAATATAAAAGCGTTGATGTTGAAGCATGGAGTCCCAGACAACAAAAATATTTTGAAGTTGGAAGTTGTTCTAATTTAACTGATGCGCAAGCAAGACGTTTAGGTATTAGAGTAAAAGATGGCGATAATAAGTATTTCGCTCATACTTTAAATAATACGGTTGTTACCCCACCACGTATGCTTATAGCCTTCTTGGAGAACAATATGAATAGCGATGGTAGTATTAATATACCTGATTCTTTACAGCCTTATATGGGTGGTAAAAAGAAAATAGAAGTAAATAAGTAGGTGATATTATGCCAGAATTACCAGAAGTTGAAACAGTTAAAGAAACATTAAAAACAATGGTATTAAATAAGAAGATAAAGAATGTACGTATTTATTATCAAAATATGATTATGTATCCAAGTAATGATGAATTTATAAAAGAAATAATCAATCAAAATATTAATGATATTAAAAGAAGAGGTAAATGGTTAATGTTTGAACTAGATAATTACTATCTTTTAAGTCATTTACGGATGGAAGGTAAATATCATATTCGTCATATTAATGATGAAGTAAATAAACACGAACATATTATTTTTGAATTGGATGATAATAGTGAATTACGTTATCAAGATACGAGAAAATTTGGTCGGATGTATCTTCTTAATAAAGAAGGTGTTTATGAACAATTCCCTTTAAATGAATTAGGTATGGAACCATGGGATGAACGTTTAACACCTAATTATTTAAAAGAGAAGTACTCAAAAAAGAAACTGCCTATTAAAACAGTTATTCTTGATCAATCAATAATTGTTGGTATTGGTAATATCTACGCTGATGAAATATTATTCTTAAGTAGAATTAATCCTTTAAAACCGGCTACTAAATTAAATAATAAAGAATTACAAGCTATTATTGATAATACTCGTTTAACATTAGGCAAAGCTATTACAGCAGGAGGTACAACGATTAGAAGTTATACCTCTAATGATGGAGTACATGGTAGATTCCAACAAGAATTATTTGTTCATAATAGAGAAGGACAAGCTTGTCTAGTATGTGGTACAACTATTGTTAAAATAAAAGTTGGAGGACGAGGAACATATTATTGTCCTAACTGTCAGATACTAAAATAACAAGATAAATTCTTGTTATTTTTTTATTATTGGTTTATTTTCTAATGCTATTAATTCTTTTTGATTATTAATTAGTAAATAAATATTAGTTGTACGATAATCTATATCTAACATTAAACTAACACCAAAGTGATATTTAGTTATTATTGGTATATTAATATTCTTTTTAATACTATTTAAATATTTTTGACCTATTTGATTAAATCCTAATACTCTAATATATTCTATTTCGTTCATCTTACTTGCTTCCTCTTTAGTAAAAGAACAGAGTATATGAGCAAGCATTCTTTTAATTTTATTATAAGTATATCTTTTAGTCTTAATATTCATAATTAATTCATCTAAAGTATTACTATTAATTATAGCTTTTTTAATTCTATTTTCTATACCCTCATCAACTGTTTGATAAATACTTAAGTCAGGAGTGGAAATAATTTTATATTTTAAATATTCAAAATAATCTTCGATAAAATGGAGATTATGTAAATATTTTAGTGCTATATCAGGAACATTATTTCTTACATCAATACCTTTTCTTAAGGATTCCCTAATTGCTGTTGCACTACTAATAGGGTGATTAGTATCTGAACCATGATAATCATTAGTTCTTTTAATAGCAATTGGGATAATGGAGCTATTTAATTTATTAATAGCTTTAATATAACTTATACCAAGTAAATCATTAGGGGAACTAATATCCGTATCTATTTCTTTTTTAATAGCTTTTGCCATAGCGGTTGGATAATTAATTCCTTCATCTAAATAAGTCTTAACCGTTTGATGATAACTATCATTATTTTGTAAAGCTGCAATATTCTTTAGTATTTCAATGTCTCCATTTTCACTACCAAAAACAACTGCTTCAACCTTTAAAGATTCTAAAATACTAATAGCTCCATATGCAAATATATCAGCACTTTGACTAGCAAAAAAGAATGGCAATTCAATAACTAAATCAATACCCATTTCTAAAGCAATCTTAGTTTTATCCCATTTATTGATAATACTAACATCACCACGCTGCATAAAACATACACTCATTACGACAATAATGGTGTAACCGGGAAACATTTCTTTTACCTTATTTAAATGGTATAAATGACCATTATGAAAAGGATTATATTCAACTATTAAACCAACACTATGCATAATATCACCTGTATATATCATAACATAATACTCAGTACATTGACAAACAGCAAGTTAAATGTTATAAATAAAATGTCGAAAAGAGGTTTTTTATGCTAAAAGAAAATGAGGAAAAAAGAGTAAGAGGACGCAAGTTAACAGGAACTTTTCTTATTGTCAGTGGGATTGCTGTTTTTCTATTTGATATCCCATTCTTAATATTCTTATTTATTATTAACGATAAACAACTTTTTAATCATATCTTAATTCCCAATGCTATAGTTATTTCTATCGGTGTTATACTTATAATATCTGGGTTATACCTGCATAGAAATTCCAAAAAAACCTCACCATCAGCTGTCAGTTACACTTCTAATAATCTTTGGAATATGGATTTTGATCAGTTTTATGAGATGAATATAAAAAAACATGAAAAAAAATATCATGAGGCAGATAAAAATGTAAAACCAAAAGTTATGATAATTGGTGGGATTATTATTTTATTATGCCTTATTTCTATAGTTTTCTTTAACCAATTATTAATTACTTTATTATCTATAGTTATTGGCTTGATAACACTATTATTTTGCTTTATTAAGCCATTATCATTTGAGATAGAAAGGCAGTTAATTATAGTTGATGCATTAAAAAAATCGCTCGATTATATTGAACCGAATATCGAATTTACATATCAAAAAAGAAATGAAATATATTTAAATGGTGAAATAATTGATGATTATAATAAAGATATTAGCGAATCAAAAATTTTTAAAGATGGAAGTTTTGGTAAAGAGTATACTTGTGCTATAAATAATGGTAATTTTTATTTATCATTATATGAAATGTCTTATATGACAGGTTATGATAATGACTTTAAGGTTGTATGTTTTAAAGGAACTTTTTTAAAAACTTATTTTCATAAAAATACTAATCCAATATTAATATTACCTATAGTAAGCAACTATAAAGAGTCTAGATATAATGATAGCTCTTTATCAAAGATAGACATATTAATCGAAGGCTATAATGTATATGCAAGCGATGAAAATGAAGCAAGGAATATTATTACTCCTAAATTCATAGAACAGTTTATATCTTTGACAAGATACTATAATAAAAAGGCAGCTTTATCTTTATATAACAACAATGTGTACATAGCTTTTGAAGAAATGAATTATTTTGATGAAAAAAGTGAAATTATTAAAAAGGGGATTACAAAAGAAACGGTTTTGGAAATGATTAACGAAATAAAAAGATTAATAAATATTGATGAAGAGATATTTAAAAAATAGGATTTTTAAATTGTATATAAAAATAATTGTGCTATAATGTAATTAATATATCATAATACAGTTAACATATAATAAGGAGTGAGTTTGGGTGCTTTTTATAAAAAAAGACGAAAACAACCTTGCTTTTACCTTGATAGAGTTGTTAGCAGTAATAATCTTGTTGGCTATAATTGCCTTAATTGCAACCCCCATTATTTTAGGGGTTATTGAAGATGCTAAAAAAGAATCTTTAAAAGCAACGGCTTATGGTTTAATGGATGGTGTAAAAAATAGAGTTATAATGCAAACAGCCATTAGTGAGAAAATGTATACTATTGAAAACAATCAATTTATAGGAGATAGTATCAATATTAGTGGATCTCTACCAGAAAGTGGTAGTGTCATAGTTGATAAAGATCTAAAGATGGCAATTGCTATAAAAGATGGTAAATGGTGTGCGAAAAAGGATTATGATGAAAAAGAAGTAATGATTAGCGATTACTTAGATGGTTGTATACTTGAAATATTAGTACCAACATCAGAATCATGCTTTGCGTTTATTAGTAGTACGGGAACAATTACTAGTTACTATGATTATGAAAATGAAGACAGTAATAATCCGGCTTGTCCTAGAGAAGTGGTAATACCTAATACTATTAATGAAATATCTGTTGTAAGTATTGGAGCCTGGTCTTTCGAAGGCAAACATTTAACAAGTGCAACTATTGGAAACGGTGTTACAAGTATAGGTGATGGAGCCTTCCAAAACAATGAGTTAACCAGCTTAATAATTCCTAATAATGTAATTAGTATAGGAGAATGGGTCTTTTCAACTAATCAACTGACGTCTTTAACTATTGGAAATAATGTTACTAGTATAAGCAAGGGGGCTTTTGAACGTAACCAACTAACCGATGTAATAATACCTAACAGTGTTACTAACATTGGTTCCAATGCCTTTTATGATGATCAGTTAAGCAGTGTAGCCATTGGAAACGGTGTTACAAGTATAGGTGATGGAGCTTTTCAAAACAATGAGTTAACCAACTTAATAATTCCTAATAATGTAATTAGTATAGGAACTTGGGTTTTTTCAACTAATCAACTGACGTCTTTAATTATTGGAGATAATGTTACAAGTATAGGCGATGGAGCTTTTGAACTTAACCGGCTAACCAATGTAACAATCCCAAGCAGTGTAATCTCAATTGGCAGTTGGACTTTTAGTCAAACATCATCATACCCATGGGGAACAGTTACCATAAGATATAATGGTACTAATCCTGCTAATCGTTTTGATAGTAGTTTATCAGACATTGGTTGGGATGATGCAACAATGAGTTATGTCAATGAATAAGACTGTATAAATGTTTTATCAGGATTAAAAGTCCTGATTTTTTATGCTATTACAACTTACAAATGTCATAAAATAGGAAAAGAATAATTTAAAAAGAATTATTTTCTTGCATTTCCCCTCATTTTTATGTATAATGTTAGTGCCGAGGTGATAAGATGAATATTGATATGATGCGTTTAAAAAATGGAATTGATAAGATTATAGAAATTGATGAAGTATATTCTTTTCCTAAAGAGATGCTAAAAGGAACAGATGTTGAACAACTTGATAATGTTGAGATAAAGGGAAGTATTACGCGTAGTATTATTGATGAGTATTTACTATCACTTAATGTAAAAGGAGTAATGATTATTCCTTGTGCCATTACTCTAGAACCTGTATCAATCCCTTTTGATATAGCATTTGAAGAAGTTTTGAATGAAATTTCTGAAGAAAATGCGGAAATAAACCGAAATATTGAAAATACTATTGATATTTTACCTATAATATGGGAAAATATATTGGTAGAAATTCCAATGCGTGTTGTTAGTCCTGAGGCTGCCACTATTAAATTAAAAGGTGATGGCTGGGAATTAAAACATGAAGATGATGATCAGAAGCAAAGTTCTGGTTTGGAACAATTAAAAGATATAATCAAATAAGAAAGCAGAGGTGTTAACATGGCTGTACCATTTAGAAAGATTAGTAAAACTCGTGGTAGAATGCGTCGTACGCATTACAAAATTAGTGCTAACGGAACAACAAAATGTCCAAAGTGCGGTGCTGATATTAGACCACACCGTGTATGTTCAGAATGTGGTTCATATAAAGGCAAAGAAATTGTTAAGAAAAATGATGAAGCAACTAATTAATAGTTGTTTTTTGTTGCCAAAAAAGTTATAATGTTTTTAAAGGTAGGATAAATATGAAAGATAAAAAAGGTTTTACTTTAATTGAATTATTAGGAGCTTTAATATTGATGCTTTTAATTTCTTATGTAACTTTTTCCATTGTTGTCGAACGAATGAAAGAAACAACAGATGAATTAGATAAAGGAATGTTAGCGGTTATTTATGCTTCAGCGGCTGATTATGTGGCTGAAAATATTAATAGTTTTCCTAAAACTGATGGTGAGTTTTACTGTAGTATTAGTTTACAACGTTTAGTTGATGAGGGTTTTTTGAAAATAACTTTAAAGAATCCTAATACTGGTGAAGCAATTAATCCTAGTAAGATAGTAAAAGTAACTATTGCGGATAATAAATATAATTATGAATTAATTGATAAAGATACTAATGGGTGTATAATACCAGAATAGGAGTGAAATATATGAATAAAAAAGGCTTTACTCTTATTGAATTAATTGGGTCTATAACTTTAATTGTTTTAATATCCATTATTATTTTACCCCCTATTATGAGTCAAATAGCTGGTACTAAACAACAATTAAGTGATACAACCCTACAATTAATATATGATGCTACCCAGCTTTATATTGATGAGAATGGTAATAATTACCCTAAAAGTACAGGTAATGTTTTTTGTGTATCATTACAAAGATTAATTGATACGGATAAATTATCTGCTCCTCTTAAAGACTTTAAGAGTGGTGAAAATATTAGTTTATCAAGATATGTTCGGATAACTATTACTTCTAGTAAAGATATATATGAATTAATGGGTATAAATGATTGTACCGAAAATATTGATACTTTACCTAATAAACCAGTTCTAACATCAAATATGATTCCGATTATATTTGATACGGAAGGTCATGTGAAAAAAGCCGATATTAATACTAAATGGTATGACTACAGTGCTAAAGTATGGGCTAATGCCATTGTTGTTAAAAATAATAAATTAGCTTATTATAAACAAATAGCGTCTGGTACAACCATTAGTGAAGATGATATATTAATGTATTATGTATGGATTCCAAGGTTTAAATATAGTATTCCTTATTCCGCTACAAGTGGAACAGGTAGTGAAAGACAAATTGCGATTAAATTTGAAATAGGTACTGCTAAAACGGGTTTAAGTACTACGGCTACTAGTGCTTCCGCTAATTGGTGGGAAGTAGCGGAAGGTGAGTATATGACTCATCCAGCATTTTCTTCTAGTGGTAAAGAAACAACGGGATTCTGGATTGGTAAATTTGAAACAGGTTATTTACAAAGTGATTCTCCTTATACTAAAGCTGGGTCCGAAGTAGATAGTTCAGATAGTACTAAAGTGTTAATTAAGCCTAATATTCCCTCATGGCGAAAGATTAGTTTAGTAAACATCTATAATTTAGTAACAGGATTAAAGAATGCCGGTAATATCTTTGGCTTTGTTGAAGATAAAACGAATATTCATGTTTTAAAGAATGATGAATGGGGCGCTGTCGCATATCTTGCTTATAGTCGTTTTGGATCTAGTGCTACAAGAAATAATAACAATGTTAATTTTATTACTGGCTGTGCCGCTGCTTCTTTTGATGCCCCTGTATCAGATAATTGTGATGCAGCCGCTATGACCGTTGTAGGAAAGTCAGCTTCTACTAATATTGACTATTCTGGTGTATATGATATGTCAGGTGGTGCTAGGGAAGTTGTTATGGGTAATTATACCAATGGTACAGGAACCCTTTATCCTGGTAGTTCAGGATTTGCCTTACCTTATCCTGATAATATATATTATAACAAGTTTGCCGCCACTGATTTTACAACAGCGTGTAATGGTGGTATATGCTTTGGTCAAGCTCTAAGCGAAACCAGTGGTTGGGATAGTGATAAAAGTGTTACTTTAAATGCCTCTAATCCTTGGCTAACAAGAGGAGGATATAACACAGAAACAACTAGTACTGGTATATTTAATTATGACTCAACAACTGGTGAAATTAATACTAATACAACATTTAGAATTGCTATAATAAACGATTAAAAAAGGCTTTATCCTTTTTTTTTAGCATAATATCCTCTTTTATTAACAATATTAAAAATAATGCCAGCCATAATCATATAACTAATTAAACTAGATCCTCCATAACTAATGAAGGGTAGAGTAATACCGGTTATGGGTAATAATCCAAATGTCATACCAATATTTTGAAATTGTTGATAGATTAACATTCCTACTATTCCTGATACGACATACTTATCAATATTATTACGACTCTTAATGGCGATACTAATTAATTTTAAGTCAAAACATAAGATTAAGATAATAAGTATTAAGGAACCAATAAATCCAAAATTACTACTATAGACTGCAAAAATAAAGTCATTTTGAGCTTCCGGAAAATATAGAGGAGTATGACTAATCCCATTACCAAATAATCCTCCACTACCAATGGCGTTTAATCCATTTGTTAATTGATAACCACTTTTATTACTCCATTCTAATAACCGATCAATTCTTAAAAAGAAATCATTACCTAATATTTTAACAAACAAATCTTGATTATTGAAATATAAGAATACTACACCTCCAACTAATAGGATTATTATTATTAATAAACCAATAAACCAGCGATATCTAATACCACCTGCAAAAAGCATAACAATGGTAATCAATAAATATATTAAAACAATACCCGTATCGGGTTGTAAGAAGGTTAATAAACTAGGTATTATTACAACTAGTCCTGCTTTTAGAAGAAAAATAAATTCTTCTTTATTATTAGCTCTTCGATAATTAGTATTAAAATCATTTAACATATGAGCCAAAACAATAATTAAAATTATTTTCATAAATTCGGCTGGTTGAATTGTTCCTATAAAAGGAATGTTAAACCAACAACGAGCATTATTAATAGGTTCACCAAAGATTAATAATCCGATTAAAGAAGCAATTCCAACACCATAAAGAATCCAAGCATTATTATAAAACCAGCCATTACCTATTAGTAACATAACGGCAATAATACCAAAGCCTAACATATACCATAATAACTGCTTAATAGCTAGATTATCTAAATATGATGGTAATATTGTTCTCGCACTATAAATAGTTATTAAACTAATTATCGCAAATATAATTAGACAGGTTAAAAGTTGAAAATCAATTCTTAATTTATTAATATTATCACCCCTAGTATTTTATAAAAATATGTGCTAAAATTTAATAAAAATATAGTATAATATATATGGAGGTAATTATGGAATATATACAATATCTAATAATTATAGCAATTTTATTTATTATCGCTATTGCAATAATAAGATCACGTCGTAAAGACTTTAAATTAGAAGCTAATAAACTTGTTGGTTATCTTGGTGGAAAAAATAATATTATTAATTATGAAACAAACAAATCACGATTTGTTGTAACTTTACACGATACCAGTAAAGCTGATAAAGACGCTATTCAAAGAATGGGAGCTCGTGGTATTGTTGAAATAGATAACCAATTAAAAATTATTTTAGGTGAAGACACTAGACAAATAAAGAAATGTATCGATGAATTAAAATAAAAACGATATATTTCTTTTTTTTCGACAAAATATGACAAAAAATAATTGTATATTATTGTCGGAAGTGATGAAATGAATTTATTTGAAGGAATATTCTTAAACACAATGTTATTATTATTCCCTTTAACAATCTATTTATTATATTTAGTTTATACTAAAACTATTGATAAAAAAGAAAATGTTATGTGGTTACAATTAACTCTTCTTACTTCATTCTATTGTATCTATAAGTATGGGGCTAATATTGTAGATTTTATACCAATTTTTTTAATTTCTTTTTCTCTTGTTTTAGCATATACTAAAAAATGTCCTCTTTGTGCCTTAATAATATCAGCATTATTAATTTTTTATCATTATCATTATGGTTATAATTTACCATTATTATTATTTGAATATGTTATTTACTTTATTATTTATTTATGGATTAAAAACCAAATGCTTTTCATTAATGCCTTTTTAATTATTAAGATTATGTTTTTTAGTGCTTGGTTTTATTATAGTAATACTTATGAGAAATTAAGCCCCGAAATTATATGCCAATTAATTTTTATTATTATAATCTATTATTTCTTGTTGCAAATAATAATATGGTTATTTTATAAGAGTGAAAAAATAATTAGTTTCCATAATGTGGCTGAAGAACTAGAATATGAAAAACAATTAAAGAGTTCATTATTTAAAGTTACTCATGAGATTAAGAATCCCATTGCAGTTTGTAAAGGCTATTTAGATATGCTTGACACTAATAATAAAGAACAAGTAGGTAAATATATCCCTATTATAAGAGAAGAGGTAGAGCGCACTCTAGTTATAATTAAAGACTTTCTAACTATAGGTCATGTTACGATTGAAAAAGATATTATGGATATTGTGATGTTAATTGAAGAAATTACTAATAGTTATGAACATATTTTAAAAAAGAATAATGTTATTTTAAACGTTAAAATTGATTGTGAAGAATTATATATTGACGCTGATTATAATCGCTTAAAACAGGTTTTAATTAATGTTATTAAAAATAGTATGGAAGCTATTGATGATAAAGGAATAATTGATATATTAGTCAAAGAAGATAAAGATTATAGCTATATAATTATTCGTGATAATGGGATTGGCATGAGTAAAGAACATTTGAATCAATTAAAAAAACCATTCTTTACGACTAAAAAGAATGGTATAGGATTAGGTGTATCATTATCAAATGAGATTATTAGAGCTCATAATGGAACAATGAACTATGAGTCACAAATAGGCGAGGGAACAACTGTTACCATAAAAATTAAAAAGCAAAAAGAATCCTATAAATTATAAAGGATTCTTTTTTATCAAATATTATTTTTTATAACAAACAAATTATTATAATCGTGTTCACCATCATGATATGATTTTAAAGTAGCATCATCAATTATGAAATAACTATGAATTAGTTTATCTTTTCCACTACTAGTTACGGGGTCATCCCATGATACATCTAAATGATACCAAGCATTATCTAAATAAACATAATTCCAAATATGATCATTACTTGTTAATTTATAATTAGGAACATTCATTTTAATTAAAAATAATTGCATAGCATCAGCATAACCACTGCATATTGCCTTTCCTTCGGCTAGGGCTCCATAAGCATTATTAGAATTACCCATAACTTTAGTATAGTTTTGATCATAATAAGTATGATTAGCAATGTAATCATGTATAGAGAGGATTTTTTCTCTTACTGACATACTACTATTAGTTACTTCATTATATATGGTATCAACTTTATTATCTAGATAAGTGATTTCATCAGGAGTATACAATCGGTTAATGTTTAAAGTCAATTTATTATAATTGGATATTTGTAATTGAATATTACGATAAGTATTATAAGGATGAATAGAAACATTAATACTTGACAGTAAAAAACTGTTATCAAAATATTTTTTAAAATCATCGATACAACTAGAGTAATTATAATCACAATAAAAAGAAAAATTATTCCAACCACTATCCAAAACAGTATAAATAACATCAGGTATCTGACTTTCTTTCTTTATAATAAAATCATTAGTAATACTTAAGAAGAAAGATTTATTCTCTTTATGATAAGCAGTACTTGTTGGTATATTAACTGTTTGTGGATAAATAAACGTTCGCATAATAAAAGTAGTAATATTATTTTGATATAAAATTACAAGTAATAATATAACAATAAAAATTAGGACATTAATTGCTTTTTTCATTATGATCCCCTTAATATTCTTTAAAAAAAAGGAGTATTACTCCATTTCATTAACTTTTTTTGATAAACGAGCTTTATGGCGCGCAACAAAATTATTTTTTACTATACCTTTAGCAGCTGCTTTATCAATTTTTTTGATAGCTGTTTTAAGAGTATCACCAGCTTTTGCTTTATCTTTACCATTAACAGCTTTAGTTACATTTTTCATAGCTGTTCTCATACTTGCTTCATATTGGTTATTACTTTCTGTTTTTTTAGCAATAACGCGTACTTTTTTCTTAGCATTTTTCATATTTGGCATTATATTCACCTCCAAGTCATTTAACACTCTAATTTTAACAAAAATTGGATAAAAAAGCAATAAAAAGTGTGTTTTTTGGGAAAAATATGTACAGGGTGATAAAATGGGACATCAAATAGATCTAAATAATTATAGTATTCGTACGGATTTGGCAATTGAAGCCATTGATAAAAACATATTAACGAAAGTTGAACAAATAGATAATATTAAGGTAACGGAAATAGATATAGATGAGGAAAGTGCTAAAAAAATAGGTAAGATAGCGGGCAAATATTTTACAATTGAATTTGAGGATATTACTGATTATGATAGTAAAGAAAAAGTGAAACAAGTTTTTAGTGATACTTTGACTAAATTGATTAAGATGTTAAATATTGATAGTAATGCTTCTTGTTTAGTTATTGGACTAGGTAATGATAAATCAACACCTGATGCTTTAGGACCCCTTGCTATTAATAATATTATTGCAACAGCTCATTTATTTGCACTAGGTAATATTGAACAAGGTTTTAGAAAAGTAATGGCTTTTAGTCCTAGTGTAACAGGAAAGACGGGTATTGAAACTAGTGATATTATTGTTAGTATTGTTAAAAAAATTAAACCTGATTTTGTTATCGCGATAGATGCTTTAGCTAGTCAAGCTATTGATCGCGTTAATAAAACGATTCAAATGACTAATACCGGAATTCATCCTGGTAGTGGGGTTGGCAATAGTCGTAAAGAGATAAGCAATAAGACACTAGGAATACCTGTTATCGCTATAGGTATACCAACCGTCGTTGATGCCATTACCATTGTTGGTGATACCATTAATTATATCTATAAACACTATACTTTCACTAAACAATTTGCCCATAATCCAATAAGTAAATTAACCACTAATAATATTAATTATTTAAATAAAGAAACGGTTGATAATCCCCATGAACGAGCTAATTTATTAGGCTTAGTTGGTACCTTAAATGATAGTGAATTACGACAATTACTATTTGAAGTATTAACACCTATTGGTTATAACTTAATGGTAACACCTAAAGAGGTAGATTTTATTATTGAAAAATTAAGTGATGTTATTGGTAATGGTATTAATCGTACTTTACATCCCCAAATAAAAAATATGTAAATAAGAATAACCGATGTTTATTCGACAACATCTTTGTTCTTAAAAAGCTATAATGGGAATAAATTAAAGTGGGTGATAAAATGCCAGCAATTAAAGTTATAAAACAAGCTCTTTTTCTTTTATTTATGTTTCTTGGTGTACTGATAGCCCTTTATGGTATATTTAAAATGCAACTTAATTTTTCTAATAAAGAAATAACTAAATATCTATTAGAATCAGGCAACCCTTATATTAATACTAAACTTAATATGGCTAAAAAAATAACATCATTCTTTAGTGGTTTTGACCTTGATAATCCAATTACCATTCTAAAGTATAACTTAATTTTAAAACAAGATAATTTAGCTTTATTAAAGAAACAAACAGCATACATAGAAGATCCAAAATACTTATTTGTTGATAAACCTTCAGTTTATATACATAATACTAATCAATTAGAAAATTATAAAAGTGATAAACAAAGTATTAAACCAAATGTTTTAATGGCTTCTTATTATTTACGTGATCAATTACAGAAATTTGACATAGGAACCATTGTTGAGAATACCGATTTTACTAGTTATTATACTGACAATCTAGATATTAATATTATATATAAGGTAGTAGAACCAACAATTAAAGATCGTTTGATAAAATATTCTGATTATCTATTATTAATAGATATAAGTAGAGATGTAGGAGGATACAAAAAGACGACTCTTAATTATGACAATAAGAATATGGCTAAATTACAATTTCTTGTAAAAAAAGATAATAGTAAAAGCATAGCTTTAGCCCAAATCTTAAGTGATTACTTAAATAAACTTGTTCCTGACCTATCACTTGGATTAATCTATAACAGTGATGATATAACGGCTAATTTATCATTAAGTGATAAGATGGTAATAATTAAATGTGGCGGTGTTGATAATAGTTTTGAAGAAATACAATTAAGCTTATCTTTTTTAGCCCAAGCTATTGATAAATATTTAGGAGAAACATATGGAAAAATTTGATTATGAAAAATTATATGTTCGTATTTTTAAGATTATTTTAATTATTCTGGGGGTCACTTTTATTACATTATATTTTTCCCAAATAACGGGTTATTATGAATATGAGCAACATAAGAAAGTAGCGTTTACTGAGGATCAAATAAAAAAGTTTGAACAAGATGTAAAAGATGGTAAAAATATTGATATTGAAAATTACTTAAAAGATTATAATAAAGATTATCAAAATAAAATATCACAAGCCGGTTTATATATATCTGAAAAAATTGGTAGCGGAGCCCAAGCCGCCTTAAAATATACTTTTAATGCCTTAAATCGTCTAATAGATAGTGGTTAGAATAATACCCATATGTTATAATATACGTATGGAAGGATGTTGTTATGGAAGAATTAATTATTGGTAGTCATGTTAGTTTTAAGAGTGTTGATCAATTATTGGGAAGTGTTAAATTGGCCCTATCTTATGGTGCTAATACTTTTATGATATATACGGGAGCGCCTCAGAATACAATGCGAAATACGCTTGATAAGAATCTTACGGATGAAGCTCATAAATTAATGAAAGAAAATAATATAGACATAAACAATGTTGTTGTTCATGCTCCTTACATTGTTAATCTTGCAAATGATGGTGATAATTACAATTTTGCCATTAATTTTCTAAAAGAAGAAATTAAACGAACAGAAATGTTAGGCATAAAAAAATTAGTAATTCATCCTGGTAGTCATGTATCATTAGGAGTGGAAAGGGGTCTTAACAACATTATCTATGCCTTAAATCAGGTTATTACCGAGGACACTAATGTTGATATATGTCTAGAAACAATGGCTGGTAAAGGTAGTGAATGTGGGGTGACATTTCAAGAATTAAAAACAATTATTGATAATGTTAAATATTCTAATAAAGTATATGTCTGTTTAGATACCTGTCACTTAAATGATGCCGGTTATGATATTACCAATTTTGATAATATATTAGATCAATTTGACAAAATAATTGGTCTAAATAAAATCGCGTGTATTCATGTTAATGATAGTAAGAATACTTTTAGTGCTCATAAAGATCGTCACGCTAATATTGGCTATGGAACACTAGGATTTGATAGTCTCATTAAGATTATTTATCATTCTAAATTAAAAAATGTTCCTAAAATTTTAGAAACACCATATGTTCCATCAGCTAATGATACAAGTATTTCTTATCCACCATATAAATTTGAGATTGCGATGATTCGTGATAAGAAATTTAATTCTCACTTATTAGAAGATATTATTAATTATTATAAATAGTCACGATATTTATTACGAAAATCAATATATAATTCTTCGATTTTACTATAAGTAAGAGGATTTAATTCTTTCTTTAATTCATCAAGGATTGGCCGAGGATTACCATAGATGATAGTACGCCAATCTTTTTTAATACAGTAATATAACAGTTGTATTTCCTTTTCTTGTAATGTAATCCCATGCTGTAAAGCAAAATTATTGATTTCATCAGGCATTAATTTTTCAATGTATTGGGTAATTAAGTAATCGTACATTATTTCACCTCATTAATATATATGACACAATAGGGGAATAATGTAACTTCGAATAAATAAATTTTATTAAGGAGGTGTTATGATGTACGAAATGAAGAAATTAGGCTATGAATATAATGCTTTAGAGCCTTATATAGATACATTAACAATTGATTTGCACTATAATAAGCATTATGGTAATTATGTTAATAATTTTAATAAAATAGTACCTGATTATTATGGTTCCATTTTTGATATTATTAAAAATATCGATAATTATCCTCTTGATAAAAGAGATGATATCTTATTTAACGCAGGTGGCATTATTAATCATGAATTATACTTTAGTATCTTAAGTGAAAATAATAATGAACCATATGGTGAATTTAAAGATGCCATCGATAAACAGTATGGATCATATGATAAATTTAAAACTTCTTTTATTAATACAGCTAATAAGTTAGTAGGATCAGGATGGACTTTTTTAATTCTTGATCAAAATAATAAATTTAATATTATCAATACGAGTAATCAAGATACTCCTTATTTTTATGACTTTATACCAATTATTGGGTTAGATTTATGGGAACATGCTTATTATCTTAAATATAAAAATGAACGCGCTAAATATATAGATGCTTTTTTTAACATCCTTGATTATAAAGTCGTTAATGAAATATATAAACAAGCTCTCCAACAAAAAACGTTATAGTCTTAAAAAAATAATTGAAAAAAGATTTTATATATTAATTGCGCTAATAATGGTAATCGTCGTAACTCTAATGGTGGGTTTATTTAATGTTCAAATCGTAAGACATATTTATTATACTAAACAAGTAGAACTTGCTAATCAAAATATTATTATGGGTGATACAGCTCCTCGTGGTCGTATTTATGACCGTAATCATAATATTATAGTTGATAATAAACCCGTTAAAATAATCTATTATAAGAAAAAATGGGGTGTAAATAGACAGGAAGAGATGGTTTTAGCCTATAAAATAGCTAAAATATTAGATATTGATACAAGCAATCTTCAAGTTCGAGAACTAAAATTATTCTGGCTTTATAATCATTTGGAAGAAGCTGAAAATAAAATAACATCTAAAGAAAAAGAAAAATATAATGATCGAGAGTTATCGATTGATGACCTTGAAGAATTAAAGATAAGTCGTGTTACTGATGAAGAATTAAAACAATATACCATAATAGATCACAAGGCTGCTTATATTTATTATTTGATGAATAAAGGATACTCTTATGATGAAAAAATAATTAAGGAAAAAGATGTTACCGATAAAGAATATGCTGTAGTTGCGGAAGAAACAGAACAATTAGAAGGATTCAATGTCAAATTAGATTGGGATCGCTATTATCCTTATGGTGATACTTTTAGAACAATATTAGGAAGTCTTGCTAATGGCTTACCTTCAGAATTAAAAGATTATTATCTTTCTAAAGGGTATGCTCTTAATGATCGGGTTGGTTTAAGTTATTTGGAATATCAATATGAGGATCTTTTAAGGGGTACCAAAGAACAATATGAGATATTAGATGATGGCAGTTTAAAAAAAATCATTGATGGTAAAAGAGGTAATGATATTGTTTTAAGTATTGATATAAAATTACAACAAGCCATTGAGCAAATAATTGTTGACCAATTATTACTGGCAAAGAAAGAACCTAACACGGAATATTTAAATCATGCTTTTGCTATTATTGCTAATCCTAATACCGGTGAAATTTTAGCTATGGCTGGTAAACAAATTGCCCAAGTGGGTAGTGATTATATTGTTTATGATTATACACCTGGGATTGTAACTTCTCCTCTCCAAGTGGGATCAGCTGTAAAAGGAGCATCTCATATAGTTGGTTATAATACCGGGGCTTTAACGATTGGTGAATATCGTAATGATCAATGTATTAAAATAGCGGGTACACCTGAAAAATGCTCATGGCGTCAGTTAGGTCGTATTAATGATGTTGAAGCTTTAAGATACTCCTCAAATGTTTTTCAATTTCTAACAGCTATAAAAGTTGGTAAAGGAAATTACCGTTACAATTATCCCGTCACGATTGATCCTACGGCTTTTGATACTTATCGTAAAACATTTAGGGAATTTGGTTTAGGGGTTAAAACTGGTATTGATTTACCAGTTGAAAGTTTAGGCTATGTTGGTAGTAGTACTCTAACAGGCTATCTATTAGACTTTTCAATAGGTCAGTATGATACCTATACAACTATCCAATTATCGCAATATATAAATACCATTGCTAATGGTGGTAATCGTATCCGTCCATTTCTTTTAAAGGCTGTATATGAACCAACCGAAGAACCAATAACAAAAATGATAAAAGAAACTAAACCAGAAGTATATAATACCATTACAACTAAACCTGAATATTTTGAACGGGTAAAACTTGGTTTTAAAGAAGTAATGCGCAGTGGCGGAACAGGCTATACTTATATTGATGATAAATACAGACCGGCTGGTAAGACAGGAACTAGTGAAAGTTTTATTGATACGGATTTAGATGGTAAGATTGATAAAGAGACTCTTAGTAATACTTTTGTAGGTTATGCCCCCTATGATAACCCAATTGTAACCTTCACTGTTGTCTCTCCTAATGTTGGTCATTATTATAATGGAAATAATTATCATACCCGTGTTAATCGCAAGATATCATATGAAGTTTCAAAAAAATTCTTTGAAATCTATCAATAATCTGTTATAATATTTATAGCTTTTAAAAAGGAGGGGATTATCATGGCAAAAAAAGGTGAAAATAGAGAAAGAATAACTCTTCAATGCACGGTATGTAAGAATCAAAGTTATCGTACACAAAAAAATAAAAAAAATACGACTGAACGTTTAGAACTTAAAAAATTTTGTCCTAAATGCCGTCAAGTAACAGCGCATAAAGAAGCAAAATAATAAACATTATAAGCAGTAAGGGGATTTTGATGGAAAAACTAAATTTAGCAGGAGTACTAGGTACTCCGTATTTAATTGCAACTAAAAGTTTTGGAGATGGCAGAAAAAATTTTGCTTGTTCGAGAGCTGATGAAAGAGTTTTAAGAACAAATGGAAATTCAAATGTAAAATCTTTAGGGAATCATCCGCATTCCGGATTTCCAAAAACACCTAATGGTGTACCATTATCTGCTAGGAGACAAGGGTAGGTGAGAAAATGATAGATGTAAATGATGTTAAGAATGGTATGACGCTTATAATTGAAGGGCAAATTTACCAAGTTGTAGATTTTTTACATGTAAAACCTGGTAAAGGTGCCGCTTTTATGAAAATAAAAATGAAGAACTTAAGAACAGGTTCTAATATTGAAAGATCATTTAATACAAGCTTAAAGCTTGAAAAAGCTATTATTGAAAAAAAGAATATGCAATTTTTATATGCTAGCAGTGATATTTATAACTTTATGAATATGGAAACATATGAACAAATTGAGCTTAGTAAAGATCAAATTGGTGAAGATGTTGAATATTTGAGAGATGGATTAAATGTTGATCTAACTTTCTATGTAGGTGAAATGTTAGGATTATTATTACCGGATAAGGTTGAATATAAAATTATTAAGACTGAACCAGCCGTTAGAGGTAATACTACTAATAATGCTATGAAAGAAGCAACAATTGAAACCGGTTTAATGGTTAAAGTACCACTTTTTGTTGAAGAGGGCGAAAGTATTATCGTTTCAACTAAAGATGGACAATACGTATCAAGAGCATAATTATTTTATTAGAGGGTTTATAGATTGAATTATTTATACTAAGAAATAATATTTATTAATAAGGAGACAATCCTATGAATGAAAATCTAACTAACTTACCAATGAATGAACAAACAAAAAAGAATAGTAATAAATTTATTGTGGTACTATTGATACTTATATTAATAGCAATTTTAACAACATTAGGTTATTTATATGTAACCAAAAATGATAATAAAAATAATAATGCAAATAATAACAATAATAATACTACAAAAACAGATGAACAAACTTATGCTAGTTATATTTTACCTAATAAAACAGAAGTTACATTAGCGCAATTACCAATAAAAATTAAGATTGATGCTGATGGTAAATTAAAAGTTGAAGGTACTAATAATCATTATGAGTGTAATATGGGTAGCCTTGATAAAGAATTAGTTTCTATTGGATTATTTGAAGAGGGCATAAGTGCAATGGACTTTACACTTTTGGCCTTAACCAAAGATGGTGAATTATATATTATCTATTCTAATATTGAATATTATAATCCTGATTCAACTTCTTATTCAGCACCAGACTGGCCAGATAATTCCAAAACTGGTGAATTATATGAAGAGTTAAGTAGTTTAAACACTACTCCTGAAGGAAGATTAGTTATTCCTGTTGATGTATTAAAAGTAGACAGTGATGCTAAAGTTAAGTCTTTCACTGATTTATATAAGATAGTTGGAGATCGTACAGGCATTAAAACAGGTGTATATGTTTTATTAGATAATGGTGAAATTAGATTAATAGAAAAAAATACAACTGCCAAACTTGGGGCAAGATATACCGGTACAACTCATGATTCTGAAGTAGATGAAAATGGCAATGCATAAAAGTATTGACAAATAAATAATTTATAAGTATAATATGAATGTATAAAAAAAAGGAAAGCAGAAGTATCCACTTCTCACCCGATTGCTTAAGCTTTGGGTTAAAGGCCAAAAAATGGTTTTTATAGTGGATACGCTTGTATTCACTTTTTTTGTGGAGGTGTCAAATATCGCAAACAAAGATAAGGATTTGTTTATTAATGAACAAATTAGAGCAAGAGAAGTAATGGTTATCGGACCAAATGGGGAACAATTAGGAACTAAAAATCTAAGAGATGCAATAACTTTAGCTAGTTATGCTGGATTTGATTTAGTTTTAATAAGCCCTACAAGTAATCCACCAGTTTGTAAAATTATGGATTACAATAAGTTTAAATATGAAAGCAAGAAGAAATTAAAAGAGAATATGAAAAAACAACGTGAGGTTAATCTTGAAGTAAAAGAATATCGTTTATCAGTTACAATTGATAAACATGATCTTGATACAAGAGTTACCAATTCTTCTAAATACTTAGAAAAAGGTCATAGGATTAAAGCGTCTATTCGTTTTAAAGGACGAGAAATGGCCCATCCTGAACTAGGTATTGAAGTATTACTTCGTTTTGCCGATGCTTTAAGCGAAATAGCTATTGTTGAACAAAAGCCAATGTTAGAAGGCCGTTTTATGATAATGCTACTCGCACCAAAAAAAGAAAAATAGGAGGAATAATATGCCAAAATTAAAAACACATAAAGGAACAGCTAAAGTATGTAAAGTACGCCCAGGAGGAACTGTTAAAATTGGTAAACCTGGTTCAAGACATAATACAGGCAAGAAAAATGCCGCTTTCGGTCGGACAAGAAGACATGGTTCTAATTTAAGCAAATCCGATTTAAGTCGTATTAAAGAATTAATTTAAGATAGGAGGATAAAATATGACAAGAGTAAAAGGTAGCACAATTCATCGTGCGCGCCGTAAAAAAGTATTAGATCAAGCCAAAGGTTATTTTGGTAGTAAGCATAGATTATATAAGACAGCTAAAGAACAAGTAATGCATTCAGGTAGATATGCTTATCGTGATAGAAAACAAAAGAAACAAGATTTTAGAAAGTTATGGATTACAAGAATTAATGCTGCTTGTCGTCAAAATGATATTAGTTATTCAAAATTTATTAATGGTTTAGCGAAAGCTGAAGTAACTATTAATCGTAAGATGTTAAGTGAAATTGCTATTGATAATCCTGCAGCTTTTACGGAATTAGTTGAAACAGCTAAAAAAGCTTTAGACAAAGTTGTTTCTAAAAAAGTAAAAGAAGCTGTTGTTAAAACAACTGTTGGTAAAGAAGCAAAACATTCTGTTACACCAAAACCAAGAAAAGTTCAAAGCTTAAAACCAAAAAAAGGTTCTAATACTTCAGCTAGCAGCAAAGTTAAAGAAGAAAATGTTGATTTATCTAAATTAACAGTTGCTGAATTAAGAGAAATAGCTAAGGAAAGAGAATTAAGCGGTTACTCAACAATGAAAAAAGTTGAATTAATCAATGCTTTAAATCAAGAATAAACACAGTTTATTCTTTTTTTGTAGCTAAAAGAATATAATTATGTTAGAATATTCTTAAGATATGAGGTGGATTATGATAAATCTATACATTGATTTTGATGGTGTAATTGCTGATACAATTAGTGTTAGTTATATGATGATGAAAGAACAAAACATTGAGCAAAATGAGGAATCCGTAAGAAAATTTTATCGGGAATTAGACTGGCATAAATTATTAAGGAACATCACTTTAATAAATGATAGTATGAATTGTATTAAAAAAATTGTTGATACTAGTCGTTTTGATGTTGCCATATTAACACATGTAATTACATTAGATGAAGCTGTCGCAAAAATAAAATTTATAAGAAAATATTTACCCCATATTACCATTATTACGGTTCCTAAAGAAATATCTAAAACCCAAATGGTTAATCCTAAAAACTCCATTCTTATTGATGATTATGCCGGTAATTTACGTAGTTGGGAAGTATTGGGCGGAATTGGTGTTCGTTTTTCTTTAGATCTTGAAAGTAAGGGCTTTAAAGTAATTAATAAATTAGATCAGATTATTGATTTGGAAATAAAAGAGTAAAGCAGTTGAGGAAAAAATTATTATTGATAAAAAATGATAGTCATATTACAACTAATTATGATGATAAAAATCTCTATTTAAAAAATTAAAAGGAAGGGACAAAACCTTCCTTTTATGATACAATATAAATAGAAAGTGGGTTAAGTATGCAATATAAAAGATTATTAATTAAATTGAGTGGCGAAGCATTAGCGGGCTCTATTGGTCATGGTATTGATAATGATTCAATGTTAAGAATATGTAGAGAAATAAAAGAATGTGCTGATAATGGTTATGAGATTGGTATCGTGGTTGGTGGAGGTAATTTCTGGCGGGGACGGACTAATCAATTTATGAATATGAATGTTTCCCATAATATAGGGATATTGGGTACTGTTATGAATGCTCTAGCTCTTGGTGAAGCATTCAGAGAATTAAATGTTCCTACGGAAGTAATGACAACGATTGAAATGAATAAAATTTTACCACTTTATAATTATAATCAAACGATGGCATCTTTAGCCGATAAGAAAATTGTTATCTTTGGTGGTGGAGTAGGTTCACCATATTTTTCAACTGATACAGCGTCAGCTTTAAAAGCTATAGAGATCCACGCAGATGTCATAATTAAAGCGACTAATGTTGATGGTGTTTATACTGCTGATCCTAAATTAGATCCTAATGCCAAGTTAATTAAGAAAATGTCTCTTCAAGAAATGTTAGATAAGAAATTAAAAGTATTAGATCTTACGGCTACTAGTCTTTGCTTAGAAAATAATGTTCCTATTTTAGTATTAAACATTAATAAAGAAGGACAATTATTAAGGGCTTTAACTAATGGGGATGTAGGCAGTATTGTCGAATAAGCATTATTAATGCTTTTTTTGTGACAAATTATTACTTTTTTTCATAAAAAACATATATTTTCATAATCTTTATTAGGGGTGGATTATGAAAAAGCTTTTAGTATTTCTTCTTATGTTAAGTATATTATTACCAATAAAAGGAGTTAAAGCTGATGATGTTCCTTTGGCCGGAAATGCTCAGTCAGCTATTCTTTTAGAGGCATCAACGGGTGAAATTATTTTTTCCAAAAATCCTCATGAACGTTTAGAACCAGCTAGTATGACCAAAATGATGTCAATGCTTCTAATTATGGAAAGTATTGAAAAAGGTATTATTAAGTGGAATGATATGGTAACTGTTAGTGAGAATGCATCTAGTATGGGTGGTAGTCAAATACTATTAGAAGCTAATGAAAAAATGAGTGTTGATGACTTATTTAAGGGTATTGCTATAGCCAGTGGTAATGATGCGGTGGTTGCATTAGCTGAAAAAATAGCCGGTACGGAAGATAACTTTGTAACAATGATGAACAATAAAGCTAAAGAATTAGGACTAAAAGATACTAATTTTAAAAACTCTCATGGTTTAGCAGCTGCTAATCATTATTCAAGTGCATATGATATGGCCATGATAGCTAAAGAATTAGTAAAACACGAGAAAGTATTAGAATATACTTCTATCTATGAAACCTATTTAAGGCAGAATACAGACCGTAAAGTTTGGTTAGTTAATACTAATAAACTAGTACGTTTCTATGATGGGGTTGATGGGCTGAAAACAGGTTATACTGATCAGGCCGGCTATTGTATGACCACCACAGCTAAAAAAAATAGTATGCGTTTAATTGCTGTAGTTATGAAAGAACCAGATACTAAAACCCGAAATAAAGAAATAACCGAAATGTTAGATTATGCTTTTGCTCAATATGAAATAGAAGTATTATTAGCTAAAGATTCTATTATAACGACAAGGAAAGTGGAAAAGGGTAGAGATACAGAAGTTGGTATTGTCCCTTTAGAAAATGTTAATCTATTAAATAAAAAGATAGACAATAAACGAAATGTCACCTATGATATTAATATAAATAATTTAGTGGCCCCTTTAAAATATGGTGATGTTGTTGGTACTATAATTATAAAAGATGATAATAAGATTCTAAAGACAGTTGATTTAACGGTAAAAAAAGATATTAAAAAAGCCAATATATTTTTATTATATTGGCGTAATCTAAAAGACATTATCAGTGGAGGGATAAAACTATAGAAAACATTTTGTTTTCTTTTTTTATAGTTCGGTCCAGTAAAATATACTCCAAGCATCTCGACTACCATCGCCTTTAATCTGATTCCAATTTTTATCGTTTTTGTCTTTCAACCAAAGATTGGTTGAACCTCCACCGTCCAAGCGATATCCATCAATACATCCCAAATCTCTTAGCAACTCTGCCATTGGAAAAGGCCACCAACCACCATCTGTGATTACATATAAAAAATTGTTTCTATCTATTTGGCAAAATCCTTGATATACAGCAGGATAATGGCCTTTTTTCTTCTTAAGCACAGCTACACCATCTTTTACTGCTAATTGTGAAATATTAATAGTATTTAAAGTACCACTGTTTATAGCATTTTGATACATAATCTGTCTTTTTTGAGGATCAAGTTTATAATCATTATAGAAATTCAAAGTGTTTTTATTATCAATAGCTGCAAGTGGCGAACGCTCTACACCAGTAGTACTATAATCATTTCTTAATACTTGTCCTTCTTTAATTACTAATCCAGCTCTATCATATTTACTAAATTCATCACTACTTCTGCCACCATACCAAACACTTACGGTGTGATTCCAACCTATTGCTACATCATTTTTATCAATCTTATTTTCTAAGGCTTTTTTAGCTACATTATCAAAATTATCATTACTTTTTCCATAATCGGTAGCACTGTATTTGTGTAATTGTTTATATGGTTCCTTTGCCCACACTCTAATCATTGTATAGTTCTTTTTTCTAATAATCCAAGATTTTAAGGTGTCGCTTATAATGCTATGACTAAATTTTTCAGGGACAATAGGATCAAGAGAAGCAGGGCGATCAGCTTTACTACAAGTTATATATTTGATATTGCCAGCCCCATCTTTTACTCTTGTCGAAACGGTATTATAAGTAAAAGTAGTTTTGTAAGAAGACGATGCTATATAATCGGTATAATTACCGTTTAAAAAATAACTATAACCAACGATACTACTTTTTGAATCTTTTATATTAGTTGTTATAAGACCATTTTCATTCATATAACAAGTTCCAAAAGGGGAGTCGATATCAACATTACCGATAGTTATATTTTTGGAAACAGGATTACCTGTTTTACTATAAACAGTAAAAGTGTAAGTACCATTATTATTTACTTTATAAGTAAAGTTTGTAGTAAAATAATTACTATAATTAGGTAGGGTAGTATAATAATAGTTATCATTAGTGACACTAACATTAATGTCAATTGTTTTATTGGTATATAAATTACTATTAGAATTTAATTGAATATCAATAACATTTACTTTTCTTGTGATGGTTTTTGTTAAATTATTTCCATCAGTTACAATATAATTGATTTCATAAGTACCAATATTATTACTATCAACGGTATTATTAACAATCACTTTATCAGATAGGTCATTATTATCGCTATCAGTTGCTTTATAGCCTGATTCTTCATAATTAGTCCCAAGCAAAATATTTACCTCATTGCCACCAACTAATTTTATAGTAGGAGGATTAGTATTATTTGATGGATTATTATTCAAATTTTTGTTAGTAACAATAACAATTCTCTTAACAGTGTATTCGCTTTCGTTGCTTTTAACAACATAATTAACATGATATACTCCTTCAGCTTGAACGATATTATTATAAGTATCAACATCTGCATCGGGGTCAATTAAGACATAACCAGGATCCTCATATGTTTCATTAATAGAAATATAGGTAGGGTTGTTACCTCTAATAGCAATATAGTCGACGGCCTCATCGTTATTATCAGATACGGTTTGAATGGGATTACTAACATGTTCTCCACAACTATAATAATACTGATATTGATAATTATTGTTTTCTTTGGTTACTAAAACACTACCATTTTTTTCACAGTTTAAGTTGTTAGCAGGAATAAAATTAATTTCACCAAAACTTAAAAGTTTGGATTTACCATCATCAAGAGTAATATTATTATTCTTGATATAAGTTAGAGTTTTATTAGATAATAATTGCTCAAATGTCTTAAACTCATCATCATTTGATCCATTAAATCCAATAAAAACTATTATAAAAATTCCGGTAATAACCAAGACATATATTGAATATTTTCTTAAGTTAAAATTATCAATATTTCTTGAAAAATTGTCATTACCCCTATAATTAATATTCTCAATTATGTTTCTTATGGATGTTTGAAGATTATTAAGCTTTTCTTTTACATACCTAACAATATTATACATATACATCCTCCTACATTAGTTATTATTATATCATACTTATTAATTTGGATAAAGATTTTAATACGAGAAAAAAATCAATATTTCCATCTCGACTTTAAATATTCTATAGTTCAGTCCAATAAACAATAGCGTCCATTCTTCCTCTCGAACCAGTTCCATGTATCTTAGTCCATGAAGTTTTAGTTGACTTTTTCCACCAAAAGTTTGTTGAACCACCACCATCATTATGAACAGCAACATAACAGTTTAATTCTTTCATTTTTTTGGCTAAAAATCCTTCGCCTTTATTTTCAGCAATTATATAGATAAAATTATTATTATTTACCTGACATAAAGCATTTCTTTCTGTTCCGCCACTATCAGGTTTATAAAGATGACTATAGTTTTTGGGATTGTTTTTATCAGTTAGAATTTGACCGTCATCCATCAGAAGAGTTAAAGTCATAGCCGTATTTCTAGCTTGACCATCAATAGCTTGTTTGAAAGCAGCCGTTCTAACTTCTAAACTCCTATTATTTTTATCATTTATAATAATCATTTTATTATCTTTGGTTATAGTGTAGATGGGACTTCTTCGACCATTAGTAGTTAAATCATAACGATAAGTTTTACCATCCCGAACAATTAAAGCTCCATTAGTATAATTATTCCAAGAACAAGCTGAATTACTAGAACGCCTACAAGCATAATAGCTATCATAGTATACCGAAACATCGGAATTAAAAGCAATGGTTAATTTATTTTTTATACCATTTTTATCTTTACTTAAAGCGTGATTAAATAAACTAGCAATACTATCATAGGCATTACCATGCATAGAAGCATCATAGGTGTGAAATTGTAAATAGGGGTTTTCGGCCCAAAATTGAACAATATAATAACCATCTTTTTTTATTAACCATACTTTAAAAGAATCAGTTAATTCTCTATCAGTAAATGATGAAGGGACAATTGGATCATATTTTTTAATAGTATCAGATGATCCACTTCCTTTACAGGTTATATAACCTGTATTACCGGCTTTATCCATAATTCTTACAGGAACATCATTCTTATTGGAACTTACTTTATAAGTATAACTTTCTGAATAACTAGTATAATTATTATTAACTAAATAACTATATCCTGAAACTCCACTTTTACTATCATTGGCATAAACATAGACATTACCATTATCACTCATATAACAAACACCATTCGGTGCTTCACTATCAATTAGATCAACAAAAATATCTTTACTAACGGCATTACCAGTATTACTATAAACAGTAAACGTATATTTGCCATTATTAATAACATTATAAGTAAAATTAGTTGCGAAAGACTTATTGTAGTTAGGTAGAGTAGTGTAGTAATAATTATCACCAGTTATAGTAGCATTAACTGTAAGATTCTTACTAGTATATTGGTCTCCACTTAATGTTAATTGAACATCAATAACATTAACTTTTCTAGTTACGGTTGTTGTTAAACCATTATCACTAGTAACCGAATAGACAATATCGTAAGTACCAACCGTATTAAGATCAGTATTATCCGTAACAATTACTTTGTCAGTTATATCATTACCACTGGCGTCTTTTGCTTTAAAGCCCAGTTCATTATAATCGCCACCTCTTAAAGTGTTTGACTCATTGCCACCAACTAACGTTATGGTTGGTTTATTTTGATTAGGTACATTATTATTTAATGATTCATTAACAATAACCATTCTTTTAGCAGTATATTGTTTATCATTAACACTGACAACATATTCAACATAATATACACCTTCAACGGCTTTAACCCCGTTATTAACGGTAACATTAGCACTATCATCAAGTAATTCATAACCAATATCACTATATACATCCGTAGAAGATATATAGATGGGATTAGCTCCCTTAATAGATATATATTTTAAAGCATCTTTATTATCATTGATAACTTTTTGAACATTATCACTCGTATTATTACCACAATTATAATAATATTGATAGTTATAGTTATCATCATTTTTAGTAACTAAAACACCACCTGCATTATTACACTTGGTATTAGAATTATAACCAATTTCATTAAAGCTTAAAAATTTAGATTCACCATTATTAATAGAAATATTATTCTTCTTAAGATAAGATATCGCTTTATCTGATAAACCATTTTCTACAACAGCAAGTCTACTTTCATTATTAGTCGTTTTAACACCAATAAAGATAATTAAGGAAGCGCCCGCAAAGATTAAGAAATACATCGCATACTTTCTTAAATCATAATTATCAACACCTGATAAAGAAAGACTATTGTTTTTAATATTTTCAATTGTTGCTTTAAAATTATTAAATTTTTCTTTTAAATAGTTACTAATATTGTTCATGGAAGCCTCCAAACTACTTTTAATTATTATATCATATATGTTAACACAAATAAATATTTGGAATAATCAAAAAACAAGCAGATTAGTGCTTGTTTTACCTTTTTTATAGTTCAGTCCAGTAGGCAATGGCATCCATTCTCCCTCTTGAACCACTTCCAACGGTTGTTGTCCATGATGACTTATTAGCCTTTTTCCACCAAAAGTTTGTTGAACCACCGCCATCATTACTAACGGCAATATTACATTTTAAATCTTTCATTTTATTAGCTAAAAAATCTTCTGTTTTACTAGTATTAGTTATAAGGTAAATAAAATTATTGTTATTAACCTGACATAAAGCATTACGAGTAGAAACAGAATTACTACCTTTTTCAAATAACTGACCATATTTTTTAGGATTATTTTTATCAGTTAAAATCTGACCGTCATCCATCATAATATGTAAGGCAACAGCTGTATTACGGGCTTGACCACTAATGGCCGGAGCATAAGTATCAATACGAGCTTGTGGATTTGAAAAATTATATTTATCACCTAAAACAATCATTTTATTATCTTTAGTTACTGTATAGGTTAAAACTCTTTTACCATTAGAATTTGTATCATTACGATAAGTAACACCTTCACGAATAACTAATCCACCCGATGTATATTTTTTGAATGGGCAATCGGAATCACGGCAGAAGTAATAACTGCTATAATAAACCGAAGGATCAGAGTTAACTGCAATAGCTACCTTATTTTTAACCCCATTTTTATTTAAAGCACGATTGAATAAATTCTCTATAGTATCATAAGTATTTTTATGCATAGAAGCATCATACATATGAAATTGTAAATAAGGGTTTTCGGCCCAAAATTGAACAATATAATAACCATCTTTTTTTATTAACCATACTTTTAAGGAATCACTTATAGCGCTATCAGTAAATGATGAAGGGACAATTGGATCAAACTTCTGTGCCACTTCATTTGATGAACCTCTTCCTTTACAGGTTATATAACCGGTATTACCGGCTTTATCCATAATTCTTACAGGTACATCATTCTTATTGGAGCTTACTTTATAAGTATAACTTTCTGAATAACTAGTATAATTATTATTAACTAAATAACTATATCCTGACACCCCACTTTTACTATCATTGGCATAAACATAGACATTACCATTATCACTCATATAACAAACACCATTCGGTGCTTCACTATCAATTAAATCAACAAAAATATCTTTACTAACGGCATTACCAGTATTACTATAAACAGTAAACGTATATTTGCCATTATTAATAACATTATAAGTAAAATTAGTTGCAAAAGACTTATTGTAGTTAGGTAGAGTAGTGTAGTAATAATTATCACCAGTTATAGTAGCATTAACTGTAAGATTCTTACTAGTATATTGGTCACCACTTAATGTTAATTGAACATCAATAACATTAACTTTTCTAGTTACGGTTGTTGTTAAACCATTATCACTAGTAACCGAATAAACAATATCATATGAGCCAACCGTATTAAGATCAGTATTATCCGTAACAATTACTTTATCAGTTATATCATTGCCACTCGCATCTTTTGCTTTAAAGCCAAGTTCATTATAATCGCCACCTCTTAAGGTGTTTGACTCATTGCCGCCTACTAACGTTATGGTTGGTTTATTTTGATTAGGTACATTATTATTATTTAATGACTCATTAACAATAACCATTCTTTTAGCAGTATATTGTTTATCATTAACACTGACAACATATTCAACATAATATATACCTTCAACGGCTTTAACTCCATTATTAACGGTGACATTGGCACTATCATCAAGTAATTCATAACCAATATCACTATATACATCCGTAGAAGATATATAGATGGGATTAGCTCCCTTAATAGATATATATTTTAAAGCATCTTTATTATTGTTGATAACTTTTTGAACATTATCACTCGTATTATTACCACAATTATAATAATATTGATAGTTATAGTTATCATCATTTTTAGTAACTAAAACACCACCTGCATTATTACAATTAGTATTAGAATTATAATCCACTTCATTAAAACTTAAGAATTTAGATTCACCATTATTGATAGAAATATTATTCTTTTTAAGATAAGATAACGCTTTATCTGATAAATTGCTTTCAAGATTCGATAGTTTTCCTCCATTATTAGTCGTTTTAACACCGATAAAGATAATTAAAGAAGCGCCCACAAAGATTAAGAAATACATCGCATATTTTCTTAAACCATAATCATCGATAACCGATAAAGAAAGACCATTAGGGCTAATATTATTGATAATATTTTCGATGGTTACTTTAAAATTGTTCATTTTTTCTTTAAGATAGTTGATAATATTATTCATATATTCCTCCTGCTATATCTTTTATTTTAAAATATAAATTATAGTTCTGTCCAGTATAAGATACTCCAAGCACCACTACGACCGCCACCTTTTATTTTGTGAGTCCAATCATTAGATGGTTTATTTTTTAAATAGAAGGTAGTAGATCCACCACCATCAATAATATATCCTTCTATACAACCTAATTTTTCTAATATTTCGCCTACTTTTTTAGGCATATAACTTTTTGTTAAGGTAATATATACATAATTATTGGCATTTATTTGGCACATTCCCTGACCTTCAGCAGAATAGTATGATGAACCATCCGAACGATTATTCCTAGCCACATTAACACCATTTTTTACAGCTCTTCTAGCTGCAGATAGAGTATTTAGGACACCACCATTAATAACACTGTTATAAATTCGTGTTCTTTTTTCAACACTTTGAGAGGGACTGTCGGGGTAATAGTTTAAAACATTTTTATTATCGATAGCATATAAATTGCCTCGTTCTTTTTTACTGGTCGTATCATTTCTTAATATTTTTCCGTCTTGAATAATTAGTCCATCATTTTTATATTTACCCCAAGCGTCACTTGATTTTCCTCCATACCAAGTACCAACACAATCATTCCAAGCAACCGCTATTTTATTTTTATCAATAGCATTTTTAACAGCTTTATTCATAATATCACCAAAAGAATCATCATGTTTACCATAATCCGAAGCTGTATACAAGTGAACTTGTTTATATGGCTCTTTAGCCCATATTCTTGTCATATAGTGATCGCCTTCATCAACTACCCACACTTTTAATGTGTCCGATATAGCACTATATTTAAATTTTTTAGGAATAATGGGATCAAGTGGGGCAGCTGAAGCAGCCACACCACAATTTATATAACTTATATTACCAGCACTATCTTTTACTCTAACGACAACAGGATTACTAGTGTAATTAGTTTTATAGGATGATGATACTAAATAATTGGTATAGGTACCACTTATCAAATAACTATAACCAGATATACCACTTATACTGTCATTAACTTTAGTTGTTATAAGTCCATAACTGTCCATAAAGCAGGTTCCAATTGGAGCATCATTATCAAAATTAGAAATGGTTATTTTTTTAGAAACGGAATTGCCTGTTTTACTATGAACGGTAAAAATATAAGTACCTTTGTTATGGACTTTATAAGTAAAATCTTTAGTAAAGTTATTACTATAATTAGGCAGGGCAGTGTAATAATAGTCATTATCAATAACACTAACATTAACGGTAATATCTTTATTAGTATATTGATCATCACTGGTAGTAATTATAATATCTATAACATTAATATTTCTAATAATGGTTGTTGATTGATAATCGGAATCAATAACTGTATATTTTATTTCATATGAACCAACTGTATTAGTATCGACATTACTACTAACAGTAACACTATCAGTTAAATTATTACCATTACTGTCTTTAGCTATATATCCTAATTCTTCATAGGCAGTACCACGAAGAATATTTCTTACTGTACCATCATTTAATTTGATGGTGGGTTTATTTTTATTAGTATAATAAATATCTTCATTTACTTCATCAGTAACAACAACAATTCTTTTAGCTGTATACTGCGTATCATTAACTTTTACATTATATTCAACATAATATACGCCTTTTTCTTGAATAACATTGCTGTTTACTGTGACAGTAGCGTTCTTATCAATTAAATCATATCCCGGATCATTATAAAGTTCATTAGCTGGTATATAAATATTATTATTACCTTTAATACTAATATAGTTGTTAATCTTATCATTATCTTTAATTACTTGTTTGACAGTATCACTATTATGATTTTTACAGTTGTAATAAAATTCATATTCATAATTGTTCTTGTTCTTTTTAACTAGAATACCCCCAGTATTCTCACACTGGGTATTTTTATTAAACGTGTATTTTAAATCATTAAAACTTAAAAATTTAGATTCCCCATCATTTATATTAATGTTATTATTTTTAATATAATTAACAGCCTTGTTTTCTATTTGTATCTCAATTTCATCAAAGCTGATGCTTTTAGTACTAAAAACACTTGTAAAAATAACAGTAACAACAATAATAGCAATAATAGCTAAACCACCAAATAAATATTTAAACAAAGAAGAACTATCACCAACAAATTTATTTTCAAGAGTGGTACTAATATTTTCGCGTATATTTAAAAAAGCATTATAGAGATTGTTTATTATCTTTTTAAAGTAATTAAAAACACTATTCATAAAATCTCCTATAAATATTATTTTACTTTATTAATTATATCATTTATTAATTATTAAATAAATAATATTTTATATGTTTACATTATAAAAACAGGGAATATCCCTGCTTGTATGCTTAATCTAATTATTGATAAGTTCGATTCGCTATTTCAATAGCTTTTGAGACCATATTACCACAGTTTTTAGAAGAAACATCTCCCCAACCGTAGTCTTTGACAGTGTTATAGACACCTAATTCTTTGGCAATTTCATATTTTAAGTTTTCATTCATTAGACTATTTCTGGTACTCATATCCAACATTCCTTTCTGTTATAAGCATACATTATTATTTTTTACGATCATTCTTAAGATATACAAATTTTTCTATTATTAAGATAAGTGTTATAACGAATTATTACTAAGCTAAATAAACTATATTATGAAGGAGTGATTATATGCCAGAAGGTGTTAAAAATAACAATGGTTACTATGCTATTGTTTTAGTATTATTTGTTTTAATAGCCATCTTATTTATAAGATAAAAAAGGAGAGTTTTCTCTCCTTTTTATATATGCATACCATCAGCTTCTTTTTGATTATTAAGAAATTCTCTAGATGAATCACGTATTCTATCCCATAAGGCTCTTTTTTCATCCGAAGATGTTAAACTCTCATAAAGAACATTATTTTTAAATCCACTTACTATTAAAAGAGTTGTTAAGGCCATTTGGGTTGTTTCCCAATCATAAGGCACTTTCGATTTTAAAGCAATCATCATATGCATAACACTATCCGAATCAGCATCTTTTAAATCATCAGGGATTTGACTACTAGCATATGCTTCTTTTTCTTTTAAAGAAGTTAAACGTTCTTCTCTTTTATCCCATACTTTGGATAATAATTTTCTATGTAATGAAGCATCTATTTTTAATGGTAATTGTTGATACTTATCAGGATCTTTAATACTTAAACACCATCTGATTTTATCAATATTGTCGAACTCACAACCAATACTTATAAAGTATTCTAACTCACTTCTTATAGCTACTAATAATTTAGATAAAGCATCTATAGCTTGTCTACGTTCAATATCATAGCTGTTTAAACTAGCTTGAGCTCTTTTTTTATCATTATCAGGAAAGTAATTATGCCTAAATTGAGTGTATTTTACGTCTATTTGTGAACGAGCATAATTCATTTTATTAAGTTGTAAACGATATTCATCTAATAGCTTCACAAAGTTGCTTACTCTTGTAGGACAACTAATATCTCTAGTTTTTTTTATATCATTTTGACTGTCTTTTAATTCCCGCAAATATTCATAATGATCTGTTCTTCCATTTAGAACTTCTAGGGCTAAAAGAATATTAGCTTCATTGATAATTAGTCCATCTTTTTTATCTTCAACAAAATAAGATTGATGTGTTTGAATATATGCATCACTACTAATCATATCACGAATTAATCGATCAACATTACCATCAATAACATATTTATATTTATCAAGAATATAAGAGATAAGAGCGGAAGGATTACTTTTTAAACTTTCCATTATACTAATATCAGTTCTTATTTTATCCATTTGTTTTTTTAAACGTTCTGAATAGGGAGTATCTTGATTATTGTTTCTAGCCATTACATTATTTAGTTCTAATTCGGCATTTTTTAAAGCATTAGTTAAAGTCGTTAATCTTTCTGCAACATAATTGTCTATCTCACTATATTGTTGAGTAGCATAATGTTTGATAAGTTGAACGGCTTCTAAAATCAACAATTTATCTAAAACATCTTTTAAATCATTAGCTTTTTTTAAGTCTTCAGGACTAATATGAACAACCTTATTTTGAGCAGCAATATGTTTAGCTTCTTGAAATTCCTGAAACCAATCAAGCAATACTTGTAATGATTCAGTATATATTTTATTGTTTATCGCCATTTTGATTACCTCCATTAGCATTTTCTATTTCCATATTAATTCTATCTAAAAGCTCTTCAATTTGTGCGAGAGTTAATGTTTCTGCTTTCATACATTCATCTCCTATACTAAAAAAATTATATCACAATATCTATTGTTTTTCTATAATAACTTATTTATGGCAATAAAAAGGGGTTAGAAGTATTATCTAGCCTCTGGTCTTTTGCCACGTCTTCTTGTTTTGTCTTTACTGATATCAGCCGATTTTTCCGGTTCAGGATCAGCTGCCACAACGGGAGATGTTATATCTTCGATTGCTGGTGCTGCGGTAGCACCACCATTAGCAATCTCACGAATTAAATCAGTATATTCAGTATCTTTAATTTCTGGGGTAGGATCTATTTCCACTAACTCTTGTTTTTCACTAGGTTTTAATTTTGCTAAAAAACCTTTAATAATTGATAGTATGTTTTCCTGATAATCGCTTCTTTCGCCTTCAATGATTGGTGCTTCTTCGTCAATGATATTGATTTCAGCAAATGTATCAGAGACTTCTTTTATAAGTGCCTGTCTTTTTCTACTAAATAGTATATACTTATTATGGTTTTTTAATTCATTATGCATTAGTCTTTGATTATGAATATTTCTTCCTAAAATTGTTGATTCACAAGAAACTACTATTACACCCGATATTATTAAAGGAATAAGTGATGCACTAATAGCTGATAGTAAAACAATAAGAATTGATATAACAGCAAGTCCTTTAGCATTAAAGTTAGATAGGAAGGGTTTAATTCTTCTATCATAATGTTTAAATGTTTTCATATTTTCTTTTAATTGTTCAGCATCATCAGTAAAATATCCTCTAGTAACTGATGCCACAAAATTCTTAAAAAATTCATTCTTTTCTTGTTCCGTATTTCCTTTTATTATACTCATATTAAAGCTCCTTTATATGAAAAAATATGATAACAGAAAAACATCTGTTTGTCAAATTAAAAATCCTCTGCTTTTTGTTTGTAAAATAAGCGTATATATGTTAAAATTGTTATAGTGTATGTTTTGAAGTGGAGGACTAAATATGGAAAATTATGTTGCGGATATCTATCAGAAAAGTATTTATGTAATTGATTATCAAAAACTAATCAATCGCGGTATTAAATGCCTACTATTAGATTTAGATAATACACTTGTACCACCAAGTTTTCATCATCCGACTAAAAAGGTAAAAGAATTTATTGAAGAACTAAAGAGTCAGGGGTTTAAATTAATAATATTTTCGAATGCTAGTTATCAAAGAGTAAAGAACTTTAAAGAAGAATTAGGTATTGATGCATGCTACTGGGTAAGAAAACCTCGCTCTAAAAAGTTTTTAAAAGCAATGGAAAAATATCGCTATGATGTTAGTGAAGTAGCAATTATTGGTGATCAAATTTTAACCGATGTTTTGGGTGGAAATAATGTTGGTATTACAACTATCTTAGTTAATCGGATTAGCCCAAAAGAAAAGTGGATGACGAAGATTAATCGTTTTCGTGAGAAAAGAATCTTAGTTAAATTAAGAGACGCTAACTTATTTATTAAAGGAAAGTATTATGACTAAGAAATGTTTAGGTTGTGGTGTAAATTTACAAGACATAGACATTAATGATTTAGGTTATACTAAAGATATTAATCAGGATTTATGTGAAAGATGTTTTAAAATTAAAAATTATAATGATTATCAAATGGTTGATAAACAAAATACAGACTTTATTCCGATTCTAGAAACTATTAATAAGACTAATGATCTAGTAGTATTAGTAATTGATATTTTAAATATTCCAGATAATTTTGATTTAATAAACAAATATTTACATAATGATATTATTTTGGTTTTTTCAAAACGTGATATTATGCCTAAAGACATTTATGAAGAACATCTGCTTAATATTGCCGACACTTTAGAAATAAATTATGTTGATAAACTACTTATTAGTAGTAATAAAAATTATCATTTTGATGAATTATTTACGATGATTAATCAGTATAAAAAAACATCTAATGTTTATGTAGTAGGGTATACTAATGCGGGCAAATCAACCTTAATTAATAAGATTATTTATAATTATAGTACATTAAATTTAGAGCTAACAACAAGTATTTTACCATCTACGACATTAGATATGTTAGATATCAATATTAGTGATGATTTAACGATTATTGATACTCCTGGTTTAATTGTTGAGGGTAGTGTGTGGGATATATTAGACAATAAAATGTTAAAGAAGATATCATCTTTAAAAACTATCAATCCTAAAGTTTATCAGGTAAAAAGTAATCAAACTTTTAGAATTGAAAATTTTATTGTAATCAATTGTGATCATAATAATATCGTTTTTTATTTACCTAACACTTTAAAAATAGAGCGTTTTTATCAAAAAATAAATACTCGTGAATTACAAGAGAATGTATTTAAAGTTAAAGCCTCGACGGATATTGTCATAACTGGTTTAGGTTTCATTAAAGTATTAAAAGCAGGCGTTATTTGTGTTTATCTTCCTAAAGAAATAAAGGCTTATATTCGTCCGTCAATTATAAATTAGGTTTTACCCTAATTTTTTTATTTTAACAATAGAATTATTATATAAAAAATGTTATAATTGTAATAATAGTGTAGGAGGCCAGAATATGTTAGGCACAATAATTAGTGTAGAAGAAAATATTTTGACGTTAAAATTAAATGTTGATTTAAAAAAGATGCATAATTTAATTAATTATTATGTAGTAATTGAAGATCCAGAAAGAAAGATTATTGGAGAAATAGTTGATATTAAAGAAGATATGGCTATGGTTAATCTTCAAGGAGAATTAAAGGCCGAAGGCTTTGTTTTTGGTATAACTAAAAAACCAAGTTTTGGCTCAACTATAAAATTAGTATCTAGAGAAAAAATATCCTATATTATTGGTATTCCTGATTATCAAGAGAATAAGCATTTAATCTTTGGTGATAGTCCTATTTATGATATTCCGCTAGGAGTAGATATAAATTCTTTTTTTAGTAATCACTTTGCGATATTTGGTTCAACCGGTAGTGGTAAATCATCAGCTGTTGCTCGAATATTTCAAAATCTTTTTAGTAAAGAAAATACTGTCCCTTATTTAGCAAATATTGTTATTTTTGATGCTTATGGTGAATATCATAGTGCTTTTAAATACTTAAATGATATACCAAATAATAATATTAATTTTAAAGCTTATACGACTAATTTAAAGATTGGTGAAGGTGATGTTCTTCGTATCCCTTTATGGTTATTAGGAGTAGATGATATTGCTCTTCTTTTATCAGCCGATGATTCTAGTCAATTACCTATTATTGAAAAAGCTTTAAAATTAGTAACAATTTTCGCTCGTGATGAAGAATTAGTTATAAAAAATAAAAATGATATTATTGCCAGAGCTTTATTAGATATTCTTACATCAGGAGGACCAGCTAGTCAAATACGTGATCAAATTATCTCTATTTTGTCATATTATAATACTAGTGAACTTGACCTCGATACACCAGTTTTTCAACCAGGCTATACAAGACCATTAAAACAATGCTTATTAATTGACGCTAGTGGCAAAATGCGAGATATTGAATTAGTAAATACCTTTTTAGAAGGTTATTTAGTTGATAATTTAGAGTTATCATTACCCGATGGAACATTTAAATATAATCTAAATGATTTAAAGGATGCATTTGATTTTGCTTTAATATCGGAAGGTGTTTTAAGCAGTAAAAAAATATTTGATAGTGTTAATATTCTAAAAGTTCGCTTACATGAATTAGTTAATAGTGATAGTCGTACTTATTTTGATTATCCGGAATATGTCACAAGAGATGAATTCGTTCATGGACTATTCACTGCTGATAATCATCGTAAAGCTCAAATTATTAATTTTAATATTAACTATATTGATGATCGTTTAGCCAAAACGATAACTAAAATATTCTCTAAATTATTCTTTGATTATTCGAGAAGTTTAGAAACTAGAAGTTCTATGCCATTTCATATTATTTTGGAAGAAGCTCATCGTTATGTTCAAAATGATAATGATATTTATTTAATTGGTTATAATATCTTTGATCGTATTACTAAAGAAGGACGTAAGTATGGAGTTATTTTAGGAATGATTACGCAACGACCTTCTGAAATATCAGAAACAGCTTTCTCACAATGTAATAATTTCTTAATCTTCAAAATTATTCATCCTAAAGATATTAATTATGTTCAAGAGACAGTACCTAATATTACTAATGAGATTATTAAGAAAATGCGAATATTACAACCTGGTACTTGTGTGGCGTTTGGTATGGCTTTTAAAGTACCAGTTATTATTAAATTTAAGATGCCTAACCCAGAACCAGCTAGCAGCAATTGTGATGTAAGTGGTATCTGGTTTAAGGTCAAGGGAAAAGAGGTCTAAAATGAAAAAGCAAATAACGGTTGATGGTAATGAAGCTTGTAGTTATACAGCTTATATGTTTACCGAAGTAGCGGGTGTTTATCCCATTACTCCATCTAGTACTATGGCGGAACATATTGATGAGTGGAGTACTAATGATCGCTTAAATATTTTTGGTGACAAAGTTAAAGTAATAGAAATGCAAAGTGAAGCGGGAGCTGCCGGTTTAATGCATGGATCTTTACAAGCAGGATGTTTAACCACAACATTTACAGCTAGTCAAGGTTTATTATTAATGATTCCCAATATGTATAAAATAGCTGGTGAAATGTTACCTTGTGTTATTCATGTAGCCGCTCGTTCACTAGCAACTCATGCTTTAAGTATTATGGGAGATCATCAAGATGTATACGCAACAAGACAAACTGGATTTTGTATGTTAGCGTCATCTTCAGTTCAAGATGCTACCTATATGGCTGGTATTGCTCATCTATCTGCTATAAAAGCTAGTCTACCATTCTTACATTTTTTTGATGGATTCAGAACCAGTCATGAATTACAAAAAATAACGGTTTTAGATACCGAAGATTTTGAAGACTTATTAGATAAAGACGCTGTTAAAAACTTTCGTAGTCGTTCTTTAAATATTGGTAAAAGTATTACTAGAGGTACTAATCAAAATGATGATACTTATTTTCAGGGAATGGAAGTAAGAAATAAATTTTATGATGCTGTACCCGATATTGTTGATGATTATATGAAAAAACTAAATAAAATAGCTGGCACTAACTATGCACCATTTAATTATTATGGTTCTAAAAAAGCTACTTCAATTATTATTGCGATGGGATCAGTTTGTGAAACAATTAAAGAAACAGTAACCCATTTAAATGACAATGGTTATGAAGTAGGACTAGTAGAAGTTCATTTATATCGACCATTTTCAAATGATTCCTTATTAGGAGTTATTCCAACTACGGTTAAGAAGATTGCTGTTATGGATCGTACTAAAGAAGCAGGTAGTAATGGTGAACCATTATATCTTGATGTTGTTAATGCTTTAAAAGGAACAGATATTAATATCTGTGGTGGTCGTTATGGACTATCAAGTAAGAATACCACACCTGCCCAAATTAAGGCCGTTTTTGATATGATGAAAAAAGATGATATGCATACATTCACAATTGGTATTAATGATGATGTAACTAATTTAAGTTTACCAGTTGATGAAAAATATAAAATTAGTGATGCTCATGAATTTTTAATCTATGGCTTTGGTAGTGATGGTATGGTCAGTGCTAGTAAATCCATCATGAAAATAATTGGTGATAATACCGATAATTATGTTCAAGGGTATTTCCAATATGATTCTAAAAAATCAGGTGGCGTAACAGCTGAACATTTACGTTTTAAAAATAAGCCTATTCAATCAACTTATTATGTTGAAAATCCGCAAATAGTAATGGTAACAAAAGACAGTTATCTTAATGATTTTGATGTTTTAAAATGTATTCAAAATAAAGGCATATTCATTCTAAATACCGCGCAATCTAGTGATGAGATTTCTAAATCTCTATCAGAAGAAATAAAAAATATTATTGTATCTAAAAAATTAACTTTCTATATTATAAATGCTTATGAGTTAGCTCGTAAAACAGGCTTAAAAAATAAAATAAGTACGATTATGGCTAGTGTTATTTTTAATCTAACTAATATTATTGATTATGATTTAGCGAAGTCTAAATTAAAAGAGATTGTTAAACATGAGTTTGGTAAAAAAGGTGATGATATTGTTCAAGCTAATTATCAAGCTATTGATGAATCTATATCTTATTTACAAGAAATAAAAATCGATGATGAATCATTTATATTAGATGATAAAGAAACAAAACAAGATATATTCAATATGATGCAAGCGCGTAAGGGTAATGACATACCAGTATCAGCCTTCTTAGATAGCCCCGATGGAACATTTCCTGGAGGTAAATCATCCATTGATAAAAAGGGTATTAGTGATGTGGCACCTAAATGGTTAAGTGATAATTGTATTCAATGTAATCAATGTTCATTTGTATGTCCCCATAGTGTTATTCGACCATTTTTATTAAGTGAAGAAGAGTATGATAAAGCTCCATATTTCATCCAAGAAAGATGTAAAAAAGCCCTAGGCGGATTTAATGAAAACTACTATTTTGCCATTGGTATTTCGATTTTAAATTGTACGGGATGTGGTTTATGTATTAAGACTTGTCCTGGACTAAAAGGAGAAAAAGCCTTAACATTTGAAAAAACAGTTATTCAATATAAGAATAAAGAACAAGAAGTTGCTGATTACTTATTTAAGAATATTACTGATAAAGGATTATTCAAAAAAGAAACCATTAAGGGTAGTCAATTTATAGAACCTAAATTTATGTTTCATTCCGCTTGTGCGGGATGTGGTGAAACATCTTATATTAGATTATTAACCCAATTATTTGGTGATCACATGATTATTGCTAATGCAACTGGTTGTTCATCAATATATGGCGGTACTGTTCCCGAAACTTCATATAGTATCCCATGGGCTAATTCTTTATTTGAAGATAATGCCGAATTTGGTTATGGTATATTAGTTGCTAATGATGTTCTACGTAAACGAATTGCTAATATTATGAATGATAATATTGATGGCCATAATAGTGATTTATTTAAAGAATGGTTAGAGCATAGTGATGATTATCAAGTAACTAAAAAAGTATATGATAGCTTAAACTATAGTCAAGTACCAAGAGAATTAAAAGAATTAAAAGAGTATATCCCTTATCGTTCTATCTGGACGGTCGGAGGAGATGGTTGGGCTTATGATATTGGCTTTGGTGGTATTGATCAAGTCATATCCGGTAATGAAGATGTTAATATCTTAGTTTTAGATAGTCAAGTTTATTCTAATACGGGCGGTCAGGCATCAAAAGCTACTCCTAAAGGAAGTATTGCAGCTTTTGCTTCTGATGGTAAACAAAACAATCGTAAAGATATTACGAGAATGATTATGTCTTATCCGCATGTTTATGTTGCAACCGTATCATTAGGAGCTAATCAACAACAATTAATTAAGGCTTTAACCGAAGCGGAAAATTATAAAGGACCATCAATTGTTTTTGCTTATTCAACTTGTATAGCGCATGGTATTAAGGGTGGTTTAGAAAATACTTTAGAGATGCAAAGACTTGCTTCAGAATGTGGCTATTTCCCATTATTTAGATATAATCCGACAACTAAAACATTTGCTTTAGACAGTAAGAATGTTGATTTTGAAAAATATCGGGAATTCTTACTTAGACAAAGTCGTTATGCCATGTTACAAGCTGTTAATCCGGAACATATGGAAGAATTACTGGAAACTAATAAGAAAAATGCGATGGATCGTTATGAATATTATAAAAATTTAGAAGCCCAAGGGGAAAATAAAATATGAAAATATTAATAGCATATGCCACCAAAGGTGGTACAACAAGGGAATGTGCGGAAGAGATAAAAAGTAACTTTAAACATGATATTGATATCATTAATTTAAAAGATGCATCACAAATTAATCTTGATAATTATCAATGGGTAATTATTGGTACACCGGTATATGCTGGTATGATTGAAAAAGATGTTCGTAAGTTTATTAAAAATAATATGGATGCTTTAACACCAAAGTTATTAGGCTTTTATACATGCGGTTTAGGTGATGATCGTGAATCATATGATGCAGTATTAAAAGTTACTGATATTATCAAAAACACTAAAGTATATAAGCATCTTGGTGGGGAAGTACATCCTGAAAATATGAAAGGCTTCATTAAAATTATTGCTGGATTAATGGCTAAAAGTTCCCCTGGTCAAACTAAAAGAGATAAGAATAAAGTAAAGGAGTTTACAGAGCAAATGCAAAACTGTATTAGTGGTGATTATGAAGAAAATAGTTAAAATTCTATTATTTATCTTTATTGGTTTCTTTCTTATTATGGGGGGCTTCTTTACCTATCTAATGATAGGTCAACAAGAAATAAAGAACCTTAAAATTAATAATATTGATTTAACTAATATTAAGAGTGGTAATTATAACGGAAGCTATGATAATGGTCGTTGGACTAATACAGTAACAGTAACCGTAGCTGATCATAAAATTACTAGTATTAATTTTACTAAACTACATGTTATTGATGAACCAGATGTTAGAAAAAAGATTGTTGACAATGTTATTGCTGAACAATCTTTAGATGTTGATACAGTATCAGGAGCGACTGTTAGTACAAAGGCTTATTTAAAAGCTATTGATAATGCTCTAAATAAATAGATAAAAAAAAGAAGCTGCCCCCCTGAGGCAACTTCCATAAAAGAATAAAAAGGGGTCTACCAGTTTATGCACTGGTCCAATTCGCCTATTACGAACTGGCGATTTATATATTAATATAAAAAAGGATATTTGTCAATCCTTTTTTTAATTTCTTCAATAATAAATTTCTTTTTGATATTAATAACTTGTATATTCACCAGTAACAATAAAGTTACCTTGACTATCACTATTGATAGGTATAAAACGGAATCGTTCGACACTATTGGTATTATCGTCAATTTTTCCATAGCTTGGTACTAACCATACATTAGCTTCTGTAACTTTGCTATCAAAAGTCATAGTATTTTCTACGCTACAAATAAATTTATCAATATCACCAATACAACTAGAAATATTACTTATATTGATACTTTTAAATGTTCCGTATTTTCCTTCTTCGTTAGTCTTTCCAACTAATGAATATAGATATTGACTATAAGCAGATTTTAATTTATCAAAATCACTACTTCCATCTTTAAATAAAATAAGACTACTACCATTATCCCAAATGCCATCAGTAATTCGTTCATGATATATAGGAGCACAAGCACTAGTAATTCGGTTTCCTTTAACACTAAAGTCACAGGTATTTTGACCAGCTACTGTACTATTATCAATATTTATTGTTATCTTAGAACTACTTAATGTATAATTACCTTTTGCACTAGTTGTCATTTTGTCACTATCATTGTCGCTAATATACTCAAAAGTATTATCGTTATAAAGTACTAGTTTTTCATTGTATTTTTCCGTATTAGATGACGTATAGGAATAACTAATACTTCTTTCTGGGGTATTGTCGTTATCATTATCTTTATCTTTCATAGCGAAATAAACACCAACCGAACCAGCAATAACAAAAATTGAGAATAATATTACTAAAAATCCTAACATAATATTATTTGTTTTTGGTTTATTATTTAAATCTTCATTCATTTAATTATTTCTCCTTCTAAACCGATTTTAGCATGTCTATTATTGGTAGTCAATCAATTCATTTTATGATAAAATAGAATATGTAAAGGGGTAGTAAATATGGAATTAGTCAACATAAAAGGTATTGGACCTAAAACTGTTCAATTATTAAGTAAATTAGGCATCTATAATCTAACTGATTTAATAACATACTATCCTTATCGTTATGATATCATTAAGAGAAGTGATATTGATGCTTTATTACAAGATGAAAAGATTATTATTGATGGTGTCATTGAAACAAAACCATCCTTATTTTATTTTAATCGCAAGATGGATAAAATGAGTTTTAAATTAAATACAGGTAGTCGTTTAATAAATGTTGTTATATTTAATCGGGGATTTCTAAAAAATAAATTAGCTATTGGTCAAAGTATTAGTATAATTGGTAAATATGATTTAAAACATAATACGGCTGTTGCATCAGAATTAAGATTTGGCTTACTACCAGATAAACCAACCATGGAGTGTGTATATCACTCAACATTCGGTTTAAGTGGTAAACAAATAGGTCTATACATAAATGAGGCTTTAAAAGAAGTCCATGATGTTATTGATTATATACCAGAAACATATAAAGAAAAAAATGAATATTTAGATAAAATGACTAGTATTAGAAGTATCCATAATCCTATCCAACCCGTTATTTTAAAACAATCGATCCTAAGATTAAAATATGAAGAATTATTCTTATTTATGTTAAAAATGAATACTTTAAAATTTAGTGATAAAAATAGATCAGGAATTGAACGGATTGTTAATTACGAATTAGTTAAAATATTTATTAGTAAATTACCATTTACTTTAACTAAAGATCAATTAAGTAGTGTTGAATCTATTTATCAAGATTTAATAAGTAAAAGAAGAATGAATAGATTATTACAAGGTGATGTTGGTAGTGGTAAAACGATAGTTGCTATTATAGCGTTGTATATTAATTATTTAAGTGGCTATCAGGGGGCTTTAATGGCACCTACCGAAATATTAGCTAATCAGCATTATCAAAATATTACTAAATTATTTAAAGATTATAATATTAATATTGGTCTTTTAACCGGTCATTTAAAAGCTAAAGAAAAAAGAGATATTGCTAAGCAAATCGAAGATGGTAAATTAGATATGGTCATAGGAACCCATGCTTTAATTACCGAGAACGTTAATTATAATAATTTAGGTTTAGTAATAACTGATGAACAACATCGTTTTGGTGTTAACCAACGGGGTAATTTAAAAAATAAAGGTCAAAAACCTGATATCTTGTATATGAGTGCCACACCCATTCCTAGAACATTTGCACTAACATTATATGGTGATATGGATATATCGAATATTAAAACCTTACCAGCTGGTAAAAAAGACATAATTACCATCTTAAAAAAAGATAACGATATAAAAGATGTTTTAGAAATGATGTTTGAAGAATTAAAACAAGATCATCAGATATATGTCGTTGCTCCTTTAATTGAAGAAAGTGACAAAATCGATTTAGAGAATGTTGATGAATTATATGATAAGATGCATAAAGCATTCGGTAAACTTTATAATGTTGGTATCTTACATGGTAAAATGAGTAGTAAAGAAAAAGATCAAATTATGGAAGAATATCAAGCTAATAAAATTCAAATTCTTATTAGTACGACAGTTATTGAAGTAGGTGTTGATGTTAAGAATGCGACTATGATCGTTATCTTTGATGCATTCAGATTTGGTTTATCAGCTCTTCATCAATTGCGAGGAAGAGTAGGTAGAAACAATGTTCAATCATATTGTGTATTAGTAAGTAATAAAGAAGTAGAACGATTAAACGTTTTAGTTAAAACTAATGATGGTTTTAAAATAAGTGAAGAAGACTTTATGATGCGGGGTAGTGGCGATCTATTTGGTATTAGACAAAGTGGGGATATGACGATGAAAATAGCCAATTTCAAAAATGATTATCCATTACTTTTACAAGCCAAAGAAGATACCGAAAACTTCTTAAAAGAAAAGCAGTATTTACTATCCTCAAATCAGAAATTTCTTGATATTATTAAGCAAATTAATGCCCTTGATTAGTGTCTAATAATGTCCTGTAAAATTGACGGTTTTCTGTTGACTTTTTACTAATGATACTTTATAATTATAATAGCGCGAGACCAATCGCGCAGGTACTCTTACGATTTAATGTGAGAGTGCTCAACCAAAACCCCCTGAAGGAGCCGAGAGGCTCCATTTTTGTTTGATTTTTCAAGGGTTTTTAGTTTTTTATTTATATTTTAGATACCATTTAGATACCCAACTTACTATAAATTATTTATTATATTAACAATATCATTCATTTTATTCTTAAATAAATGCGAATATGTATTGAGTGTTTCATCTATTTTAGTATGTCCTAGATATTTAGCTACCATATTGATATTGGCACCACTATTGATAAGTAGAGAAGCACAGCTATGTCTAAAATCGTGTATTCGTATTTCTCTGATTTTTGCTTTATTACAATTACTAATTTTATGAGTCCTAATCTTACCATTACTTATTGGTTCAACACCACCGAATACAAACCATTTTTTATTAAAGTTTTGATATTTTTTAAAGTTTTCATAAACTTGCTTTAAGTCATTTACTAATATATCAGGCATAGGTAGTATTCGATTACTACTCTTTGTTTTTGGAGTAGTAACTCTAAACTTTTTACCTTCAATATAAGATACAACATTTTTATTTACTCTTAATGTTTTATCTTCAAAGTCAATATCTTCCCAAGTAAGTCCTTTTACTTCACCTCTGCGTAATCCGCAATAGTATAATGTTTCATACAATGCTTTATATAAAATATCTTCTTCACAAGCAATGAATTTTTGGAATTCCTCGTAAGTATAAAAATCCATTTCTTTAGGTATTTCATTTGGATTGGTAAAGTTATTCATCTTTAAATACATACTAGCAAAGTTTAATCCATACCATTTAGTGCCATAATTTAAAATTGCTTTAAAGAATTTATATAAGTGATTTTTATAATTAGTAGATATATTTTGTTTATTAATAAATTCTTTCCATCTTTCAAAATGTAGAATAGAGAAATCATCTACTTTAACATTATCTAAATCCTGAAAGAATTTAACTCTATCTTTATATGTCTTTATAGTAGTAAATTTAACTTTATCTGCTTGGTAGTTGTAATATGATAAATAAAGCTCTTTAAAGGTCATATTAGAAGTGTTAACTCCAATATTAGTATATTTAGTTAAGAACTCTTTTTCAGCGTCTAAAGCTTCTTTTCTAGTGGCATATTTCTTTGAAAAGTATTTTTTTCGTGAGCCATCTAATTGTGTTACCCAATCATAAAATATCCATTTGCGACCATCTTTAGTTGCTTGTTTTTTGTCTAATAGTTTTACAGCCATATTATTTCCTCCTTCTTGCTATTAAAACTATCGACCACATCCAATTTAATTTTAACACTTATTTGATGATTTATAAAGGATGTGGTCATAGTTTTCTCATCATATATAGAAATCTTTGTCTTGTTTTTTATCCTTTTTATAATCATCATCTAAATATTTATCAGCCATTTCTAAATAATCATCTTCATACTCTGAAACCTCTTTACCAAAAATCTTATCAATTACTTTAAATAAACGATCTTTCCATTTTTCCAATGTTCGTTTTAAAATTTCTATTCTTTCTTTTAGAGTATCAATTAGTGTTTTTTGATACTTAATTTCTTCTTGCTGTTTTTCAATAGTTTCAGCTTGTTCTTTAATAATTTCGTTACGTTTTACTAATTCATCATTACTCTTAAAATCATTATTTTCTTTCATAAGTTTGAAAATTAAGTTATCTTTTTTATTAAGTTCATTTTCATCGACAACTTTGACTTTCTCTAAATCTTTTGAATAATCAATAATTTTTTCAACATCTTTACTGTTATAACCAGTAAATTTTTTTGTTGGATTTAATATTTCATTATTAGAGTCTTTAGAAATTTGATTAATAGTGTTTTTATTACTTTGAAGGTCTTTATTGGAATAATCTATTTCTTTTTTTATTCCGTCTAGCTGATTTTCTAATTCATCAATTTGCCATTCTAATTTAGTTTTGTGCTCAAATTTAGCCCCAACCTTACCACGATCTAATTTAAAACCTTTACTATTTATAAATTCATTGAATGAATCTTGAAGTTTAGCAAACGAATTTTTTCCACCTTTATTTTTCCAAAACTGATCATTATTTAAGAAACCTCCTTTAATATTTTCATAAACAATATTTCCAACATCATCACGAAGTAGTTTAGGAACATAAGTTTCTTTTCCATCTTTAGTAAGTGATTTTATTTTTATAACATTACCAGCATTATCCTTTTCAAAACATTTTCTTCTAACCTTATTAACAATAGGTAAGAAGTATGCTTGTAAATGTGGTGTATCTTCATCATAGTGAACTTGTGCCAAGATAATGTTTTCCTCACCAACTTCTTTCTTTAAAAAGTCCATACAGTAATCAAAGTAATCGTATACTTTTTGTGGTATATCACTTTCATCTTGAATATCTGGTATCATTACTTTTTGGCCTTTTTTTTCGCCAGTTTGATATGTTCTACCACTATCTTTAAACTTCATTCCTAGACTTTGGAAAAATTCATTTCCACTGGTAAATATAATTCCATTTAACATATTGGTTTTATCTTTATTTTGATATTCTATATTTCTATCATCTAATACTTTTTTAACTTCCTGATATAGATTTTTTTCTTTTATACCGATATATGTTACATTAAAGTTTGTTCTTTCATCTTCATAATTTCCAGTACCTTTTCTATCTTTCATTTCTATCCCAATGTTATATAAATCTTTACTTTTGTATTTAGTTTCAACCCTTAATACTTGTTTTCCCTCGTACAATAATCATTCCCCCTGTCTCTGCGAGGTCATTTATGACCTATCTCACTAGGGCATAGCCCAATCGTGAGCTAGGAATTGGCATTCCTAGAACCTGCCATTGATTAAATGCTAATGACTAAAGTCAAAAGCCATTTAATCAATTTAATAAATTAACTATCGCCACTTTCATTGGCTTCGCCAACAAAACGTGCCACGTTAATTTATTGTTATTAATGAAAATTTCAAGAATTTTCATTAACCGGTTCTACATATTTAGCATGATATATTCTATTGGTAGAAGTCCTTTTAAGTTCAATATGTAGACCTTCTTTTTTTAAATTATCAATATTATTATTTAGTAATTTTCCAAATGTAGATGGTGCTATTTTAAGCTGTAATTTACTCGTTATATCTGATATTACAAAATCAAATTCTTTTTGAGATATAGCATAATTCAAGAACATAATTAGATTAATATTTAAATCATCAGTTTCATATTCAGATATTTGTAATAATAAATTACTATCTCGTTTTAAAATTAAATTGAAATTTTCATAATCCCGACTTTCATAAGTTAATATATACTTGTCTTTAATATTAGAATCCTCTTTTAAAGTTATCTTACCATCGACTGATCCTTCTAAAGCCGTACTACCTAATAAAGTATTATTTTTATTTAGGTGATGTATAAATAATATTGTGAAACTATATCTTTTACATAAATCTCTCAATTTAGGTAAAACAGTTTGTCCTATATCTTGGTAATTATTTAGATCATAACCTACATTCAAATCAAAACCACAAAGCATATCAATTATTACTAACTTACCACCATAATCTTGTGAGAAAGTCATTATGTCTAATTGCATATCCATTAGATTTAATTTTCTTTCATTAGGTTCTTGTTCTATTAAGAAGAAGTTATTGTTATTAAAATTTAGTTTCATCTTTTTTATTCTTTCTCGTAGTTGTGATGAATTCATTTCTGTGCTGATATATAGTACAGGAGATGGGTTTGTATCAAATCCTAAAAATGTTGTTCCTGTTGCCACAGAGTTGGCAAGCTGTAAAGCTAATAACGACTTACCAACTTTTGGTCTAGCAACTAGACAATATAATCCTTGATATTTCATTATTCCATTTATAATGAAGTCTTTTTTTCGTACTGCCTTTTCTATATCATTAATTGTCTTCATTTTATACTCCTTTCTTTATAAATTTTCTTTTGCCATTTTCTGAAGATAATTAATGTTTATTTTGAGTTTTTTAACAACTTCATCCATAGGTAAAGCATTAGTAGGGAGCAAGTACCCTAGATTTACTAATTCGCTTTTGATTTCTCTTTTTAATTTCAAGGCATTTGATTTCCCCATACCAGTTAATTTAATTAGATCATCTAAATCACACCATTGTTTGGATATTAGTTCTAAAGTTTCTTTTGCATTCATTTATCCACCTCGCTTTCTTTCGGTTACATCAGTCAATTTGCTGGCACCTTTTAGTAACATTATAGCACCAAAAATATCAAAGTCAACACTTTTAAGTTAAAAAACACTAAAAATGTTGCCAAAAAGTTCCAAGGGTGCTATAATTGTTTTTATAAGGAGGAATTCTTGTGAAAGAAACAGTCGGAGAGTTAATTGCTAAAGGAAGAGAAAGTAATAATTTATCAATGCGACAATTAGCAGACAAAGCCAATGTTAGTCATACTGAAATTTCAAGAATTGAATCGGGCGAAAGAGAAATACCTAATCCAAAAACATTAAGAAAGATCAGTCAATATATAGGTATCAATTATAATGATTTAATGTATGCAGCTGGATTGGGTGCTAAAGTTAGTCCGTTAAATCCATATTTATTAGAACACTATACTAACTTAAAAGGTACGGATTTAGATGAAGCTTTAATAAAAACAAAAGGATCAATTGAAAATAATGAAGTTGTAATTGAGTCATTAAAAAAATCATCAGAAGAAAACGGAATTTCTGATGACAAAAAGAGTGTATTGTTAGAAACTATTGAAGATTTAGAATATCAAAATGAAACTAATAAAGAAATTATAAGATTACTTGAAAGTAATGTTATTAAAGAGAGGTTAAAAAATGCTAAAAAATCTTAAATACTTTAATGAAATACAAATAATTAGTAACATAGCTTTATTTATAGCTTTAATAATTACTCTTACAGTTCAAAAGGAAAGAATATTTCACTTGTACTGGATGATTTTTGGAATCACATTTCTAGGTAATATTTTATGTATTAACAAGTGGTCTAAAGAAGGTAAAACTTGGTATAAGAATGCAGATAATAATTGGTCGAAAAACTTAACTAGAAAACCATCAGATACATTATTATTTGTAGTAGTTATATACACATTAATTGTTTGTAGTATATTTATCATCGAATTCTTTGTAAATAATATAATTATGAACAATCTTGTTATAATAATTTACTTTGTTTTAACTATTATTTTTGAATATTTTATTTATTTAATAATAAATCATACATTTAAAGAAGTAGAAGATTTAATAAGTACAAATAAAAAATTATATTAATCTTATTAAATGACAGATGACAGTTAAATTCAAATGGGGTGTCCCATATAATTCTGTCATCTGTCATTATTTTTACTACATATAGTTTTAAAGTATTTATTCCAATTTCTCCATTGCTTCAGGAGCCCAATATTATTTCTTTTAATATGTGTTTTTGTAATTTTAAATAAATTGCAAGGTGACACAAAAGCATGAAAAATAATATTGCCTAAAGCAATGGATTTTTTCGGCATAAATAATTGTACAAAAAAAGGCAATCCGATACTACGGATTGCTTACTGCGCCAGTTTAATACATTTGACTGACGCAAAAACATTATCATATATTAAAAAATAAAATAAATAATTTTAACAAAGCATGTTGTATTTTGTAATAAAATGTCAAAATTTGGTTGTTTTTTCCTAAAAATAGTGCTAAAATAGTTAACAACTGGTTTAGAACGGGGATGATATTTATGAAAATAGTATCACTTGTGATTAATAATTAAGTATGTTTTTGGAAGTAGTTGTTTTTAATGACTACTTTTTTTTAGAAAAGAGGAGTGATATTATTAATTATTGTGCTGTAATTTTAGCTGGTGGAAATGGAATTAGACTATATCCTCTCAGCAGAAAAGGTAAACCAAAACAATTTTTGAAGTTGTATAATAAAAATTCTATGATTATTGAGACTATCAATAGAATTAACACTATTTTTCCTAAAGATAAAATTTTCATTTTAACAACACATCAGCACGAAACTTTGATGAAAAAAGAATTGAAAAACTATATTGATAATGAGAATATTATAGTAGAGCCCTATCAAAAAAGTACAGCTGCTTGTATAGGTCTAGCTGCGATGATAATAAAGAAAAGATTTGAAAATGATAGTGTTATGTGTGTTTTTTCAGCAGATCATTATATAGAAGATATTGAAAATTTTAAAATTTCTGTTCAAAAGAGTATAGATTTAGCAGAAAAAAGCAATTCGCTGATTACGATTGGGATTAATCCAACATATCCTTCTACTGAATTTGGATATATAAAAGTTGGTGAAAAATTAGATGATAAAGTATATAATGTCGAAAGGTTTATCGAAAAGCCAAATTACGAACAAGCAAAAAAGTTTATAAAGGACGAAAAATATTTATGGAATAGCGGAATGTTTTCTTGGAAGATATCAATAATTTTAACTTCGTTCGAAAATTTTTTGCCAGATATGTATAAAATTTTAGAAAAAATATATAAGTCATTAGACAATTTTGATTATAACAAGAATTTTAATTACTTATATTCGCTTATTGATCCTATATCAATAGATTATGGTATTTTAGAAAAATCAAAGAATGTTGAAGTCGTTTATACAAATCTAAAATGGATGGATATTGGAAATTTAAACAGTTTTTTTAACATTAGACAAAAGGATGAAAACGATAATATAATAATTGGAGATAGTTTTCAATATAAAACAACAAATACATCTATATTATCGACTGATAAGTTAATTGTTACATTTGGTATTGATGATCTTTGTATTGTTGAAACCGATGATGTAATTTTTATAAGTGGTAAGGATAACATTAAAGATATAAAGGATTTACACGACGAAATGGAAAATAGTGATTATAGTGAATATTTATAAAGTTTTGAAGTGAGGTATATATGATAGATACAAAATATAATGTCGGGATTATTGGGCTAGGTTATGTAGGCTCGCCATTAGCATATTTAGCGGCTATTAATGGATATAAGGTAATTGGGATAGATAATGATATTGTTGTGATAGACAAGATAAATAAAAGAGCAAATGCCCCGATGGAGTTAAATAAAGATTTAAAAGAATACCCAAACATAAGTTTATTTGCATCAAGTGATTATTCATTATTGACTAATGTAGATATAATTATTATTTGTATACCTACACCTACAAAAAATAACAAACCTGATCTTTCTATTATGAAAAACGTAATTAATAAAATGAGTAAATTTATAAAAAAAGGTTGTTTAATAATAATCGAAAGTACAGTCGCACCAGGTATGACAAAAAAATATGTTGAAGAGTATCTACTAGATAAGGCTGGATTAAATGTAAATAATGATTATGATTTGGCATATTGCCCTGAAAGAATAGACCCTTGTAACAAGAAACTCTGGGTAGAAAACATCAACCGAGTTTGTGGGGGGTCATCTTTACATGCTTTAAATAGAGTATGTGATTTTTACAAAACGATAATCAAAGCCAAAATTATTCCGATGGGATCAATTGAGGAAGCAGAACTTGTCAAAGTATGGGAAAACTCTATGCGAAATATTAATATTGCTCAAGCAAATTTACTTGCTATTTTATGTGATAAATATAATTTTTCTATAGATAGATTAACTAGTGGACTTAATAGCAAAATAGAGCAGTTTGGATTGTCGTTAGCCTATCCTGGTCTTGGACCTGGTGGGCATTGTATTCCGGAAGACATTCATTATTTACTTGATTCATCAAAAAATGATATCAATATTAATTTAGGATTGCTAAAAGAATCAATTATAATTAATGAAAACATGCCAAAATATGCTTTTAATAAATTGTTATCTATAATTAAAGAAAATGGCGATGATTTCAAAAAGATGAATATTTTGATGCTTGGAATCAGTTATAAGGCTAATTCTCCTGATGTAAGACGCTCACAGGCTTTAAAATTATATGATATAATTAAGAAAAAACATAAAAAAATAACCATTCTTGATCCCATTGCTGATAATAAATATTCAAATAATAATTTTAATTATATTTTGGAATGTGAATTAAGAAAAGCAGATGTTGTTATTATAAGTTGTGCCCACCAGGTATTCTTAAACATAGATTATTCAGGATTTAAAAATATTAAATATTTATTTGATTGTTGGAATAGGTTGGATAAAGAAAATACTATTAATTCTAAAATCAATTATATTGGGATTGGAAATTGAATTCAATTGTCACAAAATCAGAATCCGTGAATTATATCCTAATTTCATTAAGTCAAAGCAGGATTTCTTAAAATTAGGATAAGGGGGTATTTATGAAAAATTTAGTTTTTTCGCCATTTTATAGGATAAATTCAAAAAATGAATTGGTATACTTAAATAGACAATATATATGCAAATTACCAAAGGAAGAAGAAATAAAGGAAATAATATTAAGAAAAGAAGGAGCTCTATTAATGACTTTAGAGCCAAAAAAAATTTGCAATTCAATATTGGTATTAGAACCTCACCCAGATGATTTTGCTTTATCTGCATTTGGATATGTATTTAATAATTATAACATTAATGTCTTAAATATTTTTTCAAAAACGACATTAGAATATTTTGCTTGGCATGAATATTTTGAAATAAGTGAAAATGAATATGAAGAAACACGACTTATTGAGTCCAAGTTGGTTATAGAAGAAATGTTAAAGCAGAAATTTTATTCATTAAGAGAGAAATCGATGAGAATTACTGAAAAAAATAAAGAAAATATTGAAGAAATAATTTTAAATAATATCGAAAAATTTTTAAATAAAGATACATCAATAAAAGAAATTTTAGTGCCTATGGGAATTGGGGAACATCCAGATCATTCTATTATTTATGAAGCTATAATGAATAATTATAGTAAATTTAAAAACTATAAAATTATTTTATATCCCGAATATCCGTATGCTAGATGTAAAAAATCATATATTGATAGAATAAATTATATAAGTCAAACATACATAATCAATCCAATAATTATAAATATTGAATCAAATTTAGATACTATGGCTGATTGTATATCAGCATACAAATCGCAATTTGATGATGTAGATAGAAATCAAATGTTAGCTATAATTCGTGAAGATTGTAGAGCAATAGCACAAGAATATAATAAAAATGAATTATCGTTAGTTTATTTTGAAGTAGAGGCGGCAAAAAATGAAAATTAGTTTTTTTGATGATGAACCTGAGGTTTTCCCTTTACAATATGGTGGAAAAGCTAGGACTATAGTTAATTTAGCAACTGAATTTGTAAAAATACCTGAAGTAGAAAAAGTTACTATATTAAGTAGATCAATTTTTTCTGATAAAAAAGAGTTTATAAAAGATGGTGTAAACTATATTTCTTTAGATGATAGTAATACGATTCTAAAAATATCTGAAGAGATGAACAATTCTGATATACTTAATATTCATTGCTGTTCTTTTACTTTTCCTAATATCGTGGGAATAGCTAAAAAAGTTTACTTTTTACATGATGTATTAATTGCAACCGCGGAACGGGGAAGTCATTTGGATAAAGCTTTAGGTGGTAATTTTAATGCTGTTGTTGCGCCGTCTGAATTTGCAAAGTCAATTTATGATAAGAATAAAAGAATAATTAATGGAAAAACCGAGTGCTTTGTTATTCCAAGAAATATAAATTCTAGTTTATTTTACAATATTAGTAAAGCCGAAATAGTAAATGATATCAATGCCCCGATTTTTGTAAAAAATATCATAAAAAAATACAAATTTATCTTATTTTTCCCGAGTAGACCAATTGAAGAAAAAGGAGGTCAATATTTAGTAGAATTGTCTAAAAAATTAGATCAAAAATTAGATAATTATTGTATAATTGGACCTTTTGAGGAAACTTCTAGTTTGCCCAAAGCATGTATAGATACAGGCTGGATAGAAAGTAATAAATTAAAGTACTTTTACTCAATATCTGATGTAACATTAAATTTTTCTAGTTTACCAGAAAGTTTTTCGCAGGTATGTATTGAATCAGTTTATTGCAAGACACCAATTGTATCATTTAAATCAGGAAACATTCCCTATTTTAATAACCTCACCGATGCAGTTATTTTAGTAGATAAAACGATAGATTCTATTATTAAAGGTATAGATTATGCATTATCGATAAAAAATAATAAGAAAAAAATGACTGAGGCAAAAAACATAATAGAAAGTAATTTTACGACAGATGTGATAATACAAAAATATTTAAATTTGTATAAAAAAATTATAGAGGTAAGTAGTGAAAAATAAACAAATTGTCATATATCAAGATCAAAGAATTGCAGAAGAATTTTGCAATTTTAATTGTGAGTATTGTGGTGGCTTCTGTCCAAGTGAATATTCAATAAAAAAAGATAATCACGGTAATTTAACAGTACCAGATGAGTGGTATGAAATAATTAAAAGATTACCTATAGAAGTAAAAACTCATTTTGAAAAAAGTAGAACACTTGATCAATTTTATGGGTTGTCACATCAAATAATGGAAAAAACGAGTAATTTAATCCAAAGTGACATCCTAAAAATATCTGGAGGAGAATTAACAATTTACTCTAAATTAAGTGAATTTGTTAGTCTAATACATAATAAATATTTATCAATTCAAATTTTATCGAATGGCTATAATATATCACAAGAAGAAATAATAAAATATAGAGATATGAGAAACGTTAATTTTCAAATATCTTTAGATGGAGTTAGCCCAGAAGCAAATTATTCTAAAACCCATAGTAAGTTTATAACTAACAAAGTTTTAGAAAATATAAATTTTATGTTGAAAAACAATATAGGTGTAGAAATAAATTGTGTTTTAACAAAATATAATACTGATAAATTTTTTGAGTTTCTTGGATATTTTAAAAATGCAAAAAATTTTATGATAGTACCAAGACCAGTAAGGGGTGGTTCAAGAAAATTAATAGATTTTTCAAAAGAACAAGTTTTAATTTTTGAAAAAGATGTGATGAATAATTATGAAAAATATCAAAATATATTACCACCAAAAAAATATTTTGAACGTTTAATAAAAATTATGAAAAATGGTAAAAGAATATATTCATGCTATATACCATATTTTATACAAAGCATTGATGGGTATGGTAATTTTGAAATGTGTCCTTTAGGATTGCCTTTTGATACCGAAAAAAACATATTGGATGATTCAATAAATAACACTGATATTTTATTAAATTCAAGTTATAGCATAAATAATAATTATAAGTTATGCAATTATTGTATAGTTCAATTTGAAATGCTGAATCTGTATGTTGAAGATGAAATTTCAGAAAAGGAGCTGATGAGAATGCCGTCTTTAAATAACGATATTATAATGTCTCATATTAATGAGATAAAGAAAAATATACTGGATAAGTTTATTGATGATTTGAAAGAAAAAATAAAAAATGAATACCTAATTGAAATAAACAAAATAGAAAAAAATGAAGATTCAACAGATGGTAATGTTTATATTATCAATACCGAAAAAGGAAAATATGTAGCAAAGCTATATGATGATTTAGAACACACAAAAGCGATGATTGAATTGCACTCTGATCTGTATACTAATAACTTTCATGTACCTGAAGTAATAAAAAGCAATAAGAATAAAGGATATATTAAATTATCTAATGGTAAATATATTGTTTTATATTCATTTCTTTCCGGTTTACAAATAAGTGATAAATTTAAAGTTTTGCCAGCTGACATTATAAAAGAAATAGCTGTTCAATTAAAAAAAATTCATGATATTACTTGTGGAATTAATAGATTTAAGATAAAAGAAATTCCATTTTATACAAATTGTAATGTAGAAAGAAAATCCGTTTTACATTTTGACTTAACAAGAAGTAATATATTTTATGATGAAAACAACAATTGTAAGATAGGGTTTATTGATTTTGATGATGCAAAATATGGTGCATCCGTATGTGATGTTGCTATAGCTGCCGCAAATTTATTTTTTTCAAAAACTCGAGGAGTAGATGTGGATGGATTAATGGTATTCATAGATTCTTATTATGAGGGAAATGAAAAATTAAAATCTATGGAGTTACCTCATATTAAAAAATTTGCTTTAAAGTGGATTGATTATGTAATGGATGGAAATGAATTCGATACCTCAACAACCGAGAGCTTTGAAGTTAGAAAAAATTTAATTGAAAAAAATATGAATTTTAGTGATATAAATAATGACTAGTTTGTATTAATTGCTATGTTTTAAGTATTATTAAAAAAATAGTAGTAGAAAGAGAGAATAATATATATGAAAAAGTTTAGTGATATAGTGTTGAAAATGAATACTGTCAAATATTTGAACGGGGTTAAAGAACATACAATCTTGATTTATTCACCAACTTCCGCAAAAAAAATTGATCTTTTTAAATTTTTAAATAATGAAAATATTAGTTGTATTAGTTCACATGATACACATAAAGATATTGAGAAAATTAATAATATGTTAAAACTATATAGTAATATAGAATGTGTGATTGGATTTGGTGGAGGAACTGCTATTGACGTCGCAAAGTACATGGCTAATGAATTAAATGTAAAAATGGTTGCTATCCCTTCAATGCTTTCAACTAATGTTTATTCTACAGATAAGGTATTAATGATAAACAACGGATTAAAAAAGACAATGGATTCAAAGTTACCAGATCTTATTGTTTACGATGAAGAAATATTGAATTTATCATCAGTAGAAAATCTGTATGGTTTTGCAGATGTTTTAACGATTTATACTGCATCAAAAGATTGGCTTTTATCTTGTAAATATAATAATGAGAAACCTAACGAAGAAATCTTTGGCATGGATATGGAGTTATTAAAAAATACTATAGAATATATTTCAAACAACCCTTATGATGTTATAAAAGCCGACTTATATAAAATGTTTGATTTTATTGGAACTGTAGGACATATAACAAATTTATATGGTAGTGGAAGACCAGTTAGCGGATCTGAACATATTTTTGCAAAGGATTTAGAACAGAAGCTTCTTGTACCTCATGGTATCTCGGTAGCTATTGGAATATTAATAATGTCTTTGCATCAATCTAATTATTCTGTTAAGGTTGAAAAATGTTTTGAAAAATTAAAAATACTTGATTACGCTAGCAGATACAATGTAAATAAAAAAATAATATGGGAAGTTTTGAATAATCTGCAACCAAGAGCTGACAGATTTAGTGTAGTAAATCTATTTGATAAAAATAATGAGAATATTAATAACGAAATTGACACAATATTAGAAAAATTTAACATAGAAGATTAAATTAAATTTTTATTTATATAAAATAATTAAAATATTTGTAATATAAGGAGTATATATGAGAGTAGCTATAATAAGCCCATGGGCAGTATCTAACACGGCTGTTGGTGGGACAGAAAGATTTGTATTAGACCTAGCGAGAGCTTTTAGAGATTTGGGTAATGAAGTAGATGTTTATATGTTATCTGGTAAAAGTCATAAAGATGAAGGAATTAATTTTATAAATTTAAGAATATTAGGAACTGATGATTGTATTGATGAGTTTGCGCTAGCAAAATTGTTTGGAGATTTTTCTGATGAACAAACTTATATCAAAATAGCAGATATGTTAGAAAGTCTAATTGATGGCAGTAAGTATGATTTGATACAGTTAAATTCACAATTATTTTTAAAAGCTTGGAATGGTAGAAATAGAATATTTACTATTCACACTAATCCTTTTGAATATGAATTATCCTTTGGCTTAAAAAGCTTTAATTGCATGTTAGAAACTATGAAAAAAGAATCAAAAAACAACTCAGCTTATTTCGTTGCACCTTCTGAATATTATGCGAAAGTTTATAATGATTTAACTAATATAACTATTTATACAATACCACATGCTATTGATCTATCTAGGCTAGAATGTGAAAAAACTAAAACCGATATTTGTAATAGTTTGTTAATTGATAATAATATCAAAAAAATTTTATTACCTAGTAGACTTGAACCTATACAAAAGCAACCAATGTTATTTATGCGGGCTTTTTCATGTTTAGATGAAAAACTAAAAAGGAACTATCAAGTAATATGTACAGGTTTAGATAAACAATATATGCAATATGTTGATGAAATCGAAGAGTTTTGCCATAATGAAAAAATCAATTTGAAAATCATGAGATTTGCATCTATGGCTGAAGCATATAAAATCGCTGATTTAGTCGTCTTACCAAGCCAATCAGAAAGTTTTGGTTATGCCGCATTAGAATCATTGTCCTTGGGAATACCGACAATATTAAACTCAATTCCAACGTATTTAGAGATAGTAAATGGTAGTATCAATTCTTTCGTTTTTGATAAAACAGAAGATTCTCTTTTTGAAAAACTAGGAATTTTATTAAAAACTGACTTGAAAGAAATTAAGCAGTCTGAATTATGGCAAAATAGGTATAGTTTAAATACATTTGGAAAAAAATATTTGAATCTTATTGAAACTTATAAAGGAGAATAAGACTTGTGGAAACAATGATAGAATATAAACCATATGAAAATTGGAAATCTTATAGAATTTCCAAGGTAGGTAATAGTTCTTTTTTTACCATCTATGATATGCAATTATTATTGAACGAAAAAGAGTATGTTCCTAAGGCAGGTTTATTATTCGAGGAAGTACTTCGAAGCAATTCTATAGATAAAAAAGTATTGGATTTGGGTTGCGGTTATTTAGGAATTATAGGATTGATTGTATTACATTATGGTGCAAAAGAGGTATTATCTGTTGACGTTGACAACAATTGTATAGAATATTTAAAAAGATTAATTAGAGATAACAATATTTATAATATTAAGGCTATTAATAGCAACTTGTTTTCAAATATAGATAAAGGTTTAAGATTTGATTTAATTCTTTCTAATCCACCTCATATGCCTATGATTAACGGAAAAATTTGTGATTCTGGTGGTAATGATGGAAAATATTATATAAAGAAAATATTACGAGATGCCTATGATTATTTATCTGAAAATGGTGAGCTTAATATAATGATGTTTGATTTTTTGGGTATCGATAAATCTTATAATAATGATATTAGCATATTCGATTATGCAAAAAGTCTTGGATATACAGATAATAAGATTCTTTTTTCTATAGATAGAGCAATAAAAAAGGGCAGTGTTACCTTTGAAAGTTTGAGTTATATAAAGCAGATATATCCTAAATATACTTTTGATAATGATAACCCAAATTGTAAAATAATTATTGTTAAGTTTAAAAAATAGATAATAGTTATTATATTGATTTATATTCTTTTTAATAAAGCTTTTTTATTAACCAACGCAGTGTAAATATTTTTAATATGTAACATGACATTCAATTTATATTATAGATGCAGATCAAGAAGTATAAAAAAAGATAACACGATACTAGTGTTATCTTTTTAAGATAGTTAAGAGTTCACTAAAATTTGAAATTGAGTATTCTTGGTTTTTTAAATTACCGTAGCCATATGAGGCATATATGAAAGGAATACCAACTTCTTTTGAGGATTCATAATCTCCCATAGTATCACCAACATATACAGCTTCTTTAATATGATTCCTTTTAATTAATTGTTTAATATTTTTTGCTTTAGGTAAATTTGTGTTTCCTGAACATTCAAAATCATTAAAATATTCTTTTAATTTATAGTAATTTATAAAAGTCTCTATATAACCACTTTGGCAATTGCTAACAATGTAAAAATTATATTGTTTTTTTAATAAATCCAATGTTTCAACAACGTTATTAAATAGTTTGCTACCGCCACTATTTAAAATTTTTAATTCTTCAGAAGAACATTTTGACATTACTAATCTTTGTTTTTTTTTAGTTTCTAATGGAAAAAGTTTTTGGCCAATTTCATCATTTGTTAATCCGAGTACTTGTTTTAAATCATTAATAGTTATTTTTCTATTAATTCCATATTGTTCCAAAATATTATACCATGCTTTTGATATTCCCGATGTTGCATCCCATAATGTTCCATCTAGATCAAAAATAATGGCTGGTTTCATATTATCATTCCTCATTTCACAATTACATTTGAATATTATACCATTTTAATGAACTATAATAAATAGGGTGATATAAATATAATATTATGATAATACTTTTAAAGTAATTTATAATAAGAGAAGAAAACAAATGAGAAAAAGAAATTTATATGATGAAAATAAAACAAATAATGATGAAATCATTTTAAAGAGAAACCCTTTAACAAGCGAAAGATATTACATAACAGTGGTTATATGAATACAAAATTTCTAAGGAAAATTTTAATTTAAAAATAAGTTTCTAAAAAATTCAGTTAATGGGTTGCAATTGGCGAGTATCATGTCACAGGTGAAAATTTGTTAAATTTGACAGAAAAGGGTAGAAATGGTAGTATATACAGCAATTTGTAAAAGGGGTTTTTTATATGAATAACAAAATTTTTAGATATTTAATGAGCAATGATCCAGAAAAAGTTATTAGCCAAAAAGGCATTAAAAATCGTAAGATTATAAATCCTATATTTAATTTGATGCTTAAGCTGCTTAATCCATATAAACGACATATTGAAAGAAAAGCTGAATTGCCAAAAGATAAACCCACTATTTTTGTTGCTTCACATGGATTTAGAGATGATATTCTTAATAGTTTACTAACAATAAATGATAGTGTTTATGTTTTATTTGGGGTTATTGAACAATTTTTTAGAACAATTGACGGATTTAAATTATGGCTTTGCGGAGTATTTCTTGTAGATAGGGATAATAAAGCAAGTAAGGCGGCTGCAAAACCAAAAATGGTAAGAGCTGGGAAACTGGGAGCTAATACAATAGATTTCTTTGAAGCAACCTGGAATTTGAGTGATAATTTGTTGGTGGCGAAACCACATCTCGGAATTTATGATGTAGCTGAATTAACAAAAATTGAAGTTGCTCCATTGACAACACATGTTGAAATAAGAAAATTTCGATCAAGATGTCACTCTATATTGGGTGAAAGATATGATCTTACAAAGATGACTAATGAAAGAGCTCTTGAAACCATAAGTTTGATGACAAATAGTTTAGCAAAAGTAAGTGATTTACAAATTTATCAAGATGCAAATAGTATTGTTATAAGAGAAAAGGCTAATAGACTGCTTAAAGTAATAAGTGATGGTATAAATAGTGAATCAAATTCTAATTTAGAATATTTAAATTCATTAATTGATTTGATTTCAAAAGAAGCATCCGAAATAAGAAAAATGATTGAGCAACAAACAAGTGAAGAAGATGATGAATATACTGATATGGATGAAATTACCAAAAGTATTATGAAAAGAAGTATTGATTTGTTAAGAGTAGTTATGTATGCTAAAAAGATAATAGCTGTTAACGAGCTTCGAGATATGATTGCTTCACATAAATATGAATTAATGGAAAAATATTCAAATTATTCAGCCATTTCTCGTGGTAAATTAGAGAAAAAAGAAACTTTAAGAGAACAATGGGAAAAATATAAAAGGAAATTAATAAAACAAGTAAAATATTTTAATCCCGAAAAGGAACAGACATACTTGTATAAAGACCCGACTGAATATAGTGAAGAAGAGGTTTTTGGAGTATTAGATGATACTGCTGTCACTAATGATAATGCATATGTGTTATCAAAATCAAGAAATTGTATAAGATAAAAAAATATTTGAAGCACATTAATTTATGTGCTTTTTACATATGGATAATTATGGTATAATTATGTTTAGGGTGATTATATGCCAAATTTGTATTTGCCAGTGGCGGCAACTATCTTTTCTATTTTATTAATAATAGTATATTTTTCAAAGAAAAGAATTAGCTTATTGGAAAATAAATTGTATTCGATAATGCTAGTAGTTATTTTAATTGATAGTTTGTTATCTAGTATACTTTTCTTTAATGTTTATACTAATTATAATCAATTTTTTGTGGAGATGTGCAACAAAGTTGATTATTTGCAATTGTTAGTGTGGATTTCTTGCATGTACTTATATACCTACACTATAACTCATAATAAAGAAGAAAAATTTGCTAAAAAGTTTAAATTAAATTTAATACTAATCATTATTATTAATATATTTATTTCAATTCTAATATTTATGGCTAATATTGAAATTGTTTTAATAAGTCCCATTAAACAAACAGCACAAGGTGATAGTGTCAATATTGCCTACTTTGCTTGGGGATTTTATATGCTATTATGTGGAATAATGACATTATTTAATATCAAACGAATTAATAAAAAATATATACCAATTTTTGTGAGTCTATTTCTTTCGGTCATTCTATTCATAATATTTTCAATAAACCCATTCTTAATTGTTATTTCGATTTGTTTAACATTTATTAATTTGGTTATGTACTTTACAATTGAAAACCCAGATGTTCAAATGCTAACTCAAATGGAACTAGCAAAAGACGAGGCGGAGAAAGCAAATAGACATAAGTCAGAATTCTTATCAAGTATGTCTCATGAAATAAGAACTCCATTAAACGCCATAAAAGGATTTTCAGAATTTATAGGAGACGCTAAGACATTAGAGGAAGCTAAAGAAAATGCTAAGGATATTGTTAACGCCTCAAATGTATTACTTGAAATAGTTGGCAATGTATTAGACATGTCTAAGATTGAGTCTGGTAATATTGAAATAGTTGATTCAGATTACAATCTATACGAGATAATTGATAGTATAATAAAAGTCGTTGATTATAGATTTAAAGAAAAAAACATAGCACTCAATATAAATATAGCGCCTGATATACCAAAAATGTTATATGGAGATCGTGCTATTATTAAGAAAGTATTATTGAACTTGTTAACAAATGCTGTAAAATATACAAATGAAGGCCATGTGGATTTTACTGTTAATTTTGTTAATAAAGAGGACATTTGTAGATTAATTATTTCTGTTGAAGATACAGGTAGAGGCATAAAACCAGAAAACATAAGCAAATTATTCACTAAATTTGATCGTTTAGAAGAAGATAGAAATACAACAACTGAAGGAACCGGTTTGGGTTTAGCAATAACTAAACATATAGTTGAATTAATGGGTGGGAATATAACTGTTCAAAGTGTATATGGTAGTGGCAGTAAATTTACCGTAACATTAAATCAAAGAATAAAAAAACTGGATACTGATCAAGCAGTATCTTCTAATGAAATTAAAACAAAAGTAGTATTGGATTCTATTAGAGATAATCAGAAATTGTTAGAAAAAAAAGAAACAATTTCTCAACCAGAAAACCAAACAAATAATGTATCAACACCAAACCAAATAAATGACTCTATTAATTCAAATAGCAAAAAGATTTTATTAATAGACGATAACAAATTAAATTTGAAGGTAGCATCCAAATTGTTATCCAATTATGGTTTTCAAGTAGAAGAATGTATGAGTGGACAAGAATGTATTGATAGGATAAATAAAGGTGAAAAATTTGATTTATTATTTGCCGATGAGATGATGCCAAATATGAGTGGAACTCAAATGATGCAAACATTAAAGAGTAGAGGATATATAACACCTATAGTTGTTTTAACGGCAGATGTAGTTAATAATGCCAAAGATAAATACGTTGCAAGTGGTTTTGATGACTATTTAGGTAAACCTATCGACAAACAAGAATTAGATAGAATATTAAAAAAATTTTCAATCATTTAAGATGTAAAAAATACATCTTTTTTGTTTATTTCAAATTATTTTAGATACCCATTTAGATACCAAAACAGCAGTTTTAATTAATTTTATTTAATATTTTTTAACTTTTATTAACAAAAAAAGTCTTAATTTATAAGACTTTAAATATATTTATATTGGAATGTGGCCGATTTTCTTTGGCCCCCTGAAGGAGCCGAGAGGCTCCATTTTTTGTTGGAATTTAAAGGATTATGATATCCTCAAAAATATCTAGGTAACATTTTATATAAATTAGCGAGAGTTGTCAGTAACAAAATAGAGAATTAAAATATATTATATATATGATATCTAAAATTGCCATTTTTTGGTATAATTAGATTGGTGATATTAGATGAAAAGTAGTATTAAAAATTATGTTTCAGTTGATATTGAAAATCCAAATTCTAGAAATAATTCTATTTGTGCAATTGGAATTATTATTGTTGAAAATGGTCAAGTTGTAGAAAGAAAGTATTCGTTGATTAATCCTGAAGATAGATTTGATAGTCAAACTATTAGCATAAACGGTATTGAACCTAATATGGTTGTTGGTAAGCCTACTTTTAAAGAATATTGGGATGAAATAAAAGATTTGTTAATTCAAAATACTATTGTTGGTCACAATATTCAATATGATTTAAGTGTTATATCAAAGTGTTTACAAAGATATGATATTGATGTGCCAACTTTTAATTATTATTGTACATTAAAGCTATCAAAAAAATATTTTGATAGTGATTCGTACAAATTAGATGTACTTGCTAGCAAACTGGGAATAAGTTTTAATCATCATAATGCATTAGAAGATGCTGAAACAGCTATGCAAATTTTTGAATACATTAATAAAAACTATGTTATAGATATAAAATATCTTGCAGAGTATTGCTATGAAGATAAACCTATAGACAATTTAGATTCTAAATTGGAAAGTAATATTAACGAGTTATACGGAATTATTCAAGGAATTGATTATGATAAAATAATTAATGTGAAAGAAATTACTAAACTAAAAAATTGGGTAGAAGAAAACAGAGTATATAAACAGTATACATTATTTAATAGAATAATTGCATTATTAGATAAGGTGCTTGAGGATAATGTTGTAACTCCGTATGAAAAAATAGAATTATTTACATTAGTTGATGGCATTTATAATTCTAAATTATATAGTGAAACTACTTTAGTACTACAGATTTTAGAAGGAATTATCTCTGGTATAAGTTGTGATGGTATAATAAATATTGAAGAAATTTCAATGTTAAAACAATGGTTAGAAATCAATAATTATCTTGCGGATGTATATCCATATGACAAAGTTTTTTTAGTAGTAATCGAAGTGTTAGAGGATGGAAGGTTAACTGAAGAAGAAAAACAATATTTATTGGACACTTTTAATAATATATTAAATCCTATTGCCTTGAATAGTAACGATGCTATCGATTTAAATGGCAAAAGTTTTTGCTTAACAGGGGAATTTAGAAGTGGCTCAAAAGATGAAATAAGAGAAAAGATAGTTGAAAAGGGTGGAATTGAAAAATCTGGCGTTTCTTCAAAGCTGGATTACCTATTCGTAGGTGAAATTGGAAGTGATGCATGGAAGTTTGGAAAAATAGGAGGTAAAATTTCAAAAGCACAAGAACTAATTGAACAAGGAAGTAATATAAAAATTGTTGGAGAAAGTGAATTATTAACTCATTTCTAACAATCTGATTATTAGAATTTGGAGTAAAAATTAGTGGAAAGACACTATTAAAGAAACAGACGAAATATTAAGTATAGTTGAAAATAAAAAACAAAAAATTATTGAGATTTCTCTTATAATAAGGCTGTTAGTTTTAAATAAAGTAATGATATCTCACATTTATAATGAAAATGGGAATAATGCTTTTTTAGTTGCTTTAGCTATTTTAATTTATAAGTTATATAAAATAATTACAATATGACTGCGAGTATAGGATTTACCAGTTTCCTATGTTGTGGTGTCACATTAAGGAGAAAAAGATGGAAAAATTAACAAAAAAAATTAGAAAGTTTGCAGAAGACAGAGATTGGTTACAATTTAATACACCAGAAAATTTAGCAAAGTCAATTGCAATTGAAGCAGGAGAATTGCTTGAATGTTTTCAATGGAACAATAATTATGATAAAAATGAACTAAAGTATGAAATAGCAGATGTTATGAATTATTGCATATTACTATGTTCTCAAATTGGTGTTGATCCAGAACAAATAATATTAGAAAAATTGGAAATATCTGCTAGAAAGTATCCGATTGAAAAATCAAAAGGTAAAAGCACAAAATATACAAAATTGAAGTAGGTGATTAAAATAAAGGTTTCAATAAAAAACATTAATGAATGTATTGATGAAGAAATGAAAAAACAAATATTTCTTTTTAGCATACTTTGGAATTTATTTGAAAGAAATTTTTACAATAATGATTTTAATTATGGACCAAAAAGGTGTAGATTTTCTGGTGAAATGGAAGATAAAACAAAAGAACTTGTAGATAGACTTTTAAAGAATTCTAATGACTATGTTAATATTGAAAAGATATATGGTGATATACAAAAATATAATGATAAGTATCATGACTATTATGGTTGTATATATCAAGGTTTTAATATAAGATCTAGTGAAATTTCAGAGGATGATTTTAAAGAATTATATGAATCAAATGAAATTGAGTCAAAAATAAGAGTAGCAATACTACTTGTTTCACGTATTAGAAACAATATGTTTCATGGCATTAAAATAATTGAAGAATTAAATCAACAAATTAAATTATTTTCTACAGCAAATGAATTTTTAGTATATATATTGGAGGCATTAGATGTTAGTATATGAGGGTGTAAAATCTGGTTTTATTAATGATGTAAATTTAAATTTAATTGTCAATAAAATTTATGATAAATATAAACAATTTTTTGGTAGAACAAGTGAATCACAATTAAATTCATGGAAAAACTCTATGCAATATATGAGAGGTGTTTTGGATGATTCAGAAATACCAAATAATTCAGGAGTAGCTATAGAATTTAATATTCCAACCACTTCAAAAAGAATAGACTTCATTTTATCTGGTAGGGATAAAAACAGAAAAGATTCAGTTATAATAATTGAATTGAAGCAATGGGATACTTGTAGTGCCATAGAAGGCAAGGATGGAATTGTATCTACATATACAGGCCATAGTATAAGAGAAGTAGCACATCCTTCTTATCAAGCTATGAGCTATGCCAATTTAATTAGAGATTTTAACGAAACAGTTCAACAAGATCAAATAGGTTTATACCCATGTGCATTTTTGCATAATTATGATTTAAAAGAAAATGATCCTATTTGTAGTGCACAATATCAAGAATATATAAAAGAAGCTCCTATGTTTGGAACTAACGATTTTGATAAGCTTAGAAAATTTATCAAAAAATATATATTTGAGGGTGATGATAGGGAGCTATTATACAAAATAGAAAATGGTAGAATTAGGCCTTCAAAAAGATTGCAGGATTCACTTGAAAAAATGTTAAATGGTAACAAAGAATTTAATATGATTGATGAGCAAAAAGTTATATATGAAGATGCAATTAGAATGGCAATCGACACAATATCTGTAAATGATAAGAATGTGCTTATAGTTCAAGGTGGACCTGGAACAGGAAAATCAGTTTTAGCTATTAATTTACTAGTTGAATTAACAAAAAGAAATATGACATGTTTTTATGTAACAAAAAATAGTGCACCAAGAGCAGTATTCAGAGATAAACTAAAAGGCTCTTTTAAGATGAGTTATATTAATAATTTATTTCAAGGGTCGGGGGCTTTTACTGAAGCAGATAAAAATGAAGTTAATTGTTTAATAGTGGATGAAGCTCATAGATTAAATGCCAAATCTGGAATGTTCCAAAATTTAGGAGAAAATCAAGTAAAAGAAATTATAAACGCAGCTAATTTTTCTATATTTTTTATAGATGAGAATCAAAAAGTAACTTTAAAAGATATAGGCAGTATAGATGTAATAAAACAATATGCTAATGAATTAGAAGCTGGAATAAAAATAGTGGACTTAGAGAGTCAATTTAGATGTAATGGTTCCGATGGATATTTATCTTGGTTAGATAATGTATTGGATATAAGAAAAACAGCTAACTTCGATGATATGGATTATGATTATGACTTTAAAGTGATTGATGATCCGAATGAACTTCGAAAATTAATTGAAGAAAAAAATAGAATTAATAATAAATCTAGAATAGTAGCAGGTTATTGTTGGAATTGGGTTTCTGATAATAAAAATGATCCAAATTACTATGATATAGTTATTCCAGAGAATGACTTTAAAATAAGTTGGAATCTAGGTAATTCAACAACGTGGGCAATAGATTCAACATCAGTTAATGAAGCTGGTTGTATACACACATGCCAAGGGTTAGAATTTGATTATGTAGGTGTAATAATTGGTGATGATATAAGATATGAAAATGGACAAGTTGTTACTGATTACAAAAAGAGAGCTAAAACTGATCAATCATTAAAAGGCATAAATAAAATGATGAGAGACAATCCAGGAGAAGCAAAAAAAATGGCAGATCAAATAATTAAAAATACGTATCGAACTTTAATGACGAGAGGCATGAAAGGTTGTTATGTTTATTGTGTTGATAATGATATGCAAGAATATTTGAAAAGTAAGAATCATGTGATATAATAAATTTCGAAGATATGCAGTATTTGTCTTTTTAAGATGGATATTGCATTTTTTGAAGTAGAGGTGCTTAAATGAAACCAAAAAGTATTTTAGATAGAATTAGTGATTATTATAATATTGAGCACGAAAAATTTGAAGAACTAGGTGTGCTTAATTCTTTTATAAATTTTGACACCCCATTATTTTTAAATCCTAAATTATTGTCTGAAACAACGATTTTAGAATTTAAAAGCTCTAAAGAAAAAATAATTAAACATTATGAGAAAACAATTATTTTATTAAAAAAGACTAATTTTAATGATGATTATTGGAAAGCTTTAAAGAAACATTATAGTTTTCCTGAACCTTCAGGAATTGGATTAGGAAATAGTCAAAATTCTACTGATGGCAACGGATTAACTGGGGAAATAGCAGAAAAATGCCTACATACTTTAAAGAGTATAGTAGATTTAGATATAGAGGATCCGGAAATATATAAGTTATTATTTTTGATTCAAGAAAATGTTGGTGTAGATAGAATAAGTGATATGTTGTGTAGAATAATATTTGATGATTTAATATTGTATTCAAATAATATGATAGAAAAATTGAAAATAAAAGATTATAAAACTGATAGGAATACTAATATGAAATATCTTATAAGACCTAATGGTAAACCGATAATATTAATTCCTGCTGACTTATTAAGCGAAATTCCTGATGTTATAGATTATTCAGATATAGACTCAGTAATACAAATAAATAATCAAATGAAAGAATATATGTGTGATTTTTTTGGTGAAGCATATTTAAATTTAACAAAATTAAGAAACATTCCTAATGATAAATTAAAAGAAAGCATTCTACTAAATAGAGATCTAATAGTGTCATTGCTGAAAAAATCAGAAGAAAAAGAAGTTAGTGTTTATGATTATACACATGATCCTATGGGAATAGTTAACAGTATAGACTATTTACGTGATTTTATTTGTGAAAGTAAAATTATGGAGAAAGAAGTTAAACCAGAATCATTAAAAGATTTTGTGGGGAAAATGCTTATAATTTTAAAAAAGTGCATAGAGGATTTGGGTTTAAATAATGAATTGTATTATATTGATACTGAAACTAACCAATATAATCTGAAAAAAGAGGTTGTAAGTCATAGGCTATTTATTATTATCTTGGAAACTGCTAAAACATTAAAACTTTTCGATTTCTCTTTTGAACCAAAAGTTGGAAATGGACAAGTAGAATTTGTTATATATAATATGGTAGAAAAAATATTAGTAGAATTTAAATTAACTACAAATGATTTAGTACATGGCTATGATAAACAACTTCCTCTATATATTAAAAGATATGAAGCTACATTTACATTTTATGTAATAATTAGTGTTATGAGAGGTTCTAATATTAATTTATTTTATGAGAGAAAAACTCAAAACCATTCTAACTGCAACATTTTTGAGATAGATGGAAACATACAGAAATCTCCGTCAAAAATTTAGAAGTTAGGAAGTAATAATATGAACTTGTATGATAAAGAAATTAGGATAATTGAACATATTCAAAAATTTGAAATAAGCAAAATAAAATTTTACCCATTAAATTTCAGAACAATAAAAGTTTTTAATTCTATATATTTTAAAAGATGTTGGAAAAAATGGATTGATGCTTCATCAAAAAATATGTTGCCTCCTGATTTTTATAACGAAAAGTTAAAATTAATGATGGATACAATGAGAGTTGATGATCATTCTTTTATTGACAAAAATGGTAAAATAATAAATTTTCATAATAAGCGTGAAAGTGAATTGACGAAAGAACTAATTAGCAAAAATGAATCAATTCGTGAAGCTGCACAAAGTGGCAGATTATTTATAAATCCTATCCACTATAGATTAGGTGAAGAAGATCATAATTATAGTTTGTATGTTGAAAACTTTAAGAGAGTTGTATTTAATCATATTGAAAAAATTAAAAACTATAAAAAAAATCATCCCAATTTTAAAACAATATTTTTAATTTTTGATGAATCAACAGCATACTTAAAGTGTTCAAGTAATAATAGGCCTAAAGTGCCTGGCGAATTATTTTATGGCGAATTGCATTTATGGTGGAATGATTATAATTTGCTAGAAAGCTTTGAAAATTCACGGATTGACTATATAATTTGGGTAACACCTTATAAAGTGCTTCAAACTACAAAAAGAGTAACAATTCCATCAATATGTGTTATTGATGTAAAAAAAATAAGATATAACGATACTATAAAATACAATTTTGTAAATATGCAAAGTAATGAGCTATAAAATTTCAAAAATGATAGATTTAATATTTTCTGAATTAACAAAAACTGCTTTCAAGGCGCCCCTGAAGGAGCCGAGATGCTCCATTTTTGTTTTAATGTGATATAATTGTATTAGGTGATTGAAATGAAATTATTAAGAAAAGAAGATTTGGAATCTTACATTGATTTTTCTCAAATATACAATGACACAAAGGAAGGATTTGTAAAGTTCTCAAATGGTCAAACAATAACCCCTCCTTTTACTGTTTTTGAAATACCTGAGAATAATGGTAGCATCCATTTTAAATATGGATATGTAATTGGAAGTGAAACATTTTCTTTTAAGTACTCAGGAGCGTTTTATGGTAATGAATCAAAAGGGATATCTAACTTTTTAGGACTATTCGTTGTATTTAGTGCTGATACAGGTGAAGTTGAATTAGTTATTGATGATAAAGGGTTTTTAACTGATTATCGAACAGGTATAGCTGGTGCAATAGCAACAAAAACATTAGCTAGAGAAGATAGTGAAACAGTTGCTATTATTGGAACCGGAGTACAAGCAAGAATGCAAATAAAAGCATTATTGCAAGTAATGCCAAGTATAAAAAGTTTAAGAGTCTATGGTAGAGATAAGACTAAAACGTTAGAATATGTTAAAGAAATGAATGATATTTTTCCTAATTTAAGCATTACAATTTTTGATAACCCTGAAGATGCCGTAAGCAGTGCTGATATTATATATACTGTCACTTATAGTAATAAACCAATATTGTTTAGTGAATGGATAAAACCAGGAACACATATCACTGCTGTTGGAGCTTGTGGACCTGATATGCAGGAATTAGATGAAGAAATTTTAGCTAGAGGCAATATACTAGCGGTAGATAGCAAAGATGCATGCTCAACACACGGGGAATTACATCATGCACTTGATAAAGGACTTGTTGAAAAAGATGCTGCCATCGAACTTGGAACCATAATCTCTAACAATATAAAAAGACATAATGAAGACATCACAATTTGTGATTTAGTTGGAATTGGTTTCCAAGATGCCATAATAGGGAATTGTATATATAAGAAAGTGTTAGAAGTTAATAAATAAAAAAGACTAGATAGTTATAGAGGTGAATTTCTAGACGACATTTAGGCGATAAAAAATCAAATTTTTAATAAGCAGTGGTAAATAGTAGAGGTAACTGATAAACAAATTATCAAGTAAATAAATAGGGAGGTAAGCGATAAGCAGACTATTGTCAGCTCCCATGAAGGAGCCTAGAGGCTCCTTTTTTGTTGTATTTACGATTATTAATATAAGTGATATAATACAATTATTGAATGGAGGTTTTTAAATGGAAAGAAAATTACAGACAATATATTTAACAGACATGAAAACAGAAATTGGCGCAAGTAAGCCCTTTGTTACAGGTGATGAATTATTTCATGTTGGTGAAATATTAACTTTAAGACCTTTGGTGGCTCCAAGAAATGTTTCTAGAGAAACAATTGAAAAAATAAGACTCCAAGAACAGAGTATAAACGGGGGCGAGTATACACCAGAAGAAAAAATGCAATTACTTCATCAATTGAAAGTTAATTATTTTCTAGAATTATTAAATGGGGGATATGGTAGTTCAACAATAGAAGAGGAAATAGATAATGCTGTTATCGGTTTTAAAACTGCAGGTGTTGATTTATGTGATTGGATATGTGAATTAGAAGAACAAAGAGCAGCCTTAAACGGTGCTATAATTAGCAAATCTGAAAACACTCAACAAAAAAGGTAATTGACATAATATTAAACACTTGAAGAAGCTAGAGGGCTTCTTTTTTGTTTATATTTTACTTGTGGTATAATATATATGAGGTGTTATCATGCAGGAAAACATTTATACTGGTAGAGTAGTTGGGATATTTACTGACTCGCATGCTTTACTAGAACCAACAATAGCTGTATTAGAAGATATGAGAAAAAAGAATATTAATGAGATCTATTCGCTTGGAGATAATATTGGAGTTGGACCAAATCCCTCAGAAGTAATGAGCATATTACAGCAATATGGTGTTGTATCATTAGTAGGAAATTCAGAAGAGTATTGTACTTTAGGAATAGAGCCATTTAAATCATATTTTTATGGATTAAAAGTTGCTAGTCATTTATGGACTTTGTCAAAATTAAATGAAGAACAAATTGGTCAAATAAAACTTTTACCACATTTTATTGAAATAGTTTTAGGTGGCAAAAAAATTGCTTTATGTCATTTCGCTAATGATGTAAGGTTTGACTATACGGAAAACAGTACATGGACTTATCAAGATAGAGTTTCACATGGTGAGCCTGGGTATATACAATTTATGTATACAAATAGTTCAGAACAAAAACTTAAGATGAGACAATTAATAGATTATTATGGAAAAGAAACTTCTGAAATGAAAGGAATCTTATCTGCTCAAAATGATCCCTTGTTTAATGGTAAGCAAGTAGATTTATTTAACACTATAATTCAGGGCCATGTTCATTGGAAGATATATGAGGAGAGTAATTCCACTCGTTTTTATTCAATTAGAGCTGTAGGAATGGCATATGGAAGTGATAGTGTTGATACGGCATCTTATGTTGTTCTGAAAGAAAAAATATTGGGTGGATATGATTTTGAAGAAGTTTTAGTTAGATATGATAGAGATAAAATGATTCATAGTGTATTAAATAGCGATTCTCCCGATCATGCTATCGAAAAATTTACAGGTATTAGAAGATAGTTGGTGAAAAGCATTCATAATGTTAGATGACAAAAAATCAGATTTCTAATAAACGATGATGTTAATGAGTAAACAAAATAAAAAGTAAAAAAGGGTAGACGATAAACATATTATTTTCATCCTAATAAAGGAGCTCTTGAGGCTCCTCTTTTTTTATAATTAATAAGAGATTGAAGTATGATATAATTAAATAGGAAGTGAGTATATATGGAAGAAAATAATAATAAAGATGAAGCAATGGATATGTTAGATGGATTTTTTGATAGTGATGACGATATTTCGGATTTTCTTGAACCTTCACCAGAAGAACTAGCAATAAGAAAAGAAAAAGCGGCTAAAGAACTATTAGAAAAAGGATTCCTTCCTGAAAATGATGGTTATTCAGAAACAATGTCAAGTCCAATGGAAGCAGTAGAGCAAAATCCAAGGCAGTTTATTATTGAAGAATGTGTTCCTGCTTGTCAAATCTTATGGAGTAAAAACATTTATACTTTTATGGTAAGCGATCATTTAAATGAAGGTGTTTGCTGGATTGAAATTATTGCTGATAGTTTATCAGATGAAAATAAAAATATCTTTTTAAATTTAGCTGGAGATGACATTATTAAGTTTGCATATCATAGTGGTTGTCTAAATTTTGGAGTTAAATGTGTAGGTAAGAAAGCTCAAGAAAGATTAGCTGAGATTGCTAGTGGCTTTGCTATGCAAGATGTTCCTTATAAACAAGGTTATATAATGCAACAAGAATTTTTAATAAATCATTGTGGATGTTATGATGAAGTACCAAATCCTGACTATATTCCTATGGCTGCTCCCTGGGATGCAGAAATACATGTTGAACAAATAGCAGATTATATGGAAAAATATGAAGAATGGGAAGCATCAAATAAAAGTAAAGAAAGTATTAGAATTTATAATCCTAATAACGCAACAAAATCTTTACCTGATTATTTAGGAGAACATAATATGGTTGGAGATGGTGATAGAGTTTATCTTACTCCCTATCATTATCAAAAACATTTAAATTATATCAATTATCTAAATAATTTAGATAATGATAATAAGCCAAAGTTGTCTTAATTTAAGAAAAATATGAGGAGAAAAAAATGAGAATTAAAATTAATCATATACCTTTTCATAGTGCTTGGGGACGATCTGATGAAATAAAAACACCACATTCACAAATAAATTATTATGATTTAGAAGTAGGAAAGGTTCTTGATTTAGAAAAATTTAAAATCAAAATAGTTGAAGTTGATGACACAAATGTTAAAGCTATTATTTTTGATAATGATGGTGTTTTAGATAATAACAGGATCGTTGATTATAAAAATAATGAGTCATATCTAACTTTAAAATATGGTGAAATATTCTCTTTACATTTACACGTGATGGACGCAATGGAAAGTTGGGACTTATCGCTAACCAATGAGTAACATTAAACAAAAAGGGGGATTGAAATGAAAATATTATTAGCAAGTGATAATAAAGGTAAAATAAAAGAAATAAAGGAATTATATAAGGATTATGAAGTAATATCTTTAAAAGAAATGGAAGAAATTGTAGGTAGAAAATTGGAAGTTTCGGAAGAGCAAGATACTTTTGAAAAAAACGCTTTAGAAAAATGTTTTTGTCTATATGAATTAATAAAAGATTATGATGAAAATGTGATATGTATTGCTGATGATTCCGGTATATCAATAGATGGTTTAAATGGTTTTCCCGGCGTTCATACTGCAAGATGGATGAATGCTGATGATCATACTAAGAATATTGAATTACTTAAAAGGATGGGAGGAAATACTAATAGAAGTTGTCACTATACAACAGCTATAGCTATTATTTCTAAAAAGATTAATAAAGTATGTTCTTACACTTTAGATGGAATATTGACTATGGAGTGTATGGGTGATAATGGCTTTGGTTTTGATGAAATATTTATGCTTCCTAATAATCTTACTCTAGCTCAAATATCTACCGAAGAAAAGTATAAAATTAGTCCAAGAACAAAAGCTCTAGAAATGACAAGAGAAATATTTAGTAATTTACAATAATAAAAAAATGTATAATTAATACAAAATTTAGACTATCTTTTTATTTTTTTAATAATGTGATATAATTTTATTGTAGGAAGGTGTTATTATGAACGAAAAACTTAAAATCATTTTAGTTGCCATTGCTTCATTTGTTACTACAATAGTAGTATTAGTTTCTATATTAGGAACAGTAGACTACATAATGACAACTAAGGGGCGTGATCCCATCTTTGCACGTTTGCCTCACACTTCAGCTATAGGTTACACATATGGCGTTAAAGAAAGCAAAACAGATTCCTTTAATGGAACTGGTTATGTGATTACAAAGTGTGAAAAAATAGGGGAAAAGCCATATTATAATTTTCAGATAGGTATTAACTCAAACCATCACTGTTCTTTTAGTGAATAAGTTAAATTATATAAAAAACTTAATCAAAAAAAGATTATCAATAAAAAATTAGAGATTTCAATAGGACCAAAATCACAAAATAAGATTAAGCTACAAAAAGGGATGTTAGGGTCTCTTTTTATGTGTTATAATTAATAGAAAAGAAATTCATTAAATTGTAGTTTCATTAGAGGAAGTGTTTGCAATGCATAATTATATAGAAACAATTAAAATGGCCATATTGATTTTCCCATTTATTGCCTTAGTAATGAGCACACCATTCATATTAATTCAGTATCATAAGTATGGATCAATTTCTTTTTTAAAAGCTTTAATTATATATTCTTTTACTTTATACTTTATATGTGCTTATTTTTTAGTTATATTACCATTACCTAAAATTAGTGAAGTTGCTTTACTTACAACTCCAAGAATGCAATTAATACCATTTAGTTTTATTATTGATTTTATAAAGCATACCTCACTTAATATTACTAATATTCATACTTATTTATCAACCTTAAAAGAATCCTATTTTTATGTTCCCATTTATAATATCTTTTTAACACTACCATTTGGAATATATCTAAGATATTATTTTAAGTTTAATTGGAAAAAGATTATTATATATACTTTTTTGTTAAGTCTATTTTATGAAATAACCCAATTAAGTGGACTATATTTCATATATCCAAGAGGTTATCGATTATTTGATGTTGATGATTTATTATTAAACACCTTAGGGGGATTAGTGGGTTATTTCATAGCTAAACCAGTAATAAAAAAATTACCTACCATCGAAAAAATTGAAAATGATGCCAAAGAAAAAGGAAAGAAGATTTCCGGATTTAAAAGGACAACGTCACTTTTTTTAGATTTATTTATCTATGGAATTATGCTTCTCATTTTAGAAGTTATCTTATCAAGAACTATTCAAAGTATATATATAATAATACTTTCAATTGCTTTGTATTATTTTGTTATCCCAATATTTTTAAAGTGTCAAACTTTAGGCCAAAAATATTTAAATATTAAAGTAGTAGATGACAATGATAAAGATAATATATTAAGATTATTTTATCGAAATATTTTATTTATGGTAATGTATTTTGGTATACCATATCTTGTTACTTTTGGTATAGATCATTTGGGTATTACTAATTATTTAAGACAAATTATCATAGCTATTTTCTTAGGTATAATATTCTTATGGTATATGATAACAGCCTTTAAATACTTTTTTACAAACAAAAAAATGTTATATGAAAAAATAAGTAAAACTAAATTAGTAAGTACGATAAAATAGTATTTATATATATCTTTAAATGAACTGAACAAACAGTTCATTTATTTTTTTTATAATATGATATAATTTAACTAGGTGATATATAGTGCATTATTACGGTGATAAATATGATACGGCTTCAAAAATTAGGTGGCAGAAGAAATATACACATTATGATGAAAGAAGATCAACATATGATGGATGGTTTGATGATTTTATAGATTATATAAAATTAGGTAATGATCCAATAATTGATTTAGGATGTGGAAGCGGTAATAATGCTTATAAGTTAAATTCATTAGGCAAAAAAGTCATCGCGTGTGATTATGTAGAAGAAGCTTTAACCCTAATAAAAGAGCATGTTCCAAATATCGTTACTAAATGTTTTGATATGCGAGATGGATTACCTTTTAATGATAACTTTACAGATATTATAATTGCTGATTTATCATTACATTATTTTAGTGAAATTGCTACTAAAAAAATTGTTGATGAAATTGATAGGGTATTAAAACCTAATGGATTACTTCTATTAAGGATAAATTCTACTAATGATGTTGATAATGGAAGTGAAGATGGAATAGAGATAGAAAAACATTATCGAAGAAGTGATACTGGAGGTTATAAACGATTTTTTGATCGCAAAGATATTGATTGTTTTTTTGGTAGATTTGAATTTCTATATATTAATGAAGAACCTATGAGTGAGAGATATGAAAAAAATAAGATATTATGGAAGATTATATGTAAAAGTAGAGAAATCTAAGTAGTTTAGATTGTGATAAAATATAATTAATGGAGGAAAATAAATGGAAAAAGATTTAGAATATATTATGAGAGCCATAGAGTTGTCAAAAGCAGGGACATACCCTTATGGAGCAGTTGTTGTTAAAGAAGGCGTTATAATTGGTGAAGCAAGTAGTGGTGATGGCGAAAGTTATGATCCAACCAATCATGCTGAGACTTTAGCTGTAAGAAGAGCATGTAAAAATGTTAATTCTAGTGATTTATCAGGTGCTACTATTTATTCTTCTTGCGAACCCTGTTTTATGTGTTTTGGTACGATTTGGTGGGCTAATATTTCTAATATTGTTTATGGAACAAGTATTAAAGAGAGTAATAGTATTTTAGATAGTGATATAAATATAGGTGTTGAAGAATTAAATAAAAAGACAGGAAATAAAATTAGTATTCGTGGAGGAATATTAAAAGATGAAGCAGTAGAAGTTATGAAGGAATGGCAAAGTAAATTTTAAATATAAGCAATGATATAATTATGAGGTGATGTTTTATGGTTCTTAATAAGAAAAGTGTTTTTTTAACCTTAATCATTACAATTATAGGTATTATAATTATGTTAGTTCCTAATATATTTATTACCAATTGGACTAACTACAAGCCGGCAACTTCTATGCCAAATAATGCCTTTAATGAAGCTATTAGAGATGGATATATTAGACAACCATTGAATACATTCTCTTCTTTTGCTTATGTAATAGCAGGGGTTTTTATATTTATATTGCCTATTAAAAAAGATAACAAAAAAAGTATTAAAATATATGAAAATAAAGTAATTAAAAATTTATATGCTGTATCAATTATAATAACAGGTTTAGGAAGTGCCTTCTTACATTTATCATTAACATTTATTGGTCAGACTACTGATGTACTAGGTATGTATTTATTATCAATATTTATAATTTTGTATACTATTTTAAATAGAAAAGATGATAGTTCAAAAATATTTTATAGTTCTTATATTATATTAAATATAATTTTATTATTTGTTTTGATTTATTATCCAGAACTTAGACGATATTTATTTGCTATTTTAATCTTTATTGGATTAATAACTGATGCTTCAATTACAAAAATAAGAAGTGATAATTCAATAAAGTTATTACTATTAAGTGCTGGAATATTAGCATTTGGTTTCTTATTTTGGATTATTGATAATAATAGATTAATTTTTGATGCATATTCTTTATTCCAGGGCCATGTTATTTGGCATATTTGTGGAGCATTATCATGTTTAACACTATATAATTATTATTTAAACGATAAAAAACAGTTAGGTAATATAAAAACGATATAGAATAGTCTATATCGTTTTTGTATTTTTCTAAGTGAATATTTATTAAGTGGTTAACTTCTTTCTTGACATATTTTTTATATCAAATATTAGTATTACGAAAGCAACAAATAATAGAATCGTATCAAAAGTATTAATTATTACATCGGGTATTTTTAAAAATAGAGCAAAAAACGATAAGGAAAGTATAAAATTTATAAATCCATGAATAATGATATTAGCTTTAATATTTCGATATTTCAAATAGTTTTTTCCAAGTATATATCCAGTAATAAATGCTGAAACTATTGCCATAATTCCAGATGTATAGTGAATTAAGCCAAAAAGTAGAGAGGATAATAATAAGAATTTATTTTGGTTGGTTTCGTCAGATTTATCTAACATATATTTTCTAAATAAAAGTTCTTCGAATATTGGCGCAACAATACAAGCACCAATTATTGTTCCTAAAAAGGTGACTAGTTGGATTGATTCTTTTACAACCTCAGTATTATCTACGCCAGGATTATTTTTTGTTTCAATAAACATAAATATCATTATTAGAAGAAGGTCCAATATTAGTACTATTATTCTTGGTATATAACCGCCTCTAATAATATCTAATACGAAATTTTTTAAACCAACTTTTTTGACAAGGGCTTTTGCATTCTTTAAATCTTTTCTAAATATAAATAATGGAACACCACAACAGACAATAGTTTCAAAAATATTAGCAATAATTTCATAATCACCAAAATTAACTCTTGTGTGTAAGAAATCAAACAAAAGAGAGAATATCATGTAAATTACAAATACTAGAACAACATTTAATATATATTTTTTCATAAAATAAACTCCTATTCTATAGAAATTATATCATATGTATACTTTTTTGAAAACATAATTTAATTATTGCATTAGTACTTTTGATAAAAATAATGATATAATTAATATAGAGGTGTTATATTGTGACAAATAAGAAGATTGTTTTAGTAACAGGTGGCACGAGTGGAATTGGAAAATCAGTTGTTGAAGAATTATTAAAAAATGATTATATCGTAATTATCAATAGTAATGATGATAAAGGTAGTAATCAAATAACTGATAGTAATGCATATTTCTTTAAAGCTGACATATCAAATCCTGATGATATCTTAAAAATGAAGAATTGGATTGTTGAAAAATTTGGGAGATTAGATTTTTTAGTAGCTAATGCTGGTATTCTTCCATTACCTTGTGGAATTGATGATATCACCGATAATAATATTGATAAAACCATTAATGTTAATTTTAAAGGGACATTTTATACCTTGAAAATATTAGGTAATTTAATAAAAGAAACATCAAATAATGGAGCCATTGTTACAATGACCTCGGTTGATGGTATTATTGGAGAGCCTTATGGAGTAATTTATTCGGCAACCAAGGCAGCTATTATATCTTTAACAAAGTCCTTTGCTAGATATTTTAGTAATCCTTTAGTAAGAGTAAATGCTGTTGCCCCAGGATTAATTGACACACCGTTAACCAAAAGTACAGGCGAAGATCCTTTATGGACGACCGATGTATCTGTTATTAAAAGAATTGGTAAGCCAGATGAGGTAGCAAATATGGTAGTTTTCTTATTATCAGATAAGGCATCTTTCATAACTGGTCAAGTAATACCTGTTGATGGCGGATTTACTCTAAAATAATGTTTCCAATAAAAAAATATAATTGATGAGGTGATAGTATGGCAAGTTTTAATATTCATTTAGCAGTAGCAAAAAGATATAATGATAAAAACTTTATTGGTAATAGTGAGGATTTCTACAAAGGTATAATTGATCCAGATTTAGAAGAATATGAGAATAAACTTCATTATACTGAAAGTAATAGAAATAGAGAACACCTAATTTCTTATTTGCAAGGTAAAACCAATTTACCATGGTTTCTATCTGAAAATAACATTGATACGGATTATAATAAAGGAGTATTTTTGCATTTAATAACCGATTACATATTTTTTAATAACTTCTTTGAAACTAATTATTTAAATAATATAACTTATGAAGAGTTTGTAAGAGATTTACATTATAGTTATGATTATACTAATGATTATTTAAAAGATAAGTATGATGTTGATATAAGTTGCTATGAAGATAGAATTAACAAAAATATTTTTAAAGATAAGGAAGACAAAAAAACTAAAAATATAGTTGGAAATAACATTTTAAATTTTGAAAAATTAAATAATTTTATAGAATCAGTCTCAAATATAAATTTAGAAAGATATCGGACTAAATTAATAGATAGGAACATTAATGTTCTACCCGACGAATATACAACCAAATAAGCAAATTTGCTTGTTTTTTTTACATCATTATGTGGACTGATAAATAATTCAAAGATCATCTTCGACAAAAATATTCTTATTATCCTAAAAGTATGATATTATATCTGTGGAGGGATGACCATGAGTAAAAGTAGTTTTATATCAGAAATCTTTTTAGCTTCCAATTATGTATCTAAAGAAAATTGGAACAAGCTAATTCTTTTGATATCTAAATATATGGGCTACTTTAAAAAGTGGGAATTAATTATCACTATTGAAATGAATGAAGTAAGATATTATATTATATCTACGAAAGAGTTACCTCCAACCATTGGTGATATGTCTGAATTTTTATTTAAAAAAGTAGAAGTTAACCTGGATTTAGAATATAATTATGGGTTCTTTTTTATGCCATCAACTGGTTCAAGCTTAATTGACATATATGATAATAATGAAATAAAACATTTAAGAAAATTAAAACAAATACGTTTTAAATTCTCTTTATTAAAAGACGACCATTTTTTATCAAGTATTAAATGTATATTTGAGAATAATCATAATAAATCATTAACGAGTCATAAATTAATTTTTAATCCACCTGTTTCCATATTAAGCGCTAATTACAAAGATACCAGATTCTTTTATAAGAAAAAACCAAAATATTTAGATATCCAAAAAGCTCTTCATTTATTAAAGAGTGAGTCAACGAATAGTATTTTAAGTATTGATACATTTCCTTTTTTACAGGGTGATTACTTTCTAAATCAAAACGAATATAATTTTGATAAACATTCTTTAATAATAGGTGGTAGTGGAACTGGTAAATCAAAATTAATGAGTTTATTAATAAATAATATTTCTAATAATTCTGATTATCATTTTAAGTATAAGATAATTGTTATTGATCCTCATGCTTCTTTAGAAAATGATATTGGGGGATTACCAGAAAGTAAAGTTTTAAACTTTGTCGATACAAGTGGTAGTGTTGATTTATTTTCTAGTACTAATGATGATGTTGTGGTAACAACGGAAATGATAATATCACTATTTAAAACATTAATTGCTGATCAATATAATTCTAAAGTTGAAAGACTATTAAGATATACAGCGTATATATTACTAGCTAAAAAAGATTTCTCATTTGCCAATATTAGAAAAATTATTTTAGATACCGATTTTAGAGTAAATCTAGTTAAAGAATTAACACCAATCTTACCAGATCCGGTTATTGATTTCTTTTTAAAAGATTTCAACGAATTAAAAACAAGATCATATAATGATAGTCTTGCTCCCATCATCTCTTTTATTGATGAAGTTATTTTATTACCAGCTTTTAATAATAAAGAGAAGTTAGAAAATATTGAGAAAACAATAACTAATAATTTCTTAACGATATTTTCATTAGATCGAACAAAGTTAGGTGAGAAAGCTACCAAAACAATTGTTGGACTAGCTTTAGGTCAAATAATGGATATAATTCAATCAGCAACTTTATATGAACATGTAATTCTTATGATAGATGAAATACCTATTATTGAAAGTCCAATTATGACAAGATTTTTATCAGAAGCACGAAAATATAATTTATCATTAGTATTAGCTGGTCAATACTTTAATCAGATCAGTCAAGAATTAAGGAATTCGATATTTGCTAATATTTCTAATTATTATGTATTTAGAGTATCAAAATTAGATGCTACGATGTTAGAAGAAAATTTATCTATTAAATTAGCATTTGATAATACACCCGAAAATAGGACCACTTTATTATCTAATTTAAATGATCGTGAATGTATTGTAAGAGTTAGTTCCAATGGACTAATTCTACCAGCTATAAAAGCCAAAACATTAGATTTTGTTGCTAAACCTAAAAGAAAAATAAATATTAAAATGGTTGACACCATCGTTAATGTTGAACCTAAAACCGAAGTTCTAAAAAGACCATTTAGTATTGAAAGTCGAATTACATTAAATGATCTGATGATTGAGCAATCAACGAGTAGAAAGAAAGTGAGGTAATAGTATGAAAGACAAAATGACTAAAGAAATTATTGATAAGATATTTGCTAATGTATTTAATTGTGAAAACTCTTTTACGAATGAGGAAATTCTTGAAAAATTTGCTTTCGATGTGAAATTACCTCAAGAAGTAAAAGATTTGACAACTGGTGAAGCAACCTGGGCAGCATCTATTAATCCAACTAAATTTATATCTGTAAAAAACAGTTCGAAAATAGATAGTTGGATGCAACCAAAAGTAGAAGTATCAGGATTAGAAGATATTATGAAAATTTGGCAAAAAATCAATTATACAACAACTGAAAGAAACTATAATTGTGAAAATGTTATTGAATGTGATACGGTTTATGAATCGGAAAATGTAGTCAGATCATCTAATTGTTTTGGCTGTAAAAATGTTATATTTTCTGATGGCTGTCATCATGGTGAATATGTTTTAGCTTCACAAAGATCAGGGGACTGTAGCTATTGTATTAGGGTAGACGACTCAAATGGATGTACCAATAGTTATAATGTTATCTGTTCTGGAAAAATAAGTAATTCCTTCTTTATTCAAGATTGTAATATTTTACATGAGTGTATGTTTTGTGCTCATATTTCTAATAAGAGATTCTGTATTGCTAATATGCAATTTGAAGAAGAAGAATATTATGCTATTAAAAAAGAAATTGTTAAATGGATAATGAGCCAAAAGTAAAAGTAAATTTAATATAATAATTTGAAAATAAAAATGTACTATTTTTATTAAATAGTGCTATAATTTAGTTAACGAGGTGCTAGTACAGACTTTATGTTTTGTGTAGCACTTTTTTTTATTAAAATATATTTTAAGGTGGTAATGATGAAATTTTTAGGCTCTAAAATAATTGAAACAAAAAGACTGACTTTAAGACCAACCGAAAAACAAGATTTAAAAACATTATGGGAAATATTGTGTATTCCAGAAGTGAATAAATATTATTTAACGTGCAAGTTAAATTTTGATTGGGAAAAAGAATTACCATGGCAAATAAGAAAACTACAACACGCTAAAGATGAAGATGTTTTTCAATGGAGCATAATTAAAAAAGAAGATAAAAAATGTATGGGGCAAATAAGTGTTCAAACTGGTTCAACCAAGGATAATACTATTAGAGATATAGGGTGGTTCATTGATCCATCAGAACAGAGAAACGGGTATGCCTACGAAGCAGCAAGTGATATTATAAACTATATGTTTAAGGAAGTTGAAATAAAGGCAATTGAAACGGGTACAGCCGTAGAAAATCAAGCATCATGGAAATTGATGGAAAAGTTAGGATTTTCAAGAAGAACAGACAAGACCCATATTACCCATTATACATTTGGTGGAGACAAAGAATGCTATTCATATGGTATTACTAAAGAAGAATATTTAAATGACGGGGATATAACACTACGAAGACTGTGTAATATTGAAAGTGATTATAGATTTTTAGAAGAATGGTATAAAAAAGAGGAAATATATTCTCATTTTGAACAAAGAATTTTAAATTATGATGAAATAGTAAATAAATATTATCCTAGAACAAAAACAAATGCCACCGTTCCCGTTTATATGATCGAGTATAAATATGAACCAGTTGGGATTATTCAATATCAAGAAATAAACAAAGAAAATAAAGAATTATATAAAATATCTAATAATAATTCTTATGAAATGGATATTTTTATAGGGAATCTGGATTTACATAATAAAGGAATAGGTAAAAAAGCAGTTAATTTAATGTCTAAATATCTATTTGATACCCATAATGCTGAATTAATTGTTATGTGTCCATTAGAAGAAAATATAAATGCAATAAAATGTTATCAAAAATCAGGATTTAGATTAATTAATAAATTTACCACTAATGATACAATAGGTAATTTACAAGTTTATGCATTAATGGTTCTAGAAAAAGGTGGCAATAATTAGTCTTAATATTTGAAGGAAGGAATTACTATGCAATTAAAAGATTTATCAATTTCTTTTGGAACACAAGAAATATTTTCTAACATTAATATAAATATTCCAGAAAATGAAAGAGTTGGAGTAATTGGTGTTAATGGATCAGGAAAAACAACTTTATTTAAAATAATAATGGGTATGGTATCTTCCGATAGTGGGAAAGTTATTTTAAAAAATGGCAATAGAGTTGATTGGTTACCACAAGTGATAAGTGATGAAGTTTCAAGTATGGATATAACAGTTTTAGAATATTTAATGCTTGGAAGACCAATTAAAAGATTAGAAAATGAATTGCAAGCTTTATACGAGCAACTATCGATTCCATCTATAAATCAATCAGAAATATATTTAAAAATAGAAAAAATACAAAAACAATTAGATTATTGGGATTATTATAATGCTGATTCTACACTTTTAAAAATAGTTACAGGAATTAATATTAGTGATGATTTATTACTTCATAAATTAAGTGAACTATCGGGTGGTCAGAAATCTAAAGTTGCGTTTGCAAGATTATTATATTCAGAGCCGGAAGTTATTTTACTCGATGAACCAACTAACCATTTAGATGCTGAAAGTAAGGAATATGTAATTGATTATCTAAAGCATTATAAAGGAACTGTGTTAATTATTTCACATGATATAGATTTTTTAAATCAAGTCACTACAAAGACCCTGTTTGTTGATAAAAGAACTAGGTCTTTTGAGTTATATGATGGTAATTACGATTACTTTATAAAAGTTCAATCTCAAAGAGAAAAAAATTTATTAAGACAGGCTGAAATACAACAACAAGAAGAAGATAGATTAAAGGAAATAATTATTAAATATGCCAGTGCCTCTGGGAATAGAAAAAGAATGGCACAGGATAGAGAAAAAAAATTAGAAAAATTGTTAAGTGAGAAAATAGAAATATTAGTTCCCAATAGATCTATAAAATTAGATGTGAAAATAAGTAGAGAAAGCTCTAATACACCATTGCAAGTTAAAAATTTGTGTTTTAGATATGATAAAGATAGCAGACATAATATTATAAATAATGTAAGCTTTGATATATATAGAGGTGAAAAGTTTTTAATAGTCGGCGAAAATGGAGCCGGGAAATCAACTCTAATGAAGCTTATTTTTGGTCTTTTAAGACCAGATAGTGGAACAATAAATATAGGTAGTAAAACAGATATTGGCTATTATGCACAGGAATTGGAACTATTAGATACAGCAAAGACTATCCTTGAAAATTTTAGAGATTCTAATATTAGTCAAAATAAAATAAGAAGTATTTTAGGGAGATTTCTATTTTTTAATGATGATGTGTTTAAGAATGTTGGGGTTTTATCACCAGGAGAGAGAAGCAGGGTTGCTTTGGCAAAACTATCAATTTGTGGTGCAAATTTTTTGATGTTAGATGAGCCTACTAATCATTTAGATCCCCAAACACAAAGTTTAATAGCAGAAGTCTTTAGAACTTTTAAAGGAACTATGCTTGTCGTTTCACATAATCCTGAATTTGTTGATAATTTAGGAATTGAAAGAATACTAGTTTTACCTGAAGGGACTATATCATATTATAATCGGGAAACAGTGGAACACTATCAAGATTTAGATAAAAGACTTAGGAGGTAATTATGATTAGTTGGGTAAGCAGTGAAGATGAAAAAAAAGCAAGAAAAATTGATTTTGAAAACTTATCTAAAGTAATTAGTTTTGTTAAGGGTTGCAATTCAGATGACGCAATGGTTAGGTATGTGTGTCAAATATTTGATGAATACAAAAGTCTTATTATAGATGATCCTTATTTATTAAGAGATGTACTGCAAATGACTTTTGACTCTGATTTTGCTAAAGATGCAGATGTAGAAAAAGCTGATATTATTATTTCGCCTAGTGATTTGAACGCATACTATACCATTAAAAAATTAAATAGTGAAAGAAAGAGCTTAGCAGTAGTATGTTTTGATTTACATAGTGATACTTATGATTACAATGATTTCCTTTGGAAAGGAAATAGTTTTTCAAAATTAATGAGAGAAGGATATATCAGTCACTACATAGTATTGGGAGTACCTAAACAAAAAAGAAGTGCAGTATTAGAAGATACAAATGTAGAATTAAGGGATAGAGTACACTTAATAGATGAAGATATGTTATTCCAAACAATTAATTTAACGGGGTGTAGCCATATGTTTGTGTCAATTGATGCGGACTGCTTTAATTGCCGTGAGGCAAAGTATACTGCTGTTGAATATTCGCCATCAACTATTCTAAATTATGTTAGTTATATTCGAGATATAAATGTAGAAAATTTTAAGGAAAGAATTCATGATTGTGTACACGTGCAAAACGAATTAGGATATTCAAATTATTATCATACCGGTGAAAATGACCTAACCGTAGAAAAAGTAATAGAGATAATAGATAGTGTCGTACACTATTGCAGTTTAAATGGTATTAAAGTTGGATTAACTGATGATGGACCATATTTCCAAATAATGGAGGTTAGTGGTTATGACTATGGTAGTTTAACATCAGAAATGGTAATTAAGCTAATAAAGGGATTAGTAAAAAAGGAGGTGAGAAAAGATGACAAAATTAGAGTTTTTGAAAAAAGTTGAAAAAATGTCTGAAGGTCAAGTTCGTTATAACTGCCGAAGAGGTTAGTTATAAGTTATTGGGAAGAGACTTCTCTTCCCAATGACCTAATTTGGAGGTATATTTATGGAAAATGCATTAGAAGTATTAGCAGTATTGTTAACAAATAGGTGTAATTTAAAATGTGTTTATTGTGGGAGAAATGAAGATAAAGATAATTTATGTTTAAAAGGCGAATTATCTGCTGATGAATGGATCAATATTTTTAAGGATGCAATAAATGTTGGACTAAAAAAAGTTAATATGACTGGCGGAGAAATATTCTGCAGAAGTGATATTCTTGAAATAATTGAAAGAACGATAGAATTAGGAATAGATGTAAGTATTGAAACAAATGGAACAATAATTACAGAGGAACAGATTAAATATTTATCAAAATTTAAAGACAGTATAACAGTGTCAATAAGTTTAGATGGTATTAATAAGGAAACCAATGACTCAACACGTGGAAAGGGTTCTTTTGAAAAATCATTTAGGACAATTAATATTATTAAAGATTATGGTATTCCTCTTAGAATAATCACAGTTTTAAGTAAAAATAATTATGATGAAATACCAAAATTGGCTACCATTATTCATGAAGAATTAGGCTTAGGATTTAGACTATTGCCAAATATTATTGAATATGGAAAAGGTGTTCAAGCAAATGAAACAGAAGCTGTAGGTTATGAAAAGATCCAGAAATTAATGGATGATTTTTATTATCAATTCTTACGAAAACATAGCGATGATAAAAATCTATCTATAGAATTGAACACGGCCATTGTTCCAATCGATATATATCAGCATAGTTTGTGTCCGTGGGGCAAAGGGATGTTAGGTATTGGTTATTCTGGAAATGTTGCTTTGTGTCATGTTGGATCAGATAATGAAATGTTTATTTTTGATAATGTAAAATATAATTCAATTTCTTCTATTTGGAAAAATAATCAAAAATTAAAAAAATATAAAGAATTAAATCCTGATAAATTGAAAGGAATATGTGGCAATTGTTTAGCTCGAAGTTTATGCCGAGGCGGTTGTAGACTACATTCTATGATGAAATATAATGGGGATTTTTATGCCCCTGATCCTGAATGTCAAAATGTTTACAATTTAGGAAAATTTCCAAAGTATGCCATGGAAGATGAAACCAGAGATTGCTCATATGATAATTAATATGAAAATATCAATATTTATTCAAGTATATAATAATAGAGTTTGGGATTCACTTAGAAAGAAATTTATAGATTTACCTATAGAAGAAATTGAATATATAAAAAATCACAAAAACGGGGAAATAATTAATGAAGCCCCAAAACATCTTATAGATTTAGGAATAATAACTACTAAAGATAAAGAAGAAAAATTAATTAAATATTTAAAAAGTATTACTACTGATAGTCAATTTCAGTCATTATTTTTAATAATAACGACAGCCTGTAATTTAGATTGCGATTACTGTTTTTATAGAAGCAGTTCCTCACATTCACTATATCATAGACAAGACATGACTTTTGATACGGCCAAAAGGGCTTTAGACGATTTTCAGGGAATAACACAGAAAAATATTAAAAATGATGCTTATTGGCAACAAGTGACATTTTATGGTGGGGAACCACTATTAAATAAATGCTTATTATATCGGGCTATTCCATATGCAAGAGAATTATTCGATTCAAAAACCAACTTAGTAATAAACACAAATGCGGTTTTATTAGCAGAAAAAGATGTAATTCTATTTAAGGAAAATAATGTTGAAGTCCAAGTTTCTCTTGATGGTGATAGGGAAAAGCATAATTTGCATAGAAAAACACAAGATGGTCAGCCAACATATGATGCAGTTATTGCTGCCATAAAGAGATTATTGGATCGTGGAGTAAAAGTTTTACCAATGATCACAGCTACTGATGATAATATAGATGGTTTTTCAGAAACCTTGTATAAAATAATTAAAGAATTAGGAATAAACGATTATGCAGTAAATGTTTTAATAACAAACTCATTTAAGACTAGTGATGAATATACAGAAAAATTAGCTAGTGAAATGTTGAAAGCATATAGAGAATTTGGGACTGTCGCAAGCGATTATGCCTTTGTAGAATTATACAAAAGATTAATAGGTGAAGATAAATCAGTCGCTAAAAACTCTTGTGGTAGTTCTAGAAAAATAACAGTTTTTCCTGATGGTAATGTTTATGCGTGTCAAGCATTAGAAAAAATAGGAATGAATCATATGCAAACTTTAGATGATAAATATTTAGAAAGTGAAAATTGGTCTTGTTGGAGAGATAGATCAAGGTTTGATAATGAAGAGTGTTTAAATTGTAGTTGTGTAATGTCATGTGGCGGAGGTTGTGCAACGGGTTCTTACAATGCACATGGTTCGATATATGGCATTGATGATAATAATTGTGAGTATACTAAAAGGTTATTTAGGAGAATACATAACATTTAAGTAATGGAACTATAAAACTAATTGATTTTATTTAGACTAAAATAAATATAAGTAGAAAAGTTGAAACAATTAAGCAAAAGAAACTTTTATTTTCTTTGTGGAGCCCTTGAAGCTCCTTTTTTGTTTGTAGTATAATCTTTATTTATATATGAACAATATTTAAAAAAATTTTAATGAAAAAGAATACTAACATTCTTATAAAAGTGATATAATTTTTATAGTGACATATAGGAGGTAGAAGATGAATCAAACAAAAGAAGTAGAAGAAATGTGCTGTGTTGCCAAAGGTGTAGATCATGGACCAGCACCAATACCTGAAGAAGGTAAATGGGTAAGAGCTAAAGAGATAAAAGATATCTCTGGACTTACGCATGGCATTGGCTGGTGTGCGCCACAACAAGGAGCATGTAAATTAACATTAAATGTTAAAGAAGGAATTATTCAAGAAGCTTTAGTTGAAACCATTGGATGTTCAGGTATGACTCATTCGGCAGCTATGGCTGGTGAAATATTGATAGGCAAAACTATTTTAGAAGCCTTAAATACTGATTTAGTTTGTGATGCTATCAATACCGCTATGAGAGAATTATTCTTACAAATCGTTTATGGTAGAAGTCAATCAGCTTTCTCAGAAGGTGGACTTCCAATCGGAGCAGGACTAGAAGATTTAGGAAAAGGCAATAGAAGTCAAGTGGCGACTATTTACTCAACTTTATCAAAAGGACCAAGATATCTTGAATTAGCAGAAGGCTATATTGTAGAGATTGGACTAGATAAAGATGATACTATTATTGGATATAAATATATTAATTTAGGCAAGATGATGGATAATATTAAGAATGGTATCAATCCTGTGGAAGCTATTGAAAAAGCAAGCGGTATCTATGGAAGATTTGAAGAAGCTGCTAAAAAAATAGATCCAAGGAAAGAATAGGGGTGTTGTGATGATTACTTTTGAAAGTTATGAACGTCGAATTAAACAAATTAATGAAGTTTTAAATAAATATGGTATAAAAGATTTAGAAGAAGCTGAAAAAATATGTAAAGATAAGAATATTGATCCTTACAAAATAGTAAAAGGAATTCAAACTATTTGTTTTGAAAATGCTTGTTGGGCATATACCGTAGGAGCAGCTATTGCTATTAAAAAAGATTGTAAAAAGGCAAGCGATGCAGCTAAAGCAATTGGTGAAGGATTACAATCATTTTGTATTCCTGGTTCGGTAGCTGATGAAAGAAAAGTTGGTTTAGGACATGGTAATTTAGCTTCAATGTTATTATCGGAAGAAACTAAGTGTTTTGCTTTTCTAGCCGGACATGAAAGCTTTGCCGCAGCTGAAGGCGCAATAGGAATAGCTAATTCCGCTAATAAAGTAAGAAAAGATCCATTAAGAGTTATCTTAAATGGATTAGGCAAAGATGCTGCACAAATAATTTCAAGAATTAATGGTTTTACTTATGTTAAAACCGATTTTGATTTCTATAATAATGAATTAATAATAATTGAAGAAATTAAATATTCTGATGGCGAAAGAGCTAAAGTAAAGTGTTATGGAGCTAATGATGTTCGTGAAGGTGTAGCCATTATGCATCACGAAAGAGTTGATGCTTCTATTACCGGTAATTCAACTAATCCTACTAGATTCCAACATCCAGTAGCTGGTATCTATAAAAAAGAATGTATTGAACAAGGAAAGAAATACTTCTCTGTAGCTTCTGGTGGAGGAACAGGCAGAACATTACATCCTGATAATATGGCGGCTGGGCCTGCATCTTACGGTATGACTGATACAATGGGAAGAATGCATTCAGATGCACAATTTGCTGGATCTTCATCAGTACCTGCTCATGTTGAAATGATGGGACTAATCGGTATGGGTAATAATCCAATGGTTGGAGCAACTGTAGCAGTCGCTGTAGCAGTCGAGGAATGTTTTAAATAATACTTTATCATATATACTAAAGGAGCCTTATGGCTTCTTTTTTATATTAATATCAAAAAAAAATGTAGTAATTTTGACCTTAAACACATATAATGTCGTAAGAGCAAAAGACAAAACTTTGTTTTAAATGTAGTTTTTTTAATTGTCTTTTAAAAAATAATGTTTTTAGTCAAATCTATAATTGACAAAAGCATATTAGATGTTATAATAAAGGAAAAGGAGGATGGTAAAATATGGATAAGAAAAGAAAATATTTCACACCTAAGGTAGTAGGCATAAGTGCATGGGGTAAGAATCATGTATCTGTAGAAAACTATTCTAGACCTGCTATTTCAGGCGTAAATGCAATGGGGAAAACACGGTGTATCAGGAGAAGATTATTCTAGTCCTGCTATTTCAGGCGTAAATGCATGGGGAAAACACGGTGTATCAGGAGAAGAATATTCTAGACCTGCTATTTCAGGCGTAAATGCATGGGGAAAACACGGTGTATCTGAAGAAGATTATTCTAGACCTGCTATTTCAAGCGTAAATGCATGGGGAAAACACGGTGTATCTGAAGAAGAAAAACCTAAACAAAGAGTTTTAAGAAAAGCGGCATAAGTGGAAGGCACAAGCCTTCCATATTTTTTTTGAGGAGTAGTATTATGAATATAAGGAGATTTAAGAAACCAATATATGTAGATTTTTGCTTGACACCATATTGCAATTTAAAATGTGGTTTTTGTTATGCTTCAGCATGTGGAAGAATATCAAATAAAAAAGAATTAACTTTAGATGACTTTGCGAGGATTTTTGATGAGTTGGATGAATTAGAAGTTTTAAGAGTTGGTTTTGAGGGTGGAGAACCATTTTTAAGAGATGATATAATTGATATATTACATTTAGCTGATAAACATAATTTTACTTACTTTATTAACACAAATGCAACATTAATAACTGATAAAATTGCAAAGGAATTAAAGACTACTGATGTTGATAAATTATGCGTGAGTATAGATGGTCCTAATCCGGAAATTAATGATGCTTCTCGTGGTGTTAGTGGTGCATTTCTATTAACACAAGAAGCTGTAAAAAGACTCTTAAAAAACAATATAAATATAGATGGTGTTTTTACATTAAATAGAAAGAATAAAGATCACATTATTGAGACTTTTAATTATATGCACGATTTAGGTATTAAAACGGCTGTTATTATGCTATTAGCGTCGGTAGGTTCTATCTCTGACAAAATGAATGAATACTATTTATCTTTTGAGGAGTGGACAGAGATATTAGTCAATTTAACAAAGCTAAAAAAAGAGAACAAGTTGCCTGTAAATCTAACTATTGTTCCACCAGGTGAAGGCAAGTGCACTTGGGAAATCTTTTTACCATTATATTTAAATGGATTGGAAGAAGATATAAAATATTGGCGAAACCAAAATATTGCCACAACTCTAGATGATGATGATTTTGGTTGTACCGCCTGTAAGGATAATCTTTGTATAGATGGCTTTGGTGATGTCTACGGATGTAGTATGCTTATTTCCATTAATGAGTTATGTGGTGGAAATTTAAAAAAGCAAAGCTTAACAGATATATGGTATAATTCAGAAATATTCAATAAAATACGTAATAACAAAATGGATGAAATAGAAGGAAACTGTAAAGAATGTAAACTTCTTGACAAATGTCAAGGTGGCTGTAGAGCCTGTGCTTTTCAGTTTAGTAAAAGCTTAAAAGGGTCGGATGAAAGATGCCCAATATGTAGAGGAGAAATTGATTCACATGGCATTTAAAATCAAAAATTTAGGAACTAAGTTTTCAATGCGAATTGAAGAAGATGGACTAGGGGCTATTTCAACCAATGGTGGCGTATTTGTTATTGATCCGATATCATCATATATATTAATTAATCTAAATGAAAAAAAGTCTATGGCCAAAATAATTTATAGCTTATTAAAAAGATACAACGTAACTTATGGTGTATTAATAGAAGATATAAAAAAATTGGCAAAACAATTATATGATTTTAAATTTATATCATTGGAATGTTATAAACATATAATGAAAGAAATAAAAGAAGATGAAGAGAATAAATAAAGAAGATATCAAGTTATTAAATAAACTTGCTTTACCAATATTACTATCATTTGCTGTTCAGACTATTTTTAATATAACTGATAAAATGATTGTTGGTAGGACAAGCTTAGAAGGTTTTGCTGTTGTTGGTATCATAACAACCATATTATATTTTATTATAGGTTCATTTGGAGTATTGTCATCAGTATTCAACATATTATTTGCTAAGGCATATAGCCAAAAAAAAATAAAGAAATGTAATGAAATATTAAACACTTCATTAACGCTTGCTATTATCATTGGTCTTGCATTAGAATTGTTTTTCTTGATATTTGGAAGATTTATTTTGCATAATATGTATCATCTAGATGGAGAAGCATTAAAATACGGAATAGAATTTTTGAATATTTCAGGATTAAGTATAGTATTAAATTTAATTATTTTTAATATATCACCATTCTTTAGAAATATGAAGAATACAAAGGTATATGCTAAAGCAACAATCTTATCACTTATCATAAATTTTGTATTAGATTATACATTAGTATTTGGAAAGTTTGGAATGCCAAAATGCGGAATAATAGGAGCTGCTATTGGTTCAATAATTGGATTATTAAGTGGATTACTAATATACTTGTATGAATTTAAAAAATATAAAGATTATACTATAAATTTTAAAGTTAATAAAAATATAATCAAAAATATTATTAAATTATATATTCCTTTATTCTTTCAAGATTTGATTGAAAATACTATATATATAATAATCTTATTGTCTTTAATAACGAAGATGGGTATTAGTCAAGTGGCTATATATAATGTTGTTGATGTTTTTGGTGGTTGTTTAATGCTAATTGCATATGCATATGCGGGTGCATGTACAACATTAACTCTCCAGCAATATGAAAAAGATGATAATCAAAATTTTATTAATTATCCAACTTATTCAACCATAATATCATTACTATTATATTTAATATTTGGAATAATATTTGTGTGTTTTTCAAACCAATTGACCTCACTTATAACAACAGATAAAACATTAATTGGATTAGTTCCAAAATATATTTTGTTAGGTATTTTAGCCCAAATGTTTAATATAGTGTTGCAGATTTATAAATCTCTTTTACAGGGAATTGATGAAGAACGATTTACATTGCGTATTTCAGCACTAACTTTTTTTGTAACACTAATGGTAATTTATATTATTGAAAAATTAGGTAATGCTAATTTAAATTCTGTATATATAATAATACTAATAAATTACCTAATAAATGCAATAATCTTTTATTTAAAATATAATCAAAAAATCAAATTTAAAAAAAAGATTATAAAAATATAAATATGATATCATATTTATATTTTTTTATTAATATTCAATGGAATATCAAGTAGTTTTTCTTTGTTACATAAAATACAAATAATAATTAATTATTATGATATAATTAAAATAGGTGAGTATATGAAAAAATATGTGATCTATATTTTAATCTTTTTATTTGTTGTTTTAGGCAGTTTAGTTTATCTATATATTGATAGTTATAAAATAAAAGAGGATTATCAATATGTGGTTATTAAAGGAGATCCCACTTTAAAAGTATATAATAAATATAAAGTATCACAATATGTTAGTATTACTGATGGTAAATTATTAACTGATGTAGATTTTGATACGAGTAAAATAGGGTCAGTTAAAAAAGAAATATTATATTTAAATAAATATAATCGTAAAAGAAAAGCATATATTGAATATAAAGTAAAAGATGATATTCCACCGATGATTTTAGCCAGTAATAAAACAATAAAAAAAGGTGATACTTCACCTGTTGAATATTTACTTATTTCAGCTGATAATTATGATCAAGTTCCTAAAAGAGAAATAATAGGAGATTATGATATAAATAATATAGGTGAGTATAAATTAACATTAAAAGTTACTGATAGCTCTAATAATATAACAACGAAAGATTTTGTTCTAAAAGTAGTAGAGAAGTTACCAACATCGACACCATCCACCACTAGAACTAATTATAGTGATGTACTTATTAATTATAAAAATGATAATACTAAAGTAGGACTAGATATTTCAGAATGGCAAGATGATGTTGATTTTAATAAAATAGCACAAAGTAAAGTTGATTTTGTTATGCTTAGAGTAGGATTTCAAAAGGGTTTTAATGGTACTTATTATATCGATAAATATTTTGATAATAATATTAAGAAATTAAATGAATTAAATATTCCGGTTGGTGTATACTTTTATACTTATGCTACTAGTACTAAGGAAGCTCATGAACAAGCTTTATGGGTAATAGATAAGATAAAGGATTATAAAATATCTTTACCGGTTGCTTTTGATTTTGAAAGTTGGAGTAGTTTTTCCACTTTAAAATTAAGTTTACACGATATTAACGAAATATCATCATCATTTTTAAGTACTATAAAAGTAAATGGTTATGACGCTATGAACTATAGTAGTAAATACTATTTAGAGAATATCTGGAATATTGAAGATTATCCGGTTTGGTTAGCCCATTATATTAGTAAGACTAATTATACTGGTAAATATGTTATGTGGCAATTATGTAATAATGGTAAAATAGATGGTATTAATGGTAATGTTGATATTGATGTTCTATATGACACAGGGATTATAAAAAATAAAGAAGATATCAAGGGTGGTAGTAATTAATTATTCTTATATTTATTTTAATTTGACATTTGTAAGTTTACATGCTAGAATATGCCTCATCTTATGAAGGGGGAAATTTATATGTCTAGACTTACTGAAGAAAGTTTTAAAAGTGTTGCTGAAAAGCACGGCTTGCGCCAAGTAAACAATTTTTATTTTTTAGCAGATTGCAATATAATATTTAATTTAGAAAAGCAACCAGGTGAACGTAATTACGCTTATGCTCAAGGGATTATTCCTATGGAACTAAATAAAGAACTATATGATGATTTTAAAGATATACCTGCTGGGGAAAGACAAATTACAGGTTACTACGACAGTTCCTTAGATAATTCAGCAAGTTTAGTTATGCATCCAGATGTTACAGTTGAAGAAACAATGTTTTATGCTAAACTAAAGAACATGGATTATTATCAACTGTTGCAAGAGATAATTAGTATGAAACTACAAACTGACTATGATAATTGTTATACTGTAGATTTATGTGCTAATTCTCCAGAAGCTTTTGGTTGGTTAATTGAAACAGTTCAAGCTTATTACAAAAGAAAAAAAGAAAATATTAGATAGAGAAAAAGTAATTAATTATCTTATATCCTTTAAAGAAGCCATATGGCTTCTTTTTTAAAACTTTAAATTAGTATTATATAAAATATGATATACTTATTGTAGAGGTGCTTTTATGACAAAAGTGTATATTGGTGACATAAATCATATTTTTAGACAAGATGCTGTTCATCAAGGAAGAGAATATTATTTGAAAGATGCTGTTGATAAAATAGCATATAAAAATGGTACTATAAAAGCTATTGTCGATGACGGTGAAAAATATAATCTAAAGATTTTAATAAAAAATAAGAAGGTAGTATATGGTGAGTGTAATTGTTCATATTTTAAAAAAGCCAAACATCATTGTAAACATATATTAGCTGTTTTATTCATATTAGAACGATATAAATTAGAGGAATTAGATAAAGAAGTAAATGAAAAAAATCCTCTAATATCATTAGAAGAATCTATAAGTATAGTAGAAAAAGGTATAAGTAAATATAAAAATGAGAATGGTTTAATTAAGTATGGTAAAAGTAAATACTTTTTTCAAGAAATACAATCGGGAGCTATTTTTATTTATCGGTTAATAAGACAAGAAAAATATGAAGATGCTTTTTCACTTATAAAACATATGTTTGATCTAATTAGCAATACTATATTTGATGGATATATAAAATTAGATGGATTAAATGATTTTGAAAGATATGACGAAGAAATAAAATATCGTGATAGAGTTAATAGAGTAAAGATATATGCTTATTGTACTGATGAGTATGCTGAATCATACGATATTATTTCGATAACAGCAAAAGAACTATTAAAAATTGAAGAATATTATGATAAATTTTTTGATTATGCTATAAACTTATATATTGATAGATCATTTAAAGATAATTCGGATATAGGAATAGACATGCTAATTGATGATGTAAGTAATAGCGGTAATGTAAATAGAATAAGATCTTTAATAACAGTATATGAAAAATATGATAAGGATTTATATAATGGTCGATATGGTAGTTTCGTTGCTTCACTTATTGATATTGTATATAGGCATATTGATAATAATGAAGCTATAGATATGTGCTATAAACACTTAGATGATTATCAAGTTCTTGTTAGTTTATTAAGATATTATAAAAGTGATAACAAGTATTACAATAAGATTTCGGTATTAGAAGAATATTTAAAAAATTATCGATCAGAAAGAAGAAATTTAGAAAAATTATATGAAGCATTGAAATAAAAATATTAAAGGGTAATTAGAATTTATAAGCTATTATATGGTATAATTTTCTTATAAGAGGTGGTATTTTTGAAACTATTTGTATATAAAGGATTTAACGTTGCTCAATTAGAAAAGATTAACAATCAGCCATTAATTAATGAGAGTAACATAAATAAAGTTAATCTTCTAGTTTTTAATGAGAATTACAAGCAAAGGATGATATTAGGAATCACAAACATAAAACAAGATTCGTGGATTACATATGAAGAATTTTCATTTTTTTGTAATGATGATAATGGTACTATGTTTCAACAATTATTGAAAACCTTCAATATCGAGTTACATATTATATATAACAATATATATCCCGAACTATATCCATGCCAAGATATTGATCCAGCCCTTTTAGATAAGGCAATAATTGAGCAAGAATCAGATGAGTATAATTATAGTGAAGAAAGTAAAAAGCTTTTCCGGATATATAATGCCATAATAAAGATTAATGATAATTATTATATTAGATATGTTAATACAGAATATGATTTTGATATCTTGGAATATAAAGTTGATAATTTTTATAATGATAGTAATTTAATTATTGAAGCAGGTTTAGCTTCAGAATTTATTTTTGAAATAAGTGAAAAAGAAACTGATTATGTACTAAAAATCAATGAACTCAGAGACTCAAATTATACCAATGTTGGAATTAGTCTAATGGGAGAAAGTCCTAGAGTAAATGAGATATATCATAATTTCTGCGCATTTATAAATAGTGAAAGTAAATATAAAATATCAGAATATAATAAATATGGATATAGAAAAGATTTTACAATGGAATTCAACGATATAGTAGAAAGTATTTTGAAAGTTCCTGCTTTTAAATCTTTTCGCGATCTAGAATTTTATGAAAATCCTACAATAGGGAATAATCTAATAGAAATAAACCAAACACAGATTATGTCAGATATGATTGTTCAAACGGAAAAAGCTATGATATGTGAAAAATTAGCTGTTGAAACTAATGGTAAAAAACTAAGTGGATACAGAGATATATTTGTAACGGCTCCAACGGGAGCTGGAAAATCCCTTATGTTCCAAGTACCCGCTATTTATTTAGCTCAAAAATATGGAGCTTTGACAATTATAATAACTCCATTAATAGAACTTATGAATGATCAAGTTCGTAACTTACATGAAAGAGGTTATTTAATGGCTGAAAAGCTAAACTCTTCAGTAAATCCCATCGAAAAGAAAAGAATTGTATCGCAAATATCTGAAGGTAAAATTAACCTTTTATATCTTGCTCCTGAAACATTACTATCTTATCCAATCGAGCAACTTGTTGGTTCACGAAAAATAGGATTGGTAATCGTCGATGAAGCCCATATTGTATCAACATGGGGAAAAGGATTCAGACCTGATTATTGGTATTTAGGAGCCCATTTAGCAAAGCTTAGAAAATTTAACAATCATCAAGGAATTAAACAAAAAGATAAACGAATATACTGTTTTCCTATATGTACATTTACGGCTACGGCTGTTAATGGTGGTAGATATGATGATGTAAATGACATTAAAAACAGTTTGAATTTACGTGATACAATCACATATTTAGGAAAAGTAATAAGAAATAATATTAAGTTTGATATAGAAGTAAATAAAGATGAAAGTATAAAAAATCAAGATCTATACATGCAAGCTAAAGGTAAAAATTTAGCGAGTAGAATAAATGAGTGGATTAAAAAAGATGAAAAAACAATTGTCTATTTTCCTTATGCTACAACCGCATATAGTGCCTATGAAGCTTCATCAATTAAAGGGTTTGCACCATTAGAAGAATATAAAAATGGTTTTGCTATATATACCGGTGGAAATAGAAATAGCGCTGAATTAAAACAAGAAAATATGATTGATTTTCGTAATGGAACTAAAAAGATAATGTTTGCAACAAAAGCTTTTGGTATGGGAATTGATATAAAGAATATAAACAATGTATATCATTATGCCGTTAGTGGCAATTTAAATGATTATGTTCAAGAAATCGGACGAGCTGCCAGGGGAAATGATATAAAGTATGGATATGCCATTACTGATTATTACAAACAGGATTTAAATTATATGAAAGCATTGTTTGGAATGTCAGCTTTATATAATTATCAAGTACAAAAAATTCTAGCTATAATATATAACGTTTATGAAACTAGAAAAAAGTATAATTTATTAGTTACTCCGGAAATGTTTAAACCTGTTTTTACAAAATGTGATGATGATGAACTAGAAGTAAAAATAAAAACAGCGTTGCTAACAATTGAGAAGGATCTTGAACAAAGATATCGGGGAAGTAAGCCTCTTGTGGCTAGACCGAGAAATTTATTTACAGAGTGTTTTGTCATGATCGATAAATCTCATGAAGAAAATATTTTGGACTCACAATATGGTAAATATTTTAAAAAAATAAAAGAAGGAAGAAACCATGACGATAGTAGTGATTGTTCTAGAATAAATAAAGTTTATATTACAGATATGGGTGATATATTCACCCTTGATTTAAAAGGTTTATGGGAAGAACAATTTGAGAAAATGACTTTTGGTGAATTTAAATATAAGATGAATGCTACACCTGTTGAAATATTTCAACAATATTCTATCTTTATAAAGCCAAGATACAAAATGACTTTAAAAATGCTAGATAATACACCTCTAAAAACACTAAAGGAAAAAATCATAGCCGAAATAGCAACTGTTTCTAATGTTTTAAATGAATTTCAAATTAGTGGTACATATTTTTCTAAAGATGAGTTAGCGCAAAAGCTTAGTTTATTGTACAAGAGCAAACTTAAAGCTAGTATTGTAGCCGGTTCATATCTCGATATGCTTATGGAGTTTAGGACTATAAATATGCCTTCATTTTGCGAACAAAGGACTATAAATGGAGAAATTAAATATTTAATATCAATGGGACATTTTAGATCTCTAGCAGAAAAGATCATCAATGAATCAACAGTAATGCGACGATTAAGAAATGAAGAAAATTGTGAATATTGTTCATATGATGCTGACTCCAACAATTATAATTCCCGCAGTAATTATTTTGATGCTATCAATTTGGCCATATTATTTGGGTTAGTTAATTTTGAGGTAATTGGTGGTAATAGACCAGAGATATTTATTCGTATTAACTATCCAGAAAAAATAAGACAAATAGTTAAAGGTGAAGTAAATTATAACAATTTATTAGTAGAACAAGCTAAAGTAAGACATGATAATGACGTTAAAATATTAAATTATTTCTTTACTGAAATAGATGATGATGTTAAAAGATGGGAATTTATTGAGAATTATTATTTAGGTAATATTGATATAGAAGAAGGTCAGTTTAATTGATATATATAAATTAAAGGAGCCATATGGCTTCTTTTTTTGTTAATTAATAGTCATTTTCGGTATGTGATATCAATCCAATAATATGATATAATTAAGTTAATAGAAAAGAGGTTATATATGAAAGAATATTATATTGATTTAGGTTCCTCGACCATTAAGACGTATGTATATGAAAATTATCTTAAACTACTTGAGGAACATTCCATTTATTTTAAAAATGGATTTACAGAGGAAAATGGTATAAGTGAAGAAAACAAAAAAGAATTATACGCTTACTTTAATATTCTAAAGAATAAATATAACTTGGAATATGCTAATACTCATATCTTGGCGACCGGAATATTTCGAAATTTAAAACATAATCAAAGACAAGAATTAGTTACCGAATTCAATCGCACATTTGATTTACATTTTGAAGTAATTAGTCATGGCATTGAGAATTACTATTTAGGTAAAGCAATGGAAAATGATTATAGCAATGAAAAAATATTAATTATAAATATGGGTGGAAAAACCACAGAATTAGTAACTTTTGAAAACAACAAGATAATAGATAGAAAGAATTTAACCATTGGGGTTGCTGATCTTCTTAATGCTTTTCCAACTGTTAACAATAAATATTCAGCTGTAACAATTGAAGAAATTAATGCTTTTGTTAAAGAAAAAATAAGTAATAATAATTTTGATAATGATTATGACGGTGCTATATTTACTGGTGGCGAAGAAAGATTTGAATTGTTAACAAAATTTAATTTAGTAGCTAATAATTTATTTGATGATAAGATTCATAAATATATGGTTACATATGATGATTATGTGAAGGGAACAAATAATGTCTTTTTTAAATTAAGTCTTGATGATTTATATGCTTTATTACCTAGTAATCCTAAATGGATGGATGGGGCAAGAGTAGGAGCTGTACTTCCATTAGCTATCTTTGATCTAGCGGATATTAAATATATTGTACCATCAGATTTAAATTTAATTAATGGCGTTATTAATGATTTGCAGTAAAATATTATTAGAAAGAAGAGATGTAGATGAATGCTGAAGATCTTATTAAAAATATTGAAAATAAAATAAGGGAATTAGACAAAAATGAAAATAAGCAAGCATCATTAACCCCTGAAAATATTAAAAAGAAGAGATTTAAAGTAGATTTAAGTAATATTGAGGAATTTAGAGATGCCACTAGGTGGTGTCTTGATTTAGTAAAATATTGGACTAATAAAGATATACTACAAATTCTATCTTTGTTTGATGATAATGTAATTTATTTTGAAAACCCAGATAAATTGATAAAACCTAATGAACTTTTTATGGTTTGGTCAGAAATTCACACACAAAAAATAATTTCCCTTAATTATGAAATTATTGACATATTTAGGAGACACAATTTTGCTGACTTTGTTCTGGAAACAGAAGAAGAAATTGTATATATGACATATGTATTTGTATTAAATGAAGAGCATAAATGTATTTATTTTATGCAACAATATACAGTTGAAAAAAAATAACTATTAATGTTTAGAAAGTAAAATTTATACTCTGAAGGTGAGATAATTATTATGCCAAAAATAAAAACATTAAGTGATTTAACATTAGATGAATTATGGGATTTATTTCCTATTACTTTAAAAGATTATAATCCAATATATGAAGATTATTATAAAGAAGAAAAAGATCATTTATGGGAGATACTTACAAACTTTAGTATTAAGCGAATAAGTCATATTGGTAGTACTTCTATTATGGGAATAAAGTCTAAACCTATAATTGATATTTTATTAGAAATAGAAAATATAAAAGAATTATCAACTATAAAAGAAATATTAATATCTAATAATTGGTTGCTTATGTCTGAAAGGAATAATCCACTAAAAATATCATTTAATAAAGGATATACTATTAATGGTTATGCTGAAAAAGTATTTCATTTGCACATAAAATTATTCGGTGATTGTGATGAACTATATTTTAGGGACTATATGAATGATCATAAAGAAATAGCTAAAAAATATGAAGAGTTAAAAGAAGAATTATTAAAGCAATATGGTAAAGATAGAGATGCTTATACTAATGCTAAAACAGAGTTTGTTTTATACTATACTAATTTAGCAAAAGAAAAATATAATTATAGATATAATTAAATAAAGGGTAGAGAATTGAATATTCTTTTACTCTTTTTATTACATATAACAGTTATGCTATTAAATCACTTTTGTATATAATTAAAATAATAAAGTAAAAGGATCGTAAACATTTTACGAGCTTTCTAAATAATAAATATAGTTTAAATAATATAATTAATTATTTATTTTTTCTAGATGCTTTACTGAAATTTGTAGAAATAATATCATCAGATTCTTCAGTTTCTTTGTCACATTCTAAACAAATATTTTCAGATGATGCATCTAAACAGTTTACATATGTATCTCCAGTAGATGATTCAGCACCAAATTCAACAGGTACTTGTACACAAATTTTTTGACTAATAGTAAAGAAACATTCACCATTCTTTGTGCCTTCACATGTAACTATACCTGGTGTAACAATGGGCTCTCCACAACACTTTGTCACTGTAGTTCCAGTTTTAGCAAATGGTTTTACTGTAACCGGAACACATATTTCTACTTTTTGGAAACCAGTTGCAGGACATACTTTATTCTCATCCATATAAAAAACTCCTTTCTAATGTGTGCTATAGTTTTAATAAAATAAATATATTAAGTATCATATATTACGTGTATTGCATAAAATATTTATTATACTAGTAGCACTAATTTATTATATGAAAATAAATAAATCATAAATAATTAAAAAAAACAAAAAATAATTGATTAATTTTTGATAATTTTTTTATAATAATAATATATTAAAGAAAATAAGCAAAGTTGAGATTGAAATCAACAATCCCAAATAAAAAAGATTTAAAGAACTGATATGAAAAAATTCTACACGAAATAAAAAAAGTGTAGAATTTTTTTGATACAATAATTAGAGGAGGATTTATGGCGAGAAAAGGGCAAAAGCAAAGAAAATTTAGTAGAGAAGAAAAACTAAAAGCAGTTAAAAGAGTTTTAGTTAATGGCGAATCTCAAATGGATGTAGAAAGAGATATGTTAAATATAACTAATTGTACGGGTACTATATATAGATGGATTAAAGAATACATTCGGGAAGGCGAAGATAATGTATGGAAGGAAGAAAAACGTGGATTTAAAAAATTTGAACAGATAACAAATGAGAACGTGAGATATGAAATACTAAAAAAATTCAATGCCTTCCTGGAAAAGGAAATAAAGAAAAATTCAAATTCATCGAAATAAACAGAAATTTTTATCCTGTCAACTTGTTATGTGAAGTTCTGGAAATCTCGAGAGATTCATATTATAAGTGGTTGAAAAGAAAAAATATAGATAATAAATATGAGATTTATAGAAATCTTCTAAAACCAATTATCCTAGAATATTATAAAAAATCAAAAGGGACGGCTGGATATAGACAAATAAAATATCAAATAGATATTAAAAAACAATTTAAATTAAGTCTATATATGGCTTATAAACTGAAATGTAAAGAACTTAAGTTACCAGAAGTAAGAATCAAAAGGAATAAACATGCGTATATAACAAGCAGTCAATATCAATCGACCTATGTTTATAAAAATTTAACTCAAAACTTACAGATAACAAATATAAATCAAGTATTATCCACAGATACAACAGAATTGGATGTTGATAAAAGAAAACAAAATATATCATTTATAATTGATGCCTATAGTTCTGAAATATTATCAAGTTGTATAAGTAAAAGTTTAGATACTAATTTTATTGATTTAACACTGTCTAATTTATTTAAAAATAGTATTAACTTCAATAATATAATATTACATTCGGATCGTGGAAGTATGTATAAAAGTTTTATATATAACAAAAAAACCACTGAATATAATATCAAACAAAGCATGTCAGCACCTTATACGTGTAAACATAATACTTGGGTTGAAAATATCAATGGTCAGTTTAAAGATTTCATCAAGTATGATTATCCTAAAAATCTTGATGAACTACAAATTGCATTAAATGAATTTGTATACTATAATAATAACATAAAAATCAAAGAAAAACTAAATAAAATGACACCGATTCAATATCGATGCCATAATGCTTAAAACTTTTTACTTTCTGTGTAGAAAAATTTCATATCAGTTCTTAATAATCTTTTTATTTATAGCTATGCAATCCCTTTTAACATTTTTGATACGGCCACATATATATAAGAAATTTTATACCAAGTAGCAAAATCGACTATTCCAGTTACTGGAAGTCCAAATACTTGTTGAAATACTTTAACACTATTAACTGTATTATCTTTATATTGACCATCAGCAGGAATAATTTTTGGTATAGCCGGATAGCTTCCACTTATGGTATTAATCATTATTTGTATTCTTTGAACAGGCTCACCACATGATCCTGTTTTTAAATTGTAGCCAGGAAATGATGTCGGTAGTCCTTCTATTTCTTCAGCACTTAATAATATCAAATCAGGAACATAATAGTATTTTAATATTTGAAGAGCTTTATATCCTTGATCAGCCAAAGATTTTGAACCCCACTGACTAAGCCAACCAGGATTATTGACATCTATGCCATCGTTATATTGGGCAAAAAAAGGAAAATTTTTACCTGGTAATTGAATATAATTATTAAATATTTGATCGACAACATCAGATATAGTCTTAAATATAGTTCTATTATTAACATAGGATTGATCATGTGAAGGTAATGAAGTAATAGTAAATTTATATCCTTGGGAATTATACCATTCGGTATATATTCTATTTAATGTAAAAGATACGATAGCGTTAACATTAGCTTTTATAGACTCTATTGGCCATGTACTATATATTTCACCTGATGCTACATTTTTAATGTAGTCGGGGAAACTAACATAGTAATTGGGAGCAGTTGTATTGGCTGGTGTCCCATCATGAACTATTATGTATTCGGGAATTAATGATTGAGGGTAAACTCTAATATCTATATCATTATCTCTTGTTGTAGTACTTTGATCACCTTCCCATAAAGAATGGGGAGGTAAATTAACGACATTATCCGTTGTTGCTAAAACTTTAAATTGGGTAGATAATATGGAAGTTTTTAAAAAAACATTTTGCAGTGAAGTTTCTTCGGGAAGAACTTGAACGCCATTTATTGTAGTAGTTTCAAATCCTGACTTTGATACTTCGACTGTGTATATTGAATATGGTCTAACTTCTTTTTGTGGTGTTAATGAGTATTTCTTTAGTGGAGCATCTAATTCAATAGACTTTGTTTTACCATTAATATCAGTAGTAAAACTTTGATCATAATTATCCCCAATTACCCTAACAGTAGCCCCACTTATTGGTTGCGAAACATTATTGGCATACACACTAACTATTAAATATCCTTTATCCATTTATTACACCTCTATCACAATATATTCATAAGTAGTTAAAATGTCACCCTTTTTGTAATTTAAAATATAATAATTATAAAAGAGGAGTTTTTTATGAATGATGATTATGAATATAAACAAAATCCATTTTCCACAGTAATATCAATATCAGATATATTAAATGAAGATGATTTTAGACAAACATCGACAATACCTGTACTTAATAGACCAACCTTAAGATATGGAGATAAGGATGAGTATGTAAGATTACTACAGACACAACTTAAACAATTGATGTTTTATAATGGCAATATTGATGGTATTTTTGGAAATGAATTGCTTCAAAGTGTTAAGGCTTTTCAAACAAATAACAAATTATCTGCTGATGGTGTTGTTGGTCCAGATACATGGAGTTCTTTGGTATATCTCTATACTCCTTTAGCTGTTTGTGAAGGAAATTTTTATATTGTCCAATCAGGAGATAGTCTATGGAGCATATCTATAAAATACAATACCACAGTTGAAGAATTAAAGATATTAAATAATCTTAGTAGTAATGCTCTTAATATTGGACAGAAATTGATTGTACCAGGTGCTGGGACTACACAATCACCTAATAATATTACTTATACAGTTCAAAAAGGGGATACTTTATGGAGTATAGCTAGTAGATTTAATACTACTGTAACAGCCATAAGAAACCTTAATAATTTAACCAGTGATATCCTTAATATTGGACAGCAATTGATTATTCCGGGTACATCAAACAAAACAACTTATACTGTCCAAGGTGGTGATACATTGTGGAGTGTAGCTAAGAAATTTAACACAACTGTTGATGCAATAAAAAAACTTAACAACCTTACTACTAATTTACTTAGTGTTGGTCAATCATTAAAAATACCAAGTAGTTAAAAAAACAAATATCATTTTGATACTTGTTTTTCTTTTTATTATTTAAAGTATTAATGAATTATTACATTATTTGGGAATTGTTTTGCAAATCCATTTGTATAACTATCAGCCATCATTAAGGCTTGTTTCTCAATCTCATCAAACAAGTCTATTCCTTCCTCATATTTATTAGTAAGTATAGCGACAGCTTCATTTTTGGTAAGAGATAGGTGATCATACATCATCTTTTGTATTTCATTTCGATTCCAATATGGGTTTATACTACCAAGAAAGTTTGCCATATCATCAGCGTTTTTATGCCATTTTTGATCAATATTGGTAACAGCATCACTATCTTTTTTTTTGGCAGCTACTACTAAATCGGCCGCAATTGATAAGTGATCCTTCATCAGGCTACTAAATTCGTTTGCCATTCTAGGATCATAGAAATTGGTAAATAGATTCCCAAAATCAGTGGCATTTCTCATTAATCTACCAGAAACAACCTGTGTATCAGGTGAACTATTTGCTATGCTCATAATAGCAAGTCTCGTCCAAGTTATATGTTCTTCCCATAATTGCCGAATTATATTGTTTAAGTCTAAATAAGACATTCTATTGACGGACGAATAATTATAAGAGCGATATAGATCATCATAATAATAACTATTATACATAACTTTTTCCTCCTGTTTTCATCATATAATATGGCAACAGCACAAAAAAGTTATTAAATAATTAATAACTTTATATATATTATAAAATATTATTAATGATTGGCATTATTCATGGAACAAGAAGCCTTTATGCCATTTTTATTAAGATAGTCTTCACCCCAACTATACATGGCATTAAGAATTGGTTTGATACTTTTTCCAAATTCAGACAAATTATATTCAACTTTTGGTGGAACAACTGGATAGACGGTGCGAGTTATTAAATTGTCTTCTTCTAATTCTCTTAGTTGTTGAGTTAACATTTTGGGAGTAGCATTAGGAATTAATTTTTTTAAATCACCAAAACGTAAGGTTCCATCAACAAGATGCCATAATATTAAAGACTTATATTTTCCACCAATTAGATTTATAGTGGCATCAACTGGACAGGTTATACTGTTATTACAACATTTCATATTAAAATCCTCCTTTAGTATCTTTTAGGGTAGTATATTACTAAAATGTGCATACTTGTTTTTTTGAAAGTAGATGTTACAATTATATCAATGAATCAAAAAATAGTCAATTATAAGATTATTTAAATTATGAAAGAAAGGTGATAACCATGGAAAAAGAAATACTTGGCATAGGTGGCATGACTTGTGCATCTTGTGCTAATAGGATAGAAAAAGCTATAAAAAAATTAAATGGAATTGAGAATGCTGCAGTGAACTTGGCGACTGAAAAAGCCACAATAACTTATAATCCTAGTCAAATAAAATTAGCAAAGATAAAAGAAACAATTGAAATAGCAGGCTATAAAGTTTTAGAGGTAAACAAAGAAAGAATAATTGATGAAGACAAATTAAGAAAAGAAAAGGAAATTAAAACTCTTTGGACAAAGTTTATAGTTTCAGCAATCTTCTCATTACCATTATTATATATTGCAATGGTACCAATGATAAATTTTGTGAAATTACCTTTTCCCAGTGATTTAAATCCGATGCAGTATCCTCTTATATATGCCTTAATTGAATTGATATTGGTTTTACCCGTAATTTCTGTTGGATATAAATTCTACACGGTTGGTTTTAGGGCCCTTGTTAATAAAAGCCCCAATATGGATTCTTTAATTGCTATAGGAACAGCGGCAGCAGTTATCTATAGTATTTATAATACAGTTTTAATTTCTAAAGGGAATTTCATTTTAGTAGAATCGTTATATTATGAAACAGCAGGAGTAATTATAACTTTGATTTTACTTGGAAAATCATTAGAGGCAGTTTCAAAAGGAAAAACAAGTGAAGCCATTAAAAAATTAATGGGGCTTGCTCCTAAAACGGCCATTATAGTAGAAAAAGATATTGAAAAGGTAATACCAATTGATGAAGTTACAATTAATAATATTGTTGTTGTTAAACCAGGAACAAAGATCCCGGTTGATGGTATTGTTATAGATGGTAATACCTCAATTGATGAATCAATGTTAACAGGTGAAAGTATGCCCGTTGATAAAAAAGTAGGCGATAATATATATGCAGCTTCAATCAATACTAATGGCTTAATAAGGTTTAAAGCAACAAAGGTGGGTAGTGATACAGCCTTAGCTCAAATTATTAAATTAGTTGAAGATGCCCAAAGTTCAAAAGCGCCTATTGCTAAGATGGCGGATATTGTATCAGGCTATTTTGTACCTATAGTCTGCGTAATTGCTGTCATAGTAGGAATAGCTTGGTTTATAGGTACCCATAATTTAGAGTTTTCTCTAAAAATATTTATTTCCATTCTAGTAATTGCTTGTCCATGTGCTTTAGGCCTAGCAACACCAACGGCTATAATGGTTGGAACTGGTATTGGTGCTGAAAAAGGAATCCTAATCAAAAGTGGTGAAGCTTTAGAAACATCACATAAGATTAATACAATAGTATTTGACAAGACAGGAACAATAACGGAAGGAAAGCCACGGGTAACTGATATCTTAACTATTAAAGAAATAGATAAAGATAAAATTTTACAAATAACTGCTTCTGCTGAAAAAGGTTCTGAACATCCACTTGGTCAAGCTATTGTGAAAGATACTATTGATAAAGAAATATCTTTACTTAAAGCAAATAATTTTAAATCTTTAACAGGAAGAGGAATAGAAGCGGAAGTTGATGGCATTAAAACCTTAGTAGGAAATCGTAAATTAATGGCTGAGTATTCTATCTCGTTAAAAGAATTAGAAGCAGAATTAGACAAATTAGCCAGTGATGGAAAAACACCAATGTATATTGCTTTTGACGGCAAACTTGTTGGAATAATAGCGGTAGCTGATGTAGTAAAAAACAGTAGTAAAAAAGCCATTGAAAAATTACATAAAATGGGTATTGAAGTTGCTATGATAACAGGCGATAATAGAAAGACAGCTTTAGCGATTGCAAAACAGGTAGGAATAGACCGTGTTTTATCAGATGTTTTACCGCAAGATAAATCAGAAGAAGTTAAAAAATTACAAGCGGAGAATAAAAAAGTAGCCATGGTCGGAGACGGAATAAATGATGCTCCGGCCTTAGCTCAAGCCGATATTGGAATAGCAATTGGATCAGGAACAGATGTAGCAATAGAATCAGCAGATATAGTTCTTATGCGAAGTGATCTAATGGATGTACCTACATCTTTAGAATTGAGCAAAAAGACCATTCGAAATATCAAACAAAATTTATTTTGGGCTTTTGCTTATAACATAGTTGGTATTCCCATTGCTGCCGGTTTATTATATTTATTTAAAGGTCCACTATTAAATCCCATAATTGCCGCTATGGCAATGAGTTTTAGCTCAGTATCGGTTTTAACAAATGCTCTAAGACTAAAGAAATTTAAAGCAAGTAAGATATAGGAAGGAAGATTTATAAATGAAAAGTAAAATTATTATACTATCAATACTAGGAATAGCGGTTGTAGGATTAATCATATTTACTTTAACTAAGACATTAAAAGGGTTAGATGTTGTTGGAAAAGAATCACTTAATTCGTTTAAGGCTGTAACTGAAGAATTAAAAGATAAAATAACAATAGATACTACTATTGGTGGATGGTCTTTGATTGCACCAGATGATACGGTTAGATTTATTTGGAGTAAAGATTTTAGTAAGAGTTCATTTCATGATGTGATGCTAGAATTTTCTGCTGAACCTTTTATTACGGCTGGATTAGATGTTGATAAATTACCAGAAGGCATAATTTTTGATGATATGATTATGGTAGGAACAAAACTAGGTAATGAAAAAATTACTTATGATGATGAAGCAACTCCATATAAATCTTATGAAAAAATTGTTCAATTAAAAAGAACAAGTATTAAATATCATTCCGCATTAGATCACTATGGAATTGATTTAGGCGATGGAAATATATTTGAATGGGCTAAAGATATGAATACTAATGATAAAGATATTGTCTTTGTTGTTAATCCACAACCATTTATGAAAGCTGGAGTAGATCCTAAAAAAGTAGAAGGATGGGTATATGCCAAGGTTCCAACAATGAAAGATGGTAAAAAAGTAGAAGTATATAAATTTTTAAAACCATATAATGTAAAATAATAAGCGAAAGGAAAAAACTATGGAAAAACAAATAATAAATGTCGAGGGAATGACTTGTGAGCATTGTGTAAATGCTATCACTAAGGCTGTAAAAAATTTAAATGGAATCAAATCAGTTAGTGTTAATTTGAATGATAAAACAACAACTGTAGAATTTGATAGTACGATAGTATCACTTGATAAAATTAAAGAACAAATTAGAAATCAAGATTATGAGATTATCTAACTAAAAACCATAATATATTGGTTGTCTTTTGATTTATGTAATGAATAATAAAAAATAAGAAACAAATTCATATTGCTAAACTAACGATTTAGTAAGGAGGTGTGATTAATGAAAATAATATATATAAAAATTGAAGGAATGACTTGTGATCATTGTAAAGAAAAGATTACTAAGGTATTAAAAAATATAGAAAATGTTAAAAGTATAACTTTTGATGGTCATATTGCCGAAATACAATATACTGAAAAAATAGACAAACAAAAAATAGTAAGTAATATAAGAGCAATTGATTATTATACCGATTTAAAAATGATTTCTGATAATATAAAAACTCTAAAAAGAAATATGTCTATAGGTGAATTATTTAGTATAGCAACAATAATTATTTTAGTGGTATTAATAGTAAATCAATTATTTGGATTTAATGTATTTAATATGATTCCTATAATCGATAGTAAAACAACCTATGTTATGTTGTTTGTAACAGGACTTCTTACTAGTATTCATTGTGTTTCAATGTGTGGAGCCATAAATTTAATTGCTAGTACCTCCGTTACTAAAAATTTTAAGAAACCAATTTTATATAATTTGGGTAGACTGCTTTCATATACTTTAGTTGGTGGTGTAGTAGGACTACTGGGAAGTGTTTTTCAGATAAATTCCAATGTTCAAGGAACAATAATAATTATAGCTGCAATATTTATGCTTTTAATGGCATTAAATATGATTGGAATAATAAATTTTTCTTTGAAATTTAAAACTCCGAGGGTATTAAGTAAATTAAAAATAAGGAATTCATTTATGTTGGGATTATTAAACGGTTTAATGCCATGTGGACCTCTTCAAGCAATGCAGATATATGCCTTATCAACAGGATCTTTCATCTATGGTGCTTTATCTATGTTCTTATTCTGTTTAGGTACAATTCCACTTATGTTATTTATGGGAATGATTTCTAATTTTTTAAGTAATAAACGTAGAAGAATTTTAAATAAGATATCAACTGTCTTAATACTAATATTATCATTAATGATGCTTAATCGTGGATTATTAAGTATGGGGGTAGACATTTCCAATGTTTTTAAGCCAAACTATGATAACTATTTAAAAAGTGAAATGATTGATAATTATCAGGTTGTCGAATTTGATTTGTCATATGGTGGCTATAAGGATATTATTGTGCAAAAAGGAATCCCTGTTAAAATGATTATCAATGCTACAAGCGATAATCTAACAGGATGTAATAATGCCATAAAAATAAATTATTTTAATATAACAAAAGATTTAAAAGTTGGGCAAAATATAATTGAATTTACTCCAGATAAAACAGGTACATTCATATACACTTGTTGGATGGGAATGCTAAAAAACAATATTATAGTAATAGATAATCCAGCTATTTTTATGGGAGATAAAACTAATGATTAATATTTATGAAAAAAAACTATTTACAGAGAAAAAAATAATTATTATGTTAATAACAGTAACTATATTATTAACAGGGTGCAGTACGAAAGGAGAAAATATAAATGGAACAAATGTTAACCAAGAAGAAAGTAAAAGTAACACTAATTCTTTTCCTTCTTGCCATTAGTTTATTTAGTCTAACTGGATGTAATGATAATCAATCAAATGATGAGAGTATTGCTAAACATACCATTATAACGATAAAACAAGGAGAGAATATTGTAATAAATTCTTATGATATAACCTCAAGTGCAACTTACTATAATTATGAAATTGATGGCTATATCGTCCAGGTATTTGCGGTTAAAGCCACTGATGGTACTGTAAGAATAGCCTTTAATACGTGTGGTGCTTGTAATCCATCACCTAATGCCTATTTTGTTCAAAAGGGTGATTATTTTGAGTGTCAAAACTGTGGTAACAGGTTCCATCGCGATGATGTTGGTTTAGAAAAAACTTTGGGTTGTTCACCTATAGCCATATTAGATGAAAATAAAACAGTGGATGGTAAAAATATTGTTATTGCTAGTAGTTTTATTGAATTATCTAAAAACAAGTTTAAATCAATCAATATTTATAAAAATTAAGGGAAATAATTATCAATATCTTAAATATCATTTTTGGAGTATAATTATTATGAGGTGACTTTATGAAAGAAAATTATTTTCTAATTCACGGATCTTTTGGAAATCCTTATGTTAATTGGTTTCCGTACATATTTAAAGAACTGGATAAAAAAGATAAAACAGTATATTGTCCTCAATTTCCTACCAGAGTAGGATTACAAAACTATACTAATTGGTCAAAATTAATGACATACTATTTAGATTTAGGAATAATTAATGAAAATACGGTTATTGTTGGTCATAGTATAGCGCCAATATTTATATGCCATTTTTTAATTGAAAATAAAATAAAAGTTAAAAAATTAGTTTTTGTCTGTGGCTTTAATAATTATTTAGGTATTAGTGAAGAATATGATACAGTAAATAAATCAATGTATATTGATAATATTGAAATGGTTCATGAATATTGTAATGATATTACGTGTTTATATACCAAAAATGATCCTTATGTTAATTATAGTAGTGAGAAGGATTTTGCGGATAAAGTAGCTGATAAACAAATTGTCATTGCTGATGGTGGTCATCTAAATGCTGAATCAGGTTATACAGAATTTAAACAATTATTAGATGTAATAAATAGTTAATAAGAGCCTTATGGCTTTTTTTATGATATAATTTTTATTAGAATGGGTGATAAAATGATTGAAGATAGTGTTCTAGATAATGTCAAAATTACTCAAATAATGAATGAAGAATATGAAATAGATATTTATGTGATAGAAAAATTAACAAGAGGAAGCGCTAATATATATTTGTTAAATAATGATGAATATATCCTTAAAGAATTTCAATCTAAATATACAATTAAAGATATTGAAAAAGAAACTAAGGTTATTAATCATTTGCGCAAAGATCACCTAAAAGTTCCTGAATATATGGTAACTAAAGATGGCAAATATTATACGGAATATTTAAATAAAATAATAATTGTTCAAAAATATATAAAAGGAAATACAATAAAACAAAATAGTGGCACTTATGAACAATTAATGGAGTCAGCAATCGAACTTGGTAAAATTATAAATTCATTAGAAACTTTAGAAATAGATTTACCATATAATGATTATTCATTATGGTTTACTAATGATAAATTAAATAAAAGTATTCAAAATTATGAAAATCTATTAAAAGATGTACCTAGTGATAAGTATTATTTAATAATATGTAATGATTTAAACAATAAAATTAATATGTTAAAAGATTTAAAGAATAATTATGATGTTAATGAAATAAAAGATTTAACTATTAAAAATACGCATGGCGATTATAGTGTTCAACAATTTATTTATGATAATGATAAGATAAAGGCAATAATAGATTTTGCAGCCTCTTGCAAAATGCCCATAGTATGGGAAGTAATTAGATCATATAGTTATATGGATGAATGTGCTATAAATGGGGAATTTAATTTACATAATTTTATTGATTATGTGAAGGTGTTTAATAGATATGTACCTCTTAACCATAATGATTTAAAATATATGCCATATTTATATTTAATTCAATTATTAAGTAGTAATTATGGTTATAAACAATATATATATGATAATAAGAAAGAAGAACTACTTATATTCGGTTTCTTTCGGACGAAATTATGTCGATATTTATTTAATAATGCGGAAATGATTTCTCAAAAATTATTAAATGAAATAACGGAGTAAATAGTTTTGTATGTTCCACAATAAAATATTGGATAATAAAGAAATTAAAGAATTAATATTAATTGTTTTTAATATATAGATATATGTTATAATTAAATTAATAAATTTAGGAGTGAAAATATGAATTATAGGGATAAAGTATTTAACTATTTTATGTATTCATCAGAAGTTATTAGTGATAAAGGCAAATATCGAACAAATATAGCTGGAAAGGTAAGTCGAAGTACAATTGTACTTTGGTTGGGTTTTTCTCTGTTTTTTCTTTTTCTTTCTTTTTTTACTGGTCCTTTTATTCTCACTTATTTTGTTGCTGATATTTTAAGTGCGGCCGGTACATCGATGATGATTAATATAGCTGTCTTTGTATTAGCTATTGTCCTTGTTCTAATAAAAAATAGAATAGTATTTAAAAAATTAGAGCCAAAACAAACCAATATTAATATTTATGCTAGAGAATTACCTAGTAAATTAAGACCAGCTCATATGCGAATACTAGTTAACGATGGTTTAGTTGATGAATTATCTTTGATATCAACGATTGTTGATCTAATTGATCGTGGCTATTTAGACATAAGTAAAGGTGATAAGAAGAATTTACTTAATGATAAGAATATGAAATTAATAAGAACCAACAAACCTGATGATGATTTACTTAGATATGAAGAATTTATAATAGAATGGTTTATTAAACAATATGGTAATGGTATTGAAGTATCAGTTGAGCAAGTAAATCAAGGATTAATAAGCAAAAGCGGCAATATGAATGCTTGTGAAATGTTTGCTGAATGGCAGGCTTTGCTGTTGATGTCTTTTCCGATAAATAAATATTTTAAAAAGAATGATTATAATAAAGCTAAAATAACTTATTTTGTTTTCTTTTTCTTAGGATTAATAAGCATTATTCCTTTTGTTAGTCCATTTCTAGGAATATATGGTTTTGGTTGTCTACTTTTAGCTAGTCCAACATATGTTTTAAATAAAGCAGGTGTTGATGAGATTAGTGACTGGTTAAATTTAAAAAAATTCTTAATAGATTTTGGTAATATGGAAGATAAAACGACCGAAATGGTGGAAATTTGGGATTTCTATTTGACATATTCCATTGCTTTAGATGTTTCTAGTGAAGCAACCGAAGAAATAGAAAGCTTTTTTGGAACTAATTTATGCTACGGATTGATGAGTATGAGTAGTGCCGAAGATAATAAAGCTAATGCCGATATAAAGAATGTTAAGGATATAAGTAAAGTAAAAAATGCATTTAAAGAATATAAAGCTAATATGGAATTGCAGAACAAACAGTTGGAACAAGAAATAGAAGCTGAACTAAAAAAATTATAATATTATAGGATGGTGATATTATGAACGTAACATATGTAACGGGTAATTGGGCTAAAATATTAAGTGCTAGGCAAGTACTAGAACCACTAGGATTTGAAGTTAATCAAGTAAAAATGGATGTCCCAGAACTTCAAAATGATAGTATAGAAGAAGTGGCTAAATACTCTGCTAAATGGGCGAGTGAACAATTAAAATGTTCAGTAATAAAAAATGATAGTGGCTTATGTGTTGATGCTTTAAATAATTTTCCTGGACCATATACGCATTATGTTGATGATACACTAGGAGAAGACGGAATATTAAAATTATTAGATGGTGTAGAAAATAGGAAAGCTCACTTTATAGAGGTTTTAGCTTATTGTGAATATGGAAAAGAGCCAGTAACATTTATTAGTATTACTAAAGGGGTTATTGCTAAAGAAAAATCCGGTCAATATGGTTGGAGCTGGGATTTTATCTTTATTCCTGATGGTGAAACAAAAACATTAGGCAACTTTAATGATGATATAAGATTTAAATATTGGAATACTGATGGTTATTATAAATTAGCAGAATATTTAAAATCAGAAATGAGTAAATAAGAATTATAAAAATTCTTATTTTTTTTATTGGTAAATGTTGACAATTAAATATGAAAAGAGTAATATACTCGCCATTATCAAAAAGGGGGATTTATATGAGTATAAATACTAATAATTGGGAAAAGATGACCATCGAAGACAAGATATTATTTATTCAAGAAAGTGTTTGTTATTTACTAGCACTTGGTACTCTTGCAGCTATTATTTACGCTATTAATTTGCACCTTGTAGGTGGATCATTAATTCTGCTTATTGGCGTTGCAAGCTTTATAGCATGTAGTATAAATGCTAGATCATCACAAGATTTGCATATAATTGAATATAAAGTAAAAAATAAGCTTATCAAAAATATAAGATTTTCTACTAAAAAAGCCTAATTAATAATTGGCTTTTTTTGTTAATATAAAAAATGATTATAAAACGAATTCTATGTTATAATTGGATTAGGTGATAAAATAAAAAAGAAATAACTAATCAAATTAATGATATAAGGAGTAAATAAAATATGTACAAATTAAAAGAAATTGCTCTTCATATAACAGATTCCTGTACCCATTCATGTCCTATGTGTTATGCTACTAAAGAGGATGTCGTAAGACAACATGGTGATTTATTAGTCTTGAAAAAAATAGTTTTTAATGCCATAAAAAATGGTGTGGAAAAAATAAATTTAGTTGGCGGTGATCCTTGTGATTATCCACATATGGTGGAATTATTATTATATATAAAAGAAGTTGGGGAGATGTTTAATAGGCCTATTGGCGTAAGTGTTTTATCTAATACTCATATTTATAGAGTAAATAATACAATTATACCAATTGAAGAAATAGTTCCTTTAATTAGCTCTTTAGAAGTAACCCTACACGGACCAACTCCCAGTGAACATGATGCTTTTTGTAGGAGAGAAAATGCCTATAATGATGTAATGTCGCAATTGCAAATTTATGATGCATTAAGAAATAAAGAAGAACAGGGACTGGGAATTGTTGTTAATATGATGCCTCAAACAGCTTCTAAAATGTATATGATTGCGGGTAATGCTAAAGAAAAATTAAATATTGATTACTTTATGATTCAAAGAATTGCCCCAAGTGGTAGGGCTTGTAGTAAAACATGTTTTGCCATTAATAACAATGATTTAGATACCATTATGAATGCTATAGCTAGGTTATCAGAATCTTTTCCGGAAACAGAAATAGTATTTTGTGATACTGTTCCATACTGCGCAGTTGATGACGATAAAAGAAAGTTCTTATTAAAAGGTGGGTGTAACTGGGGCGAAGAAATATTAGCCGTCAGAATGAATGGCGATATTACGAGATGTGCAATGGGTGCCAATGTTATCGGTAATTTTCTAGTATTAGATAGTCATAAAAAATTTAAGACTTTCTGGGAGAAAAATGTTGAACTAAATAATACCCGTAACCGTCTCCATTTAAGACCTAAATGCTTTGAATGTAAACATTATGAATTATGTCGTGGGGGCTGTGTTATGGCTGGTATGATTGATGGTCAACCAGTAGGAGATCCTTATAGTGGATGTGGTGAATGTCCTACGATAATAGAAGATAATTTAGCAGCAGGTCGAAGAAGATAAGATAAAAATATTAGTTTTACTATAGGAAAACAATTATAAATTTGATATACTAAATGTAATAACGTTCTTATATATTGATATAAACTTATTCAGGAGGGTTTATGGAAAAGTATTATTTTTATGATGGGTGTGTTTATCAAGATGGTGTTTTTAAAAAATTAGATATATTAGTAGAAGATGGAATAATAAAAGAAATCGGCAGAAATCTAAATGTTAATTTGGATGAGGTAACCGATGCTATTTCATTGGCTAATAAAGTTATAATACCAGGTTTTTCCGATGTTCATGTACATTTTCGGGAGCCTGGTTTTTGCTACAAAGAAACGATTGCTACTGGTTCTAGAGCAGCTCTTAACGGGGGATATTTACATGTTTGCACTATGCCTAATCTAAATCCCGTTCCTGATTCATTAGAGCATCTACAATTACAACTAGATAGAATTAAAGAAACAGCCGTTATTAATGTTCATCCCTATGGTTCTATTACCCAAGGAGAAAAAGGATTGGAAGTTTCCGAAATGGAGGAACTAGCTCCTTATGTAATTGGTTTTTCTGATGATGGTAATGGTATAGCTAATAAGGATATTATGTATGAAGCTATGGTAAGAGCTAATAACTTGGGAAAAATTATTGCCGGTCATTGTGAAGTTAAAACTATTACTGGTAAGGGTTATATTAATGATGGAATATATGCCAGAATGCATAATCATCTTGGTATTCCTAATGCTAGTGAATATGAAGAAGTTAGACGAAATATTGAAATAGCTAAACAAACAAAATGTCATTTTCATGTTTGCCATGTATCTTGTCAAGAATCTATTGATTTAATTAGGAAAGCTAAGAATGAAGGAGTTAATATTACTTGTGAGACAGCGCCTCATTATCTCCTTTTAAGTGAGATGGATATGAAAGATGACGGCTGTTATCGTTTTCAACCACCACTTAGACGATTATGTGATAGATTGGCCTTATTACAAGCTCTTAAAGATGGAAACATCGATATGATAGCAACAGATCATGCTCCTCATTCTAAAGAAGAAAAAAGTAGAGGTATAAAGAGTAGTTTAAATGGTATTGTTGGTTTAGAATATTCTTTTCCTATTCTTTATACAAGATTAGTTTTACAAGGTATAATACCTTTAGAAAAACTATTAAGTTTATTAATTGATAATCCCAAAAAGATATTTGGTATTGGTAGTAAAATAGAAGTAGGACTACCTGCCGAATTTAATGTTTGGGATTTAGAAGCTATGACGGTAATAGATGCTAATAAATTTGCTAGTATGGGAAGATCAACTCCCTTTAATGGACAAGAAGTATATGGTCAAAAACAATTAACGTTAATACGAGGTGTAAAGTATGATGATAGGAGGTAGATTTAAATAATTAAAAATTTTGACAAGTATTAAAAATAATAATTTCAAATAAATCACTTAAAAAAATTATAGGAGGTGCTCATAATGGGTAAGAATGTTATTATTGCATGTGATTTTAGTTCAAAAGAAGAATTAGAAAAATTTTTAGATAAGATGGAGGGAACAGATCCCAACTTTTATTGTAAAGTAGGAATGGAATTATTTGATTCAGGTATTTTAAAAGGCTTTAATCCGATTGAAATAGTTAAAAAACGTGGTCATAAAGTATTTTTAGATTTAAAATTAAAAGATATACCAAATACAGTTGGTTCAGCCGCAAAAGTATTAGCTTTAGCGGGAGCTGATATGATAAATCTTCATGCTGATGGTGGCTCTAAGATGATGAGTGAAGTTGTCAAAGCAATAAACAGTGTTATTGCTGAAAACAGAAGAAAAATAGATGCAGGAGAACTACATCTTTCTCAACAACTTACAAGACCAATTATATTAGGTGTAACTGTTTTAACTTCTATGAGTGAAGACGAATTAAGAAATGAAATTAATGTTAATAAAACACCAGTTGAACAAGTTGTTTCTTTAGCCCAATTATGTAAAAAAGCTGGTCTAGATGGTGTTGTTTGCTCACCAGAAGAAATTATGGCTGTTAAAAAAGTCTGTGGTCCTGACTTTGTAACTGTTACACCAGGAATTAGATTTAAAGATAGTAAAAAAGATGATCAAGCAAGAGTTGCTACTCCAGCATGTGCTAATATAATGGGATCAGATTATATTGTTGTTGGTCGTCCAATAACGCAAGCAGAAGATCCAATTGAGGCATATAATAGATGTAAAAAAGAATTCACCGAGCCAGTAACAGATCCAGCTGAAATAGAAAATGCGAAAGCTTTCATTGAGTATTTAAAGGCAAAATATACTCAAGACCATAATGCTAAAACTGCTGCAGCAATTCTTGATGGGGGCTGTGTAACCTACAATTTTAAAGATCCGTTTATACTTAATAGTGGGGTGATATCACCAATTTATTGTGATAACAGAGAATTGTATGGTAGCCCATTTAATAGAAAAATAGTTGTTAATGCTTTAACAGAGTTAGTAAGAAAAGAGTTCCCTGATGCTGAAATTCTAATGGGAACACCATTATCTGGTATACCTTATGCGGCATTTGTAAGTGATAAGTTAGATATGCCAATGGGGTTTGTTAGAAAACAAGCTAAAGATCATGGAAAAGGTAAAAAAATCGAGGGCAGGATAGAGTCTGGAATTAAAGCCGTTGTAATAGAAGATCTAGTTTCTTCTGGTGATAGTGTTATTGATGTAGTACAATCATTAAGAGAGGGCGGTGCTGATGTTTTGGGTATCGCAAGTATCGTAAGAAATAATCCTGTTGATTTAAAGCAAGAATTCATAGATTTAGGTGTAAAATATGTTTATATTACAGATATGAATTTAATTGCTAGAATGGCTTTAGAAAAAGGTATTTGTACAGAAGAGGAGTATCTTCAATTTTTAAAGTATGCCGCTAAAGAACCGTGGATGAGCAATGAAGCAAAGCAACGTGTTTTTAAAAGACAAGAAGAAAAGTCTCAAGGTAAATAATTTTATCGCATATTTTTGAAGGAGCCTATGGCTCTTTTTCTTTTTATGTTAATATTTGGAAAAACAACATTTAATATACTTTACATTGGGTTATTCAATAGCTGAAAAAATATTGTTATTGCTAATTTTATGTGATATTATATAATAAAACAGGAGGAGTATATGGAATGGCTGTTAGCTTTAGATTTTATAGCTTTATATTTTAATTTTGCACTTATCCTCTTAATCCCAGTTATAGCTTTTTATGTTTTATTAAACATAGGATTAATGGGTATTGCTGAACAAACAGATACCGGTAATGGATGGATGGCATGGGTACCATTTTTAAGTCTTTATCTTTTTGGTAAAATAGCGCTTAATAGTGCTACTGGGTGGTTGCTGCTAGTTTTATCTTTATTAAGTCGTAATAAGTTGGCATCACTCGCTTTTTTAATAGTATTTCTTGTATCATTATATAAAATATACCAAAAAATGAGTACTAAAGCCGTTGTAATGATGATATTTTCAATTTTATCGTTTGGTTTATTAGTTCCTGTTTTCTTATTTGCTATTAGGAAAAATGTACCGTATATGTAATTTAGTGAGGAGAATGTTTATGCAATTTAACGCTTCAAATAATATGAAACCATGGCAAGGAATATTTATGGGTTTAATTTGTTTTCTGATTGGTGCTGGTCTACTCTGGCTTTCCGCCAACAATATTATTGAATATAGAAAGAAAAATAATGAATTTACTCCTATAACATCTACCGTTGTTGATTATAATTATAATGATGATGGATTAAAAGCCATTATTGTTGAATACAGTGTAAAAGGAAAATCATACCGTAAAACATCGGGCACCTATTCTACTATGCCACAATCGGTTGGCTCTAGTGTAGAGTTGAAATATAATCAAAATGATCCACAAGACTCTATATGGGTAAATGATAGTACCAATATGATTTTACCATTAGTGGGTGGGCTATTTGCTGTAATAGGTGTATTTATTGTAATATCATCCATAAAAAAGATGAGAAATGGGGATGGGGTAATATAATACTCGTCCTTTTTATTTTAAATGTGATATTATATAAATAGGATAGGTGATAAAAATGCCGCACTATAATGCTTATGATAGTTTTAAAACAAAGAAAAGTATTGATAAAAAAAATCGAGCTAAAGAGAAGAGTCAAAAGTTAAAAGATAATAATGATTTTATTATTACATCTAGTGATAACTATGGTATTGTTATTGAAGTAAAATATAATGAAGTAATAGTCTTCTATAATGATGAAATGATTAATGCAAGCATAAAAAGTGATTTAAAATTAATATGTAATCAAGTTTTATTACCAGGTGATAAAGTTGTAATAGAGCAACAAAATAATGAAAAAATTATTACTAATTTAATCAAAAGAACTTCTCTTTTATCACGGACTAAAAAAGATCGTACTCGTGCTTATGATATGGGGACAATCAAAAATATTGCTGCTAACATTGATTTAGTTGTTATTGTTGTATCAGCTGAAGAGCCACCATTACATCCTAGATTTATTGATCGTTATTTATTAATTACCGAAAACAGTAATATTAATCCTATAATATGCTTAAATAAGGCTGATTTAAAGACTAAAGAAGACGATGAAATATTAGATATCTATCGTAGGTTAAATATTTCTGTTATTGAAACATCTACTTATAGTAATACTGGTATTGTTGAATTAAAAGAATATTTAAAGGGTAAACAAGCTATATTAGTTGGTCATAGTGGGGTGGGAAAATCATCATTAACAAATACTATAATGGGTGATACAGATATAAAAACAAGTAGTGTAAGTACAAAGAGTAAAAGAGGATGTCATACTACTACTTCATCAAAATATTATATTTGGGATGAGACATCATCGATTATAGATACCCCAGGTATACGAAGCTTAGATGTATCATCATTTGATCCTCTTGAAGTTCAAGAATATTTTCCAGAATTTAAAGAATGGACGAATAAATGTAAATATAGTGATTGTATGCATTTTCATGAGCCATTAGAGGATTGTATGGTTAAACAAGCCATTAATAATAAATTAATTGACAGTAATCGGTATGATAGTTATATAAGAATAATTGATGATATATTGTCAAATAAACAGTAAGATAAAAGTTATAATACTATGATAATATTAATACGAGTGCTAATAAAGTAGAGGGGTATTTTATTAATCAAGGAGACAATTGTGACTAAAAAAAAGACATTGTCTTTTTTATTGGTAAAACTTCTTAATGTTTTCTTGATCCAGAATCTCCTTTAAAAATTGTGATAAATTAGCTAAACCAGCTATTTCTTTATTGGATGAATCTAATCCAAATAGAATATCTTTCCATTCATAAACACCCTCATAGTTTTCAGGTATTTTTGTTTGATCAACAAAATCATATAAGACATGAAGTATTTTCTTATCTTTAGAATTGATCGATTTAGGATATATACAAGAAACAAGTAGTTTAGGATTGGTTATTTTAATACCTGTTTCTTCATAACACTCCCTAATAGTAGCTTTTTTAACTGTTTCCCGATATTCTATTTTGCCACCAATACCATTATATAAATTAATATATGGTTCTTTTTTTCTTTTAACTAGTAATACCTTTTTATAATCTTTAGTAATTAATAATATTAAAACATATTTCTTCATAATCTACCTCTTTATTAATATTATAAATATTTATTTTTTAAAATACAATCAATTTTTTTACAAATAGGGGTTTACAAAAAAGAAAAACGTGCTATAATACTTCTTCGCGTAGAAAATTACCAACAAGGAGGTTTTTTTATGGTTGAAATACAAAGTGTTAAAACAAGATTGGATAATGAAGGATACAAACGTTTACTTATGCTTATAGCTGAGGCTGAACAAAAACGCAATGAATGTTTAAGTTCTCGTGGACAAGGTGTAAACAATGGTGGAGCAGGTACAAGGGTTAGTGATAACTCCGATGTTGAGTTTGCAGACATAGAAATTGAGAAAGCATTATCAGAATTAAATAGACTAAGAGCCATTCTACGTAGTATTGATGTAGTTGAAACTACTTATGATACAGGTGTTAATATTGGTGATATTGTAACATTATTAGAAGATGGAATAGAAGATACTTATCGATTTGTTTCTTATAATCCACAATTTGGTGAAATTTCTAGTCAATGTCCACTTGGTATAGCTATTAAGGGTGCCAATATTGGTGATACCTGCAAATATCAAGTTGATAAAATTACTTATTTTGTTACTATAACTAATATAGAAAAAGCAATTGAATTATCACAAATCGAATCACAAAGAGCTAGATAAAAAGCTCTTTTTTAATTATCTTGTTTTGCCAAATGTCAAAAAATATGTTATTATAGGCGTAATAAAAGCACCAATTGTATACTTGAGTTTTAAAAAATGTTATAATCATAATGGATTATAGCAACAAGAAATCATTAAGGAGTAATTATGAGGCTTAAAAAAATATATACTAATTGTCCAAAGATTATAACAGATAACTGGCATATAATATCTATCCTTCTAGTTTGTATATTATCCATTCTTCCCTTTATTGTCGTTAAAGATATACCTAAAAGTGATGATCTAGCATTCCATTTATCGCGAATTGTTGGTTTAAAAGACATGATGCAGGTGGGTAATTTTAGGGCTTTAATTTATACAACTTTTTTTAATGGTTATGGATATGCCAATGGCCTTTTTTATCCGAACTTTTTTATATATATATCATCTTTTTTGTGCTTATTAGGAGTAAATGCTTTTACTTCATATAAAGTATTAATAATTATATGTACTTTCTTAACCGCCGGTAGTATGTATTTCTGTGTCAAAAAAATATCTTATTCTAAATTAGTGGCTACCATAGCGACCTTTTTATATGTTGTTTCCCCATATCGTATTGTTGATATATATGAAAGAGGAGCATTAGGTGAAATTTTAGCATTCATTTTCATTCCTTTTGTTATTTTAGGAATATATGAATTACTTTATCGTGATTATAAAAAATGGTGGTATCTAGCGATTGGCTTTTGTGGCTTGTTAATGTCCCATTTACTTAGTTTTATTATGATGCTTATTGTTTTTGTAATAATTTTAATTATAAATATTAAAAAGCTTTTAGTAAAGAAAAAACGGATATTATATGTTATTATTCCTGGTCTTGTCAGTATTCTTTTAACAGCTTTTTTCTTATTTCCAATGTTTGAACAATTAATAGTTAGTGATTTTGTTATTGATAAAGTAACGGTCAATTGGAATGCAAGTTCTAGAAGTTTAACTCTTTTAAGAGCTTTCTTTGATCAGGGAGTACTGTCTTTCCCATGCGGGATAGGTATAATCTTTGTTCTAATTTCAGGCTGTTTCTTTAAAATTGATAAAGGAAAAGACAATATTTATCGATTCTTAAAATTATTATTAATAACCGGTCTTATTTTAGTAATTGCAACAACAAATGTCTTTCCTTGGAATACTGCCGTAGGTCACAAATTAGCCTTTATTCAATTTCCATGGCGTTTTTTATTATTAGCGACTGCTTTTTTATCAATTAGTTCGGGAATTATCGTTGAAAGATTTATACCTAAAATAAGAGCTAATGATAGATCATTACTTATATTAACAATATTATTAGGAAGTATAATTTTTCCAACTATTCTTGTGAAAATAGTTTACTATGATTATAAAAAAGTTGATGTTATTAATTCTTCAGTTGGTTATGGAGAGTATCTTCCATATCAAACTAAAAAGAAAAGATTAATTGAACGTGGTAGTATTATTACTACTAAACATAAAATGAATTATGATTTTATTAAAACAGGTAGTACAATGTTTATAAATTATAACAATTATGAAGAAAATAATTATATGGATTTACCATTACTTTATTACTACGGATATAAGGCTATCGACGTTGAAACCAATAAGGCTTTAAAAATTAAAGCTGGAAGAAATAATGTTATTAGAATTAATATTGAAAATATTGGTTCTGGGCACATAAAAGTTTATTATGCAGGTACAACTACTCAACAAGTTAGTTATATAATAAGTGTTATTACATTAGGTGGTGTAGCATTATATTTCTTGTATTATCGAAAGGAAAAAGATAATGAAAGTAATAAATGATATTAATAATAAACAATTGGATATTACTGACAAATGTTTAGGTTGTGAAATAGTTAATCATAATATTAAGACCCAAGGGGGAATCATTTATGAAACACCTAATTTTATTGTTGTTCAAGACATAGAGACTCCTATTCCAGGCTTTATGGTAATAACATCAAAGAAACATGTTAGAACCATTTTAGACCTAAATAAAGATGAATATTATGAACTAATGGATCTATGTTATAGAGTTAGAGAATCAATGATGCATATACCTGATATAACGGATGTTACATTAATTCATAAAGAATTAGCCCAACATTTTCATTTATGGTTATTTCCACGCTACGAATGGATGATAAATAATACTGATTTAGGCTTTGGCTATGGCAAATTATCGGATTTTAGTAAAATTATGGAATATACCAGACAAAATCTTAAAACACCAGAAAATATTAAAAAGATTAATAGTTATATAGAAATAATAAAAAAATATATTGATGACAAGTATGGTGATTAAATGAGTAAAATATCTAATGTTATAACGATGATGGAGATGCTCAATAGTGGTAGGAAATATTCCATTAAAGAATTATCAGATATCTTAGAGGTTACACCCCGAATGATTCGTGTTTATAAAGAAGAATTAGATAAAGCAGGAATATATATTGACACTTTAAGAGGACCATATGGAGGATATATTCTAAATCAAAGTCTTAGAATACCAACTCGTAAATTTAATAAAGAAGATATTGACCTTTTTAATGAATTAATTGATAAAAATAAAGATATGGTTATGAAGAATGAATTAATCATATTACATGATAAAATCAGAGGTATTTATTATGGTAATAAGCAAGAAAATATTGAATTAACCAAAGATAATAAGAATATTTATAACATTTTAACTAAAGCTATTAAAGAAAAAAGAAAAGTTCAATTATTATATTATTCCTATAATAAAGGTGAATTAGAAAGAGTAATTCATCCCATTGATATATATTTATATAATAATGGTTGGTATGTATCAGCTTATTGTGAATTAAGAAATGATTTGCGTCATTTTGAGTTTAATCGTATTAAAAATATTAAGTTACTAGATGAAATGTATGAATAGACGATATATTTCCTCTTTCGGTATTATTATTAAACTGAAGGAGGTTTTTATATGAAAAAAGATTGTTATTTAGGAGGTAATATAGTGAAAGAAATAGTATTTGTTACTGGCAATAAGGGTAAACAAGTAACAGCCCAAAAACACTTTGATGAATCAAAAATAAAAGTTGTTTGTTATGATTATGACATTATAGAATTAGATGTTAATAATATTGAGGCTATTGCCAAAGATAAAGTAATCCAAGCATATAAGAAAATTGGTAAGCCTTGTATCGCGTTAGATGCCGGTTTTTATATTCCTAATTATCCTAATGATCCTAATTTCCCGGGCGCATTCCCTAAACGTGAATTATTAGATAAGATAGGAATAGATGGCTTACTAGAGAATATGAAAGACGTAGATAATCGGGAATGTTATTTTAGAGAGTGTTTAGCTTATTATGATGGAAAAGAAATATCATTATTTTTTGGTATGACTGATGGTACTTTAGCATATAAAAAACAAGGTGAAAATTTACTAAATAAATGGTCAGACTTATGGTTAGTATTTATTCCTGATAACTGTACTAAAACTTTAGCGGAAATGTCCGAAGATGAGTTTAATAATAGACCTGATAACCACACTAGTGCTTTTAAAGAGTTTAGTGATTGGTATAAGAATATTGTTGGTTAGTAAATTTTCTTAAAAAATGATATAATCTTTTTAGAAAGAAGAGATAATTATGGTTAGTATTGAATCTAATAATAAGAGAATTTATGATATTGATGAAGAATTAAAAAAATATGATATCAATAGACAATCTGATAATTATAATATCATGCGATTAGGAGCTGAAAAAAGAGTTAGATTAGTATTAAGAAAAATATTATCTTCCCAAGTACTAAATAATGATGAAATAGTGGTACTTGCTAAACTTTTTGATGCGAAAGATAGATATGATCAAAGAGCTAATTCACCCGAATTTGAAGAAGGTGGTCCAACCTTTTATATTCTAAATGGTTGGATAATTGGAAAATATTCGCCTGAAGAAATTGAATTATTAAATAAAGTATATAGTAGTTATATTGGTATGAGAGTAAATGCTCAATCTTTAACATTTGGAGAAGAAGGATCTCTGAAAAAAAAGTAAAGAAAGAATTAACTTTCTTTAAACTGGCTAATAAAACGATTAACCATTACGAATATTGTTTAGACATATAATGAGTAATTAATTAATATTACTTGAATATGTATTATATATAATATCGAGGTGATCATATGCTTACAACTAAAGAAAATTTATTAAGAATTAGAGACTTAAAACAAGAGAAATATCAAACAATGCTAGATATTCATTTCTTAAGACCACAAATGAAAGAAATAAAAGAAAGAGTTGAATATTTAAAAAGGCAAATAAAAAGAAATGAAGTAATACTTCAATCACTAACGGGTTTTCCTAATTTCAAGAAAAAGATGCGTCTTTTTGTTCCTCTTTTTGTTATCATACTTTCATTATTAAGCTTATTAGATTATAGCAGTATTAATATTACAAAAATTATTTGGCTTTTTAGCCTATATTCGGCTGGTGGATTAACAACTTATTTTTTATTTTTATATCAAGAAAAGAAAACATTTAAAGGTTATAGTGAAGAACCACTAAAAGATTTAATAGATGATCAAAAGCAGGAATTAAAAAGTAAAGTTGAAGATTTAGGCTATAAACAAGATCTAAAAGAGACTTTATCCTGTCAGAAAAATCTATATTCTGATGAAATTGCCAAATTGAGTGTAGGAGTTCCTAATTTAAATATAGTTAGTCAACACCATCAAGAGGTATTACCAATAAATGATTCTTCAATAGACTTAGGCCAAATGTACTCCCTAAAAAGAAAGAAGCATAAAACGAGTATAAGTAGATAATATCTACTTTTTTGATGGAAATCATTGGCTATTTATATAAAAAGTGGTATTCTATTATTATAAGAAGATGCGAATAGAGGTGTTATGATGTTAAAAAAAATAATTAATAAAGAGAGTATTAGTTGGTTATTAACGATGGGATTTCTATTATTAAGTTGTTATTGTATTTATACTTGGGTAGGAGTACCAACCGATGCCCAAAAATTTAAGAGGGAATATGAATCTTTAAATGGTCAAGTAAATGAAAAAAATAATAAAGAATATAGCTCTTTATCAATAGAAAAAGATAATCCTATTGTTTATCTAAAGGCTGATGAATTAGTTAAAAAGATTGATAAAGGTGAAACATTTATTGTATATTTTGGTTTTGCTGAGTGTCCATGGTGCCGTAGTGTCCTGGGATCTTTACTTAGGGTGGCTAAAGATCTAAAATTAGATAAGATATACTATGTTGATGTTCAAAACATACGTGATGTAAAAGAATTAGATAGTAGTAATAAACCCGTTCTAAAAACGGAAGGAACAAATTCCTACAAACAATTATTAGTTAAATTAGATGCTGTTTTAGCGGATTATACTTTAACTGATAAAGATGGTAATAAAGTAAGTGCTGGTGAAAAAAGAATATATGCTCCTAATGTTGTGGCCATTGTTGGTGGTCAACCTGAAAAGTTAGCAACCGGTATAAGTCCCTTTCAAACCGATGCTTATATGGATTTAACAGAGTCTATGTTAAATGATACTTATCAAGCTTTTAAATGTGTTATAAAATGTGTTTTAGATGAAGAAAATGCTTGCCATATTGGATCTAGTTGTTAGGAGATAATATGAATATTGAATATGAATGTACATTATTAGAAATAAATCGTGAAGAATTAATTAAGAAACTAGAAGCGATAGGTGCCAGTAAAAAGGGCGAATATTTGCAACGCCGTTATACTTATGATTTTCAACCAACTATTAAAAATAAATGGCTTCGATTAAGGACTAATGGTCAAAAGACAACTTTAACCATCAAAAATATAACGGATAAAACCTTAATTGGTGGTACTAAAGAGTTGGAAATAGAAGTTGAAGATTTCGATAAAACTAATCTTATGTTAGAAGAATTAGGTTATGTTCATAAAAATTATCAAGAAAATAAAAGAACTACTTACCAATTTGAAAATATAGAAATTGATATTGATAAATGGCCGCTTATTCCTCTTTATGCTGAAATTGAAGGACATAGTGAAGAAGAAGTAAAAGATTTTATTAAAAAATTAGATTTAAATTATAAAGTAACTAATCTAGATGTTACATCCATATATAATGAAATATATAATATTGATATTTTGAGTATAAAAGATTTAAAATTTGAAGAATAAATAAGATTTAAGCACTTATAAAGTGCTTTTTTGTTTATACAATAAAAAAACTAGTTTTGTATCCAAATGGGTACCTAAACTAGTTTTTATCTTGTTTGATGTTGTAAGTTTCTTTCTATGTATTGAGAAAATAATTGCATAACTTCTTTTTTAGTAACTTCATCGGGCACTTTTATATCAGAATTATTTTTATTTATTGGTTTAGCAATTATAGCGTATGGTACATTAGATTTTGGCAAATAACTTGGTTCTTGATTACCATCATCAATATAAACATTAAAAAAACCATTGTTGTAAAGAGCAAACATAATATCTAACTCGGACATCATTTTCTCTTTATTATTAGGATTTACTTCCTTAATACGTCGGCATTGAGCATAAAATTCGGCTTGAGCTTTTGAATATTTATTATCGTAAAAATCATAACGATTCCCTGTAATAAGCGATACAAAAAAAGTACGTTCATCATCTTTTATTTTAACAAATAAATCAGCAGCCGGACCTTTAGTACTTATGGTTCTTGAAGTTTCTATAAAATCGTAAGATATGCCAAAAAACAAATCATCTGCTTTTAATATCACATCATCATTAATGGTAGGGTATACAGTTTTATAGTAATATGGCATTTGCAATTTCTCCTTTAAACAATATCCATTGTAGTTTATTATGTATATTATGTCAACTTCCATTTAAAAAAGAATAAGTAATTTGACAAAGTTGTAATTAATAATATAATAGTATATGAATGAATACTCATATATAGGAGGATAGTATGTATAAAAACAAACTTATTAAATTAAGCATAATGTATAAGATGTTTGGTGATCCTACCAGATTAAAAATTATTAATGCCTTATTAGAAAAAGAAATAAGTGTTAATACAATATGTAAGAAATTGAATATGAGTCAATCGGCTATATCCCATCAATTACAATTATTAAAAGCTAATAATATTGTTATAGCTAGAAGAATAGGACAGGTAATTAATTATAAAATAGCCAATGATGAAATAAAGAATATGTTAGAGTATAACGCTAATATGTTTTCAAAGAGGGATAAAGCTGGAATTATTTTTCCCACAGATGTTTGAAAATAGGAAGGAGTAACAAATATGAAAGTATTATTATTATCTTGTAGTACAGGAGGTGGCCATAATTCGGCTGCTAAAGCCTTAATGGAAAAATTTAAGGAATTAAATGTCGAATGTGGAATGATTGACTCCATTGAATTAACTAGTAAGAGATTTTCCAATCGAGTTAATAAGTTATATACTAATATAATCAATAATCGTATTAATTTATTTAAGCAAATATATCATATAGGTGAATTATATGGTAAGTTAAAGATTAAATCACCTGTCTATGGAATAAACACTTTATTTAAAAAGAATTTAACAGAATTTATTATTAGTAATAAGTTTGATTTAGTAATTGCGACCCATCTTTTTCCAGCTGAAACGTTAACATCAATAAAGAAGAAACATCCTCATATTCATTTTTTAATAATTACTACCGATTATACATGCATTCCTTTCTTTGAAGAAATAAATCCCGATTATTATATTATTCCTAGTGAGGATTTAAAAGGAGCTTTTATTCGTAGAGGAATTCCTGAAAATAAACTTCTTCCTTTTGGTATACCAACTATGCCTAAATTTGAATATAAGTTTACGAAAGAAGAAGCTAGAAAACAACTTTCTCTTTCAATGACTAAAAAGATTGTTCTTATTATGACAGGTAGTATGGGTTATGGACATATTAATAATATGATTGATAAAATCATTAATGTTTATGATAAAGAAGTCCAGGTTGTTGTTATATGTGGTAATAATATTAAGTTGAAAAGCAATTTAGAGCGAAGATATGGTAATAAAATATTAGTAAAAGGTTATACCAATGATATAAATATATATATGGATGCTTGTGATGTTATCTTAACTAAACCAGGTGGTTTAACCAGTACGGAAACAGCTGTTAAAAATGTTCCAACCATATTTACTGATCCGATTCCCGGTTGGGAAAATTACAACGCTAATTTCTTTAAAGACCGTGAGATGGCTTTCTGTACTAATAATAGTGAACATCTTTTAGATTACTTATATACTATTTTTAATGATAAAAAGAAAGTCCAAGCAATGCAAAAGAATCAATCTTATTATATAAATAAAAAAGCAACAACGGATATATGTAAGTTTGCTATTAAGAAATTTGGTAAATAATATTATTTATTTCTTAAATATGATATAATTCATATTAAGAGGTAAAGAGTAGTATGTTTAATGTTAAAGAAAAACAAGTTAAACCTATAAGAATTGGTAAAATTGGTTATGAAGGCGTACATAGTAGTAATATTCCTAATGGTTGTTGTCTAGTTCCTAATGAAGATAGTTTTTACATTGGTATTTATCTTTTTAATGGCAGGGATGCTAGTGGTAAAGAATATTATAATCAATCATTACATTTTAATTTTGGTGAGAATTTAAGTATCTCCTTAAGAGATAATCCTTATAATAGTAATGATGAATTACAAGAAAAACATTTGGTTATTACTAAAGATAATCTTTTATATAACTGTTTTACAGCCTTGCTAAAAGAATCTAATCCTTTTACCTTAATAGATAATACTGATTCTGGTTTAGCAAAAGAAGTAGTTATAGTTGGTTTTATTGATCACATTGAATTATCTTTTATTAATAAAAGGGAAAAGTTTACAAGTCTTAATAAATTTGCGGTTACTCATGAAAACTATAAGCCTGAATCAATGGCTATCAATAATTTTTTCTTCAATAGTTTTAAAGTTTTAATGGTTGTTCAAAGAATAGATGAAGATAGAAAAAAGCAAGCAGAACAAGCTAAAGAAGAAGAAAAAAGATTATCACTAAAAGTAGCATAATAATATGCTACTTTTTCTATACAAAAAGATAACTTTATGCTATAATCAATTATAGAATAAGAGGGAATAAAATGGGGAATAAGAGATTAATAACTTTGACAGACAATAATGGTAAGACTTTTAAAGCTGAAGTTTTATTATTTTTTAGAATGCCAAATTCTTCAAAAGAATATGTTATTTATACTCTTAATGAAACAGATGATAATATGGCTGTTATTTATGCTTCAATGTTAGTGAATGTTAATAATACTTATCATTTAGAAAATATTGAAGATAAAGATGAATGGTCAAATATTAAAAATATAATGAAGGATATAATAACGAATGGTAGTTCAAGTTAATGATTCTTTAGCGTTAAATGACCATATAATAGTTGTAGATAATCATAAACCCATTAAAGTACCAATCTCTTATCCTAATATTATGAGAAAATATTGGCATCAAGAACTTGATAAGAGTTATGCGAGTATTGAAATAAAAGATTGCGATGATGAAAATAAATCAATTAATATTATTGATAGTAATAGTATTGCTAATACAGTTATTCATTTTGATAATGATAATTTAAATCTTATTAAAATGCCTCTTAAACAAGTAGAAAAACTACAATCTTTTTACCTATCTAAATTAATAGATAGAAAAGAAGAAAGTACTGGTTTTGTTTTAGATAATTCGCTAGAACTATATAATTTAAGAGAAGAAAATAGGCGATTAAAAGAAGAAATACAACGTCTAAAATATCTATGTGGAAAAAAGGATAATAATGTTTAAATTTATCAAATAAGGTCACACTAATGATAGGTGATCAATTTGAAGTGGATAATAACATTATTATTTTTTATTGGTCTATCATTACTTATTTTATTAAGAATAAATACTAGTAATAGTCAACCAGTTTATCTTGAATATAATAACAATAGTAATTATGAACGCTTTTATCTTAATGTCGAAAAGATATATTTAACAACTAAAAATATTAATAAATATTTTTCTAATATTAAAATTATTGGTATTCTACCATTATTTAGTGGTCTATATACATCATATTATCAAGTTAATTGGTATTATTTTAGTGATATAGATAATACTCTCGAATTAAGAGATATAGAAGAAATGATTATTAAGACACTAAAGAAAAAGAACTTCAATCAAGAAGGGGAGAATATTCGTTTTAATGGTGTAAGACTACAAACTTTATTAGTGGAAGCTACTTATAAAGATATTAAAGAATTACAATTAAAATATCCTAATATTGTTATTGTTTAGATTTGAGGTGTTAGATGAAAAACATTAAAATAAAGAAAAAATTTATATATCTTATCATTACTATTTTATTGTTATTTAGTATGACTATAATATATATTCTTAGACCTCAACCTATATTTATGATTGATTTAAAAGAAAAAACAATAGATAATATTAAGACTTATACCAGTAATAATGGTTTAATTCTTAAGATAAAATATGTTAATGATGATAATATAAAAAAAGATCAATTAATTAATCAAAGTATTAAAGCTAATACCATTATTAAGAAAGGACAACCAATTGAAATAACTGTTTCTTTAGGTCCTATCGATAAGAAAGTATATCAAGAAAATAAGGTTAATGAGGCGGGAAGAGTACCAATTATGATGTATCATGGTATTCAAAATATTACTAATAATAAATATACAGGTGGTAATGTTGATAAAGATGGTTATCAACGAACAGTTACTGCCTTTCGTCAAGATCTAGAATTCTATCATCAAAGTAATTATGTTATGATAAGACTAGATGATTATGTTAATGGGATTATTGATGTACCATTAGGAAAAAGTCCCATTGTTTTAACTTTTGATGATGGTAATTCTAATAATATTAAGGTTACGGGGTTAGATAAAAATGGTAACATTATTATTGATCCTAATAGTGCGGTTGGCATTTTAGAAGAATATAAAAAGAAATATCCGGATTTTCAAGTAACAGCAACATTTTTTTTAAATAAATCTTTATTTGAACAATCAGAGTATAATTATAAAATCTTAAAATGGTTAACTAGTAATGGTTATGATATTGGTAATCACACATTCAACCATACTACACTAGGTAATATTACTAATGATAAAGTAAGTGAAGAAATAGGTAGTATGTATCAAAAATTAGATAGTATTATTCCTAATAAATATGTTAATATTGTTTCTTTACCATATGGTTCACCATATACAACTGATAGTCCAATTTTTCCCACCATATTAAATGGTACTTATAATGGTATACCATATAGCACCATAGCGGCTTTAAGAGTAGGATGGGACGCTAGTTACTCACCATTTACTAAAGACTTTAATAAGCAGTACTTAAAGAGAATTAGAGCTTATGATAATAATGGTGTTGATTTTGATATAACTATGAATTTTAAATTATTAGAGACGACTCGTTATATCTCTGATGGTGATAAGAATAAGATTGTTATACCAGCTACTGAACAACAAAATCTAATTAACACAAGTCTAAAAGTTATTACTTATTAGACTTGTTTTTATAGTGTTATTATTATATAATTAATATAATAAAGGGGCCCTGATAATATGCGACTTAATAATAAGGGTTTTGCAATATCTAGTATTTTATATTCTATCCTAATTATGGCTATTATGCTTATTTTAGGTGTTTTATTTTCACTCTTTAATCGTAAAGTAGTATTTGATAAATTAAAACATAATGTATTGAATCAATTAGATAGTAATATGAATATGTCAATAGCGACTATTAGTGTTGATCCGGTTTTATTACAAGTGTCAAGCGATAATTATGATGCTATGGCGGGTGTAACAGCATCAGAAACAAAAAATGGTATAACTACTGATTTAACTAATAATATTATTGAACATATTTTTGATGAGAGTGGCAATGATGTGACAGAAGGATTTATACCCAATCCTGGTCGATATACAATAAAATACGATGTTATGGATAGTAATAATAATCTGGCAGAAACAAAAAGTCGTGTTGTGACAATAGATAGTTACAGTATAACTAAAGGTGTGAATACACCGTTATTAGCCAAAGGTATGGTTCCTATTAAATGGAATGGCACAACGTGGGTTGATACCACAGCCAGCGATAGTGATTGGTATAACTATGATACAACTAATAAAATATGGGCTAATGCTAGAACTCAAGATGGATCAATGTGGGTATGGATTCCAAGATATATATATAAAATTACATCAGGATGGCATAGCAATACAACAGGAGCTATTGCTGTTCAATTTAGTAAAGGGACAAACGACAATTGGAATAGTGCTTCTATAGGTAATATTGATACTGGAACAACAAGTAATGCATCTAACAATAAATGGACAAATCATCCAGGATTTACCTTTGGAAGTACTGAATTAACTGGTATTTGGGTAGCTAAGTTTGAGCCTACAGCCGTTGAAGGAGTAACTAATGGATATACAGCCGATGGAACATGTGCGGTTGGAGATAATGTTTTGACTAAAACAATTAAAGTAATACCCAATGTAGCTTCGTGGCGGTGTATATATATTGGTAATGCTTTTACAGTTATAAGAAATATGGAAACAAAGAGTGTATACGGATGGATAACAGCAAATACTTTAAAAGTTGATGGAACCTATACAACCGATACTAATAATCTTGATACTCATTTAATAAAGAATATTGAATGGAGTTCCATAGCTTATTTAAGCAAATCAAATTATGGACAGGGCTCTAATGATATATACATTAATAATAGTCAAACATATATAACCGGTTGTGATGGAAATATAGCATCTGCTAGTGAATATGATGGTTGTCAAAATACTTATGAAACAGCTAACGGAATCAAAGCAAGTACTACCGGTAATATCTATGGTATATATGATTTAGCAGGTGGTTCTTGGGAAAACACATCAGCTTATATTGACAATGGTAGTGGTGTCTTGACAACGTATGCATCATCAATATTAAGCTCCAATAGTAAATACAAAGATATATATACCAAGGCAGCAACTGATAATTCTGATAATAACTATGCTCTAGCCATCAACAAAAAAGGCGATTCAATATATGAGACAAGTAGTAGTAGTGATTATTCTAATTCATGGTTTAGCGATAATTCTTATATGCCTTATAGCAGTACCCCACTTTTTATTCGTGGTGGGGGATGGAACAGCTATTCACAGGCAGGTATTTTTAGTTTTGCTTATCCAAATTATTATGACCACAGCTCATTTGGTTTCCGCCCCATTCTCGTAGTTGGTCAAGGTCTATAGTATTTAAAAAGGAATAACTTAAATTATTCCTTTTTGATGCTTAAAATACAGCTTCCTCTAATTCTGACCCTGAAATATTAGGATAAACTATCGTTACATATAAAGCTATTAAACCAGCTAGTATATTAATAGCATTGGAAGTAAGGATAAGACTCATAGCCCGATAATCTCTAGGGTTTTGCTTCTTGTTTTCAAATGTTAAATAGTCAAAATATAAAAAAGCAATAAAAACACCAGCAAAGACAATTCTATCAATAAGCAGGAGATAATAAGCATCTTCATCAGTAAAGATACCTTTCTCTTTTTTGGCTTTTAGATAGTCGTCATAGTTAAGGAGTACTGAAAGCCCAACCCCAATGAAAAGAACAATAGTCGCAATTAACAAACCTCTTTGAATACTTTCTTCACTACTACCCGTCGTCATATAGACTCCGCATATGTTTTATTTTATATAAATCACTAATAGTTACAAATTGATAACCTTTCTCTTTTAATTCCGGAACAATTATTTTTAATACTTTTAAAGCTCGCGAATAAGTGTCATGCATTAAAACAATTTTACCATCACAATCTTTATTTAAAATACGATCAGCTATCCTTTTGGCATTCTTACTTTTCCAATCGGATGTATCAATATCCCAATAAACAATAGACAGATTAGTATTACGATTAATTTTCTTACTTCTTATACCATAAGATGGTCGTAATAATTTAGGGGTAAAACCAGTCGTATTATAAATAATATCTTGAGTCTTATTAATTTGTTCTTTTATTTCAGCATCACTTAATTTTGATAACCACCGATGATTAAAGGTATGATTGCCTATCTCATTACCATAAGTCAATAATTTTTTTAAAGTGGGACTATAGCTTTTAACTTTATTGCCAATAACAAAAAAAGTTCCATAAACATCATTTTGATGAAAGTATTCAATAATGTCTTTAGTATATTTACTGGGCCCATCATCAAAACTGAATGCTATAACGGGTTTATCAATATCTACTTCTTTTTGACCTAATTCAATAGGAAATATTTTTTCTTTATCCTTACTATTAGTAGGAATAACATTAGGAATATTAATATTAATTACTCCACATTTATCACTTTGATATGTAAAAGTAATTTTTTCATTATTAACTGTAAAATTATTATTGGGTATTTTTTGAGATAGGGTATCTATATCTGTACATTCCCGATAATTTTTAACAAGTTCGGTCTGAATAAGAAATCTTAATTTATTATTATCAATAAAGTTTAAGATATCAATTATCTTATGATTGTGTTTATCATACATAACGGTATAAACATCATTATTAGTAGTATCTTGATTATGATTAGTAATGATTTTCTTAAGGGATACAATGTAATATTGATCATTTAGAGTTTGTTCATCGAAATCAATATTTAATTCATAGACAGTATTTATATTAGAATACATCTTTTTAAAGTCATTATAAGCTTTAGTTACATAATCAGTAACCAAGTTATCAATCTCTTTAATTTGGGTATTAGGATAGTTAATCGAGAGGGGTAGAGTACTATTTTCTTCGATAATAGTTGTAACCTTATCAGTATCTTTAAATGCTATTTTTATGAGTAAAATTAAGGCTAAAATGGGTATTAAAAAGAGGATGTGTTTTTTCATAGAACCACCTATATAAATATATTCCTCTTTAAGTAAATTAAGTCAAAATAAAAAAGAATAAAAAATAAGAAAATGAAAATATGAAAATTTTAAAAAACATAATTTTTATAAAAAAATAAAATATTTAAAATAACATAAAATTGGTATTATTCCTTTTAAAATAAAGGAAAAGCAGTAAAAATATGCTATTAGTTAATTTTTAAAAAAATCAAAAAAACTGAAAAAGTGTAAAGCGTAAAATTTTAAAAAATTCAAAAAATGAGTTTTTGTTGAAAAATAAGGCTTAACAGAATTAGTCATAAAAAGGGGCCTCAAAAGTTATCTAAAAACACGAAAATTTGTTTGACTTTTACCTATCGATGTGGTTATAATTAAATTGTAATAGGAAGGTATGGAATTATGGTAGGATTAGAAGAAAAGATGACAGAGTTAAAAGTTGTTAAACGAGATGGGAAAAAAGTCGACTTTGATGGCACCAAAATAGCTCTTGCCATAAAAAAAGGTTTTGACAGTGTAACTATTATTAATGAACAAACAGGTGATGAGGAACCAAAATACACAGAAAAAGATGTTAATAATGTGTATCATGGAGTTCTAAAGCGTATTGATAAAGAGTATGCTGAACAAGAAAAAATTAAAATTGAAACAATCCAAGATATGATTGAAGAAGAATTAAAAAAACAAGAATATATGGATGTTTATAAATCATTCGCTGAATATCGAGAAAGAAGAGCTCAATCACGTAAATTATTCAGTGATGAAAAAAAATTACATAAGTTTTTAAAAACGATTGAAGGTTTAGGATTAAAATCAGCTCATGAAGATGATACTAAAAGAGAAAATGCTAATGTTGATGGTGATACCGCAATGGGTACTATGCTTCAATATGGTAGTACTGTTTCTAAAGAGTTCGCAAAATCTTATTTAATTAAACCAAAATTTGCGGAAGCTCATGATCGTGGTGATATTCACATTCATGATATGGATTTCTTAGCAATGGGAACAACAACTTGTATGCAAATAGATCTTAATAAGTTATTTAAAAATGGATTTTCAACTGGTCATGGACATTTACGTTCCCCTAATGACATTATGTCATATAGTGCTTTAGCTGCTATTGCAATTCAATCTAATCAAAACGATCAACATGGTGGTCAAAGTATTCCAGCGTTTGATTATTATATGGCACCAGGGGTTGTTAGAACTTTTAAAAAACAATTTAAACAAACTATTTATGATTTATTAGAATATTCTGAATTCTTAAATTTTGTTAATATGAATGGCATTGTTAAAGAAATAGATAAATTAGAGAGTATTAAGTTTGATATTAATGAATTCTATAAATATGATAAAGATACGGAACAAATAAGAAAAATTTTTGATTTATCTTATAAAAAAGCTGTTCAAAAAGCTAATCGCATTACTTATCAAGCTATGGAAGCATTCATTCATAATCTAAATACGATGCATTCTAGAGCTGGGGCTCAAGTACCATTTTCATCTATTAATTTTGGAACTGATACTAGTGCTGAAGGACGAATGGTTATTGAAAACTATTTATTAGCAGCCGAGTCTGGTTTAGGACATAATGAAACACCAATTTTCCCAATTTCAATTTTTAAGGTTAAAGAGGGTGTTAATTATAATCCAGGGGATCCTAATTATGATTTATTTAAATTAGCGTGTCGTGTTTCCGCTAAAAGATTATTTCCTAATTTTTCATTCTTGGATGCTCCATATAATTTACAATTTTATAAACCAGGTGATTATAATACCGAAGTTGGTTATATGGGATGTCGGACTAGGGTTTTAAACAATCAAGTTGATCCTGATAAGTCAGTTACAGCTGGTCGTGGTAATTTATCATTTACATCTATTAATTTACCACGTATAGGTATTAAACATGGTATTGTCCTTGATAAAGATAAAGAAAAACCCGATATGAAAGCTTTCTATAATGATCTAGAAGAAATAATGGAATTAGTTAAAGATCAATTGATAGAAAGATTTGAAATTCAATGTAGTCGTCATGTTTATAACTTCCCATTCTTATTAGGTCAAGGGGTTTGGTTAGATTCTGAAAAATTAAAACAAGGTGATAAATTAAGAAAAGTTTTAAAACATGGAACATTAAGTATAGGCTTTATTGGATTAGCAGAATGTTTAAAAGCTTTAACTGGTAAACACCATGGTGAAAGTGAAGACTCAGCTAAATTAGGACTTCAAATTATTAAATTTATGCGTAAGAAAACGGATGAATTTTCAGAAAAATATAACCTTAACTTTACTTTATTAGCAACCCCAGCTGAAGGATTATCAGGAAGATTTACTAATATTGATAAAGCTGTTTATGGTAAATTAAAAGGAATAACGGATCGTAGTTACTATACTAATTCCTTCCACGTTCCTGTTTATTATAATATTAATGTTAGTCGCAAAATTAAATTAGAAGCTCCATATCATGCTTTAACTAATGCTGGTCATATCTCTTATATTGAATTAGATGGTGATCCAACGGAAAATCTTGAGGCTTTTGAGAAGATTGTTCGTATTATGAAAGAAGAGGGCATTGGTTATGGTGCTATAAACCATCCCGTTGATCGTGATCCTGTATGTGGATATATTGGTGTTATTAATGATGTATGTCCAGGTTGTGGTCGTAAAGAGGGCGAAGGCGTTAGTATTGAACATTTAAAAAGTTTAAATTGTGATTGTAGATAGGAGAATAATTATGATGGATAAAAAAGAAGAAAAAATGGATTCCGTAAAAAAAGTTGGCGATGGTGTTGGCTTCGAAAGAATTAGAAGAATTACCGGTTATCTAGTTGGAACAGTAGAACGTTTCAATAACAGTAAAAGGGCCGAGGAAAGAGACCGCGTAAAGCATTCTTACAATGAAAATTAGATTAGCAGCCCCTCTACAATGTGATAGCATTGTTGATGGTGAAGGATTAAGAGCGGTTTTATGGACCCAAGGGTGTATTCATAATTGTTTTGGTTGCCATAATCCCGGAACCCATTCTTTTACTGAAGGCTATTTAGAAGATATTGAAGAAGTTAAAAAAGATATTTCTAAACTTCATAATCAAGATGGTATAACTTTATCGGGTGGTGATCCTCTTTGTCAAGTAAATGCTTGTTTAGAGATTGCTAAATACTCTCAAAGTTTGGGTTTAAATGTATGGTGTTATACCGGATATACTTATGAAGAATTAATAGAGTTAACTAAAAAAAATCCCAATATTATGGAATTTTTAAAAAATGTCGATGTCTTAATTGATGGAAAATTTGTTTTAGAATTAAGAAGTTTTGATGCTAAATTTAGAGGCTCAACCAATCAACGTGTTATTGATGTTCAAAAAAGTTTAAAAAGTAATAGAGTAGTAACTATTAAAAAGTATGATATTCAAAAACCTGTTGAGGCTGTTTGTCATGAAAGTTTAGGAGTTTTTGTATAATATTAGACCCACTATAGTGGGTCTTTTTTATAAATAAAAATCATCAACATCAGTATGATATTTATCAGTATTTTTAGAAATAGTCCATATTTTTTTAGCTGTACTAGCAATTACTTCTTCATCACTATGATTGATAATATCCGAAAAAGATAAAACACCAACTAGTTTTTTACCATCCTTAACCAGTAGTCTTTTTACTTGTTCTTGACCCATCATTTGAGCAGCGTCTTCTATATCCGCATTAGAATCAATTGTTACTATTCTTGGAGTAATATAGGAAATGATTTCATCATCTGGTTTCGCATTTCTAACTACTAAATCTCGATCAGTAACAACACCAATAATTTCTTTGTCATCGCTAATAGGTATAAAACCAATGTCATATTGTTTCATTTTGGTTTCTACATCTTTGACAATGGTTCCTTTATCACAAACCACAACATATCCAGTCATAATTTTATTAACTTTCATATAATCACCATTTATAGTATAACTAGTGTATTATAAAACATACACTTTAATAGGTGATAATATGAAAAAAAGAATGCACTTAAAAGCTAAACGTAAAAAGGGAAAATCAAACTTAATTTTAATAATATTTATTATTTTAGTTATAGTTGTTATTTATCTATTTTATAAAATAAATAAAAAGATAACACCGGCTTTAATGGATTATGCTGAAATTGAAGTTAGCAGAATATCCAGTCAGATTATTAATTTATCAATTATGAGACAATTCAAAAATAAAGATACAGTTGATCAAATGTTTATTATTCAAAAGAATAAAGATGATGAGATTCAAATGATTGATTTTAAAACTGATCTTGTTAGAGAAAACCTAACTAATTTAACTAATTATGTTCAAGCATATTTCAAAAATATTCAAAATGGTAATATAAATAAAATAGACGATTCTATTTTAGATAGTTATGGGGAGAGTAATTTAAAGAAGGGTATTATTGCTAAAATACCAATTGGACTAGCTTTAGATAATACTATTCTCGCTAATTTGGGACCACAAATACCAGTTCGTTTAACTTTAGCTGGTGATATAAATAGTAATTTAAAAACGAAAATTACCGATTATGGTATTAATAATGCTTTATTAGAAATAACTGTTCATATTGAGATAACTAGTCGGATTATTTTACCTTTTTTATCAAAAAAAATAATTACTATATCGGATATACCAATCGCTATAAAAATAATTGAAGGTAAGATTCCTAGTAGTTATTTAAATACTATTCAGAGAAACTCTAGTAGTGTTATGGTTCCTATAGAATAAAAAAAGTAATTATGGTATACTAATAATGGTGGTAAGGATGACAACAGAAAAAAGAAAGGTCAAATACCTTAGTGCTCTATTACTTATTTTAATTATAATTTTTATATTAGCTATTGTATACTATTTTTATCGTGATTCATTATTTATTGCTAAACCTAAACTAGAAACATTATATGTTGCGTCTAATACTAATGAAATAACGATTTATAGTCAAGAATACAAAGAATCTGGTAAGATAATTAGGGGTAAAGAAGTAAAGGCTTATCCTGAAGATATTAATAATGATAATAAGACATATAAAAAAATCATTTATGATGATAAACAATACTTAATTACTAAGAATAATCTTGTTCCTGATAGGAAGAAAGTTGTTTTAGAAAAAACAATGTATGTTCTAACTAATTCGACTTTATATAAAGATAGTAATAGTTTAGATATTAAAGGAATTCTTCGTAAGGGTACAGCTTTACAAATAGAGGACTTTAATAAAATTGATGATCATGGTATTGTTGATATGTATAAGATTAAAACACCAGATACGGAAGGATATATTTATTCTAAATACTTAGTTAATAGTGTGGAAGAGGCTAATAAAGTTTACGATCCAGATAATACGTATAAAATACATATTGCTCGGGGTGCGGAAGCTGCTTCATTAGATTTCTTTCCTCGTATTAAACCTAAATTTACTAATAATGTTATGCCCGAGGAGGTAAGAGCTTTATATCTAAATACCATTGCTATAAGAAGTGTTGATAAATACATTGAGTTAGCTAAAAAGAGCAATATTAATGCTTTTGTTGTTGATATAAAAGAAGATCAATCATCTGGTTATAAATCACCAGTTATGGAAAAATTTTCACCAAAAAGCTATCAATACGCTAATAACAGTTTAGAAAATTATCAAAGTTATATTAAACAATTAAAAGATAATGGTTTTTATGTTATTGGTCGTATTACAACATTTAAGGATGCTTATTATATATCTGATCATCCCGAGAATGCCATAACAAGTATGTCTAATGGAGAGCCATATAAACATAATGGTTCTTATTGGCCTAGTGCTTATATAAGAGATGTATGGGAATATAATGTTAAATTAGCGGTTGAAGCTGTCCAAACAATGGGTTTTAATGAAATCCAATTTGATTATGTAAGATTTCCCGATGGGATTGCTAGCTTACAAGAAAAAGGTATTGTTAATATGAAAAACAACTATAATGAATACCGTAGTCAAGCTATTCAAGGATTCTTAATGTACGCGACTGATGCTATTCATCAAGTAGGAGCTTATGTATCGGCTGATGTATTTGGTGAATCAGCTCATAATTATATATCATCATATGGTCAATATTGGGATGCGATATCTAATGTTGTCGATGTTATAAGCCCGATGCCATATCCTGATCACTTTAATGCTCATCAATATGATATTGAAGAAGTCGTTTGGACAGTACCATATCAATTATTATTAACATGGGGCCGAGACTATGTTCAAAAAAAACAAGCTGAAATTCCAACCCCAGCTATTGTTAGATCATGGATACAGGCTTATGACTCGGTTAAGAGTCCTAAAGTAACATATGATACAAATAAAATTAAAGAACAAATAAAAGCTTTAAAAGATGTGGGTTTTACAGGTGGTTATATGACTTGGAATGCCTCTTCTAGTTACACTAAATATAATTCCATTGCGGGTGCTTTTGGAAAGGAGTAAGATTTATGAAAATATATACTATAGATAATAAAAACTACGAATTAATTGAAAATTATAAAGAAGGTTTTGATTTAACCGAAACGATAAAACGTTATACGGATTATTATGATCAATATGACTATTTAGTAGGTGATTGGGCCTATGGTAAATTACGTTTAAAGGGATTTTGTGATAGGCATAATAAAATTCATAATCGGATAAATAGTTTTCAAAATAAAGATTATTATCTAAAAAAAGAATGTGCCTTTAACTGTCGTTATTTTATTTTAAAAAAGGTTCAAGAAGATAATCAAAAAAAAGAAGCATTAGAAGTCTAATGCTTTATTTATTGGTTAAACGATAAAAATTAAATGATGGTTTATCAAATAGACGGGCATTAATAAAAGATGTGCCAAGGCCACTAGAAATATACATTTCGGTATTATCAATCTTATAATATGGGGCATAATATTTACGTCCATACTTTGGCAGGCAAATAATTTTTAATATAGGTATATCTTTTATAAAAGGTAAGTTTATTTGACCATTATGAGAGTGACCTGATAAAATTAAATTAAATTTGCTAATATCAACATTATCAACAAAATCAGGCTCATGTATTAATAAAATACTGTATATGGGTTTAATATCATTATCTTTTAATGACTTTAAATAATTTAGAGTATTATTTAACTTATTATCAATATTTCCTGATTTATAACTTGAACTAATACCACTTATAATAATAGGTGTACTAGATCCTTTATAAACTAAATCATAAGTATCATTTAAATTAATAAAATTACTATCATTAATTATTTTAAGCCATTTATTTAAATCTTTATCATGATTACCTGTTATGGCATATTTTTTAATTAAGGGATTAAGATTTTTAAGATTGTCAATTAAACTTTGGGTTTGTTTATCATTAAGTTTAATATCTTCATCTAATAAATCACCCGTTAATACTACAATATCAGGCCTTAATAAATTAACTTCATCAACAATATTCTTCATTTCTTTTTCATTAATACTACGACCATAATGAATATCTGTTAAATGAATTATTTTTAAACCATAAAAATTATTAGTAATACTACTATTGGTAATCTTATATTCTTTTATTTCTAAACCTTTACTACCAATTAAACAGGCATATAAAGAAGCTATAGTTATAATACTAATAAGAAAAAGAAGAAATTTTATTCCTCGATGCTTTTTTTTCTTATTGGTATAACGATCACTTCGCATTTTTACTTCATTCATACTATCGCCTCTATTTTATTCTACCATAAATAGGTTAAAAATGGTTAAATAAATACATATAATTGATTAATTAACTTAACTATAGTATAATCTTTATGAACACGAAAGGAAAATATATTATGCTAGAGAGATTAAAGACAATTGAACAAAGATATAATGAGCTATCAGAGATGCTTTTAGATCCTTCCATCGTAACTAATATTAAGAAGACGATGGAGATTGGCAAAGAACAAGCAACACTTCGTGATGCTTATAATATATATCAAGAATATAAAAAAGTATTAAAGGCCATTGAGGATGCCAAAGAAATGATTAAAGATCCAGAAATGGGAGAGATTGCTAAAGAAGAACTAGTTAATTTAGAGACTAAAAAACAACAATTAGAAGCTGATATTGAAATAATATTATTACCAAAAGATCCTAATGATGGTAAGAATGTTATTGTCGAAATTAGAGGAGCAGCTGGTGGTGATGAAGCTAATATCTTTGCTGGCGATTTATACCGTATGTATAGTCGATATGCGGAAAGAAATGGCTGGAAGATTGAAGTTATAAATGTTGAGGAATCGGGTGCCGGCGGGTTCTCGCAAATAGAGTTCATGGTTAAAGGTGATAATGTTTATTCTAAGTTAAAGTATGAAAGTGGTGCTCATAGAGTTCAAAGAGTACCAGAAACAGAAACACAAGGAAGAGTACATACATCAACCGCAACCGTTTTAATTATGCCAGAAGCCGAAGAATTTGATGTCGAAATTAATCCTAATGATATTAGAGTTGATATATTCCGTAGTGGTGGTAAAGGTGGTCAAGGTGTTAATACTACCGACAGTGCTGTTCGTATTACACATATACCAACTGGTCTTGTTGCCCAATGTCAAAATGAACGTAGTCAGATTCAGAATCGTGAAAAATGTATGCAAATACTAAAAGCTCGTATTTATGAACATCAATTACGTGAATATGAAGAAACAGTCGGTAATGAGCGAAAGAGTAAGATTGGTACCGGTGATCGTTCAGAAAAAATAAGAACTTATAATTACCCACAAAATCGTATTACTGATCATCGTATTAACTTTACCCTAAAAGAATTAGATCGGGTTGTTGAAGGTAATTTAGATGAAGTAATTGAAGCCTTAATTACTGAAGATCAAGCTCGTAAATTACGTGGTGAATAATGACTGATATTGAATACTTAAAGAAATATCTGCATAATGATAAGTTAGAAGAGGGTTTAAAAAGACTTGAACAAGGTGAACCGGTCCAATATATTGTTGGTGATGTAAACTTTTATGGCTATACTTTTATGGTTAATAAAAATGTTTTAATACCTCGTTTTGAGACTGAAGAATTAGTTAATAAAACGATTAATTATTTAAAGAAGTATTTTTATGATTGTCCTAAAATAGTTGATTTAGGAACCGGTAGTGGCTGTATTGCCATAACCTTAAAAAAAGAATTACCATCTTCTATCATTAGTGCGGTTGACGTTTCCGAACAGGCTTTAGAAATAGCGAAGATAAATGCCAAAAATAATAATGTGGACATTTCTTTTCATTTAGGTAATATGTTAGAGCCTCTAAAAGATGAATATGACTGTATTATTAGTAATCCTCCTTATATTGCTTATGATGAGGAAATAATGCCGATTGTTAAGAATAATGAACCATCCATTGCGTTATACGCTGACAATAACGGCTTATTCTTTTATGAACTGATATTATCTAAGGCAAAGAAATATTTAAAAGTCAAAAGCATGTTAGCCTTTGAAATAGGTGATACGCAAGCTGAATATATAACAAAATTAGCTAAGAAGTATTTACCGGGAAGTAAAGTATTAGTTGAAAAAGATATGCAAGATCGAGATAGATTTGTATTTATCTTTAGGAATTGTGATTAATATTATTTTGTGATATAATTTGTTTAAGGTTAGGGGGACAATGTTTTAATGACGAAAGAAAAAGTACAAGAGATAGCATCACAAATTGCTATGGAAGTTACCAAACGTTATATTGCACAAGAAGGATATGGGAAAGACGCAGACTATGAATTAACAGCAAAAGCAACTAAATTTTATTTTCAACAATATGCCGAAGTAATAAACACGATGTCTGAGACTACTTCAATAGAAAAGGTAACGGCCTTTGAAGAAGATCGTCTAGGAGTAAATAAGAAATAAACACTGTATAAAAAATTTCAGTATAGAATAGATACTGAAATTTTTTGTTTCTGATATACATGTAAATAGGTTTATATAGGATTTAATTATTATAATCAATCTTTATTTGCTTTTATGGGTTGACTTTACTGGCCATATATTGTAAAATTTATTTGTGGCATTTGGAGTAGTACTCAAGAGGCTGAAGAGGCGCCCCTGCTAAGGGTGTAGAACGGGTAACTGTTGCGAGGGTTCAAATCCCTCCTGCTCCGCCATTAATTATAAAATTAGCTCTTATTAGTTTAAGAGTTTTTTTGTGGCAAAATTTTGTGATTGAATTGAATATCTCTTTCAATGTCTATTCCATATATTTGTGGTTGACTTGTATCTGATGAAATAATTTTTATCTTACCACCAAACTTTTCAATTAACTCTTGCTTACTATATTTAATAAAAGTACTATCAGTATGTGCATGAACAAAGTAACAATATTCTTCTTCCCCATTAATAACATCTCTGACAGAAACAATTACATTACTACTATCTTTATTTTCATCATTTATGAAATAAAATTTTGCTTTACAGAAACTATCTGCTGGTATCATATAACTTAATATTTTAGATACATAAAATACTGGTGTTTTTCCTCTTAAATCAAGAATCTTACTCCATAAAGATAATAATAATGTAGCTTTCATTATATTATTGGATATATTCTTTTTTTCATCTTCCTTTAAACGTCTGGATATTTTTTTGTTAGATGAAAGAAAAGCTTTTAAAACAAAGGGGAATACCTGGCCAAGATAAAAATCTTTACCGTTATTTATAAGAAGTCCTATATCTTTATCTAATGCATATATGTCACTATTGGTTAAAGAAATAGTATCAAGATCTATAGAATCCCCATCACATAGAGCGTGATGCCCTTCAGAGTCATATTTTAACATATCAGTATATGATAGGAATGACCATGAACTACCGGTTTCCATTGAGATATCTTGAGCACTCCATGTTGCATCAATACATGTCCATTTACCAATTTCTTTTAGATGTGCTATTAAATATGTATGAGATGCTGTTTTTAATTCGTTTGATGCTACAAAACTCATTACCGAATTTCTTGTTAGTAAATAATGATCCAAATAATTAAAATGTCGACACGTTCCAAGCCTTAACTTTATCGATTGAGCTAAATTGAAAAGACAACTTGAATTAGTATCAGTATATAAAACTCTCATATTTTTGGCTAAATATGTTTCTATTAGTCTAATTATATGGGCATCATCATAATTATTATTTTTTATAATTGTTTGCAATTCTTCACTTATTCTTTCAATTGCCATGAATCCATCAAATGTCATTAAATCTTTTGATGGAAAACAAGCTAGTGTTCGATAATAAAGTTTTTGTCCATATTCCTTTAAATAATCAATCATCTTATTCATTTCAGCAATTTTATTATAATAATCTTGATCATCGTTATATATTCTAAGATCAAGATAAATGACATCACCAATACTAGCAGTAGATAATTTAGCAAAAAATTCTTCAAAAGTATTAAATTGGTTTAAGTATATCATTTCCATCTTATTACCTCCTGCCTCAAATAGCATTATTATATCAGTAAAATAAAAAAGAGCAAATATTTTTGCTCTTTTATGATGATTTTCCTACTTGTCTAAGCGGTGCTCTTCTTTTAACAAATGGTTTTCCATTTGTTCCTTCCGAAAAAGCTCTTTTTATTGGGCCAAAATTAGCAAGACTTTCAATACTTGGTGGAGTACTACTATTTACTGCAGGACGATTATCTTCACCAAAACAATTAGGACCAGCAGTATCTGCTTCAGTTCTAGGGCGTGGTGTAACGCGACTTCCAATCATATATATTTCTCCTTTCAAAAGAAAAACTATTAATACTATTATATGATTTTACTAACTCTAAGTCAATAATACAAAAAAAACAGGCCTAGATAATAATGTAGTTAGCCAATTGGAATAGTAAACTATCCAAGGTAACTTTATCTAGAAACCTGTCAGTACTAATTATATACTTCTTCTCTTAATTTTTCAATATTTTCATCCATTAACATTAAATAATCTTTCTTTTCATTACGTTCAGTTTCATTTAAATTAGAAATAGTGTTAAGTTCAACTGTTTGAACAGAAGTATTTTTAATTAAATTCTTAATTGTATCATTAACACTATTATTTTGTTTAATGAAGATATAACTAATAGCTTTATCATTAATTAATTTCTTAACATTAGCAATTGTTTTGTCTATTAAATTATCATTTTCTTGTAAAGAAATAACTTTAAATCCATATTTTTCTAAATATTTAAAGACATCATTATCAACAACAACCGTTAAATTATCAGAATTATTAGCCATAATCTTAAGTTTAGCATCTAAATTAGAAACATCTATTTTTAATTGTTCATAATTAGTTTCAACTTCATTCTTTAAATAATGATTACTAATATATTCATCTAATCCAGTTCGAACATTTTGAGATAACATTAAGAAATTGGATGGATCAAGCCATAATTCTTCAACCCCATTAGTATATTCCATACTTAAACTAGCGTCAATTATTTTCATATTATCATTATTGGTAATCATAGGTTCAACATAATTCTTTTCATTAGTTAAACCATTAAATATAAATAGATTAGAAAAAGTACTGTAGTCTTTTATTTGCTTATCTGTGATTTTATATTTATCAATGGCAATCCCACTAGGATAGATACTATTAACAATACTATGACTACCATATAGTCTGGTCATAATATATTCTAAAGGATAAACCGTTGTATAAACATTTATATCTTCAAAGGTATCACGTTTTAGGCATCCGACACTCAATAAGGATATTACTAATAACATAACTATGCTGAATTTTTTTTTCATTTTTTTTCTCCTTCTTTAATAACAGGGTCATAGCCCGATGTACCCCAAGGATTACATCTTATAACCCGTTTTGCTGTCATAATACTTCCTTTTAAGGCCCCATAATAACTTATAGCTTCAATTCCATAATTAGAACAAGTAGGAATATGTCGACAACCATTATGAAAATCTCCAGGAATACTTTGATATATTTTAATTAATTTTATTAAGATCTTTTTCATATGTCACCATCACAATTATACTAAAAATCACCATAAATGTAAAATAGATTATAATATTAGTGAAAAGTTTGATATAATGTTGACAGGGTGATAATATGCAGTTATTGGAAAATTTAAATATTAAAACCACCAAAGAGGATTTATATATTCAGGCCTTAACACATACTTCGTTTGCCAATGAAGAACATGTAGGCAACTACGAACGCTTGGAATATTTAGGTGATGCCATTTTAGAGCTTATTATGAGTGAGTATTTATATAAAAATACCACTTATGAAGAAGGCGATATGACTAAATTAAGAGCTTACTATGTATGTGAGAATGCTTTATATGATTATTCTTTAAAACTAGGTCTTAATGAATACTTAAGACTAGGTCATGGAGAATTAGAAAATGGTGGTAAATTTAGAGCATCAATTGTTGCTGATATTTTTGAAGCCTTCATTGGGGCTATGTATCTTGATAAAGGACTTGATTATGTTAAAAAGTTTATGCAAGTACATATTTTACCATCAATAGATTTAAAACATTTAGATATCTTTAATGACTATAAGTCGATTCTACAAGAACTAGTGCAGACGGACAGAAGAAGTCTTGAATATATTGTTACTAATGAAGAAGGTCCTGCTCATAATAAAGTATTTACAGTCGTAGTTAAAATAGGCGATATTATTTATGGGAAAGGTTCAGCTCATAGTAAAAAAGAAGCTGAACAAAATGCTGCTAAAGACGCTCTTGATAAAGCCAAAGGAATATTTGAAAAATAGGCTTGTCAAAATCAATTAAAAAAGATAAAATAGTGATGAACTTTAACGGAAGGTGATATTATGGGAAGAGCATATGAAGTTCGTAAAGCAAGTATTCAAAAAACAGGTGCAGCTAAAGCTAAAATTTATTCTATGTATGCTAGAGAGATATATGAAGCTGTTAAAAAAAGCGGTCCTGAACCAACAGCTAATATAACTTTAAGACGTTTAATAGAAGGGGCCAAAAAAGATCAAGTTCCTTCCGATATCATTAAGAGAGCTATTGATAAAGTAAATAGTGGCGCTGATGAAAATTATACTAAAGTAATATATGAATTATTTGGTCCAAGTGGATCTAATTTAATTGTTGAATGTTTAACTGATAATGTTAATCGAACTTTAAGTTTCATTCGTCCAGCCTTAAATAAAAATAATGGTAAAATGGGTTTAACTGGTAGTGTTAGTTATATGTATGATCACTTGAGTATTGTTAGTTTTAAAGGATTAACAGAGGATAAAGTATTAGAAACTTTAATTGATAACAATATTGAAATAGATGATATGGAAACTAATGATGATAATATTATTGTTTATGGTAAACCCCAAGACTTATATGATATAAAAGAAGCTATTACTAAGGTATTACCAAGTGTGGAATTTGATGTTGAAGAAATAACGATGTTACCAAAAGCAAAAGTTACTTTAACAGGTGATGATTTAGAATACTTTAAAAGAATGTATCAAATGTTAGATGTTATAGAAGATGTTCAAAACATTTATCATAATGTAGAGTTAGAAGACAAGTAATTGTCTTTTATTTTACTTTAAAATATGATAAACTATATTTATAAGAAGAAGGTGAATTATGGAGAAAATGGCAATCTTACCAGCAGATACATATATTGTTGTTAATAAAACGATTTTCAATGATATTCAAGATCGTAAAATTTTATTAATGCTTTATCAACCAATTGTTGGAGGACAAGCTATTAATCTATATTTTACGTTATGGTCTTATTTAAACAGGAGTGAAATAGTGTCCGAAGAATGGTCCCACCATCACCTAATGTCAAGTCTAAGAATGGGACTAGATAGTATTATTGAAGCAAGAGAAAAATTAGAGGCGGTTGGTCTTTTAAAAACTTATTTTAAAAAGGGTGATATTAATAATTATGTTTATGAATTATATTCGCCATTAGATGCTCAGGAATTCTTAAATAATCCTCTTCTCAATACGAGTTTATATAATAATATTGGTAAATTAGAATACGATAAAATCGTTGAATATTTTTCTTTACCTAAAATAGATTTAACTTCATATGAAGAAATTACTTCTTCATTCGATGAGATATATACTATTACTAGCACTAGTCCTTTGGAACACCTTGTTGATGATGTTAAAAGAGTAAAACGTAATACTTTAAAATTTATTAGTGGTATTGATTTTAATAACGTTATATCATTAATTCCTGAAGAAATGCTTAATGTTCATAGTATTACCAAAGATACTAAAGATTTAATTTACAAATTATCATTTCTTTATAAATATGATGATGATCATATTCGTCAAATAATTATGAATTCTTTAGATGATAAAAGACGTATTGATAAGGAACTATTAAAGAAGAATTGTCGTAATTATTATCAAATGGAAAATGGTGGGCAATTGCCAAGTTTAGTCTATCGTTGTCAGCCAGAATACTTAAGAAAAGAAATAAATGATACATCTAAACGGACGAAAATGATTAACATTTTTGAAACAACATCACCACATGATTTCTTATGTAGTAAAAATAATGGTGTTCGACCAAGTAAAAGTGATTTGAGTATTATTGAATATCTATTAGTTGATTTAGATTTAAATCCTGGTGTTGTTAATGTATTAATAGATTATGTTTTAAGAATAAATAACAATAAATTAGTTCAAAGTTTTGTGACAGCAATTGCTAGTCAGTGGAAAAGAAGTAATATTACTACTGTTGAAGAAGCAATGGCTATAGCGGAATCTGAATATAAGAAAAGACAAGCTAATAATAAAACAAATAAGGGTAAAAAAGAATTAGAAAATAAACCTGTTTGGTTTGATAAAGATTTAGATATTGATAAGGCTACTGATGAAGAAATGCAAGAAATGGCTAAATTATTAAGTGAGTTTAAGTAGGTGAATTATGAAAACAGTAAATCAAGAATTAAATAGCATAGGCTTTAAGTCTAGCATAAAAAAAGAACTATTATCTTCTTATCATGAAGCTAAAAAGGATGTTTGTTTTAATGATTTAGTAAAATTAATAAATATGAGTGATGAAGAACTAATGAAATATACATCAACTCTAAAAGAATGTGCAATCGAATATCATCATTGTCAAACCTGTAAGAATATTGCCGGATGCCCTAATCATATATCCGGATATTGTTATTTACCATCAGTAAAGAATGAGCATATTGTATTTAACTATAAAGCTTGTCGTTTTCAAGAAAAGATAATGACAGCTAATAAGTATTTAAATAATGTTACATATTTTGATGTTCCTAGTGCGATTAAAGAAGCTAAAATGAAAGATATCTATCATGATGATAAGAATCGTTTTGAGGTATTAACATATCTAAAGGATTTTATTACTAATTATGGTGATAATAACTTAAAAGGGTTATATTTAAATGGTAGTTTTGGATCCGGCAAAAGTTATTTAATTGTGGCAATGTTTAATGAATTAGCCAAAAAAAATGTTAAAAGTGCGATTGTCTTTTGGCCAGAATTTTTAAGGGATTTAAAAGCATCTTTCCAAAGTGATTATTCGGAAAAATTTGAAATGGTTAAAAGAGTACCACTTTTATTAATTGATGATATTGGTGCTGAAAATACTACTCCTTGGACTCGTGATGAAATACTATGTCCATTACTACAATATCGTATGGATCAAAGTTTACCAACTTTCTTTACTTCTAATTTAACATTAGAAGATCTAGAACATCACTTTAGTTTAACTAGAGATGGCGTTGAAGAAGTAAAAGCTCGAAGAATCATTGAACGGATTAGACAGTTAACAACTGATAAGAAATTAATTAGTAAAAATTTGCGTAAATAAGCATATAATAATAAAGAGTTGACAAAATATAAATATGTGATAAAATTAGTTCATACAAGTTTTGATTAGGACACGACTTATAATAACTATTTTTAAGAGAGTTATCGTTTGGTGCAAGATAATATTTAGCTTATAAGCCACTACCTATGAACTGATTTCGAAAGAAAATCCGGCTTAACAACCGTTATCTAATTAAGTTACAAGTTAGGATGGTACCGCGTATATACGCTCCTTTAAATTTATTTAGAGGAGCTTTTTTATGTCAGAAGCAGAATATGCCATTACTGAATTACCATTATTAGAAATGAAGATGAAAAAGCTACTTGAAGAATATGGAAACATATTACTTACTTTAACAATAAGTAGGAATGTGATTACTTCAGAACGGAAAATTGAATTAATGAGGAGAAGAGAGCTTAATCATAAGTTACGGGCTAAATTAACAGTAGCGATTGATAAAGTCCAATGTGGAGAAACAGTAATTTTAGCCATTGAAGAATTTAATATTGATGAAAAACTTTTTGAAGGAGGAGATAGTAATGTTAAATATCAAAGAAAATGAAAAATTAAATATTTTAAATCATAGTTGTGCTCATTTACTAGCGCATGCAGTTAAAAAAATGTACCCTAAGGCTCTATTTTGGGTAGGACCAGTTATTACTGATGGTTTCTATTATGATATGGATTTAGGAGATATTGTTATTAAAGAAGAAGATTTAGAATCTATTGAAAAAGAAATGAAAAAGATCGTTAAGGAAGATAAATTAATTAAAAGAATTGAATTATCTAAAAATGATGCTTTAGAGATGTTTAAAAATGATCCATATAAACTAGATCTTATTAATAATATGGATGATAGTACTAATATAACGGCTTATCAACAAGGGGAGTTTATAGATCTATGTCGTGGTCCTCATGTTAATAGTACCAAATTATTAAAATACTTTAAATTATTAAAAGTAAGTGGAGCTTATTTTAAAGGTGATTCTAAGAATAAGATGCTGCAAAGAATATATGGTATTTGTTTTGATAATGAAGAAGATTTAAATAAATACTTATTAATGATTGAAGAAGCTAAAAGAAGAGATCATCGTAAACTTGGTAAAGAATTAGAGTTATTTATGTTTGATGAAACCGCGCCTGGTATGCCATATTGGTTACCAAAAGGCTTAAAAGTTTATAATACGTTAGTTGATTTTTGGCGTAAAGAGCATGAGAAACGTGGTTATCAAGAGTTTACTGGTCCAATGCTTAATATGAGTACTTTATGGAAAACAAGTGGTCATTGGGATCATTATAAAGAAGATATGTTTGTTTTAACTGATGCTGATGGTATGGAACAGGCCTTAAAACCAATGAGTTGTCCTAATGCCATAATGGTTTATAAAAATCAAATAAGAAGTTATCGTGATTTACCACTTAGATTTAATGATGTTGACGCCATCCATCGTAATGAAGGGGCGGCTAGTCTTCATGGCTTACTAAGAGTAAGAGTATTTCATCAAGATGATTCTCATAACTTTATTAGAGAAGATCAAATTGCGTCTGAAATATCCTCTATTATTGATATTGCTAACTATTTTTATGATATTTTCGGCTTAAAATTTACCCCATATTTATCAACTAGACCAGCTGATTTTATGGGTGATATTGCTACTTGGGATAAAGCTGAACAAGATTTAACCGAAATTTTAAATAATAATTTTGGTGCAGATGGATGGATTCTAAATCCTGGGGATGGAGCTTTCTATGGACCAAAAATTGATTTAAAAATGGAAGACGCTCTAGGTAGAGAATGGCAGACCGGAACTATTCAATTAGATTTCCAATTACCGGAACGATTTGATTTAACTTATGTTGATAGTGATGGTTCTAAAAAAAGACCAGTTATGGTTCATAGAACTATTTATGGATCACTTGAAAGATTTATTGGTATCTTAATTGAACAATTTGCAGGAGCCTTTCCAACTTGGTTAGCCCCTACCCAAGTATGTATTATTCCAGTTAATAATGAAGCTCATCTAGAATATGCTAATGAGATAAAAGGTATTCTAGAAAAGAATAACTTCCGGGTTAAATTAGATGATCGTGAAGAAAAGCTAAGTTATCGTATGCGTGAATCACAAGTGGAAAAAATACCATTCACTTTAATAATTGGTGATAAAGAACGTGATAGTAAGAATATTAGTTATCGTCATTTCGGTAATAATGATACTATTACTTTAGGATTAAATGATTTCATTGATATGCTTAACTTTGTTATCGTTAATAAAGAAAATAAATAAGACTAGACAATATACGTTTGTATATTGTTTTTTTGTGTAATATTTACTATCTTTGTCCATATAATTTATTAAGAAGTACCAGGAGGATAATTATGATTAATAAAAAGAATTTGTGGTTTTTAACTTTATTTAGTCTTATATTAGTATTAAGTGTTTACTATGTTACTATGCCTAATGAATTATTTTTAAATACTAATAAAAATAATGATAATACCGAAAAAACCGATCAACCAGTCGTAAAAGTCGAAGAAAGTGAAATATTAACAGCTTTACGTGTTGAAGCTGATGATGCCTTACAAAAAGAGTTAGATGCCCTAAAAATAATATTAACGGATGTTAATAGTTCAGTTGATGATAAGAATAATGCCTTTGAAAAAATGAAAGAATTAAACATTGTGCGTGGTGAAGAAGAAAAAATTGAGAAACAAATTAAAGATGAATATAAATTACAAGCTTTTATTAAGATTGATGGTAAAGAGATAAGGGTTGTTGTTGCTAGTAAAACTCATGATAATGAACTAGCAAATAATATCATGCGTACTGTCCAAGGTAACTATAAAGATCAAATGTATATCTCTGTTAAATTCCAGGGTTAGCCTAACAGCATATAATATTATAGAATTAATATTATATGTTGTTTTTATATAATCTGACGATAATTAGGCAAAATCTCTCACTAAATAATATTATCCTCATAAAATAGTATGAGAATATATGCCACCCAACTTAGGAAGTGAGGGAAGTGATGGAAAAAAGTATTTTAACCAAAAGGGAAAAACAAGTTTTCGAATTATTAATTTTGAACAAGTCGACAGCTGATATAGCTATAGAATTAGGCATAAGTGAAAAGACGGTTCGTAATCATATATCTAACGCTATGCAAAAACTAGGTGTTAAGGGTCGGGCTGGAGCTGTTGTAGAACTTTTGAAACTTGGAGAAATTTCATTATAAAATCGCATTAAATGCGATTTTTTTCATATAATTAGGTGAGGTGGAAAAATGCTAAAAAGAATGTCTATAAAAAAAATAATTATTTCTGGCTCAGCTCTATTTGCTTTATTTTTGATATATTTAATTCCTAAAGATAATAATAATTTACTTGATAATGCTAAACAAGAATTAACCTATGCCCAGACTAATGTTGTAACAAGTCCTATTTTTTTATTAGATGACAATGATTTTCTAGCCCGTACTAATGTGGTTGTTAATAGTGATGCTAGTATTGAAAAAAAAGCCAAAGAGTTATTAGATATATTAATAAAAGATGGCTCTGGTGATAGTCAAATACCAAGTGGCTTTAAAGCTATTATTCCAAGTGATACGCAAGTACTTAGTGTTAAATATGAAGAAAATATTTTAAAAGTTAATTTTTCTAAAGATTTATTAGATGTTAGTCTTGATCAAGAAGAAAAAGTAATTGAAGCTATAGTTTATACTTTAACATCTATTCCCGATGTAAAGAATGTTATGATTTATGTTGATGGTAATTTATTAACAAAATTACCCCAAACTAACATTATTCTACCAAGTGTTTTAAATCGTAAATTTGGTATTAATAAGATTTATGATATTGATAGTCTAAAGAGTATTAATAGTGTTACAATCTATTACATAAAAGAAAAGAATAATAATTATTATTATGTTCCTGTTACTAGATATGTTAATGATGATCGAGATAAAATAAAGATTATCATTGAAAATTTAGCTAGTAGTTCCACCTATAACACTAATCTTATGAGCTTTTTAAACAGTAATGCGGAATTATTAACGGCTCAAAAAACGGATGATGTTATGCAACTAAACTTTAATAAATATATTTTTCAAGATGCTGATACTAAAAAAATATTAGAAGAAGTAACACATACTATTTGTTTATCTGTCTATGATAATTATGATGTTAAAGAAATAATATTTAATGTTGATGATAAGCCGGTATATCAAAATACCTTAAAATCATCTTAATATACATTATTAACCTTGACATAGCTCATTAATACTGGTATATTTATGGTGTACGTTTTTTCGTACCTGTCCAAGTAGCTCAGCTGGATAGAGCAATGCCCTTCTAAGGCATCGGTCGGGGGTTCGAATCCCTCCTTGGACGCCAGTATGTTATATTAATCCTTCACGTAAGGATTTTTTTATGCTAAAATATAAATATTAATAGAAGAGGTAAGCTATGAAAAAAGGCAAACAAAAAATTATACTAATGATACTTTTTATAATATATTTAATAATATTATCTTATTTAATGGTATGGGGAAGATATAGATTTCAGGTTATGATTTGGAATAAAGGCAACTTTACTAATTATTTAGGGAACTCGGTTAATATTATTCCTTTTCATACCATTATTGAATATACTAGGGGCTATATAAATGGTTATGTTTCCACCTATAATTTTGTTGTTAATATAATAGGTAATATCATAGCTTTTATACCTTTTGCCTATTTTCTACCAATGTTATTTTCTAAAATTAATAATTTTAAGAACTTCATTATAACCATGATTGGTATTGTCATAACAATGGAATTAATACAATTTATAACTTTATCAGGATCATGTGATATTGATGATGTTATTTTAAATGTTTTAGGAGTAGGAATTATGTTTAAAATTTTAAATATTAACAATAATAGGAAGAAAAATCTGGCCATATAAATTTAGCTTCCATTATTACAATTTGTGATATAATGCTAATAGTAGTAAAATTTGGAGGATGAGTAATGTTATATGATTTGTTAGAGGATTTAATCTATTTTATTATTAGTCTATTTAAGAAAAAAAACAAAAATAATCCAAGAACTATCACAAAGAAAAAATACATAAAAAAGGATATAATGACTTTTAATGAGAAAAAATTCTATAGTCTATTAAAAGAAATACTTGGCGACGACTATATTGTTTGGCCGCAAATCAACTTGAATTCAGTCATTCAAAAATTTGAAAATGATAAATATCGAAATGAGTTATGCAGTAGAAATGTTGATTTTGGAATATTCTCAAAAAATGATTACAAACTCCTATTATTAGTTGAGTTAAATGATGAGACACATAATACAAGTAATAAGAGAAAAAATAGGGATCGTAATGTCTATGATCTTTGTAAGAGTGCTGGTATCGAAATTATATCTTTTTGGGAAAATAAACCAAATGAAAGAGAATATGTTAAGAGCAGAATTAATTCTTATATAAATCCTAGTAAGGAAGAAGAAAAAGTTACTATTGATTAGTAATTTTTTAATTTCTTATAAATTCCATAATGCTTTCATATATTTAGCACATATAAATTTTATAATGTTATTGTAAGTGAAGGTGATATATGAAAGAGTTATAGAAAAGTAAAATATTAAAATAGAAATTAAAATTAAATAAAGAATACACTCCTTACTCCTTAAATAAAAATTATTCGAATAACTAGGTGATGTACCTAGTTTTTCATTGACAAAATAAATGTCTATAACTATAATATCATTCATGAGGTGAAAGATATGCGAGGAAGAGGATTTTTAGATCGCTTTATATTATTAATGGAAGAATATAAAGTCGATGATGAATATGCCCGTAAACTATTGTGGGAAATTGATGATAAACCACAATTAGTGAGGTTTTATATACTAATGATGGATTTTTATATAATAGATAAGGATCAGCTTAAAATTATTCACAAATTAAGTGATGCAGCTTTAGAAAAATTAATAGCAATATTTGAAATGCTAAAAGAAAAGAAAGAAGAAATCTCTAAAATTGATAAAGAAACATTTTCTCGCTTGATACTAAATCTAATTAACGCCATTGGTTATGTTGATAGTAATGCTGTTCGATTAGAAAGATTATTTTCGGTAGCCAAAATGTTATATGTCTATGTTCACAATCCTAGCATTTATTATGAAACACTTGATGTTATAAGTGATAATAGTTCTGATGAAAATGGTCTTAATGCTATAATTGCACGAGGATGTATGGATGCATCTAATTCAAAAGGATTTAGTCATGACACGGAAGAACAATCTGTCGAGGAATTCAAAAAGTTTGTTTCTGATAATTGCTATCGTTTACCTGAAACAGTCGGTGCTTCAGCTTTTAGCAAGGATGGATATCAACTAATCAAAGAAAGAGTTTTAAAGGGAAGATTTAAGTATGGTCAAGATTTACTAAATCAGAAATCTATTTCCTAAAAATTCCATATCTTTTTCACAATCTCCACACATTAAAATTTTATAATGTTATTGTAAGTGGAGGTGATATATGAGATTGTTATAGAAAACAAATAAAAATATAATAAAATAAAATATTAAAATATATTCCTATTAAAATATAACCTACAAGTTAGGTGGCGAAATAATAAAAAAATACACTCCTTACTATTAAAAAAATAATGTAAAGCTTATTTCTCAAAATATGTCGGATGAACTAGGTATTCCTGCCTAGTTCTTTTTTTGTCGTAAATTAGCTCGTTATTTCCTAAAAAAGACTTTTTTTTTATTACCAAAAACTGTATAATAAAAAGAGAATGGAGCGATTTATATTATGAGAGTAAAATTACCTAGAAATAAGAAAGAATCAATTGATAATGGTATCAGTGTATATAATAAACCTCAGTATGTTTATATTCCCTTAGTTAATGGTAGTGATACTAATATAAGCTTAATCGTTAAAAAAGGTGAGTATGTTTATAAAGGTACGGTTTTAGGTCATCGTAAAAGTCCATTTAAGTTACCAATTCATTCAAGTGTTAGTGGAACAGTGGTTGATTTTGAATTTCATTATTATTTAAATGGTCAAAAAGTTCGATGTGTAAAAATCGCCAATGATTATAAAGAAGAATCAATGGAAAAAGAACAGAAGAAAAGAAAGATTAATAATTATACAAAAGAACAATTTATTGATATTCTAAAGAATAATGGCATTATTGGTATGGGTGGTAGTGGTTTTCCTACTTATGTTAAGTATGATACCCAGAAGAAAATTAATACTTTAGTTGTCAATGCGGTTGAATGTGAGCCTTATATTACAGCAGATCATGCATTATTATTTCATTGTTGTGAAGAAGTATTAGAAACAATTGATGCGATATTAGAAATAAATAATATTGATCAAGCTGTTTTAGCCATAAAAAAAGATAATAATGACTTAGCTAAAAGAATTAATAGCTATATAGGAACTTATTTAAAGATTAAATTAGTGGAAGTACATGATGTTTATCCGATGGGTTGGGAAAGACAATTAGTTAAAGATACTCTAGGAGTTAATTATCAGAATTATCCACTTGATAAAGGAATAATAGTAAACAATGTATCAACGATATATTCAATATATGAGGCCCTCAAATATAATCGCGTTGTAACCGAACGCTTAATTACCATTACCGGTGATATGGTTAAGAAACCTCAAAATGTTATTGTAAAGGTAGGAACACCAATCAAAGAAGTAATCAGCAGTGTTGGTGGTTATAATGAAGAAGAAAAGGTTAATTTCATTGCGGGTGGACCAATGATGGGATTGACTCTAGAAAATGATGATCTAGTTATGAGTGCTAATCTTAATTGTGTTGTTGTTAATAAGAATCTTGATAATGATCCAACAACGCAGTGTTTGCGTTGTGGTAAATGTGTAGAAGTATGTCCAGCTAAAATATCTCCTGTTCTTATTTGTGAACATAATGATGATAAAAAGCGTTTAAAGGAATTAGAGCCTAATCGTTGTATGGAATGTGGATTATGTAGTTATATTTGTCCAGCTAGGATTAAATTACGTAATATTGTCATAAACGCTAAAAATGCTATCAAAGAAGATAAAGAGAAAGGAGCATAACATGAAAAATTTTGTTGTTGAGACAGGTCCTTACATATTATCAAACAATAAAACAACGAAGATTATGCGTAATGTTCTAATCGCTTTATTACCAATTATTTTGTTTACAATATATAAGAATGGTTATATTCCATACTTATATAATAAAGTTAGTTTTATTGGTATATTTTATCCTTTAATTTTTATTCTTATCCCTACTATAACAACTTATTTAATGGAGAGTTTATATGCTTTAATTATTCAAAAGAATAAAAGAGCTTTTAAAGATAGTTTATCTGCATCATATGCCATTTTCCCTGGTCTTTTTTTAGGACTAGTATTATCAATCAATACCCCGATTTGGTTATTGATTGTTGCTGCCGTTTTCGCTTCAATTATTGGTAAAATGATTTTTGGAGGATTTGGACGAAATGTCTTTAATCCGGCTTTAACAGGTAGCTTATTAATATTAGTTATATATTTACTAGGTATTGTTAAAAATGGCGGTTATTTAAATGGTTATGAATTAGATACTCTATCAAGTGCCACGCCATTATCTAATTTAGCAACTGTTACGGGATTAGGAACATATGCTTCTAATGTCGCACCTTTTGGCTCATTATGGAACTTCTTCATTGGAACAATACCAGGGGCAGTGGGAGAAACAAGTGCCTTCTTATGTCTTATTGGATTAATATATCTAACAATTACTAAAAGTGTTAAATGGAAAATACCTATTATTTATATTGCGACTGTTTTCATTATTACATTTGGAATTGGTAGTATTAATAAATTAGGTGTATGGTATCCTTTATTTGAAATACTTAGTGGTGGTTTAATGTTCGGGGCCATATTTATGGCAACAGACCCAGTTACTAGTCCAGTTACGCCCATTGGTCAAACAATATATGCTCTATTTTTAGGTATATTAACAGTTATAATACGTTATCTTTCACCATTTCCTGAAGGTGTTTTGATTAGTATTTTAATGATGAATTTATTAGTACCTCTTATTGATCAACTTGGATCAAAAGCAAGGTTTAACTTTAATTATACCATTATTTCTTATGTCGGAGCTTGGTTAGCAATTATTGGTTTAATTATTGGGATTGGTTTAACTAATCGTATACCTGAAAATAATAATAATAGTGATCCTAATTTTAGTATTGTAAGTAAGAATGTTACTTCAAGTAATACCACTTACGTTGTCACTCAAAAAGGATATTCTAGTACTATTAAAGCTAAAATAATTATTACTAATGGTAAGATAACAACTTATGAAATAGTGGAACAAGGGGAGAGTCTTTATTCTAGTGTCGAAGACGCTGATTACACTAAAACCTTAATTGATCATCAAAGTAATCTAGCGGATGCTGATACGGTAAGTGGCGCAACCATCACCTCAACAGCTATGAAAAAACTATTAATTAATACGTTAGAAGATTATAAAAAAGGGGATAATACCAATATAAATAATGATGCTGACACGGAAGAAACCCCTAAAGATCCTGACTTTGAAGTTGTTAATGTCACTAAATCAAGTACTGAAACTATTTATCAAATTAAACAAAAAGGTTTTGTCGGACCAATTACTTTAAATATAACATTTAAAAATGATGTTATTACTAATATTGAGATTATTAGTCATGATGAGCATGAGTATACTGACAAGGTTAAGAACGCAGGTTATCTTGAAAAACTAATTACTAATCAAAATAGTATTAATACTTTAGATACAGTAAGTGGCGCAACGCATACTTCAACAGCGCTAAAAGAAGCTATGTCTAATGTTATTAATGCTTATAAAGAAGCAAAAAATCAATAAAAGGGGAATTTAAAACATTTCTCCTTTTTTTGACATAAATCTAAAACAGAAAAAGGAATAAACAGTAATAAAAAAACATCATTGTATTTTTAGTGGCTATATTAATTTTACATCATTTGACAATGTGGTTATTGTGGAAATGTTAATTATATGATAAAATGTGATTAGTTAGTATAAGTTTTATGATATAAGGAGTGTTATGTATATGAAAAGAAAAGGTTTTACATTAATCGAGCTATTAGCAGTTATTGTTATACTAGCAGTAATAGCGTTAATTGCAACCCCAATAATATTAGGGATAATTGATAGTAGTAAAAAAGAGTCTTTTAAAGCTGGAGCATATGGTATAGCAGAATCGGCAAAAAATGTCTTTGTTAAAATGTTGTATTCGAAAGAAGATCCAAAAAATATAACGTTTACTTATGAAGATGGAGAAGAAACATCAACTCCTAATGGTTATGTGCTAAATTATACTGGAGCAAAACCTACGAGTGGAAGAGTGTCATTAAACACAGATGGAAAAGTATCATTAGCGTTATATGATGGCAAGTGGTGTGCGAAGAAAGGATTTTCTGCCACTGACATAACACTTGAAGAACTACCAGAAGAAGAGTGTTCATTAACTATTATATCAGGAGAAAGTATTATTGATATAGTAAAAAGTAATGCCCTAACAAGTGGTGATTATAGCTTTATTACTAATGGTGTAACTTATGCAGTTGAATATATTAATGTTGACGGAAATACGACATATTCATCATCAACAAATTTAGGAAACGCTACTAATGATGAAAGAATGTTGGTTGTTAAATATAATGGAAATGTAACAGTAAATGCCGGTGTGACATTAACAGCTGCAGCCAGAAAAAGAGGAATGTTTCTATACGCTACTGGTGACATAACTAATAATGGTACAATCACCATGACGGCAAGGGGTGCTAGTGCTGCTGGGCAAGATGTCTATTTATATAAAATTGATGCCTCAACATATGATTATGTACCAGCAGCAGGGTCTGCGGGTGGAGGAGGATACCCTACTACTAATAGTCCTTCATGGTGGTATACTGGCTATGCTGGGACAGCAGGATCATCAAGAGGAACCGGTGGCGGCGGAGGTGGAGGTGTTCAAGGATGCGATGTTTATGTTATTTCTGGAGCTGGTCGTGCTGGAACATCATATAGTGGAGGAACTGGTGGCGGCGGAGCTAAAGCAGCTGGTGCAGCCGGAAGCGGTGAAATTAATGGTGGCGCAGGTGGAGCTGGATTAGGTGCTAGTGGCGGCGGCGCTGGTAACCCAGGAGGAACTGGCACAGGTGGAACCGGTGGAACTGGTACAGGTGGATTATTAATCATTAGAGCCAATAATCTTATTAATAATGGTACTATATCATCGAACGGTTCAACTGGTGGAGCTGCTGCATCTGGTCCAGGTGGCGGTGGCACAGGTGGCGGATCAGTTAACCTGTTCTATGTAACAAGTATTACTGCCGGAACTAGAACTGCGACAGCGGGATCTGGCGGAACTGGTGACAAAGGTAATGGTGGAGCTGGTGGAGCTGGTACTGTAACATCTAAACAAATACCGAACTAATTATATAATGAAGTTAAAAATATATATCAGTTTTAAAAAAGTATATAAATAATATAAAATAGTACCTTCTTTCTTGCGGTACTATTTTTAATGGGTAAATCAAACAAAGAAAGTTATAGATAAAAGGCGATTATTACAATAAATACATATTATGTTTACATTACTTTACAATCAGATTATTGGTAGAAAATCATTTTTATGATAAAATATAATTATTAAATATACATTGTATGCTATAAGGAGTGACCAATAAATGAAGAGAAAAGGTTTTACACTTATCGAGTTATTAGCAGTTATCATTATATTAGCGGTAATAGCATTAATTGCAACCCCAATAATATTAGGCATAATTGATAATGCCAAAAAGAATTCTTTTAAAGCTAGTGCCCTTGGTATAGGAGAATCGGCTCGGAATGCTTTTGTAAAAATGATGTATTCTGGTGGAGAATCAAAAAATGTAATATTTACTTATACTAATGGGGTAGAGTCATCAAACCCTAATGGCTATGTTTTAAATTATCAGGGTCAAAAACCGCAGAATGGACGAATTTCATTAAGAGCGAATGGTAAAGTAGCCATAGCGATATATGATGGTAAATGGTGTGCAACGAAGGGCTTTATGTCTTCTGATGTAACAGTTGATGCCATGTCAGAAGAAGATTGCTTATTAAATTCAACACCACCAGTAATCACGATTAGTGGTGACAATCCATTGAATATTAATTTGGATAGTGTTTATTCGGACATTGATGTAACAGCAAATGATGCTTCTGAAGGTCCTGTTAGTGTTACCAGAAGTGGGACCTTAGACACCAGTACACCTGGGACATATACTTTAACCTATAGTGCTGAAGATAGTTTTGGAAATATAGCACAAGTTACGCGTCAAGTCATTGTCAGAGCAATTTTATCGGGCGATAGTCTTATAGCTATTGTTAAAAATAACACACGTGCAAGCGGTGATTATGAATTTATTGTTAATGGGGTAACTTATGCTGTTGAATATATTGCTATTGATGGTAATACAACGTATTCTTCATCAACTAATTTAGGAAATACTACCAATGATACAAAAATGTTAGTTGTCAAATATAATGGAAATTTAACAGTAAATGCGGGTGTTACATTAACCGCAGCAGCTAGAAAAAGAGGAATGTTTTTATATGTTACGGGTGATTTAACTAATAATGGGACAATTACTATGACCGCAAGAGGTGCTAGTGCACCTGGACAAGATGTCTATTTATATAAAATTGATGCTACAACATATGATTATGTACCAGCATCTGGCTCAGCAGGTGGAGCTTCTATATATACTAATAATGGTATTGGATTCTGTTATTCCGGAAATCCCGGTATTGCTGGAGCCTCAAGAGGTACTGGTGGTGGCGGAGGCGGTGGACTCCGAGGTCCGTCAGCAGGTGGTGCGACTTCAGGTGCTGGATCGGCAGGCACATCCTATAGTGGTGGTGCTGGTGGCGGTGGTAATAATGCTGCTTCAACTGCTGGTTCGGGTGCAGTTAATGGTGGCGCTGGTGGTAATGCAGGCGGTGATAGCGGAGGTGGAGCTGGTAACCCAGGTGGTAACGGTTCTGGAACAGGTGTAGCTGGTTCATCCGGTACTGGAGGCCTATTAATTATTAGAGCCAATAATCTTATTAATAATGGAACAATATCGTCTAATGGATCAAACGGGGGAGATGGATCATATGCCGGTACTGGTGGTGCATCAGGCGGTGGATCTATAAATCTTTTCTATGTTAATAGCCTTACGGCCGGAACGACAGCCGCTAACGGAGGAATCGGTGGCCTTGGCTTTTTAGGTTCTAGAGGTGGCGCTGGTGGAGCCGGTACAGTAACAACTAAACAAATAACCAATTAATTATGAATTATAAGATAAAAGTGAACACATAAAAATGGTGATTCACTTTTTATGTTATATAAAGATAATTCTCCTTATAATTAAGGCCATGTATCTTCTATATTTTCTGATTATATGGTATAATTAATGTAAAGGATAGGGGATAAAATGAAACATAAGGCAATATTATTAATTCATGGTTTTGCAGGTGGTATCTATGATGTTGAAGCTTTAGCGAATACTTTAGAGTATAATCGTAATTTTGATGTTTTTACTTTTACTTTACCAGGTCATGATCATATTTTTAATAACAAAATAACGAAAGAGGATTGGCTAAAAGCGGCTGAAAATCAAATAAAAGATTTGATTATGCATGGTTATAAAGATATATATTTAATTGGTCAAAGTATGGGAGGTCTAATCGCTAGTTATTTAGCGGTTAAATATAAACAAGTAAAAAAATTAGTTTTAGCATCTGCTGCCTTCCAATATTTACAATGTGCTGATGGTAATATTAATGTTGTTGAATCATTAAAAATAACCCCTAATATAATAAAAACCTATAATCCTAATGACATTATCAATCGGGTTGTTAGTCAACCAGTAACAGCGTATAAACAGTTTATGGATTTAACAGCTATGTTACAAAATATTCCTAGTCAAATAACAATTCCTACTTTAGTAATTCATGGTACTAGTGATGATATAGTTCCAGCTGATAGTTCTAAAAAAATCTATCAATTAATAAACAATAAGAATAAAGAATTAGTCTTATTAGAAGGTTATTCACATGACTTATTTAGAGGTGATAAAAAGGATAAACCAATTAGAGCTGTTGAAATATTTTTGAAGAAGCACTTTTAACATAAATATTGAAAAAAAAAGATAAATATAATATAATATTAAATATAAGGAGAAAATTTATGAATGAAATTTTGTCGGAAACAGAATTAAAAATGCAAATGTCAATTGAAAATATGGAAAAGAGATTTACCAATATTCGAGCTGGTCGAGCTAATGCTTCGATGGTTAACAATATTTTAGTATCTTATTATGGAGTCGATACTCCTCTTATGCAACTGGCAAATATCTCTATTCCCGAAGCTCGCCAAATAATGATTAAACCATATGATCGTTCATGTTTAAGCGCGATTGAAAAAGCTATTTTTGAATCTAACATTGGTTTAACCCCTAATAATAATGGCGAAGTAATATTCCTAAATATTCCAGCTTTAACGGAAGATACTAGAAAAGATTATGTTAAACAAGCTAAATCTATGGCCGAAGAATGTCGTATTGCTTTAAGAACCATTCGTCAAGATGCTAATAATGATATTAAGAAATTAGAAGTACCAGAAGATGAAATTAAAAATGGTCAAGATGATGTTCAAGAATTAATTAATAAATATAATAAATTAATAGATGATAAGTTAAAAGCTAAAGAAACAGAATTAATGAGTATATAAACAATAACTAAATTAGGTACAATATGTACCTTTTTAATTAGATAGAAGCGAGATGATAATATGTTTGAAAACTTAGGCGAAAGATTACAAGGAGCTATAAATAAAATAAAAGGTTATGGTAAAATCACCGAAGAAAATATTAGTGATATAACTAGAGAAATTAGATTAGCGCTTTTAGAAGCTGATGTTAACTATACAGTTGTTAAAGAATTCATTAATAATGTTAAAGAAAAAGCCCTAGGAGAAGAAGTTCAGAATAGTTTAAAACCTAGTGAATTATTTATTAAAATTGTTAAAGATGAATTAGTGGAATTACTTGGTGGCGAAAAAAAAGATTTAAATCTTAAAGGTAATCCTGCGACATTAATGTTAGTGGGTTTACAAGGTAGTGGTAAAACAACGGCTATTGCTAAGTTAGCTAATTTGCTTCGTAAGAAATATCATAAAAAACCTTTATTAGTAGCGTGTGATATATATCGGCCAGCGGCCATTGATCAATTAAAACAATTGGGTAAAGAATTAGATATTGAAGTATATTCGGAAGGAAAAGAACAACCAGCTATCATTGCTAGTAATGCTTTAAAATATGCTAAAGAAAATAACTTTGATTATTTATTAGTAGATACAGCTGGACGTTTACACATTGATGAAGAATTAATGACTGAGCTTGAAACTTTATCATCAACTATTAATTTCGATGAAATACTGTTAGTTGTGGATAGTATGATGGGGCAAGATGCGATTAATGTTATAACGGGATTTAATGAAAGATTAAAATTAACTGGTGCTATCCTAACTAAATTAGATGGTGATACTAAAGGTGGAGTTGCCTTATCTATTCGACATTTAACTAATGTACCAATTAAATTTGTTGGTGTTAGTGAAAAGATGGATGGATTAGAAGAATTCTATCCCGAACGTATGGCATCACGTATACTTGATATGGGCGATTTAATGTCAATGTTAGAAAAAGCAGAGAATCTTATTGACCAAGATGATGCTAAAGATATGACTAAGAAGATGCAAAAAGGTAATTTTGATTTAGATGATTTCTTAAAACAATTAAAGCAAATAAAAAAATTAGGACCCCTAGAAAACATCTTAAAAATGTTACCTGGTGCTAATAAAATGGGTATAAAAGATGTGAAAGTTGATCCTAAAGATATGGCTCATTTAGAAGCCATTATCTTATCAATGACTCCATATGAAAGAAGACATCCGGAAAGTTTAAAGAATAGTCGTAAATTACGAATAGCAAAAGGCTGTGGCCGGGATGTTAGTGAGATTAACCGTCTATTAAAACAATTTGAGACTATGAAAACAATGATGAAAAATTTCAGTAATGGGAATATGAAATTGCCATTCTAATTTATAGAAAACAAGGATAAATAATCCTTGTTTTTTTATTAATAATATTGAACATAACCCCTAGGTGTGATATAATCACAATATATAGTACATAGGAGGTTTTATATGACAAGACAAATAAAAAATATTTTCTTGATAATATTTATAATTGCTTTGGGATTATGTATATATTTATTTTATAATGCCGATCATTTTGATGGTGTTTTAGCTAATAGATATGTAATAGGATCTTTTGCGATAATTTTAGTAGCTGTATTTCTTTATTCAGCATCTTATTTTAGTAATCGTGAAAAAGTTCAGGAATTACGTTATCGTGATAAATTATTTGGCTCTTTAGTCAATAATTCTGATACTATTTATTTTATGTACAATAAAACTAATCATCATATTATTTATATGAGTAAAAATATTGATGAAGTATTAGGTATAAAAGATATTGATGACGAAGAAAAAGCGATGGCCCTAATTGATGATATTTTTGAAAATTCCATTTTAAAAGAAGAAATGCATAAATGGGATGGCAAAGATGAATTTGTTAGTTCGATGGTATTATATCGTTATACAAAAGATCCTAGTATTACTAGATGGATAAAGATCAAAAGATATTCTTTTATTGAAAAGAAAGATCGTTATGAAGTAGTGCTCGTATCAAATGTATCAAAGGAATATGAACGTCAACATTTATTAGTTATTCAAGCAGGGGATATTAAGTTAAGAGAAAAGCAATTAAATGATATTACCTCATCATCTTATGATGTTGAAATAAATCTTAATTTAACAACTGGTAATTTCACTTTAAAAAACCTAAAAGAAAATATTAATTATTTAGGCCCCAATGTTGATGGTAATTATGAACAACAAATGTCCAATGTTGTTAAAAAATATATTTGTGAAGAAGATCAAAAAGAAGTGTTAGAAAAAGCTTCTTTAACTCATCTAAAAGAACTAACTAGTAAGAAGATAATGGAACCATTATCTTTACGTTATCGTTTAGCTAATCAGGGAGATACTTTATGGCTAGAAAGCACGTTATTTTTTACTACTACTAGAGGTGAATCACAAGTTACGATTCTAACTAAAAATGTTACCGAAAATGCTGAATATATGCGTAAACAAAATGTGATGTTACAAAATGCTTTAACGGAAGCTAAAAAGGCGAATGAGGCTAAATCACAATTCTTAAAGACGATATCTCATGAAATAAGAACCCCAATGAATGCCATTATGGGTTTAAGTGAATCAGCTTTAGCAAATGATTTACCAAAAGAAACTAAAGAAGATATTGAGAGTATCAATAGCGCTAGTAATCATATTTTAGAAATAATTGATGGTTTATTAGATATCTCTAAAGTTGAGTCTGGTGTTTATGAGAAGAAAGAAAAAGAATATGAAGTTCCTCAATTTCTAAAAGATTTAGTTGTTTTAGCTAAAGAATATATTAGTGATAAAAATATAAAATTAAAGTTAGATGTTGCTAATGACTTACCAACTAAATTATTTGGTGATAGTGGTAAGATTCATCAGATTCTTTTAAATATTTTAAGTAATGCTGTTAAATATACTGATAAAGGAACCATTACGATTGAAGCTAAAGGTGAGAAAAAAGGATCAACCCTTAATTTATTGATTTCTATTAAAGATACTGGTCAAGGTATTAAAAGAGAGCAATTAGCGAAGTTATTTAATGATGTGGAAAATGAAACATCACAAGGAACAGGCTTATATATTGCTAAGAAGTTAATTGACTTATTAAATGGAACCATTGTTGCTGAAAGTGATTATGGACAAGGTAGTATATTCACAGTATCATTAAATCAAAAAATAACTGATGATACTAATATTGGTGATATTGAAAATTATGTTACACCTAAAAAACGAATTGATTCTTTCAATGCTTTAGGCAAAAAAATACTAGTTGTTGATGATGATAAGCTAAATTTAAAAGTTGCTAATCGCTTATTAGAGCCTTATGAATTAGATGTTGAATCAACTAATAGTGGTAAAGATTGTTTAAAGTTAATTGATGATGGTAAAAAATATGATTTAATTCTTCTTGATCAAATGATGAAAGGTATGGATGGTGTTGAAACCTTACATCAATTAAAGAAGATTAAAGGTTTTGATACTCCTGTTGTTGTCTTAACGGCCGATGCAGTTGTTGGAGCTAAAGAAGATTATCTAAAAGAAGGTTTTGATGATTATTTATCAAAACCAATCGATACTAAAGAATTAAGTAGCATTCTAAATAAGTATTTAAAAAATGGAAAGTAATTTTTCATTTTTTTGTTTACTATTAATTATTTTAAAAGTAATGCTAATTGAAATTTAAAATATTAAATGATATAATATCCTAATTAATGGAAGTGATATGATGGAATCAAGTAAAAGAGTTTTAGATGTAATAGTTCCTATATATAATACTGCCGAATATCTAGACAGATGTTTAGATTCTATTTTGAGTCAATCGTTTGCTGATTTTAATATAATTTTAGTTGATGATGGTTCAAAAGATCAAAGCGGCGAAATTTGTGATAACTACAGTCGAAAATATGATAAAATATTAGCTGTACATACTAAAAATAATGGTCTATCAAGTGCTAGAAATTTAGGAATACAGATTTCACAGTCAGCTTATATAAGTTTTATTGATAGTGATGACTGGATAGAAAAAGATATGTTTAAAAAATTAGTCACTGATCTTTTAACTAATAATGCTGATATTGCTGCCTGTAATATGTATCGTTCTATTTCGCAAACCGAAAGAAGAGAAAAAAACGAGATTACGGATTTTGTTGATTCTGACACTTTAGTTTTTTTTGACGATGAAGTTTTGAAACAATTCTATAAATTATTTTCGGTATGTAATAAAATGTTTAGAAGAAAATTATTTGATAGTATAAGGTTTCCAGTTGGAAAGACATTTGAGGATGCTAGGACAACGTATAGATTAGCATATATTGCTAAAATAGCCACTTTTAACAGATATAATGGATATAATTATTTCCAAAGAAATAACGGAATAATGGGGACATTAACACCTGAATTATTATTTGACAAAGTTCTTTTATGGGATGAGCTATCAAAACTAGTTTTGAGCAGGATACCTAGTGAATATGACTATATTGTAGCTAGAAAAGATCGAACCATACTTCAATCATTATTTGCTTTAGAAAAAAATGAAAGTGCCGAAGCATTATTAATTGTTAGAAAGTTATTAAATGAACTTGTATTACCAATACAAGATAATGCTTTTTTATCAGAAGAAGAAAAAGATAAGATCATTACTTTGGCAAGAAAATAGTGGTTGTGATTCTAAACATCCACTTCAAAATATTTGCATTGCAAAGAATGGCTAGGTGAAAATAATATGAATTTAAATTATATAGAAATAATTAACTCAGATAAAGTTTGTTTGTATGGACTTTATAGTGGTAAAAAAAATAAAACTTGTATAATATATATACCAGGCTTAGGAGCTACTTTTTCAAGTTCCATAATTTCTAAAAAGATAAACGAATTTTGTCAGAAAAGTAACTGTGATTTTTTATTTGCCGCTAATCAAGGTAGCAATTTAATGAGTGAAATATTAGTATATGATGATAAAACATCCTGTAAAAATGGGGGAGCCAGCTATGAAAATTATAATAATTGGTTTTCGGATATGGATGCTTGGTTTGATTACTTAAAAAATTATGAAGAAATAATTGTTATTGCTCATAGCTTAGGATGTAATAAGATAGTTGATTATATTAGTAAAAAGAAAATAAAAAATGTAAGAAAAATTTTTTTGTTATCACCACAAGATTTAAATTATTTAGTTAATTTAGATAAGCATAAAGGATTATATGAAGAAGCTGTATTTAATCATTCAAATAATGATAATAAATTATTATCTAAATTATTTTTAGGGTTTTGTTATTTGTCTACCGAAACTTACCTAGATTTCTGTGAAAATAAGAAAATAAATAATATTCCCTATTTAACAGATAAAGACTTTTCAATCATAAAAAGTATTGATATTCCTATTTTTATAATTATTGGTAGTAATGACAAGAAGATAAGTTTAGAAAATGAATTAATAGCTTTATGTGATGATTGTAAAAATGTTTCCTATAAAATAATAATTGATGCTAATCATAATTATAATAATAAGGAAGAAGAGCTAATGAATCTAATATTTAATATGATCTAATAAATAAGATATTATAAAATGACTTAAATAAAAGAAATAGAATCAATTAAATTAATGATTCTATTTCTTTTACTAATAAACGTAATTTTTTGGTTCTATTAATGGATGTGTCTACAAATCTTAATCCATATTTTTCACATTCATTTTTATCAGCCATTGATTTTTCAATGTATTCTTTACAATAATTTAATATTTCATCGTTAGTACATTTTTTTGTCCAATCAAGTTCGGTATCATTATTCATTATTTCATTAGCAAACTCACTATAGTCAATTGAACAAACACCTAGACAAATTACTATATTTTCGTTTAGATTAAAATACTTCATAATGTCAGATATCTTTATATCAGTACCTTCTAATATAACACTAAAATTATTTCGATTGTCCCTTTTGTTTTTTCTTAATAGTATTTCTAAATATTTAGGAAATAATTCATTGTTTTTAATATTAAGTTCTGGGAAAGCTAAATCAAGAGCCACTCGTTCACAATCAGCATGAATAATCTGATATTTATATTTTCTGTAAAGCATATTAGCAAGCGTAGTTTTCCCACACCTAGGTTGTCCGATTATAATTATATTTTTCATAATATATCACCAATCATAATTTTACCTTAAAAAGTTAATTATTACAAATAGTTTTAATGTTATAATGAATATATGGAGGTATACTATGAAAATAAAATTAATTTCGTCATTAGAAAAAGTTTTTTTAGGCCAAAAGATAGATAGTCTTAATACCTATAATAAAACAAGAGCTTTAAAGAATGAATTAGTATCTTATCAAATAGTTCTTAAATCAAAGGTTCCTTGTAAAGTAAGAGTTACTGAAAAAAGTGCATGTGTTAATATTAGATTAGTCGGTATGATACCCTCTGCTAAGCCAATTTTTAAAGAAAAGTATGATGATTATTACCTTACTGATAAACCGGGCCTTTTCCCTGATGTCCTTTACGAAAATTATAATATTGTCGATGTTGATAATAAAAATACCGTATTTTGGATTAGTATCAATACTAAGGATTTAGAGATAGGTAAAAATAATATTAATATTAAGTTTGAAGATATAGAAAATAGAAAAATCTATGAAAGTAATTTTGAATTAACGGTTATTAATTTGGAATTACCTCATTCAGATTTAATATATTCTAATTGGCTATATGCTGATTGTATTTCTAATTATTATAATTTAGTACCAAAAAGTGAAAAGCATTGGTGGTGGATAGAAAAATTCATTAAAAAAGCTAGCGAATTAGGTGTATCCATGATTCTAACTCCAATATTTACTCTCCCGTTAGATACAGTTATTAATGGAGAAAGACCAACTTTTCAATTAATCAATGTTAAGTATGATAATGGCAAATATGCTTTTCAATTTGATGATTTTGAACGATGGATAAGTATATGTAAAAAACATAATATTTCATATTTTGAAATGGGTCATTTATTTACACAATGGGGAGCTAAAGCAACTCCTAAAATTGAGGTGTTAGAAAATAATAAAATAATTAAAAAATTTGGTTGGCATATTCAAAGTAATAGTCCCGAATATAAAGAATTTCTCGAACAGTTCTTGCCAGAATTAGATAAGGAACTACAAAAATTAAATATATCTAGTAACATCTATTTTCATATTTCTGATGAACCAAGTAAAGATGATATTGATAATTATAAATACGCTAGTAATTTGATTAAGGACATTTTAAATAATAAATATCCGATTGTGGATGCTTTATCAAATGTGGAATTTTATGATAATAAGTTAGTCGAAATTCCTTTACCTGCAACTAGTAAGTATGATCCTTTTTTTGAAAGAAATATATCCAAAAGATTATGTTATTATTGTGGATATAACTCCAACTTGGTTTCAAATCGACTGTTTTCAATGCCTTCTTATCGAAATAGAATCTTTGGTATTCAATTATATTATTTAAACTTTGTAGGATTTTTGCAATGGGGCTTTAATTTTTATAATACCCAATTTTCATTAAAAAACATAAATCCATTTGAAATAACAGATGGGGGAGAATGGGTCCCATCGGGTGATGCTTTCATCGTTTATCCTGGTGATAATGAAGTCCTAGATTCGATTAGAGGCATTGTTTTCTATGAGGGACTGCAAGATAGAATGCGATTAAAATTATTAGAAGCAAAAATTGGACGTGTTTATACATTAAAAATAATTGAAGATTTAGCCAATACCAAAATAACCTTCAAAAATTATCCTCATCATCCTGAATTTATTTTAGAGTTAAAAGAAAAAGTAATAGATGAATTATTAAAAAATTAATTTTAAAATTTACTAGATGATAAATAAATATTGACAAATATTACCAAAAGTTCTATTATAATTGGAAATGAGTTATGGAGTGATTTATATGATATATATAAATAATTTATCCGTAGTAAAGGTCATAAAACGATTTTGGTTTTAATGACCTTTTTTTTGAGGTAAGGGAGGAATACGAAATATGAAAATAGCTGTTTTTTCTTTAGGCCCTATATTTAATGGTCAGGTCCATGGCGGATCACAAAAAGCATTAAGAGATATTGCTGTTGGATTAGGAAAAAAAGGGCATGAGATAGTTATTTTTTGTCCTAAACGGGATGATAATAATGAAATATTTAAATTTTCAGATAATGTTACAGTAAAGCCAATCATTCCTTTTAAAGGTACTTATCCAGCTCCATATGAGGTTGGTCCTTTTAAGATATATAAGGCATGTGAAATTTTAGGAAAAGAAGTAAGTAATTTTCATTTACTATATATTCATGATGCTGAATTAAATATTGAATTTTTAAAAGATAATATTCCGACTGTTATTTCGTTAAGAGATTTTTGCTATGGGGAAACATTATTAGGAGCAATAAATTTTAATCAATCAGAGATAATCGTAAATTCTAATCATACTTATACCTGTTTATTAGATAGTTTTTCTAGAATAAATAGTAATATAAAAACTACTAAAGTTTCTTTAATTCATAATGGATATGATCCAATACATTTTAAAAGGAAAAAGACCTTTAATAACATGTACAATAAATTAGGTTTACCACCCAAAGGTGATTATAAGATGATTGGGTTTCCACATCGACCAGACTTAGTAAAAGGCTTTTTAGAGTCTATTGAAGTAATAGATAAACTAGTTAAAGAAGGGGTAAAAGTAAAATTACTAATACCTGAATATATGGATACTAATTGTTCTTCAAGATCTTATGAAACATATAGTCGGGTAATGAAAATGATTAATGATAAGGATTTAGCAGATAATATTATATTTCACAAATGGGTACCTCATGAATTAATGCCAGAGTATTACTCTTATTGTGATGTGGTTTTATGCATTGGTAATTTCTGTGAAGCATTCTCAAATGTTTCAACCGAATCTCTACTCTGTGAAACACCTGTTATAGCTACCAATACGGCTACTTATCGTACGATGCCTATAAGAAGTTATGTAGATATTGTTGATTATGGAGATATAGATCAAACAGTAGAAAGAGTAAAACTATTATTAGAAAAAAGAGATACAAAAAAACTTTCTGATGCGCGAAAATATATAATAGAAAATCTAAGTATTGAAAAATGTGTCGATGCTTTTGAGAGTGTCTTTGAAAGAGCAATAAAAAATTTTATACCTAGAGAAAATAAAATACTAAATTTTAAAAATTGTAATATTTTAGATAGAAATGCTAAATATCATTTATCACCTTGGTGTTATTATTTAAAAAATGCCATATATAATGATTATTTATATGGACTTTATGCTGATAACTTAAATATGATTTATAAAGATAATGGTGATTTTTATATTGATGAATTAGAAAAAATGGGCTTATCAATGGATAGAATAGAAAAAGCTATAGAAGATGGAGTAATATTAAGAGAGTGGATAAATTAAGAAAAAAAGTTATATATTTTTCTTACTCATCAATACCATCTTTTACTGCTAATTCTATAGCTGTAATGAATTTTTGTTCGGAATTGAGCAGAAAATGTGATTTAACTATTGTTTGTACAAAAAATAAAAATAATAGTTTAGGACAATATGATAAGTTTTATGGTATAGATAAAATTAACTTAATTTTAGTACCAAAGTTTTTTCTCAAATACTATTACATATTTTACAAGATATATGCTTTAATTTTATTTCTTAAAATAAAACCGGATATTATCTATTCTAGAGATTTAGTTATTAGTTATACTTTATCCAACTTTGGAATACCCAATATTTTTGAAATCCATCAAATTGATCAGAATGGTAATAATTATTATTGCAAAACCTTTAAAAAGAAACTATATAAAATTCAATTTAAAGAATCTTTAAAAAAAATTGTTTGTATATCTGATGGCCTGAAAAAAGAATGCATTGATTTTGGAATAGATTCTAATAAACTAATAGTTTCACCGAGTGGTGTAAGAAAAGATTTCTTTATTTCTAATAAAAAAGAATATAAAAAAGAAATTTTATATTTAGGTAGTTTACAAAAAGGAAAAGGTATAGATAATATCATTAATTTGGCTCATAGTCTTAATGATTATAAGTTTTATATAATTGGTGGATTGGCTAATGAAATAAGTAATTTACCTAAGAATGTTATTCATGAATCCTGGATAGAGCCTTCCAAAATATTAAATTATGTTAAAAGTATTGATTATGCTATTATGTTGTTTGATGATCAAAAATATAAGTTTTATTCACCACTTAAATTATTTGAGTATTTAGCTATGGGGAAAATAGTTGTCGCATCAAATATCACGGTAATAAATGAAATAATAATTGATGGTTACAATGGATTTTTAGTACCACCAAAGGATATAAAAACGATTATTGATAAAATAAAGGCCATTGAAAATGATAATGATTTGAAGAAGAAAATTATAAGAAATGCTCAAAATACAGCTAAGAAATATACTTGGGAGAATAAGACTAACTTTATAATAGAAACCATCAATGAAATAGTGGGTTAGGTGATAAAAGTGATTGATAGAAAATATCGTTTGGCAAGAAAATGGTCTAATGGAGCGTTAGAAAAATATGCCGGTATATTTACCGGAAAGATAGTTAATGTTTCAGCTTGGAATGATTATGACAAATGTGGTAAGTATTATCGAGATTACTTTTCAAAAGCCAGCTCTTATGATTTAACAAATTATGGAAGTGGTATAAGAGGAACAAGTGATTCCCAAAAAGATATTACATTAGATTTAGAAGAACCCGTAACCAAGGACTTAATAGGCGGGTTCAATGTAGTATTTAATCATACCACATTAGAACATATATATAATGTTCAATTAGCATTTCAAAACTTATGTCTTTTAGCAACCGATGCAGTAATAATAGTTGTTCCTTTTTCCCAAATTCAACATGATATTAATGAAAGTTATAAGGATTATTGGCGCTTTACCCCTTATGTTATTGAAAAGATGTTTAAAGCCAATAATTATACGATGGTTGTTTGTGATTATAATAGTAATTTTAATGCTGCGGTATATCTACTATGTATTGGTCTAAATAATAGCAATATTGAAAAATATGCCAGCTATTTTAGTCCCCTTAATCTAAATGATGATCGAAATATGCCTGGTAGTGAGATAGGAATCAACATCAAAGAATTTGTTAGAAGAAAAACTAGAAATTGGAAAAATGATTGATTTATTAAATAGTATAGTAAGAAAAGGATACACAAAATATGAAGAAATTAAAGATTTTTATCTCCAGAAATAATGTATACAATGGACAAGTTGAAAGATTAACAATAGTATCACAATTACAAACAGATGTTGTTTATATTGAAGATTTTATTAGTGGTCAGGCTTCTAATATGATTGATAAAAATGACATAATTTATTTTTTATGCTGTAATTGTCTTTTAATGCCTAAAGCTATAGAGATACTGGTATTATTACAATGTACTATCGTTAATAAGGAATACTTATTACATGGTTATAGAAAAGAAGAAATTCAAGAAGTATTATCTAATAATGGTATTACTGTTCCTGCAACATTTTCTGCATCTAGTTTAGACAATTTAACTTTCCCTCTATTTTGTAAAGAAAAAAAACATGAAGGAATTATTTTCCAAGTATATAATAAAAGGGCACTAATTAGATTTTTTGAAAAGTTTGATAAAAATGATTTTTATTTAGAACAAGCAATCTTTACTAATAAAACAGATCTTAAAGAATTAAAAGTATATTATATATATGGTAAAGTATTTATTAATGATAATGTATGTGATTCCATCATTAAAGAGATTTGTACTAACATAGCGCATATCCTTAATGATTTAGAAGTGTTCTCGGTAGATATAATACCAACAATAGATGGTGATTATTATGTTATTGATGTAAATTGTGCAGCCGGATTTTCTTTATCAAATAGGGCAAGAAGTTATTTTTTAGATAGTTTAATTTAATATAGTAAATAAAGAGAACTTTTTCATTATAAAGTTCTCTTTTTGTTAAATATATGATAAAATAATAATATAAGAAGAAATACACAATGTTAGTTATATAATTATTGTAGGTGGCTATCATGGAGAAGCCAGTATATTTAACTACTAATAAAGGAAAACAAAGACTAACAAAAAAGTTACAAAAAATTTAATGTTGCTTTAATAAATATAGCTATCTTTAATTACATTTAATATTTACTCATTTTGACAAATTTTGGAAAATGTGCTAGCATATAGGCCATAAAAGGGGGAATAGTAAAATGGAATTAACTTTTAAATTCTTAAACCAAAATGATATAAACAGATTATCTAAAGAAGAAAAATTAGATTATTATAAAAAATTAAGAGCATATACGGTTAATGAACCTATTAGTAAAGAATATGTATTATCAAAAAAGAGAATACACCCATTTTTAGTAGTTTTAATGAAAGTACAGCGTATTTTTACTAGTACCAGAAGAATAACAGTTATACATGATGACAGTTTTTGGTCACGATTAAAGGACTATTTCAGTAAAATGTTAAAGAAAGATACAGTTGAAGAAAGACCAATAATCTTTAATATAACCCATATAGGAAAGTTTGATATTGAGACAATAGGCGAGGTAATAAAAAAGAATTTCGTTCTTTTATCAGGAGACCAAGAAAATTTAATTGGTACTACTGGTGGCAAATTTTTAGATATAAATGGTGTTATTTATTTTGATATGAAAGACCCAGAGGATCGAAAAAATGCCCAAATACAGGCTACAAAAACATTAAAAAGTGGCTTAAATATGATGTGGTGTGGTGAAGGAACCTGGAATTTTACTAAAAATTTATTAGCTCGAAGAATTTTCCCAGGTTTTGTTTGGACGGCTTTAGATACAAATGCTGTAATTGTGAATGTAGCTATTAATCAAGTGGGTCAGCATTTTACTATTAAAGTTGGTAAAACCTTTGATCCGAAAAAGCATATTAATTCTAAATTAAGCAAAAAAGAAAATGTTTATGAAATAAAAAAGATGTTTGAAAATGAAATGTGGTCATTAATGTGGGCTGTATTTGAAAAAGAAGGAACTGTATCAAGAAAGAATGTATCAGAAGAACAGTTTGAATCTTATATAGATGCAAGATTATCAGAATGGCCAGGCTTTACTAGAGAAATAGTCGAAGAAAAAAAATTTGTAGATAAAAGTATAACAGAGCCAGAAGATGTCCCAGGATATTTTTACAAATATGAGCCAAAAATATTAAATCCATTATCTGAATATAGTGAAAATTCGGAGAAAGAACCAGGAAAAACTAAGGATAAACAAAAGGAAATAACTAGATTAGCTGCCTAATCTAGTTTTTATATGCAAAATAGTTTTTTTATAACATTGCTATATCCTATAATAATGTTGTATAATATAATTAGGTGAGTAGATAATGAGTAATTTGTATTTTCCTATATGTGCACTCTTTATATCTTTATTAGTTATAATAGTTTTTTATTCTAAAAAAAGAATAAAGAATAATGAGACAACCATATATTCAATCCTAATAACAACTAATTTTTTAGAGGCTTTAATAGCTTGTATTATTGTTATTATTACAAATACATATGGAACAATAGATATTCTTTACAATTTGCATAGAATTGATTATCTATTTATATTAGGATGGGTATGGGGCTTCTTTCTTTATATTTTTAGTTTGTCAAATGCTGACGAAAAATATAGTAATAAAATAATTAAGTTAACACTTTCATTAAATGTATTAGCCTTTCTTATCGTTTGTGTTACTAGTTTAAATATAATAAACTCTAATGGAATTATAGATACATACGGAATGGCAACAAATATATTATATGGGTTATGTGTTTTCTATGTTTTAATGATAGTATTTTCTATTATAAAATCTTTATTTAGGAAAAAGCAAATTAAAAAAAGTAAATATATACCACTATTTGTACTTTTACTTTTAGCTGTATCAATGTTAATAATAAGAAGTATTGCTCCACAAATATTACTTGTTTCTTTGATGATTTCTTTTGTTGATTTAATAATGTTTTTTACCATTGAAAATCCTGATTTAAAATTGATAGAAGAATTAAATATAGCCCGTGATCAAGCTGAAAAAGCAAATAATGCTAAAACAGAATTTCTATCTAATATGTCACATGAAATAAGAACCCCATTAAATGCCATTGTTGGCTTTAGCCAAGCTTTAGAAGAAGAAGAGATTACTGATAGTGCTAAAGAAGAAGTAAAAGATATTGTAATGGCTTCGGAAAACCTATTAGAGATTGTCAATGGTATTCTAGATATTTCTAAAATTGAAGCTAATAAACTAGAAATAGTTAATACGGAATATAGTTTCAATAAAATAATGGAAGAATTAGTATCACTTACTAAAGGACGATTAGGTGATAAACCATTAGAATTTAGAACTTCTTTTGATAAATCAACACCACCTTATTTATATGGTGATTATGTTAGATTAAAGCAAATTGTTATTAATTTATTAACTAACTCGATTAAATATACTAAAGAAGGATTTATTGAATTAAAAGTCAGTTCAGTTATTAAAGATGATGTGTGTCGTTTAATTATCTCGGTAGAAGATAGTGGTATTGGTATTAAACAAGAAAAAATTGACAAATTATTTATGAAATTTGAGCGTTTTGATTTAGAAAAGAATATTACGATTGAAGGTACAGGATTAGGTTTAGCAATTACTAAAAAATTAGTCGAACTTATGAATGGTCAAATTGTTGTTCAAAGTGTTTATGGACAAGGCTCTAAATTTACCGTCGCAATCGATCAAAAAATTGTTAAAGATCCAACTGCTTTAATTGAACAAGAAAATAAAAAGAATGTTACTAAAGTAATCAATGTTGTTGGTAAAAAAATATTAGTTGTTGATGATAACAAGATTAACTTAAAAGTTGCGCATCGTATTTTCCAAAGTTACAAAGTAGAAATAATAGAAGCCATAAGCGGGCAAGAATGTCTTGATAAAATTAATAATGGTGAACAATTTGATTTAATTTTATTAGATGATATGATGCCTAAAATGAGTGGTAGTGAAACATTACAAGAATTAAAGAAGATAACTAATTTTAATATCCCGGTTATCGCATTTACTGCTAATGCCATATCAGGTATGAAAGCTAAATACTTAAGTGAGGGCTTTGATGATTATTTATCAAAACCAATTGAAAAAGAAGAATTAAATAATGTATTAAGAAAGTTTTTAGTTAAAGATTAGGAGGATAATATGAAAGATGTTAATTTATTAAAAAATAATGGTATTGATGTTAATCATGGTTTAGAATTACTAGGAGATATGGAAACATATGATGAAATATTAGAAGAATTCTTAAATGGTTATGATGAAAGAATGCAAGAATTAAAACAATATAAAGACGCTAGTGATATGCCTAATTATGCCATATTAGTTCATGCTATTAAAAGTGATTCTAAATATTTAGGCTTTATGACATTAGCTGAATTAGCATTCCAACATGAAATGGAAAGTAAAGCTAATAATGTTACTTTTGTTAATAATAATTATGATAAATTAATAACAGAAGCTAATCGTATTATTACAATTGTTCATCAATATTTAGGAAAATAAAAAGATTATGATAATTAATGATTTAAAATTAAATGTTACTTGTATGAGTAATGAATATGTAAAACAGATTTGCGAGTGGCATTATCCTGATGAATACTCTGAATATAATATTCCTAATTATGATGAAATAATTAAAAAAGAATATGCTATAACAAATCCTGATAAGAAAAATAATTATCTGTGTTTTATATTACCAGATAACAATTTATTTGCTTATATAAACATAACTAAAAGATTAGATGAAACAGTATTTATAGGTATTGGAATTAAACCTGAATATTGTGGAAAAGGATATGGAATAGATATTCTAAAATACGGAATAAACGAGGCTAAAAAAAGATTTCCTCTTTCCAAAATAAGACTGCAAGTTCGTTCATGGAATAAAAGAGCGATAAAATGTTATGAAAAAAGTGGGTTTAGAAATAATGGAATAACAAAAGAAATTGATCATAATGGTATAGAAACTGAATTTGTTAATATGGAATATAATATTTAATAATATACATAAAGAAACTTAAGGTGATTAAAACATGTTTGGTGATAAAAAGTATTTATTTTCAAAGAATACTACTAATGAAAAAACAATTATCAATATATCTGGTTCGAAAATGGGTGGTAATAAACCTTATATTATTGCTGGACCTTGTACAATATCAAATAAAGATGATCTTATTAATTTAGCCATTAAACTTAAACAATTAGGTATTGCTGCTTTAAGGGGTGGTGCCTATAAACCTAGGACCAGTCCTTATTCTTTTCAAGGCTTAGAAGAGAGTGGTTTAGAGTATCTTATTGAAGCAAAGAAAATTACAGGTCTTCCTATTGTTGCCGAAATAACATCAACGGATTTAATTGAAAGATATGTTAAAGATATAGATATTATCCAAGTAGGAAGTAGAAATATGTATAACTATGACTTATTAAAAAGATTAGGTCAAATAAAGACCCCTATCTTATTAAAAAGGGCAATGTCTGCTACTTATGAAGAATGGCTTTTAGCAGCTGAATATATATTAAGTGGTGGTAATAAGAACGTTATTTTATGTGAAAGAGGTATTAGAACCTTTGAACCTTTTACAAGAAATACTTTAGATTTACAAGCTATATCTATTATCAAAAGATATTCACATTTACCTATTATTGTTGATCCATCGCATGCATCAGGTAAGAGTTTTATTGTCGAGGATATGGCACTAGCGTCTATTGCAGCCGGATCTGATGGTTTAATGATTGAAGTAGAGGAAAATCCTGATAAGGCTGTTTGTGATAAAGAACAAACCATTGATTTAGAAACTCTAAAAAGAATTATATATAAAATAAATAAAATATATTCTAGTATAAACAACGGTGAATAAAAAGCATATTAATATTATAGTTTAACAATATAAAAATAAAATGCTATTAATATCACATTCTATTTGAGGCAAATAACATAAACACCATTTTTTATCTATCATATTATAAAATAGATAAGGGGGATATAAAATGTTATTTAATAGAGATTGTGGCTGTGGTCGTCCTGCTTGTGCACCAATGCCTATGCCAAGTTGCTGTAATCCATGTGGTAATCCATGCTGCGGAGACCCAGTTAGCTATGTGACAGATCCAGCGGTTAACAGAGTTGTTGAAAGAGAATTTATGCATGAAATTAAACATATTCAACCAATTCATACACACGTTGTCAACAAAAATGTTTATACACATACCTTTGTTCCACAATATAGTTGTTCAGAAGAATGCCAGGTTGTGGATATGGGCTGTGGCTGCGGACGTATGCCAAATTGCTAAGAGAGTAATACTCTCTTTTTTGTTGATAAAATAAATAGTGTTTTAAATATCAATATGATATAATGTGATTAATAAGAAAAAGGTGATAATATGAGTAAAAATATATTGATTATTGGTCCTAGTAGATCAGGAAAAACAACATTATCCAGAAAATTAAATAAAGAAATGGGCTATAGTATTATTAGTTTAGATGATATAATTTGTGGTTTTCAAGAAGCATTTCCTAATTTAGGAATAAGACATGATTACAATGATACTAAAGTTGCAACTGCACTTGCTCCTTTTTTAATTAGATATTTAAAAGAATTATCAGAAGGACCTAACTTTTATGGTGGTTGTCGATTTGCTGTTGAGGGTGTTGCTATAGACTTTGATTTAGTTATACCTAGAATTAATAAAAAAAAATATTTGCTAATTGGACTAACTTATAATCATATTACTAGTGAAGAATTATATAGTAATATTAAAAACAATGATACGGAAGATGACTGGACATATTATTGTACAGATGAAGAATTAAAAGGTAATATTGAATATTTTATTAGTAGTAATAGATATTTAGATACAAAGTTTAGAGAATACGGCATTAAAACTTATGATGTATCTGGTGATAGAGAGACCGTATTAAAAGAAATTGTTGAATATATAAAAAGTGCTGATACCGGTAGTTATGTAAAACATTTTTAATTTGAAAGAGTGAAGAATATTGAAAAATATAATAATAATTGGTGGTCGTAGTAAAAATAATATTCCTTGGATTGAGAATATGCAAACAGAATATCGTAAAGATTATAATGTCTCAATTCTTTATTATGATCATTGGAAAATAGAAGATGCTGATATGAACTTTGATTTAGAGTTAGATAAGTTATCTAATATAATTAAACAATATAAAGAATATGTTATAGTTGCTAAATCAGCGGGTATTCTATTATCCTTATTTGGTGTTAATAGAGGACTAATAAAGCCTAGACTAATAATAACTATGGGTATACCATTAAAATACGCTAACGAGTCTAATATTGATGTCAAAGAACTATTTAGTAAAGCTAAAGGAAAATCTAAAATATTAGTAATTCAAAAAAGAAATGATCCTCAAGGATCAGCCCAAGAAATAAGAAAACTATTACCTAAATCTATTTCCTTAATTGAAATAGATGGTGATGATCATACCTATAATGAAATATCTAGTATAAAAAAAGATATTGATGAATTTATAAGATAAATGATAATTAATATTTTCTTTTTTGTTGAGAGTATGTCAAATGAAATAATTATTAATTGACATAGGAATAAAAAATGTTATTATTGTATTAGGAAGGAACTAAATATATGAATGATGAAATAAAAGATGTTAAGGAAGAAGTAATTAATGAATCAAATAACAGTTCTATAAACGAACCCAGTCAACCAAAAAATACTAAGAAAAAAAATGTAATTTTAATTGTTATAGCTAGTGTATTAATCATTGGTTTAATTGGAGCAGGGGTTTGGTATTACATTAATAAGAATACCAATAATAATTCTAACAATAATACTGATAACAATAATAACAACAATACTGATGATGATCAAGCAGCAGCAAACCAAACATTAAAATTTAATACAGATAGTATTTATACATCACTTGCTAATCCCTATGGAGGATCATTATATGATTATTTAGTCTATACAAATATTAAAAGAGAAGATATAACCTTAAGTAATAGTAACGATAGTGTTATTACATTAAATAATGGTGAATTTATTAATCCTGTCGCAAAAGGGGAATCAATCGTAACAGCTAAATATAAAAATTTAACGGCCCAAATAAAGATTACCATTGCTGATAAAACTTATACTAACGATATTAGTATTGCCAAAAAAGTTTATTCTCTTTATGTTGGTGAAAACTTAGATGTTAAGTATAATTATTATCCAAAAGAGGCTAATAGTTTTGACTTAAATTGGTCCACAAGTGATAATAAGATTGTTACAATGAGTAATGGTAAAATAACTGGTGTTAAAGTAGGTAAAGCAACCATTACTTTAAAAGATAATTCTAATGAGTGTGAAGAACAATTTATAGAAGGATGTTCTGATACATCAACAGCTTATGTTTATGTTGTTAATAGTAAAATGAGCTATGAAGTAAAAGAAAATAATACATACAAAACTATTGATGAGTTGGTAGATAAAACAAGTGTTGAAAAAGAAGGTATAAGTTATACTGCTAGTTATAGAATTAGACTGCATCTAACAAGTCAAAGAAGTATTTCTTATAACCAGTCAGACATTGATATACAAACAGCTAATAAAGGGGGATCAAAAGTAACCTTAGAATATTTTGGTGTTGATAATAGTTGCGATAATTGTTATTTATATGACATTACTTATTCTTTTGATCATGATAAGGCTGATTTAGAAAATTCTTCAACGATTACAGCTACCTTGCCAGATGGTAGTGCTAGTATGTTAGAAGTTTATACAGATGGTGCCTATAGTTGTTATAATGCATGTAAACCAGTATTATACTTATATCCTGAACATAAAACATCAGTTACAGTAAGTCTTACTCATCCTGAATATATTGTTACTAGTTATCCTAAATATAATAATAATTGGTCGGTTACAGCTATGCCTAATGGTAATATATATGATAAGAATGGTCGCAGTTATTATGCCTTATATTGGGATGAAAAGTATTATGTTAGTAAAGAAAACAGCATTGATTTTAGTACTGGATTTTATGTTAATAAAAACACTGCTAGTTCATTTTTAGAAGATAAATTAGATATAATTGGTTTAAATGAAAGAGAAGCTAATGAGCTTATTATGTATTGGTTACCTGTATTAGAAAAAAATGAGCATAGTTTAGTTTATTTTGAACTAACAAATGAACGAGAAAAGAATAATAAGATTAATATTAATCCAAAACCTGATTCTTTATTACGAGTTCTTATTCATATTAAAAAAGTTAATACGAAAGTAGCAATTAAACCAGAAACATTAACAACATTCAAACGAGTTGGATTCACAGCCGTTGAGTGGGGTGGTGTTCAACATTAAAAGAGATTAAATCTCTTTTTTTGTTCACATTAAATTATCCGTGCTATAATATAGGTGTTATGATAGGAGGGGTATTGTATGGAATTAGTCGATGTATTAAATGGGCGTAAAGAATTAACGGGTTTTACTTGTGACCGGGAAGATGTGCCAGTTGGACAATTTCGTTTATCTGTTCATATATGGATAATGAATGATGAAGGAAAGATATTAATTCAACAAAGAGCAGCTGATAAAAAAATGTTTCCTAATATGTGGTCTAATACGGGAGGGGCAACTTTAGCAGGAGAAAAGAGTATAGATACGGTTTTAAGAGAATTAGATGAGGAACTAGATATTACACCCAATATTGACGATTTAGATTTAATAGCATCCTATCAAAGAGCAAATGATTTTGTTGATGTATGGTTATTAAAAGAGAATATTAATATTGATGATTTAACTCTACAGAAGGAAGAAGTAAAAAATGTTAAATGGGTATCAATTGATGATATCGATAGTATGTTAAAGAACGGTGAATTTGTAAAATCATCATATGATTATTTAATTAAATATTTAAAAAAAGATTACTAGTAGCTATCTTATTAATTTGGAATAAATATATTAGTGAAAGAGAATAAAAAACTCTTTTTTATTACTAATTGAACATTTTGTTGACAAATATGGTTAATTGTTAATATACAAAACAAACTAATAGTGTTATACTATTAATACTTGATATATTTGTATGGGAGATGATTTTTTTGTTAATCTTAACAAAAGCAGTATTAGCTATTATGATAGGATTTACCTTATCTATTTCATTGGGATATGTTTTAATTCCCTTATTGAAAAAATTAAAAATACGCCAAACTATAAATGCGGCATTAGCAGAACAACACAAGAAAAAAGAGGGCATACCAACGATGGGTGGCTTAATTTTCATTGTTCCTACAATAGTTACTTGTGTTATTCTTCTTTTTATGAATAAGATGGAATTTTCCGAAAATTTGCTTATTGTTTTATTTGTTTTTCTTGCTTATACCATTTTAGGTTTTATCGATGATTTTCTAATTATTAAGCGTAAAAGTAATTTTGGATTAAGTGAATTACAAAAATTATTTGGTCAATTAGCGATTGCGTTAGTTTTTTTCTTCATTTTTATGAAGATGGGGCATGAGCCTGTTTTAGATATTCATACTTTAGGTATTAAAATAAATATGGGTTGGTTTTATGGTGTTTTCTTACTATTTATGTTGGTCGCTAGTAGTAATGCTGTTAATATTACTGATGGACTAGATGGCCTAGCTGGTGGTTTATCTGTTGTGGCCTTCTTGGCATTTGCATTAATTAGTTGGAATTCAACTTGGGTAGCCGGTCATTCTGATATCGCTATATTTTGTTTTGTTTTAGTAGGATCATTACTAGGATTTCTCGCCTATAATACCCATCCGGCTAAGGTATTTATGGGTGATACGGGATCGCTTGCTTTAGGTGGAACTTTAGCATCAGTAGCCATTATTACTAACCACGAAGTAACGTTTATTGTCGTAATGGGTGTATTTATTGTTGAAACTTTAGTATGTATTATTCAAAGAATATCAATTAGATTTACTGGTAAAAGAATATTCTTAATGACACCTTTACATCATCATTTTGAGAAACTAGGTTGGGCGGAAGGCGATATTGTTAAAGCTTTCTGGGTAGCTGGTATGATTCTTAGTATGGCTGGAATTATGTTTGGTGTTTGGATATAAGAAATCGTAAGATTTCTTTTTTTTCTATAGTAATATTATTAAAAGTTTGTTATAATTATAGTAGGTGAAGTATATGAATAAAACAAAAATAATTGCATCTATTGGTCCAGCTAGTCAAGATAAAGCCATATTAAAAGAAATGATTGCCTGTGGTATGGATGTCGTGCGACTTAATTTAAGCCACGCTAATCATGACTTTTGTCGAGATATTATAAAAAAAATAAATGAATTAAATGAAGAAATGCATACCTATGTAGCTATATTATTAGATACCAATGGTACTAATATTAGAATAGGTAGCTTTCAAGGTGGTTCAGCCTATTTAAAGAAGGCTACTAAAATAAGAATATATCGTGATAAGATAATTGGTGATGAAACAAAGTTTTCAACTGATTGTCCAGCCTTATACGATTCTGTTAGACTTAATTGTATTATTAAATTAAATGATGGTTTAATTGATTTACAAGTAATAGATAAAGGTTTAGATTATATTTTATGCCTAGTTTTAAATGATGGCTTAATTGAAAACAATAAGAAATTAACCGTACCTGGTTTAATTATAAAACAACCATTTTTAAATGATCGTGATAAAGATGATATAAAATTTGCCCATGAAGTAAATGCTGACTTTTTAGCTCTATCATATATTCGTAGTTCCGAAGATGTTTTAGAAGTTAATGATATGTTGATTAACTTTGGTGATGATCATATTCAGTTAATTAGTAAGATAGAAAACGCTAATGCCCTTGAAGATTTGGATGAAATCATTAAGTTAAGTGATGGTATTATGGTTGCTCGTGGGGATTTAGGTGTTGAATTACCAATGGAAAAAATCCCGATGATTCAAAAAGCTATTATTAGCCGCTGTCATCAAGCTGGTAAAGTAAGCATTGTTGCCACCGAAATGATGGCTTCAATGGAAACAGAAGTTCGTCCAACCAGAGCTGAAGTAAGTGATGTCGCTAATGCGGTTCTAGATGGCACTGATGCAGTTATGTTAAGTGGTGAAACGACCAATGGTAAATTTCCGATTCAGACTTTATCAATGATGACAAGAATTATTGATAATACAGAAGATAATATTAATTATCTTGACTTTTTGGATCGAGCTATGCAAACAGAAAAACAAGATATAACTGGTTCTATTGCGTATAGTGTTGTTGAGTGTGCTAATCGTTTAAAATGTGTTGCAATTATTGCTCCAACTATTAGTGGATATACTGCTAGAAAGATGAGCAGATTTCGTCCAAGTTGTCCAATTATTGCCGTTAGTCCTAATATTGGAACAGTTAAATCTTTAAGCTTACATTTTGGTGTTCAAGCAGCTTTAGTAGATGAACTTAATTCTCTCGATAAAATTATTAGTAAATCAAAAGCTGTTACTAGTACTATTGTTAATGTAAAACCTCATGACAAAATTATTATTACTGGAGGTTATCCATTTAAAGAATCAAAACATACTAACTTTATGAAAATAGAAGAAATAGAAGAATAAAAATAAAAAGAATAAAAAGGTGATACAATGTATAATTTAGGAGACCAATTTAAAAGGGATTATACAGTAAACACGGCTGATCAAAAAGCTGTTTTTCGTGGTCAAAAATATCGTATTACAATTTTAAGCGAAACACTATTACGACTAGAATATAGTGAAACTGGTCAATTTGAAGATCACTTAACAGAATTAGTATGGAATCGTTTATTTTCTGTTCCAGAATTTACAACTAAAGAAGATAATCACTATTTAGAGATAATCACTAAATTTTTTCGTTTAACTTATGTCAAGGAACAGCCTTTTAAAGGTAGTACTTTAAATACAACATCTAATTTAAGAGTTGTTCTTCTTTCTACAGGTAAGTATTGGTATTATAATCATCCTGAAGTTCGTAATTATGGAGCACCAGCCTTATCTTTTAGTAGTGAAAATAATAATTTAAAATTTAATCGAGCTCTTTATTCAATAGATGGATTTGTTAGTCTTAATGATATTAATCATGATATTATTGAAGAGAACGGTGTTATTAGTAAACGAGAACATAATGATAAAGATGTTGATCTTTACTTATTTATGTATGGTAATAATTATGATCTATGTTTAAAAGATTACTTTCATTTGACAGGTAGTCCAGCTTTATTACCTCGTTTTGCGTTAGGCAATTGGTGGATGCGTAATACTAATTATAAGGAAGACCAAATTCAAAAATTAGTAGCAGAGTTTAATGAAAGAGAAATCCCTCTTTCAATCTTTATTTTAGGAAAAGACTGGCATCATCGTAGTTATATGGACAAAACATATAATAGTGGTTTTACTTTTAATCAAAATTATATTAATGATCCAGCATCTTTAATTAATTATTTACATCTAAATGGTATAAGATTGGGATTAAATATTAATCCTATTGAGGGAATATTTCCTTATGAAAAATACTATGAAGAAGCAATAAAATATTTAACAGCTAATAAAGATAAGATTATACCATTCAATATTTATGATCCAAGGTTTATGGATGTATATTTTAAACTATTAATTCACCCTTTAAATGATTTAGGAGTCGATTTCTTCTGGTTAGATTATGAGAATAAAAAAGATATAAGTACTTTATTTATTCTTAATCATTATCATATCTATGATATGACAAGAAATTATAAAAGAAGACCAATGATCTTATCATATAATACTAATATCGCACCCCATCGCTATCCTGTTTTAGACTCTGGTCGGACGATTGTTAGTTGGGATACTTTAAAGAAAGTTGCTCTTCATAATGTTAATGTGGCCAACATTGGTGTTAGTTGGTGGAGTCATGATATTGGTGGATATTACAAAGGAATGGAAGATAATGAACTATATACAAGATTTGTTCAATTAGGAACATTTAGTTCTATCTTACGTTTAAATTCTGATGAAGGTAAATACTATAAAAGGGAACCTTGGCGTTGGGATATAAGTACTTATACAATTGCTAAAGATTATTTAGAATTAAGACATAAATTGATTCCATATCTTTATTCGGAAGCTTATCGTTACTATAAAGAGGGATCCTTACTATTAAAACCATTATATTATAATGTCCCTGATTTATATGATGATCCATTATACAATACTGAATATTTCTTTGGTAGTCAGATGTTTATTGCACCTATTACCACTAAAAAAGACTTTATTATGAATCGCTGTATCCATCGTTTCTTTTTACCAGATGGTATGTGGTATGATTTTGTAACTGGTAAAAAATTTCCTGGTAATCAAAAATATTTATCATTCTTTAGAGATGAAGATTATCCAGTATTTGCCAAAGCTGGAGCTATTATACCATTAGGTAAAAATAAAAATTTAAATGATACTAATCCTCCAACGGATATGGAAATCCATATCTTCCCTGGTCGTAGTAATATCTATTATTTATATGAAGATGATGGTGTTAGTGATTTATATAAAAAAGGTTATCATTTGTTAACATCTATCGATTATAATTATTTAGCGAATAACTATACTGTTATTATAAGAGCTATTGAAGGTAAGAGTGGGATTGTCCCTGATAAACGTAATTATAAGTTTCGATTCCGTAATACTAAAAAAGCTAATGAAGTTATTGCGTATTATAATGCCAATAGTATTGAACAAACAAGTTATGTTGAAAATAATGACTTTATAGTTGAAGTAAAAGATGTTGGTACGATTGGTCAATTAACTATTAATTGTAAAGGAAAAGATATTGAAATAGATGCCATAAGAGTTATTAATGATGATATTGAAGCTATTATTAATGATTTACCAATTACTACCGAAATTAAGAATCTAATTGATGAAGTATTATTTAGTGATAAAACCATTCAAAAGAAAAGAATTGGTATAAGACGTTTAAAGAATAAAGGCTTAGAATCTAAATTCGTTAAACTATTCTTAAAATTATTAGAATATGTTAACCAAGTATAAAGAAGATAATATCTTCTTTTTTGCACTTTATTCCATAATGTATTAAATAATGCCAAGATGCTTAAAAATCAAAGAATGATAAAATCTGTTATTCCTAATAATATTAATAAATAGTTCTTGATAATAGGTTAAAAATATACTATAATATTCATATAAAAGCGTTGAACAAGAATAGTAATAAAATTTATTTATATAGAGATAAAGTGGTTGGTGGAAACTTTAGAAATGAATTTATGAACTCGCTTGGGAGCTATATATTAAATATATCGTAAGTCATGCGTTAAATACTTAAGTGCATAATAATCATTATGAAATAAGGTGGTACCACGGGTTATCTCGTCCTTATATCATAATGTTTTTTTATAAAGAAAAGGTGTAATATGGGAGAATATCATACTAATATAAACTATGAATTGTTGTTTGGATTACCAAATAAAGAATATGATAACTTAATGAAATCTTTTTATGCTGCTAGTCATCGACATGATCTAGCAATGCTTAAAAGAATTTTTGAAGACGCCAAGGAAATGTATTTTAGTGAAGATGATATTGTCAGCCTAATTGAACAATTGGTTAAACAAGAAATGCCTACTAATAGATGCGAATTACTATTAGATAAATTATCCAACTGTAACTTGGTAAAGAAAATTTATTTTCAAGATCAAAGTACGATTTTAGACACTGATTATGGTCAAATTAAATTTGCTAAAATATCAGAACTTTTTCCCGAAATAATAGTAGAAGCTATGCCAGAAAAAGATAAGCAAGAGGGTGAATGTCATTCTTTATCAATGGATGTTTGCTTACAATTATTTTCTCCTAACGAAATAGTAACAGGATACATAAGTACTATTTCTGATAAAGCACGATTTTTACATAGTTGGATTGAAACGACAATTAATGGTAATGAATTGGTTATTGATCCAACTGCTAGTATGGTCATTAATAAGACCGGGTATTATTTTCTTTACCATGCTGAGCCACTTAGTAGGGTTAGACAATCCCATTTAATATATGATATTTATCGCATTAGTTGTTTAGGTTTATCTAACAAAGAAGTATTACTGTATTGGAATGAAATCATAAGAAATTTAGAACAAAATCAACAATTATTTATAAGATAGGGAGCAAGAATATGCAGCAATTAATTATTTTTATAAGTTCATTAATTATTATCTATTTGTTTTATCTTCTTTTTGTTATACGTAGTAATAAAAAAAGAGATCGATTATATATCGGTATGGAAGCTATATATATTATGAAGAAGTATAAAGTATCTAATAAAACAATATCTAATAAAACATATTGTCACATTATTGCTTTTACTAATTCTTTTATTATCGCCTTCACAGTTGCAGTTATAAGTTTAATTAGTAATTATCTATTAATGTTAGGAGTAGGGTTATTATTACTTATTCCCCAAATATTTTTATATTATCATATAATTGGTAAATATTATCAAAAGAAAGAAGGAGCTAAAAATGCTTAATTATAAAATCGTTGAAAAAAAATGGCAAAAATATTGGACTGATCATCAAACTTTTATAGCAAGTAATACTTCAGATAAGCCTAAATTTTATTATTTAGTAGAATTCCCATACCCATCAGGAGCTGGTTTACATGTTGGTCATGGACGCAGTTATACAGCACTTGATGCGATGGCGAGAAAGAAAAGAATGATGGGCTATAATGTCTTATTCCCAATTGGTTGGGATGCTTTTGGTGCTCCAACGGAACAATATGCCATTAAAAATCATATTCACCCTAAGGATGCTACTAAAGAAAATATTAAAGTCTTTAAAGCCCAAATTGAAGAATTAGGTATATCTTTTGATTGGAGTAGAGAGTTTTCAACTACTGATCCTGATTATTATAAATGGACCCAGTGGCAATTCTTACAATTCTTTAAACAAGGAATGGCCTATAAAGCTAAAAAGGCTATAAACTGGTGTCCAGTATGTAAAACAGGCCTATCTAATGAAGATTCATCAGGTGGAGTATGTGAACGCTGTGGCTCAAAAGTCGTTCAAAAAGAAAAAGAACAATGGATGCTTCGAATGAGTAATTATGCGGAAGAGTTATTAAGCGGTTTAGATGATACTGATTTTCAAGATCGGATTAAGACTGCCCAAATTAACTGGATAGGTAAGAGTACTGGTGCCGAAGTTGATTTTAATATTAAAGATAGTGAAGAAAGATTAAGAATATTTACAACTCGTCCTGATACTTTATATGGTGTAACATTTATGGTTGTTGCCCCGGAACATCCAATAATAGAAGCAATGAAAGATAAGATTAATAATTATCAAGCTATTATTGATTATAAAAACAAAGCTAATGAGAAAACGGAGTTTGAAAGAACCGAGTTAACAAAAGAAAAAACAGGAGTAAGAATCGAAGGGATTAAAGCTATTAATCCTGTTAATAATGACTCTGTTGAAATATGGGTTGCAGATTATGTTATGATGAGTTATGGAACAGGAGCCATTATGGCCGTTCCTGCTCATGATGAAAGAGATTTTGATTTTGCAACTAAATTTAATATTCCAATAATCCCTGTTATTTCTAAAGTTACAGGAACCAAAAGAGAAAATGAGATATCAAAGAAAAGTATTGTTGCTTTAGTCTATGATCCTAAAATAAATAAATATTTAACGATTAATTGGGGTAATAATGGAGGTAGACTATTAGTCGGTGGAACCATTAATAATAATGAAGATGTGGTTACTTGTGCTAGAAGAGAAATTCAAGAAGAAACTGGCTATGTTGACTTAAAATATATAGGTTCAACATTCCCAATTAATCATCATTATTATGCTTATAACAAAGATAAAGCTTATAGTATTGAAGCAACCGGCTTATTTTTTGAATTATTAAGTGACAAAAAAGATACTCAAGTTTTAGATGCTGATGAAGTTAATAAATTTTTAGTTGAATGGGTATCGGATGAAGATATTGTTAAAGATATTAAAGATGAATTGCATTCAACAGTATTTGAAAATTATAAAAAGCCTACTGCTTATACAGGTGATGGTGTTATGATTAATTCTGGTGTTTTAAATGGAATGGACAATAAAAAAGATTCCATTGCTAAAATACTTAAATATCTTGAGGATAATAAATTAGGCGTAAGTAAAACCAATTATCGTTTACAAGACTGGATTTTTTCAAGACAACGTTTCTGGGGGGAACCAATTCCATTAGTACATTGTGATAAATGTGGATGGGTAACTGTACCCGAAAAAGATTTACCAGTAACTTTACCGGATGTTGCTAATTACGAACCAACTGCTGATGGTGAAAGTCCTTTAGCTAATATTAAAGAATGGGTTAATACAACATGCCCTAATTGTGGTGGTTATGCTACTCGTGAAACTGATACTATGCCTAACTGGGCGGGATCTAGTTGGTATTGGTTACGTTACATGGATGCTCATAATAGCCAAGAATTCGTGTCTCAAGATGCCTTAAAATATTGGGGTATGGTTGATTACTATAATGGTGGTATGGAGCACGCTACAAGACATTTATTATATGCAAGATTCTGGCATCGTTTCTTATACAATAATGGTTTAGTACCAACTAAAGAACCATTTAAAAAACGAGTTGCTCATGGTATGATTCTAGGCGAAGATGGTCAAAAAATGAGTAAATCTAAAGGTAATGTTGTTAATCCTCATGATATGGTTGAAGAGTATGGTGCCGATGCATTAAGATGCTATGAGATGTTTATTGGTGACTATGAAAAAGAAGCTGTTTGGAGTGAAAATGGTTTAAAAGGATGTCGTAGGTTTATTGATCGAATTGTTAAAATAGGTGACAAATTAAATGATCAAGAAGGATATACGAAAGAGTTAGAAACCAATATTAATCGTACTATTAAAAAAGTTAGTGAAGATATTGAAACAATGAAATATAATACTGCTGTTTCGGCTTTAATGATTCTTTTAAACGATTTAGAAGCGAGTGAGAGTATTACTAAAGGTGATTATCGTACTCTAATACATCTATTAAACCCTATTGCTCCTCATATTACTGAAGAACTAAATGAAATATATAAATTAGGTAATCCATTATGTGAAAGTGCATGGCCAACTTATGATGAAAATAAACTTGAAGATGAAACGTTCGAAATGGTTGTTCAAGTATGTGGTAAAGTAAGAGGTAAGATTACTGTTTCTAGTGATACTTCGGAATATGAAATGGAAGAATTAGCTAAACAAATAGATAATGTCCAAAAATATTTAGAAGATAAAGAAATAGTAAAAGTTATTACAGTTCCAAAAAAATTAGTAAATATTGTTGTTAAATAAAAGAGTTTTAAGAACTGATATGAAAAAATTCTACACGAAATAAAAAAAGTGTAGAATTTTTTTGATACAATAATTAGAGGAGGATTTATGGCGAGAAAAGGGCAAAAGCAAAGAAAATTTAGTAGAGAAGAAAAACTAAAAGCAGTTAAAAGAGTTTTAGTTAATGGCGAATCTCAAATGGATGTAGAAAGAGATATGTTAAATATAACTAATTGTACGGGTACTATATATAGATGGATTAAAGAATACATTCGGGAAGGCGAAGATAATGTATGGAAGGAAGAAAAACGTGGATTTAAAAAATTTGAACAGATAACAAATGAGAACGTGAGATATGAAATACTAAAAAAAATCAATGCCTTCCTGGAAAAGGAAATAAAGAAAAATTCAAATTCATCGAAATAAACAGAAATTTTTATCCTGTCAACTTGTTATGTGAAGTTCTGGAAATCTCGAGAGATTCATATTATAAGTGGTTGAAAAGAAAAAATATAGATAATAAATATGAGATTTATAGAAATCTTCTAAAACCAATTATCCTAGAATATTATAAAAAATCAAAAGGGACGGCTGGATATAGACAAATAAAATATCAAATAGATATTAAAAAACAATTTAAATTAAGTCTATATATGGCTTATAAACTGAAATGTAAAGAACTTAAGTTACCAGAAGTAAGAATCAAAAGGAATAAACATGCGTATATAACAAGCAGTCAATATCAATCGACCTATGTTTATAAAAATTTAACTCAAAACTTACAGATAACAAATATAAATCAAGTATTATCCACAGATACAACAGAATTGGATGTTGATAAAAGAAAACAAAATATATCATTTATAATTGATGCCTATAGTTCTGAAATATTATCAAGTTGTATAAGTAAAAGTTTAGATACTAATTTTATTGATTTAACACTGTCTAATTTATTTAAAAATAGTATTAACTTCAATAATATAATATTACATTCGGATCGTGGAAGTATGTATAAAAGTTTTATATATAACAAAAAAACCACTGAATATAATATCAAACAAAGCCTGTCAGCACCTTATACGTGTAAACATAATACTTGGGTTGAAAATATCAATGGTCAGTTTAAAGATTTCATCAAGTATGATTATCCTAAAAATCTTGATGAACTACAAATTGCATTAAATGAATTTGTATACTATAATAATAACATAAAAATCAAAGAAAAACTAAATAAAATGACACCGATTCAATATCGATGCCATAATGCTTAAAACTTTTTACTTTCTGTGTAGAAAAATTTCATATCAGTTCTTTATACTCTTTTTTCTTGCTTTTTATACCTAAAATTTTATATAATATTATTAATAATGAAAGAGACGATATAATGGTTGATTTATATAAATATGAACATGAATTAGAGAGTCTTGGTATTACTTATATTGGTGGTGTAGATGAAGTAGGACGTGGACCTTTAATTGGACCGGTTGTAGCTTCTTGTGTGGTATTACCTAATGATTTTGTCTTGGAAGGATTAAATGATTCTAAACAATTAACTGAAAAGAAACGTGATTTGTTTTATAGTTATATAATAGAACATGCCTTAGCCTATGGTATAGGTATCGTAAGTCCAAAACGAATAGATGAAATAAATATTTATCAAGCAAGTAAAGAGGCAATGTTAGAAGCTATAAAAGAGGTACGTAGTAAAATAAAATTAGAGCATGTCTTAATAGATGCGATGCCTTTAAAATTAGATATACCAACGACATCGATTATTAAAGGTGATGCTAAAAGTATTAGTATTGCCGCTGCTAGTGTCGTTGCGAAAGTCACCCGTGATAAAATGATGTATGATTTAGACAAATATTATCCAATGTATGGATATGGTAAACATAAAGGATACCCAACCAAGAGTCATCTAGAAGCTATTAATAAATATGGTTTAATTGAAGGATATAGGAAAACATACGGACCAATCCGTGATTATTTAGAAAGGGATGCTTATGGGATTAAAAAATAGTTTTACTAAAAATCAGATGCTTTATGGTGGTAAAAAAAGTAGTGCTAATTTAGGATCTAATCAATTATCCCGTTTTCCTAAATTAGGTAATAATACGGTTGAAGGGGTAAGAGATGCTTTTATGCAAACAAAAATGCGTAATAGTCAAACTAGTAAACCGGAGACTAAAGAAGATAAAAAAGATTCAAAAGTAAATCCAGCCGAGGAACAATATCGTAAAATTCAGGCAATGTTTAATACTAAAATTAATAAATGATATTAAACTTTAAAAAAAACATTTATTTTTTTAGTAATATGTGCTAGAATTACTATAGTACAGTCTAGCAATACTGTTAGGAGGAATATTATGGCTTTAAATATAAAAAAATGGTTTAATAATGAGGAACCTGATGTCTTTAGTGGCAATGGTGTAGAAGAAGAATACTATAATTTAAAGGCCGAAGAAGCTTTAAAAGATAATGATGGTAATAGTAAGATGATCTTGCTTGAACCACGTGCTTATTCGGAATCTCAACAAATAGCTGATCATTTAAAATCACGTAACACTGTTGTTGTTAATTTAAAAAGAGTTACTTCTGATCAAGCTAAAAGAATAGTAGATTTTTTAAGTGGCACGATATATGCCATTGGTGGCGATTTACAAAAAATTGGTGGCGGAATATTTTTATGTACTCCTAAAAATGTGAATATTCAAGGAAAAATTACCGATGATAAAGAAGGTAAGGATATTCACGATAATGATGACATCAATATTGAGTGGTAAAGTCTTGACATATAGAAATTGTGTGCTACAATAAACGAGTAGCGCTTAAGAGGTGGATTTTATGGAAAAATTCAATCGAACACTTCGCGGCTATGATCCGGAAGAAGTTAATCGCTTTCTTGATCAAGTAATTAACCAAGTTGAAAAAATGGTTAGTGAAATGAAAGAAAAAGATAATAAGATTACGGAATTGGAAAAAAGTTTAGCCGAAACAGATAAAGTGCGAGATAAATTAGCGCAATATGAGCGGATGGAACAAACGTTAAATCGGGCTTTATATATGGCTCAAAAAACTTCTGATCAAATGCGAGCTTCAGCTTATCAAGAGCGTGAAAGTATAATTGAAGAAGCTAAAAGCAATGCTAGTCGGATTGTTAATGAGTCATTAGTAAGAGCTGAAAAAACCGAGTTTGAAGCTGATATGTTACGTCGTAATATTAATATATTTAAAAGACGTATTAAGGATATAATTGAATCACAACTAGAAGTGGTTGACGATTTAGATAAAACAGAACTTTAAAGCAAATGATGGAGACGTTATATTAATTGTTATTAAAGAGAGTTAAGGGTTGGTGAAACTTAACAAACAATAAATATATGAATCACTCCTAATGTGTCTTTTTGACATTAGAAAAGAACGGTAACGCGTTATAGTTTCAAGAGTATTATTAATTAATAAATTAAGGTGGTACCGCGAAATTTCGTCCTTATACAAATATATAAGGGCGTTTTTTTATATAATAAAGAAAAGGAGAGATAATAATGAGTAAAGTATACTATACCGATATGCGAACAACCTACGATAATAACATGTTAGATAAACTGGAGAAACTAATTTTAAAAAGTGATATGATGGATATCGACTTTAAAGATAAATTAGTAGCTTTAAAGATTCATTTTGGTGAATATGGAAATTTAGCTTTTATACGACCAAATTATGTTAGAATTATTGCTGATATTATTAAGGAAAAAGGGGGACACCCTTTCTTAACTGATGCTTCAACTCTATATTCAGGTACGCGAAGTGATGCCATAAGTCATATGCATACAGCGGCTTTAAATGGCTTTAATAGTATAACAACTGGCTGTCCAGTCATTATTGCCGATGGTTTAAAAGGTAATGATTATATTGAAGTACCTGTTAACTTAAAACATTGTAGTACGGTTAAAATAGGTACGGCGGTTATGGAAGCTGATGTTATCATTTCTTTAAGTCACTTTAAAGGGCATGAACAAGCTGGATTTGGTGGTACTTTAAAGAATTTAGGCATGGGCTGTGGCTCTAAATTAGGTAAATTAGAAATGCATTCTGGTAGTAAACCAACTATTGATCCCGATAAATGTGTTGCTTGTGGTTTATGTGTTAAAAATTGTAAACAAAAAGCGATAAGTATTATAGATGGTAAAGCTCATATTAATTATGATAAATGTGTAGGATGTGGTGAATGTATTGTCACATGTGCTAAAAAGGCCATTACCCAAGCGGAAGTTGATCAAAGTCGTATTTTAAATGAAAAGGTTGTTGAGTATACCTATGGTATTATAAAAGACAAACCACATTTTCATATAAATTTTATTATGAATGTTTCTCCTAACTGTGATTGTTGGGGCTCTAATGATATGGCAATTGTCCCTGATATTGGTATTACGGCATCTAGTGATCCTGTTGCGATTGATATGGCAAGTGCTGATTTAGTCAATGCTGCTCCGGTTATTGAAAATAGTATTTTGGGTGAAAAAGAACACAAACATAAAGATAAATTTCAATGTATTCATGGTAATGTTGATTGGAAATCAGGACTTGTTTATGCTGAAGAATTAAAATTAGGTACAATGGATTATGAACTAATAAAGTAAGGGTGGTTAATAATGAAAAAATTTGAAGAATTATCAAAAGAAAAAAATAGTATGACCGAAAGCCATATCAGTGAATATTGGCAAAATATTGATATTTTAAATGAGAGTATCAATAATCGTAATAATTATTTTGTCTTTTATGATGGACCAGCAACCGCAAATGGTATGCCGGGCATTCATCATATGTTATCAAAATTTTTAAAAGATACTTTTTGTAAATATAAAACCATGCAAGGTTATAAAGTTTTTAGAAAAGTAGGATGGGATACCCATGGTTTACCAGTTGAATTAGAAGTCGAAAAACAATTAGGTTTTACTTCTAAATTAGATATTGAAAAATATGGTTTAAAAGCATTTAATGAGAAATGTCGGGAAAGTGTTTGGAAGAATGAAAAATCTTTTTCTGATTTAACTGTTAAAATGGGACAATTTATTGATTTGAAACATCCCTATGTTACATATGATAATAATTATATTGAAACTGAATGGTGGATTTTAAAACAATTTTTTGATAAAGGTTTAATTTACGAAGGACATAAAATTATTCCTTTTTGTACAAGATGCGGAACAGGATTAGCAAGTCATGAAGTTGCTCAAGGATATAAAGAAATAAGTGTTAATTCAGTCGTTGTACCAATGAAATTAGTTGATGAAGAATGTTACTTTTTAGTATGGACAACGACTCCTTGGACATTACTTGCTAATGTCGCATTATGTGTTAATCCTAATGAAGAATATGTTAAAGTTGAAAGTATGGGTTATAAATTTATTTTAGCATCAAAACTCTCTCACAATATCTTAGGTGATGACTTTGTTATCCTAGAGACATATAAGGGTACGGATTTAGAACATAAAAAATATGAACAATTATTACCATTTGTTAAAGTAAATAAAGAGGCTTTTTATGTAACAATCGATAATTATGTTACGATGGAAGATGGTACTGGTATTGTTCATATCGCACCGGCTTTTGGTGAAGATGACTATAATGTAGGTAAAAGATATGGCTTGCCAGTAGTAAATCCTGTTGGTGAAGATGGTAAGTATTTAGAAGGTCCATGGCAAGGAATGTTTGTTATGGATGCTGATTTAGAAGTTATTAAATGGTTAAAAGAAAATGATAAATTATTTAAGAAAATTAAATTAGTCCATAACTATCCACATTGTTGGCGCTGTGGAACACCCCTTTTATATTATTCTAAACCAAGTTGGTATATTAAAACTACGGCTTTTAAAGATGATATTATTAGAGAAAATAATAAGATTAATTGGTATCCTAAATTTGTTGGTGAAAAAAGATTTGGTAACTGGTTAGAGAATATTAATGATTGGGCAATATCAAGATCACGTTATTGGGGAACACCAATTCCTTTATGGAAATGTGTTTGTGGTCATTTAGAAATGATTGGTTCAAGAGAAGAACTAGTTAGTAGAGTAGAAGAAAGTATTGATACTTCGATTGAACTACATCGCCCATATGTTGATGAATTGCACATTAAATGTCCAGAGTGTGGTAAATTAATGAATAGAATTCCGGAGGTAATGGATTGTTGGTTTGATTCAGGATCTATGCCTTTTGCTCAATATCATTATCCTTTTGAAAATAAGGATATCTTTGATACACAATTCCCAGCTGATTTTATCTGTGAGGGTATTGATCAGACTCGCGGTTGGTTTTATGTCTTACTAGTTATTTCAACATTTGTTATGGGAAAAACTCCTTATAAGAATGTGTTAGTTAATGATTTATTATTAGATAAATATGGTAAGAAAATGAGTAAGTCTAAAGGTAATACCCTTAATCCTTTCGATTTAATAGAGGAATATGGAGCAGATACTATTCGTTGGTATTTCCCATACGTGTCACCTGTTTGGACACCAACTAAATTTGATGTTGATGGTTTAAAAGAAGTATATTCTAAATTCTTTAGTACTTTAAAGAATACTTATAATTTCTTTGCTATATATGCTAATACTGATGAGGTTGATCCAAGGGAATTTAATATTCCAGTGAATGATCGTCCTGAAATTGATAAGTGGTTATTATCTAAATACAATCGCGTTTTAAAGAGTGTAACAACTAGTTATGATAATTATGATTTAACGGGTGTTGTTCGCGAATTAACCGAGTTTGTTAGTGAAGATCTATCTAATTGGTATATTCGTCGTAATCGCCGAAGATTCTGGGCTAGTGAGCTAGATAATGATAAAAAAGCTGTTTATAATACTACTTATGAAATATTACTCAGCTTAGTTAAAATTATTGCTCCCATCGTACCTTTTATCTCTGAAGAAATATATCGTAAACTAACCGACAAAAAATCAGTTCATTTAGAAGATTTTCCTAAATATGATGAATCATTAATTAATGATAGTATTGAGACTCGGATGGATTTAGTTCGTTCATTAATTAGTATTGGTCGTTATGTTCGTGAGGAAAGTAAAATAAAGGTTCGTCAACCCTTAAGTGAAGCCCTAATTGATGAAATCAATAAATCTTTAATAGATGATTTATTACCATTAATTGCGGAAGAATTGAACGTTAAAAAGATAATTTATACTAGTGATTTAAGTAAATATATGAACTTTATGGTTAAACCTAACTTTAAAGTAGCGGGTCCAATCTTTGGATCTAATATAAAATTATTTACGGATGCACTAACTAATTTATCTAATTATGACATAACTAAGTTAAAGAATAATGAAACAATAGATTTAGTAATTAATAATGAAACATATACTATTTCTAGTGATATGGTTGATATTAGAATATCATCAAAAGATGGTTTTGATGCGGGTATGGAAGATAATAATTTTATTATTTTAAATACTGAATTAACTCCTGCTTTAATTAATGAAGGTATTGCTAGGGAATTAGTATCTAAAGTTCAACAATTACGTAAAAATAACAACTTCGAGATTCTTGATCGCATTAACATTTATTATCATAGTGATAAAGAAGTAGAAGGGGCTATAAAATCATTTGATGAATATATTAAAAATGAGACATTAGCTGTTAATATTATTATTAGTAATGATGATTTAGAAACAATCGATTTAAATGGCCATAATGTTGGCATAAAAGTCGAAAAAGTATAGCTTGCAAAATCTCCTTTTAGTGCTATAATAGATGGCACAGAAGGGGATTTTTTGTATGAAGTATCCAATACCTGGTATTCCCAAAGAAGAGACAATATCGAATATATCGAAAGGATCAACATCTTATAGTGTATACTATTTTAAAAAAAATAAAAGTAATACTTTTTTTGAATGGGAATACCCATTCGCAAGAATAAAAGGAGTTTTTAAAGAACAAATAATTAAATATGTTGAATCTACACCAGATAGTATTACTAAAATATTAAAACAATCTATATTTACTTATCTTAGTAGTATGGCAACAGCAATGATTATAACTTTAATAGCCATTAATGTAATAAATGTTGCCAACCCCATAATACAGATGATGCTAGCTTTAGTACCAGCTCATACAACGTTATTAGCGGCCTGGGGTTTATTTCAAGAAGTAAAACAATTACGTGATAAACATAAATATAGTACAGTTCTCGAGGTTGATCAAATACTAGATGAAATAAAATCTGATAATAAAGATGATAATATAAATTATGAGAAGTTTATAGATGAAGTTTCAGAAAAATACGGTGTTGGTGGCAGTAGTAATGATATAACAAAAATGAAGGAATATTTAAAATTGAAAAGATATTTATTACAATTACTAGCTGTTCAAAATAATAAAGAATCTGAAGAAAAATATCAAATAACATATTCCATTAATTGTAAATTTATTCACAGATGATATTTATAGATAAAAAAACACTTTCAAATATTAGAAAGTGTTTTTCATTATTCTTCAGTTTTTACTTGACTAGCCTTTTTAAAAATTCTTAATTCTCCAGTACTTAATATAACATATTAATTAATAATAATGTCAAAAAAAACTAATTATAAGATATTTTGAAAATAAGAATTGCTGTTAGTGTAAATTATATTTTAAAGATTACAAAATGCTTATTTTTATTTGCATTGCTTATAAATATATGATATTATTTTTATAGAATAGAGGAAAATACAAATGAATAAAACGGCTTTTACTCTTATTGAATTATTAGCTGTAATTATAATACTTGCAACAATTGCTTTAATAGTGACACCAATAATTCTAGGAATAATAAATAATGCTAATAAAGAAGCATTTAAGAGTACATCATATGGAATTTCGCAAGCTACTAAAAATGCTTATGTACAAATGATGTATGCAGGTGATGAGCCAAAAAATATAATTTACACATACACAGATGGGGTAGAATCATCTAATCCTACTGGCTATAGTTTAAATTATAGTGGTGCTAAACCTCAACAGGGACAAATTAGTTTAGATGATAAAGGAAAGATAGCTCTAAAATTATATGATGGGACATATTGTGCGACTAAAGGTTTTGATGATGTCGAAATAACTGTTGAAAAAAAGAGTTGGGAGGCTTGTCAGAATGATGATATACCACCTGTTGATGATGTACCTCCTGTCATAACTTTAGTAGGAGATAGTACTGTAGGAGTTGCTCAAAACTCCACATATACAGAACAAGGCGCTACAGCTAGTGATAATATTGATGGTGATATAACAGTTAATATTACTACTACAGGAACTGTTAACACATCAACTCTAGGCTCTTACACTATAACATATAGTGTTAGTGATGTTGCTAATAATACATTTCAAATTGAAAGAACAGTAGTTGTATATGCAATAATTACATCATTAACTTATACGGGGGCATTACAAAATTATAATGTTCCAATAACAGGCTCTTATAAAATAGAAGCATGGGGGGCATATAGTGCAACTATCGGTACTGCTGCGGGCGGTAAAGGTGGCTATGCTTCAGGAACTATTACTTTAACAGCAGGACAAGTATTAAATATTTATGTTGGTAGTTCAGGGTCTTTAACTACTACTGGATGGAACGGTGGCGGAACTAATTTTGACTGGGGAAGCGGTCATGGCGGCGGTGGTGGCGGCGGTGCTACTGATGTTAGAGTAAATGGTACTGCTTTAAAAGATCGAATAATTGTGGCCGGCGGTGGTGGCGGACCAGTTTATTATAATAGTTCAAATTGTGGCATTGGTGGCTATGGTGGTGGACTAACTGGTGGTTCTAGTGTAACGAGTGTTTACTCAGGTTTAGCCACTGGTGGAACCCAAACAGCTGGTGGTGCTAAAGGTATTTATACACAATATTCAAGTTTTGTTGGTTATAATGGTCAAGACGGGAGTTTTGGACAAGGCGGAAATGCTAATATAGATATTGGTGGTGGTGCCGGCGGGGGCGGTTACTATGGTGGTGGTAGTGGAGCTCGTAATGATTATAATGGTTTAAGTGGTGGCGCTGGTGGTTCATCGTTTGTCTCTGGCTTTACTGGATGCAATGCGGTTGATACAAGTGGTAACCATACAGGTCAACCAAACCACTTTTCAGGACTAATATTTACTGGTGGTCAAATTATTAGTGGTAATGCTTTGATGCCCAATCCAACTGGTGGCAATGAAACGGGCCATACTGGTAACGGTTACTTAAGAATAACGGTTATTGGATAATATCATAAAAAAACACTTTCTAATATTTGAAAGTGTTTTTTATTATTCTTCAGTTTTTACTTGACTAGCCTTTTTTAAAGTTCTTAATTCTCTAGTACTTAATATAACAGATTCACCATTAATAGTAACTTTTTGTTTGTTAAGCTTTTGTGCATGTCTTACAGCATTACAAGCATGTGAACGTAGGTTACCAAATAAAGGTTTTCTATTTGTTTTTATTGTTGCCATATCAATATTCCTCCCTCGAGATTTCCCTTGCTTAATAACTTTACCATATTATTGTTGATAAGTCAAATATTTATGGAGAAATTGTTTAAAAAATGTTTAAATTATAGTAAAATGAAGGTAGAGGTGATAATATGTATACACCACTTAATATTAAAACTCATAATCATTTATTATCCAGTATGATTAAGATAAAAGAATTGATTAAGTTCGCTAAAGATAATAATTTAAAATCTTTAACGATTACCGATAATAATATGTATGGGGTAATGGAGTTTTATAACTTATGTTTAGATAATGATATTAAACCCATTATTGGTTTAGAATTAGAACTAGATAAAAATAAATTTGTTGTTTATTGTAAAGATTATGCCGGATATAAGAATCTTCTTAAATTAGCGACACTAAATAGTTCTAAAGAAATAACAATCGAAGTATTAAAGAAATATCATAATCAATTAATATGTATTGTGCCCTTTGAGTCATTAATAATATATGATAATTTAAATAGTATTTATGATGATTTATTTCAAAGTTATAAGAATATTGATGAAAAAAACAAATTAACATCTAAACGTTATGTCTATATGAATGAGATTTTATTTCTAGATAGTAAAGATGCTTCATATATGAAATATTTAACAGCTATCAAATTAGGACAGGCAATTGATCAGATTGATATTGATTATCATAATAACTTTCTAGTAACTAAATTAGCAGACATAGATATGATTAATAATGATTACTTTTATAATCATTGTCAATTAGTTATGGACAGAAAGAAAAATCTTTTACCAATATATGAATGCCCTAATGGAAGTGACGCAACTTCCTATTTAAAAGAATTATGTCGCGTGGGCTTAAAAAAATTATTTGGTGATAAAGTTAATAAAGTTTATATAGAACGTTTAAGATATGAGCTTTCTGTCATTATAAAGATGGGCTTTGATAACTACTTTTTAGTGGTATGGGATTATGTTCGATATGCGAAAGAACATGGTATTTTAGTAGGAGCTGGTAGGGGTAGTGCGGCTGGTTCATTAGTTGCTTATTGCTTAAATATTACTACTGTTGATCCGATAAAATATAATTTATTATTTGAGAGGTTTTTAAATCCCGAACGTATCACTATGCCCGATATTGATATTGATTTTGAATATAATCGTCGACAAGAAGTAATTGATTATTGTATTAATAAATATGGTCGCAAAAGAGTCGCTCCGATTATTACGTTTGGAACATTAGGTTCTAAACAAGTAATAAGAGATGTCGGACGGACTATGAGTATTGATGGTGGTTTGATTGATAATATGTGTCGTTTTATTGATACTCGTTTATCACTTATGGATAACTATAACCAAAATAATAAATTAAAATCTTTCTTAAATATTAATAAAGATTTAGAGAAAGTATTTAAAATATCTTTAAAACTAGAAGGTTTAAAAAGACATACTTCTATTCACGCTGCCGGAGTAGTTATGTCATGTTGTGATTTAGATGAAGTAATACCTTTAGATAATACCCATCCGGATTTCTACACGACAGGTTATTCGATGGAGTATCTTGAAGATCTAGGCCTTTTAAAAATGGACTTCCTAGCTCTTCGTAATTTAACTTTAATTGCTGATACAGTAAAAGATTTAAGTAATAATCAGATTAATATTGATATTAATAATTTACCTCTTAATGATAATGCAACTATAGATATTTTTCAAAATGTTCATACCTTAGGTATATTTCAATTTGAATCAGCGGGTATGATGCATTTCTTAAAGAAACTAGGTCCAACAACATTTGAGGATATTGTGGCGGCAATTGCTTTATTTAGACCAGGTCCGATGGATAATATTGATAGTTATATTAAACGTAAAAAGGGAATAGAGCAAAAAGATTATCTGCATTCTGAACTAGTTATGATATTAGAACCTACCTATGGGATTATTGTTTACCAAGAACAAATTATGCAGATAGCTAATATTATGGCTGGTTATTCGTTAGGTGAAGCTGATGTTTTAAGACGAGCTATGAGTAAAAAGAAAGAAGACATCTTATTAAAAGAAAAAGATAAGTTTATTAAACGTAGTGCTGATTTAGGATATGATTTAAGTGTTGCTGAAAAAGTATATGCTTTAATATTGCGATTTGCTAATTATGGCTTCAATCGTGCTCATTCGGTCGCATATTCTCTTATTGCGTATTCTATGGCTTATTTAAAATCCCATTACCCCTTATACTTTATGCGTAATTTGTTATCAATGGTTATTGGTAGTGAAATTAAAACGAAAGAGTATATCTATGAATGTCGCAAATTAAAAATAAATATTTTAAAACCAGATATTAATTTAAGTAATAAAGATTATCAAGTAACTAGTTTAGGTTTAAGATTTCCTTTAACTAATATTAAAAATGTCGGTATTAACGCTGTTAACTTAATAATTACCGAAAGAGAAAAAGGATCTTATAATGATATTTATGATGTTGTTAAGCGATTATATGGTAAAGCTATTAATAAGAAAACATTAGAATCTTTAATTAAAGCTGGAGTATTTAGTGGCTTTGGTATTAATAAAAAGACCTTAATGGAAAATCTTGATATAATTATTAATTATGGAGATGTTATTAAAGATTTAACCGAAGAAATTATTGATAAACCAGAATTAAAATTTTATAATGAATATTCTAAAGTTGAACAAATGCGTCAAGAACTGGAAATATTTGGTTTCTATTTAAGCAACCATCCGGTTACAGATTATAAGTTACAATATAATATCAAAATTGATTTAGAAAATATTAGTAATTATTTTGATAAAATAGTTGAAATGATTGTTTATGTTGATAAGATAAAAGAAGTAACAACTAAAAATAATCAAACAATGATTTTTATGACAGGTAGTGATGAAGTAAGTACGATAGATTTAATTTTATTTCCTAGTACTCATGAAAGTTATCCTAATTTAAAAGTAGGCCAGTTCATTCGTTTAAAAGGTCGAGTCGAAAAGAGATTCGATAAATATCAAATTGTTGTTAATGAAATTCTAGAAACGATTAATGAATAAAAAGGATAATAGTGGTATTAAGTTTTGTGGCGAATGTGGGACAAAATATGCTGAATAATAAAGTTTACTTTTATTAAAATATTAAAAAATATCACTTTTATAAGTGATATTTTTATGTGTTTTTAATCCCTTTGAACTTTTTAAAAATATTTATTTTTTTAATTATTTTAGCAATATATTCTTTACCAAAGACTTTTTCTAATACACCATTTTTATAAGTTAAAACAGCGTATATTACAGATCCTATTAAGGCATACATAAATAATACTAGAACGATTATTATTTTACTTGAACCGTTTAAGTTAATAAAATGATTTAGAATTAGTATAGGAATAATCATAGCAATAAGAGGAATAATTATATCTTTAAGAATTAATAAGATATCTTTAAAATGCATTTTTTCTTCTTTCTTTAGAATATTAAGAGCAATAACATAAGAAATAGTATAACCAAACATAGATGAGAAACATGCTCCATAAAAGGGATAAATGCCTATTTTATCACATAGATATATAAATGGTAGATCACATAAAGCATTAGTTAAGAATCCAGCAATAGTACAAATATATACAGCTTTAAATTTATTTAACCCTTGTAAAGAAGTACATATGACAATATTAACACTAGCAAATAAAGCTACAAAAGAAAGAATTCTTAAAATGATACCACCATAAGTACTACTACCATAGAATAGATAATAAATAGGATTAGCAAGAATACTCATTCCTACCGTAATAGGAATAGTTGTTACTAAAATAACACCTATTGCTTGATTAAAACGATTATTAACTTCTTGAAGATCTTTTTTAACATAGCTACTTACCATATGGGGTATAAGACTAACTGATAGGCCCATCGCTACAGCGTTAATAATCATACATATTTTACTACCCCAAGTCGAAATAATACTGGCAATTGTCTCACTCTCTAATGATGAAAAATGTAGTGAAGAAAGACCTTTAATGACTAAAGCCTGATCAGTAATACTATATACATCGATGGCTATAGAAGTAATAATAAATGGTATAGCGTACGTAATAATCTTTTTAGTAATCTGTTTATTAGAGATATTATCAGGAGTAGTTATTTTATCTAAATTAAAATATTCTTTATTTTTTTTAATTTTTAAATGTAAGTACTGATAAGCAACAATTCCTCCAAAGAAGGCTCCTTGTAAAGCTATCGCCACACCAATACTAATACCCTTATTTAAGACATTAATGGTAATATATGCTCCCATTAAAACAATAGCTATTCTAATAATTTGTTCTAACATCTGTGAAAAACTAGATGGTGCTATAAATTTATGTCCTTGTAAATATCCTCTTGCGATACTTAAGAAAGGAATAATAAGGAGACTAAAGGATATACTTTTGATAACAAGGGAAATATCTTCAATGGTATTACCACCAGTCATATTACCAATAAATATATAAGCAAATTCTTTTGAAAATACAAATAAAGCAAAGAAGGAAATAAGCGAAAACATTAAAATAATATTCCGACCAATTTTATAACTTCGTTCTTTTGCTTCATATAGTTGAAGAGTATTATATTCACTTATTATCTTACTCATTGCAATAGGTAAACCAGCTGTTGATATATCTAAAAATAATGAGTATATATTATAGGCGTATGAGTATAGACTACCGCCTTTTTCACCAACTATTGCATATAGGGGTACAACATATATCGCTCCTAATATTTTAATTAATATAATAGCAGAGGAAGCAATAATGGTTCCTTCAACAAAAGTATTTTTTTTCATACGCCACATCCTTATATTTAACCCTATATATAATTATAACAGTTCTTCATTTCATAGTAAACAAAATTGAAAATAATGATTATTAAACAAATAAAAAAACTGCTTACAAACAGTTTCTATACGCCCTTAATTATATTATCGATAATTAACTTTTTAGTGGCATCATCACTATTTTCCCATAATAATTCAAAGAAAACACCTAAACCGGGCAATGTTATTTCATCTTTAGCACTGATTGAAGCTTTAATAGATTCTTCAATATCATTATAACTACTATTACTAAAGTTTTGGATAATACTTTTACGGATGTCTATTTTCATTCTATCACTCCTAACTATATTTTGGTAAATTATGGACAATTTATGTGAAAAATATTTCTTTTTTTAAAATATTATTGTATAATTACAGTAGAGGAGGAGAAGAAAAATGGAATGGTTATTAATTATCTTGGTAGTTATTATCTTAATTGCGGCTTTTTTAGTTAGCAATTACAATGTTTTAGTCAAATTAAGAAATATGGTTAAGGATCAATGGGCTCAAATCGATGTTTTATTAAAAAGAAGAGCTGATTTAATTCCTAACCTAGTAGAAACAGTAAAGGGTTATGCTGGTCATGAGAAAGATACTTTAGATGCGGTTATCAGTGCTCGTAATAAAGCTGTTAGCGCAACATCTGCTCATGATGAAATGGAAGCAAATGGTGAACTTACTAAAGCTTTAGGAAGATTATTTGCTTTAACAGAGGCTTATCCTGATTTAAAAGCTAATACTAATTTTATGGATTTACAAGCTAATTTAAAAGAAACAGAAGATAAGATATCATTTGCTAGACAATTCTATAATGATACAGTCTTAAAATATAAAAACAAATTAGAGATGTTTCCATCAAATGTTGTAGCCGGTCTTTTTGGATTTAAACCTGCAGAATTCTTTGAAGCTACAGAAGCTGAAAAAGAAGTTCCAAAAGTTCAATTTTAAGCTTACTTAGGTAAGCTTTTTTGAAAATGAAGAAGAAATTAATTGGCATAGTACTATTATTAGTACTATTTATTCCTTTTAAAATAGGAGCTTATAATGCAGGAATAAGTAACTATTTTATTGATGCCAAAGTATTAAATAATGGTGATTTAAGTGTTCGAGAAATATTTACTTTAGAAGGGGACTTTAATGGTTTTGAAAGAATCATTAACTATCGTAATTCTAGTGCTCCAACCTTTGATGGCAGTACTGAATCATTCATGGGTAGTGATATATATAATGGTTTAGATATTGTAATTAATGATGTAAAGGCTATTACTGGAACGGGCTCTTTTGATGATTTAAATAAAGAAGGCACACCTTTTAATCAAACAATTAGTGCTGATACTGGTGATTATGGTGTTTATACTAAAGAAAGTTCTACTGATGGAGTAAGCATTCGCATATATAATCCTAGTAGTTATAATACCCATAGTTTTTATATTGATTATACCATTAAAAATCTGGGTATTGTTCATCAAGATATTGCTGAAATGGGTTGGAATATTTTTAGTAATGAATTAAGTGAAAGTATTGGCAATTTTGAGTTACATATTAATATTCCTAATAATGCTAATTTATTAAAAGGATGGGCTCATGGACCACTATATGGTGATATTAAAATTGTTGATAATAACAATATTAAAGTTACTATTAAAGAATTAGATGCTAATACAGCGATGGATGTTCGTTTTGCTTTTGATAAGACAGTTTTATCAAGTAGCACTAAAACAACTCAGTATCAAGCCTTAGATAAAATAATTGAAGGTGAAACTGCGAAAGCTGATGAAGCTAATCAAGAAAGAGAAGAAGTAAAAAAACAAATAGAAGCTGAAAGAAAAGCTCGTGAACTTCGGACTAAAATAATGTATGTTTTAATACCTCTTTATTTATTAGGTTTAATTTATATAATTTATCGTAATTATCGTAAATATGATAAGGAGTATGAAGCAACTTTAAAGAGCGATTATTATCGTGACTTTCCAGAAGATTATGGTCCAGAAGTAGTTGGTTATTTAATTAGGAGAAATGTTTCTAATAATGATTTATCAGCTTCCATTTTATACTTAATATATCGTAAGAATATTAAATATGAAGTTAAAGATAAGAAAGATTATCTATTGATCCTAAATAATAGAGATGGTTTAAATGAAACCGAAGGAAAATTAGTGGATTGGCTTTTTGATGATAGTACGCAGATTAGTTTATCTGAATTAAAGAAAAAAGCTAAGTCTAGTTATAGTTCTTTCTTAACAAATTATAATAATTGGTTAAGTAGTGCCAGATCTTTAGGAAAAAGTTATCAATTCTTTGAAGATAATAATAAAGGTAAAGTATTATTAGCTCTTTATTGTATTATTGGTTTTTTAGCATTTGTATTTGCTATTAATACTGATGTTGATGAACTATTACTATTTATCTTAATTTGTGCTTCATTTGGATCTTTAATATATATTATGGCTAGTACCAAAAAAACTATTAAAGGGAATGAAGATTATACCAAATGGAAGGCTTTAAAAAAATTTATGCTTGATTTTGGTAATATGAAAGAAAAAGATTTGCCAGAAATTGTTCTATGGGAAAAATATTTAGTTTATGCTGTAACCTTAGGGTGTGCTACTAAATTAGCTAAAACTATGGAAGTAAAAATGGCAGATATGAATAATGTTTATAATAACAATATGTTTGATCCATATGCTTTTAATAATATGATGATTATGTCTAATATTGTTAATAGTAGTGTTCAATCAGCCGTTAATGATGCCCGGGCTGAACAAAGCCGTGTTAATTCATCTAATTATTCATCAGGTGGTGGCTTTGGAGGTGGTTTCTCTGGTGGTGGAGGATCATTTGGTGGCGGCGGCGGTGGCGGTCGTTTCTAACAAAAAACTGTTGATTTCAACAGTTTTTTTATAGCATTTGATAGCTCGATGCGTTATAACCACTTGCTGGATTATTACCAGTATTAGTCATATTATTTGGTCGACCAACCATACTCTCTAGTTGTGATACTCGTCTTTCTAATGAGTATAACTGTTGTCTTATTGCATTTATTTCTTGATCAGAAGTACCATCCATACCAACATTTACTTCAGTTGTTGGAACTCCCATATTCATACCACTTGTTGGCATATTCATACCCATTCCTGGCATACCCATACCAGCACCTGGACCACCCATTCCTGGCATACCCATTCCCGGCATTCCCATACCAGCACCTGGGCCACTCATTCCTGGCATACCCATTCCCGGCATTCCCATACCTTGATATGGTTGATACATAGGGAAGGGACTAGCACCACAATCGCGATTATCTTTCATTTTACACACTCCTTTTTTGTCCTATTTAATTATATGCATTTGTTTACATTTGGGTACTTAATATGGTAAAATAAATATGCAATATAATTAGTGAGGATGGAAGTTATGCGCTTAAAAAATATAAAAGGCTCTCATAATATGATAAACAACTCATTATATGTTATTAATAATCCTGAATATTATTGTGGGCATTGGCAAGAACTATTTAATAATAATAATCCCTTTAGAATCGAAATTGGTACCGGAAAGGGTGATTTTATTATTAATCAGGCACTATCTAATCCCCATCTTAATTTTATTGGTATTGAAAAATATGATAGTGTTTTAGTTCGAGCTGTTCAAAAGATGGAACATCTTGATTTACCTAATTTAAGATTTATTCGAATGGATGCAATTGATATCGAAAAGATCTTTAATCAGGAAATTGATTTAATTTATCTTAATTTTTCTGATCCATGGCCTAAAAAAAGACACCAGGATCGTCGTCTTACAAGTATGGTCTTTCTAAATAGATATAATAATATATTTAAAAATGATAGTCATATAATAATGAAAACTGATAATCGTTTATTATTTGAATATTCATCAATGAGTCTAACTCAATATGGTTATTATATTGAAAACATTACTTTTGATTTATATAAATCTGATATTACCGATAATATTCCTACCGAGTATGAAAAACGTTTTGTTGAAGCTGGTAAAAGCATTTATCGGGGTGAATTTATTAAAAAAAGACAACAAATTGACAATAACACAAAAAAATAGTTTTATAAGTTGCCAACTTTTGGTATAATATAAGGGAAGAGTGGTAAAGATGAAGAAAACCATCATCATTTTGTTATTAGCGTTACTATTAACAGGGTGTACAGTTGTACGAATAGATACTAATAGTATCGACAATATTATAAGCGTGGTATTATCCAAAAATAACCACTTATTTAACGTGATAGGTAGAGGATACAAGTATTATGTACCACGAGGAGTAAGTTTTATTGATAGTGATGAATATAATAATAAATTATATTCTGATGGTAATTACTATTATTTATATATTGATATTATAAGTTACTATCATCAAAAGAAACAAACATTTGTTGAAGATAAGAAAGCATATTATTCTAAAACCATATCTATTAATGGCAAAGAAGGATATCTTGAAATTAATAAAGTTAAAGATAAATATTTAGTAGAATTTATGTATAATTATGCTAAAATTGAAGTATTAACTAATAAGAAAGATATTAATTTAGTTGTACTTAATGCCTCATATATTTTATCGACTATAAAATTTAATAACAATGTCATTAAACTAGCGCTTGATGATGAATATTTTACCAGTAAAGAAGAACAGTATGATATCTTTACTAGTAAAAAGAATACTAGTAATAAACTAGAGTATTCTAGTGAGGATGACAATCAAACAGATGCACCAACTGATCAGCCATATAAAGGAGCGAATTAAAATATGGGAATAATGGACAAACTTAAAAATATGTTCACCGAAGAAGTGGATGATGAAGTAAAACCAATTAAAAAAGATATTATTCAGGTGGAAATTCCAGCGGCAAAATCGGAACCAGCTTCAAGGGTTGAAGATGTTGAACGAAATATTACATCTGAACATCATGCACCAGAGCCACCAGAGCCTCCTAAACGTGAAGAAAAATTTGTTTTTCCCGTTTATTTTGATGACAAAGATTTTGATGAATTAGATAAGCCAAAAGAAAAACCTAAGGCTGTTGTTACTAAAGAACCATATAGTGGTACAAGACAACAACAACCAAAAGAGATTAAAAAAATATTTAAACCTTCACCCGTTATTTCGCCAGTCTATGGTATTCTTGATAAAAATTATAGTAAGGATAGTATTGTTACTAAAAAGACTACTAGTAGTGAATTAAGAAGTCGTCGTACTAATCCTTTAACAGTTGATGATGTAAGAAGAAAAGCCTTTGGAAACCTAGAAGAAGATTTAGAGAGTACACTAACTTATGAACATAAAGAATCATTCTTCTTAAGTGATTCTGATGATATTAAACAAGAAGTAGATATTATTGATGAATTAGATTTAAAATCAGAAGTAATTGCGCCTGATGTAGCTATTGATGATATGATTGAAGATCATGAAAGTATCAAAGAAAATGAATATCGTCATGCGAGTGAAAATGATGACAATATGGTGGAAGAACAATTGAATAAATTAGATAGTAATGATGATAAAGTAGTTGAGAGTGATTTGTTTAATTTAATTGATTCAATGTATCGCGGAAAAGAGGAATAAAATGATAAGTTTTGAAGATGCAATGCTTGTAATAATTTATGTTTTATTAGCTATACTATTAGTAGCATTAATTGTACTTGTTGTTAGAACTATTAAAACTTTAGGTAAGGTAGATACAATGGTTGATGATATAAATCATAAAATTAATAAATTAAATGGTTTATTTAATATTATTGATACAACAACTGATCATTTATCTAATATAACCGATAAAATAGTAGAAGTTACAACAGGTGCTATAGGCAGGTTTTTTAATAAAAAAAGAGAAGAAAGTGAGGATGACAATAATGAGTGAAAAAAAAGGTGGATTTGGTAAATTTTTAACAGGCGTTGCTATTGGAGCAGGTATAGGTGTTCTTTTTGCTCCTAAAAAGGGTAGTGAAACAAGAAAAGAATTAAAGAGTAAACTTGATGAGATGATTGCTAAAGTAAAAGATATTGATATTGATGAAGTAAAAACTAATGTTGAAAATAAAGTATATGAAATAAGAATGGAACTAGAAGAATTAGATAAAGAAAAGATCTTAGCAATGGCTAAAAGCAAAGCTAAAAAAATTCAAGATATGGCTGAAGAATTATTTGAATATACTTTAGAAAAAGGAACTCCTGTTTTAGAAAAGACTGCTAGTTCTATTAAAGAAAAAGCAGTTGAAGCTACTACCGAAGTACTAAATAAATTAGAAAAAAATATTGAAACAGCTAAAGAAGAGTTAGCAAGTAAAGAACCAACTAAACCTAATAAGAAAAATAATAGTAATGAATAAAAAAAGATATTTTTATATCTTTTTTTATTTTAATATTATGTAATTTCTACTGCTAATTTATATATTACTTTACTACAAATTTTAAATATGTTATACTTATAGTAACTTAAGGAGGAATTTAATATGGAAGAGCTAAAAGATACAACAAATCCTAAAATAGAACCTAGTGATAAATTATATCCTGGGGATAAACCTAATAATAAATTATATCCTGGAGATAAACCTAATAATATACTATATCCTGGAGAAAAACCCATTAATATAGTGTATCCTAAAACTGAACCTGTTGAAGAACCAAGAAGAAGATAAAATTTGCGATAAAATTCGCAAGTTTTTTATTTTAGGTATTGCCAAAACTTGGAAAAGGGTCTATAATGAATCTCGACGTTTCGCAAAATTTACATAATTATACATAACTACTACATCAGGAATATGTGGATTTTTTGCGTTGTCTAGAAGGGGATATTCATGAATTTCATTGAAGTATCAAACTTAAGTAAGACATTTAAGGTATTACAAAGAGACAGTGGCTTAAAAAATGCGTTTAAAGCATTATTTAGTAGGGACTACAAGTATATTAAAGCTGTTGATAATGTTTCTTTTAATATCAAGAAAGGGGAGATTGTTGCCTATATTGGTCCTAATGGGGCCGGAAAAAGTACTACTATTAAGATGCTATGTGGTATTTTAAAACCAGATAGTGGACATTGTCTTGTTAATGGTATGGATCCTTTTACCGATCGAATCAAATATGTTGCTAATATTGGAGTTGTATTTGGTCAGAAATCACAATTATGGTGGGATATACCAGTTGAAGAATCATTTAAGTTACTAAAAGAAATTTATAAAGTTTCCGACCAAGATTATGAAAAAACAAAAAAAGAATTAACTGAACTATTAAATTTAGAGGATATTCTTAAAACACCCGTTCGACAGTTAAGTTTAGGGCAAAGAATGCGCGCGGAAATTGCGGCTTCCTTAATTCATCGTCCTAAAATATTATTTCTTGATGAACCAACCATTGGTTTAGATGCTGTATCAAAAGTAGCCGTCCGTGATTTTATTAAAAAAATTAATGAAAAAGACAAAGTAACTATTATTTTAACTAGTCATGATATGGCCGATGTCGAAGCTTTAACTAATCGAATAATTGTTATCGGTCATGGTAAGAAGTTATATGATGGTTCATTAAAAGAAATAAAAAAATTATATACTAATCATAAGTATGTAGAAATATTCTTTTCTAAAATAGAAAATTTACCACCTAATAATCATTTTGAAATTATAGAGAAAAGTAAAGATCGAATATTATTAAAAGTAGATCTGAAAGAAATAAGTGTTTCTAAAATTATTGAACTTTTTTCTAAAACTTGTGATATAACGGATGTTAATGTCTTAGAAGAAAATATTGACCATATTATTATTAAATTATATGAGGAATTAAACTTATGAGAGGGTATATATCCTACTTTAAAACAGAACTAATGGCTAATCTGCAATATCGTGTAGCGGCAGTAGCCGGTTTATCAACCCAGTTCTTCTGGGGTGCTATTTTACTCGTGATTTATCAGGCTTTCTATAGTGGTAAAAATGTTAATGTTGCTATTAATTTTCAGGAATTAGTAACTTATGTCTGGTTAGGGCAAGCATTATTAGCTCTAATATATATCCGTGTAAGAGATGATGACGTTATTGAGAGTATTAGAAAAGGAACGGTTGCTTATGAATTATGTCGACCATATAACTTATATTATTGGTGGTATATTAAGAATTTAAGTAAGAAATATGCAGCAACGTTGTTACGTTTTTCGCCGATCATAATAGTTAGTTTATTACTACCAGCTCCCTATAATTTATCATTACCAGCAACACCCCTTAATCTTATTCTCTTTATAATTTGTTTAATTTTAGGATCATTTATTATAACTGCTATTGTTATGCTTATTAACACTTTAAGTTTTTTCACTTATAATGATCAAGGGGTAAGCAGTATAATATTTACGATTGTTGAATTCTTATCAGGAGAGGTTATTCCTGTCCCTTTATTACCAAAAGTGGTTCAATCTATAACTTATTATTTACCATTTCGTTTAATAGGTGATTTATCATTTAGAGTATATTCTAATAACATCCAGGTGAGTGAAGCATTATTTAATATTGGATTACAATTAATTTGGATTATTATTCTTATAATTATAGGTAGTTTACTAATGAAAAAAGCTACTAGTAAACTATTTATTCAAGGAGGTTAAGATGAAGTTATTTAAAAAATATTTATCATTACATCTCCAAAAACAAATCCAATATAAAGTGTCTTTCTTCTTATCTCTACTTGCCCAGTTTTTTATGGTCTATATTGATTATTTAGCTATTTATGCTTTATTTGATAAATTTGGTATTTTAAAAGAATATAATTTTTATGAAGTAATGATAACATTTAGTATTACTTATATAAGTTTTAATTTAGCAGAGGCATTTGGTCGGGGATTTGATGTTTTTGAAAAATTAATAAATAATGGAACATTCGATTTATTATTAATTAGACCACGTAATATTCATTTACAAATTCTTGGTAGTGAAATAGCGTACCATAAAATAGCTAAAGTTATTAATGCCATAATTATGTTAGTAATAGCTATTATTAATCTAAAAATACCATTAACCATTATTAATATTACTATTTTATTATTAATGATTATAAGTTCAATAACTATTTTTATGGGTATAGTGATTTTAGGAGCAACATTATGCTTTATTACGATTAAAGGTCTAGAAGTTATTAATATATTTACTTGTGGTACAAGACAAGTGGCTCAGTATCCTATTAATATCTATGGTAAATATTTTTTAACTTTCTTTACCTTTGTAATTCCTATAGCATGCGCTAATTACTATCCTTTAAGTTATCTTTTAGGCAATAGTCATAATATTATTTATATCTTTTATCCCTTAATAGGAATCTTATTTATCATTCCATCTATTCTGGTTTTTAACTTAGGATTAAAAAAATATCAGAGTACAGGATCATAGATTATTAATGAAAAAAACAGGGTTAGCTTTAGTTAATCTTGTTTTATTTTTTGTTAACTTTTGGTAATGCTTATGATATAATTAAATTGATAAAGTAGGAGGAATTATGAGAAAGGGATTTACGTTAATAGAGTTGTTAGCAGTAATCGTAATACTAGCAGTTATAGCTTTAATTGCAACCCCAATCATCTTAGGAATAATCAGTGATGCAAAAAAGAGTGCATTTAAGGATGCGGCATATGGTATAGCCGATGCGGCTAAAAATGAATATGTGAAAGAGATGTATAGTAGTCAAACATCAACAGATATAATATTTGTCTATACCAATAATGAAGAAAGCTCTAACGTTACAGGCAAGAGTTTAGTTTATAGTGGGTCTAAACCAAATAATGGAGCAGTATCATTAACTAAAACAGGTACTGTAGCTATAGCTATCTATGATGGAACATATTGTGCATATAAGAGTTATAGTGATCGTGAAGTAACAGTGGAAAAGAAAACATGGACTGAATGTGAAGCAATATTAAATAGTTTGATAGCTATTAATTCAGATTATGATACAGCTAAAGGGGTAAATAAGCCAAAGCTGGCAACAGGAATGACACCAATAAAACGGGATGGTACAGTTTGGGTTGATACAACAGAAAGTGATAATGACTGGTATAACTATACAGCTATAGACAAAAAATGGGCTAATGCAAGAACTGAAGATGGTTCAATGTGGGTATGGATACCACGATATGCCTATCAAATAGCAAGTGGATATCATACCGGTACAGTAGGAACTATCAATGTTAAATTTTTGAAAAATAATACCAATACAGCTAGTGATGATAGTACAGTAGATACTGTACCAACATATAGTGATGTTGATACGCAATCAAATTATATTGTTCATCCAGCCTTTAAGTTTGATGGAACGGAATTAACAGGCATATGGGTAGCTAAATTTGAGATGAGTGGAACAACCGCTTCATTAGATTCAAAGCCAGGTATTCAATCTTTAAGAAATATAACACTAGGTAACATGTTTACAGCAACAAGAAGTATGGAAACAAATGATAAGTATGGATGGGTTTTAGCAAGTGGACTAAATGCTGATGGAACCTTTACTACCGATACTAATAATGTCGATACCCATGTAATGAAGAATAGTGAATGGGGAGCAATGGCATATTTTTCACAATCGATGTATGGTAAAAACGCTGAAATAACAACAAATTCAACAGATTATTATACAGGTGGTGGAACTGGCAATGCATATGTTACTAACGTTGGTCAAAGTTCTACAGGTAATATATATGGTATTTACGATATGTCAGGAGGAGCAAATGAACGTGTAATGGGCAACTACAATAACATAGTAGCAAGTTCAGACTTAACACCAAGTAGTATCAATGATAAATACATCGATAGATATCCAACTACTAGTTCGGGTTATACCGCTTCTATCTATGGTGATGCTGTATATGAAACTAGTAGTAATACTGGTGGAAACTACTCATGGTACGGAGATTATTCTAGTATACCAAACACTGATAATCCGTGGTTCGTACGTGGTGGCGGTCCGTACGATGGCTCCGGTTCTGGTTCATTCGACTTTGGTCGCACATTTGGAGCTGCTTTCACTGGTTTTTCTTGGCGCTCTGTGGTGTTCGTAGGTACAGGACTTTAGTCGTATGTAAATTCCTCTTTTCTTATCTAAATAAGAATTTATAAAACAAAAAAGTGTTGATTTTTTATCAACACTTTTTAAATAACTTTACTTACTTCTTTTTTCTTAATATCCATTATAACGGGTAGAATAATTGGTTTTCGTCCAGTTTTTTGAAAAACATAAGTACCTAAATGGGTAATAACTTCGGCTTTTAATTCAGCATAGTTATGATGCTCATTTAATTTAGGAACAATAGCATTAGTAGCAATAGTTTCTAATTCTTTTAATAGTTCTTCATTTTCGTTAACAAGGACAAAACCTCTGGTTGTAATATTAGGTCTTGTTAATAATTTATTAGTTGTTACATCAACATTAGCAATAACCACAATTATTCCATCAGTAGCCATTACTTGACGATCACGCATAACCGCATTACTAACATCACCAATGCGATTACCATCAACATAAACGTCATTAGCAGTTATACTTCCATCTTTTTTTACTACTCCATTATTAAGGGATAAAACATCACCATTATTTAATACAAAAGTATTTTCTCTTGGCATACCACATGCCACAGCAATATCAGCATGAGCTTTTAACATCCGATATTCACCATGATAGGGCATAAAATACTTTGGATTCATTAATCGTAACATTAACTCTAGATCGCCTTCACTACCATGACCAGATGTGTGGATATCGCTTAAAGTAGTATTGGTATAAACAGCAACGCCTTTTAAATATAATTTATTGATAATTCTTGATATGCTTATCGCATTACCAGGAATAGCCGATGATGAGAAAATAATGATATCATTAGATTGTAAGCGTATTTGCCTATGACTTCCATTAGCAATTCTACTTAGGGCAGCAAGGGGTTCACCCTGACTACCTGTACATAATAAACATACTTTATCAGGTGGTAAAGTGTTAGCTTCTTCTGGTGTTACAAATATCTCTTTATTGGTAATATAACCACCAGCAATCGATATTTCAATATTGTTTTCCATACTTCTACCAAACACAGCAATCTTACGATCATTACGTTTACATGTATCAATAATATGTTTTAAACGATAAATATTAGAAGCAAAAGTTGCAATAATAATTCGTCCTTTTTGACGAGTAAATATTTCGGATAGGGCATCATCAACGATTGATTCACTAGTACTAAATCCACTATTTAAAGCATTAGTACTATCACTTAATAATAATGATACACCTTGATGCCCAATTTCGGCCATCTTATAAAAATTAGCAACTGGTCCAATCGGTGTTAAATCAAATTTAAAATCTCCTGTTGCAACAATAACCCCATTAGGTGTTGTAACACTTATTCCATGAGAATCAGGAATAGAGTGGGTTGTCCGAAAGAATTCAACTTCAATATTCTTAAATTTTACTTTTGTTTTTTCAGTATAAGCAATAATATTTTTATATTGAATATTTTTTTCTTCTAACTTTTTTCTAATTAATCCGATTGCCTGATTAGGGGCATATATAAAGGGAATATTTACCGTTTGTAATAAAAATGGTATACCACCAATATGATCTTCATGACCATGGGTTATAAATAAAGCTTTTATTCTACTTTCATTTTCTTTAAGAAAAGTAAAATCGGGTATAATGTAATCGATTCCAAGTAATCGCCCTTCAGGAAATGTTACGCCAGCATCAATAACAATAATTTCGTGACCATGCATAACGCAATACATATTTTTTCCTACTTCGCCAAGTCCACCAAGGGCAAGTATCTTTGTATCTTCGTTGTTAAATAAATTCATAAAAACTCCTTTCTTTTAAATTTTTAGTAAATTTAACTATACCATTATAACTGTTTTTTTTATATTTGTCTAGTTTAATATTTTAGTATATAAAAAAGCTGTTATTAAGCAGCTTTTTCTAATCTTTTTATAAATACTTTTTCTTCAGGATTTAAACTATTATATTCTTCTATAGCTTCTTCTTTTTGATGTTCTAATGCTTTTTCACTAGGTCTATAATTACTAGCTTGTATCTTTTCCAACATATTCCTATATATTCTTAATAAATTTTCCACGGTTGATAAAGAAACTTGTTCAATAGTTATTATATCAAAACTAGGATGATATAGTCCTCTAGCAGTACTTAAGATGCCAGTACTTGGAGGTAATTTTGTTATACCAGTTGATGTTACAACAGTTGTATTTATTTCATCTTCACCAGTACCATAATAAGTACCATAACATTGACCATCAAACCATCTTTTTTGAGGAGCTGCTATACCACGATGATTCTCTTTAAAATCAGGCTTTATAGCACTACCAACCATAGTAGCAATGCCTTCACCACACCAGTCTTTTAATAAACCGCCATGTTTATGACCACAATCAAATAAACTAAATGGCATATCGCCAATAATATTTTTACTAAATAAGTGATTAGATTTATCAAATAAACCATTATTAGAGTGGAATAAACAAAGGTTTTCGGTATTGGTAAAGTTATTTGTTGCTATAAACCTTTTTAAATGGTTTATAAATGTTAATGGCTTTTCACCTTTTCCTTCATACCATTCGAATTCTTCTTCCAATCCCGAAATAGATAATCCGTCTTTAGGAATGTCTATTTTTTGATTTCTTAATAATGTGAAATTAGGTATTCCACCATCAAAGTAGTAATTAAACTTGGCATTTGACTCTTTATCACTTTTAATCCATTGACCATTAGTACCACGGGTCATATTATCGTGATTTCCTTTTATAGCATAAACATTAGTTATAGGTGTAACTTTTTTTAAGAAATCGATGTAACTTTCCATCGTTTCCTTATCAAATACAATCCTTGCATCATCTAATGAATCACCCGATATAAAAAGATAATCGGGCATGTACCTATACACTAAATCTAAAATAGCGTCAAATACCGATTTTTGTTTCGCATATGCATAAAGTTGAATATCAGATATTGATAAACAACGAACAGTACGCGTAACTTTATTACTTAGAACACGAACATTATTTCCTAAAATAGGTATAATCATATACTTCTTCTCCTCTTAAAACAATGGGCGCTATTCTATCATAAAACAGCAAATTAGTCAAATTTCCATCAAAAACACTAGTATTTTTACTAATAATAGTGTAGAATGAAATGTGTATATTAGGGGGAGATATCGTGGGATTACTGAATAGATTTAAGAGTATTTTTAGTAATAAAAATGATAATGATAATAAAGAACTAATATCATATGAAAAAGGTTTAGAAAAAACGCGTAATGAGTTTGTTTCTAAATTAGGGATTTTATCTAGTAAATATAAAAAAGTAGATAATGCCTATTTTGAAGAATTAGAAGAAATACTTATTATGGCCGATATTGGTGTTAATACGGTAATGAAATTTATTAACAAATTAAAAGATAGAGTAAAAAGTGAAAATATTACTAGTCCAGATGATTTAAAAGAAGTAATTGTTGATGAAATGTTTATTATTTATGTTAATAATAATGTTATTGTTAATAAGATTAATTTTAATGAGAATGGTCCAACCGTAATCTTATTTATTGGGGTTAATGGTGTTGGTAAAACAACGACCCTTGGTAAATTAGGATATGATTTAAGTGCGAAGGGTAAGAAAGTTTTATTAATTGCAGGTGATACATTTCGAGCTGGGGCTGTTCAACAAATAGAAGAATGGGGAAAGATGATTGGTTGTCCTGTTATTAGTAAAGAAACAACGGATCCGGCTAGTGTTATATATGATGGCATTAGTCAAGCTAAAAATGAAAATTATGATGTTGTTTTAATTGATACAGCTGGACGTTTGCAAAATAAAGATAATTTAATGGCCGAATTAGAAAAAATAAATCGAGTAATTGGTAATTTAATACCTAATGCACCTCATGAGACATTACTTGTCATCGATGCAACAACTGGTCAGAACGGTATTAGTCAAGCTAAAAGCTTTAAGAATATTACTAATATTACGGGTATTGTTTTAACTAAATTAGATGGCACAGCCAAAGGTGGTATTGTATTAGCCATCAAAGAAGAAACTGGTATTCCTGTCAAATATATTGGTCTAGGTGAAAAAAAAGAAGACTTAAAAGTATTTGACATTGAGAAATACATATATGGATTATTTAAGGATATGGTAGGTGAGTAGATATGGAAGAAAAGAAAAAAGTAACTAAAAAAGTTAATACTAACAAAAAAGCATCAGTATCTAAAAAGGTGGTAGCTCCTAAAAAAGAAACAGTTATTAATACTGAAAAAAAGGTCGTAGCACCTAAAAAGGAAATAACTGTGACTAAAGAAAAGAAAGAAGAAGTTATTATTCCAGAACCAAATGTAATAAAAAATGGTAAGATTAATAGTGTTAGTCTATTAGTACAAGCTGTTTTAACAACTTATACTGTTTTACTATTAGTTGGTGGATTATTTGATGAATTATTCTTAGATATTTTTGATGCTATTGCTAGTATTCTTATGTTTGTTATAGCATATAACAACGATAAGATTTTTAAGCATAAGCATTTAACAGCCGTTTACGTTATAGCTGGTATTCTTTTTGCTGGAATGTTTCTTTTTCACATTTTTAATTAATTATGGAAAAAGATGTATTATTAGTAATCTTATATGATTACTATAAAGAATTATTAACTGGTAAGCAAAGAGAATATTTTGAAGGGTATTATTTTCAAAATTATACTTTATCAGAAATGAGTGAACAATATAATATTAGTCGTAATGCTGTTCATAAACAATTGAAAATAGTTAATGATAAACTATTGTTTTTTGAGGATAAACTAAATTTATATCATAAGTCTATAGCAATTAAAGAAATATTAACGAATATTAAAGATAAAAAAATAATTGATAAAATAGAAGAATTAATATGAGGTGGAATATGTTTGGAAAAATTATATATATAAGTGATAATATTGCCGAAGTAGCGATTAATCCTAATGTGCCAATGATGAAAGATATTATGAATTTTCATGTTATCTTTGAGGATGAAAAGAAGAAAATATTAGGTGAAATTGAAGATATAGGGGAAAAGGTAATTAAAATTCGTTTTTTAGGCGAAATAGTTAATAATAAATTTGTCGGGGGTGTTATTAGAAAGCCTCAATTAACTTCCACTATTAGATTGATTACTAAAGAAGAAGTGTCTTTAATTGTTGGTGAAAATAAAGTAGGAAGCTTTGTTTTAGGTATGTCACCATTATATGATGATTGTCCAATAAGAGTTGATGTTAATGAATTTTTAAGTAACCATTTAGCTATATTTGGTAATACCGGTAGTGGTAAGTCTTATGGTGTAGCTCGAATTGTTCAGAATTTATTTTCAACTAGTGGTTTTATGCCTTATCAAGCTAATATTTTTATTTTTGATGCATATGGTGAATATCACAATGCTTTTAAAGATATTAATAAATATAATCCTAATTTAAGTTTTAAATTTATAACAACCAATACTAATAAAACCGGTGGTGAACAATTACGTATTCCCCTATGGTTATTAAATCTTGATGATGTTTCCTTATTGCTAAATGCAACTGAACATACGCATTTAACGATCATTGAAAAAATGATGAAATTAATAGCAATATTCTCACAAAATGATGAAAATAGTGATCGTTATAAAAATCATTTAATAGCCAAAGCTATTATGAATATTCTATATACCAATCAAACATCAGCAAGTAAGAGGAATGATATTTTTGCTATTATTGCTAGTTGTTCAACTCCTGAGTTTAATTTAGAATCTCCTATTCAAGGAATAGGTTATACTAGAAAGTTTAGGGAATGCTTTGTTATAGATAATAATGGTCAATTTCCTGAAAGCATTTTAATTACTAATTATATTACTAGTTTTATAAGTGATGAATTAGATAATTATGAAGCTAAAATAGATAAATATTTTACTTTAGAAGATATGGAAAAGGCTTTAGATTTCGCATTAATATCAGAAGGGTTATTACGAAATGAAAAAATATATGCGGATGCTATTACCTTAAAAGTACGTTTACATTCTCTTATTATTGGTGAGAATGCTAAATATTTTAAGTATGATCGTTATATTACAAGACCACAGTATATTGCTAGTTTAATAGCTAATGGCAGTAAACGTTCACAAATTGTCAATTTTAATTTAGAAGATATTGATGATAGTATAGCTAAAGTTATAACTAAAATATATGCTCATTTATTATTTGAGTTTACTAAACAATTACCAGAACGTGCTTCTGTACCTTTCCATTTGTTTTTAGAAGAAGCTCACCGTTATGTTCAAAACGATAATGATCGTTATCTATTAGGTTATAATATCTTTGAACGTATTGCTAAAGAAGGACGTAAATATGGTCTTATCCTAAATTTGATATCACAGCGTCCAGTAGAGTTATCTGATACAGTTATTTCACAGTGTACTAATTTCTTAATTTTTAAGATGAATCATCCTCGCGATTTAGAATATATTAAGATGATGGTTCCTAATATTAGTGCTGAAATTGTTGAACGTCAAAAAGGTTTACAGGCCGGAACTTGTATGGCTTTTGGACGAGCTTTCAAGGTTCCAATGATTGTTAAGATGCAGTTACCTGATCCGGAACCATATAGTAGTAATTGTGATGTTATAGCAAGATGGCAAATTCAAAAATAATAAAGTTTTGAGGTGATGGATATGTCCGAAAATAAGAGGATTCAATTTAGCATCCTAATCGCTATTTTAGGGGTAGCTATAATGGTTGTATTAGGTTATTATATTGCGAATCTTTTTAATCCAAAGCTCACTAACGTTGTTGTTACTGATGATGATAAAACTAAACTTAACTATTTAATGCAAGCTATTGTCTATGATGGATATAATTATTATCCTAAAACAAGTCTTGAAGATATTAGATTTTCTGATATGTCAGAATTAGGAAAAGTTACCATTGCGGCTAAATACTTATATTTATTAAATAATGGGCGTATTAATCCTAAAGAAGAAGAAATTAATTTAAATATGGAGACAACCAATTTAATTATTAAACAAGCACGAAAAATGTTTGATAATATGTTTATTAAATACCGTAATTTTTCCATAACACTAGATAATAATGGATGTGGAGCAACAGTCTTTTCAAGTGATTACGGTGTTGAAAATAATAATGTTTGTAGTTCGAAAGCTGGAGCTTTTGAAATAAAAAATATATATTATAAAGATGGTTATTATGTTGTTGAAGCCTATATTGCTTTTGGACAAGAGAAATTAAAGAAAACAGGTAGTCTTGTTTGCGCCACTGATGAAGATAAAATTATGAGTTATTTTTCAGTTTATCGAACAGTAACCTTCTATACTGCGTATGGTGTTAAAGAGTATAATAAATGTTGTAAGTTTGATTTATCTTGCGGATTAGAAGGAGCATCTCCTAAACAAGATTTTATGATGGCGATTGCTAAAAAAGAAAACTTTTTATATAAGGTATTATTTAAAAAGCAAAATGATAACTTTATCCCTTATCAAATAGATTAAACCATTTAAAAAAATATATAAACTATACATTCATGTATAGTTTTTTATTTTAAAAAATGATATAATTAATTAGACAATAGAGAGGAATGTGAACAATGAAAAAACTAATATTTGGATTATCATTAATATTAATGATTGGTGTTTTATTATATTCACATCCACAAACAGTAGTTGGTGAAGCTAAAACATTACAGGACTTATATAATAGTTTAAATGCGATTGAAGCTCAATTGAAAGCCAAACAGAATGATAAAACTTTAACAGCAGATAGGATAAATAAAATTAAAAATGATATGGTCAAAACAGGTTTAGATATTCAATCAACACAAAATGATATCAATACCCTAAAAGAAGAAATTACGAATTTAAATAATGATATAGTTAAAAAAAATAATGAAATTAAAAAGATTATGAATTATGTCCAACTTACTAATGGCGAGAATGTTTATTTAGAGTATATTTTTGGAGCTGAAAATTTAACCGATTTTGTATATCGGATGTCTATTTCTGAACAAATTACTGAATATAATGATAATTTAATAAAAGAAATGAATAAAGCTATTGAGGATAAAAATAATAAAACTAAAGAAATGAATGATAAGTTAGTAACATTACAGAAGAAACAGAAAGAATTAGTATCACAACAAGCAGAATTAGGTACCAAGATGAATGTTATTGATGAGAATATATTTGATATTACTGAAGATGTAAATCAAGCTAAAAAAACCATCAAAAATTATGAAAATTTAGGATGTAAGCCTAATGAATTATTAGCGACTTGTTCTCGGATACCACCAGATTCAAATTTTTTAAGACCTTTAGTGTATGGTCGTATAAGCAGTAGTTATGGAATAAGGCAAGATCCATTTAGTGGTGAATATGTATGGCACTATGCGCTTGATTTAGGTGGTAATTCAATGGGAACACCGGTTTATGCAACCGCATCAGGTTTAGTTGTTTCCGTTGTTAGGCCAAATAACCCTAATGTAGCTGGTAGTACCTGTGGCGGTAATATGGTAGTTGTTCAGCATTACATAAATGGTAAATATTATGCATCACGATATGTTCATTTACATACCATTGCTGTTAGTGTCAATCAACAAGTTAATGCTAATACGGTTATTGGTACGGTAGGTGGCGGTGAGTCATATGATCGTTGTTCAACAGGACCACACTTACACTTTGATATTGGAAATGGTATATATGCTCAAGACTTCTATTCCTTTAGAGCTCCTTATACGATTGATCCAACGACTTTAATGAACTTTCCACCATTTGGTGTATATTTCACTAGTCGTTATCAAAGATACTAAAATATTTACTCGCATTGTAAATCGTGATATAATAAAAACGATTTATAGCGAGGCTTTAAACCACTGCTAAAGTGGTTTTCTTGATTAAGGAGGTACTTATGGACTTTATTAAGAAAAATCCCCATATTTATGTTATAAGTGGTAAAGCTAATACTGGTAAAAACAAAGTTGCCAGTATAATAAAAGAAGTATATAATCACAGAAAAATTAAAACAATTAATCTGGCCTTTGCGTCCTATCTAAAAGAATATGCTAAAAGCATCTTAGAGTGGGATGGTAATGAAGCCACTAAACCCCGTGAATTCTTACAACAATTAGGTATTGAACTTATTAAGGATAAAATAAATAGTCATCTATTAATTGATCGGATAACCGAAGATATAAAGGTATACTCTTACTTTTATGATGTTATAACAATATCTGATGCTAGATTAGAAAGCGAAATAGATGCTATTAAAGATAATTTTAATAATGTCATAGCCATTCATGTGTATAATAATCGTAGTAATAATTTAACTGATAATCAAAAACAACATTTAACTGAAATAGATTTAGATAATTATTATGATTATGATTATGAAATTGATAATAGTGGAACAATAGAAGATTTAAAAATAGTGATTGAAAATATAATACAGGAGGTAGAAACAAATGAGTAAAATAATAGCTATTGATGGACCAGCAGGAAGCGGAAAGGGGACTTTAGCAGCTGCTATAGCCGAACATTGTCATTTATTAAATATTGATACAGGAGCTACATATCGCTGTTTAGCTTTAGCGTCCCTAAAAAATAATTTAACACTTGATAATGTTAAAGAAATAATCGATTTATCTAGTAAAATAAACATTGAACTTAAGACTGATGGAAGCGTTTTTCTAGATGGTGAAGATGTTACAAATCTAATCAGAAGTAAAGAAGTGACTAACATTGTATCACCAATATCTAATACTCCAGAAGTTAGAGAAAATATGGTTAAAATTCAAAGAAAAATGGCCGATAATTATGATGTTGTATTAGAAGGACGCGATATTACTACGGTAGTATTCCCTAATGCTGATTATAAGTTTTATTTGGATGCTTCTTTAGAGGAACGAGCTAAAAGAAGATTTAAACAATATCAAAAAAAGGGTATCAATATGAGTTATGAGGAAATATATAATAATATAAAAGATCGTGATTATAACGATATGCATAAGCCAGTTGGTGCTCTTAAAAGAACTGATGATCAGATATATATTGATTCAACTAATATGACTAGTGATGAAGTGACAGAACATGTATTAAAAATAATAAGAGGTGAAGATAATGAATCTTAAAGATTTATATATTAATTTTTTTATTAGTAAAGGACATAAGCAAATCGCGAGCGCTCCACTAATACCAGAAAATGATCCGACAACTCTTTTTAATACAGCCGGAATGCAGCCGTTAATTCCTTATCTATTGGGTCAACCTCATCCGTTTGGAACAAGATTAGTTGATTATCAGAAATGTGTTAGATTAGGTGATTTAGATGGTATTGGTGATAGAACACATCATACCTTCTTTGAAATGCTAGGTAATTGGAGTTTAGGCGATTATTTTAAAAAAGAATCAATTAGTTGGAGTTATGAACTTCTAACAAGTGTTTTAAATATTCCAGTTGAGAAACTTGCAGTAACGGTTTTTGCTGGTAATGATGTAATTCCTCGTGATGAAGAATCAGCTTCAATCTGGAAGAGTTTAGGAATTAGTCCAGATCGTATCAGTTATTTAGGAGTAGATGATAATTTCTGGATTGCTGGTACAACTGGTCCTTGTGGACCAGATTCAGAGATATTCTATTGGCGTAGTACTGATCCTATCCCTGTTAAACATGATCCAACGGATAATCGCTGGGTGGAGATATGGAATAATGTCTTTATGCAATATAATATGGATGAAACAGGTAAAGTAACAGAACTACCAAAAAAGAATGTTGATACTGGTATGGGACTTGAAAGAACAGTCGCTGTATTAGAAGGTGTTGAAGATAACTACTTAAGCTCTGTTTGGATAGATGTTATTCATTTAATTGAAGAATTATCTCATAAACCATATAATGATGAACGATATACTAAAAGTATGCGAATAGTTGCTGATCATATGCGAACAGCCACCTTCATTAGTGCTGATGATGCTGGTATTAGACCATCTAATACTGATCAAGGCTATATTTTAAGACGATTAATTAGAAGGGCTATTAGATATGCTCGTAATCTAGAAATAGATATTAATAGTAATTGGGAAGAACAATTAGCGCTTTTATTTATTTCTAAATATAGTAAATATTATAGTGAATTAGAACGTAATAAAAATATTGTTATTGAAGTATTATGTAATGAAAAAAATAAGTTTAATCATACGTTAGAAAAAGGTTTAAAAGAATTTGAAAAGATTGTTGCTCAACTTGAAACAAACAAATTAGATAAAGATTTAGCCTTTAAATTATATGATACCTATGGCTTTCCAATCGAATTAACGGTTGAATTAGCAGATGAGAAAAATATTACCGTTGATACCGAAGGTTTTAAAGAGAAATTTAAAGAACATCAAGAAAAATCACGAGCAGGCGCTGAACAAAAATTTAAAGGCGGTTTAGCGAGTACTAGTGATATGAATATTAAATATCACACCGCTACTCACTTATTAAATGCAGCATTAAAAATAACGTTAAATAAAGATGTTCATCAAAAAGGTAGTAATATTACTGAAGAAAGAATGCGTTTTGACTTCTCATTTGATCGAAAAATGACAGATGAAGAAATAAAGAAAACGGAAGATTTAGTTAACGATTATATTAAACAAGCAATAGAAGTAACAGTATCAGAAATGACTAAAGAAAATGCTCTAAAATTAGGAGCCGAAGCAATGTTTATTGAAAAATATGGTGATATTGTTACAGTATATAGTATAGGTAATGTATCTAAAGAATTATGTGGGGGACCACATGTTAAGAATACTAGTGAACTAGGTCTTTTCAAGATTATTAAAGAAGAAGCTAGTAGTGCTGGTGTAAGAAGAATTAAAGCTATTTTAGAATAAATATGTTATAATATTGTTAGGAGGGATATTATATGTCAGAAAAAATTAATTCCCATTATGATATAAAAGAATATGCTGAGGGTGTGGAAGACGGCAAAAATTTTGAATGGCGTAAGACTCATGATTCTGTAATAGGAGCTCCATGTTCACCAATGAGTCCAATAAATATTGAAGTATTAACAGAAAGAATTTTTTCAGAAACAACAAAAAGAAGTGTATCATACCAAGCTGGTTTTAAAGCCGGGCAAGAAGAATATAAAAATCTTTCGCCTTTTGATCAAATCCAATTTGGTAGTCGTAGACCAAGATAATTAAGAAGAACTAAACTAGTTCTTTTTTACTTGTAAAGATAAATTAAAAATGATAAAATAGTAGTGGATAGGTGATGAAAATGGAGGAAACAAAGATTTACAATACAGAACAATTTAATAGTGCTTTTATTGAAAAGACATTAAAAGAAGTAATTACCAATCTTGATGAGCGTGGTTATAATCCGATTAATCAAATTGTAGGCTATTTAATGAGTGGTGATCCTGGCTATATTTCTAGTTATAAGGAATCACGAAATAAGATTTTACAATTTGATCGAACGAAAGTTTTGGAAATTATCGTAAGTAATTTCATTGGTAAGTAAATGCGTTATTTAGGATTAGATTTAGGTACTAAAACTCTAGGTATGGCCTTGAGTGATTTAACAGCCACGATTGCTAATGCTTATCAAGTAATTCGTTTTTCAGAACAAGATTACGATAGTATACTACCTAAAATTAAATTAATTGTTGAACAAGAACAAGTAGCGAAGATCGTTTTAGGTTTACCACGTAATATGAATTATAGTATTGGACCACGGGGGCAAGAAACAATTGCTTTTAAGGAAAAATTAGAGGATTACTTAAAGATGGAAGTAATACTTCAAGATGAACGTTTATCAACGGTTGAAGCTCATCATTATATGTTAGATGCTGATATGTCAAGAAAGAAAAGAAAAGAAAAAGTTGATAGTTTAGCAGCTAATATTATTCTCCAGACCTATTTGGATAAAATGAAAGGAAAAATAATATGATGGATGAAAGAATGACTTTTAAAGTAACAAATGAAGATGGTAAAGAAGTAGAATATGAGGTATTATTTACTTTTGAATCAGATGAAACAAAGAAAAATTATATAGCATATACTGATAATACTACTGATAGTGAAGGTAATACAAAAGTATTTGCATCAACTTATACAACTGAAGGTACAGAGACTAAATTATTCCCAATTGAGAGTGAAAAAGAATGGAAGATAATCGAAAAAATATTAGAAGAAATTCAAAGTAAAGTTCAAGCGGGAACTAGTGAAACTGGTAATAACGAATCTGGTAATAAAGAATAGAATTTTGAGGAAGTGCATGAAGAAAGTAGCAATTATTGGAGCTGGGATTATTGTTTTATTAGTAATAACAATTTTATTGGTTTATAACTTTTTGTTAGGACCAACTGGTAATTCCAGTGATAAAATTAAAATTGAAGTTACTAAAGGCAGTACTTATTTAAGTATTGCTTCAATATTAAAGCAAAATGATTTAATTAAATCAGAACTAGCTTACAAATTATATATTAAATTAAATAGTCCTGAAGCCTTAGAGGCTGGTAAATACGAGTTAACTAAAAAAATGGGTGTTAAAGAAATAATTAAGACTTTAGAGAGTGGTAGTAATTATAACGCTGATGTTATATCATTAAGAGTTCCAGAGGGAAAATCTCTAAAAGATATTGCTACTTTAGCAGCTTCTGTTACGCATAATAAAGAAGCAGATTTATTGAACTTATGGGATAGTACAGCTTTTGTTGATAAAGTAATGACTAAATATTGGTTTATTAATGATGATGTTAAGAAGAGTGGGATTAAACATCCTTTAGAAGGGTATTTTTTCCCTTCTACTTACCAATTACTAAATACTGATGTTAATGGTGAATATATCGCTTATAAATTTCTTGATCAAATGGATAAAGTATTAACTAAATATAAAAAAGAGATTACATCTAATAAATATAATGTTCATCAATTACTTACTTTAGCTAGTATTGTTGAAAAAGAATCTATTTTAGATGTTGATCGACCTATTATTGCCGGAGTATTTTATAATCGTTTAAATAAAAATATGACTTTAGGTAGTGATGTAACGGTTGGTTATGCGCTTGGAGAAACTAAATTATCTTATACATCTAAAGATCTAGCGTATAATTCGCCATATAATACCTATCTTCATAGTGGCTTACCGATCGGACCAATAGATAATCCTGGTGAAAATAGTATTAAAGCAGCTATTACTCCAACAACAACTGATTACTTATATTTTATAGCAGATATTTGTCAAGATGGTAATGGTCCAGATAATAAAGTATATTATTCAAAAACTTTATCGCAACATAATACCTATGTTAATAAATATTTAACTTGTTATTAGTAAAAGTTATACCAAATGTGGTATAATTTTTTTGGTGATGAGGATGCTTGAAGAATTAGAGCAATATGCGCATACTAATAATATTCCAATTATGCAGCGTGATGGAATAGAATTCTTAATTAATTATATTAAAGAACATAATATTATTTCTATTCTAGAAATAGGTAGTGCCATTGGTTATTCGGCTATTAAGATGGCTCTTGTTAATAAGCAAATTAGAGTATATACCATTGAACGTGATAATAAACGTTATGAAGAAGCTATTAAAAATATCAATACCTTTAATCTAAATGATCAGATAACAATAGTTAAAGCTGATGCTTTAGATATTAAATTGGGCGATAAATTTGATTTAATTTTTATTGATGCGGCCAAGAGTCAATATATTAAATTTTTTGAGTTATTTAAACATAACCTTAATGATAATGGAGTTATTATTTCTGATAACTTATCTTTTCATGGTTTAGTAGAGCAGGAAGAACGAATAAAGAGTAAAAACTTACGTCAATTAATTAATAAAATTAGATTATATATTGATTTTTTAAAGAATAATAATGATTTTGAAACCACTTTCTTTAATATTGGTGATGGTATTGCGGTAAGTAAAAAGAATAATAATATATAGAGATTATTACATATTTTTATTTTTTTTGTGGAACATTATATTTTTGTAGAAATATATTTTATTTTCTGCTATAATAAACAATCGAAAGGATGAGATTATGACCAAATTAATTGTTATACCTCATAATAATAAAACAATTAAAAAGTTAATTAAGATAGCTGATGGTTATATTTTATCCATTCGAGATTTAAGTACTAATAGTACTTTAAATTATGATTTAAAGGAAATAAAGACAATCATTAAATATTTAAATAAGCATCATAAAGAGATCTTTATATCTTTAAATAAAAATATCCATAATAGTGATTTAGACTATTTAAAGTATATTTTAATGGAATTGGATAAATATAATATTACGGGTATTTTATATTATGATATTGGCCTTGTTAATTTGCATCATAAGTTAGGTCTTAAAACCAATTTAGTATGGTCCCAAGAGCATCAAACAACTAATAGTACAACATGTAACTATTGGTATAGTAAAGGCATCAAATATACTTATTTATCAGCTGATATAACGTTAGTGGAAATAAGAGATATTAAGGAAAATACGAAGATGGAATTAATGGTACCAATATTTGGATATTTACCAATGATGGTATCTCAAAGAAGATTAGTAAATAATTATTTAAATTATTGTAATATTCCGGATGATTCATTAATAAACTATATGCAAGCAGGGGATAATATCTATCCACTTGTTGATGATGAAGATGGAACATTTGCTTATTCAGCTCATATCTTAAATGGGTTAGAAGCATATATGAAATTACAAGCAATTAATTTTGATTATGTTACTTTAAATGAGTTTAATATTGAAGCTGCTTCTTTTATTAAAATTGTTAAAATATTTAAAGAAGTAAATGCCGATAATGTTAAAAGAAAATCTTCAATTATTACAAGAATGTTTAAAAATGCTGATTCGGGTTTTTTATATAAAGAAACAATTTATAAGGTGAAGAACAATGATGAAAAAAATTAATGTTAAAAAACCAGAATTATTAGCACCAGCCGGTGATTTAGAACGATTAAAATGGGCCATTATGTATGGAGCAGATGCTGTTTATATTGGTGGATCTTTATTTGGATTACGAGCTAATGCAACTAATTTTACTTTACCAGAAATAAAAGAAGCTGTTACTTATGCTCATGATAGAGATAAGAAAATATATGTTACGGTTAATGCTGCTTTACATAATGCCGAAGTAAAAGAATTATTAAATTATCTAAAAGAACTTGATCATATAGGAATAGATGCTATTATTGTTAGTGATCCAGCCGTTATAGCTATAGCTCATGAACACACATCTCTAGATATTCATCTATCAACCCAACAATCAACCTTAAATTATGAAGCTGTTGAATATTGGGCTAAAGAAGGAGTAACCAGAATAGTATTAGGGCGAGAAGTATCAGCCAATGATATTAAAGAGATATTAGCTAAAGTTGATATTGAAATAGAATGCTTTATTCATGGAGCAATGTGTGCTTCTTATAGTGGTCGTTGTGCTTTATCTAATTTCTTTACAGCAAGAGATGCTAATCGTGGTGGTTGTAGTCAAATATGTCGTTGGAATTTTGATTTATATGATGAAGATGGTAAACCTTTAAAAGGGGAACAAGATTTTACTTTTTGTACTAAAGATTTAACAATGTTAAAACATATTCCTGAAATGATGGATATGGGTATTACATCTTTTAAGATAGAAGGAAGAATGCGATCTATCTATTATGTAGCAACCATTGTTAATGTTTATCGTCAAGTAATAGACGAATACTATAACCATGTAGATGAATATGAATACAATAAAGAGTATGAAAAAATATTAGATAATTGTGCTAATCGTGATGCTATTACACAGTTCTTTGATGGTAATTATGATGTTAGTTGTAATTATTATATAGGACGTCATGAAGTGTCTAACCAAGATTTTTTAGGGGTAGTCTTAGATTATGATGAGAGTACGCATATCGCAACTATTGAACAACGTAATTACTTTAAAAGTGGTGATATAGTTGAGGTATTTGGTCCCCACCATAAACCAATAACGATAACAATTAATGATATTATTGATGATAATAATAATCCCATTGATATCGTTAGACATCCCCAACAAGTTGTCAGAATACCTGTTAGTTCGGAAATTGAAAAGAATGATTTAATGCGAATTAAAAGATAATTTGACAATTGTCAAAAAATATGGTATCATTTGTTGCAGTTTTAATAAATATTTATGATTTTTGAGGTGATAATAATGTCAAATATAAAAGAAATATATTTAACAAATGAAGGTTTAGAAGCTCTTCGTAAAGAGCTTGAATATTTAAAAAACGAAAAAAGAGCCGAAGTTATAACGTCTTTAAAAGAAGCACGTGCGCTTGGCGACCTAAGTGAAAACGCTGAATATGATGCTGCTCGCAATGAACAAGCAATTGTTGAGAGCAAGATTCAGGAATTGGAAGCAATGATTGAAAACGCTGTTGTCATTGCTGATGTTAAGACCGATCATGTATCGATTGGTACTAATGTTAAGATTAAGTACGTTGAAGACGGGGAAACAGAAGTATACTCTATTGTTGGTAGTAAAGAGGCTGATCCATTTAGTAATAAAATATCAAATGAATCACCAATTGCTCAAGCAATTATGGGTCATAAAGCTGGTTCTATTGTTACAGTAAGTAGTCCTAACGGCAAATATGATGTTGAAATATTAGAGATATCTTAAGCACTTACTAGTGCTTTTTTTTGGGTAACTGGGTAATTATAAGTAAACAAAAGATGGAGGTATACTATGGAAACAATTCTTGTAGAAAGTCATTATTATGATAGGGATTATTATTTATTAACTGGTAAAGGTTCAAATAAATTATTTAAATTACCCTTTGCTTACAAAGACTTAGAATATTGTGCTCTAATCGAAGATAATAGGGTAGTAATATACAGAGTACCAAGTAAATTAGAGGAGAGCATATCTGATACAGCTAAAAAAATAGAAGATATGCCACTAGCTGAAATAATTATTCCTGAAGGTATTATCAGTAAAATAGATATTGGACCAATGACAGTGACTTTCTCTTTAGATCAAACTAGTAGTATTTTCGGATTACCAAACGGTAATAATACTATTACAATGGGACAAACAGTAGAAGGATTACTTTATGCAATATGTTCAACTAATACTGGTAATGATTTGTATTTATTTACTTATAATGATAAGAATAGTACTAGTGAATGGGTAAAAACAGAAGAAAATGCTTTAAAGATTGAAGTACTAAATTCTTTTGCTTATAAAGTTAGTACTAAAGATAAACAAAAAGTTGTCAATTTTGCGACCCATCATCTATCTCCATCTATGGATGATGTAATAGCCCATCGTCTATCTCCATTTAAATCAGATGTAACAGTTACCCCTTTACAGACATTAGAAGCAAATAGGATTGATATTGTTCACAGCTTTGTTTATGATGAAAGAAAAGATTGGACACGTATGGGAGATGAATTATATTGTTATTATTTATTAAGAAATGGAAATAAGACGGCAATTCAAGTGTTCTCGCGACATATTTATGATAAAGATAATATTTATTCCATAAAAACCATTTATAATGGTCATATTGATGATGTACAATATTTGACGGATATTAAAAGACGACCATCTATAAAGAGATCATCACATATTAAAAGACCACTATATATCGAAAGGCAATCGCCGATTAAAAGATCTTTATCTGTTAAGGGTACTATATCTAGTTATGATAAAAGAGTTGAAGTAACCGCTATATGCGGCTTTAAAAATGGTGATTTAGAGTTTGCTTATCCGATTATGTTTTTAGATGGTAACCTCGTTAGAACAGATAATAACGTTAATATTATGGGAAGTCTCAGTATCGAATCATCAAAAAGAAATATTTTTTTCTTAAGTTATCCAGGTAATAAAAAAAGATCTTTTCATATTTATGCTCGGCATTGTAAAAATGGTGATCGAAGAATCGAATGTTCAGAAAGTAAGAAACATAATGATTTAGAGGTTGTATCCGATACTAAGGAACATATTTTATTGGGTACTAATAATAATGTGTTGGATAAATATCGACCTGAAAAACATTATTGGTATTATTATTGTGATAGTAAATATAATAAAACACTTGTTGCTGATGCCTATCGAATGGATGATTTAGGTGAGGATGGTTATATCTTCTATTTACAAGAAAATAATAAATGGATTGTTAAAGTGTTTGATCGTCAAGGTAGTATGCTATATGTGAGTGATCCAATCGAAAATATTGATGATTTAAAAAAAGATTTTATGAAAAAATTTCATCTTCTAGTCTTACAACACAAAGATAATATAGCTGTAATTCGACCTTTAAGATCATCATTCATTGATTTTGATTTCTTAAATATTAAAGATTATCGAATTATTACTACCGATACAAGTATTACTAATGGTAGTCCTATTGAAACAATATTATTAGAATATGAAGCTGTTAAACGTAATACTACAGGACTTCATTCTAATGGATATAATCATCCTAAAGAATATCTTTTATTTACTATAGATGGACAAGCTCATCCCTGTGACTTTTCAAGATATTATCATGTTAGACATATTGAAAAACAATATTTTGAGGTTCAACCATATCCTAATGGACCAGTTAATGTAATAAGAGCAGATATAGATGGTCCAAGATATTGTGATCCTAATGAGATTTTAGGATTTCAAAAGACAATGACATCTTTAGTAGGAGAAAAAAGTTAATTGTAATAAAGAATAAATAATGTTATAATAGCACAATTATATGGGGGTATAGTATGCGATATAATATTGAAGTATATGTCGATGATTTGACTAAACAAGAAAGGTACTTTGTATCAACTGCACCACGTGCTAATCGAGACATAGAAGTTATAAAGATGCCAATAACAATCGATGGAAAAAGTTATTATGTACGTTTACCAAGAAGTGTATATCCTAATCCGGTTATTTATGAACAGTCAAATCAGATAATTATACCTAAACCAGATCATTTTGGGGTAGAGGTGTGTGCTTCTAGTGGAGTAATATTTCATTACTCTATGGATGATCATTCAGTAACTCTAAATCTTGAAAAAAATGCTAGTGTTTTTGATTTACCAGCTAAAAATTATACAAGAGTTACTATTGGTAATATTGGTGAGTATATATCATATGCGATATGTATAAGTATTGTTAATGGACAAGAAAAGAAGAGCTTATATTTTCATTATGGTGCCGCAAAAGAAAATGAAAAAAACTGGCATCTTTATGAAAGAGATGTTGATGATATTACCATTACTAATGATTCATGGTATAAAGTTGATAACAATAATCAACAAAAACTTGTCTTTTTAAATTTAAATTTCTATCAAATTTATAAAAGATTATCTTTAAGTAAAGGAGCTGAAATTGTAGATAATGAAATCTATTATTTATGCTCTAAAAATACTGATAGTGGTCAAATAAAATTTCCTAGTAAGATTACATATCATTATCTTATTGCTAAAAATGAAGATGGTATAAGTGTTAAATTGGTTGTTTGTAGTAAGGGTGTGGATCGGGCTAATGCTTTATATATAGAAACCGCCCAATTATTTGAGGTTATTAAAAGAATATCTGGAAATCCAGAATATATTAATGGCAATGATAATAAGATTCTAGGTGATTTTATATGTATCCATAAAAGCGATAACACGATTTTATTTATATATCCAATAAAAACAAACGATGGTGGTTTTTACATTAATGAAAATAATGTAAGTATAACAAGGGAATTAATAAGTATGACTAATAATAATCCTGATTATATATATATTTTTAATGATGCTAATGGTAAGAAAAAAGCTACTCACTTTTATCAATTTACTGATGGAAATGGTAATGTTGCTTCAGATGTTTATGAGACTTCATTATATGATGAATTAGAGTTTGTATATAGTTATGGTCCTAATAGTAATCGCCATTTTATTAAGGGAACAAACAAAACTAAATCACCATTAGGAACTGATAATAGTACCTACGATTTACATTGTATTAGGGATAATCAAAGTAATTTGCTAGTTGATGGAGCTTTTGATATTCAAGTATTGAGAAAATATGGATATATTGCTTATTTTCAATCAAGTATTGGCACCCAAACAACACTATGTACTAATGATGGGACATGTATTGGTATAGCTGGTGATATGATTGTATCTTTAAGCAAATTATATGAATTTAGTAATTATAGTTCTAGTCAAGAAAAAAACTACGCTTTACTAAAATGTCGTTTTCAAAGTAGTCCAAGTCATACAATAAGTAAAACGGATAACTATGGTCAAAGATATGTTCATCCTGAACAATATATTTGGATTTGTACTGATGGAAAATATAGTTATTGTGACAGATTGTCATCATTTTTCAATGTTAAACATTTATATAAGAACATCTTTGCTGCTCAACCTCGTCCTAATAGTAAAAAGCAAATAATTAGGTTAGAATTTGATGGTGTTTTTACTTTAACCATGCCTGATTATGATGAAATAGATGTGTCTTTAAGTTGTGAAGGAGCAATATTTATTGCTCATAAAGACAATAAAGAAATTTTATACGATGAAAATGGTTTACTTATTGACAGTTTAACAGTATGCTCTAGAGGACAACAATTAGTAATGCATCACCCTTTAGATGAAAAATAGTTTTAATAACTATTTTTTTTAATGAACTATTGTCTTTATTAATAAAATATTATATACTATATAAGAACTAAGGGAGGATATTATGAAAAATCAAAAAGAAGTAACAATTAAAATAGAAGGAAAAGAGTGGCAGGAAGCATTAGATAAAGCTTTTACTAAGGCTAATGCTAAAGCTAAAATAGATGGTTTTCGTCCAGGTAAAGCTCCTAAAGACGTATTTTTAAAGAAGTATGGTCAAGAATCTTTATATATGGATGCAGCTGATATATGTGTTCAAGGTGCTTATGCTAAAGCCTTAGAAGATAATAAAGATTTAGATATTGTAGCACAACCAGATGTTAAATTAAATAAAGTTGATGATAAAGGTATTGAATTCACATTTGTTTTTACAACTAAGCCAGAAGTGAAATTAGGAAAATATAAAGGCTTAAAAGTTAAAAAAGAGAATGTTGAAGTTACTCAAGAAGAAATCGATAAAGCTGTTGCTGATATGAGAAGTCATTATGCTGAAAATGTTATGAAAGATGGCGCTATTGCCGATGGTGATATTACTGTTATTGATTTTGAAGGATTTAAAGACGGTGTACCATTTGATGGTGGTAAAGCTGAAAATTATGATTTAACAATTGGTAGTAAGACTTTTATTCCTGGCTTTGAAGAACAACTAATTGGTATGAAACAAGATGAAGAAAAAGAAATAAAAGTAACTTTCCCAGAAGATTATCATAGTGAAGATCTAAAAGGAAAAGAAGTAACATTTAAAGTAAAAGTTAAAGAAGTAAAAACTGTAAGTGTCCCTGAATTAAGTAAAGAATTTTTTGAAGATTTAGGTATGGAAGGCGTTAATAGTAAAGAAACTTTAGAAGCTCAAATTAAAGAAAATTTAAAAGCTCGTAAAGATGTTGATGCTGAAAATAAATATTTAGATGATTTATTAGAAGAAGCTGCTAAGGAAGTAGAAGTAGAAATTCCTGATGTTATGACTCATGAAGAGATTCATCGTATGATGCATCAATATGAAGAAAATCTACAAATGCAAGGTCTTTCATTAGATCAATTCTATCAATATACTAATTCTAATGAAGAAGCTTTAGAAGCTCAAATGCATGATGAAGCCGAAAAACGTGTTTTATATCGTCTTATGTTAGAAGCTATTGCGGTTAAAGAAGGTATTGAAGCTACTGATGAAGAAGCTGATGCTGAAGCTACTAAAATGGCTGAAAAGTATAAGATGGAAAAAGAAGAATTCTTAAAAGCATTTGGTGATTTAGATATGGTTAAATATGATCTAAAAATGCGCCAAGCTATGGAAACTTTAAAAAAATAGTTAGTTACAGACTAACTTTTTTTGTGGTTAACTGATTGAAAACATATATTATTGTGATATAATTTAATTATAATATAGGAGTGAATGTATGTTTAATAATATGAGTAGTATTGATATGAATGAAAATATGGTTAAAATATTTAAGATCTTAAAGATTATTATTCCGATTGTTATATTAATCATTATTTTAATGGTATTTTTAATGCGTCCCACAACATCATCTACTAATAATAGTTATACATCTTTAGAAGAAAAACTAATTAAAGCCAGTAAAGATTATTATCATTCAGATGGTTATCAAGATGAAGAATTTATTACTATATATATGCTTAATGATCAAAAACTTATTAATATGGATGATTATGATAAAGTTAACTGTGATAATAATAGTGGGGTATTAATTGAAAATAATAATTTTACTCCTTATCTTATTTGTCCAGCTTATAAAAGTAAAGTTGTTCAAGATGTTGTTGATAAAAAAGAAGATAAGATAAAATTAAAGGGTGATAATCCTCTTATTATTAATGTTGGTAATGAATATGAAGATCCTGGATATGAATCTAACCAAGATGTTAAGGTTATTGGTACAGTAGAAAATAAGTTAGGGCTATATAAAATTAATTATACTTTAAATGATGGATACTCACTACAACGTCTTGTCATTGTAACTGATTTAGAGGAAGATGAGGATGTTACAATTAAAGATCAAAGTGGTTTGGAATTAAAACTTAAAGGAGAACAAAATGTTACCCTTATTAAAGGTATGAATTATGCTGATATGGGAGCTACTGCCTATGATAATGTGGATGGTAATATCACTAAAAAGATTGAAAACTACGGTACTGTAAATGTTAATACGATTGGTACTTATACTCTAACTTATACCATACGTAATAGTCGTGGCTATAGATTAAGTGCTACGAGAACAGTTACAGTTGAGCCTCCAGAAACGGAAGCCCTAAATATTATTACTAATACTTATCCTCAAACACCTACTAATCAAAAAGTAAAGATTAGTGTTGACATAAGTGGTGATGATTATAGTTATACAGTTTTACCTAATAACAGTAAAACATTTAGTAAAAATATCACTTATGAAGTATCTGCCAAGGGTACATATACCTTTAAAGTTTATCCGCAATATGGAGATTATTATGAACAAAAAGTTACTGTTAATAATATTGATAAAGATGTACCAATAGGAAGTTGTTATGCGGTTAGTACTTTATCCAAGACGGATATTAATGTTGTAGCTGATAATAAACAAAATCTTACTTATAGTTATAGTATCGGTAGTGATTATACATCATATGTTAGCAATAATAATTATACTTTTAATAGTAAAGCAACGACAGCTAATGTCAAAATAAAAGATACGGCCGGTAATGTTAAAACTATAGCATGTAAGTTGGATGCTCCTAAATTTGATAGTGATAAACCGATTGTTTATATTTATAACACCCATCAATATGAAAATTATAAGGATACTAAAAAACCTAGTGGGGTATTTAAAGCGGGTAAACATATGCGTGATTTATTAATTGAAGCTGGTGTTCCAACCGTTTTTGAAGAAGGAGATATTACCACAGCAATTTGGGAAAGAACAACACCATCTAAGTATGCTGTCAGTAAAAAATTCATTAAAGCTGCCCAAAAGAAATATCCTAGTTTAGTATTCTTTATTGATTTACACCGTGATACAGCCGCTAAAACAACGGTTATTAATGGTAAAAGGTGTGTTATTTATTTCTTCTTAATTGGTGGAGCTAATCCTGATTATAAAAAGAATTTAGCAGTCGCTAAAGCTATTGATAAGACTATTACGAGTAAATATCCGAACCTTGCTCGTGATATAATGATTAGAGGGAGTTTAAGTCCTAACTCTAGACAACTTTTATTTAATCAAACAATGGGAACAAACTTTGTCTTAATTGAACTTGGTGGTGAAAATAATACTTATGAAGAGGCGAAAAACACAGTTGATTTAATTACACCATTTATAGCTGATTATGTTAAAAGTAAATTTATAAAATAGAATAGACAATCTATTCTATTTTTATGTTGTTGATAATTTTAAAAGTTGTGCTATAATTAAGGTAAAGTAGGAGGAAGTATGAGGAAGGGATTTACGTTAATAGAGTTGTTAGCTGTAATAGTAATACTAGCAGTAATAGCCTTAATAGCAACCCCAATCATCTTAGGAATAATCAGTAATGCGAAAAAGGAAGCATTTAAAGATACAGCATATGGAATAATCGATGCAGCCAAAAACGAATATATAAAAGAAATGTATAGCAGTCAAGCAGCAACAGACATAACATTTACCTATGCGAATAATGTGGAAAGTTCTGATGTTATAGGTAAGAGCTTAAGTTATAGTGGAACAAAACCCCAAGACGGAATTGTCTTATTGACAAGTAGTGGAAATGTAGCTATTGCCGTTTATGATGGAACATTATGCGCTTATAAGAGCTATAGTGATAGTGAAGTAACAGTAGAAGAAATCCCATTAAGTGAATGCATAACCGAATATAGTGCATCTAAAGGAGTGAATATTCCAGAACTTGCACAAGGCATGACACCTATCAAATGGGATGGTAGTAAATGGATAGATACAAGTATAAGTGACAAAGATTGGTATGATTACACAAATAAAAAATGGGCAAATGCTAGAACAGCTGATGGCTCAATGTGGGTATGGATACCAAGATATATTTATAAAATAAAACCCATTACCGAGGGAGATATCAATAGTGGTTGGCATAAAAGTACAGCCGGAATAATTGATGTTCAATTTAGTAAAGGAACCAATGATAACTGGAATAATGGTACTATAGGCAATATAGATACCGGAACAGCAAGTAGTTCTTCAAATAATAAATGGACCAATCAACCAGGATTCACCTTTGGAGGTACTGAATTAACAGGCATATGGGTGGCAAAATTTGAGGCTACAGCTATCGAAGGAATAACTAATGGTTATACTGTTAGTGGGTCATGTGTAGCGGGTGATAATGTCACAACTAAGACAATAAAAATCTTACCTAATGTCCAATCATGGCGATGTATGCAGATTGGAAGTATGTTCACAAATATTCGTAATATGGAAACAAAATCAGTTTATGGATGGGATATTGCTAGTGGATTACAAGCTGATGGAAGTTTTACAAATGACGCCAATAATATAGATACACATTTGATTAAAAATATCGAGTGGGGAGTAGTAGCATATCTATCTAAATCTAATTATGGGCAAGGGGAAAATGAAATATGGATTAATCCAGCAAACAATTTTACGACGGGTTGCGCTGGAGACTCTGTATCTTCAGGAGAAACTACTGGTTGTTTAAGAACATATGAAACAAGTAATGGACAAAAAACTAGTACAACTGCTAATTTATATGGGATTTATGATATATCAGGTGGATCGTGGGAATATGTATCAGCCTATGTAGATAATGGACAGGCAGGATCTGGGGCAAGTATCATCGGTTCTTTATTAAAATACAAAGACTTATATACTGTAACAACTGATAATGGAGCTACAAACTATAGTAATGCGGCTGGTAAAAAAGGTGATTCAGTATATGAAATAAGTGATAATATTAATGGATTATATTCATGGTTTGGTGACTGGAACAATATGCCTAATGCGGGTGATCCATGGTTTACACGTGGAAGTAGGTTCAATGACGGGTCTGCTGCCGGTGCATTCTATTTTGCCGGCTATTGGGGTGGTTCAGATAGTCGTATTGGTTTTCGTCCTGTCATAGTAGTAGCATTAGGACTTTAATATTTATATATATTAATTTATAGCACCATTCTGGTGCTTTTCATTTGCTTAAACACTAATCCTAGTTTATAATTATATTAGGATGTGATTATCATGAGTATAGATGTCTTAGTGGAAATAAAAGCTAGTAGTTTAGATAAAACTTTTACCTATTTAGTACCTAATAATTTAGAGACTAAAATAAAAATTGGTGTAAGAGTTATTGTTCCTTTTGGTAAACAAAGATTAGAGGGTTTTGTTTTAGCAATATTTACTGATAAAACTTATGATTATCCTTTAAAAGAAATGATAGAGGTAACTGATGAAGAGCCAATATTGAATAAAGAGATGTTAGAGTTAGGTGAGTATTTAACTAAAAAGACTTTATGCAATTTAATATCAGCTTATCAAACAATGCTACCTAAAGCTTTAAAAGCTAAAAAAGATTTTAGTATTAATAATAAAAAACAAAAATATTTAATTTTAAATAAGAATGCCAGTTTAGATATTAAATTAACACCTCTACAACAAGCTATTATTAGTTTATTTGATGGTAATGATGAAGTAATAAAAAGTAGTGCCCTAGAAATATCAGCATCAGCTACTAAATCATTATTAAATAAGCATATTTTATGTGAAGATGAACGAGAAGTATACCGTATAAATAATGATTGTGTTGGTAATGATTGTAATATTACCCTTAATGATGATCAGGTAAGGGTTATAAATAGAGTCAAAGAAGAATTAAATAACTTTCATCCCTTTTTATTGCATGGTTTAACGGGTAGTGGTAAAACAGAAGTTTATATGCATGTGATAGAAGATGTTTTAAAAGAAGGTAAAGAGAGTATTGTTTTAGTACCGGAAATTAATTTAACACCTCAGATGGTTGCCACGTTTAGAAATAGATTTGGTAGTAGGATTGCCATATTACATAGTCGTTTAAATGATGGTGAACGCTATGATGAATGGCGAAAAATTGTTAAAAAAGAAGTATCTATTGTTATTGGAACTAGGAGTGCCATTTTTGCTCCTTTAACTAATTTAGGTGTTATCATCATTGATGAAGAGCATGTTACAAGTTATAAGCAAGAAAATAATCCTCGCTATAATGCTATTGATATGGCTTTATGGCGAGCTAGATATCATAAATGCCCCATCATACTAGGAAGTGCTACACCATCTATAGAAAGCTATACTCGTGCTAAAACGGGTGTTTATGAATTATTAGAACTAAAAAGAAGAGTCAATAATAATTTGCCTGATATTAAACTTATTGATATGCATGAATCCATAAAAAAAGGACATCGTATTCTTTCTAAAGAATTAATTGATGGTATTAATGATAGTTTATCTAGAAATGAACAAGTAATAATTCTTTTGAATAGAAGGGGATATTCGACAGTTATTACTTGTAAAAGTTGTGGTTTTACGGATAAATGTCCCCACTGTGATATTCCTCTTACTTATCATAGAACATCTAATACAATGCAATGTCATTATTGTGGATATACTAGTAATTTATTAATGACATGTCCTAAATGTCATAGCAAAGATATTAACTATTTAGGTATGGGGACAGAGAAGTTAGAAGAAATTATTAAAAAAACATTTCCTGATGGTAAAGTTATAAGAATGGATTTAGATACAACAAGTAAGAAGAATGCGAATGAACAAATAATTGAAGCTTTTCAAAATGAAGAATACAATATTTTAATTGGTACCCAAATGATAGCGAAGGGCTTAAATTTTCCTAAAGTAAGTTTAGTAGGGGTTATTAATGGTGATGCCTCTTTAAATATTCCGGATTTTAGAGCATCAGAGCGAACCTTTCAATTATTAAGTCAAGTCGCCGGACGAGCTGGGCGCAAAGATATTAAGGGTCATGTTATTATTCAAAGTTTTAATATTGATCACTATAGTATTCTTTATGCTTTAAAACAAGATTATTTAGGTTTTATTAATGAAGAAATGAAGATAAGAAAGATTTTAAAATATCCTCCTTACTATAATTTAGCCTTAATTAATCTATATTTTAAAGATGATAAACAATTATTAAGTGATGCCAATAATCTATGTGCTTATCTTAAGACAACCATAAATGATAATAATATTATACTTGGACCAAGTCCAGCCCTTAATTTTAAAATAAATAATATTTATAATCTCCAAATAATTATTAAATATAAGAACTATAGTGATATTAAAGAAACATTAGAGAGTATTAATACTAAATATCATCAAGCTAATAAAGTAAAATTAGAAATTGATTTAAATCCTTTGAAAATATAGTTATTTTAGTCAAAATATGTTAGAATAGTAATGAAAGAATAGGTGTTAATATGAATTTAGAAGATATTAATATTAGTAAGAAGATAAAAATAGTTTTTATGGGAACACCCGCTTTTAGTGTTCCTGTTTTAGAAGCTTTAATTAATAATTATTATGTAAGAGCTGTTGTAACACAACCAGATCGTGAGGTTGATCGTCATGGTAAGGTAGTCTATTCTCCTGTAAAGAAAGTAGCAATGGAACATACCATATTAACATTACAACCATTAAAAATAAAAGATGCCGTTGAAGAGATTCTTAATCTTGAACCTGATCTTATTATTACTTGTGCTTATGGACAAATTATACCTGCATCTATTTTAAATTATCCACGATATGGATGTATCAATGTTCATGCTTCCCTTTTACCTAAATTAAGAGGAGGAGCTCCTATTCAAAGAGCGATTATGAATGGATATCGTAAAACAGGTATAACGATTATGCATATGGATGTTAAAATGGATACGGGTGACATTATTAGTCAGCAAGAAGTAGAAATTACGGATACCGATACGGGATCCTCTTTACATGATAAATTAAAAATGGTTGGTCGTGATTTATTAATTGAAACTTTACCATCAATAATTGACGGTACAGCTAAAAGAATAACCCAAGAAGAATCGGAAGCTAATTATGGTTTTAATATTAAAAGAGAAGATGAACGGATTGATTTTAGTTCTACAAAAAGAGAACTTTATAATAAGATTAGAGCTTTAAATTCTTGGCCAGGAGCATATTGTCTTTTTGAAGGCAAAATATTAAAAGTATGGTCTTGCTATGTAACTGATAATATTTTTAATATGGGCTTTAATGGTCAAATTACAGCCATATATAGTGACGGCTTTGGTGTTAAAGTCGAAAACGGGGAAATAGTATTTACGGAAATACAACTAGAAGGTAAAAATAAAATGAATGCGGTTGATTTTATTAATGGAGCTTCTAATAATGGAACTTTAATAGGTAAGGTTCTTGATTAAAATGAAAGAATTTCTTAAAAAGGTAAAGATCTTATATGATAATAAAAAATATCGTAGTTTAGTTAAACTAGGAGCATATTTAATCTTTTTTACCGTTGTTATATTAATAATGCAATATAATGCTCGTCATGAAATAAATAATGAAATTATTACTAAAATAACTTTAGATAATATGCAAAGTTATGCTTATAAATACACCTTTACAACTACAGCTACTGATAAAAATTTTACTATTGAGGGAGTACGTTCAAAAGATTCTGAACGTTTTGTCTATAATGGAAAAGTATATTATATTACTACTAATAAATTGTATGAAGTAAGTAATGATAAACTACATAGTATTGATGATAATTTAGTACCTATTAAGTTATTAAAATTGAATAGTAAGAATCTTAATAAAATTATTAATAATGCTAATAAAGATTATACTGTTAATGATAAGGTTGTTACTGAAAAATATACTATAAGTGTTAATCACTTCTTACCATTATATAGTGACACAGATTTAGATATTGTTGATACTAAAAGTGTCTTTATAACTTTGTCAAAAGAAAGTAATATTGTTAAGAGTATAGAGCTGGATTTAACTGACTATTTTGGTACGGATAATACCAGTTATAAATTATTAATTGAATATAGTAGTATTAATAAAATAAGTAGTTTTGATATTCCTTATAAAATAGCGGAAAATATAGAAGAATGATGGGAGTTTGAAAATGGATTTAGTTTTTATTGTTGTTTTGTTATTTGTTATATTGATAATTTTTAAACGGATTGATAATATGGCTTATGTGATTGCTATTATTGATATATTCTTACGAATTGTTGCTTTTATAAATTCTTATATTCCAAGTAAGGAGATAAATAATTTTTTAGATCAACTTCCTCGTTCTGTTCCAGCCATCATTAATAAGTATGTTGGAGGAACAATTAGTGACATATTGATGTGGGCTTTAGTTATATGTTATGGTATGTTTGAAGTTTATGCTATAAGAGGTTTATGGAAAAAAAGAAGATAATATAGGAATAGTGATAAAATGGGAAAAAAAGAAATGGGTTTATTTGACTTTGAAGATAAAATAATTGGCTTTAAAAATTCAACATTAAAGATAATAGTTATAGTAATAATTTTATTACCTGTACTATTGATTACAAAGGCTTTAATTGATAATTATTATGGAGAAAACAAATATCTTTCGTATGAGAATCAAATGGTTGATAAAGTAAAAGCTTATATTCATAATAATACTTTTGAAATAGAAGATAATTCTTATGCTTATGTTGATTTATATACTTTAGGTATGGATTTACGAGCTAATATGCATTGCTCTAAAAGTAGTGGGGTAATTGTAACTTATTATGATAGCAAGTTACAATATAATCCTTATTTAATTTGTAAAGATTATGAAACACCCGTTAAAGGCTTTTCAGATGCTAAAGGATCTGATGATTACATTACTTTAAAGGGACTTAATCCTATGATTATCAGTGGTGCTTATGAAGAACCGGGCTATAATGTTGATTCTAATTATCAAGTAGAAGTTACGAGTAATGTTAGTAAAGCGCCGGGCTTATATGTTGTAAATTATAATGTTTATGACAGGGGTATTCTAACAGCTAATGTAAAACGTGTAGTTATAGTTGGAGATTATACAGACGAAGACAAAATTAATAATCCTTATCCAACGATTACTTTATTAGGTGATACTAATATGACGGTTACTAAAGGTAGTGTTTATACTGACCCAGGTTATAAAGCATATGACAGTATTAGTGGTGATATTACTAGTAAAGTAAAGATCTATGGTACTGTTAATACTAATAGAGTTGGGGAGTATAATATTACTTATTCGGTTATTAGTAGTCGCGGACGAAATAATAAACAAGTTAGAGTTGTAACTGTCGCTGAAGATGCTAAAAACAAGCTTAATGTTCAACTAACATCTAAATATAATAGTAATAAAGGTATTACTATAAGTGCTAGTATTAAAGGCGATAGTTATTTTTATACAGTTTTACCTAACTACAATAAAAATTTTGGTACTAATTTCAATTATGATGTTTATGTTAATGGTACCTATGATTTTTTAGTCTATGATCGAAACTATAATTATACCAAAGCTTCTATTACTATTAGTAATATTGATAAGGATGGACCAAGTGCGACATGTATTAATACTATTACTAATAATCAATCAACAATTACGGTAACAGCAAGTGATTCAATTAGTGGCATTATTGGTTATAGTTATTCTAATGGTAGTACTAATTATACCGATTATATTAAAGATAATCATCATACTTTTACAACTAGTAATAAAAACGCTTTTGTTAAGATTAAAGATAATAGTGGTAATATAACTAATATTGCTTGTTCATTAGTTAATAGTAATACTACAACTACTAATCCACCAGCCACTTTTGATATGAATCCTGTTAAAGATAGAACCAAAACAATTACTTGTGGCACTGATCCAACTATTTATAATAATGCTTTAAAAACTAAAATTGATGCGAGTGGTATTAAAACAAGATGGGCTGTAGTTCAGGCAGCTATCTATTTAACTAATGATTTTCCTTTTGAAATACCATATTTCTGGGCAGGTAAATATGCTGAAATAGGTGTTAATAAAGAATGGGGTTGTGATAAACCTATTCCTAGTACTGGAACAGAACGTCAACCAGGAGGAACGATTTGGCCATATGGACTTGATTGTTCAGGTTTTGTTAAATGGTCATTCGTTAATGGAGGATTTGATGCTAACACCATTCCTCGAACGATGTTTCATACAACTAAATGGGGTAATTGGGAACCCGTTGTTTATAGCTTTAAACAAATAAAACAAAATCAACAGCTTTATAATAGTGTAAAACCGGGGGATGTTCTAATTATGCCTGGCCATTATGCCTTAATAATTGGTGTTGATGATAAACGTATTAAAGTCGCCCAATCATCAGGTGGTAGTAAAGCTAAAGTTAATGTAATATTCCTTGATAGAGATACTGGTAAAGCAACCGATAACTCGATGACTTTCACTAGTATAGTATTTATGGATGACTTTTATGAAATGTATGGTAATTAAGATGAGATATCTCATCTTTTTTCTTGAACACATGTTCGTTTTATAGTATAATGAAAATAGAGGATACAGGTGATATTATGTATGCATATATAAAAGGAGTAGTTACAAGTATAGAAAGTGGTTATATTATTTTAGATAATAATGGGATAGGCTATCAAATATATACAGCTAATCCTTATGCTTTTAATGCTAATAACGAATATAAAGTTTATGTTTATCAACATATAAGAGAAGATGAAGTAAGTTTATATGGCTTTATGAATATTGAAGAACGTGATTTATTTTTAAAACTAATTGAAGTAAAAGGGGTAGGCTGTAAGATGGCTTTACCAATGCTGGCAACGGGTTCTATTAAAGGAATAATTGATGCCATTGAACGAGAAAATATTCTTTACTTAAAGAAATTTCCTAAAATTGGTGATAAGGTAGCTCGCCAAATTATTTTAGATTTAAAAGGAAAACTTGTTTCTAATAATGATGAAAAGAATCAATTTAATGATTTTGATGAATTAACTTCGGCTTTAAAAGCATTAGGATATAAAGGTAATGATATTAATCGAATCTTACCAATGATTCATAAAGATTACTCAATTGAAGAACAAATAAAAGAAGCTTTAAAACTATTACTTAAGTAGGTGAATAATGCGAATTGGAATCGATATTGATGATACAATTTCCTATACTAGTCAAATAATGAATAAAAAAGCTACTGAATATGATAAAAAGTATTTAAGAGGTGAAGGATTAATTAATCTGCATAAACAATATTTCTATGAGAGATTCAATTGGACCACTGAAGAGGTTAATGATTTCTATCATCGTTATTATGAAGATATAGTTCCGGAAATTAGAGTAAGAGAAGACGCTAAAGAAATTATTGAAAAATTAAAGAATGATGGCCATACAATATTCATTATAACTATTCGTTCATATAAATATTTACATGACCCTTATTCGATTACATATAAGTGGCTAAGTGATAATGATATTGTTTTTGATCAATTGATTGTTAACGCAACTAATAAAGGTGAAATATGTTCTGAAAATAAAATTGATTTATTAATTGATGATAGTGTTGATAATTGTTATAGTGCAATAAACTACAATATTAATACTTTATTATTTAATGGTGAACATAATATTGAAAATACTACTTTAAAAAGAGTATATGACTGGTATGAGATATATAATTTAATAAAGGATGAATAACCGGTTAATACTCAAGCGAAGAATATAGTCTTTAAAGCGATATATAAGTGGGTGAAATATGGAAGAGATTGTCAAACGGTGTGCCTCTTGTTTTGTAGTTGATGATGGTAAAATTCTATTGGTTTATCACCGTAAATTTGGTAAGTACTTACAACCTGGTGGTCATATTGAAGATGGTGAAGAAGCCCATGAAACAGCAACTAGAGAAGTATTCGAAGAAACAGGAATTCAAATTGTTATTGAAAATAAAAAACCAGTTTGGATTCAAAGATATGATACTAAAATTGGACCACAATTAGATTATCAATTTATTGGAAGACCTTTAAACTATGATTGTAAAAATAATGGTGAAAGTTATTTATGTGGATGGTTTGAAATAGTTAAATTGGATGAATTAGATGTTCCGGATGACTTAAAAGAAAAAGTTTATCAAATAGAAAGACAGGTGAAATAATTGGAAGAACGAGTTATAACAAATAGAGAGTTAAAAGAAGATACTTTTGAAAAGAATATTCGTCCAGACAGTATTGATGAATATATTGGTCAGAGTGAAGTAAAAGATAATCTAAATGTCTTTATTAAAGCTGCTAAAATGCGCGAAGAACCACTTGATCATGTCTTATTATATGGAGCACCTGGTTTAGGTAAGACGACTATGGCTTATATAATTGCTAATGAGTTGGGTAGTAATATTAAAACGACTAGTGGACCGGCCATTGAAAAAAGTGGTGATTTAGCGGCTATTCTTTCATCATTAGAGCCAGGTGATGTCTTATTTATTGATGAGATTCATCGTATTCCTCGTTTTATTGAAGAAATATTATATTCAGCTATGGAAGACTTTACTTTAGATATAATTGTTGGTAGTGAAAATAGTAGTCGTAATATTCGAATTGATTTACCACCATTTACTTTAGTAGGAGCAACAACGAGAGCTGGTGATTTAACCGGACCATTACGTGATCGGTTTGGAATTGTTTGTAAATTAAACTATTATACTGTTCCCGAATTAACGGCTATTGTCGAACGTACTAGTAGGGTTCTTGATTGTAAGATTGATGATACCGCTGCTATTGAATTGGCAACTCGTAGTCGAGGAACACCAAGAGTTGCTAATCGTTTATTTAAACGTGTAAGAGATTATGCTTTAGTAATGGGTAATGGTTTAATTGATGTGAGTATTACCAAAGTAGCATTAGATAAATTGAAAGTTGATAAATTAGGACTAGATGATACCGATTACAATTTATTAAAAGCTATTATTGAAAAATTTAATGGAGGACCAGTTGGTATTGAAGCTATTGCTTCAAGTATTGGTGAAGAACAAGTAACCATTGAAGATGTATATGAACCATACTTATTACAATGTGGGTTCTTAAAAAGAACGACTAGGGGACGAATGGTCACAGAAAAAGCCTATGAACATTTAGGTATTAAAAGACAAGATACATTATTATGAGGTGAGTATTATGCATGATTATATGTATTGTGGTTTAGATTGTGTAGACTGTGAATATAAAGATAAATGTAGTTGTAAAGGGTGTAGAAATACAAGCGGTGAACAATTCTTTGGAACTTGTCGGGTAGCAAAATGTGCAATTAAACATGATGTTACATATTGCTATCAATGTAAAGAATTTCCTTGCCAACTATTAAATGATTTTTCTTATGATAAAGAACATGGCGATAATGGTAAGAGAATTAAGACATTAGAAGAGCTTAAAGAATGTCAGTAAAAAGAGAAGTTATCATTATTATAGGAAACTTATTGTTAAGATTATAATGTTAATTTTATTGTAATATTAAAAAAGAGCTAGCTAGCTCTTTTTGTGTACATATTTTTCTTATCAATAACTTCATCAATTAAGACTCTTTGAACAAAGGAGAAAAATTCTATAGCATAAGGTTTGCATTCATCAGAATATTGATCATATATTCTCCAAATTAGATTCTCATCTCTAATATATTTTTTTGAACTAGTAAAATTAAGTGCTCCTAAAAATGCTCCCCAACGCCAACACATATCAGTAAACGGTGGTACATAATCGTATCTTCCCATTAATTGTGTAAGATTAGTATTTTGCATTTCACCGTTATAAAGAGTCTTTAAAATATCCTCAGGAACGGCTAGTTTAGCCGGATTAAGTCTATCCATTAGCATTTTAGGGACTGCCGTTTTACTAATTAGTTTTTTAATTTCCGGATCAATATTATTCATGTCAATTAATCCTAAACTAGCTAATTTATCTTGAGCGACAGGATCAAATTTAGGGTTATATTGTAGGAATTCTTCGGCATTTAAACCCCAATGTTCAATATATTGATTAAAAGTAAGATATTGCCGAAAGTCATTATTACCGGTTATTATTCGTGAATATGTTTTTATGGCAAGTTCTTTTCGCATTATTGGAAATTCACCAGTTAAATGTTGACTCAAAATATCAACTTTATCTACATCTTTCATTATCTGTGCCAAAGTTGCTCTAATTATATCCATTATATCAGAATCATCATTATAAGGATTTAATATTAATTCAAACAAATTATAATTAATAAGATCTTTATCGTCTGGCATATCTAATTGTAATTTTAAATGGTTAGGAAAGTCTTTTTCATCTTTTTGATGATATAGAATAGCATCTTCAATAGCGATATTAATTCTTTCTATTTCAGCATTATCAAAATTAAAAAGTTTAAAGAATTGCTTAATAGCGCCTTTTTTAAATAATAGTAAATCAGCAAAACCAGCATGCTCTTCTACACCATATTCTTTAAATTTGCTGTAAAATGGTTTTAATGTTTCAGCAACATAGCAACCACAATATTCAGCTTCCATAAATCTTCCGATGTCATGGAAAATAACAATGCAACAAGCAAAAGCAATCCATGAATCATCAAAGCCCATATCCTTCATAATCTTCTTTGCTATGTCTAAACATCGTAGGGTATGATTTCTTTTAACATTTATAAGTTTAATACTTCTTTCTTTTTCTTCAGGTGTAATATTTACTAAGTTAATACTTGTACTACTTGGGTTTTTTGATATTTTATCTAAACTTGTATTTTTAATTTCTTGAATAGTATCATTAATAAATCCTTCAAAGATTTCGATAGCTTTATCAACCATAACAGTGTTAAGCATATTAAAATATTCTTTTTGCGACATTTGTCTTTTATTACTGCTTTTTCCCATATATTCTCTCCTTGTATCTAAATGTTAAATATTATAACATTTTTTCCTTATAAGTCAAACTTTTATGTTATATTTTATTTGGTAATACTTTAATTTATGATATAATGTTTTTGCGAGGTGGCTTATGAAAACAGAAGATTTTAATTTTGAACTGCCAGTTCATCTAATCGCCCAAACACCACTTGAAAAGCGTGATGCTTCAAGGCTATTAGTATTAGATAAAAAAACAGGTTCGATCGAACATCAACATTTTTATAATATTACGGATTATTTAAATGCAGGCGATGTAATAGTTTTAAATGATACTAAAGTATTACCAGCTCGACTTTATGGTATAAAAGAGGATACTAAAGCTGTCATTGAAATATTAATGTTAAAAGAGAATAATAAAGATGAATGGGAGTGTTTAGTAAAACCAGCTAAAAGAGTAAAAGTTGGTACTATTATTAACTTTGGCGATAAATTAAAAGCTGAATGCTTAAGTACTGATGAAGAGGGTATTAGAGTTTTAAAATTTGAATATCTTGGCATATTCTATGAATTGTTAGATGAATTAGGGGAAATGCCATTACCACCTTATATTCATGAAAAACTAAAAGATCAGAATCGTTATCAAACGGTATATGCTAAAGTAGAAGGAAGTGCAGCTGCTCCAACGGCCGGCTTACATTTTACTGAATATTTACTAGATAAGATTAAAGATAAAGGCGTTAAAATTGAGTATATAACCTTACATGTTGGTTTAGGAACATTTCGTCCTGTTAGTGTTGATGACATTAATGAACATAAGATGCATTCAGAATTCTATATGATGAGTGCTGATACAGCAGGGATTTTAAATGATGCTAAAAAGAATAATAAGCGTATTATTAGTGTTGGTACAACATCAACGAGAACCCTAGAGACAATTATGAATCTATATGGTACATTTAAAGAGTGTAAGGGTTGGACCGATATATTCATCTATCCTGGTTATCAATTTAAAGCAATAGACTGCCTAATAACAAACTTTCATTTACCTAAATCAACTTTAGTAATGTTAGTTAGTGCTTTAGCTGGACGTGAAAATATCTTAAATGCTTATAATGAAGCTATCAAAGAAGAATATCGTTTCTTTTCCTTTGGTGATAGTATGTTAATAAAGTAGGTGTAATATGAATAAGATTATTGTTATTGTAGGACCAACTGGTGTTGGTAAAACTAAACTTAGTATTGAACTAGCTAAGATTTATGATGGTGAGATTATAAATGCTGATAGTACTCAAGTATATCGCGGTTTAAATATTGCCACAGCTAAAATAACAGAATCTGAAAAAGAGGGTATCCCTCACCATTTAATTGATATTAAAGACATTGAGGATGATTATACGGTCTATGACTATCAAAAAGATTGTCGTAGTAAAATTGATGAAATAATTAGAATAGGTAATACACCAATTATTGTTGGTGGTACAGGATTATATTTAAAAGCGGCTTTATATGATTATCAATTCAATGATGAACAAGAACATAATACTTATGATGATATTGCTACGGATACACTATATCAAAAACTAATAAGCATTGATCCTAATACGCAAATTCATCCTAATAATCGTAAAAGAATAATGCGAGCTCTAGATTTTTATTATCAAAATAATATACCTATGAGTAGTAAAGAGAAAACTAATACCTTATTATTCGATTGCCTATTTATTGGTTTAACAACTAGTCGTGATATTCTTTATGACCATATTAATAAAAGAGTTGATAAGATGATCGATAATGGCCTATTGATAGAAGCCAAAGAAATATATGATAGTAATATTCGTACTAAAGCTATAATGACACCCATTGGTTATAAAGAATTATTTTCTTATTTTGAAGGAAAAGAAGATTTAAATAGTTGTCTTGATAAGATAAAGCAGAGTAGTAGAAAGTATGCTAAAAGACAGTATACATGGTTTAATAATCAAATGGATATAGTGTGGTTTAATACGAATTTTGATGAATTTAATAATACTGTTAGTGAAGTAGAATACTATATTAATAAAGAGATATCTTAATAATAGATATCTTTTTTATGTAAAACATAATATTTAGTACTTGACAATGTTTAGTACTGGTGATATATTGGTAGCGAGGTGATTTATGAATGTCCAATTTAAAAAAGGGGTCTTAGAACTAATTGTTCTATTATGTGCCAATAAAAAAGATCGCTATGGATATGAGTTAATCGTTGAAGTTTCTAATGTTGTAGATGTTAATGATGGAACAGTATATCCCTTATTAAAAAGATTAACTAATGAACATTATTTTGACACATATTTTGTTGAATCATCAGAAGGACCACTTCGTAAATACTATAAAATCACAAGTTTGGGAAAAAAGCGTTTAAAAGAATTAACTAAAAACTGGACAGCATTTGCAACGTCAGTTAATAAATTTATAGAAGAGAGTGAGAAAAATGGATAAGAAAACCTTTTTAAGTGAATTAGAAAAAAGATTATCAATTTTAGTTGATAGTGAAAAGAAAGATATAATTAATGAATATAAAGATATCATTGATGAAAAAGTTAAACATGGAGAAACTGAAGAAGCTGCTATTGCTAGTTTAGGTAGTATTGATGAATTAGCCAAAGAAATATTAAAGGCTTATAAAATCAATCCTGAATATAAAAGTACTAAAGAAAGTGTAAGAAATGTTGTTAATGATTGTAGTAATTTTATAGAAAGAGGAGCACGTTGGTTAAGTGATAATACTCAAAAGACTATTGATGATATAAAGAAAAAAGATAAGAATTTTACTTTAGAATCAGCTTTTGAATTAATATTAAAATTTATTTTAGTTTTATTTTTATTACTATTAATGCGTATTCCTTTTGCTATTATTAGAGGCATTTTAGAAGGAATTGTTGGTATGGGAATATCACCATTTGATATAGTTACAAGTGGGATTATTCGGGTTGTTATGTGGGTATTATATATTGTAGCGTGTGCTATTGTAGTTGTTTTCTTCTTTAAAAAGTATTTTAATACGGATGAATTTATTTCCAATACTAATAAAAGTACTAATAAAGAGGATTCTTCAAATGAGAATGATGATAATATTGCACCTGAAACAAAAGAAAAGAAATCATCTAGAAGAACACGAGAAGTAAAAAAAAACGATAGTGCTTTAAAATGGGTATTTAAAATATTTGTTTTCTTTGCTATTCTTTTACCATTATTTTTTGTTAATTTAGGTTTAGTTACAGCTCTAGTTGTTATAATTTATCTAATGGCCAAAGGATTAATCATTTATCAAGCTCTATTAATAATTCTTGGCTTATTAATAATATTTAGTAGTGTTACAGGTAATATTAGAAGACTATTAAATGAGCGTCATGTTTATGTCTTCCCATTCTTTGTTGGATTCATCTTTGTTATGGTAGGTGGATTATTATCAATAGATTTAGCAACTAAGTTAGAATACTATAATTACTTGCCACAAAATAATTTAGTTACAACGGTTAAGAAGACAGAAGTAACATTAGATAAACCATTAGAGATAGATGATGATTATAATTATCAAATAGTTACTGATAATAATATGGCTAGTGATAAAGCTATTATTGAAGTTACTTATTATAAACAAGTAGTAAGAATAAATACAAATATTTTAAATGTACACAACAAATATATTTTAGATGTAGATATTAATTCGGTAAATAGTTTATCTGTTATAAACAATATTGTTATTGAAAATCTAAAACATAATAAGTTATATAATTATAGTGAATTCTATATTCCAACTATTAAAATATATACTAATTCCGAAAATGCCAATAAGATAAGTTAATCTTATTGGTTTTTTTATAATTAATTGACTTTTATAAGCAAAAATGTTAGAATAACTCTCGGTTAAGGGGAAATAAAAGTGGAGAAGTATGTTGAGTTAATCACCAAATTAGTAGAAAAAATTAAACTTTTGGAAAAAGAAAATAGTGATATTGAACAATCTATTGAAATGGACCGTGAAGACTATTTAAATTTAATCTGTAAGATTTTTAAATTGGAAAAAGAAGCTAATGCTTTGGGAATAAAAAAACAGGGATTAGAAAGCGCAAAAGAACGTGTAAATGGTGAAAAGAAACCAATTTTTACAAAAATGTTAAAAATTTTTGGTGCAGTTAACTTTTTCGCAATAATGGCAACAGTTCCAGGATTACTTATGGCCTATGAAGCTAATATAACAGGTCCTGTTATTATTGAGGGATTAATGTGGTATGCAGCAATAACTATTCCTATTGAAGCTTTAGTGGCTGGATCATCTACCATTAGGTATCTCACTAGTACTCGTAAAGAAAGAAAAGAACTAAAAGGTAAACAGTTATCAACAGTTCAAACTGATTATTATAATAAAGACTTAGACTTAAAACATTGTAAAAAAATATTATTAGGATATAGAAGAAGCCTTGATAATAGAAGTAGACAAATAAGAAATAATAAATTAAAAATTGATGCTTATCAAGAATATATTCAAAAGACTATGAAAACAAGCAATGAACTTGCTGATATTATTCCAGAGATCTTATTACAACTAGAAACAGATCCTATACCAGAAACTGCTATTAAAAAAGATAGCAATCAAAAGATTATTGAAAGACTTGTTTTTCCTAGATAAAATATTTATTAATAATAAAATTGTGGAAATTATTACTTCCCCAATTTTTTAAATAATTATTTGACTTTTAACTGTTAATATACTAAAATATCTCAAGTAGGTGAATAAGATGGAAATGCATGAAATTATATGTAAGAGTTTACTAACATACTTACAATTACAGATTGGTTTATTAAGGGCTGAAAACTATAAACAGCGACGTGATTTTAGAAATTCATATTCTAAATATGTAGATTCAATGTCCAAAAAAGTAAGGTTAGAATATGAAATAGAAGAATTAATGACCAAGAAAGAGTCTTTACCAACATTAGAAGAAGATTTAAAACAACAAAAGAGGCAATATATAAGAGGTAGTGAGGGTGTATTTGTTTTATTATCACTTATCACTTTAGTATTATCAATAACGGGCAATGAACTTGGTAGCATTAAATCCCTTTTGGCGTTTAATATTCAAGTTATTGGTTCATTAGGAGCTTTTATGGCTATGGCTGGAACAAGTTGTTATTTTTTAAATACACGTCAGCTAAGAAGCAGGATAAAAGAAATTAATCTTGATTCATTAAGACAAAAGATTGCTTCAAAAGCTATAGATCGAAAAACTGCTATGGATGACATAAAACTATATCGAATTCAAGCTGCTAGTCAATTGCAACAAATTAAAGACAATAAGGCCAAGATTGCAGATTATAAAGGTAGAAAAAATTATTTAGAGGAAAATATGAATAATGGAAGTATGAAAGATATTGTTGATCAAATAACTCATGCTTTACCGTCTTCTTCTATAGAGCCACTAAAGGATTCAACGTTACAATCTAAATTTCCTGTAACGGAATTCATGTCTACACCTACTGAATCAGAATATGTACTTAAAAAAAGCCGAAAGACCATAAAAAAAGAAAGAAATTTTATTGAATTATAATATTTATAAGTAATTTTTTTAGGTCTGTTGGGAAATTGGTTGAAGCCCAGCGTGAAAAAAGAGAAATAACTGATCAATTACCAAAGGAACCATTGACTTTTTATAATCTTGATAATAGTAATATAACCACAGAACAAGTATATAAGAAAGAAGCAATTAAAAGATTACATTTTGTAAGAAATCATAATTATGTAAGTGGCCATAAAATTACTCGTTAATTTGACATCTAACAATACTTATGATATTATATCGCACTGAAAGAGGGGTAATATCAATGAAGTATAATAACGCTAATTCAAGATTAAGAATAATTGAAACAGAATATGGAATGGCTAAAGTAAGCAAAACTAAAAATATTGCGTATTCTGTAGTACTTACTATGATAAATGGGACCATTGTTATAAAGGGTGGTTTAGGAGCATTGCCACTTGGGATGTGTTTAATGGGACTTGTTGCTTTACCTAGTCTTGACGCCCATTCTAGACAATTAAGAATGAATAGACTACAATCTGAAAAAGAAAGATTACAAGGAATATTATCTAGAGGAAACACTTCAATTGAACCAACTAGAAATACAAAACGTTTGAAATTTGTAAAAGAACATACTTATACTGGTCGTTATGATATCTAAAAATAATTGATTTTTAATCAATTATTTTTTATTTTTAATAAATTCTCTTAATAATTTAGTCAAAGCTCTTTTTTCAATTCTTGATACATAGCTTCTTGATATTCCTAAACTTTTAGCAATATCTTTTTGAGTTATTTCATCATTGACACCCAATCCATAACGTTTACTAATAATCTCTTTTTCTCTCGAATTTAAAACATGAAAGTAATCTTTTAAGGCTTCTAAATTATCTTGATTATAAATATCTAGTGCGAAATCTGGTTTAGGTGTCTTTAAGACATCTAAAAAGGTTATTTCATTGCCATCTTTATCAAAACCAATTGATTCATTAATACTAATATTGCGTTTATTTTTTTTATCACTACGGAAATACATCAAAATTTCATTTTCAATACATCTAGCGCAATAAGTGGTTATCTTTGTTCCATGTTTACTGGAATAACTATCGATTCCCTTTATTAATCCAATAATACCAATACTTATTAAATCATCAGCTTCATTTTGTTTATGTTCATATTTCTTAACAATATGAGCAACTAACCGCATATTATGTTCAATTAACTTATTACGGGCATCTTTAGAGCCCTTTTTTAATTGTTCAACACATTCTTCTTCATCTTCCTTTGATAATGGATCAGGAAAAATGTTGTTAGAATAAGCAGCTGTAAAAAAGTATAAATCTTTAAAGATAAACTTTAGAATTTTTAAAAACATTAAATCACCCTCAATTAAGCATATGAGATGGGGTGATAATTTTAATTTGTCCAGTACATTAATTATAAATCTTTTAATTTGTAGTGAAAAATTGTCTAAAAATGTCGATTTAATGCATTCGATAAATATATTTCGATAAAAAATATGATACAATTAAAGTAGAAAAATTGTAGAAAGGAATTGGTAGTATGGCATTAATAAAATGTAAAGAATGTGGAAATGAAATAAGTGATAAAGCAACACAGTGTGTTCGTTGTGGTTGTCCTATTCAAATAGAGGAAAACATAGCTAAAAGAAAAGTTATAATATCACAAAAGAAAATGGGCTTTTTTGGAAGTGGAGTCAATATATTTGTTTATATTGATAATCAAATGATTGGTAAAACTTCAAGTGGTAACAGTATTAGTATAGAATTACCAATTGGGAAACACTTTGTTAGTTTAGAGATGCCTGTCAATCAAGCAAACATAAATGCATCTAACGTTTCAAAAGATGGCAAGGAATTTTTAATTAAAGAAGAAACTAATGAGGTGAATATTAATATTTCTATAAAACTTGGTTTGATTGAAGGAACTTGTAATGTTGATGAAATAATTTACAAATAAACTAAATTAGTATAGGCGGGCACCCGTTATATACTTTTTTTATTTTGTCCAAAAAAGTTTTGTCGATTTTCAATAAACACTGTCAAAATAGTTAAATTTATGATAAAATATAAATACACACTAAAGGAGGCAAACATATGAAAGAAGAATGGTATAACTTTAAAGAAGGGGAATGGAATCAGACTATTAATGTTGAAGATTTCATTTTAAATAATTATCATTTATATGAAGGTGATGAATCTTTTTTAGTTGGTATTACATCTAAAACTAAAGCGATATGGGATGAGTGTTTAGTATTATTAGAAGAAGAAGGAAAAAAAGGTGTTTTAGATATTGATTTAAAACATATTTCGGGTATTAATACTTTTCCAGCTGGATATATTGATCAACCAAATGAAGTAATTGTTGGTTTACAATCTGATAAACCATTAAAAAGAATTGTTAATCCTTATGGTGGCATTAGAATGGTTGAACAAATTTTAGAAGTATATGGTAAGAAAGTTGGCAGTACAGCCGATGCTTTTTTTACCCATTATTTTAAAACGCATAATCAAGGTGTTTTTGATGCCTATACTAAAGAAATAAAAGAAGCACGTCATTGTGGTTTAATTACTGGTTTACCTGATGCTTATGGTAGAGGTCGTATTATTGGTGATTACCGAAGAGTTGCTTTATATGGCATAGATTATTTAATAGATGAAAAGAAGAAAGATCTACTTAATATCCCTGTAACAGATGATGAAAGTATTAAATTAAGGGAAGAAGTAAGTGATCAAATTGTTGCTTTAAAAGATATGAAAGCAATGGCTCTTAAATATGGATTTGATATTTCTAAACCGGCAAAAGACAGCAAAGAAGCTGTTCAATGGTTATATTTTGCTTATTTAGCTGCTGTTAAAGAAAATAATGGGGCTGCTATGTCATTAGGTAGAACTTCAACTTTTTTAGATATATATTTTGAAAGAGATTTAAGTGATGGTAAAATAACGGAAGAAGAAATTCAAGAATTAATTGATCAATTTATTATTAAATTAAGATTAGTAAGACATTTACGTACACCTGATTATGATGAATTGTTTGCGGGTGATCCAACTTGGGTTACGGAATCAATTGGAGGAATGACTAAAGATGGCAAGTCATTAGTTACTAAAACATCATATCGTTATTTACATTCTCTAGATAATTTAGGGTCAGCACCGGAACCTAATTTAACAATTTTATGGAGTGATGATTTACCATATAATTTTAAGAAATATTGTGCGAATATGTCAATTAAAACAGGAGCATTACAGTATGAAAACGATGATTTAATGCGTCCTATTTATGGTGATGATTATGCGATTTCTTGTTGTGTTTCCGCTATGAAGGTTGGCAAACAAATGCAATATTTTGGAGCTCGTTGTAATTTAGCTAAAATTCTTTTATACACTATTAATGGCGGTGTTGATGAGGTTAAGGGTGAAAAGGTTATTGACGGTTTAGAGCCAATTACGGATAGTGTTTTAAATTATGATACTGTTATGGAAAAGTTTAAAATAACCCTTGCTGCATCTATTAAAACATACGTCGAGGCTATGAATATCATTCATTATATGCATGATAGGTATGCCTATGAAAAAAGTCAAATGGCTTTGCATGATACTGATGTAGAACGTTTAATGGCCTTTGGTATAGCTGGATTATCGGTTGCGATTGATAGTTTATCAGCTATTAAATATGCGATTGTATCACCAGTTAGAAATGAACAGGGTATTACTACTGATTTTGACATTGTTGGTGATTTCCCTAAGTTTGGTAATGATGAAGATGATGTTGATAATATTGGTGTAGAAGTAGTTAGATTAGTTATTGATGAATTACGTAAACACGAATTACATCGTCATGCTCGTCATACTTTATCTGTTTTAACCATTACTTCTAATGTTGTGTATGGTAATAAAACAGGTGCGACACCAGATGGACGTGAGGCCGGTGTTCCTTTTGCACCAGGTGCTAATCCAATGCATGGTCGTGATAAGAGTGGTGCTTTAGCGTCCCTAAACTCGGTTGCTAAAATACCATATGAGAATGTTTGTGAAGATGGTATTTCTAATACTTTCTCTATTGTTCCTAATGCTTTAGGCAAAACAGATAATGATCGAGCCTTAAATTTAGTTAATATTTTAGACGGATACTTTAATCAAAAAGCTCATCATTTAAATGTTAATGTTTTAAATCGTGAAACATTAGTTGATGCGATGGACCATCCTGAACTTTATCCAACCTTAACGATTAGAGTATCAGGTTATGCTGTTAATTTTGTTAGATTGAGTCGAGAACAACAAGAAGAGGTAATTAGTCGTACTTTTCACGAGGATATATGATTAAAGGTAAAGTAAAACAAATTGAAACTATGGGTTTATTAGATGGTCCAGGTATTCGTACAGTCATCTTTTTACAAGGATGTCCGTTACGATGCCTTTTCTGTCATAATCCCGAAATGTGGGATTATGATACCCCAACTAATGAATTTACACCGGAAGAATTATTAAATGTTATTAAGAAATATGAACCTTATTTTGGCGATACTGGTGGTGTAACTTTCTCGGGTGGTGAACCACTTGTTCAAAGTGATTTCTTAAAAGAAATCGTTCAGTTATGTCATAAGAGTGGTATTAATATTGCGTTAGATACATCCGGATCAATTATTAATAATGATATTAAAGAATTAATTGATGATGTTGATTTAATACTATTAGATATCAAAGGAATAGATGAAGAAAGTTATCAGCAAATGACTAAAGGATCAATAGATACCTTTCATAAGTTTTTGAGATTATTAAAAGAAAAGAATAAGAAACTATGGTTAAGAGTAGTTATGGTACCAGGTATTAATGATAATCTTGAATATATTAATAAATTGGCATTATATATTAAAGATATTACTAATGTTGAAAAAATTGAATTATTACCATATCATAAGATGGGCGATTCCAAGTATGAACAAATAGGCATTAACAACCCTTTAAAAGATACTAAAGCAATGGATATTAATACTTGTAAATATTTAGAAGAAAAATTAAAAGAAATTTTAAAATAAAGATAATATCTTTATTTTTCTTTGAATATACGTGTATAATGATTAAGGAAGTGATACTAATATGAATGAAAATTTAATAAGAATAATCAAAGAAATTGCTGAATATTTAGATATAAAATATCAAATATTATCCGAGGGTTGGATTATTTCCTTAACGCAAAATGATAAACACCGTTATGTTGTCGGTTTTAAGTTTGATTTAAATTCACAAGCAACAGGTCAATTATGTGATGATAAATATGCTTTATATTCTATCTTTAAAGCTAATAATATGCCAATAACAGAGCATAAGATTCTTTATAATGAAAAAACAATGAAGCTTTATTTAAGTGATGAGAGTACTAAGCAACAGGCTTATAAATATTTTAATGAACATCATCAAGATGTAGTTTTAAAGGCTAATATTGGTACTTGTGGGGGACAAGTATATCATATAACAACGATGGAGTATTTAGATAAAATTATGGATAATTTATTTATTAATAATAATACTATTAGTATTTGTCCTTTTTATCATATAAAGCATGAATACCGTATTATTTATTTAGATGGTAAATGTGAGCTTATATATGGTAAGATTAAGCCAGTAGTAATTGGCGATGGTAAAAGTACTTTAATTACATTATTACAACAATTTAATAAAAATTATTTTTATCAATCAAATATTCCAATATGCCCTAATTATGAATGGGAATATATTCCTAAAATTGATGAAGTAGTTGAATATAATTGGCAATTTAACTTATCTAGGGGTGCTAATGCCTTTATTGATATTGAAGACAAATTAAAGACTAGATTAATTAATCTAGCTTTAGGAGCAGCTAATCTAATTAATTTAAAATTTGGTAGTATTGATATTATAGAATGTGATAATGATGAACTATTAGTTCTTGAGATTAATAGTGGTGTTATGATGGAAAATGTTTGTCATCTTATTCCTAATGGTGAAACAATTGCCTATAATATTTATCGTAATGCTATCAAGAAAATGTTTGAAGAAGATTAATCATAAAATCTAATACTAATTTTTTTTAAAGTGTGGTATTATTAATATAAAGGAGAAGATAATTTGTATGAAAAAATTTCAAATTAAGACCAATCCTGATGAAAAAAAAGAGAAAAGTATTGTAAATGTTATAGATAAGATGGAAAAATATAGTGAGATATATAAAAAGAGAGGATTGGCAAAAGCAAGAGTTGCTTGGTCATTAGGAATCACTGCATTCTTAACTTTAATTGCTACAACATTTGGCGTAAATATAGCAACATTGGGTACAAGTATTTTTATGGGGGCAGTGTTTTCTGTACCCGTGGGTCTTTTCTGTGCTCTTATTTTTAGTGATAATGAAATAAAATCACTTACCTCAATTGATACTATCGTTGGTAATATTCTGTCAAAAAAAAATTATAATATTAGTTATGTATGTTCTAATAGGAAAAGAAAAAAAATTGACAAGTTATTGAGAGATATTATAGGAAATATTCTTAATAGTGTTAATCTTAATAGAGGATTTCCTTCTACAAATTGTTTGGATTTATTTTTTGACGAATGTCAAGAAACAACTTCTTTCTTACAAGATAAAGGGGAAATTATAAACCATTTTTCAGGGAAAAAGTTTGATATACCAATTGTTAGTAATGGTATATCTGATGCTACTAAGTATTTAATAGTTGTTGATGATCAACCAATAACAATGGAAAAAAAAGAAGAGTTACATCAATTACTCGATAATATTGAAAAGGGTGAATTAATGACCCAAGAAGAGTTTGTTGGTTCGGCAGATAATAAGATTGATAGCGCTGAACAAGTAATTGAAGATAACAATAAACTACCTGCTATGAAAAAATATTGGAAGGGTAATTTGCTTCAAATATTAAAATATAGGAAGGATCAATTAGAATCTGCACAACTGGATGAATTAGCAGTTGAAGAAATTGAAAAACTAGATGCTGAAAAAAAAGAGGTTGGAGATGGTTTTCAATATACATTATATATGAAATAAAATATGAAGAAGATTATTTATAATCTTTTTTTCATATGTTTCTTGACAGCAGTATAGTAAAGTGATATTATCAATGTTAAATCAATATTTTTGAAGTAGGTGATATAATGCAACCGTTTGATTATCAAAAATCCGTTGTTGAAGTTGATAACTTACTAAGAAAATTCAGGATGTCAGAAAAAGAAGTAAAACTAGTTTTAGCAGCTTTTGATTTTGCTTATAGAAAACATGAAGAAAAAGGCGAAAAGCGAGAAAGTGGTGAACCGTATATTGTTCATCCTTATGGTGTTGCTAAAATATTAATGGAAGAAACGCCGGTTTTAGATGCGGCAATGTTTGCAGCGGCTTTCCTTCATGATACAGTTGAGGATTGTGGCGTAACTATTGAAGAAATAAGGTTTCTTTTTGGTCCAGTTGTGGCATTTTATGTTGATGCTTTATCCGATATTGATAAATTAGAGTTTGATTCGCGTATGGAAGCCGATCAATATAATTTTAGAAGATTAAATGAAAAAATTCTTGAAAAAATTGCTGTTTATCCAATAAAGGGGTCTGACCGTTTATTTAACTTGCGGACACTGGCAGCAAAAAAAGGTGAATATAAAAGAGTCCATACGGCTTATGAGACAATGGAAGTTCACGTTCCTTTAACCCATTTTTTAGGAATGCGTACTTTTGAAAAAGAAATGGAAGAAATTGCTTTTCACTTTCTATATGAGCCATATGAAAAAGATATAAATGAAGCCTTAAAACAATATTTAGTCTGTCATCAACCAAATATTGAATTAGTATTACGAATTTTGAATAATTTATTTAGATCGAAAGGTATTAATTGTCAAATTTCTTTTAATACTAAAGGTATACCTTCTATTGCGAGTAATATATATAAACAACATCAGAATATAGAAAGAATTCATGATCTTAAACAAATAGTTATTGTGGCTGATAATTTAGATATGTGTAATCATATTATTAGTCTAATTAAAAAGTATTTTTATTGCTTACCACATAAAGAAAAGAATTATTTAGTCACTCCTAAACCTAATTTGTATCAAGCTTTTTTAACAACAATAGTTGGTCCTAATAATGATTTGTTCCAAGTCCGAATAATGACTGGTAAAATGGTATATACCAATAATTATGGTATAATGGCTTTTAAAACAAGTGAAAAAATGCAGACAGTTTTTAAAAATAATTTTGGTTTTTTCAATCAAGCTTTAGAAAGTGGCCTTTTTACTCTTGGTAATAAAGAACAAACATTCATTTTACCAAATGCTGTTAATGAGAAAGCCATCGAAGTTACGGTTGAAGGCGAGAAAGTATTTCTGCCACTTCAAAGTACAGTATATGATCTCATTTATAGTTATTATAAGGATGATTACGCTAATCATATTACAGGAGTAATAATAAATGGTGAACAAGTTTCTACTGATTTTTGTGCTAATCATCAAAAATCTGGTGTATATGATGGAACCGAAAGTGGTTGTGATTATATACTAAAGAATAATGATGAAATCACATTAATCTATTCATATGATGAATTAAGTAGAAGTAACGAAGAACTAAAAGAAGTATTAGGTAGATGTATGACTAAACAAGCAAAAAAATCAATAGAGAACATCTTGACAAAAACTAAATAACAAGGTATTCTATTATTATAAAAACAAGGAACAAGAGGAGTAAATTATTACTACTATTAGGGAGGAAAAGTCGTGACTGAAAGCTTTTCTAGATAAGAATAATTGAAGGTAGCTTGGGAGTTGTATATTGGAAATTAAGTACAGTATACCGTATGTATGCGTTAAATATTTAAGGTAATTAATAATTACGAATTAAGGTGGTACCACGAGTAAATCGTCCTTTTAGGGATGACTTACTCTTTTTTTATACGAAAGGAGAGATAGTATGTTAGAAAAAAAATATAATCATTTAGAAGTAGAGGAAGGTAAATACGAGAAATGGTTAGATAAGAAGATATTTAAAAGTGGTGATATTAATAAAAAACCATTTTGTATAGTTATTCCACCTCCTAATGTTACTGGTAATTTACATTTAGGTCATGCTTGGAATACTACTATTCAAGATATTATGAGTCGCTATAAAAGAGCTAAAGGCTTTGATGTTTTATGGTTACCTGGAATGGATCATGCGGGTATAGCAACCCAAGCTAAGATTGACGCTAAATTAAAACAAGAAGGTATTAATCCTCGTAAAATGGATCGTGAAGAGTGGCTGAAACAAGCTTGGGAGTGGAAAGAAAAATATGCTAGTAATATTCATTCTCAATGGTCAAAACTAGGTTTAAGTCTTGATTACGATAAAGAACGTTTTACTTTAGATGAAGGATTAAATAAAGCTGTCCGTAAAGTATTTGTTGATTTATATAATAAAGGATTAATTTATAAGGGTGAAAGAATTATAAATTGGGATCCTGAAGCAATGACGGCTTTATCTAATGAAGAAGTAATTTATAAAGAAGTAAAAGCAACCTTCTATTATTTAAAATATATGATTGAAGGTACTAATGACTATTTAGAAGTAGCGACCACTCGTCCTGAAACATTATTTGGTGATGTGGCTGTAGCCGTTAATCCTAATGATAATCGTTATAACAAGTTAATAGGTAAGAAGGTTATTTTACCCATTGTTAATAAGTTAATACCAATTGTTGGTGATGATTATGCTGATCCGGAATTTGGTACTGGTGTTGTTAAAATTACGCCTGCTCATGATCCTAATGATTTTGAAGTAGGTAATCGTCATAATCTAGAACGAATTAATTGTCTTACTCTAGATGGTAAAATGAACGATAAGGCTTTACAATATGAAGGATTAGATCGTTTCGAATGTCGCGTAAAAGTAGCTAATGATTTAAAAGAACAAGGTATCTTAATTAAAACTAAAGATATTGTTCATAATGTAGGATTCTCTGAACGTACGGATGCTATGGTTGAACCATATTTATCTAAACAATGGTTTGTTAAGATGCGTCCTTTAGCAGATCGGGTTTTGAGTAATCAACAAAATAAAGATACAAAAGTTAACTTTGTACCTAATCGTTTTGAAAAGATTATGAACCATTGGATGACGATAACATATGACTGGTGTATTTCTAGACAATTATGGTGGGGGCACCGTATTCCAGCATGGTATCGGGGTAATGAAGTCTATGTTGGATTAGACGCTCCAGCAGGCGAGGGATGGATTCAAGATAGTGATGTACTAGATACATGGTTTTCATCCGCCTTATGGCCTTTTAGTACGCTAGGATGGCCTAATCAAACTGATGATTTGAAAAGATATTATCCTAATGATGTCTTAGTAACCGCCTATGATATTATTCCTTTCTGGGTTAATCGAATGGTTTTCCAAGGATTAGAGTTTACTAATGAACGACCATTTAGAGATTGTTTAATTCATGGCTTAATTCGTGATAAACAAGGTCGTAAGATGTCAAAAAGCCTTGGTAATGGTATTGACCCTATGGATGTTATTAAAGACTATGGGACAGATGCTTTAAGATATTTCTTAACAACAACGGTTTCGGTTGGTCAAGATTTACGTTATGATGAAGATAAAGTAAAAGCTGCTTGGAATTATATTAACAAAATATGGAATGCTAGTCGTTTTGTTTTAATGAATTTAGAAGGATTTAATAATAATGATTATACGATGACTAATTTATCTATAACTGATAAATGGATTTTAACTAAATTAAATGAAACAATTAAAGCCGTAACTAAATATATGGATAAATATGAATTTAATACGGTTGCTAGTATTTTATATAGTTTCTTCTGGAATGATTTCTGTGATCATTATATTGAATTAACTAAATTTGATTTAAATAATACTACTAAATCGGTATTATACACAGTCTTACTAGATATCTTAAAAATGTTACATCCATTTATGCCTTATGTAACTGAAGAGATATATAGTAAATTGCCATTTAAAGACAAAGAATATATTATGCTTTGTGATTATCCTATCTATGATAAGAAAATGATTTTTAATAATGAAAAGACTAAAATAGATGAAATGTTTACTTTTATTACGATATTTAGAAATAAACGTATTGATTTAAATATTGGTGATGAATACTTTGTTAATTTATTAGTTGATGAAGAGTTAAGAGTATTATTATATAAAACTCTTAAGATTGAAGAAAAATTAACTAATGAAGTAAAAGATATGAGTGTTGTTAGTCTTAAAAATGGAACATTTGGAGCTGATATTTACTTTGATGATTCTAAGAATAAAGCTGAAGAAAAAGAAAAAATGCTTAAAGAAAAAGAAATATTAATAGTAAGTATTAAAAGAAGAGAAGGCTTATTAGGTAATGAAAATTATGTTAGTAAAGCTCCAACTAATATTGTTGAACAAGAAAAAGAAAATTTAGCTAAAGAAAAAGAACGTTTAATTATTATTGAACAAATATTAAATTCATAAAAATAGACAAAAGTCTATTTTTTTCTTAAATATGAATTGGTCTAATATAATAAGCCACAATATAAAGGAAAAGTAAACTAGCAGAAATTGGTATAGTTGGATTAAAAAAAATATGATATAATGGATATCGGTGGTAAAAATGACAAAAAAAAACAATCAAAAATTAACAATCTTAAGTAGAATTGTAGCATCCCTTTTAGGAGTATTATCTATTACAGCATTTACCATGTTAATAATGTTAAATGTTTTACCAATTAAATATTTAAAACCCATTATATATATATATATTCCTGTATTCATAGCTTTATTTATTTTATTATGGTTAAAAAAGGTAAAGAAAGCTATAAAGATAACGATAAATGTTATTGCTGTTATTCTGATAGGAATATTTAGTTTTAGTATCTTTTATATGTATAAAACAATGAATTTTATGGATAAAATAAGCGCTAAAGAATATCAATTAGAAGAGTATTATGTTATGACTTTAAAGAACTCTGGTTATGAAGAATTAAAAGATATTGATGGTAAAAGTATCGGTGTTATTCCCGATGATACTAAAGTATATGATCAAGCTATTTTAGAACTTAATAAGCTTGTTACTACTGAAAAAAGTAAATATAAAGATTTTATTGAAGTAAGTCAAGCTCTGCTTGATAAAAAGGTTCAAGCTATATTTATTGGTTCAGGCCAATTATCTTTGCTTACAGATTTTAATGAAGAATTTTCTTCTAAAACTATTAAAATTAAAATAATATCAGTAAAGGTTAGCAATAATGTGGAAGTAAAAGATGTTGATGTTTCAAAAGCTGCTTTCAATATCTATATCAGTGGTAATGATGAAAGTGGAAGCATTGTTCTTAAAGGACGAAGTGATGTTAATATTGTTATGACTGTTAATCCTAAAACTAATCAAATACTATTAACGGATATTCCAAGAGATTACTATGTCCAACTGCATGGAACAACTGGTTTAAAAGATAAATTAACTCATGCTGGTAATGGCGGAATTGATATGTCTATTAAAACAATTGAGGACTTATTAGATATTGATATTAATTATTATGTTAAATTTAACTTTTCATCATTCAGAAAGCTCATTGATACTATTGGTGGTATTGATATATATTCGGAAAAGTCTTTTACAAGTTTTCCTGATTATATAAGGATTCCAAAAGGAACCACTCATATGAATGGTACAATGGCTTTAGCTTTTGCAAGAGAAAGACATGCATACCTTGAAGGTGATGTTCAAAGAGGTCGAAATCAGCAACAAGTTATAAAGGTAGTTATTGATAAGCTAACAAGCTCAAAAACACTTATAACTAAGTATAGTTCAATATTAGATTCTCTAGGGAATAGCTTTGAGATAAATATGGAACCTTCTCGCATATATGAACTTGTTAATTATCAACTAGACAATATGCCATCCTGGAATTTTGAAAATATAAGTTTATTGGGAACATTTGCCGATAAATATACTAGATCATATCCTAAAAGTCTTAAATCAGTTGTTGTTCCAGATGAAAAAAGTGTTACAGCTGCTATTACTAAAATAGATGAAATAGAACAAGCCAAATAAAAAATAATCTAGATTAATTTCTAGACTATTTTTTTTAGTTTTTATCAGTTATTGCATCTAATTCAACATTACGAGTATGTTTAACAGAATGCCATTTAACATCTTTTTTAAATAAACAAATCATATTAATAGGTATCCACGTTAAGATGAATATTGGGAATCCTATAATACCACTAATGGTTAACCAAACACTTTTTTTACTGTATTTAGTTACAAACATAGCGCCAATAACACTACCTAAATAAGATAACAGAATTAAAAGGGTACGATATGATAATAAGTATTCAACCATCGCTGTTACACTAACATCTGATAATTCATATACCACTAGGAATGCTCCTAAAATAAAACCAAATACTTGGGTAATAGGAGCTAGAAAGAACATAATCATATCGAAACTAGCAAAACTTTTTTCTTTAATCATTTTATTATATAGTTGTTTACCAAACTTAACAAAGCATTGATAAGCACCCATCGTCCAACGTTCTCTTTGATGCCATGATGTTTTAAATTTAGTAGGATGTTCATCATAGAAAATGGCGTCATCCATATAAATAATTTTAGTATCATTTAAAATGCAATTAACACTTAACTCTAAATCTTCGGTAATGGTTGTAGCTTGAAAGTTAATTCGATCAATTAGACTTTTCTTAACCATAAAACCTGTTCCATTAACGGTTGTCGTTAAATTCATATTCATATGGGCTTTAGCTAAAAAGATATTTTGACTCCATAAGAAGATTGAATAACTACCACTAATCCAGTTATCTTCAGGATTTTTACTATCTCTTAATCCTTTAGCAACCTCATAGCCTTCACATAAAGCATCATTCATTCGTGATAAAAATCTTTTATCAACAATATTATCAGCATCAAATATTACATAAGCATCATACTTTTCTTTTTTCTTTTTAAAATACTTAAAAATGTAATTTAATACTTCACCTTTAGATTTAACTTTTTGCTTACATTCAATAATTTTTGCTCCACTTTTACTAGCAATAATTTCCGTATTATCACTACAGTTATTAGGAATAACAAATATTTCATATAATTCATCAGGATAATCCTGATTCTTTAAGCTTTTAATTAAATTCTTAATAACACTTTCCTCATTACGGGCAGCAATAAGGATAGCTAATCGGTGTTTAGGATCATAATGTTTAACTTTAAACTTTGATTTTTTAAAGGCAAATAAGCCTATAACAACAAAATATAAATTATAAATTGTCAGTGGGAGTAGTAAAATATAATAAATAAGATAAAACATAAAATTTCCCTCTCTTTTGTATTTATATTATAGCATATTATTATGGTATATAAAAGAAAAATATTAATTTGCAGTGACAAGTATTTACTGTTATAATAATATATAAGAAAATGGTGATATTATGAAGAAAAATAAAGAAGAGTGGGAAAATCCTTTTATTTATAATCCCTATAAAAAGAAGAAGAAGAAAAAGAATCCGTTTACAGTACCACCATTATCAGATAAAAAGGATATTGATGAGGATAAGAATGAAGAATATCAATATTATACTGCAGGAAGTTTTTTCAAAAGAAAGTTTTTTAAATAAACTTTTCTTTTTTTATGGGTTGTGCTATTATTAGAGTAAGGAGAGTAGAAGCTATGGAGTATATTTTATTAATTGTTATATTGGTATTATTAATTTATGTTTTTTCTGTTTATAATAAGTTTATTAAATTAAATAATGATGTTAAAGAGGCCTTTGCCACGATGGATGTTTATTTAAAGAAGAGATGGGATTTAATTCCCAATATTGTTGATGTTGTTAAAGGATACGCTAGTTATGAAAAAGATACCCTAGAAAGCATTATTAAGGCTAGAGGCAATGTTTATGACGACTTATCATTAACGGATAAGATTAATACTAATCTCCAGTTAAATCAAGATATAAATAAATTAATGTTATTAGTTGAAGCATATCCAGAATTAAAGGCTAATGAAAACTTTTTAGATTTAAGTAAACAATTAACTAAAGTAGAAGATGATATTGCTAATGCTAGAAAATATTATAATGCGGTAGTAAGAATATTTAACAATAAAGTGGAAATGTTTCCTTCTAATATCGTAGCCGGAATATTCAGATATAAATCTAAACCAATGTTTGAAGCTAACGATATAGAAAGAGAAAGTATTAAGGTAGAATTATAATGAGAAAGTTTTTAAAGTTCTTAATTATAACCTTATTTCTTTTTCTTCCCGGAATAGTTAAGGCGAGCGACTATGAAATAAAATCTTATGATATAACTATAAAGGTAAATGAAAATAATATTTTAGATATTACAGAAGAAATATCGGCATTTTTTAATACAGCAAAACATGGCATCTTTCGTAAAATACCATTAAAAAATACTGTCACACGTTTAGACGGAACCACTGAGACCAATGATGCCACTATAAGAGATATTACTGTTAATGAACAATACACGGTTTATCTTGAAGGAAAATATAAGGTTATTAAAATAGGTGACCCCAACATGATGATTACTGGGGATGAGAATTATCATATTAGTTATAAATATAATTTGGGCAAGGATAAAAGTAATAAATATGATGAGTTATATTTTAACTTAATTGGTTCGGAATGGGATACGACGATTAGCAACATTACCTTTAAAATAATTATGCCAAAAACCTTTGATCTTTCAAGATTAGGATTTTCTAGTGGAGCACCTGGCTCAACTGATAGTTCTAACATAACTTATACGGTTAATGATAACATTATTACTGGTTCATACCAAGCAGCTTTGCATTCTGGGCATGGATTAACGGTTCGGTTAGAATTACCAGAGGGTTATTTTCATGATTTTGTTTTTGATATGGAAATAGAGCCAAAGGTTTTAATTTTGTTTATTGCTTGCTTAGTTTCTTTAGCGTTAGCCAGTATAATGTGGAGAAATGCTAATAAAAATACAAAGATTGAAATCGTTGAGTTTTATCCACCTGAAAATATGAACAGTATGGATTTAGCTTTCATATATAAGGGAAAAGTAAAAAATAACGATGTTATCTCACTACTTATACATTTAGCTAATAAGGGATACTTATCAATCTTTGAGGTTGCTACTACAGGTTGGTTTATGAAAAGAAAAGATTTTAAAATAACCAAATTAAAACCATATACTGGTGTTAATGTCGATGAAAGAACATTTTTTAACGGATTATTCTATAATCGTGATGAGATTACAAAAATAAATTTACAGAACAACTTTTATCGTACAATCAATGAAATAAAGAGTGGTGTTAATAGTTTAGAAAATCAGAAAATAATGTTTGAAAGCAAGTCACTAAAAAATGAATTAATAATTTGGATTTCAATTATTTTAATAGTCTTCCTAATGTTTATTGATTTGAGTTCAGGTTTTGATATTGCCACTATTATCTTTGAAAGCATTTTTTATGTATTGCCAATCGTTAGTCTTTTATATGTCTTCGATTCTGATGGCCAGCATAAAGATAAGTTAGTCTTTCTATTATTTCTGGCAATATGGGGAGCATATATGGGATTATTATCTCTTATTATCAGTGTTTTCGTAGGTAATTATTGGGGTGTATACCTTTTTAGCATCGCAGTGATAATCATATTATTTATATTAAAAAAGAATGTTAAAAAAAGAACTTCTTATGGTGAAAATTTGTATATTAGGATAAAGGGCTTCAACCGCTTTTTAAAAACGGTGGAAAAAGACAAACTGGAGGCTTTAGTAATGCAAGAACCTAATTATTTTTATGATATTTTACCATATACTTATGTTTTAGGAATATCTGATAAATGGATTAAAAAGTTTGAGACGATTAGCTTGCAAGCTCCAACCTGGTATAATAATTCTAGTAATTTTAATTTAAATACGTTTGGGTCTTTTATGAATTCAACGATGTCTTCGGCTAAAACAGCTATGTCCTCATCACCGGGAAGTAGTGGGTCATCATCTGGTGGCTCATCAGGTGGTGGCTCATCAGGGGGAGGCTCCGGCGGCGGTGGCGGTGGATCATGGTAAGAATAATTATTAATTTAGGAGTGTAATAATGAGAAGTTCAAAATTGGTTTTTATAGGTTTTATTTATAGTATTGCAGCAATTCCTTTCTTTTTCTTTCTTATACCATATTTTTTCTATGCTACCAATTCTAGTATTATTATTTATAATATCCCTATTAAAATGACGACAATTGTAGCTTTCCTTGCCTCTTTGTCATTCTTCATGATTACTTTGGTAATATGGCTTATTGTTAATAAAAAAAGAGGAATTGATACGGTTGAATTTTACCCTCCAGAAAATATAACCGCATTAGAAGCTGCCTTATTATATAAAGGTAAGGTTACTGATAATGATGTTACATCATTGTTTATCGATTTAATAGGTAAAGGTTATGTAAAAATCTTAAGATATTCATATGCTGATGGGGGATTACAAGTTCAAAAACTAAAAGAGTATGATGGTACAAATGAATATGAAAAAATATTTTTTCTGGGACTATTTAAAAATAGTGATGTTGTCACAAAAGAAGAACTTAGTGGAAGAATATATGAGACAATTGGTGAAATAAGAGAAAAAATTAACTACAATAAAAATAATAACTTGTTATTTGAAAAATGGTCATTAAAAAATCGAATAATTGTTTGGATAATGATAGCAATAATTATTTTATTGATATATGTTCAGTTTATTAATGTACAAATAGTTGATAATAGTTATTTTGGTCTTATGAATGCTCTTTTAGCAAATGATAACTATTGGCCAGATGGATTTTTTGGCTTTCAATTGCCGATGATGGGATTCATTGCTGTAATGCAAACTTTATCATCAGCAAGTAACGCTAAAAAGAAGAAGTCATATGCTAAATCCTTTTTTATCTTTAGTATTATCCCATGGGCTTTCTTTATTCCTAAACTTTTATTAAGTAATATTTCTTATTTAATTACGTATTTCTTTGGTATTATTGTTGTTATAATGCTCTTTAAATTTAAAAATAATATTATTAAAAGAACAAAAATGGGTGAGGAATTAAAGAATAAAATTGATAGTTTTAAAAAACTTCTTGCTAGTACGGATACTAAACAGATTGAACTATTGATTACTAAAGATCCTAGTTATTATTATAAGATTCTTCCATATGCCTATGTATTTGATTTATCGGATGAATGGACCAAACATTTTGATGATTTATCAATCGAAGTCCTTGATTGGTATAATGAACAAAATGCTGCTTCTCAAAGTCAAATTAGATTTACAATTTAATTAATTATTCCATAATTATCAAAAAAGTGTTGACAAATGGCAAAAAATGTCATATTATTTTGGTAACTGGTGAGTATGCATAAGATTAATCGAGCTGCATAAGAGGAAACTTTACACGTGAAGCACGGAGTCATCTTTAATGGTGATTCGCGTGCTTTTTTTAGTACATAGGAGGTGGAAAAATGAACGCTATTGTTGTTAAAAATTTATCTAAAACATTTAGAGTTAAAGAAAAAGAAAAAGGATTAAAAGGAAGTATTAAGGCTATATTTAAACCTCGTTATAAGACGATAAAGGCAGTTAAAAATCTTAGTTTTAATATTGAAAAAGGAGAAATAGTCGCTTTTATTGGTCCTAATGGAGCAGGTAAAAGCACCACTATTAAAATGTTAACGGGTATCTTATACCCTAATAGTGGTAAGATTAAAGTATTAGATTTTGATCCGACTAAAGAAAGAAAACAACTGGCTTATAGAATAGGTACGGTATTTGGTCAAAAAGAACAATTATGGACCCATCTAACACCATATGATAACTTTAAATTCTTTGGCGCTATATATGATTTAGAAGAATATGCAGTTGAAAAAAGAATTAATGAATTAAAAGATTTATTAGAGCTCGGTGAATTTATTAATACCCCAGTTAGAAATCTATCATTAGGTCAAAGAATAAGATGTGAGATTGCCGCATCTCTTATTCATAATCCTGATATCTTGTTTTTGGATGAACCAACGATTGGTCTTGATCCAGTTGTTAAAGAAAATATTCGGATATTAATTAAACGAATGAATAAAGAATTAAAAACCACTATTTTCCTAACAAGTCATGATATTGGTGATATTGAAAAATTATGTCGAAGAATCATTATTGTTAATCATGGTGAAATTGTGTTAGATGATAGTATTGATAATTTAAAGTATCATTATCTTAATAAGAAAATTATTGAAGTTAAGATGAAAGAAATGGTCAATTTAAATGACGAAGTAGGTATAGAAATACTAAAAGATAAAGGTTATAATTTAAAGTTAGAAGTAGATACAACAAAGAAGAGTATTAGTGATGCTCTAAAGCTATTAGATGCGAATAATATTATCGATATTAATATTTCTAATGTTCCACTAGAAAATATTATTACGGATATATATAAGAAAGAAAGTAAATAATGAAAAAGTATTTATATATTTTTAAAACAACTTTAATTGAAAGTCTGCAATATGTATCCGATATCTTCTTAAGCTTTATAACTTTTATTCTCATTATTTGGGTGTTTTTAAACTTATGGCTTTATATTTATAGTGATACCAATAATCTTATTAGTGGTTATAGTATTAGCCAAATGATATGGTATGTAATTATAACAGAATTATTTTGGTTTGGTATACGTAATAAAAACTTAACTAGTCAAATAAGTGACGACATTAAAAGTGGATCAATTGCCTACCAAGTAAATAAACCATATAATTATTTAGGGTTTGCGTTAGTTAATCACTTAGGTAAAATAATGATTAAGTTCTTTATATATTTATTAGTAGGTGTTATTTTAGGACTAATATTTGTGGGGCCTATACCTAACTTTAGAATTGAGTATATACCATTTTTCCTAATAATATCTTTTATGGCTATTATTGTTGATGCTTTAATTAGAATGATGATTAGTGTTTTATCTTTTTGGATTGAAGATGCTCAACCAATTATGTGGATATATGACAAAATGATTCTCGTATTAGGTATAACATTTCCTTTAGAGATGTTTCCTATTTGGTTACAAGGTATTATTAAATATTCACCAGTTCTAGCAACTACTTATGGCCCAGCTAAAACCGTAATTGGTTTTAATTTTAATACTTTTATTTATATTTTAATGATTCAAATATTATACATAGTGATTAGTATTGTTATTATCTTCTTTATGTATAAGAAGGGGGTGAAGAGACTAAATGTTAACGGTGGTTAAAAGACAATTAAAAGTAATGTTGTTATCTATTAAATATAATATTATGAGGGAAATGACTAATCGCACAACCTTCTTTACAAACATAGTATTTATGATATTAAATAACGCCACTTTTATTATCCAATGGATTGTACTATTTTCTATAAAAAAAGAAATAGGAGGCTATGGTCTAAATGATGTCTTATTATTATGGGGATTAGCTGCTGGTAGTTATGGTGTTGCTCATCTTCTCTTTGAAGGATCATTTGATCTAACAACTTTAATTATTAATGGTAAACTAGATTCCTTTTTAGTTCAACCTAAAAGTGTTCTATTAGGTGTTATTACTTCTAAAACAAAGATATCAGCATTAGGAGATATTATATATGGATTTTTAATAATATTATTAACCCATAATAATATTATAACGATTTTATTATTTATTCTATTTATTATAACTAGTGGATTAATTATTACTTCTTTAGCGGTTATTTCCGGCAGTATAAGCTTTTGGTTAGGTAAAACTGATGCTTTAGCTTATAGTCTTAATAGTATAATTCTTCATATTAGTACTTATCCCGATGGTATTTTTAAAGGGGCAATTAAGCTTATTCTTTATACCGTTATACCGATTGGTATAGTGGCATATCTACCAATAAGCACAATGAAAGTGTTTAATATAGGATTTTTAGCTATTATCTTAACAGTAACCATAACATTAGTAATTTTAGCATTCTTAATATTTAATAAAGGATTAAAAAGATATTCATCTAGTAACCTAATGATGGCAAGAATATAAGAGGATTTATCCTCTTTTTCTTATGTCAACATACAATAATATATGTTGACAGTATAATTGTAGTTTGTTATGATAATGTTGAAAGAGGGAATATATTTTTATGGATAATAAGAAAAAAACAATGTACTTATTTATAGCTGGCGGGTTACTAATTTTGTTATTGATAGTTACTGCTATTTATTTTTTAACCAATAATTATTTTAAAAACAACAACAGTAATAATACTGAAAACAATAATTGCGCTAAAACAATTAGTAATTTAAGTAATGAAGTAGTTAATAATTCATGTAGTGAATATCATTTTAATGTTAGTGATTCTAATTTAGATGTTAAAGCATCTCTAACATCATATGATAGTAGTGATCATTATACATTAAAATTAACAATTAATGATAAAGAAGTAACAACCGATTTCTTTACTAATAAAGATAAAAAGGCTATTTTCAACAGTGTATTACTTACTACTTATCAAAATTATGTTATTGTAAAAAGTGATATGGGAGCAGAGTGGAATGGTCAATATGTTGCCGTTATTAATAATAATGGTGATGTATTATTTACGTATGAAGCTGGAGAAATAGGTATTTCTAATGATACATTAAATATAACTAAAGTAAAACAATTAACTTCTGGTGTTGAATGTAAATGTGATAAAACAGATAGTGATAATAGTACTATTATCAGAACATTATATACATATCAAATAAAAGATAATAAGGTAACTTTACAAAACACTAAAGATACAACCTGTGCTGATGAATGTTTAACTGATTAATAAAAATATTTTAAGGATTCTAGGAGTGAGTTATTTATGATAAAAAATAAAAAGATTGCTACCTTATTATCAGTAATTGGTTTAATTATTATAATTTTAGGGATAGTATATTTCTTGTTTTTTAGAGTACCAATAATTAAAAATTATGAGTTTTCTGTTCCCTCTGGAAGTAAGGTGTCATTATTAGGAAATCTAAATCCAAAATTTTATGATAATAAAAAATTTGAATTTAGAGATATGAGTAATTACTATTTAAGAACTGATGATGCTCTAGATGTTTACCGAATTCCAGAAATATATTCTGGTACGTATGATTTTGAAATAACAATTCCTTTGGGTTGGGAGATTTGGAAAACAATAGATATTTCCAAAGAACAACTAGATATTTCACGCTTACTAGATATGAATTATGCAGAACAATATAATATACATATTAAGGGTGATCAAGCACCACATTTTGAGACTTATGGCTTTGATGATAATGAATATATTGAAAAGAACATTTTTCCCGAGATAGCAAAAAATACGTATAACGCCATATATGCTAATTTAATTAATAATAAAACCTTTGCTGATTTAGAAACAACACTTAATCATAAATCACCAATTTTAGAGAAAGAATATAAAGTTCTAGAAAATAAATATAAAAACAAATTACTATCATTTACTATTACTAAGAATTTATTTAGTTATAATGTTGAATTAACTGATAAAGGTTATTATAAAATAAGTGGTATAATGTTAGAATATCGATATAATCTAGAAGGTCAAGTAATGACTACTTCTAATGGTGTTAATATATATTTAGGTTATAATGATGGTAAATTTATTTATAAGGATGCAGAAAATATCATAAAAGATTTTAGTTATTAATATTTAAGACTTCTAGCAATAGAAGTTTTTTTGTGTGTAAAAAGATATTGTCCATAAATAATATAAACTTGTCTATTTTTTATATATGCTACATATATTTTAACAGGTGAAGAATATGTTTTATAAAAAAATTCATAGTCGTATTAAAATAGTTATGTTTATAATAATATTCTTCTTTTTAGTTGTTATTGGACGAGTTTTTTACATTCAAACGATTCAATATGAACAATTAAATAAATATGCGAATGATTTATGGAGTCGTAATTTACCGATTGAAGCTAATCGGGGATTAATATATGATCGTAATGGGGTAGTTATTGCTAATAATGTAACAACAACATCTTTAGTACTAATTCCAAATCAAATTAAAAATAAAGAGAATACAGCTCTACAATTAAGTACTGTTTTAGGCATTACTTATGATGATATGTATAAACATGTTAGTAAAAGAACCTCTATTGAAAGAGTCCATCCCGAAGGTCGAAGACTATCTTATAATATTAGTGATAAAATAAATTCCTTAAAATTAGATGGGGTTTATCTAGTTAAAGAATCAAAACGTAATTACCCATATGACACTTATTTATCGCATACAATTGGTTTTGTTGGAATTGATAATCAAGGATTAAGTGGTTTAGAGTTAATGTATGAAGACTATTTAACTGGTAAATATGGGGCAATAAAATATTTATCAGATGCTAAAGGTAATCGTTTAGAGCTAAATGAGGTTTATGAGAAACCCCAAGATGGTGTTAATATTACTTTAACTGTTAATATGGATATTCAGAAATCTTTAGAAAGAGAACTTGATAATGCTGTTAAACAATATAATCCCGATCAAGCCTTAGGTATTGTTATGGATCCTAATACGGGAGAGATATTAGCCTTATCTAGTCGTCCTAATTTTTCACCTAGTAATTATCAAAATTATACGACGGAAGAAATAAATCGTAACTTACCAATATGGGCAACATATGAACCGGGTTCAACTTTTAAAATTATTACTCTAGCAACCGCTTTAGAAGAAAAACTAGTTGATTTAGAAAAAGATACTTTTTATGATACTGGTAGTATTAAAGTTGAAAATGCTAATTTACATTGTTGGAAACATGGGGGACATGGTTTACAAACATACTTACAGGTTGTAGAAAATTCTTGTAACCCTGGTTTTGTATCTTTAGGACTAAAAATAGGTAAAGAAAAATTATTTGACTATATTAATAAATTTGGCTTTGGTACCAAAACAGGAATAGATTTAAATGGTGAAGGAGCAGGAATAATATTCAATTTAGATCGGGTTGGACTGGTTGAATTAGCAACCACGGCTTTTGGTCAAGGTGTATCAGTTACTCCTATTCAACAAATAACCGCTGTTAGTGCCACTATTAATGGAGGCATTTTATATAAACCTTATATTGTTAAGAGTTTAAATGAACCAGAGACTAATACCGTTGTCAAAGAAAATAAACCAACGATTGTTCGCAAAGTAATTAGTAATGATACCAGCGCAAAGGTACGAAATGCCCTAGAAAGTGTTGTTTCTAATGGTACCGGACGACCTGCTTATATCGATGGTTATCGAGTAGGTGGTAAAACCGGAACCGCCCAAAAAGTTAAAGATGGAAAATATATGGTTGGCAATTACATTGTTTCTTTTATGGGTTTTTTACCGGCTGATAATCCTAAAGTAGTAGTATATATTGCGATTGATAATGCTAAAGGTGTAACTCAATATGGAGGAACTATTGCTGGTCCGATTGCTCGTAATGTTATGTTAGATGCCATATCAGCTCTAAATATTCCTAAAAGTACAGGCGGTATGGAAAAAGAATATAATTATTATGATAAAAAATATGTTACTATTCCCGATGTCGTTGGTATGAATGTAAAAGATGCCACTAGTACTTTAAAAAGTTTTAAAATTGAATATTCCGGCAGTGGTGATATTGTCAAATATCAATCTCCTAGTGCTGGTGAACGTATTTATGAAGGATCAGTAGTAAGATTACTAATTTCTAACTAAGGAGGAATGTATGCTTATTTTAACAAAATCAATGCTAGCAATGATGATTGGCTTTATACTAGCAGTTGCCTTCTCAAGTCTTATTATTCCAATTTTAAAAAAACTAAAGGCTGATCAACAACTTAGTATTTATTTAAGAGATACCCATAAAGAAAAACAAGGGACACCAACAATGGGGGGATTAATTTTTATTATTCCTACTATTACAACTATTATTATTTTATATTTAATGAATAAAATAGAGATTAATTATAGTCTAATTATTATCTTATTCACTTTTATTGCTTATGCCATAATTGGTTTTATTGATGATTATTTAATTGTTGTTAAAAAAAATAACAATGGTCTTACGGAAAATACTAAATTATTATTACAATTAGTTATTGCCTTGGTTTTCTTTTATATATTTATGAAAAGTGGTAATGAACCATTGTTATGGATTCATACCTTTAATATTAAATTAAATGTTGGTTGGTTATACGGTTTATTCATTTTATTTGTTTTAGTAGCTAGTAGTAATGCGGTTAATATTACGGATGGATTAGATGGTTTAGCAGGTGGTTTATCAGTTATTGCTTTCCTAACATTTGGACTTATTGCTTGGGGAACTGAATGGCTAGCCGGTTATCAAGAATTAGCTTTATTTTGTTTTATTTTAGTCGGATCATTATTAGGATTTCTTATTTTTAATGTTAATCCGGCGCGTGTATTTATGGGTGATACAGGTTCTTTAGCGTTAGGAGCAACACTGGGAAGTATTGCTATTCTAACTCGCCATGAACTATTATTAATTGTTATTGGTATTGTTTTTGTTGTCGAAACTCTTAGTTGTTTAATTCAAAGAATATATTATAAATTTACTAGAAAAAGGTTATTTCTTATGACTCCTATTCATCATACTTTTGAAAAGAAAGGATGGAAAGAAGCTGATATTGTTAAATTATTTTGGATAGTAGGTCTTATTGGCGCTATGTTAGCTACAGCCTTTGGAGTATGGTTATGATTAATAAAAAACAACTAGATTATTTACTTTTTATTGGGGTTATAGTATTAACTATTTTTGGTCTTATTATGATTGCTTCTTCATCTTATATATGGGCAGAGTATAAATATAATGATCCTTTACACTATGTTAGATTTCAAACTATATTCTTTGTTATTGGCATTATTTTAATGATTATCATAAGTAAGATGGATTATCATATTCTTATGAAATATGCCAATGTTTTTTTAATGGTGGCTATAATTTTATTAATTTTAGTTATTATTCCCGGCATTGGTACGGTTAGAAATGGAAGTCGGAGCTGGTTTGGAATTGGATCGTTTGGCATTCAACCCAGTGAGTTTACAAAATTAATCCTCATTATTTTTACTTCTAAGTATTTAGCAACTAATGAAAAGAGTTTAAGAAATATTAAAAAAGGGGTTCTACCTATATTAGGTATAGTTCTATTATGTTTTGCTTTAATTATGCTTCAACCCGATTTTGGAACAGGTATGGTTTTAATAATTAGTATTATTGGGTTATTATTTGTATCAGGCGTTAATTTTAGTTTCTTTATTAAATTAGCTATTCTAGGAATGATGGGAATAGTTGGATTAATTGCAACAGCGCCTTATCGTTTAGCCCGTATTCTATCGTTTTTAAATCCCTGGCAAGATCCGTTGGGTAGTGGATTTCAAATTATTCAATCTTTATATGCGATTGGTCCAGGGGGATTATTAGGATTAGGATTTGGTAATTCATTACAAAAGCACTTTTATTTACCAGAACCGCAAACTGATTTTATTTTTTCTATTATTAGTGAAGAATTTGGCTTTTTAGGAGCTTTACTAGTCGTTGGTTTATTTCTATTAATAATATTACGTGGTATTAATATCGCAAGAAATTGTCATGATTTATTTGGTAAATATTTGTGTTTTGGTATAATCTTTCAAATAGCTTTTCAAACCATTCTAAACCTGTGTGTTGTTATTGGTCTTATACCTGTTACTGGGGTAACATTACCATTCTTGAGTTATGGAGGAAGTAGTTTATTAATTACAATGGTTAGTGTGGGAATACTTTTAAATATAAGTAGGTATCAAGAAGAAAGATTGAGATAATTTCTTTTCAGACTATTGACAAAATCGATAGTCTGTTTTTATAAAACGATTTATTTAAATATCATAATCGTGATATAATTTAGATAACATATTATTTAAATAAATAGTAATTTGATGAGGAGGTAGGAGTAATTTATGGGAAATAATGATAACAAAAAAAAGAAAAAGTTCAGTTTGGGAATGTTAGAAGACAGTCTTGATAAATTAATAAAAAAAGTAGAAAAAAAGGTAGACTATAAGAAGCTTAAAGAAGATGAGGATAACTTTCATTTTACAAAAGTTTCTGTTAGCCACGGTATAGATACTGTTAAACAAAATGTTTCTACATACAGTATACTTATAGTTATGATAGCCATAACATTAGCAGTGATAATTGGTTCGTTTATGATATTTGGAAACAAAAATGAAGGAACTGAAATTAGTTCATTGAATAAAGGTGAGTATAGTATTAAAATGCATATAAATTTCGTTGGGAATTTTATATTTAGTAAATATGATGTAAAATTATCTTTAGGAGATAAAACAACAACATTGTCTCACGGAGAAGATGAAGACATTGAATTTTATTTAGACAAAGGAGATTATACACTATCTTTTGTAAATGCAGATGATTCGTCTATACGAAGCGAGGAAAAAATAGAAATTAATAGTGATACTGAAATAGGGTATAAAATAGAATGTTACTTTGATGAAATAGTAATAGATCGTCTTTATTTTGATAAAAAAAGACCGCTTACTAGCGACGAAATAAAAATAAATTTTGATAAAAGTGAATTTGATTTTAAGGATTACAAAGATGTTATAAATACATTAAAAGAAATGGGATTTACCAATATAGTTGAAAAACCTCTATATGATATTGTGTATGGATTCACTTCAGAAGGGACAATAGAAAATGTTATTATAAATGATACTAGTGATTATATAAAAGGAAATATTTTTAAAAAAGATGTCCAAATAATAATTAGTTATCATTTAAAACAGATAGAACAAGAAGAACCAGTAGAAGAACAACCAGTAAAAGAATCTGTTTATTATTCTACAAACGATAAAGATAGTGTTAAAAATGGTAATACAGGTGTATATGCATATAAAAGTTATGATAGTCAATACGACACATATTGGATAATCGATTTTGATAGTGGATATGTATATAATTATTTTGAGGGAAATGGTGATAATATCTGTTCTAGACTAAAAATCGATAGTGGGAATTTAAATGATTATGTAAAAATTACTTGGCACAACGGAAATGATGTATGGTCTTATGGATTGCATTTTAAATGGAAAAATCAACCAGATACTCTTATTGTTCAAGATAATGATGGGTATGAAGATGAGTATTCGACAACAAGTTTAACACAAGCATTAAATTTGAGAGATAAAAAAACAATTAAAGAATATTAATTTTGTTGATAAATTACAATTTGTTTAAACATATTTCAAATGAAATTGATAAATACCCAAATATAATGAACAAAGGAATAAAAATATTTTCATAAAACAAAAGACGGTCAACCCGTCTTTTATCATACACTATATAACGTAGCCTAAGAAGTTTTTTCCTATCAAAATGGCATTATATTATAGCAGATTAATCTATGTATAAATTTAATTTGTAGTTATCAGTTAATAAACCAAAATCTTAATGTTAGATTTTGGTTTTGTATTTAATAGAACAATTATGGAAGGAGATTACCTATGAGAAAAAGAAAGAAATATAAAATAAATTGTTATTACTCGAATGATGACAAAACATTGCTAGATATACTCGCCGAATTATATCTAGAACATATTAACAAAAAATATAAACATAAATAAATGGATTGTTTTCGATATGTTATAATATAAATATTGAAAGCAGTCTTGATTCATATGAAAGTTAGGAGGAAAAAATAATGAATCAACTGTTTAAAAGTGCAAGTTATTTAAGGTTGTCAAAAGAAGATAATCTAAAAATTGATGAAAGTAGTTCAATTTCAAGTCAAAGGATAATTATTGAGTCCTTTGCGAAATTTAACAATTTAAATATAGTAGAGGAATATGTAGATGATGGTTATACAGGTGGTAATTTTAATAGACCAGCGTTTCAAAGAATGATCGAGGATATTAAGAATGGTAAAATTAACTGTGTAATTACAAAAGATTTATCGAGATTAGGTAGAGAAATGTATCAAACTGGTGGTTATATCGAGGATTACTTTATTGATAAAGGTGTTAGATATATTGCTATCAATGATTCTTATGACTCACAAGTCGGAGATTCTATGCTCGGTATAAGACTAGGTGTTAACGATCTGTATCTTAGAGATATATCAAAGAAAGTTAAAAGCTCTATGAGAGCAAAACAACAATCTGGTAAATATATCGGTTCTTATCCCTGTTATGGCTATAAAAAAGATCCAAGTGATAGACATCATCTTATTCCTGATACTAAAGTTGTACCAGTAGTTAGAATGATATATGAGTTAGCGTTATCAGGTTATGGTATAAATACAATATGTAATAAACTCACAGAAATGAGAATCCCAATACCTATAGTTTATAAGGGTGAGTTAAGAGGTAAATTAGTTACTGATAATGACGGCTTAGGAATATGGAAACATTCTACTGTAAGAAATATTTTAACTAGCCAGATGTATATTGGTAATATGGTGCAGCATACATATGAAAAAACAAGTTATCGTTCCAAAAAAATAAGAAAAGTAAATGATGAAGAATTAATCATTGTAGGAAATACTCATGAACCAATAATAAGTAGAGAAGATTTTGATAAGGTACAAAATATACTAAAATCAAGAACAGGATTCACTAGATTACAAGACAAAAAGTATTTGTTTACTGGCTTATTAAAATGTAAAGAATGTGGGGCATCTTTGAGTATTTCTGAGAAGAGGACAAAAAGTAATAATTCTCATTATACGCAATGTAATTTGTATAAAAGAAAGGGCAAATATGGAAAGTGTACTCTGCATAGGATTAATTATAATTGGCTTGAAGAAGACTTGTTATCATTAACTAGAAGCATGTGTGAAAGATTCTTAAATGATTATGATTACGAGGGGATTACCGCTAAAGTAAAAAAGGTCAATGATGAGAAGTTGAATGAATTAACTAATGAATTGGAAAATATCAATATTGATTTGGTTAGAAACAATAATTTTATTCAAAATCTTTATAAAGACAAATGCTCTGGGATGCTTCGTGATGAGGATTATGAAATGATGTATAAAAGCTTTTCAACAGAAATTAAGAACTTAAAATCAAGAAAAATAATTTGCGAAGAAAAAATAAGAAGTGTTGAACTTGAATTATCGAGCTTTGACTATGATGGATGTAGAGATGTGGCTCAAAAATTTATGAGTATGAAGAATCCAACTAGAAATATTCTTAGCCAAATTATCCAAAAGGTTGAAATAAGTGAAAATAAAGAAGTTGATGTTTATTATAATTTTAAAGAATTCTCATACATAAACCAATAATTTGTGGTTCCACATTTTATAAGTTACCACAAAAAATCATCCACAATTTTTATGTCACTGGTGTAACATTACCTTTTCTTTCTTATGGCGGATCCAGTCTATTAATTACGATGGTTAGTATTGGAATAATTTTAAATATTAGCCGCTATCATAGTGAGAGATTGGGATAAACTATATATTTTTAATAAATTGAGTTAAGTATTAACAGATAATCTAATTACCGTAATATTAAAAGATAAAACTGTTTGTTTTTATCAGTAAAAATTCAATTTCTATCATTTTACTTTCAAGTATTGATTTTATATAATTGGTACTAGAAAGGGGCAAGCGATTAGATGATAAACAGTGGATTGGAAAATTATAATGAAAGTACATTTGATAGTATTAAACATATTGATGAATTTGGTAATGAATATTGGGAAGCAAGAGAGTTACAATTAGCATTAGAATATGTTCAATGGAGAAGATTTGAAGATGTCATCAATAAAGCCAAAATAGCATGTCTAAATAGTAACAACAATATTTTAAATCATTTTGCCGAAGTTGGCAAAACGATACCTATGCCTAAGGGAGCAATTAAGACCGTTCTTGATTATAAATTATCTAGATATGCCTGTTATTTAATAGTTCAAAATGCTGATCCAAGAAAAAAGGTGATTGCTCTCGGCCAAACTTATTTTGCAGTTCAAACGAGAAAAAAAGAATTAACAGAAAAAGAATATAATCAATTAAGTGAAGATGACAAAAGATTATACCGTCGAAAACAAATAAAAAATGGTAATTATCTTTTAAACAAAGCGGCTGTTTCAGCAGGTGTTAAAAACTTTGATAAATTTCATAATGCTGGTTATAAAGGATTATATAATGGTGAAACAGCTGATGATATTGCTAAAAGAAAAGGATTAAGATACAGAGAAGATATATTAGATAATATGGGGAGTAGTGAGTTAATAGCTAATTTATTTAGAATTGATCAGACTGAACAAAAGTTACAAAATGATAATGTTAATAGTGAAAAATCAGCTAATGAAACGCATTATAAAGTTGGTAAAAAGGTTCGCCAAACTATAGAGGAATTATAGGCGGCACTATGCCTGAAGATTTGCCGACTCCAAATAAAAGTTTAAAAGAATTAGAAAAAGATGACAAAAGAAAATTACCATCTGTTTAGGAAGTATATAAATAATGAATTATTTTTGATATAATGATAATAGAAAAGAGGAATAATTATATGAAAGAAACTTATGAATTCTTAAAAAAGTTAGGAGTAAATTTTGTTGCAACCATTGATAATGATAAACCAAGTAACAGGCCCTTTGGTGATCCTGTATTATTTGAAAATAGAATTTATGTTTTAACAAGTAAAGAAAAAAATGTCTATAAACAAATTATTAAAAACAATAATGTTTGTATTGCTGCTTATGATGATGAGGATTGGATTAGAATTAATGCTAAACTAATTGATGATAGTAATAATATTGATGCTAAAAAAGCCATTATAAACGAATTTGAATGGGCTGAAGAGGCTGGGTATACACTTGATAATCCTAATTTTGCGGCTTTATATCTAGCAGAAGCTGAAGCGACAATTTATGATGCTGAAGGCAATATTATAAATACTTATAAATTTTAGGCTTTCATATTAAATAAATAATTTCTAATAAAATATTAAGTTAAAAAAATAATGATCAAAAATCATTATTTCTTTTTTTGAGTAGCATCGAATCTAGCGCCTATTGCGGTCGTTATTGGCAAAGCAGCATCAGCAACTGCACTAGTATTTCTTCGTACTGCATCCACATATTTAGCTATTTCAAGCAATTTAGCATTAATAGAGTGTTTAATTATTTTATAACCAATAGCTTCGGTGTTGATATTGGAACTGGTATTCATAAATTTTACTATTTTATCTAGCATTTCGCTTGGTAAATTGTCAACACAATATTTTATTAAACCAGGATTTTCTAACTTTGTGATAGCCAGATAAGCCTTTTCTGGTGATATAGTTGATAATGAATCAACAAATTTTCTAGTATTACTAGCAATTTCAAAAAGAGAAAAACCATTTATATTAGAGGGATTACCGGCAATTGCGTTAGCAGGGTTTAGAGTTGGTGTAGGTGCTGGAGCTGGGGCAGGAGCAGGGGTAGGTTGTGGTGTTGGTGTAGGTTCCAGCACATGTGTAGGTTGTGGTGTTGGCGTTGATGGCATAGTTGCAACATCATCACTTGATGGCAAAGGATTACCATTCTTAATAGGATTAGTTCTATCAAGGACAATAGAAGGTTTTTCTAAAACACCATTAACACCATGAAACATTTTTCCACTAATTCCTTCTAGAATTCCGCCACCACTTAAAATATCCCAAACTGATAAACCAGCTAAACCAAATGTAGTCGTCCAACATAGTGTATTTCCAATCTTCTTTAGCGTTTTTTTAAAGGCATTATTATTATTTTTATTATAATTGTCTAATGACTTTATTAAATCTAATAGTTCAGCTTTATCTTCTCTGCTACTACTAGCAATAAATGCTTTTAGTTCTCCGATGGTACTTATTTTTCCAGTAACACTAATGCCTTTTTCTCTTAAAAAAGTATTAATTAAACCAAGTATTGCCAATTCCTCAACTGATTGTTTACGATTTGCCATATTCTGTTTAATTCTTTCGTATTCTTCTTCATCGCTGACAGCATATAATTTACTATCTTTCTCTGAAATATCTTTTTGATCTTTAGTATTGTCCAATTTTTTTCCAATATTTTTTATAGTACGAACTGTATTAGCAACAAGCAAACCTGAAAATCCACCCACTGCTCCTATGGCACTTAAAGCACCAATATTTTCAATGGCATATGCATTTTCAAGGGCGGTACCAATAACGGGTATATATTGACTCAATGTAGTACCTAATCCACCTACAACACCAGATATCCATCCTGCTACGGGACTATTTGCTAGTTTTCCAACAATTGTTCCAAGAAAAACTCCATTAATTGGGGCAGCTATTATACTTGGATCTATGGAGTTTACAGCCGTAGCTATCGTTTCACCTAAAACAGCACTACCAATAATTGGTTTTAAAGCTGACTTAAGTTTAGCACTAAAATTTCGATCATATTTACTAAGTCTTTCATTAACTTTTATTCTATTTCCAGTCATATTGTTAATTACATTAGCTAAAGCAATTCTTTCATAAAGATCCATATTATAAATACATTCTCTTAATGAAAGATATCCAGTATTTTCAAAATTTATATTATTTAGTTTAAGAAAACTAATGATATTTTCTTGCATATCTTTATTAAATCTTGTATCAATGATTGTTCCGTCACTATTTTTTGTTGTTTCTAATTCTTGTAATATTCTATTACATTCATAATTTTGATCAATTATTTGTTGTTGTTTATGTGTTTTTATTAACTTATAAGTTGAATGAGCTAAAATACCGGCGCCAATTACCAATTTTGATACTATAGTAGGAGCAAGGATCAACGCTGTTCGACTAGCAAGACCTATAGCTGCTCCTTTACCAATTGGCTTAATTAGACCTGTATATGTATTACTTAAGAACCTTCTGAATGCTGATGTTGAATTAGCTTTTAATTCATCAATAAGTTTTTGAAGTTCCATCGTTGATTTTGACATAATATTATTTACTTCATCTTTTGTTGCTGAATCAAATTGATTAACAACTCTTTTCATAAACTCTTGTAAATTATTAATACGATCATCAAAAATAATATTATTTTCTTTTAGATAAGCTTTTAAAATGGTGAGTTTAGCGTCATCCATTCGGCTTATTAATCTAGAATATGTTTCTTCCTTGGCTTTCCTAATATTTTCTTTAAATAAAAAGTTGTTGTTTACCGCAATAACTCCATCCATATTAGGCCTCTTCTATTACTTTTGGTGTTAAATTATCATAATCGTTTTCTAAATTGTTTAAAGAATCATAATATAAAGCTAATTCATAGAAATCTAATTTTTCCAATTCACTATTATCAAGAAATTTAATTTTGTTAAATTTTTCAAGCAGATTATCATTCTCTTTCATATATAATCACCTATAACAATTATAGCAAGATAGTATTCTTTTTGTCAAATAATTGCGAAAAAAGGCGAATTGTGCTATGATTAATCTAGTAGTAATAAAATTATATACATAAGAGGTGGACAAGTGAATAACACTATAGGGGAAAAAACCATTAATTTTATAAAAAATGTATATCAACGACCTAATATTATTGATAACCCAACTTGTTATATTTATGATTTAGATATAATTAAACAAAATGTTAAATTACTAGAAAAATATGCTCCTTCTCAAATAAGCTTATATTATGCTATGAAAGCTAATCCTCATAAAAGAGTGCTTTCATATATTCATGATTTAGATTTTGTTAAAGGTGTTGAAATAGCGTCTTCTGGCGAATTAGAAAAAGCTAAACCGTTTTTTACACCAAGTACTATTATTTTTACTGGTCCTGGTAAAACAGAAAAGGAATTAGAATCAGCTATAAAAAGTGGCATTAGGTTAATAAATGTTGAGTCAATTGTTGAAGCTATTAGAGTTAATAATATAGCTGAAAAATTAGGTATTACTAAAGTAGATATATTAATAAGAATAAATACTAATTATTGTATTGAAGATGCTAGTGAATTAATGGGTGGCCATTCAACAAAAATGGGAATTGATGAAGATAAGTATATTGATAGCTTTAAAATGATAAGTTCTTTACCAAGAATAAATATTCGCGGTGTCCATATTTTTGCTGCCAGTGGGGTTATAGAATATAAGAGTTTATTAAAAGCAAATAATTATATATTTCAATTAGTAGCGCAATTAGAAAAACTAACTAAAAAAATTGATATAATTGATTTAGGGGGTGGATTAGGTATTGATTATACCAATAATAATCGCTTATTTAATGTCAAAGATTATTTTTATGAACTATCCTTATTAATTAATGAATATGGCTTTAATAATAAAGAAATAATTATAGAATTAGGTACATATCTTGTTGGTAATGCAGGCCTTTATACTGCTAAAATAATCGATATTAAGGAAATAAAAGGACATAAACATATTATTATTGCTGGTGGTATTAATCATATGGGATTACCACTAGAGATGCGAAGAAAACATCCAGTTAATATTATTTCTATGAACGTTAAAAAATTATATAATGATCAACCTAGTGTAAATAATGAACTAGCTGATATTAGTGGGCCTCTATGTATGATTACTGATAAGCTGTCTTGGGATGATCAAATTATAGAAGCAAATATAGGTGATATAGTTGTCTTTAGGCAAGCAGGGGCTTATTGCTATAGTGAAGGAATGTTGCAGTTTTTAAGTCATCCTTATCCTGAAGAATTATTTGTTCCTAATGAAGATGAATTAATTTTTATAGATATAATAAATGAAGGAGATGTTACATATGAGCGATGACCAAACATTAACTATGCTTGACATTTTTTTCACTTCAGCCAAAATAGATGATATTGCAGCTATGGTTGAAATAGAAAAGGAGTATTTTGCTTCATATGGTCGTGCCTATAATGAGGAGTTTATGTTGAGATGGTATCGACACAATCCGGATATGTTTTATGTACTTAAAACGGCCTATGATGAAATATTAGCTTTTGCCATATTGACTCCTGTGACAGAAAAACTATATGGGGATATAAGAAGCGGTAAAGTTGCCGATTTGTTTGATTTTCCAGAATCAGAAGTACCAAGAAATTTTGCGTCAGATTATTTCTTTATCGCGGACGTTGTTACTAGTAGAGAAAAATGTAAGTCCCAAACAGAGGCAGTGAAATTGAGATTACAGTATGAAAATATAATTGTTTTATACAATAATGCTAAAAAGGTTCTTACATCTTCAGCGACAAAAGAAGGCCTTAAGGCAATGAAAGCAGCTGGTTTTGAGGAAGTAGCAAGCGAAGAGTTTGAGGGCCAAAAAAATTTTATAAGCGAACTAATTATCACGGAGAAAATATATCAAGAATTAATGCAAAGGTTTGAAATTTTTTTAGGAATAACTAATCCACAAATCCGGAATATATAAAAGTTTTTTTAAGGAGGTGTTATATATAAACTTAGGTCTTATTCTTACCATAATTAGTCTAGTATATATTGTTTTGGTTACGGTTGTTTATTTTAGTAAGCAGAGAATAGTAATATTAGAAAATAAGATATATGAATCTATTTTGATAGCAACAATTTTTGGACTTTTTGTAAATATAATTAGTTTTTATGTGGATATAAATTTCTCGGAATATTTACTAGTAAGAACAATGATGGTAAAACTTTACTATTGTTATCTAATAATCTTTGTTTTTTTGTTAACTTTATATTTAATCTTTTGTTCAATGGATAGGTCAAAGACAGACCAAATTTTAAAAGAAAAGCCTAAAAATATAATTCATCCTATTATATTAACTCCAATAGTACTAATAATTATAAATTTCATTTTACCAGCTGAATATATTATGGATAATAATGAATTTTATTTGAGTGGACCAAATATAATATACATATATTCTACTGTTGCTTTAGCAATAGCTATTTGGATAGTTCGCATTATTAAATATCATAAAGTGATGAAGAAAAGAAAATATATTCCTATTTTAGCTTTTATTTTAATAGGAATACCAGTTATTTATTTACAATTTATATATCCGGAATTATTATTAGAGACATCGCTAATAACTTTTGTTATAGTATTTATGTATTTTACTATTGAAAATCCTGATGTAAAAATGCTTCATGAGATGGAACTAGCTAAAGATCAGGCTGAAAAAGCTAATCGGGCTAAATCAGACTTTTTATCTAGTATGTCCCATGAAATAAGAACACCATTAAATGCGATTGTTGGTTTTAGTGAACTAAATGAGAATGTTCAAACTTTAGAAGAAGCTAAAGAAAACTCAAGGGATGTTGTGAAAGCATCACATACTTTATTAGAAATAATCAATGGCGTATTGGATATATCAAGAATTGAATCAGGTAAAATGGAAATAACCAATGCCAATTATAATCCCATCGAAATGCTTAATAATGTTGTGAAAATAGTTAATTACCGGTTTGAGGAAAAGAAATTACAATTTAATGTTAGTATTGCTCCTGATCTTCCAATTCTATTATATGGAGATCGTCTTAATATTCAAAAGATAATCACTAATTTGCTTACTAATGCTGCTAAATATACCAATGTGGGACATGTTGATTTTGTGGTTAACTGTATTATTAAAAATGAGATATGCCGATTATTTATATCAGTAGAAGATACCGGTAGAGGTATAAAGCCTGAAGATATTGATAAGTTGTTTACGAAGTTTAATCGTCTTGAAGAAGATCGTAATACAACTACGGAAGGAACAGGTTTAGGTCTTGCTATAACTAAACATTTAGTTGAACTAATGGGTGGAGATATAACTATCCAAAGTGTTTATGGCGAAGGATCAAAATTTACAGCTGCGATTAATCAAGGAATTAAGAAACCAGAGAGTAATACTATTGAAATGAATAATAAAGAAATTAATACAAATATATCTCCACCTATTGTTAATAAGGATATAGAAATATTAGAAATAGAAGAACCAAAACAAGAATGGAATTTAACTGATAAGCGGGTATTACTGATTGATGATAATAAAATGAATTTAAAAATCGCATCTAAATTTTTACTTAATTATAAATGCCAAATATCAGAAGCTACTAGTGGACAAGAATGTATTGATCTTATAAATAATGGTGAAAAATACGATTTATTATTAGCTGATGATATGATGCCTAATATGAGTGGACTAGAAATGATGAAACAATTAAAACAAAATGGTTATACCGTACCAATCGTTGTTTTAACCGCTAATGCGATGGATGGCGAAAGGGAGAAATATCTAGCAGAGGGTTTTGATGATTATTTAGGTAAACCCATTATTAAACAAGAGTTAGATAGAGTATTTAAAAAGTTTTTTAAGAATTAATATTAAAGCGCTTTTAACAGACGTATTTATGGTAGTAAATGGTGTTTGATAAAAGCTTTTTATTTATAATATATAGATAATCAAAGAAAGCAATATAATCATAGTAGGATAAAGAATATTGTATTATTTTGACAATTATGGAAAAATATGTATAATATTAGCCAAAAGGGGAGGTAAATTTTATATGAGAGTTGATACTTCAAAAGTTTTAAAAGAATTATTTGATATTGATTTTTTTAGTTTACCACAAAAAGCTCAGATAGGATTAGATGATGTTGAAAACAATCATAATGTTAGCTGGGTAAGAGATTTATACGAGAAAAACAAAAATAATCTGGATAATATAGCTATTTTTTATCGTGGAACTAATATTACATATCGTGAAATGTTTAGTATGGCCGAAAAATATGCGGCAGCTTTTAGTAAAAAAGGTGTAAAAAAAGGTAGCGAAGTACCTATGATTATGTCCAACTGTCCAGAATTTTTATATAGTATAATGGGTCTTAATTTACTAGGAGCTAAGTTTAATGCTTTTGGTATGTATGATAAAGAATATATAAAAGAAATTATTGATGGTTGTGATTCAGATTTTATAATATGTACTGATGATGAATATATGGGTGTAAAGGATATTATTGATGAAACAAAAATAAAAGAGCGATTAATTTTCTCTTTAACAGATTCATTACCAAATGGTATTGATCCTTATATTAAACTTGATAGAGACTTTTATGACTTTGTTAATAGAGTACCACAATATAAGAAAGATGATAGTCGAGTACTAGATAAAACCGATTTATTAAAGTCAATTGAAAAAGACGAAATAAAAGGTATAACCGAATATAATGAGGGAGATATTAACACAGAGTTTTCAGTTAATTATAGTAGTGGTACAACTACCCCTCGACCTAAAGCCATAGTTCATACTAATCGTAGTTTTATAACTATTGGACGTTTCCAGGATCCAGATATGTCCGGACTTCAGAAAATGCAAAATTTAAGAGGTTTAGCTCTTATTCCAACGCATTCTAATAGTGGAGTTATATCAAGTATGTCTGATGTTTTATATAAAGGATGTACGGTTGCTCTTGAACCAATCTATAAAAAAGAGTTTTTTATGACTAGTGTAGCTATAAATAAACCGCACTATTTAGCTGCTGCTCGTAATATGATTGTATATGGTGCAAAACAATTATATGGTGATCCACGTTTTAAAGGCTTTAAGATGCCTAATATGTTAATGATGACATCAGTTGGTGAGCCAACATCAAAGGGTGAAGAAAAGTTTATTAATAAGATGATGCGAAGAGCTCGTTGTATTTTCCCTTTAGCAATTGGTGGTGGTGATTGTGAACGAGGAGGAATGTTCTTTACTCCTTATCGTTCAATCAGAAAGTTAATGAAAAATCCTAAAATGGTTTTATCTCATTCACCTTGGCAACTTGAAAATTATCCAATGGTTCAATTACAAGTTGTAGATAAAGATGGACACAAAGTAACTGACGGTCAGGTTGGAATTCTTCTTGTTAAGACTCCAACCATGATGAAAGGTTATAAAAGCGATCCTGATGCCACTAAAAAGCAATATGCATATGATGCAAAGGGTGGAAGATGGGCTAATCTTGCAGCTTATGCTAAACGTTATGAAAATGGGACTTATGAAATGCTTGAAAGAGTAGGAAAAGAATTAGTATTAGCTGACGGGTCTAAAATGCCACTATTTTGTATTGGTAAAGAAGTTGAAAAAGATACTAAACATATATTGTCTTATGAGGTAGTGAATGTTAATAATATACCGGTTGTTCATATAGAATTTCAACCGGATGCTAAAATTAATTTATTAAAAGTATTATCTGGTGTTGAACACCGAATTGCTCTTGCATGTGGTCAAGAAATAGCTGATAAAGTATTATTTAGAATTAGAGGTTTTGAAGAAGGCTTCCAAGGAACACCAAGTGAGAAAAGAAGTTATTCAGCCTTATTAAAGGAAGGAATAACTGACAGATGTAAAAGTCTAAAAACATGGGGAATGGTTCCAAAAGAAGTTGAATTGGTTAGAAGTACAGTTAGATAAAAAATAAAAAATATTATATATTAAATTATATAATATTTTTTTGTTAAAAGTAGTGGTATAATCTATATAGTAAGTGAGGCAATAGGCTATGGGAATTTCATTTATTATATCTGGATTATGTATGAGTTTACTAATTAATTTAGTCTATTTTTCCAAAAAAAGAATAGATAGTTTTGAAACCAAAATATATGGATATTTATTATTAGCTAATTTATTTGGTTTATTAGTGGAATTGAGTTGTGGTTTATTGGTGCCACTTTATGATATACCAAAGTTATTACAAGATATCTTTGTGAAAACTTATTTGTTGTATTTAGTTGGTTGGTCAATACTATTTTTTTATTATGTTATTATTGCTAATAATCAAAACTATAGTAAAATAAGAGAAAAACTAAAAAAAATAACAACCGTATTATTTGGTGTCATAGCGTTGCTAATTATTTTATTACCAATTGAACATATCGTTTTAAATGATAATGCTGTATACTCACAAGGCTTTGCTGTAAGTGTAACATATATTTTTACAGGAGTAGCCATTTTAGCCATGTTTATAGTTATAATGACCAATATCAAAAATATTAAAAGTAAAAAAAATATACCATTATTGGCATTTATGTTATTAGGGACTTTAGTAACAATTATTCAAGCTACACATCCTGAATTACTAATTGTTACGGCTATGGAATCATATGTTTCATTAATTATGTATTTTACTATTGAAAATCCCGATGTAAAGATGGTTCATGAGATGGAACTGTCTAAAGATCAAGCCGAAAAAGCTAATCGGGCTAAATCAGATTTTTTGTCTAGTATGTCTCATGAAATAAGAACACCATTAAATGCGATTGTTGGTTTTAGTGAATTAAATGAGAATGTTAAGACTTTAGAAGAAGCTAAAGAAAACTCACGTGATGTTGTGAAAGCTTCGCACACCTTACTAGAAATAATCAATGGCGTATTGGATATATCAAGAATTGAATCAGGTAAGATGGAAATAACCAATGCCAATTATAATCCCATTGAGATGCTTAATAATATCATTAAAATAGTTAATTATCGGTTTGAGGAAAAGAAATTACAATTTAATATTCATATAGCTCCTGATCTTCCGATTTTATTATATGGAGATCGTCTTAATATTCAGAAAATAATCACCAATTTACTTACCAATGCGGCTAAATATACCAATGCTGGCCATGTTGATTTTGTGGTTAATTGTCTTATTAAAAATGATATATGTCGGTTATTTATATCGGTAGAAGATACTGGTAGAGGTATAAAACCAGAGGACATTAATAAATTATTTACCAAGTTTAATCGTCTTGAAGAAGATCGTAATACAACTACGGAAGGAACAGGTTTAGGACTTGCTATAACTAAACATTTAGTTGAACTAATGGGTGGAGATATAACTATCCAAAGTGTTTATGGACAGGGATCAAAATTTACGGTAGCGATTAATCAAGGTATTAAGAAACCAGAAAATAATCCTGTCGAAATAAATAATAAAAATAGTAATACCAATATAATTCAATCTAATGATAATGAGAATGATATTGAAATACTAGATATAGAAGAACCAAAACAAGAATGGGGTTTAACTGATAAGAAAGTATTATTAATAGACGATAATAAAATGAATTTAAAAATCGCATCTAAATTTTTACTCAATTATAAATGTCAAGTATCAGAAGCTACTAGTGGACAAGAATGTATTGATCTTATTAATCGTGGTGAAAAATACGATTTATTATTAGCTGATGATATGATGCCTAATATGAGCGGATTAGAAATGATGAAACAATTAAAACAAAAAGGTTATACTGTACCTATAGTTGTATTAACAGCAAATGCGATGGATGGCGAAAGAGAAAAATATCTAGCAGAAGGTTTTGATGATTATTTAGGTAAACCCATTATTAAACAAGAGTTAGATAGAGTATTTAAAAAGTTTTTTGAACATTAAACATATAACGATAAAAATAATTAATTTATGGTAACTATATATGGAGGATATATGAGTAAAAGTATAAGGGTTGTTGATAATAATACCAAATTTAAACTTCGAGTAGCAGGTTTATTAATAAAAGATAATCAATTATTAGTTGATGAAGCAAATAATTGTGGTTTTAAATGTTTGCCTGGTGGATATGTTCAATTATTAGAAAGTACAACAATAGCTTTAGAAAGAGAAATGTTTGAAGAATTGGGTTTTCAAATTGAAGTCGACAAGCTTTATGGGATTATTGAAAATTTCTTTGTTAATAAATACAGTGAAAATGTTCATGAGATTTGTTTTTATTATTTAGTAAATGCTAAAGACAATAAAATATTAGATCAAAATAAGTTTAATATAAAAGAGTTAGATAATGGGATGATGATTAATCATAATTATGAATGGGTAGACTTTAATTTACTAGAGGGTGCTAATTTTAAGCCAATTGCCTTAATTGATAAATTATTAAGAAAAGATTTTAATCTTTTTCATCTAATCCATAAGGATAGTTAGGTTTATATATTTTGAAAAGAACTTAAATATTATGTATTTAAGTTCTATTTATAAGCATTGAATTAATCTTCCTTTTATGTTATTATTAAATAAGAAAAAGGATGGATGAATTAATGAAAAAAAGAGGATTCACTTTAGTTGAAGTAATGAGTGTTATTGTTATTATTGGTATTATTGCTCTTGTAACCATTCCTTTAGTTGATAAGGAAATAAAAAAAGGCAAGACTGGTCTTTATAATTCTCAAATTAAAGTTATTGAATTAGCGGCTAAAGATTGGGCTAGTGATAATGCTCTTAATCTGCCTAAAAATGATGGTGAACAAATAACTTTAACTGTTTTACAACTAAAAGGGGCAGGTAAATTAGATTTTAATTTAATTGATCCTATTAGTGAAAGAATGTTCGATGATAATATGGAAGTAACTATAACAAGGGATCAGAAAAATTATATTTATGATGTCATTGATAAAGATGGTAGCGGTAATACTTATCTCCAAGATTTAACAGAATTTAATAATAATACACCAATAATTGAACTAAATGGTAGTAATATTGTTTATATGAATCAAGGAGATACTTATACTGATTTAGGTTGTACAGCTAAAGACTATAATGGTGATACGGTTAGTTGCAGTTTAGACAGTGGTAGTGTTAGTATTTATACACCTGGTCCTTATGTTCTAACATATCAGGCTACTAATCAAGGCATTACTAGTTCTGTTAAACGAACAGTCGTCGTTGTCGCCATATAGAAGAGGTAAAAAATGATTTATACGTCAATTGATAATAAAAAAATAAAAGAAATTAAAAAATTGCAGACTAAAAAATATCGCGATGAAATGGGCCTTTTCTTAGTTGAAGGTGAACATTTAGTTTTAGAGGCATATCAATCGGGTTCATTGAAGACCTTAATTCTATGTAATATGGAGTTAAAACTTAATGTTGAAACAATGGAAGTAACACCTAATGTTATTAAATATTTAAGCGAATTAGAGACACCATCTAATATTATGGGTATATGCTATAAGATAAAAGAAGAAGAAATAAAAGGGGATAAAATACTTCTTTTAGATGATATTCAAGATCCTGGTAATTTAGGAACCATTATTCGTAGTGCTGTCGCATTTAATATTAATACTATCATCATGAGTCCTAAAACGGTTGATTTATACAATTCTAAGGTAATAAGAGGTAGTCAAGGTCTATTATTTCATATCAATATAATAGTTAAAGATTTGAGTGTAATAATACCAATATTAAAAAATAATGGTTATCTTACTTTAGGAACAAGAGTAAATGGTGGAAAAAGTCTAAAAAGGGTTGAAAAAGAAAATAAATTTGCTATAATAATGGGTAACGAAGGAAAAGGTCTTAATGAGTGTATTCAAAACTTATGTGATGATTTCCTTTATATTGAAATGAATAAACAGTGTGAAAGCCTAAATGTGGCAGTCGCAACCAGTATTATTCTTTATGAATTAAATAAGTAGGTGGGTTATGGAATATATTTATGTTGGTGATATCGTTAATACTCATGGGCTAAAAGGAGAACTAAGAATAATTTCTGATTTTCCTTATAAAGATCAAATTTTTAAAACTGATTTTAAATTATACGTTGGTCAAAGAAAAGAAGAGTTAATTATAAAAAAATATCGGCAACATAAAATATATGACATGGTTACCTTAAATGGTGTAGATGACATTAATGAAGCTATTATTTATAAAGGTGATGCGGTTTATATTAATCGTGAAGATTTAAGAGTAGGCGATTATTTAGATGAAGATCTTATTGGTTTAAAGGTTTATAGTAATAATAAATTACTAGGTGTTATAACAGCAATAAGAACAAGTAAAGCTCATAAGATTGTTGTTGTTAATGATAAATACTTAATACCTAAAGTCAGTGCTTTTATAAATAAAATTGATTTAGATAATAAAAGAATGGATATTAATGAAATAGAGGGGTTAATAGATGAAAATTGATATTTTAACTTTATTTCCTGATATGTTTACAGTATTCTTAAATACATCAATTATTAAAAGAACGATTGATAAGGGTATTGTTACCATTAATATTCATAATATAAGAGATTATTCCCTAGATCCTCATCATAAAGTTGATGACTATCAATTTGGTGGTGGTAGTGGTATGATTTTAATGCCAGAGCCAATATTTAGAGCGGTTGATGCATTAAGAAGTGATGATTCTTATATAATATTAATGACACCTCAAGGTATTCCTTATCATCAAGCTAAAGCTTATGAATTAAAAGAAAAAAAACATTTAATTATTATTTGTGGTCATTATGAAGGATTTGATGAACGGATTAGAACATTAGCTGATATGGAAATAAGTATTGGTGATTATGTATTAACTGGGGGAGAGATTCCTAGCATGGTTATTACTGATAGTGTTGTTCGTTTGTTAGATGGGGCAATAGATGAAGAATCACATAAAAATGACTCTTTTAATAATAATTTATTAGATTATCCTGTATATACTAAACCTCAAAGTTATCAGAGTTTAGATGTACCAGAGGTATTATTATCAGGACATCATGAAAATATTAATAAATGGCGCAAAGAACAAAGCGTTAAAAGAACTCTAGAACGTCGACCTGACTTATTAGAAAAGAGATGATAATATGGTAGAAAAATGTTATTTTTTAGTAAAAGATAAAAAGAAACAAAAAGAACTTATTATCACAGATTACCAACCAATTGAAGGCTTTCACGTTAAACCTCGTAATCGTATTAATTATGATGGTATTATGGTAAATCAAATGGTTATAATTAAGCCGGCCTTTATTCAAAAAGTTTTAAAAAGAAAAACCCAACGTAAATTAGATATGTATTTACAATTTATTATTGGGATGTTAGATAATGATGAAGATAGTGATGGTGAAACACTACATTCAGCTTTAAATGATCTTTCAAGATATCGTAGTATTGTTAATGGTAATTATCGTCGCTTTTTAGATGAAAAATATATTACTTTATTACTAAAGAAAATGGAATTATTGGAACAAGAAATTAAGAAACGTTTATTTAAAATTGAAATGCAACAATATAAAAAGAATACTGATACGGTTGAAGAAGAAAAAGCAAAAAAATCACGATAATCCTTGCATTTATAAATTAATTGTGATAAAATCGTACTGTTGGTGATCCGCTGATTCTAAAAAGACTCTAAAATATTATATATATATCATGATCACATAAAAAACAAAGGAGATGGCAAAATGAATTTAGTTGAAAAAGTAACTAAGAAACAAATTAGAACAGACGTTCCTGAATTTAGAGTTGGAGATACTGTTCGTGTCGATGTAAAGATTACCGAAGGTAAAAGAGAAAGAACACAAGCATATGAAGGAATTGTAACAGCAATTAAAAATTCTGGATTAGGTAAAAACTTTATTGTTCGTAAACAATCTGGTGGTGTCGGAGTTGAAAGAACATTCTTAATTAATTCCCCAGTTGTTGATAAAATAACAGTTGTTCGTAAAGGTCGCGTTCGTCGCGCTAAATTAAATTACCTAAGAAATCTTGTAAGTCAACCAAAAATAAAAGAAAGAAATTAAGGCATATAATGCCTTATTTTTGTAGGTGGATATGTGAAATACGTAAAAGAGATATTACCTTATCTTATTACAATTATTATTGTAGTATTAATTAGAAGTTTTATTATAACACCAGTTAGAGTTGATGGTTCATCAATGCATCCAACCCTGATTAATAATCAAATTCTCTTATTAGAAAAATTTGACCATAACTATAAACGCTTTGATATTGTTGTTTTATATTATAATGATGAACGTTTAGTGAAAAGAGTAATTGGTTTACCAGGTGAGACAGTAGCCTACAAAAATAATAAGTTATATGTTAATAATAAAGAGATAAAGGAAAACTTCATCAATGTTGATACTAGCGATTTTGAACTATCTGACATTGGTGAAACAAAAATTCCGGAAGGTAAATATTTTGTAGTAGGAGATAACAGGGGAGCATCAACTGATAGTCGAATTATTGGACTAATAGCGGATGATACTATTCAAGGTAAAATTGTATATTCATTATACCCTTTTAATAGATTTGGGAAAGTAGAAAAATAGTTTTCTACTTTTTTTAGCTAGTTTTGTCGAAACAAAACAAATCATTTTTACTTTGTGATAGTATCATATTGGTGATCTTATGTTAACAGTGGAAATGAAGTATTATAATAATACCTTATATGTTATTTTAGCAGGTAAAGCAAATAATAATAATTTAAAAAATTTAAGAAAAAGAATTCAATACTTGAAAAATGAATTTATGATTAGTAATATTGTTATTAGCGTTAAAGATGTCATTAATACTGATACAGAAATGGTTTATGATTTCTTAGAAGAATATGATAATGAATATGGTAAAAAGATGTTGTTAGTGGAATAGAATATAGAAGCCGATGATAAGTTAATATCACCGGCTTTTATATTGTTTAAAACATAAATTAGTCCATTTAATAATAAACTTAATATGAAGCGAAGGGGATTTCTATGAGAGCTATCAACAAATTAAGAAGTTATATATTAGAAGAAGAATTCCGGATTAATATTCTTGATAATAAAATAAATATTGTTAATTATACGAAGATTGGTAATATTACTGAAAATAATATTGATATATATAATGAGGAAACAAAAATTATTATTAAAGGTAAAAATTTAGTTATTAGTAAATTAGTGGATAATGAAATGCTCATCACCGGAATCATTAAAAGTATAGAATTAGGGTGAGATATGGAAAATAGATTTATTAATAATTTTCGTAAAAGTGTAAGTGTTAGAGTAAAAGGAAAGAGTATTAATCGGTTTATTCAAAGAGTAGTTAATAATAAAATAGCAATATTGGATTTAAATTATCTTAGTTACAATACAATTAATATAAAAATATATGTGGAAGATTATTTAAAGATACTGAAAATAAAAACGATTTATGATATATCTATTATCGATGGTTATGGGATGCTAAAGTATAAGGTGTTGTTTAAAAAGAATTTATTATTAATTATTACTATTATTATCGGTTTTTGTTTGTTATTTACACTTAGTAATATGGTCTTTAAAGTAGAAGTTGTCCATAATAATCGCCATTTACGAGAGATATTAATTGAGGAATTAGCGGATAATGGTTTAAAAGTAGGAAGTTTTGCTAAAAATTACCAGGAAATAAAAGAAATAAAAAATAATATTTTGAATAAACATAAAGACACGATTGAATGGTTAGAAATAGAACGGGTTGGTACTAAATATATAGTAAGAGTTGAACAAAGAATTATTCCTAATAAAGATAATAATAATACTAAGCAACACATTATATCTAGTAAGTATGCTATTATTAAAAAAATTGTGGCTTCCAAAGGACAAATTGTTAAAAATATTAATGATTATGTTGCCCCTGGGGATATTATTATTAGTGGTAATATTGAATTGAATGGTAGTGTTAAAGATACTGTTAGAGCCGAAGGAATAGTCTATGGTGAGGTTTGGTATCAAACAAGTATTGAATATCCCTTAACATATTATGAAGAAAAGTTTACCGGTGATGATGCTAATGTTTTAGTATTAGATATTTTCAATCATAAAATAGAGCTCTTTAAAAAATATCAATATAAATATAGTGAAGAAAAGAAACTTCTTAGTCATAACATATTACCACTCGAAATAACCATTGAACATCAAAGAGAAATTAAGAAAATTGAAGATATATTAACTTATGAACAAGCTATTGATAAGGCTATTACTTTAGCTCGTGATAAGATTATGGCTAATTTAACACCCGATGAAGAAATAATTAGTCAAAAGCAATTGAAAGTTACCTTAAAAAATAGTAAAATAATAGTAGATATATTTTTTACAGTATATGAAAATATTACGATGCATAAAGATATAGAAGGATAGGGTGAATAAGTGATAAGAGAAACTTTTATTGACATATTTAAAGCTCGGTGGTTATCAATTTTTGTTGCTCTTATTATAACAGCAATTATTAGAATAATTTGGCTTAAGGTTAAGAATGAAAAACCCATTTTTTATAAAGAAATATTTTATGGCATATTTGCTATATACATAGTATGTTTATTCTATGTTGTAACTTTTCAAGATGTTGATTGGTCAACATACAATTTAACACCTTTTAAGGAGATATTTCGTTACTCATTAGGAAGTAATCCGTTTATCAAGAATGTTATAGGTAATATGATTATGTTTCTACCATTTGGCTTTTTTGTCGGATATATATTTAAATTAAAAAAAGGACGATGGGCTTTATTACTATCTATTATTACATCATTAATAATTGAAACTATTCAATATAAGATTGGTCGTGTATTTGATATTGATGATATATTACTTAATGTTATTGGTGGTACCATTGGATATTATCTCTATTATTGTTTAGATATTATTCAAAGAAGATTGCCTAAGTTTATCAATAAGAATATTATTTGTAATATCATTATTTGTTTAGTAGTAGTACTGTTTATTATTTATTTAGGAGGTTTTTATGAATAAATTTGAGGTTATCAATGAGACAAACGAAGATATAGAAGAATTAAAGACAGTAAAAGAATTATTAACTTTTGCTTTAAAAGAAGAACATTTAACAAATGTTGAGTTTAATGTTATTATTGTTAATATTGATACAATTCATAAACTAAATAAAGAGTATCGGAGCATTGATGCTCCGACTGACGTTATTAGTTTTGCGTTAGAAGATTATGAAGATATTACTTATCAAGATATTCGTTTATTGGGCGATATTTATATATGTTTAGAAAGAGCACATAGTCAAGCTGAAGACTATGGTCATAGTTTTTTAAGGGAATTATCTTTTTTAACAATTCATGGATTATTACATTTACTAGGTTATGATCATATGAAGGAGAGTGATGAAAAAATTATGTTTGCTAAACAAGAGGAGATTTTAAATAATTATGGTATCAAAAGATAAGATAATTAGGATTAAAGATGAGGGTTCATTATTAACACGTTATAGGAAGAGCTTCACTCATGCAGTCGATGGATTCAAGTATTATGCTTGTAATGAACATAATATGATTATCATTATACTTGCTACCATAGTAGTAGTTATAGCGGGTTTTTATTTTAATATCAATAAATATGAATGGTTGTTTTGTATTACGATTATTGGTTGTATAATATCATCCGAGCTAATTAATTCGGCTATTGAAGCAACTTTAGATTTATGTCATCCTAATATTCATCCTTTAGCTAAAATAGCGAAAGATGCAGTCGGGGCAGCAGTATTAGTTTTAAGTATTGTTTCTATTATTGGTGCTATTATTATTTTTGTTCCTAAACTTAATTTATAAAGGAGTAATTATGAAAGAAAAATTAACAAAATTATTAAATAATTCTTATGTTCCATATTCTAATTTTCATGTAGGTTGTATTGCGGTTATGAACGATGGTAAAGAGATTAGTGGTGTCAATGTTGAAAATGCTGCTTATGGATCTACGATATGTGCTGAAAGAAGTGCTATTGTAAGTTCTATAAGTAGCGGTTATAAAAAAGGAGACTTTGATAAATTATATGTTATGTCATCAAGTGGGGAATTAACAACCCCTTGTTTTGCGTGCCGTCAAGTATTTGTTGAACTATTGAATAGTAATACAAAAATAATATGTATTTATAATGATGGTGAAAAAGAGTTTACGGTTGCGGATTTATGTCCATATGCTTTTACATCTGAGGATCTAAAATGAAATCTGGTTTTGTAAGTATTATTGGTAGACCAAATGTTGGCAAATCAACACTACTAAATAGTATTATTGGTAAACATATCGCGATTACTTCTAATAAACCGCAAACGACCCGTAATCTTATTCAGGGTATATATAATGATGATGATGCTCAAATAATTTTTGTGGATACACCTGGTATTCATAAACCTAATCATAAATTGGGTAAATATTTAAATAGACAAGCTTATTATAGTATTGATGATGTTGATGTTATTCTTTTTATGGCAGATGCTAGTGAAGATATGGGACCAGGTGATAAATATATTATTGATCATCTAAAAGAAGTCGATAAACCGGTTATCTTATTACTTAATAAGGTTGATATTGTCAATAAACTTAATCTTCTACCTAAAATAGAAGCTTATAAGAATTTGTTTGATTTTAAAGAAATAATTCCAATATCTGGTTTAACTAAAGATAATATGGAAGTTCTTATTAAAGTATTAAAGGGTTATTTACCGGATAGTGTTAAATATTATGAAGATAATCAGTATACTAATCAGACTAGAAACTTCTTAATTGCCGAGTTAGTTAGAGAAAAAATATTTAACTTAACGGATGAGGAAGTACCACATTCGGTCGCGTGTATAACTGAAGGAATTGAAAAAAATAATAATAGTTATAAAATTAATGTTGCTATTATTGTTGATCGTGATTCTTTAAAGAAAATAATTATTGGTAAACAAGGGACAAAGATAAAACAAATAGGTATGGAAACAAGAGAAGAATTAGAAAAATTAATGGGTAGAAAAGTATATCTAGAACTATTCGTTAAAACCGAAAAAAAATGGCGTGATAAAGAAGCTATGTTGTCAGAATTTGGGTATAAAGATTTACCATAATATGTATATATTATAGCCTTATGTTGTATTATATAATAAAGAGGGATATATATGAAGAAACAACTATTATGGGACTTATTTACATCGACGGGTAAAATCGAATATTACCTTAAATGGAAGAATTATAAAGAAGAAAAATAAAGGTAGAAGTGATTATGTTAGAATGTGTTGAGGGTATAGTAATTAATACTAAAGATTATGGTGAAAGTAGTAAAATATTATATATTTTTACGAAACAGTATGGTACGATTGGTGTTTTAGCAAAAGGTTGTAAACAAATAAAAAGTGATCTACGTATTTATAGTGATCGATTAGTATATGGTTATTTTAATATTTATTATAAGAAAGATAAACTATCTACTTTAAAAAGTGTAACTATTATTAATCATTTAAAGAATATTAAAAAAGATATTAATCTTTTAAGTTATACTCTTTATATTTTAGAATTAACTAATCAAGTATCTAAAGAACATTTTGAGGAATCACTTTATGATTTAGCACTCTCTAGCCTACTTAAAATTGAAGATTTATTTGATCCTAGTGTTATTATGAACATATTAGAATTAAAGTATCTTGATTTTTTAGGAGTAATGCCGATATTAGATGAGTGTGCGATATGTGGTAAGAAAACCAATATTGTTACATTGTCTGGTAGTCGTGGTGGCTACATATGTGGTGATTGTTATACTAATGAAAAAAAAGTAAGTGATAAAGCAATGAAACTAATAAGAATGTTTTATTATGTGGATATTGCTAAAATATCAACTTTAAATATAAGTGTAGATGTTAAAAGAGAAATAAATGAATTTCTTGATGATTATTATGATCGTTATACAGGCTTATACTTAAATAGTAAAAAATTCTTAAATAATTTAGTTAAAATATAAATAACTTGACAAAATACCAATTATAGACTAAAATTTATTTATACAAGTGATGACAAAGAGGAATTATATAAAATAATCAAGTGATTTAGGGCTAGTGGGAACCTAATTTAAATTATATAATTTGGAACTTTCGAGCTATATTTAATAAAGCTGATTCTTTTAGAATAAGTAAGGTGGAACCGCGAGTTATATCGTCCTTACAATCTCTAGAAGAATTTTTTTATAGGAGGGATAATATGACTAAGAAAAATAGTGCAACTCAAAAATTAATTAACTATAACAAAAGGCAAATAGAGTTTCTATACGGGCGACAAAATCGTCTTATTATGGAAAAGAAGTACTGGTATGCTAGATTATACTATTACTATATATGGCATGAACAATGGCGACTAAATGGTGCTGTTGCGTACCCTTCTTCCTTTAGTACATCACAAGGGGAAAGAGTTACAGAAGCAGAAGCTGAATCGATGAACGCCAAAACATTAAGAAGATATTATGCTATTAAATAAAAGGAGGAAAGAAAATGGAACAATTTAAAATGGAAGACTTAGTTAATTTATGTAAACAATATGGATTTATATTTCAAGGTAGTGAAATATATGGAGGTCTTGCTAATACGTGGGATTTTGGTCCATTAGGCGCTGAATTAAAGAATAATATTAAGAAAGCATGGATAAAGAAATTTGTTCAAGAAGATCCTAATAATGTTGGATTAGATAGTGCTATTTTAATGAATCCTAAAGTATGGGAGGCAAGTGGGCATTTATCAACATTTAGTGATCCATTAATTGATTGTCGTCATTGTAAAACAAGATATAGGGCTGATAAACTAGTTGAGGATAATGGTGTAGCTGATGCTGGTGGTATGAGCAATGAAGACCTAATTAGTTATATTAAAGAACATAATTTAGTTTGTCCTAAATGTGGTAAATTAGATTATACTGATATTCGTCAATTTAATTTAATGTTCAAAACATTTCAAGGTGTAACTGAAGATAATAAGAGTACTATTTATTTGAGACCTGAAACAGCTCAAGGAATATTTACTAATTTCTTAAATGTACAACGTAGTATGCGTTTAAAAGTACCATTTGGTGTTGCACAAGTAGGAAAAAGTTTTCGTAATGAGATAACACCTGGTAATTTTATCTTTCGAGTTCGTGAATTTGAACAAATGGAATTAGAGTTCTTCTGTAGACCAGGTACCGAATTAGACTGGTTTAATTATTATCGTAGTTATTGTAAAAATTTCTTACTATCACTAGGTATTAAAGAAGATAAACTACGTTTAAGAGATCATTCAAAAGAAGAATTATCCTTCTATAGTAATGCGACAACGGATATTGAGTATGAATTCCCATTTGGTTGGGGTGAATTATGGGGTATTGCCAGTCGTACTGATTATGATTTAAAACAACATCAAAAGTTTTCTGGTGAAACTTTACAATATCTTGATCCTGAAACTAATGAAAAATATGTTCCATATGTTATTGAACCAAGTTTAGGTGTAGAAAGATTAGTTCTAACAACTCTATGTAATGCTTATCATAAAGATATTCTCGCCAATAATGAAGAAAGAGAAGTACTTAGTTTACATCCTTTCTTAGCTCCTTATAAAATAGCTATTTTACCACTTATTAAAAAGAATCATAGTGAGAAAGCTAATGAGATATATAAAACATTAAGTAAGGATTTTATGATTACATATGATGAAAGTGGTAATATTGGTAAGCGTTATCGTCGTCAAGATGTTATTGGAACACCATTTTGTATTACCATTGATGACAATACCATCAATAATGATACGGTTACTGTTCGTGATCGTGATACCATGGAACAAATAGTCTTACCAATCAATAATTTAAAAGAATACATTCTTGAAAAAATACAGTTTTAAAATGGATTAATTTGTGCTATAATCAAAGTAATGATAGAGGTGTATTAAAATGAAAAAATGGATATTTTCGTTCCTATTAATATCTCTTTTATTAGTAGGATGTAGAAGTACTACCACAAATAATCAAAAAGTAATTGATACGGAAGCATGGCCTGATTCTAAAGCTGTTGCGTATGTACCTATATTTAGTAAAGGTGAATATGTTAGTGGTAAATGTTCTAATACGAACTGTGAAATAATATTCAAAGATGTTGAATCTTTATCTTTTGATGAATATACAGCCACTTTAATTAAATGGGATTATGTTGTTAATAGTACTAATAAAGTAATTGATAAAGAAAAAATCTATGAAGCTAGTAACGAATACTTCGCGTATGTAAAAGTTACTTATAATACGAATAGCAAAACAATTACCATTAATAGTAGTATCAAAAATTTGAAGAAATAAAAAGACAAGGGTAACTTGTCTTTTTTCTCACCTTATAATATAATAAAATAGAGTAGGTGATAGAATGATAAAAATAATAAAAAAAGAATTATTAATCTTAACCGTTAGTATTATTTTATTAGTACTTGGTATTATCTTCTCACCCCTAAAAATATCCTTTTTTATCTTGGCTTATTTGATATTAAGTTATAATATTATGATTAAAATAATTAAAGACTTTATGAATGGTAAGATGGCGATTGAATTACAAATAATAATCATTGTGACACTAGGATTAATATATTTAAAACAATATAATGATGGTATCACTATTCTAATATTATATAAAATAATTATCTTATTAAAGAAAATATTATTAGCTAAATCACAATCAGAATTAAATTATCTTAGTACTTTAAAATGTAATAACGCCAATTTAAAACTTGATGATAAAATCATAACGGTTAATATTGAACGGATTAGAGTTAATGATATTATTGTTATTAATAAAAATGAGATAATTCCCTTAGATGGTTATGTTGTAAAAGGTGATTCAAAAGTTGATTTCTCAATTTTAAAATCCGAATCAAACATAAAAGAGATAACAGTCGGTGATAATATCAAAAGTGGTATGAAAAATCTTGATGATGTTTTAGAACTACTTGTTACAACCACCTATAATGATACTTATTTAACACGAATCCATCAACTTTTACCTAAAAAAAATGATCTTAAAAATAAACTTCAATTATTAATTAAACATATATATAAATACTATTTAGTATTAACTGTTTTAGTATTAATCGTAATGGGAATAATTAGTATTTTAAAAATATGGCATTTTACTGATGTAGGTATATATCACTTATTAGGAATCTTATTATTAACGAGCTGTGAAACCTTATTATTAACTATTAATTTCAATTATAATAATAGTATTGATAGATGTTTAAAAGAAGGTATTTACATTCGAAAGAAAAATATCTTTGACCACCTTATAAGAATGAAAAAAATAGTTTTCTCTTTTAATGAAGTATTTACTAAAAAGAGTTATAAGATTAATCAAGTAATTCCCTATAATATAAGTAAACAACAATTTCTAATGTATACAGCAAGCGCTAGTTATTATGGTAGTGATTTGTTAGCGCTAACCTTAAAAGAATGTGATCATAATATTAATTTTAATAACATTAATAATTATACAAAAATAAATAATGATTCTTATCAGGCTACAGTTAACAATAAATTAGTGCTTATTGGCAATAAAAAGATTTTCTTTGAACGTAAAATAAAGTTCCCTAATATTGATATTGTTGGTACATCTATTTTAGTAGCAATAGATAATGAATATATAGGAACGATTATTCTAGAAGAGGAAATTAAAGAAGATAGCTTTTCAATAAACTCTAAATTACAAAAATACAATTTAGAAATGTTAGCTTTTCTAAATAGTGATAATAAAGGACTAATGAATAAGTTAAATGATAAATTAGATTTTTCTATTCAATATGCTGATGAGGTAGAAAACGAAATATTAGCCTTAAAAAAAGATAATGTTGTTGGCTATGTTGGTAATAATAGTGATTGTTTAGAATTAGCGGATATTGGTATTACTATTAAACCCGATATGGAATTAATTGATAGTAGTGACATTATTATTGAAAATAACCATATTGAGACTATAACCAAAGTTTTAGATATAGCTAATCAAAATAAGAAGAATATTACATTTGATCTTATTATGGCTGGTATAGCTAAAATATTGTCGATTATTTTTATTATATTAAACTTATCAATCTCTCTAATATTATTATCGGAAATAATTGCAATGATTGTCATAGCAATAAAAAGCATTATAAAGAGCAAACAAAAAGAGTTTTAAAACTCTTTTTTGATATTATTTATTAATTTAATTACTTCATCATAAGATTCATCAAATAATTCTAAACGAAAGTTATTAATACCAATTTTCTTATAGTCTTTGATATTATCAATTAGATTAATATTTTTATGATGCATAATATAGGTCAAGCAATTATCACTAACAATAGGATAATATAAGTTTTCTTTAGAACGAAGATAATACTTATTATCTTGATGACAGATATTACAACTTTTATTGTCATTATTAACTAGCATATTAAGAGGACAATACTTCATAATCATTAATTCCATGCGTCCATAGATAATTACTTCTAAATTGAGACCATTAGGTAACATCATGGCTTTTGATAAATCGATTTCCGGAGAAAGAGTAACTTGCTTAATACCCATTTGGTGCAAGAAGTATGCACTTTTACTATTAGTAACATTTAAATAGCTATCACTAATAACATTATTATTAGAAAGATATTTATAGATACTACCTAATTCGGAAACGAGGATATTAGTGTCATTATACTCATCAAAATGCCGCATTACGCGAGGTAAACGTAAATATATATGATTGTTTGTTTTATACTTTTCATATAATGTCTTGTTAGCAACATAAATATTATCAATAGAAGCATCTATAGATGCTTTTAACTGTTCTTCATTACGAACAAGGACATTTAAAGATTTTGTTTTATTAGTAACTACTTTATCATCATCTATTTTATTAATAGGATGTTCTTTATTACTAACTTGTCTTTTAATAATTAATTTTTCAATAATATTTCTTCTTATATCATTTATATCTTTAAGATTAATGAATATATTTTCATCCATTATAATATCAATATTATCAAGTATAAAAGGGGTATTACCTAATTTACTTAATTGTTCTTTTATTCTATCTTCTGTTAAAGGAGTAGTAAGAGCAGTACTGACAATGGGACCACATGTCTTAAAGTGATTATCTTGATCATCAAAAACTTCTAATGATAGGGGTTCATTAATATGAGCCGTGATCTTAAAATTAATCTTTATTCTTTTTAATTCATAATTTTTAAGTTCTTTTAATAATAGAACATCAGTTGTTTTTAGAATATCACTATTACTATTTAAATTAATTTTATTATCAATACCAGCAATATCACCATTACTAATATTACTAACAAGTAATCCTTTTTCATTATAAAGCTTATTAACGATCATACCCTCATTATTACTTGTAAATCTTATACCATCTTCTTGATGCAGATTATCGGTCAGTTTTATCCATATTTTATCTGATGTTACTTTAATTGTTTCTCCTATTTTAACACCTAAATGATTAGGTGTTTTTATATTCATTAAAGTTGTTCCATAGTTGTTAAATAAATAGCCGCTAGTAAAATCCCGATTAAATAATTTCTTTAATTTATAGATATCATCGTCAGTAATAGTTAAAGGTTCATTATTATAATACTCATCAATAAGATGACGATATAATTTAGTAATAAAACCAACATATTCCGGACTTTTCATTCGGCCTTCAATTTTTAAACTTGTAACATTACTATCTAAGATATCTTTAAAATGATTAAGGGTATTTAATTCTTTAGTACTTAATAAATAGTCACCATTAGTATTAATAATATCTGTATTCTTAATTAATTGATAGGGGAGACGACATGATCCAACACACTCACCCCGATTGCCACTTCGACCACCATTTAAACTACTAAATAAGCAACATCCAGAGTAACATACACATAAGGCTCCATGAATAAATATTTCTTTATCAATATCACATGTTAAACTGTTTATTTCTGATAAAGACATTTCTCTAGCTAAAATCGCCCTTTTTACGCCAATCCTCTTTAATAAATTAAGATTTTCATTATTATGATTATGAGCTTGAGTTGAAGCATGAATCTCTAGATTAGGAAACATTTTTTTAACAGTTACTATCATTCCCATATCCTGCATAATAACGGCATCAACATCATTTAAATATAAAAATTTAATATATCCTAAAAAAGGTTCTATCTCATCTTCAAATATTAAGGTATTAGTGGTTACATATATTTTAACACCATATAAATGAGCATATTTAATAGCCTCGATTAATTCCGTATCAGAAAAATTAGGGGCAAACTTACGAGCTCCAAAATTCTTACCACCAATATAAACAGCATCCGCTCCATTATGAATAGCTTGATATAAAGTTTCCATATTACCAGCCGGGCTTAAAAGTTCTTTTTTCATAAAATCACCATTACCATTATACAGGTGACCATAAAAAAACTCAAGTTAACCTTGAGTATCTTTAATTAAAAATTCATGAATAATATCTTCACTAGTATTTAAACATATTTCTTCAATTCGATCAACTCGACATTTCTCTGATAGAATAATAGCTTCAACTTTCTTAACCGCATCTTCTAAAACATCATTAACAACGACATAATTATATTTAGTTACTTCGTTTATTTCGCGATAAGCAGTTTTAAATCTTTCCATCATTTGTTCATTATCTTCGGCTCCTCTTGCTTTTAAACGTCTTTTTATTTCTTCCATCGTGGGAGCAAGAATAAAGATAAATAGGGCTTCACTAAATTTCTCTTTTATTTGTAAAGCTCCTTGAATATCAATTTCTAAAAGAACATCAATCCCATTTTCTAATTTTTCTAAAATCTTTTCTTTAGGTGTACCATAATAATCATTATAATGTATTTGAGCATATTCTAGAAAATAGTCTTGTTTAATCTTTTCTTCAAATTGTTTTTTAGATAAGAAGTAATAATCAATCCCATCTTGTTCTATAGGACGAATGGGACGTGATGTGCAAGAAACAGATTCCCAAAGTTGGGGCATTCTTTTTAATAATTCGCGACATATTGTTCCTTTTCCAGCACAAGTAGGTCCTGATACAACAATTAGTGAGCCTTGTTTTTTAAGTTTTACAATATCCATATGACCTCCTATTTATTGTTTTTTAAAATATCGCGGGCAGCAATCAAACCAGTGGCTGCCGCTGTGACAATATTACCAGCTTTACCAGCTCCATCACCAACAAAATATATATTATAATCACTTAATTTCATATTATTGTCAGTTGTAATTTCATTACTGAAGAATTTAATTTCTGGTCCATAAAATAAAGTTTCATCATTATTAACACCAGGTATAATTGCATCTAGTTTTTTTAATCCTTCTAGAATGTTGATAATAATTCGATGTGGTAAGACTAACGCTAAATCACCAGCTACACAATCTTTTAAAGTCGGTTCAATAAAACCTTTTTTAATTCTTTCCATCGTTGAACGACGACCTTGTCTTAAATCTCTAAGTGATTGAATAATCGGCTTACCGGCTCCTAAAACATTAGCAATTTGCGCAATGGATTCTCCATATTGTCTAGTATTAGTTGTAGGGTGGGTAAGACTAACTTTCGATATAAAAGCAAAATTACTATTTGGCGATTTAACATCTTTTAGAGAATGCCCATTAACACAAATATATCCTTCATAATTTTCCTTGGTAACAAAACCACCAGGATTAGTACAGAAGGTTCTTATTTCATCATTATAAGTGTCGGTTTTGATGAAAATAGTCGGATCATAGATAACAGATGTAATTTCTTCTAATATTTCTTTTCTAACTTCAACGCGAACACCAACTTCGATACTTTGAGAAGTATATGGAATTTCATATTTATCAGCTAATTCTTGAACCCATTTCGCACCTGTTCTACCAGGCGCTACAATAACATAATGGCATTTAATATTTTCTTCTTTATTACTTTTCTTATAGACAACATTATAATTATTATCGTCTTTATGTTCAATATCTATAACATTAGTATTTTCTTTTATTTCAACACCATACTGTTCTAAGAAGTTAGTGAATTCTTTAATGTAGTAAGGCAGTTTATCGGAACCTAAATGTTTTTGTTTAATGATTAGAAGATTAGATCCTAGTTTAGCAATCTTCTCTTTTATCTTATTAGCTTCATCAATATTAGTAGGATATACATCACTATCCATACCAAACTTATTGAAGATGCGTTCGGTATCATCAATTAGATTATACGCAGCTTGTTGGTCCATATATTTAAATAAATCGGATTTACCGATTTTAGGAATAAAGTTTAATTTCCCATCGGAGAAGGTTCCAGCTCCGCCATAACCAGATAAAATGCCGCATGGATTACAATTAGCGCACGGTGCGTTATTTGCATTCATTGGACAAACACGATTCTCAGCTCGTTTACCTTTATCAAATAAAATAATCTTTAATTTAGGGTTATTAGTTATTAACTCATAGGCCGCAAATAATCCAGCGGGTCCTGCTCCAATAATTGCAACATCATACATTTTCATCAACACTCCTATTCATTTCCATTATAACACATAAGTATATGACATAAAAATAATTTTATTAATAATAGTAATAGCAGATAATACGAGATTTTAGTAGAATATAGTCAAATAAACAGTAAAGTACAATAAAATGTCGATTAGTTTATTGCGACTAACCCTAATAAATGTTAAAATATAGTCAAAGATATAGATGGGCGGGGATAAGAGTGCTTGTAAGTGTAATAGAATTCTTAAAAGATATGTTTAAATATCTAATCGTTATTGGAGTAATAATTCTAATTAGGGTTTATTGTTTAACAACAGCCGAAGTAATTGGTCCATCAATGAGTCCTAATTTAATAGATGGTAATATATTATTAATAGAAACTATTACTCCTAAATTAAATAGATATAGTCGTTTTGATTTAGTTGTTGTTAAATATAGTAGTCCTAGTTATATCATTAAAAGAATTATTGGATTACCTAATGATAAAATAAAATTTGATAATAATAGTTTATATGTTAATGGGGAATTAGTTATCCAAAATTTTAAATTTGAAGGTACAATTGAAAAATTAGATATAACTGTTCCAGCAAATAAATATTATGTAATAGGTGATAGTCGTGATGAATCTGAAGATAGTAGGGTCTTTGGACCAATTAATGAATATGATATAATTGGTAAGCCAATTATTCGAATTTGGCCTATCAAAAACTTTAAAATTATTAAGTAATTATTGCAAATAATAAATTTGTATGATATTATATTGTTGACAAATGGAAAAATATACCAATTATAATAATATTTTGGCAAACTTCTCGAAAGGGAAGGACGCAAAGTTTGGAATCTAAAGTATAAAAGTTTACTATGATCGTCCAGCCGCAAAGGCTTTCATAGTGGACTTTTTCTTTTTTGGTATATTAAATTTGCCATATTATATATATTTTAAGAAAGGGTGGTTTTTATGTTAAACCGAAAGGTAATCGTTGGAATTGCAGTTATTGTTCTGTCGTTTGTCGGCATTTTTACTTTTGCATTAAACAATAACAATTCTAATGATGATCCGAACAAAAATGCAGTAAATGATGTTTCTGATGATGATAATAATGGTGATGATCAAAATAATAACCAAAATAATAATCAATCAGAGGAAGAAAATACAGAAACAGTAGAAACAACTAGACTCAGAACAACAGCAATAGATACAACCGACCCAGTAATATCAAGTGTCCAATTAAGCACCACTGAATGGACTAAAGGCAGTGTTATAGTAACAGTAGTAGCTAGTGATGATACTGGCGTAACTGGCTATTCATTTAATGGTGGTGAGTGGCAAACTAATAACATTACAAATATTTCAACTAATGGCACAGTAGAAATAAGAGTAAGAGATGCTGCAGGAAATATTGCCACTGTAAATCAGGCAATATTAAATATTGATATTACAGCACCAACAGTTATTTTTGGAACTAATGGTAATAGTAATTATGCAAAAGTTGCAAGTACAAAAGTTACCGTAAATTTTGAAGGAGCACCTATTGATCCAGCATCATTAAAGTATGTATGGACCACTAGTACAACCGCTCCTGACAACTCCGCTTTTGACGGTGGAAATATTACTCTTGATGAGAACCACACTAGTGTTATCAGTACTAGTACAGATCCTCGTATTTTAACAGCTCCAACCGATATTTATTATCTTTGGATACTTGCTAAAGATGAGGCCGGTAATGGTGAACCAGTAAGAAGTGAAGCTTTCTATTTAGATAATACTGTACCAACCATCATAAGTGTAACCGGAAATGCTACCGAATGGACAAAACAAAATGTAACATTAACTGTAAACGCCAATGATAATGCATCATTAGGTAGTAAATTACAATATTCATTTGATAATGGAACAATATGGCAAGATGAAAATACGAAAGTATTTAGTCAAATTGAAACAGTAAAAATATTAGTAAAAGATGAAGCTGGCAATATATCAGCATTAACTACAATTGAAATAAATAAAATCGATAAGATTGCTCCCCAAACAATAGTTGAAGTACCTGAAGAAGGAAAATTTCTAAAGGGGACGGAAGTAAAAGTAAAAGTTACTTCAACAGACAATATGGAATTAGCAACAATTGTAGCCAATTTATATAGTTCAAACGGCACACGCATTAAATCTACTACCCGTTCAGTTATGGGAACAAGTGCTGTTCATGAATATGATTTTAGTAGCTTAAATCTTGCTGATGGTAAATATTATATAAAAGCTAACGCATATGATAAAGCCGGTACTATTTCAAACACTGTAACTAGAAATTTTGTTGTTGATAGTACCAAGCCAACTTTGAAAGTAAATTTAAATAGGCTTAGCTATCTAACTTCTGGAACTCCTGTAAGAAAAACAGCGATTCCTGAATTTGAAGGCTATGATGAAAATTTATTAAAAGTGGTAATATATAAAGAAAATGGAACAGTACAAAGTGAAGCAACTACTACTGCAAAAGAAAGAAGAGCTAAAGTTACTCATCTAACTGATGGCAAATATACTATAATTGCTTACGATAAAGCCGGAAATGAATCAGAACCATTTGTATTAATAATGGATTCTACGGCTCCAACCGTACCAAGCTTTGATTTAAATGGATATAATGAAGATTGGACTAAAGAAAATATCTTTATATCATTATCGTCAAGCGATGCTTACTCAGGTGTATTAACCCATCAAATGCGCTATAATGATGAAGCAACATGGTATGATGTTGGTAATGGTGTAACCTTTGCTAATACCTACAATATGACAGTTCAATTTAGATCAGTCGATAAGGCTGGTAATGTTAGTGAACCGACTAGAAAAATAGTTATTAAACAAGATAAGATTAATCCAACCGTACCAAGTTTTGATTTAAACGGGTACAATGAAGAATGGACTAAAGAAAATATTTTTATATCATTATCATCAAGTGATGCTAATTCAGGAGTATTAACCCATCAAATGCGCTATAACGATGAAGCAACATGGTATGATGTTGGTAATGGTGTAACTTTTGCTAATACCTACAATATGACAGTTCAATTTAGATCAGTCGATAAGGCTGGTAATGTTAGTGAACCAACTAGAAAAATAGTTATTAAACAAGACCAAACATTACCAACCGTACCAAACTTTGATTTAAATGGATATAATGAAGATTGGACTAAAGAAAACATTTTTATATCATTATCATCAAGCGATGCTCATTCAGGAGTATTAACTCATCAAATGCGCTATAATGATGAAGCAACATGGTATGATATTGGTAATGGTGTAACCTTTGCTAATACCTATAATATGACAGTTCAATTTAGATCAGTCGATAAGGTTGGCAATGTTAGTGAACCAACTAGAAAAATAATCATTAAACAAGATAATGATACTCCAACTATCCCAACTGTTGATTTTAATGGATATGTACCTGGAACTTGGACTAATCAAACTGTTAATGTAACACTTAATTCTACTGATGGTGGTTCGGGTGTAGATAAATATCAAGATAAACATATTGATTTTGATTGGTGGTATAGTGATGTTGTTGGCAATGTTTTTAGTGTCTCAGGTACTAGTATTCAAACATGGGCATTTAGAGCAGTTGATAAAGTAGGTCATACTAGTGCTTCAACAGCATCTTATCAGATACTAGTTGATAAAATAAATCCATATGTCCAATATACTAATGATTCTAACCATACCACTTATATGAGCAATCATACTGTAAATGTCTTAGTAGCTGGTGGTAATGGTCAGAGTCCATTAGATTTATCTAATACTAAATATTTATGGTCTAAAGATGCAAGTGGTATTGATAGTGATGATTTTGCAGCGAACGGTCAAAATTTTTCTATAACTAATAATTATGCTAATATTAGTGGTACCACTGATATGGATGGTATATATTATTTATGGATAATGACTAAAGATACGGCTGGTAATTTAACTATTGTTCCAAGTGCAGCTTACTATTTTGATAATATGGATCCAACTATTTCTATAGATGGTGAAACTAGTATTGAAATAGAACTTGGCAGTAATTTCAACTTAATGACAGATATTGTTGCTAATGACAGTTCAAATCAATTTAATGTAACTCATTCTGATGTTGATCTTTCAACAATAGGTATAAAAACAGTTGTTTATACTGTTACTGATAGTGTTGGAAGAACGGCTAGTGTTACAAGGACAATAAATGTTGTTGATACAACTGATCCACAAGCTCATTTTGGTAATTTAGTTTATAATGCTAGCTATACTAGAATAGGTCATCTATTTAAAAATGCAACGGCAACTTATGAGGTTAATATTATAGATTATGGTAATTTAGCAGTATTAAAATATGTATGGATGCCAGCTGGTCTTGAACAAGGAGAAACTCTTTGGAATGCAGCTTGGTTACTATCAAAAGATTTTAATAATAATGCTCAGATTTCACAAGATTTTGGAGCTTTAACTTATAGTTCAAAATGGAAACTATGGATATATGCTAAAGACGCATCAGGAAATGACGTTTTCGCTTCAACTGATGAGATCGAAATTAAATAAGAGTAGCAATACTCTTTTTTTGTTTGCAATATTCTTTATTTTATGTTAGAATCTAAATAGTAAGAGGAAGTGTTGTTTATGGCTTTTATTAAATTTAAACCTTTAGCATCAAGTTTTTATTTTCATAGTAAGATTTCTATTAGTGAAATAAAAGAAGAAATGAATTTTTATATCACTGATAATGAGAAAGTGTTTTCAGTTTATAGATCAAAAAGAGATATGTTAGTTTTAACTGATAAACGAATAATATTAATTGATAAAAAGGGTATTAGTGGATTCAGACGCTCGATATATGGCATTAATTATAGTTCAGTATCAGCCCATGAATTATCAGTTAGAGAGTTTGATTCTAAACTAATTCTAGCTGTAGATACTGGTCATACAGTTATAATGAATTTTTCTAAAGGTATTTCTTTAGAAGAAGTTAGTATTTTATATAAATATATTGCTAGTAATAGTTTCAAAAATTAGGTAATAGTAATATTACCTTTTTATTGAATAAAAAAGATAAATTATTAGTTTTGGGAGGTTTATATGGAAAGTAAAAAAGAAATGTTAATAGAAGTTATTGCCCATCGTGGTAATAGTGGCACAAACTGTTTTACCGATAACTCATATGATGGTTTTATAGATTCTATAAGTTATCCTGATGTTGCAGGTATTGAAATGGATGGTCGTGGTACAAGTAATGGTGATATCGTTCTCTCTCACGAAAAAAAATTAGCGAATATCACACCTAGACAATTACGATTAAAAGGAGTAATAAATAGTTTTACATATGAAGAGTTAGAAAAATATAAAGTTTCTAATCACCAAAATAGAGAGTCGGGGATGTATTTAAGAACTTTTCTTCATAATCGCTATGATGGTAAATTAATTAGACGAATTATATCGGAAAAAAAGAAAAAATTTACTAATATCTGTCGAGCTAATACCGTTTTAGATGAACTTGTGAAGCAAGGATATAAAGGTCAAATTCTTTTTGATTATAAGGAAGATGATGATCATAGTCAAGCAGCGGTAATTGAGTTATTAAATACTTATAAAGATCGTTTACATTTTATAGTAGAAGGCAGATTCGGTAAAAGAGTAACCACCATATCTAAACAAACAGGTATATCTGGTGGTGTTATTGTTGATTTTAATAATCTTTCTTTATTAAAGGCCAAGAATATTAATGAAAGTGAATTTACTTTTTATTCTATTATTTGGACATTAGCAACCCCTGATAATATTAAAAAATTAATTAGGGCTGACAAACAATTATATACTTGGACGGATGATAGCATTTATCATATTTTATATGTTTTAAGAAATTTAGTTTTAGTAAAAAGAAAATATGGGCTTGTTCCAGATAAGGTTGTCTTTATAACCAATTTTCCTACTATTATAGCTAGTTATATAAATGGTAAAACACTCGATTTAAGATTATTAAGAATCTTAAAAGGTTATTTAGATGAATTGGATGGTAAATTAGTAGAACAACCTAAAATACTTTTACCAAAGCAACCTAATCGATAAATTTATATAAAGAAAGAAGGAAGTACATGAAAGAAATTATTTTAAACCACCCCTTAATTAGACACAAATTAGCTATTTTAAGAAATAAGAATACGGGTACCAAAGAATTTAGAGAATTAGCTAGTGAATTAGCTATGTTCTTATGTTATGAAGCAATGAATGATGCAACATTAAATGAAGTAGAAGTAGAAACACCTATTACTAAAACAACGTGTTATACGATTGATGAAAATAATTATGCGTTTATTCCCATTTTGAGAGCTGGTTTAAGTATGGTAGATGGGGTATTAGAAGTAATTCCTAATGCTAAAATAGGTCATATTGGTTTATATCGTAATGAAGAAACATTAGAGCCAGTTCGTTATTATTTTAAGGCTCCTAAAAATATTGCCAATAAAGAAGTAATATTATTAGATCCCATGTTAGCAACTGGTGGATCAGCATCCGCTGCCATTAAAATGTTAAAAGATGATGGTGTTAAAAAGATTAAATTCTTATGTATAATAGCTGCGCCTGAAGGTATAAAAAGAGTTCAATTAGAACATCCTGATGTTCAAATATATTGTACGCAAATAGATGACCATCTAAATGAATTAGGTTATATTGTACCAGGTCTAGGTGATGCTGGTGATCGTGTCTTTGGAACAAAGTAGTAGTTACTACTTTTTTTAACCAATGATACCCATTATAACCATTAAATATTAATAAGCATTAATTATGGTAGGAGTCGATATTATGTGTTTTATTTTATTAATACTGTTTGCACCCCTTCTAATTCTCTTATCACCAATAATTATTTTAGTTGGCCTTTTTAGATTAATATTTGGGTGTGGCAATTGCTGTGATAGTAATTGCCGTCGATGGTAATTTATAATTTTGTGTATAAAAAAAAATCATTCGTTCAAAATAAAAGAGAAAGGAATGATTTTATGAATACAGTACCAACTATGATTTCAACCAAGGATTTAGCGTATCTAACTGATATTTTTAACTGGAACTTTATTGCTGTTAAGAAAGCTAATCATTATTTACAAGAAATACAAGATGAGGATGTTAAAAAAGTAGTCCAGAAATTTAAAAATGCCCATCAAAAAATGTGTGAAAGGATAGTTAATATATTAAGTTAAGGTGACAATATGAATAATAATAAAGTAGAAAATCCTAAAATTGAAGTACCAGAAACATCTATAATGAATGATCGTGATTATTTAACTGATATTTTAGAGACATGTAAAAATATGTCTAATAATTTAAGTTATGCTTTAAATGAAATGAGTAATAATGAATTATATAAAGAAATATTCGACATGTTTAATGATACTAAAAAGATAAGTCGTGAATTATATGATTTAATGTTTCAAAAAGGATGGTATTCTTTAGAAAAAGCTGAAGATGTTAAAATTGAAGAAAAATATAATGAATTACAGGGTAAAATGCAACAATTACAATAAAAACTTCATAAGAAGTTTTTTTTAACCTAAACCAACATCCATAATCATCATAATAGAGAATCCTATTAGAGTAAATAAAGCCATTAAATCTTTTTTCTTATTAGTTTGACTTTCGGGAATTAACTCTTGAACAACTACATAAATCATTGCGCCAGCTGCAAAAGCTAAAAGATAAGGTAATAACAATCTTATTCTTAAGACTAATAATGCGCCTAATACGCCAGCAATAGGCTCAACAATACCACTTAATTGTCCATAAAAGAAAGCTTTACCCCTAGATAATCCTTCTCTTCGAAGAGGCACACTAACAGCTGTTCCTTCGGGGAAATTTTGTAAGCCAATGCCTAAAGCGAGTAAACAAGCAGAACCTAAATTAGCGCCATTTAATCCATAAGCTAAAGAACCAAATGCAACACCAACCGCCATTCCTTCCGGAATATTATGTAAGGTAATAGAAAATACTAGCATTAAGCAACGTTTAAAATTTTTATTATCATTAGTTTTACTCTTAATTCGATCAAAATGTTCAAAGACTTTATCACCAACAAATAAAAGCAATCCACCACCTAAAAATCCTACTAAAGCTACAACCCAAGCCATCATTTTTAGATTATTAGCCATATCAATGGCGGGTGATAATAAGGACCAAAATGATGAAGCTATCATAACCCCAGCTGCAAATCCTAACATAGCATCTAAAACATTCTTATTTACTTTCTTAAAAAAGAAAACTAATGCTGCTCCTAATAGGGTAATACTCCATGTAAATACGGTAGCGATTAAAGCTTGAAGTTCATAGTTTAAACTAGTAAACCAATTTATCATAAAACAACTCCTAACACTAAAATATCTTATGACTATCTTTTTCTTTGGTTAATAAAAACGACTATTGTTATAGTCGCCTGTATTATTTTAATTTTTTAAAATATTTAGGATTATCTGATGTTATGATTAATTTATCAGCATATTCTTCCAAAAACTCTTTTGATACTCTTGATAATAATTCTTGAACATCTCTAGGATCATTAATTGTGTATATACCCGCATAACCATAAATTGATATAATCTTCTTTAACCACTTTTCAGTTAAAGCATTACGATGACGATAGAAGAAAGAATTAAAATTAGCCATTTTTTTAGCATATTCATCAATATCAAGACTACCATTATCCTTTACTTCTTTTAAACCTAAACTTATACCATCAATATATGATTTCCACATAATAGTTATTGGCTTTTCAACTTGAAAATCAATTAATAATTCTGTTTTTGTAATAGGAAGATGATCTTTTATTTGTAATTTTCTTAATCCTCTAAGATTCCAAGGAAAGAAAGATATATGAATAATATTTTTATTTAAAGCTGGGTATCTTTTAAGACATTTTTTTAACGATACTAAATCCTCATATTTGAAGAAGACAGCTTTAGATTCAATTTTAATAATTCGATCACCAAATTTATCACGATGATTATCAATATATTCTAATATTTCATCTAATGTATGTAGGTTGAAATTATTATTACTATTCCATGGAATATTACTATTATATGTACTCTTACGATAACCACATTTTATTTTTTTTATATGGTCATATGGTGTTTTGGCAACATTAACATTACTATCACTAATATCTGCCATATTAAAGTCATGAGTTACTAATAAAACATGATCATTAGTAGGTTGGATATCAAACTCTATACCAATACAGTCGTCAAGGGCTTCTTGGTCATTTAGAAGAGCAATCAAATTATTTAAAGAATTTTCAGGGTATCCTTCCATAATAAAACCTAAACGATGAGCAATAAAACGATAATCTTTTAAATGTTCTAAAAATAAATCAATATTACTACTAGTCATTCACATTCCCCCTTTAATTGTCTAGATTGTATCATAAATAGTATATAAAAGCAATTATAAAATAATTACTTATTTTTAGTATAAAGAATAGGAAATCCATTAAAACTTGGATGGCTAGGATATTCTAATGTTAATATCTTATTCTTACTCATTTTTATGGACTCGTAAAATTGACAAAACAAGGCTTATGTGATAGAGTATAGCACTATATTAAAAAGGGGGAAAATTTATGCAACAAGCATTTAATTTAGCATATGATGCACGACAACGCAAAGAAAAGTTGATTAGAGAAGCTGATAAAATCTATTATAGATTATGTATGTTAAAAGAAAGTACGACTCTTAGTCATCAACAAAAATCTATCATAAAAAAAGAACTAAAAAGACGTTTAAAAAAGGTTGAAAAATCTTTAGATTTCTATCATGAAATGTTAATTGAAACTTCAACTTTCAATAATGATATAATTGTCCCTTTTTTAGCCTTTTATTTATCTTGCGTAGAAAATGAACCATACGTAGCAATCAAAGATATAGAAGATAATACAGTTATTACGACTGTATCTAATGTAGTTAAAGAGGGAAGAGTTAATAGTAAGAGAACATATTCACCATATAATGGTAATTTAGCCAAAAAAACAAGAAATTCTAAATTGCGACAATTTAGTGCCGCAATGGACACGATTGAACAAATTTCTTTTACAGGATCAGTAGACAATGTTCAAGCCTTTGTAAGAAACTATAAAGATCGAAAATATATTATTCTATCTGGTGAAACAAGTTGTTCACTATTAGAAGGATTAGATTATGATTATACTGTATACCCATATCTAAGTCGTATGATCAATGATTTAATAAATATGAAACTAGAAGATCAACATATTGGTGATATGGAAAGATTAAGTGTAATTTCTCAACAAATAATAGAGCAAGTACAAATAAGAAGATAATTGTATTGGACAATTATCTTTTTTATATATCTTTATTTATTAATCTAAATATGTTATATTGATAAAAAGGATATGATTAAATGAAGAAAGAAGAAAGATTATCAAAAATTAAATATGTCGTTGATAATAGTGAATATGTTAAGATTAATATGGATAATTTAAATAATTATGCTTTAACTCTTAATAACTTTAATGATACATATTGGTTAAATGGATATAAACTTGATATAACTGAAAAAGAGTATATCTTATTTATGTTTTTAGTTGAGTCTATGAACTTTTGTTTTTGGAAGGAGCCATTCATTCAAATAGAATTTGATGGTAAACTTCATAAACGCTCAATGGCTCTATTTTATGCCATGTTAGATAGAGTCGTTAAAGATAAAAGTTTTCTTGATATAAATAACTTAATGAATATTACAGAATCTGATCTAGCACTAATATTAAACGGTGATAAAAATATGCCAATGCTTAATGAACGATATCATAATTTAAAAGAAACGATTACGATTATCTATAATAAAAAAGATAAGTTTTATGATGAATTATTTTCTATTAGAGATACGGATAGTTTATTAAATCATATTGTTGATACATTTCCTAATTTTCAAGATATTAGTAATTATAAAGAAGAAACAATACCTTTTTATAAAAGAGCTACTTTGTTAGTTCATGATTTATATAATATCAGTAATACAATTAAGACCAATATTAGTAATGTCGATTGCTTATTAGGATGTGCTGATTATGGTATTCCAAGAACTTTAAGATTCTATGGTGTTTTAGAATATAATCCTTATTTAAGCAATATGGTTGATAGTAAACAACTTATTGAAGCTCATTCTAATTTAGAAGTAGAGATTAGGGCTAATATGCTATATGCCTTAGAATTAATAAAAGATAAATTAGAATATCGGGGTATTATGGTAAATTCTATTACTTTAGATAATATGATCTGGATAAGTGGGCGAAATATTGATACTCCCCATCATTTGACTATAACAACTTTTTATTAGTCAAATGATATACTATTTAAACAATCAATTATATGATATAATTAGTAAAAGGTATAAAAGACAATGGTCATATATATTACTATTACTTGAAGGAGAAAAAATGAAAAAAGTATTTTTGGGGCTAGTAATTTTACTAATATTTACTTTAACAGGATGTACTGATGCAAAACAGTTAGAGGAGAGAATTGATTCAGAATTAAAAAATGAATGTAATAATTTTGAGGCGATAACAGCTGGTACTTCTAGACCAGATGAATTATCCGATTTAAAATATGTTAAAATTGGATCTTGTAATGAATCATTAATGCTTGCTGAATCATGGTCAATTAATGATGAAATAAAATATGAAAGTCAAAAATTTAATTTTAATAATAATGTCGATTTAGATTATATTTTTAACAATACATTATACTATGAAACAAGTAATAACACTTCTTTTTATATTACAGTTGTTACTAGTAAAGATAATTTGGAAAATTTAGCTAATAATTTAAAGGATATATTTTTACCAATAGTCTCAACTACTTTATCAAAATATAATAGTATTTCTGTGCATATTTATACAACTGATGAAGTTGATGTAAATCAAGAAAAGTATAAAGTGTTTTTAATAATGAAAACTAATGGTGCTATTACATCATATGATAAAGAGTATAATCAAATTAATTATGATAATATTGCTAAAACATTTCCAGGAATATACGCTAGTTCATCCAGTGGTGATATAAAGCAACAAGTTGAAGAAGATATTGGTAATATCCTAATCGAATTAGTCGATGATACTACTATGGATTAGAAAGGTAAGGGAGAGATATATGAATAAAAAGTTATGGTCCCATATTATAATCTTAGTTCTAATGATTGCTATAATATGTATGAGTAGTTTAGCTGCATATCATTCAATTATGAACAAAAATAATAATCAATTAAATAATTCTAATGGTAACAATAATAATACTAATACTGTATCCCAAGAAGAATTATTAACTATCATTAATAATGAGTTATTTGTTCTTAATCCTTATACCGGATTAGATAAACTAACTAATCAAGATAAACTTGATGTAGCTGTTAAAAAATTATGTGGTAATATTTATTATTGCATAGACGATATAAAAAGTTATATTGATACTTTCTCTAGTACTAATTTAGCTAATGCTTATATTAAAACTAGTTTAGCAAAATTTAATTATACTGATGAAGATGTTAAATGCCCAGCCGCCAATTATGAACATAGTATTTGGAAATATGATAATGTTTATAAAAAATACACTTATGTTGAACCAGGGCACGGTGCTAATTCTATCGCTATAGCTTTTAAAAAAATAGTTTCATTTACTAAAAATGGTAATGAATATAAGATATCAATTAAATATGCTTGGTATAAAAGTGCTTTATCAGATGGACCAGCGAATGTCTATGCTTTTGCTACCTATATGGATGCTAAAAATAATACTAATTCTATTTATATGATAGCAACTAATCGGGTTGAAGCAATAAACTATGATGTTGAAAGTGAATTCAATAAGTACTTTACTGATAACTATGAAACATATAAAGATAAGATACCAACATATAACTATGTGTTTGAATATCAAAATAATCAATTATATTTAACTAATTTTAATGTTAATTAAGAAGAAAGACTTGTAATATATTTACAAGTCTTTCTTAATTCTAACTACATTTCAATACACATTGTTTGCTATTCTTCTTTAAAGTAAGAACAATATCATTAATAATATTCCTTTGTGTATTACTTAAGATTCTATTTTCTAATAGGTAATTAATGATAAAAAATGTCTCTTCACTATATCTTGTTCTAAATTCTTCATCTAGTTTTTCTATATCCGAAATGTTATCTAAACGATCACATAGTTTTATGGTTAAAGCCCAACTAGTAATATATTTTAATTTATAGGCTAAATAAACACTTTTACCAAGGGCATTCTTCATCTCTTTATTATTAGTAAGCTCTAAAACCATACTGGCAATATCATAGCCAAATATATCAACAAGTTCATAATAAGTAGTATCGGTTTCTTCTAATATATCATGAAGATAGGCTACAGCTCTTAAGCGATTAATATTATGTGATTTCTTATATTTTAAGAGAAGAGCAGCTACAGAATTAGGATGAACAATATAATCTTCACCATTTTTTCTTTTTTGGCCCTTATGTTTTTCGGTCGCATACATTCTAGCGATTTCTCCAATATTCATATATTTTCGCGCATCCTTGCTAATTTTATAGAGTATTGATTATCTTTATCCAATATATCCTTATTATTACTATAGTTAATACAGAATAATTGCCTTAATACTATTAATTGTTTAAGAGAATAATTTTCTGGAAGACGACTACTATCTTTTATTGTTTTATCATTTATATATCGATAAAATTTGACAAAACCAAGGATATTAACTAAAAAAGAATCTGACATATTTAAAATATCGATGCCATTTTTACATTCGGCAATCATTTGCTGATACACATCTAAAAGATTTTGATCTTTTAAGCAACAACAAATAAAAGCTTCCGCAAATTGTTCCATACTAATATTTTGATAATTTCCATATGCATACTCTGTTGACGCAATGGTAATAGCTGGATAAAATATTCCATTTTTATCAATATATCCATTCATATCTTTTGGTAGTTTTACTATGTTGCCAAAAGGTATTAGTTCTGGAAAGTTAATGTTTACTTGGCCCCTAGAAAAGGAACTTTTAAAATCAAATAATTTTACTATTCTTTCTTTTTTAGGGTTTTTATCTTTGTTTATTTGTTTTTGATTGTCTTTGTGCCATGCTCGATCTTCACTTAATTGATAATTTAAATCCATCTCATAGCTATATATTTCTATAACTTGATATAAACTGGCAATTCCTTGGTATTGACTAAGAACAGCTTCTAAATCTTCATCATTGCTAACATATACGACGAAATCTGTGTAGTCCCAACGATCACATATAACAATCATATGGGAATAGTTTTTATTTTGACCATTGTATAAGTGTCTTTCGATTTCATATTTTGGCATTGCCATAATCATTACCTTCTTTCTACTTGTATCATAACATTATTATTGATATAATAAAAATACATATTTTATATACAGGCCATAACTGGAGGTTATTATGATTAATTTAGAATTATATCGTGTCTTTTATGAAGTAGCGGATATGGGTAATATAACCAAAGCTAGTTTAAAATTACATATATCGCAACCAGCTGTAACAAAACATATTAAGAATTTAGAAGATGAACTAGGGGGACCATTATTTATTAGGACTAAAAAAGGAGTTATTCTAAATGAAGCCGGTCAAGCAATGTTTATTCTGGTTAAACAAGCATTAGGTTTAATTAAGAAAGCTGAAAAGAAATGCCAAGCATTAGAAAATTTAGAAGCTGGCACGATAAGAATTGGTATTAGTACCACTTTAACTAAAAAATACTTACTTCCATATATTAAAAGCTTTCATAAACTTTATCCTAATATTATAATTGAAATAAGTACTGATCCCACTTCAGAAATGATTAAATTAATGAAGAAGGGAATAATTGACTTTATTATTGCTAAAATACCAACAGGATTAGATAATGAATTAGATTATATTCCTTTAGGAGAACAAGAATATGTCTTTGTTATAAATGATGATTATAAAGAATTATTGAATAAAAAATTATCTTTATTGGCCATTGCCCATTATCCCATCTTATTACCAAAACAACCATCTAATTCAAGACAAACAATTGATGAATATTGTTTAGATAATAATATTAAAATTAATACCATAATGAATATTGCCAGTTCTAATTTACTAATTGACTTTGCAAAAATTGGTTATGGAATTGGTTTTACTACTAAACAATATATCGAAAATGAATTAAAAAACAATGAATTATTTATTTTAGATATTTATCCTAAACTTAAAAAAAATAAGTTTGGAATAATTAAATTAAAGAATAATATATTACCTTTTAGTTGTAAAAATTTTATTGATACTATTATAAAAACTGATGATATAAAATAAATAATAATAGGAGAGAAGAATATGAATGACGTTTTAGAACTCTTAAAAAAATTAAATATTGATTTTACAATTGTCTATCATCAACCTGTATATACAGTTGAAGAAGCTCAATCAATAAAGAAAGATATTAATGGAATAGGCTGTAAAAACCTATTTTTAAAAGATAAATATAATTACTATTTATACGTATTAAGGGATGATGTACGGGCTGATTTAAAGCTAGTTGGTAAGACAATAAATATTGGACCCTTATCATTCGCGTCAGTTGAAGAATTAATGACTAATTTAAAACTTACTAAAGGTTCAGTTACACCCTTAGGTTTAATTAATAATGATAAAACGGTTATTTTATTATTAGATAAAAGTTTGAAAGATAATAAGATTCTTATTCATCCTAATACTAATACGGCAACCATATCTATAAACTACGAAGATCTATTAAAGTTTGTTAATTATTGTGAAAATACATATTATGAGATATAATCAAGATGTAGGGGAGTAATAGATAATAAAGTTTATATAAAAAAATTCAAGAGTCAATTCTTGAATTTTTCTTTTAAACCATTACTTTTTCTCTATTCTTATATTGAAAACTTATTATAAATACTAACAAATAAATGAATCCTATTAATTTAACTCCTATTAATAATATTATAGAATAACTATTATTAATATGTAAATAAAAAAGTATCTATTAACTAGATACTTTTGAAGAAGATGTTCGTCTATTTACTCTCACTAACGCTTCATCAGCTGCTCTTTTGGCGGCACTATTCATTTCTTCATACATAAGATCAAGATACATAAACACCTGATCTTCGTTCTCTAATAAGTGTGAAAACTGGCATTCATTTACTTGAATTTTTAATCGATATACTTCAAAAGCTTTATGATAGGTGTTTTTATTTTTTAATATTGCGTATTTAGTATGTACTTTAGTTACTTTACCTTGTTTAGCATTGTATAAATCGGCTTCACCATTTTTACCTAAATTAGTAATGTAAACATTGCCATCAGAAGAACCTCTAAGATAATCACCATTAAAAGTAATTAATTCTTTTCCTTCTTTATTTATAGTACTAGCAATATTTTTTTCATGTTCATCTTTTTTACTTACCATGGCTTGGCCATTATGGAAACTTTCAGCACGTTCATATTGATAATCAATAACAACATTTCCTTCTTTATCAATATAACCCCATTCATCATTCATACAAACAGCAGCCAAACCATCACTATAACTTTTAACATTATCATAGATAAAGTTAATGACTGTTTTACCATCTTTATCGACAAAACCCCATTTGCCATTTTCATCCATTAATGCGGCTAATCCCTCACTATAAGGCATATAACCACAATATTTTCTTGCTAAAATTGGTTTACCATTTAGGTCAGTGATACCAAATTTGACAGCATTTCTATATCCACAACGATATTTTATAAACATACGATCATCTTGAAAACCTTTTACTTCACAATTAAATGGTAACTCACCAACTGTCTTATTATTAGTATCAATTATAATAAGATTGTAACAATTATTTGGCGCTACAATAGCCCGACCATTACGAAAATATAATTCATTTGCACTATATGTATATTGATATTGATGTTCAATAATAGTTTTACCGGTTTTATCAATAAAACCCCATATACGATTATTACAAACAGCAGCTAAACCATCACTAAAGCTTCTAGCATCTTCATATTGATAATCAATAATGGTATTTCCCGTTTCATCAATAAAGCCCCATTTACCATTAAGTTTAACTGGTATTAATCCTTCACTAAAGTAACCCGTTTCTTCATACATAGGTTTTATAATTTCTATACCATCTTCATTAATAAAGCCCCATTTACCATTTTGATCTTGAACGGCCGCTACTTTATTACTAAATTTTCTAATTCGTTTATATTTAGAAGGAACTACTTCCATACCATTGTTATCAATAATACCATATAGACCACTATTTCTATTATATCCAAGCATAAATTTACTATCAAGGCGTTCAATAGTGTAATATTTTGGTGCTAATATCATATCTCCTTGTTGATCGATTAATCCTATTTTATTATCCTCATCAACGACCATTAAGTTATTATTGACAAAATAAGAGGCGATATCACTAATTTCAAAATCAATAACTTCATGTTCATCTTTAATTGAATCTAATGCTAAATATTTGTTTTCTTCTTTTATAGCCAATAATTTTTCTAAATCATAACTAATTTCCATACTTTTCTCCTTTTTTCTATTTATTCTATACTATTTTTTAAGCAATAGCAAGAATTATAATATTATGATTTAAATATTTCATTTAACTCAATATTTGATATAATAAAAATAGGTGATATATATGACTGTTAAAGAAAAAGACCAGTTATTTTTGATGTTAAAAGAGGTAGGGGAATATTCTGTTAGTGACGAGCAATTAAAGTCACGAATAGAAGAATATGCCCAAATAACTTCTAATGAAGAATTAATGATAGAAGTAGGTAAGGATATATATAAAATGTATGGTAGTGATTCTGATAAGTTTGATTACTATTTAGAATATATTAGAGGTTTTGATTCTTTTAAGACTTTTTCTTTAGATGATTATAAGCGAATGATTGTTACATCTTTATTAAATAATGTCAAATCAGGAAATATGACGATTGAACAGAATCATCAATTATTAAATTTGACTTTAAGACAAATATGTAAATTATTAAATGAGAATAGCATTGATTATTATTTAGCGGGTGCTTTACCTTGTTATATTATAACTAATAATCCTTTAAGACGATATCATGATGATATCGATATCTTATTAAACGAAGAAGATATCGATAAAGTAAAACAATTACTAATAGATACAGATTTTATTTTTCAAGATAAAAGATTTGAAAGTCCAAAATATTTTGATATTGAAGAAAATAGACCAATCGGTGAACATGAGGTAATTGCTCAACATAAAGCAAGTGAATTTCATTTAGGCTTCTTCTGCTTTAGAAGAGGATCTAATAATGAAGTTATTACCAGGGAATATTATAAGAATCAAAATGTTACCAAAGTATTTGAAAGAATCATTACACCATCTTTATCAGTTTTAATGTTTGATGAACAAAAGGTTCTATTCGAAGATACCTATTTTAGAATGGAAAGTTTAGAAAGTATCTATAAAATAAAAAAATATACGATGCATAGTTTAGGACGAGAAAAAGATATTACCGATGTAACTATGATTGAACAAAGTGGTAAATTAGACCATAATAAATTAGAGCAGTTAAATAATTTAGGAAAAGATCGTTTCACGCAAATTGTTAATGGGTAAATTAGACCTATTTATTTGACAAAACTATAATATTGTGTTAGTATATCTCATCATAAAAGTTATAAGAAAAAGAGATGAGATTGCATGATAATTACAGATAAACAAGTCTTACAACCAATCAACACCTTTTCTTTTATTGATCCCAACAAATGTGATTTACTTGGTAGTTTTAAAGAGAAGGATCTTTTAAAACTTTTATCACAACTAGATAAATTTCATTTAGTATATCGAAGTATAATTGGTTTAGATAAAAGTAAAACATTTGGTATTGAAATTGAATATGAAAGTGTTCAATATGAATTGGCGAGAAGTAAGTTAATAGACCTTTTTAATATTGATATGAGTGTTCCACCATATATAAGATGGAACTCTAAAGTTGATATTTCAATGCCAATAGGTGAAGATGGTCAAAGATATAATGGTGAAATAATTTCACCCATCTTAACAGATACGGTTGAAACATGGAAACAAATAGAAATTGTCTGTCAAATGCTACAAGAACTAGGAGCCAAAAATCCTAATTCTTCCGCTGGCCACATTCACTTTGGTAGTCAAATTCTAGGACTTGATATCAGTCACTGGCTTAATATGTTTAAAATGTGGATTATATTTGAAAAAATAATTTTTCGCTTTTCTTATGGTGAACGATTAGGGCCAAGAAAATCCATTGCGACTTATGCCGGAAAAACGGCTGATATTTTATATCGTCAATTACCAACTTTTGAAAAATACGGTAATGCTAGAGAGTTATATAGGCGTTCATTTGATTCTAAACAGTATGCTTTAGATTTTGGACATACAAATTTTCAAAACTTGCACCGTTTTTTAGAGGATAATTCATTTGAGGTAAGATGTCCTAATGGTACTCTTAATCCAATTGTTTGGCAGAATAATGTCAATTTTTTTGCCAGACTATTACAATATTGTTCTAGTCAAGGATTTAATCACGAACTTATTGCTAGTAAATTAGATAGTTATAATCCCAAAGATAGTGACTTATCACTATATAGTCAAATATACCTAAAAGAAGCTACTTTATTAGCCGATTTAATATTTGATAATAACTTAGACAAACTATACTTTCTTAAACAATATCTAAAATCATTTCAATGTCCTCAAAATAAAGAAGAAAATATGAAAATAATTAGATTATAATACAAAAAACAAAAACTTACGAAAATTTCGTAAGTTTTATTTTATTAGTAACCATAGTAATTATATATTGCTATATTTAAATAATCTGTAGTGTCCAATATATGGTGTTGGAATTTGTTTTTTTTGCTTTTCTTCTTTATAACAAGTATTATATCTTAAAATAATAGGTAAATTTAAAGTTATTGCTACTCTTGCTTGTTCGGGGTTTATTTCGTCCTCACATAATATGGCAACTGGTTGTAAGTTAGCTCTTTTGTAATAAGTTATATCATTATAGTAATTAGTATTCTCCATTAATTCTGGTAGGGGTAATAATAATCTAGAAGCATTACTTTGATACTCAACAGAAGAAATACCATTAGTATAAGCATCTTCACAATAAAACATTCCTAAATATTGTTCATCTAAACTTCCATATACAAATTTTAAATCATATTGGCGACAATTACTATGATTATCATGATAATAAGACGTTAAATGCTTTTGATCTTGAATACTTAAAGAAAGATAACTACGACTATATCTTTTATCATCTAGCTCGGCTTTAATATTTTCCTTACGAACATCTAGGGAAGTATTTCTCGTAATCATATAATAATCTTGGCCATTCAATTCATAGACAGGAACTCCTAAAGTATTAGTTAATAATTCATTATAAATTCCTAAATTCCTACCATTTAAAGTATTAGCATTTAATTCCATAACTATTTCTTGTTGGGCTTTATGCCAATCATCATAGAATTCGCTCATTATATCTTTGGACTTTAATGCTTCGTAGAGTGCTACTAATGTCTTAATATCAACATCTTTATAATTTACTAATTGATAATAGATATCAGCATTATCAAATGTAAATACTGCTTTTCTTAAAGGATTATCAATGTAATCAACTAATTTTTTCATATCAATAGCTAAATTATATCTTGGTGTTTTAAAGAATCTTGAAAAGATAAAACCAATAATTAAATATTTAGAAAATTCTTCAAAGATAAGACTAGGTTTTTCTAATTGTTTAGATAGATTATCATATGCTTGTAATAATAAAGTATGACTTCTTATTTCATCTTTAAAAGAAGCTTCTTTTAAGAATGGAAAATATCTCTTTTTAGAATCAAAACTTGACATAGTCTTATCACAGAATCCATCATGCAGTTCATCAATTATACCGGCATCATTGAAAAGTTGTAATTCATCTATAATATAGGAATATTCTTCGGAATCGATATTATGAGCAAGTTTTTTAATAAAAGAAGGATTATAGAATATAGAATAGGGTAATGTTGTCCAAGATAATCGCCCATCAATGATTTCATGATTTAGTTTTCTTTTACTTAAACCAACTACTTCTGTTTGATAACAAGGTATTTCTAATAAGGCAGATAGTTTTTCATGACGAAGACTATCAAATTTATCCACATAAGAGAAGATACAATGAAATCTACTTAGATAATCTCTAACAACATCACTATTAAATAATTTAATCGTAATATCATCATCAGTACAAGTTAAAAAAGCAACCATCATCGAAGCAAAGATAGACCATCTATTTTTAAGAGGCCATTTGTCATCAACATTTTCCCACATTAAATAATCTTCTGTCACATCATACTTACTAATTATAGCTTTAAAAACTCTAATATAAAAATCATAATCTTGACTATGACAGATTCCATAATAAACAAAGATACCTTCAAGATTTTTATTAATAAAGGCGTCAGTTATATGTTTTCCCGAACGTATTTTTTCGGATATTTTGCGATAATTATTTAAACTATCACCAACGCTTCTTATTATACAACCGATGTTATCACGTAATAAGGGAATATCTCTAGTCATAATATTCCTCCTTTGTTAGGTGCTATTGTATCATTATTTTAAAAAAAGTCTATAGTATTATTAGACTTTTACATATTTAATAACAAAATTCAAATAAAAAAGAAGAAAAACTTAAAAAATCTTTTTTCGTGTTAATATTAATTTATGTTACAATATTAGTAGGTGATATTATGACTAAATCAAATAATAATTATATTTGTAAGATTGCTGACATTGAAGAGATAAATACGAAATGGGATTATGAAATTAATAATCATCCCCATGATAATAGTTGGGTAGTATGGAAAAAGAAATTTATTGATAGTGTTAAAGCAGGCAAAAGAATATGTTATTATGGTATTTTAAATGGTCAAATTATTAGTGAGGCAACAGCTGTAATAGCAAAAGGTGATATTCAAAATAGTGAAGGCTTAATTGATGATCATATGGCTTATTTAAATGCTTTTAGAACAATCACTGAGTATCAAGGACAAGGATATTTCTCTAAACTATATAAGTTTATGGAGATTGATTTAAAGAATAGGGGGTTTACCAAATTAACTTTGGGAGTAGAACCATCGGAAGTAAAGAATATGCAAATATATTTTAATTGGGGATATATTAATTTTGTTAAAATGGATTATGAAAAATATCCTAAAGATAATGATCACAGTAAATCAGAACGAATAATCGTTAATTACTATTCAAAGAATATATAAGAAATTAAAGGAGTGTTATCTATGATTAATAATAAAGATGATAAAGGTAATGTTTTAGATTTTTTGGAAAGAGCCGGAGAATTGAGAAAAAAGAAACAAGGCAGTAATCCATATTCATCAGAATATTATTCTCCTGAAGAAGACATTGGATATATGCAAGATATTGGGGGAATTAGTAAGATGATGCAAACCCTTGAAGATAGCATTGGTGAAATAAGAATGGAAGAATTTCCTTTTCTAGGAAGATTAAAAAAATTTTATGATATAATATTTAAACTTGAAGTTGGACAAGAATTAAATTTTGAAGAGATTGAACTAATGGCCGGTGCTACTGATATAGAATTGAAAATGGCCCGTGATGTTGCTTTATCTAGGAAATTAATGAAACAAGGAAATGATAGTTATCAAAATTATTGTAGTAATTGGAAATTAATAATGGTAATTAAATTATTAGGTAGAGATGCGGCTAAAAAAGTATTTGATGAAATGAAAAATGGAAAAGATAAAGGAAGATAATATATGCAATTTGAAGATATTAAGAATGTTGATGAATTACTTAAATATATGAGTGATAATATTGTTTATGGATTTGTTGATAAATTTGGTAATAAATATACTGATCAATACTCTAAAGAGTTTGATGATAAATGGCTTAAGGAATGTGTAGTTCAAACGGGTAAAGAAATATTAAATACTAAAATAGGTACTTGTTGGGATCAAGTGGAATTAGAAAGATTATGGTTTAAAAAAAATAATTATTCTTTAAAAACAATCTTTATGGGCTTTGAAGCTGAAGATGGAAATGATTTTCCTACTCATACTTTTTTAGTTTATCAAGATAATAATAAATGGTTTTTATTTGGTGACTCTAATTGGCAAATACATGAGTTTAATACTTTAGAAGAAAGTATTAAATATGTAAAACAAGAATTACTAGATAATGCTATTAGTATGGGTGTTGCTAAAAAAGAAGATTATGATTTAATTAGGAGTTTTGAATACCAAGAACTTCTTAATAGTTGTAGTGTTAAAGAATATTTAAATTATGTTACGACTGAGGTGGTATAAATGGATAGAATTAAAAGTATTATTAATACCAAATACTTTGCGATTATTCTTTTAACAATTTGGTTAATAGTAATATTTTTATTTTCAAGTAAAGGATTAAAAGAAAGTAATAGTACTAGTTATAAGATTACTGATGCTGTTGTACCGATTGTTGAAAGTAAAAATACTACCATTAAAGAAAAAGAACAGTTAAGAGCTGATGTTAATTATATTATTAGAAAAACAGCCCATTTTACCGAGTATGCGATTTTAGGAATATTATTTTTTAATGTCTTAAGATTTTATGATATGGATAAAAGAAAGAAAATAATTTATGCTTTAATATTTTGTATTTTATATGCTTCAAGTGATGAATTTCATCAAGTCTTTTCTTCCGGAAGAAGTCCGATGATCAAAGATGTTATTATTGATTCTTGTGGTAGTTTAGCTGGTATACTTATATTTAGTAAGCTATATAAAGATAAAAAATAACCTCTTTTTCAACAAATACACAGTTATTATGGACAAGTATTAATTTTATACTAGGGTACATAGCCATATTTATAATATTCAGTCTCTGGTGCTTTTTAAAAGCTGCTTTAGAACCGATAATATAAAATTAAAATAGTTCTTATTTAGAACTTTTTTTATGGTATAATTAAAATATATAAGATAGGGGTATTATGATGAAGAGTATATTAAAAGTATTAAATATTATAATTATATTATTAGGACTATTTTCTATTTATTTATATATAAGTAATAGTGAAATACTAAAAGTTCTTTTTTCATACTATACAATGGAAAATACACTTATTGTTACTAATGAATATGGCACTAATACGGAATATAATTATTTTCAAAAAACAACTAATTTTACTCCTAAAAGTAGAACTGATTTATTAAATATATATTATACGGTTATATCATCTAATACTAGTCCTTTTACCTTCTATTGTAGTAACAATTATACCAATTGTATTGGGGATGCTAAAGGTATTATGGATGATAGTTCATTATTAAATAATGTCAATAATTTTGTTCATCCTTTTAATACCTATAAGACGATTAAGATAACTTATACTAATGCTGGTAGGATAACTATTACTGTTAATAAACTATATAGTGAAGATGAAATGAATGTTATTAACAAAAAAGTTGATGAGTTATATTCAAGTCTTATATCTAGTAATAAGAGTACAACCGAGAATATAAGAAGTATTCACGATTATATTATAAACAATACGATATATGATTCAGCATATATTACTGGTACCTCAACCCATAAAGCTAATATGGCCTATGGAGCTTTACTTGAAGGATATGCGGTATGTAGTGGTTATACTGATTTAATGAGTGTTTTCTTAAATAGAATGGGTATTAGTAATTATAAAGTATCTAATGATAAACATGTATGGAATTTAGTCTACTTAGATGGCAAATGGTTACATTTAGATTTAACATTTGATGATCCAATATATAGTGATGGTAGTAATCATTTATTACATAATTACTTTCTTATAAGTACTGATCGATTAAAACAGTTAGATCAACAAGAGGGTAGTAATGATCATACTTTTAATGAAAAAATATATTTAAGATAATAAAAAGTACAATAATTAATTTTATTGTACTTTTTATATAAGTATTAATTTTATAATGTTCTTTTTGTAACTGGTTCAGTTGATGTTAACATTGCTTTTGAATTGGTTTGCTTTTTATATAGAAATAAACCAATTTTTTCTGTTAATGATTCTTCCATTTTCAAATAACCAGGAAATTCATCAGCATATTCTAAACTTGAAAGATATCCACCCATATAGGCAGTATATATAAATTTACTTGTTTCTTTATAAATACCTATAAGCTCATTTATTTCATCATTATTTAGCGCTATAGGAATACATCCAGTTCTTAAATTAAATATGTAATTTAGAAGCATTCTTGAAACTCTACCATTACCATCTTCAAAGGGATGTATTCTTATAAAACGATAATTTATAACTGCTAAACTAATATAGAACTTTTTATCATTCATTTTTGCCTGTTGTGCTAAAATATGTTTTATTCTTTCACATAAAAGTTTTGTGCAATGTTCTTTTTTTTCAAAAGATACCATATTGTTATATTCCGTTCTTCTTTTTATCTCTTCTTTGGTCATATTCATAAAATTGCATTCTTCATCATCTTCAAAATAGTGTATTATGTCTTGAGGGTATCTTCCACTATTTATGTCTCTATTTAGTATATAGCCACTCCAATTCAATAATAATTGTTCTATATTAGCAGTATCTATATCGGTTCTTAAAGGTTGTAGTGTTATAAAAATTGCTTGTTCTATTGCATAGTCTAATTCATTAATAGGTGTCTTATTTCCTAATAATAAACTTCCAACGTTATCATTAAAATAATTCTCATCACTATGATATCTTAAATATTCAATCTTTATTAAATTATTAATATAAGCTATTAATATAACTCTATCAATCTCATTATACTTTTCTTGAATCTGCCTAATTATTTCTACATTACTCATATTATTATCACTCTATCTTAAATATATATTAATCCCTTAATTGGGCTTTATTATATCATAGTAGTAATTATTGTACAATATTTTGGATTTAGAACATATATCACAATAAATAAAAGGGTAGGTATCAGTAATTATTGTGGTAGTTTAAATCTTCGCATTTTTGAACAAAAATCTTTACGATCGTTATATTGTATTTGACTTAAAATATACTTTCTTAATTCTATTGGTAATAACTCAATAAGTTCATTAATTGATGATACTATAGGTACTGGTTGTAGATATTTAGATAATGGACAATAAGGATATATTTGGTATTTAGCAATTCGATCATTCATAAAGCAAGTATCAATAGGGGCATCCTTATTATTTTTAATATCATAATAATAAATGTATCCATCAGGATATTTTACTTTGGCAAATATTACAACCTGGGGATCGTTACAGTAATTAGTAAAGTCATAATCTTCAAAGAAATCACCATCGATAGAATATCTTGTTCCTATCCACATATTTTGGGTAGGTATTTCAGTAATATCTACATCAAAAGATGTAAGGGGAGTTAATGGTACTATATTAGACAAATCAATACTTTCTTGTAAACTCATAAAAAAACCTCCTTCAGTAAGTATTAAACTACTAATTGAGGCAATATTACGTCTATATAGTTAGATTATCAATAATTTCATTAATAATATTATCATTTAGATCAAGTATTTCATTTATTAAACCAATTTCGGGATGAATATTATCAGGAATATGAAAATCAGAACCTATCGTTGTTATTAAGTTATGGTCTTTAGCTATTTTATTCCATTTATCAATCTCATTAATTTTATTATTATGACGATCAATATATATGTAATTAGATTCTATACCATCAACTTTTATTTCTTTTATTAACGCTAATACATCATCATCACTTAAACCATCTTCGTATTTATATGCAACAGGGTGAGCAAGAATTACTTTACCTCCCGCTCTTTTTATTAATGAGGATGCATCTGCTGGTGTTATTTTTAATTTTTCTACATAAGCAGGGCATCCTTCATTCATTATAGTTTCTATAAATTCCCCTTTGCTAGGAATATGATTAAAAGTTTTTAAAAGTAATTCTTTATTTTGATCATTATTTATAATATCAAGCGCAATATTAGCTTTAGTAATAGCAATTATCTTATCTAAAGCTTCAGTATTTAAAATATAACCTAATTGCTCTAGTTTAGTTGCAACATTATATAAATAGTCATGCCTAGAATTTCTTAAGGCTAATAGTTGTTGTTTTAATTCTTGATTATTAATATCAAAATTATATCCTAAAATATGAACACTAGCTTTATTACTTTTAGTTGATATTTCTACCGCATTAATAATCTTAATATTCTTATCTTTGGCATAGTTATATAGATCATTATTATAAGCATCAATCGTATCATGATCGGCAATTGCTATAACACTAACACCATTTTTTACTGCAACATCTATTACCTCTTTAGGAGAAAGAGATCCATCAGAACAATTAGTATGAATATGTAAGTCAATTATTTTTGCCATAATTCTACCCTCTCTATAAAACGTTCTTTTAAAGCTAATGTTTTATGTCTTCTCCTAACAGATTCTTGACCTGTTGTCACAAGATAATAATATAGTTGTTCAACTGAATAACTGTTGGCAATAATGGCTCTTGTTTCATATAATACTTGTTTTAAATCATCACCAAAATTATATTCAGTTAAAGATGAAAGATAGTCATGAATAAAATTATAAGCTTCATCATCATATTGCCATTGTTTTCGATAAGACAATGGATGGATAGGTAAGTATGGTGTTTCACTATTTATTGATGCTCGTTTTAACACAAGAGGAACTTGCTTAATAAGTGAAAAAAAGGTTGAGTATGGAATAATGTGGGCATCGATTGGTAAGGTTTTTTTAGGGATTTTTGTATTTTTTAAATCTTCATTTATTTCTGATAAATCAAATATTGTTTGAATAGGATTAGTATCAGATGAGTGGATACCAGTAGCTTCAAAGAGTGTAAATAATTGTTCTTTAGCTTTATCAATATGATCATCTTCACAAACCATCCACATATCAAGATCAGGTAATCGCTTTATAAGTTTCCTTGGTTTTAGGGCATCTTCCATATTGGGACAAGGCTTACATATTTGTTTTAAATCAGGCATATCTTGATAATTTTGAGCCAAACAAGCTGAACAAGACCACATAGTATATTTACTCTTTGCTACAGCACTGTTTAATTCATTGTTATATCTAATTTGTTCACCAATTATAGGTAATTGTCCTGTTAAGTTTCCTCTCAAAGCATAAAAGGGATAACCTGTTCCAAATGAACCACAATTTCCTGATACTTTTGCTACAACGCCATTAAATAGAGAAATATTTTCAATAAAATAACATCTTTTTAAATCACTATTATTTTGCTCGAACTCATTTGATACTCTTGCTACTTCACTAACAATATTAATAGAATAACAATTATTTTTCATGATATCCCTCCATAAAATTACGCATATTATAACACAAAAAATATAAGATGGCAATTACTGCCAAATAATATAATGCTATGTTAGACAATATAATTTATTCTATATTATAAAAAAAATCAACTCTTTCGAATTGATTAAACAATTTGTTTTATTAATATGGATTAATTATAACTATTATCGAGATTTAGTACCAGCTAATCTTTTTTTAATATCTTCATCACTAGGTGATGCATTAAAGTCAAATAAATCCTTTAAATTTTCTAGATCATATCCAGCTAATGTATTATTCATGTTTTGCAAACATTCACCTAAAGTTGAACCTGTTGCTGTAACAAACATTTTTCTACAATCTTCAAATTGTCCACATTTTCTTATTTCCGATATAAATACTCCATCTATACAATAGCAATGTAAGGATATACCGGCTATTAACCAGGTTTCTAAATCATTTTCACCAATGTAATTTGGTTGAAGGCATCTATGACATCGACCAGGATCAGAAGTTCTAGTTTGACCATTAAGAATGGCAACCTCAGCACGACTTAGTAGTTCAGATAAACTAGCATATACAAAACTGCAATATCCCATATCTTCAGATGATTCGCCCTCAGCCCGATTATAAGTGTGTATTTGTTTTAGTCCATGAATACCACCTGCAGCTTCTATTCTAATACAATATTTTCCATCCTTAATTGTTTCACCAAGTACCTCTAGTTGGGGTGTATTAGGTCTTAATCCCATTGCTAAAAAGCAAGCACTCATATTTTTAAATCTTTCTTCTAACTCAGCTCTTTTTTTAGCATAATATTCTTTTGTTTCTTGTTCAGTCATTATATTTTCCCCCTTTAATACGGGTTATTATATCATTTTAAGTAAAAACGTCAAATCCATTAGTAATATTTCTTTTACAAATAAAAAAATCAACTCTTACAAATTGATTATTGTTCATTTTCTTCTAATAGTTCTTACTTTATCTAAAACAGGCTCGTTATCAACTAAAGATATAGGTTTTATTACTATTTCATCTTCCGATATTTCCATTATTATAAAGTCAACATCTTCAGTATGGTTATTTTTACTTAACGATGGTACATATATTTTATAATCACTTGGTTGGAGTCTTATATTTCGATAATTAGTACTATCACTAAAAATGTATTCATGATAGTGTCCAATTAAGGTTATACCTATATTATCTTTAGTGGAGGTTAAACCCATATCTTCACTCTCACTATGTCGAAATAAAAAATCGATATTATCCCAATAATATACATCACTATGGAAGTTAAAATAGCTTGGATCAATTTGATTATTTGATGTGATATTGATTAAATCGCGGCGATATTTGCATAATTCGTCAATCATACAAACCTGGCTTAAATTTTCACCAGGCATGATATCATGACCACCTCGAACAACATATGTTTTTATAGTAGGTATTTGCGGATAGTATAATGTAGCTCTTTCTATAGCTTGCTCGCACATATAACGTTCTAAAAGGTGATTATAATTTTTGTCTCTAGGAAAATTACCAAAATCAAAAAAGTCACCCAAGTGAAATACATCCTGAATACCAAGATCACTAATAATTTTATAGGTTATTCTAGTTTTAAAAGGGGATGCTAATTTACTACCATTATGAGTATCTGATATTATAGCTAAACTTTTTGGCATTTTACTACCTATTAACATTTTAAAATCTTTTTTCGTTTCTAGAGCATCCAATATATAACCTCCAATCATATATATTATGGCTTTATCAATGCCTATATTCTAACACATAATAGACTTTTTTAATATATACAATTGTTTTTAATAAAAAAATGTTAAGTATACTTGACATCGCAAATAAATATGCATATAATATAAATGTAAAGCCAATTTTACATTTATACATTTGGGGGAATGAAAATTGAAAAACAATTTAGAAAAGTTGCGAACGGAAAGAAAGATTAATCAGGAGAAACTTGCAGATAGTTTAGAGGTTTCAAGACAAACAATTATATCGCTTGAAAAAGGATACTATAATCCATCTATTATATTGGCTTTTAAGATTGCTAAATATTTCAACAAGAGGATAGAAGATATATTTATTTATGAGGAGGAAAAAAATGAGGAATAAAAGTAAAACAGCATCATTAATTTGTTTAATCATTGGACTAGTAATAGTTATATTTTGTATAGTTGGTAAAGGATTAGAAATATTTGAGACTTATAAAACGATATTCGGAGTAATGTTAGGAATAGGTAGTGGCTTATTTGGTGGTGGATTAGGTCATCTAATAGATTCATATTTAGTTGATAAAGATCCTATATTAAAAAGAAAAAAAGATATTGAAGTTAATGATGAAAGAAATGTTTATATTACGAATAAAGCTAAGGCTAAAGCTTTTAGTGTTATGGAAAAAGTTTTCCCTATCACCATATTCATTATTATTCTTTTAGATGCTGATTTTATTATTACCGCTATTATATTATCAGCATATTTATTAATGCACGCTACATATATTTACTACTTAAATAAATATTTAAAACAAATGTAAAAGTATGAAAATACTTTTTTTAATGGATAATTTGACTAAATAAAAAAATTATTTTAATTTTTAAAAAATATAGTATAATTATATTAGTAACACATCTTGATTAGCAATAATTTTTAAGAGGAGTGTTGTTAAATGAATGACTATGGAGAGATTATAAGCCTGCCCTATAAAATAGAAGAAATTTATGAACCATTAAAGAAACTGTTAAAGTACGAAAAAATTAAACATATGTACTTACAAGATTTTGATGATGAAAACAAGATCTTAAATGTGATTTCTAAACCCTTTCTAAGAAAATTAAAAATTACTATTAAATTAAATGAAATCAAAAATGGTTTAACAGAAATAAATATTTATTCAGAAAGTAATGTTCCAATCGATTTTAATGCTAATCGAAGAGTGGTAAGAAAATTAGTAAATGTAATTTTTAAAGAATTAGAAGAATGTAGTAAAACAGATAATGGTGATATTTCAGTTTCAATTATAAAGAAGAAGAATCGCTTTAAGAGTATCTTTAATTTTATAACAGTAGCCTTTTTAGCCTTTCTAGTTCTTTATTGCATAATCTCAGCGATTGATTCGGTAGCCTCTTTACGTAGTGGTAATGAAAATAATGAGGCATTAATAGCTGCTGCTATTTTCTTTGGTATTGTTTATGCCATAATTTATAAAATTGTTCGATTAATCAAAAGAAAGAGATATAGTCGAAAAAGAATAACTAATATTAAAAGAATGCTTTATCATTTAATTGAAGAAAAAGATGTAAAAAAAAAAGTAAGTAGTAATTTTGAAACCAATGATATAATTAAAAAAATAGGTGTTATACCTGATAAGACTAAGCTATATATAGATAAAGGTATAAGTTATATTAAAAAAACAAAGGAAGAAAAACCTAAAGTATTTTGGACCTTTACTATTTTAATAGGAATAATAGTTACTTGGATTATTATTGGTCCAATATTTGGTCCTAAAACCTTAGAGGGAGAATATATTCAACAAATGGGTCGTCTTAGTAGTAAATATGGTAGTAACTGGGGTTTATCTATCAAGTTTAGCGATGGTAAATCGGCTATGATTGCTGAAGGCGAATCATATAATAATAAAACTTGGTTTGAATACAAAATAAAAGGGAATAAGATTTATGTGATACAAAATGGTGAAGAAGTATATACCGAGTTTACAATCAAAAATAATAATACCCTTATTTATGGTGATGGAGTAATTGATGAAAGATGTGAAACAATAGGAGCAGTTTTATGTGGTCCTAATGAAGATGGAATATATATTAAAAAATAATAATAGAAAAGACTTACGATTATTCGTAAGTCTTTTAATATGGTATTAATTTAATAATTCTTCAATATTCTTTTTTAATGATTTATCAATGACATTTTTATTTAAACAAGCATTCAGATAAACAACTATTTCTTTGTAATGAATCTCTTTTTGAATTTGAATTAAAATGTTTACAATATCGGTTGTCATTACTTTTAAATTGGTATCGGGTCTTTTATATATATCGATAGATATAAGTTTCTTAACAATTTTATCACATATTTCTTTTCTATAATTAGTTCCAATAATAATGTTACTTAATCCTTGAATTGTTAATCTAGCTGTAATTAACTTAACACTCTCACAGAAAGATAAGTAAGTATCTATTATCTCATCCGCCTTTTTACCATTGTCCCATTTGGTATTTATAGCTAGTAATTTTAAACCTATTGTTCTAAAATAAGAGTTATCACTTTTTAACATGGTAATAAATTTATCCCAATATGGATAAATGTCATTATTACTTTCTGATCGATATTGAATAATAAGAAAAGATGGATATCGAAGTTTATCATCAGATGAAGATAAATTATTAATTAGTTCAGCAATTTCTTGTTCAGTTAGATTTTCAGATACAGCAAATAGTTCTTCTTTTTTATATTTTTTAACGTCCATATTGACCTCCTATATTTACTAATATAATATCACATTTTATTTGTTAATTGTAAATTTACACTATTGTTTTTACTATTTAATATTTGAAATAGTAAAACACCTTATTTATTTTATAATTATTTTGGAGCAAAGGGGGGGAAGTCCAAAGATATAAGATATAAAACAATTTAAGATTTATATAACTGTATGATTATTAAAAGAAATTTGTTTTTTTATAATGATTCATCTTAATTCTACCATCAAAATATTGACCAATAAATGATTATTTTATTTTTTTTAGTATTATGCTATAATAATACTCATTTATTTAAAAAAGGGGATTTTTGGAATGATTAGTGAAAAAAGCAAATCAATAACAAAAAAAATTAGTAAACAAGTTTGTGAACAACTTTTATGGCAAGCCTATATGGCATTTAGTCTTGGTTTTATGAATGAGTCAGGAAAGTACTTAACACATGATGGTAAAGAAGTAGAAATAATTAAAGATAATGAAACAAATATCTTTTGGATGAGCATAAGTATTAACGGGACTAAACATATTGTTTGTGAAAAAAAAGATAATTATTTTGCCGTTGTTTGCAATATTAATGGCGAAATGCAACTGTTACATCCACTATCATTGGAAGAAGTAGAAGATACTGATTATTTTATAAAAGAAACAAAGAGTCTCATTGAAGAGCTTATGGAGTATATGAATATAGGCTTAATAAAACCTAATGAAAAAAAATTTGATTTAGCTATAGACTTTAGTTGGTTTTATGATAATTTACCACGTTCAGATTCAAGACGAAAAAGGGCAGTAATTGTTCCAGCAATAAACCGGTTGTTTAGTATGACCCAAAGTGTAGCATTAAAAGATGCTGATTATGTTCTTTTTACACATCCTTGGGTATCTGTTGTTGATCGTTCAGAGGAATGTATTGAACAACTTCATTATATCGATAAAAACAGAAAAATGGGTGCCAAAATAATTGTGTTAGGTAGTGCTACAAATGCTGCCCAACCACTTGGTGATTCAATAAAAGATATCATTTATTTAGATGGTAATTATGTTAAAAAACTCGGTGAAATGTTTGATATACCACTAGAAGAAAAATATGTTCATTACAATGTGGAGACTGGTGTATTAGAAATATTTCCTGTTACGGGATGTTTAAGAAGTTGTTCTTTTTGCTTGTCATCACAAAAGAAAAGACATTTTAGTAGTGTTCCTTTAGAAAAAATAAAGGAAGAGTTAGATCATTTTCAAAAAGATTTTCCTGATAGTTTAAACACGATAGAATTCTTTGCTCAGAACCTAACGGAATATGGTATTGATTTATCTCATAAACAAGAATTTCCAGCTTTACTTAGATTAGTTGCAAGTTATCCGGAAGTCAAAGAAATATATTTATCATATGGTTTAACCATAAGTGAGATGAAGCAGCCTATTCTAGAAGCAATATTAGAAAATAAAGAAAAGATTAAAAAAATAGGCTTACATTTTGAAACAGGAAGTAATAATCTTCTTTCATTAATAAAAAAAGGGCACACCAAAGAAAGTGCCATTGCTCTTATAAATACATTAAGACAAGAAATACCAGATATAACAATCTATTCAACAATGATGATAGGATTACCTACCGAAACACTTGTCGATGTTGATGAAACGGTTGATTTAATTAGAAAAACAGAAATTGATGGAATACTATGTAATTATTACATTCATTCAGATAAAAATAATATGGCTAATATGCCACAACTATCAGTTAATCAAAAGAAAAGACACTTTGAATATATGATTGCTAAATTAGAAAAAGAAGAATTTACACATCCTCTACAAATTCAGTTACAAGGTCAGCCATTACGTAGCAAACCAGGTGAAAGAATTGAAGAGGTTGGAAGAGGCCCTATTGTCGCTTATAACTTTGGCAATCAAGAAAACAGAAGCAAGTTTATACCATCTACAAAACGTATATCATTATCAAAGAAAAAAGGTAAACAAGAAAATAGTTAGATATTATTTTTTTGATTTAATTAAAATTACATTCTCAAATAATAAAACGACATTTAAAAATGTTGTTTTTATTTAATGGATTTCTTTTTTGAAATATTAATTATGCTCATATATTATTCCCTCTAAGCATAAAAAAATCAATCGTAAGATTGATTTTATTTTCTTAATGGAGCAAGTGACGGGAATCGAACCCGCATCTCAGCCTTGGCAAGGCCGCATACGAAACCATTGTACTACACCTGCATATTTAATTGGAGGGGCCAGTCGGATTTGAACCAACGCTCGGGGAGTTGCAGTCCCATGCCTTACCACTTGGCTATGGCCCCAAGGACAAATACATTATATCAAATGAAATATGATTTGGCAATATTTTATTGCAAAAATATCATACTTTATTAATTATATGAAAAAATCCTTATTTGTTGTATTTTTATAACTTAAAAATAAACAAAATATAGTATAATGTAAATAAGATGGGAAGTGTGAGTTATGACAAGATATAATCCCGATTTTTTAGAGGGCTTAACTAATGAACAAGTAAAAGAACGTTATGATCATAATCTTGTTAATAGTGATACCGAAGTTCCTACCAAAACTATTCCAACTATTATTAAGACAAATGTTCTAACACTTTTTAATTTTTTGAATTTAGGTTTAGGACTAGCTATCTTTTTTGTGCAATCATATAAAAATTTAACTTTTTTAATTGTAGTCTTATGTAATACTTTAATTGGTACTTGGCAAGAGATTATGGCTAAAAGAGCGGTTGATAAATTATCAATTATTGCTAATAGGAAAATAAAAACTATTCGTAATAGTAAAGAAATAGAAATTAATCATGAAGAGATTGTTATAGATGATGTTTTATTATTTAATATTGGTAATCAAATAGTTGTTGATTCGATTATTTTAAATGGTGATTGTGAAGTTGATGAATCATTTATTACCGGAGAGTCAGAGTATATTTATAAGAAAAAAGGGGATATGCTTTTATCAGGTAGTTTTGTAGTTAGTGGTAAATGCTATGCTAAAGTAGAACATATTGGTTATGATAATTATACTTATAAGATATCTAAAGATGCTAAATATATTAAAAAAATTAATTCCGAATTAATGAATTCTTTAAATAAGATTATTAAGTTAATATCTTTTGTTATTATTCCGCTTGGCTTATTAATGTTTTGGAAACAATTTACTATTCCTTCTAATACGTTGGAAAGTGCGGTTGTTAATACGGTTGCGTCGGTTTTAGGAATGATTCCGGAAGGATTAATTCTATTAACGAGTACAGTATTAGCTGTTAGTGTTATTCGGTTATCAAAATATCATTTGTTAATCCAACAATTATATTGTATTGAAACTTTAGCACGAGTAGATGTTTTATGTTTAGATAAGACGGGTACTATTACTGATGGTAATATGGAAATTATTAAATTAGTACCTCTTGATGATTGTAAAGAAAAAGAAATGTTAGAGGTATTAAGTGTTATTAGTAAAAATATAGCTAAAGATAATGCCACATCAATAGCTCTAGCAAATAATTATGAAAATTATAATGATACTAATTGGGAAGTAAATGAAGTATTACCATTTTCTTCAAAGAAGAAGTGGTCAGGGATGTCTTTTAATGATCATGGTAGTTATATCTTAGGAGCTCCTGAATTTATCTTAAATGATGAAATAAATAGATATAATAAAGTCTTAAATAGGTATAATAAAGAATATCGAGTACTCTTATTAGCGCATTCTAATTCTGCCTTTAGAGATAAAAATTTACCTCTTAATATTGAAGTAATGGGTTTAATTATTATTCAAGATAAAGTACGTGATGAAGCTCGTTTAACTTTAAAATACTTTAGAAATCAAGCTGTTAATATTAAAATTATTTCTGGTGATAATGTTAATACGGTTAAAGCTATAGCTAAAAGAGTAGGTTTAGATGATTGTAAAGAGATAGATATGTCTAAAGTTACTGATGATGTTGATTATCAAGCTATTGTTGAAAAGTATCAAATATTTGGTCGTGTTACACCGGAACAAAAGAAGAAAATTGTTCTGGCTTTAAAAGCAAATAAGCATATGGTCGCTATGACTGGCGATGGTGTTAATGATGTATTAGCTCTAAAAGAAGCAGATTGTAGTATAGCAATGGCTAGTGGTAGTGATGCTGCTCGTAATGTAGCTCAAATTGTTTTATTAGAATCTAACTTTGATACGATGCCTTTAATGGTAGCTGAAGGACGAAGAGTAATTAATAATGTTGAGAGATCGGCTACACTTTTCCTAGTTAAAACAACTTATGCAACTTTACTAGCCTTATTATTCTTATTTGTTGAGGTTAAGTATCCTTTTATACCAATTCAATTTACTTTAATAAGTATGGTAACAATTGGTATACCATCATTTATTTTAGCGTTAGAGTCTAATCATGATCGGATTAAAGGGGGATTTTTAACGAATGTTTTTGGTCGCTCTATACCCGGAGCTTTAACCATTTTCATTAATATTATTCTAATCTTAATTTTAAATTCAGTATTTCCTAATCGTGAGATGGAAATATCTACGATAGCGGTTTTCTTAACAGCATTTACTAGTTTCTTAGTTTTATATCAAACATCATTACCATTTAATAAAAATCGTAATATTTTATTTTCAGCGATGGTAACTCTATTTATTCTACAAGTAATTTTCTTTAGAAACTTTTATTCTTTAGCTATTTTAAATTTATGGGAGATAATTGTTTTAATTATTTTAATTGTCGTAGCATATTTAATATATAGGAGTTTAAGCATTTTTATCAGAAAAATTCTCATTAGAAAGTTTGGTGTTTAAATGAAGAACTATATTGATTTATTAATAATTTTATTATGTGGTATTTTTATTGTGATAGGAGTAATGATTACCATAGTAACGAAGAATAATAATAAAGTTATTAAACTATCAGCCGGATTAACCTTGGGAATGATGGCTTCATTAATAGTTTGTGATCTTATACCCCGAGCAGTAAATATTTTTAATGATAAATATAATAGTTTTATGACTATTATTTTATTAGTGTCTTTTACAGGAGCAGGTGTTTTAATTCTTAAGGTAATTAGACATTTTACTTCGAAAATAGATTATTTTAAACTTGATGATAATGAAGATAAAAAATATAATTTTGGTTTATTAACCAGTTTAGGAATTATTATTTATAATATTTTTGTTGGAATGTATCTTTATAAAATGTTATTAGTAAACTTTAAAACGGGTATTATTCTTATTGTTGGTATTGGTATGCATAATATTCCGATGGGGATGATTGTAACATCTATTTTTTATCGTTTAAGGGAAGCTAGAAAGTCTTTTATGATCATTATAAGTGTTACCACCTTATCTACTTTTATTGGTGGTGTATTGATGTTTATCTTAAAAAAACAGCTTGATAATAATAGTTTAGCAGTCCTTTTATCAGTTGCTGCTGGTTCTCTAATTTATACGGTTATATTTGAGCTTATTCCTTACTTAAAAAGAGGCCATCAAAAAGGATATACAGTTTTAGGTTTAGCGAGTGGAGTAATCATCTTTATTTTGAACACCATTTTATATAGTTAAGTTCTTTACAAACGTTTGTTTGTATTATATAATAATATTGGTGATAGTTATGAGAATAATTATGCATATTGACGTTAATAATGCTTTTTTATCATGGACTGCTGTTTACTTATTAAAACAAGGTTATAAATATGATATTAGAGATAGTTATGCGGTCATTGGTGGTGATGAACAAGCTAGGCATGGAATAGTTTTAGCTAAATCCATACCAGCTAAAAAGATGGGAATTGTTACAGCTGAAACATTAGGTAGTGCTCGTAAAAAATGTCCATCATTAAGAATTTATCCGCCTAATTTTACATTTTATGAAGAAATGTCTAATGCTTTATTTAAATTATTAAGTAATTATACGCCCGATATTGAGGTTGCATCGATTGATGAGTGCTACTTAGATTATGGTAAAATAAAATCAATGAATGGTGAACCTTATGATTTTGCCGTTAAGATTCAAAAACAAATATATGATACCTTAGGTTTTACGGTTAATATTGGAATTGCTAATAACAAATTATGTGCGAAGATGGCATCTGATTTTTCTAAACCTAATAAAATACATACTTTATATGATGATGAAGTAAAAAATAAGATGTGGCCTTTACCAATTGACGAATTATTTGGAATTGGCAAAAAAACATCACCAAAATTAAAAAGTATTGGTATTAATACCATTGGTGATTTAGCTAATTATAACTTAAAACATTTACAGAAATACTTTAAAAATCAAGCTTCAAGAATGGTTGATATGGCAAAAGGAATAGATGATAGTGAAGTAATATCTATTCCTACCGAGGCTAAATGTATTAGTAATAGTACAACATTCCCTCGTAATATTACCAATATTGAAGAAGCATATAGACTATTATTGCCTATTGCTGAAAATGTTAGTATGACTTTAAGAAAACAAGATAAATATGCTTATGTTGTGGCAGTTATTATGAAGAATAGTACTTTTGTTACTTATAATCATCAATCCAAATTAGCTAATCCTACGAATTTAACAAATGAAATATATAATATCAGTAAACGTTTATTAAAAGAAATGTGGAATGAAGAACCGATTCGTTTACTAGGTATAAGATTAGATCATTTCGTATGCAATTATGCTTATCAAGTATCCTTATTTGATAAGTGTGTTAATCCCAAAAAGGATGAACAATTAGAAAAAATAGTTGATAGTCTAAAAGAAAAATATGGTACGAAAGTAATATGCTATTCATCAACATTAAAAGATAAGAATAGTTTATAGACTTTAAAATAATCATATGCTATGATATATATAATACAAGATGAAAGAGGTATTAAGATGAACCAAGATATAATAAATAATATAAGTATTGATTTAAACATTAAAATTAGTCAAGTAGAAAAGACTTTGGCGTTACTATCTGATGGTAATACTATCCCCTTTATTGCTCGTTATCGTAAAGAAATGACGGGTAGTTTAGATGAAGAACAAATTCGTAAAATTAATGAAGTATATGAATATCAAGTTAATCTATTAAAAAGAAAAGAAGATGTTATAAGATTAATTGATGAAAAAGGATTATTAACTGATGAACTAAAGACAAGTATTTTAAAATGTGCAAAATTAATCGATGTTGAAGATTTATATCGTCCATTTAAGGAAAAGAAAAAGACGAAAGCAACGGATGCTATTAACAATGGTTTGGAACCCCTTGCTAAAAAGATTTTAATGTTTCCTACTTTAGGTTCTTTAGAAATATTAGCAAAAGACTTTATTAATGATAAAGTATTAACTGTTGAAGATGCCCTACAAGGAGCATCATTTATTATTGCCGAAATAGTAAGTGATGAAGCTAGTTATCGTAAATGGATTCGTAATTATGTAATCTCAAATGGAGTAATTTCTTCTAAGAAGAAGAAAGATGCTCAAGATGAAGAAAAGACTTATGAAATGTATTATGAATATCAAGAAGCTATTAAGCAAATTAAACCACACCGGATTCTAGCTTTAAATCGTGGTGACAAAGAAAATGTCCTAAATGTTAGTCTTGATATGCCTGATGAAGAAATACTAAATAGTATCTATCAACGAGTTATAAAAAACCCTAATTCTTATGTGGTTGATTTAATTAAAAATGCTATTAATGATAGTTACAAACGTTTAATTAAACCAAGTATTGAAAGAGAAATAAGAAGTGATTTAACCGATATGGCTAGTGAAACAGCTATTTCTAATTTTGGTCATAATCTTGAAAAATTATTATTACAACCCCCTATGAAAGAGAAAATGGTTTTAGGGTTAGACCCAGCATATCGAACAGGTTGTAAATTAGCGGTTATTGATTATACAGGTAAGAAAGTAGATATTAAAGTTATTTATCCGCATGAACCTCATAATAAATATGAAGAGAGTAAAAAGATTGTTCTTGAAATAATTGATAGATATAATATTGATATTATTGCCATAGGTAATGGTACAGCATCCAGAGAAAGTGAAGCTTTTATTGCGGATGTTATTAAAGATGCTAAAAGAAAATTAGAATATGTTATAGTTAGTGAAGCTGGGGCTAGTGTTTATTCGGCTAGTAAATTAGCGATCGAAGAATTCCCTGATTTACATGTTGAAGAAAGAAGCGCTATCAGTATTGGACGCCGTTTACAAGACCCATTATCTGAACTAGTTAAAATTGATCCTGAAAGTATTGGAGTAGGTTTATATCAACATGATGTACCAAATAAAAGATTATCGGAAGTATTAGATTTCGTTGTTAGTAAAGCTGTCAATCAAGTAGGCGTTAATATTAATACCGCTAGTGCTTTCTTATTAAAATATGTTTCTGGTTTAACTAAAAAGCATATTGATAAAATATTAGAATATCGTAATAAAAAGGGTAAGATTTTATCACGTAAAGAGATTGAAAAGATTTTAAGTGATAAATCTTATGAACAAGCAATTGGTTTCTTAAGAATTGTTGATGGTACTAATGTTTTAGATACGACGGGTATTCACCCAGAAAGTTATGAAATAGTATTAAAATTATTAGAGGCTTTAGATTTAACTATTAAAGACATTGGTAGTGAAAAATTAGTTCAAGCTTTAGATAATCTTGATTTGAATACTTATACTAAAAATCTTAATACTGATATATATACTTTAGAAGATATTGTTGCATCTTTAAAAAAGCCTAATCGTGATCCTCGTGATGAAATGGCTAAACCATTATTAAGAAGTGATATCTTACATTTAGAAGATTTAAAACCAGGTATGAAATTACAAGGAACAGTCCGTAATGTGGTTGATTTTGGAGCATTCATTGATATAGGTTTAAAAAATGATGGTCTAGCTCATATTTCAAAACTTACTAATCATTATATTAAACATCCTAATGATGTCGTTAGTGTTGGTGATATTGTAAATTGTTATGTTGAAGATATTTTTATTGATAAGAAGAAAGTTGCTCTTTCTTTAATTGAACCTAAATAGGAGATAATAATGCGCGAAAAAATAAAAAAAATTTATGAAAAATATAATATGACAATTATGATCATCTTTATATTAATATTTTTATTAGTTGCTATATTATTAAGAACTAATACCATTTCAACAATTGATAATTTTGTTTATAAGTATGTATCATTATTAATTAATCCTAATACGACAGTCTTCTTTCAATTAGTAACAGGAATGGGCAGTTTTTATGTCATTGTAACTATTTGTTTGCTGTCATTCATTTTTTTAAAATTAAAACGGAATAGTCGTTTAATCACAGCTAATGCTGTAACAATTGTTGTTATTAGTACTATTTTAAAATATGTATTTGTAAGAAGTCGTCCAATTGATATAAATATTATTACGGAATTTGGTTATAGTTTTCCTAGTAATCATGCTTCTGTAAGTGCTGCCTTCTATGGTTTTATTGCTTATTTGGCATACAAAAATATTGCTAGTGTAAATAAAAGAAATACAATTATTATCCTTTTAGGATTATTAGTATTCTTGATTGGTCTTAGTCGTATATATCTAGGTGTTCATTATACGACCGACGTTTTAGCTGGTTATTCTTTAGCGGCTGCCTATTTAATCTTTTTTACACAATTTATATATAAACGAAAAGGAAAGAACTTATTATAATCATAATAAGTTTTTGTTTGCTATTAATATTTAGTAAACTATGTTATAATCTAATTGAGACAATTGCTTTATTTTAGCATAATATGAAAGGTAGGCAGTTATGAAATTTAGTAATAAAGTTACTTTAGTTACAGGTGCTACATCGGGTATTGGCTATGAAATTGCAAAACAATTATTAATTAGGGGTTCAATGGTAATCATTAATTACGGCCATGATGATGATAAGATGGAAGAAACAAGAAAGAAATTAGATGAATATAAGGAAAATATCTTATTTGTTAAAGCTGATATATCTATCAAAAAAGAAGTAGAGGCTATGTTTCAGATTATAAAAAGTCGTTATGGAAGACTAGATTTCTTAATTAATAATGCTGGTACTAATATTAATGGTTGGTTAGAAGATTTAAAATCAAAAGATTGGGAAATGGTTATTAATACTAATTTGACGGGTAAGTTTCTTTGTACAAGATATGCGATTGCGTTGTTAAAGAAAGGTAATAGTCCGGCCATTGTTAATATAAGCTCACGTTTAGGAACAAAGCCATGTATGGGATCTAGTGCCAATTGTTGCGCAGAAGCAGCTATCATTATGCTGACTAAAACAAGCGCCTTAGAATTAAGTAAATATAATATAAGAGTTAATACGGTAAGTCCTAGTTTAACAATGACACCACTTGTTATACAAGGATGGAGTAAAGAAGAGATAGAACAAGCAAAAATTGATAATCCTTCACACAGATTAGGGGAGACAATAGATATTGCTAATACGGTATTATTTCTTTTATCTGCTGAAGCAAGTTATATTAATGGTGAAAATATTAATGTTAATGGTGGTTTATTATTAAAATAATGTCAAATATTTTATAACATTATGTTACAGGACATTAATTTGACTTAATTATATGAGTATGATACAATTTTTTTGTAGTAATTCAATTAGTCCATTCGCGTGTTACTATCAAAGAAACTGAGAATCTTAATTGATTCAAATAATAAAGTAAGTTGAGAATCTTCTTTATGAATGGCAAATACCGTACACATAAATTTGTGATTGGTTTTTGTCGTATATTCATGAAAGGAGGTTCTTTTTTCAATCACTAGAATATTAATTTATTAGGAGAAAAAAATATGAAGTTATTTAAAGAAGTTTTAAAAAAGAATAAAAAAATGATAATCATATATGTTATCATCGGGGTTATAGTAACATTCTTAAACTTATATATTATAAACTATTTGCAAACCATCTTAGATGCTTTTACAGCAGGTAGGCTAACAATAACAATGATTATTTTTTATGGTATTATAATGCTAATTAACAATGTTTTAGGATATGTTGACAATTATCCTGAACAGAAGTTAAAGAATGGGTTATATTTAGATTTTAAATTATTATCACTCAAAAAAATGAAAACAATCGATTTTTCGGAATATCAAAAAATAGGGACGGGAAAATTAATTCAACGAGTAGAGGATGGATCTGCTGCGTCTCGTGATGTTGTTTTTCAGTTCTGGTTAAGATTAATACGCGAACTAATACCAACAGCAGTATTCAGTTTATTATTTATTTTTATGATTGAGAAAAAACTAATTCTATTTGCTTTTATTGGTTACATAATTGTTATTATAATCACTAATATTATTTTAAAAAAATTATACAGTTTAAAAGAAAATATATTAGTTAATCAAGAAATGTTAAATAAATATTTAGTTCGTGGTTTTATGGAATTAGTGGTATTTAGGACCAATAAAAAATATGATACAGAGATTGAAGTTGCCAGTGATGGTATTAAAAATATCGTTAATGGCAAGACAAAAATTAAATTAGTACATGAAATATTTTTTACAGTATTTAGTATGTTAGTAATAGTAATTCAAGTAATACTCCTATTTTATATTTTACAAACAAAGTCTTTAAGTGTCGGTGCGGTTGTAGTATTAATCTCTTTGATTAATAAACTATATGAACCAATTGCTATCTTTAATGTAGAATACATTGATTATAAACTAAATATGGTTACTTTAAAAAGATATCTAAATTTTCTTGATTTACCAGATGATGAACATTTAAATAAGGGAAAAGTATTAAAGAAAATTGATGGTGATATCACTATTCAAAACATTGACTTTTCATATGGCAATAAAAAAATAATAGAAAATTTATCACTAACATTTAATAAGGGTCATTCAATAGCTTTAGTTGGTAAGTCGGGCAGTGGTAAATCAACGATTATTAAACAGATAATGGGCTTAATTAAACCAGATGCTGGTCGAATACTGATTGATAATAATAATTTAAATGATATAAATTTAATGTCCTATTATGATTTTGTGTCTTATGTATCACAAGAAGCACCTATCTTTGATGGAACATTAAAAGAAAATTTAATTTTTGACAAGAAAATAAGTGATTCTAAAATAATAGAAGTACTTAAATTAGTATGTTTAGAGAGTTTTTATGCTAAATTAGAATACGGTTTAGATACAGAATTAGGTGAAAAGGGAATACTAATGTCGGGTGGGGAACGGCAACGTGTAGCTTTAGCAAGATTATTTTTTGATGATTCTAAAATAATCGTTCTTGATGAAGCAACTTCAGCCATCGACAATATTACGGAAGAAATAGTTATGAGAAATGTTATTGAAAAACTAAGTGATCGGACGATCATCATAATTGCCCATCGTTTAAATACATTAAAATATGTTGATGGTATATTAGTACTAGATGATGGAAAAATAATTGAAAGTGGTAAATATAATGAGTTATTAGAAAGAGATAGTTATTTTAAACAGCTATATTTATCTAATAGTAATTAAAAAAGATGATTAAATCATCTTTTTTATATATGTTTTATATTTTTCAATTAAGTCTCTATCCATTAAATTATCTGGTAAATTATCTAATGCTCTAAACTCCATTTTTTTAGATTCATGATCCCATTTTAATTCACCAGTATAATTTGTTACCAGAAATAAAACTGTATTGTTATAAACTTCATCACCATTAGGGTAGGTATTATAACGACTCCTTCCGGAAATTACTCCTATTAATATTAAATCACTAACTTTAACTTTTAAACTAGTTTCTTCTTCTAATTCTCTAACTGCTACTTCTTCAAATGTTTCACCCAATTCTTGACAACCACCAGGTAATCCCCATTTATCACGATCAGCGCGACTTTGTAGTAGGATTTCACCTTTTTCATTAACAACAATTATGGCTGCTCCATCTTGTAGAATTGGCATATGACAGCAATCTTCTTTTAATGAATGTCTTAGATTAACAATATAACTTAAGCCTTTAGACATACTCTTGCACCTCTTTCATTTCTAATAGTATTATTACCGTTACCAGAAACATAACCTTTTAAATTTTTTTGATTTCCTTTTATTTCATCCTGTTGAATTGACGTTTTTGAATGAAAATAAGTACTAAATATACTTATAGCTTGAAGAGCAATTTGCGAAACGCTATCTCTAGTATCAAGTGGCATCGTATCATATTTAGTTTTCCGAATACCATTATCATATATATCGTCACCATGTAATAGAAAGAAATCTCTACTAGTGCATTCGACAGTATTAGCCAATGTAGTGATATTTGATATCTTTTCACTAATTAAAAATATAGACCCATTTCTTTCTCCACCAATCGTTACGTGATTAGGCTTATCTAAACAAGTATCAGCTGCGCAAAATAGATAATATATTGAGCCACTGTCAGTAGTAATGGTACATCCAACTTGAAAATTACCATAGGCTAGTTTTTCGGATATTCGTCTTTTAGATGGTAATGGTTTAATTAGCATCCTATGTTCATTTAATACATCAATTGTTTTTAAACGATATAGTATTTTACGAATCTGCTCTAATGTAATAACATTATTACTAAATATTAAAGATGTATTGGAAATCATGATGAATCACCCCTTAATGGAACTATTATAGCACAAATTTTAAAATTGGATTAAAATAATAATAATAATAATTATGATAGAATACTATGTGATGAGTTAGATAATAAAGAAGAACTTATTGAAATTGCTAAATATGAAATAAAGAATTAGTCATTTTGACTAATTCTTTTAAATAAATCCCAACATAATTGTTGCAATGCCTAATATAATATGACTTATCGTTACACCAAATAAATTGTTAGTCTTATCATAAGAATAATACCAGATTAGTCCTATAATAAAAGTAAAAAAGACGGTCAGGGGATCATGATAAATGATATGAACAAAACAAAATATAAGTGAACCAATAAATATTTTTAAATTCCTATTATGGATGAATAAATTAAGATATGAATTTAGCATTCCCCGATATAATAATTCTTGAATCGGGCAGGATATAAATATATAAAAGAAAACAAAGAAGATATCTTCATTAACAATCATTCGCGAATATCCAATAAAGTATAGAATAATAGTTAATAGAGCTACAGTAATAGTAATTGGTAATACATCAAATAGGGATTTTTTAAGATGTAAGTTATTTATTCCTAAATCTTTATTAGAAAATTTTAGGAGTCTAAAAACAACATAAGTAGCAATTCCTCCTATTGTTAGAACAATGAATTTATATTTAAAATCAATAATATTAAAATAAATTAAAATCGGTAACATTATATATACTATTACTATATATAATGATAGTAAGTTCTTTGATGATTTGTTCATTATACCACCCATCATAATTATACTATAAAAAAACAGTAATTATTATAATTACTGTTTGATAATAAAATTATTGAGCTTCAATAATAAGTTTAATAGCAGTTCTTTCTTCACCATCAATAACAATATCGGTGAAGGCGGGGATACATATTAAATTTTTACCACTAGGAGCAACAAAACCTCGGGCTATAGCAACTGCTTTAATTGCTTGATTAAGTGCACCAGCGCCAATTGCTTGAATTTCTACAGTTCCTTTTTCACGAAAAACATTAGCCAATGCACCAGCTACGGAATTCGGATTTGATTTTGATGAAACTTTAAGTGTTTCCATAATAATTATTCCTCTCTTTCTTTTAATTCATTATATGAATTTGTTATTAATTTAGAATATAATCTTGACAATTGTTGAAAAATCCGTATAATTATAAGTGCTTACTATTTTTGCGGGTGTAGTTCAATGGTAGAATATAAGCCTTCCAAGCTTACTACGTGGGTCCGATTCCCATCACCCGCTCCATATGAAGATAACAGACATGATATGGTCTGTTTTTTTGTGATATAGAGCCCCACGCAGTAAGTTTGGAATACAGTTTTGTAATAAAAAACCAGAAAAACACCCGCAATCAAATATTGTTATTCATATTTTCAATAATATCATCAGCAATGTTATACCACTTTATTTGTACACAAAATCTCTTGTCATCGAGTTTTTGATTATAGTTTAAGCATCTATCTAATGGCTGGCAAGTAAGAACTGAAAAATGAACAGCAGTAGAGTAGTCATTTATCTTGGACATAATTATTTTTTTAATATCAGAACTTTTTATCCATATGAAGTCCTCAACAACACCATATATTAGAGCATCTATTTTATCAATAGAATTTCTTCCTTTTATAACAAAACGGTCAATAGCTTTACTTAATAGAATGGGTTTATTTATTGCCTGATTAATTAAATCAATATCTTCTTGATGGGTCTGTTTATATTCCTCTGCTGATAGACGTATTTTACCGGTCCCATTAGTAGTGCCATCGGCATAATGATATTTTAGATAATCAATTATGACTTCTTTTGGAACATGATTTTGAATTAAAAAATGAATAAAAGTAGAGATACCTTCAATATGAACAGAATTTTTTACACCTTTTTTAATACTTATCCTTTTTACGGTATTATTGATTTTAATAACAATATCGAATTTTTTTCTATCTTTATCAATTCTAGTAAAAATAGTAGTTTTTTCATCGGGAGTAGAAAATAGTTCATCAATTAATTCTCTAAATAAAGGATTTAATGATTTTACTGTTTTGCCATTTAAATATTCAACAAATTCATATTCGTTATCATAGCCATTTATATCTTTATTAAAAGGCATATATATCACTTCCTATAATAATTATTCCTTTTATTTATAGAAAAACCTTCATTTATTAATAAACTTTTAATTATTAATTATAAGTAGTATAATTAATAAAGAAGTAATAAAAGATTGGAGAATAAATGTATAAAAAAGATGCATTAAGAGAATATATTGAAAAGTCATCATTGAAAATAGTAAATGATGATTTTCATATTCGTTTATCTAAAGAGTTATCCCCAAAATATGATGCTGGAGTATATAATAACGCTATTAATAAACTTAAAAAATATATAGAGCAAATAAAAAAATTAGAACTACAATATCCGGGTAATGCTCATCCAATATTTTATGTATATTTAGTTCCAGATAGCGATTTTATTGAGTTATTACAATTCCCATTTAAAACTAGAAAAAGTGGGGGCAGACCAGTTAATTGCTATGATCTTGATGGATTTAATTGGGCTTATGGATTAAGCCAAAATTTGTGTGAAAATATTTCTGATGAAGAACCATTAATATCAAGAATGGTTAATAATATTCATGAATTTGCCCATCTTGTTCATAATCAGTTTTTTGATAAAAATTGTTTTATATCAGAAGGTTTTGCGGAGGTATTACCACTTTATACTATGGACTATGAAAGCAAGTTCGATGAACATCGTGACGTATTAAAAAAAATGAAACCTGATCAAATATATTCGGTCAAAGAACTATTAGATATGGAAAGAAATAATACCTTTTATGGAAAGAACATTTTTCGCAATCGATCTTGTTCGTTTGACTTATCATATATTTCATCTTATTTATTTGTCCGTGCTTGCATAGAAGCAATTGCTTCAAAATGCAATAATGATAGGGTGAAGGCTACACAGAAGTTTCTAGAAATAATTAAGAATTCACAATATAGTAGTGAATGGCTAATTAATGATTTAGCTAATATTTTGGATATACCACAAGATGAACTACTATATCAGAAAAATTGGCAAATAAAAACTTTGGAAAATTTATGATATAATTAACATAGGAGGAATAGTATGAAAAGGAAAGTTTTTAAAATATTATCTTTATTTTTATTGCTAAATTTTATTCTTATAGCAGGCGCTAATGCTACTAATGATGATTTCTCAATAAATGTCCCAGACAATTATACTAAAACAGCTCAAAATGTTTATGCCAGAACTGATCAAAATAATTTTAATATCCAAATTACTGAAAATACTGATGGTAAATTTTATTATAATGAGAGGTTTTTAAATGAAATTGTAAGCCAAATGTCTAATCAATTCAACGAATCATTGCGTGCAAGTAAGGATAGAATTAAGGAAACATTTAAGGAAAGTTTAACTGACGAACAAGTAGATGCTATTATTGATTCAATTAAATTTAAAGGTGTCGTTTCAAAAGAAATAACAACCTTTACAAAGAACATTTATCCTGCTTTCCATTACACATTAAGTTATTCAATGAATAATACTGACTTTTTAGCGGATATTTATCAAACAGGATCAGGTGATAAAATTTATACTCTAACGTTTACCCAAGCTACGAATGATTATCTTAAGTCTGATGAGGTAAAAGCTATTATGAATTCTTTTACAATTAATAATTATATTAAAGTCGCTTCCGATGAAAATGTTGAGGAAGACGATGATACAAAAAACATCATCATCGATGCCGCTATAGGTGGAGCTGTTGGAGCAATAATTGTTGGTATAGTAGGACTAATAAAATTTTTAAGTAAAAAAAATAAAAAAGAAAAGCCAGATGTGTTTGGTTTTTAAGATTAACTATAATTACAATATAAATTTTCAATGTCAAAGTATGATATAATAATCTAAAGTGAGGGATAAGTATGGAACCAATAAACTTAATTGAATTTATTGAAAGAAAACAACAATTTATGGCTGATAAAAGCAAGTATAATCCAAATAATCGAGATAAGATTAAACCATTTCTAAATATAAGCTCTTTTCTTCAAACAGGGTTAAATGAACAGGAATTAACGTTAGTTACAGCCCAACTAACTTTATTAAGGAAGACTATAGTAGAACAAGAATCTTACGAAATAGAAGGCCCAGAAGAGCCAGATGATTTTGATGATTCAGAAGATGTAGAAGAAGTTAAAGAAGACGAAGAAAGTGAAGTTGACAATTCGGATTTTATTCGAAGACGAATTGAGGATAGTTGTTTTCATTTATTTGTTAATTATCTATTAATGCTTGAGATTAATAAAGAAGCTATATTAGGGATAACAGATAGTAATGTTCTTTATTTAATTACGAATGCGATGCGTACTGTTCCATATGCTAAATATGATGAGGCTATAAGAAAGTTATTGTATCCAGCTTTAATTGATGCAGTTACAGCCACTATAGCTAAAGAAAAAGGTATAACTCATGAAACTAAGGGGATCATAAATATTTTAACGGATATGATTATTTCTGATGATAAGCCATTTGAAGAAGAACAATTAAATGAATATATGAATAAATTTTTACTAACTAAAGCCTATGATACTCTTTGTATACCTGATAATATTGTTGGCGAAAGAAGAATGCAAATAGAGATTACTGTTAATAAATTTTCTATTTTAAATGCTATAAAAGGGGCTGCTAGAATTGGAAGTGCAATTGCCCCTAAACCTAATGAAAAACAAGAAGTAATGAGTTTCTATGATTGTGAAATGTCAGACAAAACAAAAGCTATGATTAATATAGCCTTTTATAGAAAGTTAAAGGCAGAGAAAGTACAACCCTTTCAAAGTGCTAATTTAAGATTAATATTGTTAATATTGGGGCAAATGATGGATATTAATGCTATGGATCAAGAGCAACTATTTGCCTTAGTTAAAAAATTAGAAGAAGAGGATGTTCCCCAAAGTGAATATGGGAAATATTTAAAAAACGATAGAATATATTAATTTACATTTTTAATTATTGTGATATAATAATAATCTATTAGGGGGAAAAAATATGGCAAGCAATAAAGACACAAAGAGAGAAATATTACAAACAGAGTTTGATAGTGCTATAACTGAATTTGCCGAAAGCACAAAAATAAACAAACTAGTATTTTCTCAATGGATTGTTGCTCATACACTCTATTACACAGCAAGAAGTGCTGGTCTAAGTCAACAATCTATCGAAAAATTGGGTAGAATATTATTAAGTGCAACAGTAATTAGTAATACTACCACCAGTGATTCATTTTATAAAGAAGCATGTCAAAAAATAATTAATGATTTAACCCCACAAGTAGAAAATACAAGATAATAAATTATATATATCATATTTTTAGTATACTTATAGCAATTGAATATATTAGAAAATATTAAACTTAGAACCTCATTATGAGGTTTTTTCTTGCTTTACCTATTTTATTATAATATAATAATAATTGGTGATTCTTATGGATAATAATTTAAAAAGAACAGTTATATTAGAGCATTATCAAAATCCTATTAATAGAGGATTAGTTGATGATGATAAATATACTAAAATTAATATGAATAATGAAAGTTGTATTGATGAAATAAATTTAATGGTTAAAATTGAAGATAATATTATTAAAGATATTAGATTTGATGGTGAAGCATGTGCTATATGTACAAGTTCTACTTCCATTATGATTAATACACTTTTAAATAAAACACTTGATGAAGCACGTATCATATATAATAATTTTGAAAATATGATTGAAGAGAAACAATATGATACTAGTGTGTTAGAAGAAGCCATTGTTTATGATGATATATATAAACAACCAAATCGTAAGAAATGTGCTTTATTACCATGGTGGGGAATTAAAAAAATATTAGATCAGAATTAGTGGTGATTATATGGCAACACGTGTTAAAGGGTTGACCTTAACAAAAGTAAAAGAAATATCAAAGATTAAAGGCGAACCCAAATGGATGCGCGATTTTCGCATCTCTTCATATCAAAAATTTATGAGCCTTAATAATCCTAATTTTGGTCCTGAATTAAAAATTGATTTTAAGAATATTAATTTCTATAAGAAAGTAACGGATACTATCAGTAATAAATGGGAAGATGTTCCTGATGATATTCATAATACATTCTGCCAAATAGGTTTACCTGATGCGGAAAAAAAGTATTTAGCCGGTGTTGGAGCTCAATATGAGAGTGAAGTTATTTATCATAATATGTTAGATGAATTAGTTAAAAAGAATGTTATTTTCTGTGATACTGATACGGCTTTAAGAGAACATTCTGATTTATTTAAAAAATATTTTAATAATTTAGTTAAATATGATGAAAATAAATATACGGCTTTAAATGGAGCGGTATGGAGTGGAGGAACATTTATTTATATTCCACCTCATACTAAAATTGATCGGCCATTACAGAGTTATTTTCGTATTAATACGAAGAATATGGGACAGTTTGAACGTACTATTATTATTGTTGATGATGATAGTGATATCCATTATATGGAAGGGTGCACGGCACCTACTTATACTAGTGATTCTTTGCATGCGGCTGTTGTTGAAATATATGTTGGTAAGAATTCTAAATGTCGTTATACGACCATTCAAAATTGGTCAGGTGATGTTTATAATTTAGTTACTAAACGAGCCCTTGTTGATGAACATGGAACTATGGAATGGATTGATGGTAACATTGGATCGAAAGTTAATATGAAGTATCCAGCTTGTATCCTAAAAGGCGAATATGCAAGTGGTGTATGTATTTCGATTGCGGTAGCTAAAGAACAGCAAATTCAAGATACCGGTGCTAAGATGATTCATTTAGCCCCAAATACTACTAGTAGTATTATTAGTAAGTCCATAGCAACTAATGGTGGTAATGCTACATATAGAGGTACTGTTAATATTAATGAAGCTGCTCACCACTCAAAAAGCTATATTAAATGTGATACGATTATATTAGATGATAAATCTAAAAGTGATACTATTCCTAGTAATAAAGTAGCTAATGATACTTCTTATTTAGAACATGAAGCTACGGTATCTAAGATAAGTAAAGAAAGACTTTTCTATTTAATGAGTAGAGGTCTTAATGAAGAAAAAGCTAAAGAATTATTAATTATGGGTTTTCTTGATCGTTTTAAAGAAGAATTACCAATGGAATATGCGGTTGAGTTAAATGCCTTATTAAAAAGTTATTTTTAAAAAGTTAAAAAAGATATCATTTTTAACTTTTTTTAATATCTAAATACCAAAAGAAGATATTGCTAAGCAGATATCTAAATTTATTATAAATTTATCTCATAAAATTTAAAAGCTGTCATTTGCGCATTGCTAATATGAATGGTAATATCATATTTGAAAGGAGGAACATGATGTTAAATCAAACAGTAATTGTCGGTAGATTAGTAAAAGATCCGGAGTTAAGAGAAACTGAAGCTGGTCATAAAGTTACTAATATTACGGTGGCCGTACCAAGAAGTTATAAAAATGTTAATGGAGAGTATGACACCGATTTTATTTCTTGTGTTTTATGGAAAGGAATTGCTGAAACTATACCGTTATGTATAAATATGTGTAGAGTTTTTAAAATATATTAATTATTGTACGCAGGATATAAGTTTATTTTACGCAAAAAATATAAAATATGCAGATATTATGTGTATCTGGAATTTAAAACAAAGTCACAAAAAATTGAAAGTAAGTAACTTTATTGAAGACTATGATATTGTGATATAATATTGTTGAAACATAAATATCAATTTTTGAGGTGATGTATGAAAGAAGTGTTTATCAAACTTATGCATAATACTACTTTTCTAACTGTAATATCAGGGGTTCTAGTTTATATACTAAGTCAACTATTTTTAGAGATTATTGTTAATCCAAGAAAAGAGTACAAAATGTTAAAACAAAAGATTGTATATATAATTAAGTTGTATTGTTGTTATTATAGTAATCCATATAACTTATTAGATGATAAAACAAATGCTAGAAAAAAAGAAGAGTACGATTTTGCTAGTAAGGAAATGAGAAAAATAGGCGCTGAATTAGCAGGATATATAGGAACAGTACCCAAAATAAGATTTAAAAAGATAATAAAATTAAATAATGTATTAGATTCATTAATAGGCATTTCAAATGGATTTTATATAAATTCAAAAGATTTTAATACTATCAAAGAAAATAGAAAATGTGAAATAATAATAAAAAAAGAATTAAAATTTAAATAGTTTTAGATATATTAGTTGAAAAAAGTATCACCACCATAATTAAAGATGCACATATAAAATTAGTATAACTAAAGATGATGTAATTGGAACATACGGTAAATCAACAAAAAACTATTGTAAATTAGAGGGATCTAAAAAAATAAATATTGATAAATCTTGCTATTTAAAAATAAAAAATCAAAAAAAATGAATAGAAGGTACTATAATAGAGTAGAATGAAAAATAGTGATTCGAAAGTAGGAAAACATATGAAAGAAACGGAATTTTATATAGTTAATGTAAAACCTGAAGATTATAAAATCAAAGATATTAGAGCAAATAAACCAATTTGCTTTATGGATAAAGACGATTCATCATTATCAATGGTTGTGGAGGAAATAGACAGTATAAAGTATATTGATAATGTTAGCAATGAGAGAAAACTAGAATATTGTGCCCCAAATAATGTGAGTGTTTTACTATATACAAGTAAAAGATTTGTCAAGCAAGCAAAAAAAATATTTGATACTACATTTAGTAGTGATGCTTTTTTTGATAAAGCACCGGAAAAACAAAAAAAACTGTATAAAAATTCTGCAATGATATATGACTATATTGAGACTATACAAGTTGCAATAGTTTTTAGTTATACAGCGATAGAATCATTTGCAAATTTAAGTATACCTGAAGGTTATTTTTATGAAACAAGGAATAATAAGGGAATATTAGAAAAATATGATAAAGATAGTATAGAAAGATGGATGTCATTAAAAGATAAAGTATCTAAAATTTTGGTTGAGCTATTTAAAACAAAGGATATTATTAAAGAGAGTTTTTGGAATGATTTTTGTGAACTTGAAAAAATAAGGAATTGCATTATACACCAAAAAGCAATAGATGGACGAGATTTTTATAAAAGTTATTTTAATAAAAATATATTTAAACTGTGTGAAGTTTCAGAAAAAATTATAAAGTTTTTTATAAATAGTAATAAAAGTTCTTTAGTATGTCCAATGTGGCCTTGGATAGAGGGAGCTAAAAATTATATACCTATATCGCATCATGTAGAAGATGAATTTGAACTTGTTGGAAATATATTTGAAGATTCAAGTTTATAATATACATTTTGAAAGTAATAAAATCCGAAAAATACTTTATTGTACTTTATATCGTCAAATGTGGGCAGAATGTCAAAACATATAATTATTACATAACAAAAGGGTATTGCTTAAAACACTGTTGCTTATGTTAAGAAAAGTGATCTAATAGGGATAAGTATATAGCTATTTATTTATTGTGATAAAACCTAAAAATAATCATATAATATTTAGTAAATATTTAATTTTCAAATATTTACTAATTGCATATATATAGTATAAGATGTTTATACATTGACAATTATTCAAAAATTTGTTAACATATTTTCAAATTTATTATATTTTATTTCTCTGTGTGATATAATAAACTTGAATATATATTTAGAAGAGGGGATTATATGGATTTAGTTGATAAAAATTATGGTTACTATAAGACGAATTTAGAACAACTAAGAGGTAAGTATCCTGATAAATTTGTAGTTATATCTGATGAAAAAGTAATATTTTCTGATATTGATTTTAATAAAGCGGTAGAGTATGCAAAAAAATTAACGCCTGGGACATATATAATTCAAAAATGTGAAACTGATAAAGAAAAGATTGTTCAAACATTTCACACAAGGGTAAGATTTAGTGCATAAAAATTTTAATGCTTTTACAAATAAAGCAAATGGTATAGCAAATGTTTTATTTTCTGAAGTTATAATATGTCCAAATAAAAATATTCATCCTGATTCACAAGAAAAAAAGTGTTTAGTCATATGGGATACTGGTGCAACAAATTGTGCTATATCTTCAACGTTGACTAAGGATTGTAATTTAGTGTCTACAGGAAAAGCTCAAACAAATACGGCTAACGGATTGAGAGATTGTGATACTTTCATTATTGATTTGTTATTACCCAATAATGTTAAAATTCCAAATGTTCAAGTTACAGAATGTGAGTTGGACCCAGCTGTAGGAATGTTAATTGGAATGGACATAATTTCTTTGAGTGATTTTTCTGTAACAAATGTAGATGGACAAACTTCTTTTTCATTTAGAATTCCTTCTTGCGAAAGAATTGATTATGTTACTGAAGCTAATAAAATTAAAGAAAAAATTATTTATGAAGAAGAAAGAAAGTTATCAGCTCAAATTAAAATTCACGGCAATGAAAAGTGCAGTTGTGGAAGCGGAAGAAAATATAGATACTGTTGTGGAAAGAAGAAGCAAGAAGAACTAGACACTAACAAGAGCTTAGTAGGCTAGTTTTTTTAATTGGTGTATGTACAAAAATTTAAAAGAAGTTAGAAAAATTAATAATTTAACTTGTATAGACATGGCAAAACTCTTGAGTATAAGCCCAAGCTATTATTCTCAAATAGAAGATTGTACAAGGAAATTAGATTATGAAATGGCTGTCAATTTTTTTTCTATTTAATTTGCAACCAGATGATATATTTTTTGAAACTTATAAAAAATATAGAATTAGAGATAGAAAGACGCAACATATTATTGTTTTAAGCATTTTCAATCAATAATCAAAAAAAGAATAGTTAGATTTAACTATTCTTTTCTAATTCACCATTTGTAGGTATGTCAATTTTCGCATCAGGAATTTCCAATCCCCAGTTATCCCAACCATTATAATTATTTCTAGCAAACAGTTCAATTTTTTCTTGTTCTGGGAACATTTTGCTAATACTATCAATTATTTTAATTGGCTTTTCGCTATGTTTTGTACGAGGTATTGCATGAAGCTGTCTAATGTTTCTCGCTCCTCTTGGTGTAGGGATGCAACCCTTTTTAAATATTAAACAAAATTCTGTTTGAGATAAAGTATATTTGCCTGGATTATGTATCATTTTATCCCATACAAATGCAACAGTTTTATAGTCGAATCCCCAAGCTTTACCTAATTCAATGGCATTAGCAAGGTGTGGCCCTGTTGTCCATAAAAATAATAAACAATTACTTGACGCGATTGATTTCACGTCTAAATTCATTAAATCTTTTAATTTTAATGTCGGATATTTAAATGAGGCGGAACTTATAAAAATATTTTTTTCAAAGTTCTCGTTTTTTGATTTAATGGTTGAATTATCATACTGCATTTTTCCACCGTAATCCCATGGGGGATCAGCGTAAATAATTTCATATTTTTTTTTAGGTAATTTTGAATATAATTCATCCAAAGGGTTTATTTTCGTTTTCTTTTTTGATTCAACGTTGTATATTGAATATGCTGTAATGTTTTTGCTTTTATCTTTTTCCATATATGTTCACCCCTAACTACTATAATAGTATACCAACTTAATACAAAATAGTCAACCGTAATGTTACTTATAAACCGTTGTTTTAAATACAACAATGCTGTTAATATATTATTAAGAGGTGTAATTGTGATAAAAAAAGAATTTGGCATCAAAATCAGAGAATTAAGAAAAAAAATGGACTATAGTCAAGAAAAATTCGCTTTATTAATTGATATGGATAGAACTTATTATGCATCTGTTGAAAGTGGCAAAAGAAACATTTCTTTAGAAAACATAAAAAAAATAGCAGACGGTTTAAATGTTAGTTTAGAAGAATTATTTAAGGGATTAAAATAGGTGATTTCAAATGGGGAAAAACGAATTAAGCAACAGAACAATTTGGCAAGACGTAAATGGTGTAAAGGCTTCTGGAGCCGAACAGAATTTATATCAAGTTTTTAGAGAGTATTTTAAAGGCAGTGAATATGTTTTACATGAAAAACCAAAACATTTAAAAAATTTATATGCAAAGGTTAATCTTTCTACTGATGTAATCTCAAAAATTTTCAATCCTAATATTGATTTGAATAACACCAAGTGGGGAATTTCACCCGATTTTGCTATAGAAAATAGAAAAACAGGAAAAATTCTTTTTGGAGAAATAAAGAGACAAGACGGGTGGGTAGAAGGAAAAAACCCAAGTGCAGGTCGTGGTAATGCCCACGAAAGACTATGCAAATTGTTTACTCCCGGACTTATAAAAGAATATAGAAAGATTGGTATGATCGCAGATGAAAGTATTTTACCTTTCTGGGTTGTATTTGAAGGTGACATAACCAGAGACCCAAAAAGAGTGAGAGAGATAATGTTTTGGTTTGATAACTTTAACTCAAACTATTTTATGTGGAGACCAAATCAAAGCGGATCTGAATTGATAGCGCATTTTGAAAATTATTTAAAAAAATATCTTGATTGATAAATAATTTATACCAAAACCCATTGATAGGTATTAAAGGACGTATTCAATCACGTGATATTGAAATAGAAGATGATCACCATCGTCAAGTAATGGAACTTGTTGCTGAAAAAATAACATTCTTATCAAGTAAACCAAAAGAAGAAGGAGCGTAATAGTTCCTTTTTTGTGCTATAATTAAGGTGGTGATAATATGAGGAAGTTTAATTATTTAGAAGATTATGGTTTAATATCATCAACAGTAAATGGTTATATAACGCAAATGTATAAAGAAATTGAATTATTGCAAGAAAATGAAAGTAATCCTATTTATGAAAAGGCAATATGCTTAATGGATGAATTTAAAAAAAAGTATCCAGATTTATTATCTGTCTATTTAGAAATCATTGATGATTTAGTGAAGCCATGCAATGTAGAGTATGCATTAAAATATAAAAAATATCCAGAAGATGCATCAAATTTGGGAATTGAATTAGAAAAAGATTTAAAAAAAATATTTTTTCTAGAAGAAGAGCTTAGAATGGTTGCAGTTCAAAATTGGCAAAGTAGATTAACAAGATATGATGATATAGTTAATGGTGAAGATTTTATGATTGTTGCTCATGCCTCTAGAAATTTACCAGGAACAAATGATTATTCAAATTATAAAAGTGGAAAATATTCTTGTCAATATTTATCTTGTTCTTTACTTTCTAGTAATGAATTTAATACTTTTAATAGGACAAAAACAATATTTATGGTTAGTATTGATGGTGCTAATTATATTTCATCTTCAAGTTACGACTCGGTTACTGCAGATTTTAGTAATCCTTCATTTGAAACACTTAAAGAAATACAAGATGCTGGTGGAAGTCATTTTATAAAGGTAGGTTTTACAAATTCTTCTGATAAAGCTGTTACCACTATTTCAACACCCGATTTAATTGAACGATTAAGTATAGAACGTGAATTACAGCAAAATGGAGAACCTTTTTGTTATGATAAATCATTAACAAACGAAGTAGTTTTAGATAGGACAACAACTAAAATTACAGGTGCTTTATTATTAAGTAATGGTTGTGATTTATTACTTGATGAATATTTGACTTTTAGACATAATAACATTAGTTTCAAGTGCTTAAATAAAGGATTATATAGAGAAAAAAAGGGGTTGTCGGCATATACTAAAGAAGAATATGATGAATTTATTCGTTTGTTAGATAATTTAGGAGAATATATTAGCCAAAATAATTTATCTAGTTCTTTTCTATTAAATTATTATAATGATGTTGTTTTGCCAATGAAATATAGTGATGAAATAAATAGTATAATAAGAAGAAAATTATCAGAATATATTGATGTACCTGTATCAGGGCCAAATAATGATAATATAAGATAGTTTATATTTATTTAGTTTGTATTAGAATTATAAAAACAAGTCTAATGCATTAATTTCAATAATTATTATATTAAATAAAAGAATACTCAAATGTAGAGTATTCTTTTTTATTGAAAAATAAATATTATGGTGCATTTAAATAACTCTGTAAACAATTACTGAATATATTATTAAGAATAAAAGAGGTGATGAAGATGCCAAAACCCCAATTTCCTGTTAATTATATTACTATTACAAGAGAGTTTATGGGTGATGCACATAAAGGTATAGATTTAGGGTGGAATTCTAATTATGGTGGCGCTAATCAACCAATTGTATGTCCTATCGATATGACGATTGTTACTAATTCATATGCTAATGATGCAGGTAATTTTGTTGTAGCTAAGGCTTATTGGAGTGATACTGAGGACCTACTAATGCGATTTTTACATCTAAAAGATAAACCTAGTTATTATGTGGGACAAACAGTTAAGCAATCTGTCCCTTTTGCATATATGGGAAATACCGGAGATACTATTGGTAATCATTTACATTTTGAAACCTGGTTAGTACCAAAAAATTATAAATATGCTTTTACTGATGTTTTAAAATATATGAAAGATCCTATCATGATGGTATATGCTTATGATGGACAAATAATAAGTGATAAGTCCTTATTACAACCCCAAAAATATGTACCAATTAAGTATTATGGTACTCCTATAGACAAAGATAGTAGTAAGCAACAAATTGAAATAAATATAAACAATTTAAGAGCTAGATCTGCCCCTAATGGGAATATTTTAGGTTATGTTAATAAAGGTATATATAATGTCTTGGAAACGGTTACAAATGGTGATTATTTATGGTGTAGAGTAGAGGATAATCTTTGGGTAGCCTATAGTAATGAATGGTCAATCATTTATGAAAAAGAAGTGCCTGACGAACAACCAAATGACAATGAACAAAATGATAATGTAATTAATAAACAGAATTTCTTAATTAGAATAATTACATTTTTTATTAATATGATTATCAAATTGTTTAAAGGAGGAAAGTAAGATAAAAGATATAATAATTAGAATTGTAATTACATTTTTTGAAGCAATGATTGGCGCTATAATTGCAACGGCAAGCGCAGGAATAAACTTAGAGGATAAATGCGCCATAACTTATGCGATAGCTGGTGCTATTGGTGCTGGTATATCAGCAGTATGGAATATGATATTAGTACCACTAATAGAAAAAATAAAAACTAAACACAAAACAAAATAATACAATAAGAACTAGGAAATTCCTAGTTCTATTTTTCTTTCTACAAAAAAATATTTTCTTTTTATAGAAATTATTATATAATTAACTTGAAGGGCAAATCATGCATAATATCAGATAATAATAAGGGTGTAATATGTTTAAAACAACAGAGTGGAAAATAATAGGGGCAATAATAATTATTATTGGCATTACCTATTTAGGCCTTAAAATTTGGGTTATTAATAATGTTAATATGGAACAAATTCCGGTATTAGCTTATCATAATATTGTACCTGATGAATCCTATGTCAAAGACGGTTATACTGTAACGGTTGATAATTTTGAAAAGCAACTAAATTATCTAGATCAAAATGGATATAATACTTTAACCTTAGAAGAATTTTATAATTGGAAAAAGAATAATAAACGTATTCCTGAAAAATCGGTTTTATTAACCTTTGATGATGGCTTCTATAATATTTATTATTTAGCTCGTCCTATTTTAAAGAAGCATAATTATCATGGGTCTTTATTTATGATTGGTAATGTAACTTTTGATACTACTAAATCTTTTGATCCAAAAGAGTATAGTACAATTGGTTTAGATATAATAAATAAGCCTGATGATACTTTAGAATATCAATCTCACACTTATGATATGCATATTATTGTTGATGGCAAACCCAAGGTAGCAAGCGCTTCTAAAAAGGAAATAGAAGAAGATTTTGAAAAGATGAAAAATTTGCTTCATTCAGGTTATCTAGTTTATCCATACTATATGGAAAATAGTACTATTCGAGAAGTATTAAAAGAGTACAATTATAAATTAGCATTTAGAGGTGAAAGCGAAAAAACGGTTAAGAGTGCTAATGAATATCAAATACCTAGAATTGAAATAGGTAATGATTTTGAACATTTTAAAAGTATCTTTGAAACGACTAAATATAATAATCGTTATGAAAATGGATTATTACGAAAAGTATTTATAAATATTGAAAGAAAATTAAATATAAGATTATTCTAATATTTTAAATAAAATTGTGTAAACTAAAATAAGGAAAGTTAAACTTCCTTATTTTTTATCTCTTCGTAGAAAATATCATCAGGTTTTAAAGCAAATATTGTGGCAATTTTAATAGCCATATTGTATGAGATACGTCGTTTATTATTTTCTAATTGCCAATAATAAGTCTTGCTTATTGTTAATAATTTGGCCATATCTAAATAACTTTTACTACTATCCATACGAAGTTCCTTCAACCTTTCCATACTATCACCACATAATATTATACATTAACTTGTAATTAACTTCAAGAAAAAAAGTAACTATAGATTAACTTTCTTTAATTAGCAAATAGATAATGGTATAATTACTATAAACAATTAGATAACGGAGGTATAATATGTTAATTGGCGAAAGAATCAAAAAAGCAAGACTTGAAAAGGGATTATCACAGGAAGAATTAGGTAAAATAATTGATGTGTCTAAAGTATCTATTTGTGGTTATGAAAAAGGAACAAGAACACCAACTTTAGAGAATTTAATGCAACTATTAGAAGTTCTTAATATGACACCTGATAATATTCTAGGCTATGAGCATAAAGTAGTAGCTGAAAACGATGAAAATTATGTAATGTATATGGCTAAAGAAGATATTGAAATAATAAAAGAAATTAAAAAATATCGTGAATTATATAATTTATTATGTTCAGATCCTAAACGCAATATTGCTGTAATGGCACGTAAAGGTAATTTATAAGAAACTAGAATATAGTTTCTTTTTTTTACATAATAAGATATAATTAAAGTGGTGATAATATGAATATTGTAGATATAATTAATAAGAAAAGATTAAAAGGTATTTTAACTAATGACGAAATTAGCTATGTTGTTAATGGTTATGTTCAAGAAGAGATAAAAGATTATCAAATGAGTGCTTTATTAATGGCTATATGCTTAAATGGAATGAATGAAGATGAAACATTAGCTTTAACTGAATGTATGCTTCATAGTGGTGAAACCATTGATTTAACGGGTATTACAGGTATAAAGATTGATAAACATTCGACTGGTGGTGTTGGGGATAAAACAACCCTTATTTTAGCCCCTTTAGTAGCATCATGCGGTGTATGTGTTCCTAAAATGAGTGGTCGAGGATTAGGTCATACGGGTGGTACTATTGATAAATTAGAATCAATACCTCATTTTAATACTCATATAGAAATTAACAGATTTGTGGAACAAGTAAAAGAAATAAGGGTTGCAATTGTTGGTCAAATGGGTAATTTAGTACCAGCTGATAAAAAAATATATGCCCTAAGAGATGTAACGGGAACGGTTGAATCTATTCCTTTAATAGCCTCTAGTATTATGTCTAAAAAATTAGCAAGTGGGGCTGATAAAATCCTTATTGATTTAAAGCTTGGTAATGGTGCTTTAATAAAAAATATGGATGATGCTGAGAATCTTGCCCATTTAATGGTTAAGATTGGTAATAATAGTGGTAAAGAAACAAGATGTGTTATAACGAATATGGATCAACCATTAGGTCACAATATTGGTAATACTTTAGAAGTTATGGAAAGTATGGCTATTTTAAAAGGTGAAATAAAAAATGATTTATATGAATTAGTTATAGAACTTGCTACTCAAATGGTAAGTATGGGTAAAAATATAAGTATTGATTTAGCTCGTACCGAAGTAATATCCAATATTGAAAATCACCATGCTTATGATAAATTTATGGCTATGGTTGAACATCAAGAAGGGGATATTAATAGTCTTACACTTGCTCCTAAAATTTTCTCATTAAAAAGTATTAAGAGTGGTTATATAAATCATATTAATGCTTTAAAACTAGGAGAGATTGTCCGTAATATTGGTGGTGGTCGAATGACTAAAGAAGATACAATCGATTATGGAGTAGGTATTGTTTTATCAAAAAAAGATGGAGATTATGTTAATAAAGATGAAGAATTATTAAAAATATATTTAAATAATAAAGATGTTGTTATTAAAGAACTTTTAGATTGTTTTATTATTGAAGATGCTTTAAAACCCAAAGAACCATTGATTTACAAAGTAATTGTGTAAATAAATGTCAATATTTTGGTAATCGCTTGCAAATGCCTCCAATATATTATATTATCAAGATGAGGTGAGGATATGATATATCCATCAATCGATAAATTATTGAATCAGATTGGTTCAAAATATCTATTGGTAAATGTGGTAGCAGCTAGAGCTAAACAGATGCAAGAAACAGGCCATTATCAAATGTCTGAAAAAGAGTATGTTTCACATAAAGATATCGGTAAAGCTTTAGAAGAAGTTGCCAAAGATCTAATTCATTTGAAATAGGTCTTTTTTCTTGCTTACAAAACAAATGTTTGCTATAATGATAATGGTGATAATATGAAAGTTACAAAGATAAAAAGAACACCAAGTGGTAAATATAAATTAATATTTGATGATCAAACTAATGTTACCACTTATGATGATGTTATTTTAAAAAATAATTTATTATATCAACAAAATATTGATAGTGATACTCTAAATAAAGTTAATATTGATACTAAATACTTTGATAGTTATTCAAAAGTTGTTAAATATATAACATTTCGCTTACGTAGTAAGAAAGAAATTGATGATTATTGTGATAAATTAGACCTTTTACCGGAAGAAAAAAAGGCTATTATGGAAGCTTTAACTAAGATGGGATTAATTAATGATAATCAATTTACGAAAGCTTTTATTGCTGATAAAATCCGTTTTTCTAGTTTAGGTCCTTATCGTATTAAACAAGAATTATTACTTCATGATATTGATAATGATACGATTGATAATTATTTATTATTAATTGATATAAAAGAGATAAAAGATAAGATAAATAAACATATTAATAAAAAGATTAAGAGTAATAATAAATATTCAAATTACTTATTAAGACAGAAATTATATGGTGAATTAACGGAATTAGGTTTTGATAGCATTATGATTAATGATTGTCTTAATGAATTGTTAACTGGTAGTAATAGTAAAGCTTTAGAAAAAGAGTATTATAAAATATATAATAGTCTACAAAGAAAATATACCGGAGAAGAATTAAATTATCGTCTTAAAAATAAGTTATATCAAAAAGGTTTTAGTTTAGAGGAAATAAATAGTTTTTTATCTAGTTTATAATTATTATATAAAGAGATTAATTTCTCTTTTTATGTGCTATAATTAGTAATAAGTAAGTGGTGATATATATGGAACAATTGCAAAGATTACAAATACTAATTGGTAGTGATAATATAGAAAAGATTAACAAGACAACCATTTTAGTCATAGGTTTAGGTGGGGTTGGAAGTTATGTTGTTGAAGCCTTAGTTAGAAGTGGGATTGGTCATATTATTATTGTAGATAAAGACATTATTAATATAACTAATTTAAATAGACAACTAATGACTAATTATCATAATTTAGAACAATATAAAACTGATGTTTTAGAAAAAAGAATAACCGATATTAATCCTAATTGTATGGTTGAAAAGATTACCGAGTTTATTACTCCAACTAATATTGATACATTATTTAATAATCATATTGATTATCTAGTTGATGCTTGTGATTATGTACCTACTAAAAAAGAATTAATTAGACAATGTTTAAAACGTAATATTAAGTTTATTTCTTCGATGGGTATGGGTAATAGATTAGATCCTAGTATGATTAAGATAATGGATATCAGAAAGACTAATAATGATCCTTTAGCTAAAATTATGAGAAAGATGGTTAAGGAAGAGCATATAAGCAAAAAAATTAATGTTGTAGCTAGTTTAGAGGTCCCTCTTGTAACTAATAGTAAAGTGATAGGATCAACATCTTTTGTGCCTGCTACAGCCGGTTTAATGGCCGCTAGCTTTGTTATCAATGATATTATTAAAGGTGATAAACATGCGTAAGATTGATAAACAAATAATAAGTAGTTTAGAGTATATCAAAGGTGATATTTTAGGCATTGGTATAAGTGATGATATGGCTAAAACTTTTAAACAAAAAGATAATATTCATAATTTATATACGATTAATGAAAGAATTAATAATAAAAGTGATGATTTACCAGAACAATCAGTTGATGAACAATTTGATATTAAGAAATTAAATAAATATTTTACTAATAAACAACTAGATTATACGATTTGTAATTTAGATGTTCTTAATACCTATTTTCCATATTTTATAAAGAATATTATTAATCTAAATGATGAAAAGATATTATTTTATGGTAATAAAGATAAATTTGATTATGAGACGCTTATTAAACAATTAAAAAGATACCATAGTAAAGTTGATTATATTGATTGTGGAGAATACTTCTTAATAATCATTGATACTAAAGATATTATTGTTAGTAGTAAACAAAAGATAATCTATTTAATTAATGATTTATTTGTTGCTTGGTTTGATCGGATAGGTAATATACTAACTAAATAGTCAATATTGTAGTAAATAAAGGCATGAATTTGCTTTTTTTTTTTGTTTGTGATAGAATGACTCTCGTATTCGCAAAAAAGGAGCGCACGGGAAAAATGCTAAATAGTAAAGGACTTTCTAGAGGAAGTTTTTTAGAAAATATAATCGATAGAAATAACAGAATATGGAAAAGTTCAGACTTAACGATTGAAGGTAATGTCCTATATATTCGTGAAGGAATTACTGAAGTAGACACTAACTTAGATCTTTTATTAAAACATTTTGGTATAACAGAAGAAATAAAAGCTGTTGTCTTACCTAAATCATTAAAAACAATGGATCGTTTTTTATGCAATAATAGCAGTGTTGAACTAGTTATTTTTAATGGTGAACAAGTAACATTAACATGTAATCATGAAGAAGGAACTTTTGAAAATAGTAATGTCCGCCAAATAATTATTGCTAAAGGATTTGTAGCGGTTGATACAAGAGCCTTTATTGGTCAAGTAAAAGTTGAGAGTAATGGTAAACAAAGAGGAAGATTTTCAAATAACATATGGGTTCAATTTTATAATAGTAGAGTAGAATGTATTACTGCTATGATTGGTAATCATCAAACGACCGGAATTACTGCTCTAGAAAACAGTTATTTATGTGGTAATTCAAGCCTTTCTTGGTATAAATTGGTTTATGAAATGCATAAAAATCATCGTTTAGAAATGGTTACTAAACCAATTGGACAAGATTATGTACTAGCTGAAGAATTTGAAGATATTAAACAGGAAGCTTTAGCGCCATATCTTTCTAAAGATGGAAAACAACCACAAATAATAATCAAATCACCAATTGATAAGATTGGTCACAGACCTATTTTTGCAGTCTTTAATTAATAATTAATTGTAAATAATATACTTATGTGGTAGAATAATCCTTAATTTATAAAAGGAGATGCTGTACTAATGGGATTAATATTTAAAAAAGATCATCCATTAATTGAATTAAACCTTGATATGATAAAAGGTAATATTCTGATTGTACCGGAAGGTATAACCGAGATTAAAGGAAGATTAGATCAGTTTCTTACTCAAGCTAAAATTGATACGCCAATAAAAGCAGTTATTTTTCCTAGGTCATTAAAGACCCTTGATAATTTCTTTTATTATAATGATAGTGTTGAAGACGTTATCTTTAATAGTTCGCCTGCTTTGACTTCATGTTATGCGGAAGGAACATTTGAAGGATGTAAGAGTCTAAAAACACTATTAATTCCTTATGGATTTAAAGAAGTTGTAAATACTCCTTACACTGGAGTTTTAAAAAATAGCGAACAGTTTCTAGTAAAACATAGTCTTAATGACCCGTTATATGTCTGCTTATCTTTTCTTAATTGTAGCTTAGACTTGCTAATAATTGCAACTAACGGTAGTGGTAATTATGTTGATACTGCATCGGTTGGGCATGTAGAACAATATTACTGTGCCGGTCAAACAAATGCTATAGGAAATATATATGGTGATGACGATATTACAACGTTAGGTTGGCATAAAATATCATATCTTTTATATAATAGAGTGCATTTTATTATCAGTGAGAGAAATGTTATTAGCCATAGAATTTCTATAGATGATTTTCAAGATGAAGTACGAAAAGTTCTTAAAAAATACATGCCATCTGATAAAATCAGACGTATGAATGTTAGAAAACCAATTGTTAGAGGTATTCCTAGTCCTTCAATTAAGTAAGATATATTCTTACTTTTTTCTTGTGAAAATAAGGCTTATATAGTATAATTATCTATGTTAGAGGGTGTAACAATGTATTTAAAGGAAATAAGAATAAATGGTTTTAAATCATTTGCTAATCGCATTGAGATAGAATTAGAGCAAGGAATAACTGGCATTGTTGGCCCTAATGGAAGTGGCAAGAGTAATATTGTTGATGCCATAAGATGGGTATTAGGTGAACAATCAGTTAAATCATTACGTGGTGATGGATCAATGAGTGATGTCATCTTCTCTGGTAGTAAAACCCGTAATGCTTTAAATGTCGCATCTGTTACTTTAGTTTTTGATAATAGTGATCATTTCTTACCAATGGATTATGAAGAAGTTGCTATTAAAAGAAGAGTATATAAAGATGGTACTAACGAATACTTTCTTAATAATGAAAAATGTCGTTTAAAAGATATTGTTAATATCTTATTAGATAGTGGGATTGCAAAAGAGGGATTTAATATAATTTCTCAAGGCCGGATTGAAGAAATATTAAGCAGTAAACCCTATGAGCGAAGAATTATCTTTGAAGAAGCAGCTGGTGTTCTAAAATATAAACGACGTAAAGAAGAAACCATCCGTAAATTAGAACGTACTGATGATAATATGAATCGGGTTAATGATATTATTAAAGAATTAGAGACCCAGATTGAACCTCTAAAAGAACAAAGTGAAAAAGCAACTATTTATCTTAAAGCAACTGACGATTTAAAAGATATTGAAATCGCACTAATTACCAATGACGTTACGAATATTAATTATACTTATCAAATAAATAAAGAACAAGCGGATAAACTAAATAATGAATTATTATCATTAACAACGGTTAATTCATCTAAAGAAGCGGAGATTTCTAAAAAGAAATTAGAAATAAGTAAATTAGAAGAAGAATTATCTTTAAAACAAAAAGAGTATGTTGATATATCTACTAAAGCAGAACAATTGAATGGTCAAAGGCAAATAGTTGTTGAACGTCAAAAATATGAAGTAGAAGATACCAAATTACATGAACAAATTTTAAGTCTTAAAGAACAATTATTAACCATTGATAATGATATTAATGCTCTTAATTTAGATATAAAAAATAGTACTGTTGAGTTTAATAAATTAGAGTCTCAATTAAATGATCATAACTATATCTATAAAGAATTGAAAGATAAAAAAGATAAAACAAATAAAGATTTATCAAAAATGATTCTTAATGGTAATGTTTTAAAAAATAGGCAAGATTATTTAACTGATAGTATTGAAAATAATAGTAGTTTACCAAGTGGGGTAAGAAGTGTTTTAAATAATCCTAAATTACGTGGTATTCATAATACCATTGGTAATATTTTAGAGATAAGTGAAGAATATGTAACATCCATTACAACCTCTTTAGGAGTATCAGCAACCTTCATCATAACTGAAAATGAAGAAGCTTGTAAAGAAGCTATTAATTATTTAAAAGAGAATAATTTAGGACGAGTTACATTTTTCCCATTAAATGTTATTAAAGCTAAATATATTGATAATGATACTTTAACGATACTAGAGAGTGATCCTGATTATATCGGACGAGCTAGTGATTTAGCTAAATATGATAACTTATATCGTAATATTGTATTAAATCAATTAGGTAATGTCATTGTTGTTAAAGATTTAAGTGCTGGTAATCGAATAAGTAAAAAAATTAATTATAGCTATAAAATTGTCACCTTAGATGGTGAATTATTCCATGTTGGTGGATCGATTACTGGTGGAGCGCAAGCTAAAGTTAAAAATATTATTACGGAAAAATATGAATTAGAGACTATTATAAAAGATATTGATAAAAATACTTTACTAATAAAAGAAATTGAAAATAGTATCAACGAATTAGATTATCAATTAAAAGCTGTTGAAGATAGAATCTATTTATTAAATAAAGATAAAATGTTATTAGAAGAAGCTATTAATACTAAAAATATAACATTAAAAGCTTTAAATAATAAAAAAGAGAATATCAATCATACTATTAATGGTACCAATAATATTTTATCTAATGCTTTAAGTAAAGAAGAAGAACAAATTCTTGGTTCTTATTATCAAGCTCTTAATGATAAGAATATTATCGAAAAAACAATTGATGAATTAAAACATCATAAACAAATATGTAATGATGAATTAGTTGATATTGAATATAACTTAAAAAAAGAAAATGATACTTATCGTGAAAAAAGTGATACGTTAAAGAATTTAGAGATTACGATTAATCGTATGGATGTAAAATTAGATAATCTTCTTAATACTTTAAATGAAGAATATAATTTAACTTATGAGAAAGCGGTTACTTATTATAAATTAGAACTGCCAGTTGAGGAAGCTAGAACAAAAGTTAATAAGTTAAAAAATACCATTAAAGATTTAGGTATTGTTAATATTGGAGCACCAGAAGAATATGAAAAAATTAAGACAAGATATGATTTCTTATTAAAACAATATCAAGATTTAGTTAACGCCAAGACAACATTAAATGAAATAATTTCAGAGATGGACACGGTAATGATTAAAGACTTTTTAGATACTTTTTCATTAATCAGAGCTAATTTTAAAACAACATTTAAAGAATTATTTGGGGGCGGAAATGCTGATTTAGAGTTAACTGATCCTAATAATGTTTTAGAAACAGGTATAGAGATTATTGCTTCACCACCCGGTAAAAAATTAACATCAATATCTTTATTATCAGGTGGTGAAAAAACATTTACCGCTATTAGTTTATTGTTTGCTATACTAAAAACAAGACCAGTATCATTTTGTGTCTTAGATGAAGTAGAAGCAGCTTTAGATGATGTAAATGTTGTTAGTTTTGGTAATTACTTATTAAATTTAAAATCTAAAACCCAGTTTATTGTCGTAACTCATAAAAAGAAGACAATGGAATATGCTGATGTCTTATATGGTATTACTATGCAAGAATCGGGCGTTAGTAAATTAGTAAGTGTTAAACTAGAAAATTTAAGCCATTAAAATTATGCATAAAAAACCATTATTGGGTCATAATATGACTGAATAGGATGGTGAATATGGAAAAAAGAGAAATACACGATGAAGAAGATTTACACCATGATGAAATCAAACATGATGACGTACATACCCATCATGATGATGATGAACATGATGAAACCATAGTCGATGAAGAAGCAACAGAATTAGATAGCTTTAAAAGCTATCCATCTTCTGATGATGAACACACGAAGATAGTCGACGGAGAAAAAGTTGTTGAAGACTTTCATCTATATAAAGAAGAAACTGATGAAAAAGAATAGAAGATTATACTTTTATTCTTTTTATATAATAATTTGACATATAAATTGGGAAATGATATTATATTTCGCATATTTGTAAAGGTGATATATATGGAAATAGAAATATTAAAATTGTTGTATGACTATATGGCTGCTAGAAAAATGGTTGATAAATATTTTATATATAAATTGGTTGAGATTGTAGTAACATATAAACGTCTTCATAAATATGTAAGTGGTGCTATCGCCTATAAGAAAAAAATTGATAAAACTGACGATGATGACCATATAACGTTTGCTAATTTTAATCCCCAAAAAAACAGGATAACAGCAATAGAAAAAGTTTTTAATTTTGATTTTACTAATTATGACAATTATGATTATTTATTTAATGAATATGAGATAATAATGTATAGAAATATTTATATTGCAGTGTTGATATTACATGAATTGGAACATGCCAGCCAAGAAAAACAAATCATTTTTGGTGGCGATGAAATAGAAACAAGGCTATTAAAGACGTGTTATCTATTTAAACGTATATTTAGTGAGTTTAAAAATTTTTGTATAATGAATACAAGAGGTAATATTAATTCTTGTGATTTCCTTGTTTTTAGGCAAACACCACAGCTTTATACACAATTCTATAATCTAGATCCTTCTGAACGATTAGCTCAGATAGATGCATATAGAAATATTCTTGCAGCTTTAAATAGGATAAAAGACAAAATTCCTAATCTATATGAATTTCAAACAGCTTTACTAGTTGAACAAATGTTAAGAGGTTATAATATTAATTGTTTATGCCCAACTGGTTCTTTTCTAAAGTCCGTAAATAGAAGTGATGTTTGGACAAGTTTTGGTTTTTATGACTCAGATCAGGATCAACTAAAATCAAAAGTTATGGAACAATTTAATCTAGAAAAAAGATTAAGGCTAGGATTACCAATTAGTCTTAGTGAATATGAAAGAATGAATAATTGGTTATATTCTACTAATAAATTCAATCTATAAAGAAAGATTCATAAACTATGAATCTTTTTCTTTTAAATATTCTAAACAATCTTGAAACATTTGATAATGACTCTTTTTAAATTTTCCCTCTTTTAATAGTTTATCTATATCTTCAATAGATGCCCACATTACTTTTTCGACTTCTTCTGGTTGACAGATTATATCATTAACATCGATATCTTTTTTTAAATAATATAAATCACAAATACAATCTTCATCAATATTTTTTTTAAAGTAAATCAAATTATCATTAGCAAGATCTAGATCCAATTCTTCTTTAACTTCTGTTAATATGCCTTGATAACTAGTTTCACCAGCTTTAGGATGCCCTCCCGTAGTTGCCCATTTGCTATCTTTTTGAACACTTCGTTTTTGAATTAAAAATTCGTTTTTACTATTTTGAATAAATATTACAACGACTAGAAAATAATAACCTGTGGGTATTGGATCACCCTTATAAAAGGTAAGACCTGTTATTTCTTTATTATAATTATATAAATCTCTTTCTTCCACAAACAATCAGTCCTTTAATCACATTATACCATTTTCTTTAATTGATTACCTTTTTTTCACTAAAAATACATAATATCTTGTATAATATAAAGAGAGGTGAGAATTATGAATTTATTAATTGTTGATGATGAAAAACTTATTCGTGATGTTATTAATGAATATGCGATAAGTGAAGGCTATAAAGTTTTTGAAGCTGAAGATGGCGTGGAAGCTATTAAAGTAACTAAAGAAGAAGATATTGATTTAATTATTATGGATATCATGATGCCGAAATTAGATGGTTATAGCGCTATTGCGGAAATAAAGAAAGTCAAGAATATTCCGGTTATTGTTTTATCAGCTCGTAAAGAAGAATATGACAAATTAATAGGTTTCAATTTAGGAATAGACGATTATGTTACGAAACCTTTTAGTCCTAAAGAATTAATAGCGAGAATAAAAGCGGTTTCTAAACGTAATAGTTGTACTAATCCTGATATATTTCGTTACAATGATTTAGAAATAGATTATCAAGGCCATACTGTTAAAATTGCTGATGAAGAATTAAAATTAACTCCTAAAGAATATGATATTTTAGTATATTTTTCTAAAAATAAAAATATTGCTTTATCAAGAGAACAACTATTAAGTAATTTATGGGGTTATGATTTCTTTGGTGATGATCGAACGGTTGATACCCACATTAAGATGTTAAGAAATAGTTTAAAGAAATATCGCAATTTAATTACAACAGTAAGAGGAATGGGTTATAAATTTGAAATTAAAGAAAAATAGTCTTACCACTAAGGTATGGTTATATTTAACTTTATTTAGTATTAGTATCTTAGCTTTTTTGTGGATATTCCAAGTAGTATTTTTGAATAAATATTATGAGTTTTCTAAAACATCAGAAATAAATTCCATTGGTAATACGATTGTTGCTAATTACTCTAGTAATGCCAATGTCTTCTTTAGCTTTTTAGATCAATTAGCGTATGAACGAGCAGTTTGTATTGAAGTAGTCAACAGTAATAATTTCACACTCTATACGACCGATAGTTTTGATCGTAGCTGTATTGGTGATACAAGTGGTAATCGTCAATTACTATTATATCGTCAAGAATTTTTTCAAAGTCAAAAAGTCCGAGACAATGTTATTATCATTAATCCACGTTTTAAGAATAAAACTTTAGTTTCATCCTTAAGAATGAATAGTGATTACTTTGTTTTTATTAATTCTTCAATTGAACCGATTGATTCAACAACTGTAATATTAAAGAGTCAATTACTTTATGTAACATTCATTGTCTTCGCATTATCATTCTTAATAGCTTATTTTATTTCTCGTAAATTATCTAATCCGATTATTAAAATTAGTAAAGCTGCTAAAGAAATGACTAATGGTAAATATGATGTTACTTTAACTGATGATGAAGATATTGATGAGATATGTGAATTAAATAATAATTTAAAAATGACATGTCAAGAATTATCTAAAACAGAAGGTTTAAGAAGAGAATTAATGGCGAATGTCAGTCATGATTTAAAAACTCCTTTAACAATGATTAAAGCCTATGCTGAAATGGTTAGAGATTTAACTTATAAAGATGATGAGAAAAGAAATAGTAATCTAAATGTTATTATTGATGAAGCTAATCGTTTAAATTTATTAGTTAATGATATATTAGAATTATCTAGTATGCAAGCTAAAACGACCGAGTTAAATCTTGAAGAAATAGATTTAGTTACTTTAGTTAATTCCATAATTCATCGTTTTGATATCTTAAAAGAAACCGAAGGTTATAATTTCATTATTGAAGCACCTGAAAAAGCTTTAGTTATGGCCGAATTGAAGCGCATGGAACAAGTGGTTTATAACTTAGTAAGTAATGCTATTAATTATACTGGTGAAGATAAAGTTGTTAAAGTCGTAATTAGACAAATAGATAATTTCTACCGGGTTGAAGTAATTGATACAGGAAAAGGTATTAATGATGAAGATATGCCTTACATTTGGGAAAAATATTATAAAGTTGACAAGAAATATCAACGTAGTCATTTTGGAACTGGACTAGGTTTATCGATTGTTAAAAATATTTTAGTTCTTCATAATTGTAATTATGGGGTAATATCTAAAAAGAAGAAAGGGACAACATTCTACTTTGAAATAACTAAAATAAATCAAAAGCCTAAACATAAATTCTTAAATAATAAGAAAGATAAAAAAATTGACATTGACAAATAACAATGATAATATATTTCTTATTAATGGGGGATAGAGAATATGACATTGATTGAATTTAAGACTACTATGAATATAGCTGGTATACCAGAAGTAAAAGAAGGTATATATCAAATACCAAGTACTGATATCCAATTCGCATTTAATAGACACTTTTGTCTAGTAGAGGGACAGATACCTTTAGCGGTAGCAGAAAAAATTTATGATAACTATACGGAAAATCCATACAAGGTTTATATTATACCTCCTGCAGGTAAAGTTACTACTAGTAATGATCCTCGTGATACAGCGATTAGTAATAAATATATGGCTTTCTTAAAAAGAAGATTTTATGATATGAGTGCTGCAGCCGAGGTATTTCTTTCTGAAGTAACTTCTAAAAAGAAAGAAATGTTTTATACTGATCATGATGATATGTATATCGGTAAATATAAAATATATAGTAAAGAGGGAGTAATTATTTTAATTACTGAACTAATTAATTACTTTTTAACTAAAAATAAAAAAGGTATTATAATCCCTAGTTGTTTTGATGAAAATAATACCTTAGGTACTGATGATATTAGTTCATATAGATTTATATCTGAATGCAATGATGCATTAATTAGAAATGCTAAAGCTTATCCTAACTATGAAGAATGGATAAAGCAACATGGGCTAATTCTTGATGATGGAGTAAATACAAAAGGTCAAGAAATTAGGCAACTTCTAAAGAGTCTTGCAGGCACGATTAATCCTTTTATTAATCCGGACTATGATGTTGTAAAGGCTATTAATTATAGTGATAAAGTAAGACTATCAATCGATTCAACTAATGATCGAACAGATATAAGGATTGTTGATATCAAAACAAATGATTTTGTCTCTAATAGTATAAGAAGTAAAGGCTTATCATATTTTGTTTCATATCATTTAAATAATGATGCTGTAATAAGTCTGGAATATGAATTTAACGAGTTTAGGGATAATGAATATGAAGAAATTGTTCACGTTATATATCCTGGTGCTATTGAATTTACATATAATTTAACTGATATGACAATAAAGTTTGATGATCAGCCAAAACAACCATTAAGAGATGTTGATATACATCACCTAATGAACGAATTAAGTTGTGCTATTAGTGCAGCTAAAAAAATAACTATTGATAATATGTGTGAATTACAACCACAAACAAATACAAAAAAAATTGGTGAACATCCTGAAATAAATGATTAATTTTAAAATAAGATTCTAGTTAAAAAACTAGAACTTTTTTATATAATGTTTGACTTCATGTTATTATTGTGCTAGCATATATGGTATTTATTAGAAGGAGTAATACTGATGAAAAAAATAGAATTATTAACGATAATGTCTTTAATTAATGTTTTACCGACTACAGAAGAACAAGTAATAAGTATATCAACTACAGAAACGATATATGCATTACCAGATTTAAGATTTAATTATGGTGGTGATGATGATGTTCAAATTCAAGGAAAAATTCCCTTACCTGTAATGTTGGACTGTATAGAACACTTTAAAAAAACTGATGGTGCTAAAAAAAGAAAAAAATACTTTAATTGTATGGAGGCAGCAACTTGTGATGAATTAGAGCAATTTAGTCTTGATCTTGAAGATAATAAGAATATGAGTCAACAAGAAAAAAGAAAAGCAATAGATGCAAAGCGCCAAGAATTAATAGTTAGTAAGCTAAATGATATGCATATTTGTACTTATTTTATTTCTTCAAAAGAAAGATTTATTTTCTTTATTGCTACTTTAGGTAGTTATTATCGAAACAAGGATGCTAATTATCAACATCTTGTAGGGATTAGCGTTGACAGATATGAAGAATTATTAGCAAGATGTAATGAAGAACTATATAAAATGGTTAATCTTTATCAAACGACGGGTGAATGGTTAAATAAAAATGCTCTATATTTCTTACGTGGATATAACAGATATGCTACAAAAGAAGATGAAGAAATTCGTCACTTATTAGAAAAGTATGATGAAAAAGTCAATCCTTTTATTAATACTACTAGTGATTTAAAGCCATCTATCGAATATAGTGATAAGTTAAGCATAAGTGTTTCTAGTGATACTGGTGCTGATGTAAAAATGAGTATTACAGATATTAATACGCAAGAAGAGGGTGTCTATCAACGTCAAAATGATTATTTGAATTATGGATTAAGTTATATTTTGGGTGCTCCAAAGACGGCTAAAAAAGTTAATGTTAATCATTATTTTTCAGTTAAAGAAGCAGCAGAAATCATTAGTGTTGAATATGCTGATCACAGTTTATATTTAAAATATGATATTACTAATGGTGTTATAATAACTAAAAATGGTCTGAAGAAGCCAATATCACTTCGTGAAAGAATGTTACTTATTCAAGAATTAAACAAAGCTAATATGGCAGCTGAAGGATTAATTCTTGATGTAATGTGTACGGCTAAGCCAGATTATTTAAGAAAGCATCTTATCCCTGTTGGTCAAGAGGAAACATATTAAATTCTAGTTTTTAAACTAGAATTTTTCTTTTCTTTTATTTGACTTTAATTATTAAATATATTATAATTTTATTAGTATTAGAATGAAGGAGGAATGAATTATGGAATTAAAAGGATCACAAACAGAAAAGAATTTAATGACTGCATTTGCCGGAGAAAGTCAAGCTCGTAATAAGTATACTTATTATGCTAGTAAAGCTAAAAAAGAAGGTTATGAACAAATAGCATCATTATTTGAATTAACAGCTAATAATGAAAAAGAACATGCTAAAATATGGTTTAAATTATTACATAATAATGATGTTCCTGATACCATAACTAATTTAGAAGATGCAGCAAATGGAGAAAACTATGAATGGACAGATATGTATGCTGGATTTGCTAAAGTAGCTAAAGAAGAAGGACTTGATCATATTGCATTCCTTTTTGAAGGTGTTGCTAAAATAGAAAAAGAACATGAAGAAAGATATCGTGCTTTACTTGATAGTGTTAGAAAAGAAACGGTATTCAAAAAAGAAGTACCAATGATGTGGATATGTCGTAATTGTGGTCATATTCATTATGGTGAAAAAGCACCAGAGATGTGTCCTGTATGTTCACATCCAAAAGCATACTTTGAATTACAAACTAAGAATTATTAACAATCTAAAAATAAGGAATTTTCCTTATTTTTCTTTAGTATAAGAGGTGAGCAAATTGATAGAAGAAACATCCCATTTAACTTATGTTATTGATGAATATACTACTTTAATTAAAGAAACAAAGGATCAAATTAGAGTAGTTATGATTAATTATCGAAGTGATTTAGAAACAGCACTAGAAATTGTTAATGATTTAGAAAATAAAATTAGATCTTTACAGCATAATATTCCTAAACCGTATTTTGCTCGTATCGATTTTTTAGGTGATAATCATAATAACAAAGATATCTGTTATATTGGTAAAATAGGGGTTATCAATAATGATAATAAGATAGTAACGGTTGATTGGCGAGCTCCTATTGCATCTTTATATTATGATAGTAATATAGGTCATTGTCGTTATCTAGCACCTCTTGGTTTAATTGAAGGTAATCTTACTTTAAAAAGACAATATGATATTGAACAAGGTATTTTAAAATCATTTAATGATGTTGATACGGTTGTTGATGATGAACTATTAAAACCATATTTAAATGCTAATGCGAATGATCGTTTAAAAAATATTATTGCCACTATTCAAAGTGAACAAAACAATATTATCAGAAAAAAATTAGAGCAAAATATTATTGTTCAAGGAGTAGCAGGATCAGGTAAAACAACTGTTGCTTTGCATCGTATAGCTTATTTAGTTTATAACAATCGTGATAATATAGATGTTAATCAATATATGGTTATTGGTCCTAATAAATTTTTTATAAACTATATTTCATCAGTCTTACCCGACTTAGATGTTAATGGTGTTAAACAATATGATTTTATTGAATTAGCTCATGATTTCCTTGGTGAAAATTTTGAAATAATTGATTCTGTTGATAATGAAATAACGACATATAAGACAACACTCACTTATCGTGATATTATTGATAAATATGTTGAAGATTTAGAGGAAGTAATTATTCCTAATAATGATTTAAAGATATTCGGCTTTACTATATTAACCTCTCTTCATATTAGAAATATTTATAATAGTGTTACGAGTAATTATTCTGATTTAAAATCAAAAGTTAAAAAATGTATATTAATAATTGAGAAAGAAATAGGTAATAATCAACAGAAATATATTTTAAGAGCTAATCTTTATATTGATACATTATTTAATAATGAACAAGATATTAAATTAAAGAATGAATATAAAAAAGAACGCGAATTAATTAAGAGGGAAATTCAAAGTAATTGTCAAAATATTCTTAATAAATACTTTAGAGTTGTTAATGATAGAATAATGAAATTATATATTGATTTATTAGATAATATTGATAAATATGAAACAGATACAAGTATAGTCAATCATCTAAAAGAAGACTCTAAATATATAAGAAATAGGAAAGTTAAATATGAAGATTTAATAGCATTAATGTATTTAAAATATAAAATAAGAGGTAATAGTCAATATGATGAATATCGCCATATTGTTATTGATGAAGCTCAAGATTATAACGAGTTTGTTTTTTATACGTTTAAGTGTCTATTTAAAAATACTACTTTTAGTATCTTTGGTGATTTAGCCCAGTCTATATATCCATATCGGAGTATTAGTGATTGGCAAATACTAAGTACGTTTATGAATTTAGAATATATTCCTTTAAATAAGAGTTATCGTACTTCGATTGAGATAATGAATGAAGCTAATAAGATTAATAAATATTTAGGTTTAAATGAAGCTATACCGGTTATAAGACATGGTAATATTCCACTATATATTAATAGTATTGATAATGATTATATCTTAAACAAGGTATTAGAATTAAAAGAAAAAGGGTATATGACCATTGCGGTAATAAGCAAAACTAATGAATATTCAAATAGAATATATGATTATTTAAAAAACAAGATAGAAGTAACTAATATAAACTCTTTAGATTTAGAATATAAAGGTGGTATATGTACGATTACAAGTTCCTTAGTAAAGGGATTAGAGTTTGATGCTGTTATTATAACTAATGCTTCTGAAGAGGTATTTAATAGTAATAATCCTAATGATATGAAGTTATTATATGTATCAATGACTAGACCATTACATGAACTTATTATTATGTATGATAACAATATAACCAAACCTATAAAAAATAATTAAGAGATAATTTAGTCTTTTATCCTTTTTATTTTTATATAAATTTGTTATAATGTAATAAGATTGGAGATGATTGTATGGATATTAAAATAAAAGAAGCTTTAGATAAAGAATTACAAAGACAACAAAATAATATTGAATTAATTGCCTCTGAGAATTTTGCTTCGATGGATGTTTTAAACCTACAAGGAAGTATTTTAACAAATAAATATGCGGAAGGTTATCCTGGTAAACGTTACTACGGTGGTTGTGAGTTTATAGATGAAGTTGAAAATTTAGCTCGTGATTATGCCAAACAATTATTTAATTGTGGATTTGCTAATGTTCAACCCCATTGTGGTAGTAGTGCTAATATGGCCGTATATCGAGCTTTATTAAATATTGGTGATAAAGTAATGGGTATGAATTTAAGCCATGGTGGACATTTAACACATGGTAGTCCCGTTAGTTTTAGTGGACTTGATTATGAAATTGTTTTTTATAACGTTGATCCTACTACGGAAGTTATTAATTATGATGAATTAATGGAAATGGCAATGAGAGAAAAACCAAAGATGATTATTGCTGGTGCTAGTGCATATTCTCGTATTCTTGATTTTAAAAAGTTTAGAGAAATTGCTGATGCGTGTGGCGCATATCTAATGGTTGATATGGCTCATATTGCCGGTTTAGTCGCAACTGGTTTACATCCAAGTCCTATTCCTTATGCTGATGTTGTTACATCAACTACGCATAAGACTTTAAGAGGACCACGTGGTGGCTTAATCTTAACTAATAATGAAGAACTTGCTAAAAAACTTGATAAAGCCATATTTCCTGGTATCCAAGGAGGCCCATTAATGCATGTTATTGGCGCTAAAGCTCAGTGTTTTTATGAAGCCTTACAACCAGAATTTAAAACTTATCAAGAACAAGTTATTAAGAATGCTCAAGCTCTAGCGGATACTCTAACCAATGAAGGTTTAAGAATTGTTAGTGGTGGTACTGATAATCATTTAATGCTAGTAGATGTTAAAAATAGTTTAGGTGTTACTGGTAAAGAAGCCGAAATATTATTAGATACTGTTCATATTACTTGTAATAAGAATACTATTCCTAATGAAACCGAATCACCATCTAAAGCTAGTGGTATAAGGTTAGGAAGCCCTGCTATGACATCAAGAGGATTAAAAGAAGAAGATTTTAGGGAAATTGGTCACATTATTACTTTAGTATTAAAGAATCGTGATAATGAAAAAATATTAGAAGAAGCTCGTGAGAGAGTATCAAAGATAACGACTAAATACCCATTATATAAGTAGGTGATAATATGCAAATTATGGATGGTAAGGCATTAAGTGATAAAATAAAACAACAGTTAATAGAGGAAATAAAAACATTTCCAACTATTCCTGGTCTTACTGTTATACAAGTAGGTCATGATCCGGCTAGTGATATTTATGTTAAAGGTAAAAATAAATTAGCTGGTGAGATAGGTGTTAATTTTAATCATTTGTTATATGATAGTATTGTTACTGAAGAAGAATTACTAAATAAAATAGAAGAATTAAATCATGACTCTACTGTTCATGGTATTCTTTTACAATTGCCCATTCCTCATCATTTAGATAAAATGAAACTAATTAATACAATTGATTCTAAAAAAGATGTTGATGGTTTAACAGTTTTAAATACGGGTTATTTAAATCAAGGTGTGAATGCATTAGTATCTTGTACTCCTAAAGGGGTAATGCGGATATTAGAAGAATATCATGTTGATTTATTAGGTAAACATGTAGTCATTATTGGTCGTAGTAATTTAGTAGGTAAACCATTAGTTAGTTTATTTCTTAATTCTAATGCGACGGTTACTGTATGTCACTCTAAAACTAATAATCTAGCTTCTTATACTAAGCAAGCTGATGTTCTAGTAGTAGCGGCTGGTCATAAAGATTTAATTCGTGGTGATATGTTAAAGTGTGGCGTTATTATAATTGATGTAGGTATTAGTCGTGTTGATGATAAATTATATGGTGATGTTAATTTTGAAGAAGCATCCCAAGTAGCGTCATTAATTACACCGGTACCAGGTGGAGTTGGACCGATGACTAAAATTTGTTTAATGGAAAATGTCATTGATGCTTATAAGAACCAGTAATGGTTCTTTTTTATGACAAAATTGTCATTATAAATTAAATAATTTATAGTATAATGAAATTGGTGATGTATATGTCAAAAATTTTAATTATTGAAGATGATGACACAATTCGTTTAGGACTAAAATATTATTTAGAGCAAGAACAATTTCAAGTTAATGATTGTGCTTTAGGCATAGAATCATTATCTTTATTAGATAATATTGATTTAGTTTTATTAGATATTAATTTACCGGATATTAATGGTTTTGATTTATTTAAAAAGATTAAGAATATTAAAGATATTCCCATTATCTTTTTAACGGCTAATGATTATGAAGTATCAATCGTTATGGGTCTTGATATGGGAGCAGATGATTATATTACGAAACCCTTTAAAGCAAGAGAACTACTATCCCGTATTAAGAATGTTTTAAGAAGAGGCAATAAAGAAACTAATGATAATATTATTAGATTAGATAATGTTATTATTGATTTAAAACAAGCTAAAGTATTTAAAAATAATATTGATATTATGTTAACAGCGCTCGAATACAAGATTCTTTTAACACTAGCTTTAAATCCCCATACAACATTCACTCGTGAAAAGATCTTAGCTGATATCTGGGATGTTAATGAAGACTATGTTAATGATAATACTTTAACAGTATATATAAAAAGAATAAGAGAAAAAATTGAAGATGATCCCAATAACCCCAAAATTATTATGACGATTAGGGGAATTGGTTATAAAATAGGTGATTTATGTTAAAGAATAAAAGTGTAAAACAATTAATATTAATAAATATTATTATTTTTATAGTATTTGGTATTATTACTATTCTTATAAATTATAATAATTATCGTTTATATAATAATTTAATTATTAATAATAATGCTTATATTGCTAATGCTTTAATTGAAAAATATCCAGAAAAAGAAAATGAAATTATAGAAGCAATAGAGAGTGCTCATAATAATGATAAAGACATTCTAAATAAATATGGTTTAGATAATATAGATTTATATAATCAATTTAAAAAAGTTGAAATATTAAGAAATAATATTGTTGTTAATAATCTTATTGTTATAGGTACAATGTTTATTTTAATGTTTATGATAATTATTATTTATATTATAAGAGAATATCGTCAAATACGGAGTATTGATAAATATTTATATAAAATTTTAAGTGACAATTATTCTTTTGATATTCGAGAATATGAAGAAGGAGATTTAAGTAATTTACGTAATGACATCTATAAAGTAACAACTAAATTAAAAAATATGAGTGAGAAATCACTTGCGGATAAAAAGTATTTAGAGAATGTTTTATCAGATATATCCCATCAGATTAAAACACCACTTACGAGTATGTATGTAATAAATGACTTATTATTAACGGATGAGATGAATAATAAAACTCGTAAAGAATTCTTAAATAAGAATAAAGTCCAATTAGAGCGTATTGAGTGGTTAGTCACATCATTACTTAAAATGTCTCGTCTAGATAGTGGTAGTGTTATTTTAAATCATCATAAAGTTGTTGCTAAAGATTTAATTAATATGGCGATTGATCCATTGAATATTCCGATTGAATTAAAAGAAATAACTTTAACCATTAATATTCCTGATGATATATATTATAATGGTGATATTAAATGGAGCAGTGAAGCTTTAATTAATATTATTAAAAATGCTTATGAGCATACACCAATTGGTGGTACTATTAATATCGAAGCAATAGACAACCCTTTATATTTAGAGATATCCATTAAAGATAATGGGGAAGGGATTGCTAAAGAAGAGATTCCTCTAATATTTAAGCGATTCTATAAAGGATCATCAAACAAAGAAAGTATTGGCATTGGCTTAAATATGGCCAAAATGATTATTGAGAAACAAAATGGTATTATTGAAGTTGAAAGTATCAAGGATAAATATACTATTTTTAAAATTAGATTTTATAAAAAGAATATTTAGTGAATAAATTGTCACTAAAATATTCATTATTAAGTCATTTACATATTTTATAATATTTGTGTAAGGAGGAAAATATGGAAATTTTACGTGTTGAAAATTTATCAAAAAATTATGGCAAAGGTAACACTTTAGTTAAAGCTTTAGATGAGGTATGCTTTAAAGTAGAAAAAGGAGAATTTGTTGCCATTGTTGGATCAAGTGGTAGTGGTAAGAGTACCTTACTACATATTTTAGGAGGAGTAGATCGTCCTACTGGTGGTAAAGTATTTGTTGATGGAGAAGATGTTTATAAGTTAAATGAAACTAATTTAGCAATATTTCGTCGTCGTCAAGTAGGATTAATCTATCAATTCTATAATTTAATACCAATTTTAAATGTAACCGAAAATATTACTTTACCAATATTATTAGATGGTAAGAAAGTTGATGAAGAATATCTAGATGAATTAATTGATACTTTAGGCTTAAAGAATCGTGTTAATCATTTACCTAATGAATTAAGTGGTGGTCAACAACAACGTGTATCAATTGGTCGAGCTTTAATGAATCGTCCAGCTTTATTATTAGCTGATGAGCCAACGGGTAATCTAGATAGTAAAGCATCACATGAGATTATGGATTTATTAAAATTATCTAATCAGAAATATCATCAAACAATTATTATGATTACTCATAATCATGAATTAGCTTTAAATGCTGATCGTATTATAACAATTGAAGATGGCAAAATTATTAGTGATGAGGTTCTTAAAAAATGAATATTTTAAATAAATTGACGATTAAGCATTTAACAATGAACAAAAAAAGAACTATCGTTACGATTATGGGCATTATTTTATCAACCGCATTAATGGTGGGAATTGGTTTATTATTTTCAAGTATGCGTGAATACGCTATTAAAGAAGTAATAGCTGATAATGGAAGCTATCATAGTCATATTAAAGATGTTGATGCTAGTAAATTAAATATAATGGAAAAGAATTTAAATGTTAAAACATTATTTTATGATCAAGGATTAGGGTTTGCTATCTTACCTAAAAATAGTAATGCTAATAAACCATATTTATATATTGATCAAGCCAGTGATAGTTATTTAAAACAATTAAATTTGACTGAAGGAAGATTACCTAAAAATAGTAGTGAGATTGTTATATCAGAGCATATTAAATCTAATGGTGGTGTAAGCTATAAAATTGGTGACAAGCTTCATCTAGATTATGGTAAAAGAACAGGTGGTAATCTAACCAACGACAAATATACTGAAGGCGAGCAATTAATTAATATTGGTTCAAAAGAGTATACCATTGTTGGAATAGTAGAACGCAGTGTTTATGAAGATTATTCAGCATGCGGGTATAGTGTTTTTACAATTTTAGATAATCCAACGGGGTTAGTAAATACATATCTTATATTTAATGATTCAACCCTTGCTCATGAGAATTCCGAAGAGATATATAATAATTTAGGAATTGTTAGAAAAAATAATGAAGGTCAAGTGTTTTATGATATTGATTATAATACATCTTTATTAGCATTAAATGGTAAGAGTGGCAATAATAACTTTGACTCATTAATTGTTAGTCAAATGTCAGTTATGTTAGCTCTTGTTTCCATTGGTTGTATCATTGTTATCTATAATGCTTTTGCAATATCGGTTATGGAAAGAAAGAAACAATTTGGACTATTCTCTAGTGTTGGAGCAACTAAAAATCAAATCCGTAAAACAGTATTCTTTGAAGCTGTAATTGTAGGTACTATAGGAATTGTTTTAGGTATATTGGGGGCATTTTTTGGTATAGGTATTGTTATAAAGGTAATTGGTTATTTAATGATAGATGTCTTTAAATGGGGACTTACTTTATCAGTTTATCCTTTATATATTATTGTACCAATTGTATTTATGATTATTGTTGTTCTAGTATCAGCATATCTACCAGCTAGAAGTGCTAGTCGAGTTTCGCCAATTGTTGCTATTAGACAAAATGATGATATTAAAATAAAACGTAAGAAGTTAAAAACAAATCGTTTAATTAAAAAGATGTTTGGGGTTGAAGGGGAAATAGCCCTAAAGAATATGAAACGTAATAAGAAAAAATATCGTATTACAATTGCATCTTTATTTATAAGTATCGTTTTATTTATTACTTTTTCAGCTTACATTTTATATGGTATAACAGGATCAACCCAGTTTTTTGGTGATTATTCCTTTGATGCATATGCTACAGTAACTAATAGTGCTAGTAGTGAAATAAATACCAAAATAACAGAAATGACTAAATTAAATGATGTTGAAGATTTTATGAAGTTTAGAAATATCAGCATACCTGTTGCGAAAATTGACTCTAAAATATTAGATAATAAGTTTAAAGAAATATATAAAACGACAGGATATGATAAAACAGATGATATCTATCTAATTAGTTTAGATGATAATACTTATCAAGAGTATTTAAAAAAACTTGGTATAACTAGTAATACACCAATAATATTAAATAATTATCAGACAATTCGTTATGAAGAAAATGGACGTCGTAATTATGACTTATCAATCTTTAATACCGACAAAGTTAGTTTAAATATTTGTGATTTAAAGAGTTTATATACTGATCCTGATTGGGAAGCTGCTTATAAAAATCTTGATACTAATAAGTCTTGTACTTATCAATTAAATAATATTAAAGTTACAACAAAGACGATATTTGGATTTGATTATTTTGTTAATTTCCCTTATGTTGTAATTGTTAATAATGAAACATTCAATTATATATATGAACATTATTATTATTCTAGTGATAATACAAGTGCCCAAGATTTTGGTTATACTGTTTTATTCAAAGCTAAAGATTATGCTAAATTAGATAAATTAGGCAAAGACATAAATGGTCTTAATGGTACTCAATATATGAATATAATTGATGCCATGAAGACTACCAATAATATTATTTTAGCTCTTAAAATTCTATTATATGGATTCATTAGTTTAGTTACTTTAATAGGTGTAACAAGCGTCTTTAACACTATTAATACAAGTATAGCCTTACGCCGAAAAGAATTTGCAATGTTACGTAGTGTTGGTTTAACCCCTAGAGGCTTTAATAAAATATTATATTTTGAAAGTATATTCTTTGGTTTAAAATCATTATTATATGCTTTACCATTTTCGATAGCGATTGTTTATTTAATCTATCGTAATATGGGAAGTTTAATCTATAGTGAGAAATTTATTCTACCATGGCAATCAATTATAGTATCCATAGTAGGAGTATTCATTGTTATTATAATATCAATGTTGTATGCTTCTAAAAGAATAAAGAAAGAGAATATATTAGAGGCAATAAGAGAAGAAAATATTTAAAAAAGGTTATTTAACCTTTTTTTTACTATAATTACAAAAAGTGACAAAATTTATTTAAATCGTTTTCAAAATTATTTTATTATGATATAATTTAAGAGAGCCTAAATTTCTCTCGGGCTTTTTTTTAGTTGTTGGAGGTGTTTTATGACAAAATATGTTTTTGTTACGGGAGGAGTTGTATCAGGATTAGGTAAGGGAATAACCGCATCATCTTTAGCCTTATTATTAAAATCAAGAGGTTATAAAGTGTTTATGCAGAAGTTTGATCCATACATTAATATTGATCCGGGTACTATGTCACCATATCAGCATGGAGAAGTATTTGTAACAGCTGATGGTAGTGAAACTGATCTAGATCTTGGACATTATGAACGTTTCATTGATGAAGAATTAAATTATTCGTCTAATATTACGACGGGTAAAATATATGCATCTGTTATTGAAAAAGAACGTCGCGGGGATTTTTTGGGTGGCACAGTTCAAATTGTTCCTCATATCACTAATGAAATAAAAAGTAAAGTTTATGAAGCAGGGTCTTCATCAGGTGCCGATATTGTTATTACCGAAATTGGTGGCACAGTTGGTGATATTGAGTCTTTAGCATTCATAGAAGCATTAAGACAAGTACGGTGTGAATTAGGAGTAGAAAATACGGCCTTTGTTCATACGACTTTAGTACCTTATATTTATGGTTCTGGAGAATTAAAAACTAAACCAACTCAACATAGTGTTATTGAATTAAGAAGTCTAGGCATTCAACCAGACTTTATAGTTGCACGTGCACCACTAACATTAGAAGAAGATTTAAAAAAGAAGATATCTTTATATTGTAGTATTCCTACAGACAATGTTGTTGAAGCTATTGATGTGAAGAATATTTACCAAATACCATTAAATTTTTATCATCAAAAAATTGATGAATCAGTCTTAAAACAATTTAAATTAGCTATTAAACCTATCGATATAAAAGCCTGGGAGAATTTAGTTACGACGGTTGATAATTTAAAAGATACGGTTGAAATTGCTTTAGTAGGTAAATATGTGGAACTACATGACGCATATTTATCAGTAGCGGAAGCCTTAAGACATGCCGGATATAAGCATAAAGTAAAAGTAAATATTAACTGGATTGATTCCGAAAAATTAGAAGATATTGCTGATTTATCAGAGGTATTTAAAGATTGTAAGGGTATTGTTGTACCTGGAGGGTTCGGTTATCGAGGTATTGAAGGTAAAATAAAAGCTATTACATATGCTAGAACTCATAAGATTCCTTTCTTGGGATTATGTCTAGGTTTACAATTAGCCGTTATTGAATTTGCACGTAATGTCTGTGATATACCTAAAGCATCATCAACCGAATTTGATGGCTTATGCATTGATCCCATTATTGATTTAATGGCTGATCAAAAATCCATTATTAATATGGGTGGAACATTAAGATTGGGTAATTATGAATGTACTTTAATAAAAGGAACATTGGCAGCTAAAATATATAAATCGGATATTATTTTAGAAAGACATCGTCATCGTTATGAGTTTAATAATGCTTATAAAGAAAAATTAGAAGCTAAAGGATTAGTTTTCTCTGGTTATAATAAAGAAGCTAATCTAATGGAAATGATGGAATTGCCAAGTCATCCTTTCTTTATCGCATCGCAATTCCATCCCGAATTTAGAAGTCGTCCAACTAGACCACATCCATTGTTTGATGCCTTTGTTGGTGCTTCTATTAAACAAAAATAATTATATAATACATAAAAAAAGGACTAGTTTTTACTAGTTCTTTTAGATTACTTTTCTAATCTTCTTTAAATAATAATATACACTACCACCTATAATAGCAAGACCACCAATGATGAATATCCAAGTACTAGCTTCACTATCTTTATCCTTATCAATATTACCAATTGTTGGAGAAGATGTTGGTGAATTATTATAACGAATAACGACATATTCCGTTCCTAAAGACTTTAAGGAAGCGGGATTGTAACTATCATTACCAGTCAGTTTGACGGGCTCTTTAGTAGGATCTTTATCAAAAAAATCAAATCTAATTGTCGAAGTATAATCACTATTTAGAGTATCAAAATCATAAAGATTTTTATACTCGTCAATAACACCATTGGGATTAGCGCTAAGATCAATCCCTAGGATAGACGCTAATTGCTGTTCAATTGTTTTATTATCTAAACTATTATCAGCTGGTGGCGTTTCAATATAATCATCATCAGAATTAAGACGATAAACAACTCGAAATCCCCATGGATAATAATTACTATCTAAATTATGAATAGTCGCCACATCACCCATATCAAGGGTAATATCATCCTTATCTTCCCAATGTTCATCACTACTATCTAAATAATAAGTATCCTTACCAGTTAAACTGGCATAATTAGTTCCCGCTACCGGTGTAACATTAATATTTAATGTTTCATAAATAGCCAAATGACTAGTAGGATCATTAGCTTTATAACTAAGTATTGTCTTTAATTGCTCAGTTGTTAAAGTCATAGTATTTAAATAATTGTTTAAATCGAAATAGGTGCGATTATTGACCCGGCTTTTAGCAATCGTCGTATAAAAAGTATCAACTAAATTAAAATTAACGGGAGTAGCTTCTGTATCACCAGCTTTAATACCACTTTTAAAACATAAACAACAAATAATTATTAATAAACAAGATAGTAACTTTTTCATCTAATCATCCCTTTATCTATTAAAATCTATTAAAATAATTAAAAAATATGTCATAATATACATAAAATGTAAAGTATAAATTATAATTAATTTACTAATAATAGTAAAAATGTTACAATTTATATGGTGATATTATGCAGCGCTATTTTGCCGCAACAAAAAACAAAGAAATACTCACTTTAGATAATAGTGACATTCATCACATTCTTCATGTAATGCGAATGAATGATAATGATAATATCGAAGTCGTTTATGAAGAACAATTATATTTATGTAGTATTACTATTAATGGTGAACAACTTTTAGTTAAGGTTATTAACCAAATAGAAAAAATAAATAAAGCCAAACATATTACTTTAATTGTCCCTTTGGTCAAAGAACAAAAATTAGATTATATTTTACAAAAGAGTACTGAATTAGGGGCCAGTGCGATTATCTTAGTCGAAATGCAAAGATCAGTCGTAAAAATGGTTAATGAAAAACAAGAAAAAAAGATTGATCGCTGGACTAAAATTTGTAAAGAAGCAAGTGAACAATCAATGCGTTTAAATATACCTGTTATAAGCCAATATAAAAGTATAAAAGATATTAAAATAGATACGGGCTTAAATTTAATATGTAGTACCAAAATAAAAGAAAATAATATTCGTAAATCTTTGCAAAATAATCAAAATTATGATAGAATAACGGTAGCAATTGGACCAGAGGGAGGATTTACTCCTGAAGAAGAAAACTATCTTATTGATAAAGGTTTTATTCCTGTTACTTTAGGACATAATATTATGCGAGTTGAAACTGTTCCTTTATTTATTTTAAGTGTTATTAATTATGAAAATATGGAGTGATATAATGAAAGATTTATTACTAAACCTATCTAGTAGTGATATTTTACTAGGAATTATAATAATTGCTGTTTTAATTGTAGCAGTTATTGTATGGATTATTGTTGCTAATAATCGTAAAAAAGAGATGATAATACCTAAAAAGAAAATTGAAACGATTGAAGAAATATTACAAGAACCAGTTAAACCTCCAGTTGAAGATAAATCAGCAATTCAAGGTTTACTAGATCAAATGGCCAAAGATTTAGAAGATAAAGAAAAAGATGAGGTCGTAACTTTTGAACAAGAACAGGAAGAAAAAGCTATTATTAGTTATCAACAGTTATTAGCAGCTAAAAAAGGCGATAATGTCGTTAAAGAGACACCATTAGAAGCAACATCTAGTATTGAAATAATTGATATACCTGAAGAACCAATAACGGCACCGGTTACTAGTCAACCAGTTCCTATTGAACCAGTTAATAAAGATAATTCATCATTAGAAGATACTAAAAAATTTCGGACAACCGAATTTATTTCACCAGTTTTTGGGCGTAGTGATAAGAATGTCCAATATCGTAATGTTGATCGCTCGGAAATTATGGCTAAATTTACACCTAAAGAAGTTAAAGAGGAACAACCACTTCATGCTGTACCGCCTAAACCAGTAGAAGTACCACAACACCCTGTTCAACCTGTTAAGGAAACAGTTAATATGCCCAATACGCGACTTGGCAGATTGGAAAGTATTAAACCGAATGTTGATGAAATAGTTGATTTAAAGGAATTAGAAACGACTATTAAAAAAGTGGTTAAAAAAGATGAAGTAAAAAAAGATGAAGAGTTTTTAAAATCACTAATTGCTTTTCGAAAAAATTTAGAATAAGCCATAAGGCTTATTTTTTAGGGGGACTAATATGACGTTTAATATATATACTCTAGGATGTAAAGTTAATACTTATGAATCTAATGTAATGCGTGATTTACTAATTAATGAAGGTTATCGTGAAGTAACAACGGATGATGGGGCAGATATTAGTATTATTAATACTTGTACGGTAACTAATACGGCTGATAATAAATCTTTAAAAACCATTAGACAAGCCATAAGTAAAAATAATGATAGTATAATTATTGTAGTTGGTTGTTTAGCGCAAACTAATAAAGAAAAAATAACCATTCCTGGAGTTGATATTATACTAGGTAATAAAGATAAAAGTAAGATAATTAATTATATAAATGAGTACTTAGCTAATAAGAAGATTATTACTAATATTGAAGATTTAAAATCTACATCTTTTGAACCAATGCTCTTAAATAATTTTAATAAAACAAGAGCTTTTGTTAAAATTCAAGATGGTTGTAATAATTATTGCTCATATTGTATTATTCCTTATGCGAGAGGTAATGTTCGTAGTAAGAATAAAGATGATGTTATAAAGGAAGTAACTAATTTAGTCAATAGTGATCATCAAGAAGTTGTTTTAGCCGGTATTCATACTGGTAATTATGGAGCGGAATTTAATAATTATGATTTTGCTGATCTTTTAAATGACTTAGTTAAAATACCTAATCTAAAAAGATTACGTATTTCTTCGATTGAAATAACCGAGTTAAATGATCGTGTTTTAAAAGTAATAGAAGATAGTTCTATTCTTGTTGATCATTTACATATACCATTACAATCAGGTAGTAACAAGATATTAAAAGCCATGAATCGTAAGTATGATGTTAATTACTTTATCGATAAAGTAAAACAAATAAGAACTATACGACCAGATATTTCTTTAACCACTGATGTTATAGTAGGATTTCCTGATGAAACAGAAGAAGATTTTAATGAAACAGTAAAGACTATAAAAGCAATTAACTTTTCTAAACTACATGTTTTTCCTTATTCAAAAAGAGCAGGAACTAAAGCTGCTGATATGCCTAATCAAATAGCCGAAGAAACAAAGAAAATAAGAGTTCAAGCATTACTAAAATTATCAAAAGAATTAGAGATAAATTATATGGATAAATCCATTAATAAAAAAGTATCATTTATTCCTGAAGCCTATAATAATAATTATTTAATAGGACATACGGGTAATTATTTATTAATTAAGACCTTAGGATCTAAAGAATTATTACATACGACTGTGGATGCTACCATTGAAAAAATATCTTATCCATATTGTATTTCAAGGATTGATTAGTGGATTAATTTATGCTATAATTTTTTCAGGCCGCAATAGTATAATGGCATTACGAGGCCATGGTAAGGCTTTAATCCGTGTCCGATTCACGGTTGCGGCACCATATAGTAATAACACTCAAAATAGAGTGTTTTTATATACTTAATTTGACAATCAAAATATAATATGTTAATATACCTTCATAAAAAAAGGGGGAAAATATATGACAAAATTATCACTTAAAGGATGTATTGAAATGGCTAATGAAAAATATAATGTTAAAATGGCTATTAATTATATCTTTAAATTTCTTGCATTTTATATTATTGGTGGTTTAGCAGTCTTTGGTGCTTTGAATATTGTTTCTGCTCTTAATGGAATACAACTTATTTCGACTAACGATTATGAAAAAAATGTAGAAGAAATATTATCTGCAGTAAAAGGTATATTATTAATTTCTTTAGGTGTTCCGACAGTTGGTACTGGTGTAGCCTTATTAATTGAACGTTTAGTAGGTAAAATTGGTTTAATAAAGCTTGCAAAATATCTTTCAAAAGAAGATATTAAATTAACTTCTTCTGATTTAAAAAAGGCTGAAGTTGTTACTGAAAGAACTGAAAAATCAGTAGCTACAAATATACCAGAAATGACAAGTAAAGAAACAAATGTTACTAATATTGCATTTATTCCTTCAAAATCAGGAAAAACATATGTGGCTACAGAAACAATAAGCACAAGAACTATTGGTAACGATAATAATACTACTGAAACAGGACCACAATTATTAGATCAAACAGAAGCAGAAGTATGGTTAAATGGATATCCAAAAATAGCGGATAAAGTAAGAACAATGAAACCATTACATAAATTTTAATGATAAAGAACTATAATATAGTTCTTTTTTTATTCTACAATTTTATAATGTAATATAAAAAATATATACAATATTAAAAATATGTAGTATTATATAATCATTTAATTGATTGTTATAAAAGAGGTGTTGTTGTGGGAATAAGCAATAGAAATCTTGGTATATCATCAAATGGCTTTTATTATCAGAAAATAAGAAGTGAACAAAGTATATTGATAGAATTTAAAAAAACAGTTGATTTTATTTTGGGATACATTATAACTTTCTTTAGTAATATATATCCTAATCTATCTAGTGACGAAATTACGATAAGATTTATAAATTATGGTGATAAAGAACTAGTATATGCAGTTAAAGCTGGCAATAAAGAATATGTAGTCTTAATTGGTCAACCAGCTAATGAAATGAGATTTGTTGAACAAGAATTTAATAACTTAAAATCATTAGCGAGAATCAGTAATAGTGTCATAGAGCCAATGTGCTACATTAATAGTGGCGATCGTGAAGCTTTTATTGCTCCATACATTCATCAAGCAGGTTGTATAGCTAGTGAAGAAGAATGGGGTATACATACTTATGAACCAGAACATCATTTTGAACCTTTCTCCAACTATGATAGAAGCATAATTATAAGAAGTATGGTTGCATTATTAATTAGTATGTATGATAGAGAAAGAAAATTAGGAGTAGCTAATTGTCAAATCGATAATGGTGATTTTATTTTACTAAAAGAATGGTTTAATAGTGATCATACTATTGAAAGGACTTTATCATTTATAAAGTTAACCACTGCTAGAAGTTTAATTTCAATTAGTCTTGATGAATATAAGAAGATATTGCGTAGTGAATTACTTAAAGCAAAGGATAATTGTAGGAATATGTTAGTTAATTGTGGGAGATATCTACCAATAGATAAAAAAGATATTGAGGTCGGAATTGATATAGGCTATCAATTATATAAGAAACAATCAAAATTAAGAGTGTAATTTGACAATAAAAATATAATATGTTAAAATAGCCCTCGTTAAAAAGGGGAGAAGTATATGGCAAAAATATCATATAAAGATAAAGCTATGTCATCATTATCACTTAAAGAAAGTATAGAAAAAGTAAATCTTAAATTTAATACTAAAAGGTTTTTTAATATAATAATTTGTTTATCAGCATCGATGTTTATATTGTTTATTGCGGTATTAGGTATAGCTAATGCTACAGCGGTAGGTGACAAATTAGAAGATTTAAGAAAGTCATTAGAGAAAGATAATTTTATCAAACAATTACTGGCAATGTTCTTTGTAACACTTTCAATATCTTCTATGGTTGAACCAGCTGCCCATCTTTCAGAAAAGCATCAAGCAAAGAAAAAATTGAAAATATGTCGAAAATTATTTGAAAGTAAAAATCTTAAAATAACACGTTCTGAATTACGATTAGCGGGAACTGTTACACTTGAATCTGATCCTTTAGATATTGACCAAATAACTACAAACTATATTTTCATTCCAAACAATGAAAATGTAGTTGTTGCTAAAGAAGTAGGACGTAATGGTCAATTTGGATTTCCTACTATATTACCAGAATCAGATGCCATAGCTATAATAGGGCAACATCCCGTAGAAGTAGCTGAAGCCGTAGGAAGAATGAAAGCACTTAAAAAAGTAGAAGAAGAATTTTTTGGTGATATAAAAAGAAGATAGTATAATTTTTAAAGATTAACATTAAAAAATATAGATTTAATAATCTATATTTTTTCTATTCTTATACCTAAAACACCATATTGTTCTTGCTTTTCTTTAGTATAGAATTCCTCAAGGACACCCTTTAATTCATCTTTTGTCATTGATTTATCAGCTAACATATCAATATCAAAATCGTTAAATAAACTATTAAAATCACTATACCTTAATAATCCTATAACTTTAACTTTTAATGCTTCTGCATAATCTGGTTCTTTCAAAAAAGTGATAGTATCGCCAATATTAATTATTTGTCTTTTTTCATCAAATAATCTAATTTCAATTCTCTTTGTTCCATTATTAATAAAGTCAAAATATTTTGGTTGTAATTTCATTTCATGGTTCATTTTATCTTCTTCCTCCTATTTGTAATAATTCTCTTACTTTCGATGGGTCAGATTTTTCCTGACCATCTAAACTATAGGCTTTATCCCATTCAGTAATTAACTGATATAAAGGGCTGTTTTCATATATATATTTAAAATATTGTGGTCATTACTACTATATAATATCATAAAACCATCATAAATTATAATTAAAACATATACTAATATAAGAAAAAATCTTTCAATTAAAAACCTACTATTATGATGAGTTTTGGTTTTTATTGTAAGAAAAAGATTTTTTAAAAATATATTTTTATCAAACTCTATTGTATTAATACCAATTAAATTATATAATAATCATTGTTGATGTATTTATAAAGTTTTATAAATATATTAAAATTAATTATTATGTCCTCGTAGCTCAGTTGGATAGAGCAACCCCCTCCTAAGGGGTAGGTCGTTGGTTCGACTCCAATCGGGGACGCCATCTTTATTTAAATACAATGAAATAGGACTTATCTTCCTTATATTATAATAATCTTAGAGGTGATTTTGTGAAAGAAAACATTTGGCAAGAATTATATGATATTGCAAAAGAAAAATTAAATCCAAGAATTATATCACCATGTATTAAAGCTGGTAGTGTTGCTTGTGCAATATTAACTAATAAGGGAAATATATATACTGGAGTAAATATAGAAACAGACTGTGGACTTGGAATGTGTTCAGAGAGAAATGCTATTGCTAATATGATAACAAATGGTGAGAGTAGAATTGTTAAATTAGTCTGTGTTAAGAAAGATGGTTCTATTGCTCAATCATGTGGAGCTTGTAGAGAATATTTAATGCAACTTGATAAAAATAGTGGTGATATAGAAATACTTGTTAGTTTAGATGACAATAAAGCTATAAGATTAAAAGAATTAATCCCCGATTGGTGGGGGAAACATAAATTTTAGATATCATATTTATTTAGATGAGGTGATAATATCGACTATACTATTTTAGTTAATAAAAATAATAAAATAGAAGCAAGTTACTGTCCATCGAATTTAGTAGATACTAATAGTCGCTCAATAGGACATTTAGATACTGCCTACAAAGTCTTATTAGATGCTGCTGCCTATAATCATTTCCTAGAAATGCGAAAAGATGCTCTAAAATTAGGTTATGATATAGAAGTAGATAGTGGCTATCGTAGTTATGAATATCAACAGAAAATATTTGATAATTTGTATAATGAAAAAGGTGAAGAAGCCTATAAATTTGTTGCTTTACCTGGTACTAGTGAACATCAAACCGGTTTAGCATTTGACTATTGTTTATTTATTAATGGTGTATATACTGATGATATAAATGATTATCAGGAAGAAACAAAATGGATTCATAATAATTGTTATAAATATGGTTTTATATTAAGATATCCCAAAGGTAAAGAAGATATTACTGGTTATAATTATGAACCATGGCATTTAAGATATGTTGGTAATGAAATATCAAAAATTATTTTTGAAAAAAATATAACTTTAGAAGAATATTATCAACTATATAAAAATAATTTGTAATATGGATTATTATTAATAATCCTATATCGGGAAATAGCACAATTTGGTAGTGCACTTGGCTTGGGACCAAGGGGTTGCAGGTTCAAATCCTGTTTTCCCGACCATTAAGTTAATAAGGCATATAAAGCTTAAACTTTATATGTTTTTTTATGTCTATGACTCCACTTTGACTCCTAAATATTGAAATAAGTCGAATATGTTTGACTTGATAATTAGTTAGTGATAATATTTAGTTAGAAGCAGTACAAGATATTTTGTGCTGCTGTTTTTTATAGGAAGTGGTGTTGTTAGATGAAAATAAATTCTAAAACGATAATAAAGCTTAGGCAATTAATTAACGAAGATACAGAATATAGGGGTGGTAGAGAATTAGTAAAATTCTTCAATCAATTAGGATTTTCAGATACATATGGTGAAGGCTTTCCATCAAGATGGATATATACTGAAGAAAAATTAAACAAAATTAATGGAACTTCTGATTTAGATAAATGTATTAGGCAGCTATTTGCTCCAATTAATTTTATTGGTAACTTAAAAACTCTAGATGATTTTATTTTAGATTTTAACAAATATTTAATGTTTGATGATTGGAAGATTGTAAGAGAAGGAAAAGAGATTAATTTTAAGAGAGCTAACAGCAATGAGTGGGAAACAAATTTATCAGTTACTGCGGATGATTTTTTAAGTGAGGAAATCAATATAGATACTAATAAGTTGAAATTAGAAAATTCGATATATACAATAATTAATAATAGACTTACAGAAATTGATTTCTGTATAAAAAATAATACTCCTCTAGCTGCAATTTTCTTGATTGGTAGTACTCTCGAAGGAATATTACTCTCTTATGCCACCCAATATCCAAAAGAATTTAATATGGCAAAAAGCTCACCAAAATTTAATGATAAAGTAAAGGCATTTCACGAATGGAAATTAAGTGAATTTATTGATACCTGTCATGAAATTGGCTTTATAAAGGAAGATGTAAGAAAGTTCAGTCATTCTATAAGAGATTTTAGGAACTATATTCACCCCTATCAGCAATTAACAGAAAATTTTCATCCAAACTTAGATACAGCAAAAATTTGCTATCAAGTTTTAAAAGCAGCTATAAATCAATTATCAAAAGTAGAATAAAAGCGCAACAGATAGAAACACGAAAAAAGCATAGAAATTAAGTGGTTAAGAATTAATTGATGGTACTTTTTTGACTAGTAGAAGTATAAAAATTATAATTTTGAGTGTAATGGAGATGTTAATGTGAGTAAAAAAAATAATATTTCAGAGGTATCAAATCATAATGAGAATAAGATTATAAATATTGATGAAGAAATAATTCATAAAAAAGAATCATTAGATATAGTTCGTGACAATAGAATAATGCTATCCAAAAGAATGAATGGGAAAAGTTTTTTTTGGGATATAATGTTTTTTCTTTATAATTTTACGGCGATTTTTATGTTTGTATTATCATTATATAAAAAAGATGATTTTTTAAGTCTAACAAGTGGAATATATTCGATATATATAATATTATTACAGTATACAATTAATTTAAATAGATATCACGAGAAACATCAATTAGCAAGAAGGAATGAAATTCTTATTGAAAAGAAAATTCTTAGATTTAAAAAAATGCTTTTATCCGAAGATATGACAGAAAAAGAAAAGTTAAAAGAATATACAGAAATCATGGATGAGTATTTATGTGAATTAGAATACTTTCCTAACCATGAAGACATAGATTTATCTGATGATATATATGAAAAATTAAAAAAGAAGAAAAAAACAAAATTAATAAAGTTTTGGTTAAAATTGAAAGATAATTTGTTTGAAGTCATTAATCTAGTAATTTTAATTGTTTCAATTCTTATTATTGTTAGCATTGGTGGTTCTTTGTGGAAATAGAAGAAATAATTAGATGCCAAAGAGGAAATAATCGTCCTTCAATACATGGAAAAATTTTAAATAATTATTATGGAAGTAAGAATGAAGAATATGTATTAAAGGGCTATATGAGGAAAAGAGATAATACATATCGTGATAATTGTTATTTGACAACGCCTTTTGTAATAAGTCAGATAAATTTTTATTGTTATGTTCTTTTTTCTAAAAGAAAGAGAAGAAAAAATGTTTATTATTCTGGATATTTTGATAATAAAGATTTTTTTTATGAAACCAGCTATAAAGAATTTCAGCAAAGACTACTGTTGGAATACACAGCATATCAAAATTTTATAAAAATAGATATAGAAGATTTTTATAAAAACATTTCTTTAAAAAGATTACAAATGATGAAGGTACTAGAGATTGACAAAATATTAATTCTGTTAAAAAGGCTAAATTTAGATGAATTTCCAATTCTTGAGGATTGCGCTGGACTATCTTATATAGCAACTGATATATATCTTGAAGAATTGGATAAGGAACTCGAGCATTATTTTTCTACGGTATTTACCACTTTTGAAACGATTAGATGTTCAGATGATTTGTATATTTTTTTTAATGGTGAATACGTTGAGGAAGACATATTAAAGGATTTAAAAAAAATATATGCTGTTTTTAATTTAAAGATTAATGAGAAAAAATATGTTTATGACTCCACTGATAATTTACCTAATCATGTAAGTGGAAAATTATATGATCTTTTCTATTATTCAGAAGATTTTGATCTTTTCGAAATAATAGGTTCAGAAGAAGAAATAAAATGTTTAATAAAGAACTTTATTAAAAAAATTTCAAAAATTAAAAATTTTGATGAATATAAAAATATTGTAGAGAATGATTTTGAAATAAACTATGGTAGAGAATTTAAAAAAAATATTTTTGATGAAATTATTTATAATCCAAGGATAAATTGTTTGATAAACCAGATAAATATCTCAAATATAATCTCTAAACAAAAAATGGTTGAAATATTAAAATTTGACCCCATTAGATTAACTGTTTTATTTTTATACTATAGGCAAGATGAGTACCCAACGCATATTCTATATAGCATATATAGGTCAATAGAAAAAGAGAACATTTCTAATGCTGAGTTGCTTATTTTATTTACATATTATACTCAAAGAGTGGTTCAAGAGAATACCAGGATTAAAATCATCGAAAAATTGAAAAAAACTTTTCCTGAATTATCTCATTATTTATTGACCTATGCGTGATATTTTTTATTTAATGTTTTTCTTATTGAGGACTGAAAATTTTATGTAAAACAATATTATAAGAGTTATGCAAAACCTTGACTCCCAAATGACTCCTAAATTTATAAAAACTATGGATTTTATGGAAATTATGGATAAACAGGCCTTATTTTACAATGAGGATAATGGGAAATTGGCTAATGTTCAAATCCTGTTTTCCCGACCATTTTAAAAGAGATTCCCAATTTTGGGATTACATGAACTGTGGAAATAAAATCTGCAGTTTTATTTTTAATTAAAATAATATATAATTAAATTAAGGAGATGACACTTTATGAATAAAATTATAGTTATAACGGGCGGTAGTGACGGATTAGGAAAAACTTTAACAGAAGACTTATCAAAAGATAATAAGGTTATAATATTGGCAACTAATGAAAAAAAATTGAAAACAGTTGCTAAAGAAAATAATTGTGACTATTTTGTTTGCGATATTACTGATTACAATGCAGTAGACGCAATAATAGAAAAGATTACAAGAAAGCATTCTAAAGTTGATGTTTTAATTAATAATGCGGGGTTATGGATTCAAGAGGAATTAGATCAAAATGATTCTGATAGAATAAAAGAAGTAATAGAAGTAAACTTATTAGGTACTATAAATGTGACTAAAGCTGTTATTGCAAATATGAAGTCAAACAAAGATGGTCTAATCATAAATATAAATTCACAAGCTGGAATAAATTATAAAGCAGAAAGAGTAGTGTATAATGCTAGCAAATGGGGAATTACAGGTTTTACAAAATCGTTACAGCCAGAACTTGCTAAATATGGGATTAGAGTAACAGATGTAATGCCAGGAATGATGAAAACCGATATGTTTAAAAAAATGAATATAGAAAAAAATATGAATAATGGTTTAAATACTAAAGAAGTATCCAGATTAATAAGATTTATAATAGATACTTCAAGTGATGTAATAATACCAGAAGTAGGAATAAAAAATATAAATAATTAAGAAAAAACAATAATTTTGAAATTAATTTTGTTTCCCGACCATTTAAAAAAGGTTCCCAACTTTTTGGGAATTAACATATAAAGACTGTGAAAATAAAATTCATAGTTTTATTTTTTGTTAGAATGATATATAATCATAGTAGGTGATTATATGAATGTATTAAGAAGGGTATTAAAAGTAGTACTTAAAACAATATTGATTATTTTAGGTGGTTCAATATTGATCTGTTTGTGCATAATTCCTTTTGATAATAAAGTGAGAGAAGAAATAAGACAGATGACAATTGAAAATGTGGATTTGGATAAAATAGAAGATGGAAAATATGTCGGCGATTATAAAAATCAGTTGCGTACATATAGTGTCGAAGTTACAATTAAAAATCATAAAATTACTAATATTAAACCTATGAATAATAGCATTAGTAGCAGTACTAGTAATAAGCTATTTGATAAGGTAATGAAAGAGCAAAAAGTAAATGTTGATACTATATCGGGAGCTACTATTACGAGTAAAACAATCTTAAAGGCCATTGAGACTGCTTTAAAATAAATAATTAAAAGGAAAGTTATATGAAAATAGGTATTGTTTATTATACTAAAACAGGTCATTCTAAAAAAATGGCTGAAGTTATTAGTAAAGAGTTAGGCATTGATTCAAAAAATATAAAAACAAATCCCGAGTTAGAAAATACGGATTTATTATATATTGTTAGCGGTATATATGGTAACAAGAGTGCTCCTGAATTAATTGAATATGCTAAAAAATTAACTAGAAAACAGGTCAATAAAGTTGCACTTATAACTTCATCTGGTGCTAAGACAACAAAACCAATAGAAGTTAGAGAAATATTGCAAAATAATGGAGTAAATGTATTGAAAGACGAATTTGTATATCCAGGAGGACTTGTGTTTTTTGGGGGACATCCAAATGAAGAAGATATAAAAAATGCGATTAAATTTGTAAAAAGAACATTAAAATGAAACTTTTTAATTCATTTTATATCCCGACCATTGAAGAAATTCCTGATTTTTGGGATTAAATATAATAAAAGTCAAGGAAATAAAGATCCTTGACTTTTTCTTTTTGTAAAAATAATATATAATAGTTTTGGTGATATAGATGAATTATGAATTTTTAAAGACTGAAGAAGAAATTATGAATTTGTTTTTAGAAAAGAATCAAATAAATAATGGTAAAAACAAAAATCCATATTTATTATTGTTGGATGGAATAACCGGTACTGGTAAATCAACAATAGCTAGAATAATTTCTAAAAAATTAGATTTAATAGTATTAAACAATGATAAAGTTAGGCAATTTATTTATAAGACTGGCTTTAGTAACGATTGGAAAGAGATTCAAGACTTAACCAAAAAGATTCAATATTATAGGATTGAAAAGACTTTAAAAAATGGAAATAATTGTTTATGGGATGGAGATATATCAAATAATTATGAAAATAAAATTTCTATACTTAAAAAATATAATATTAAATATTACATCATAGGGATAATATATAATAGAAATCAAGTAATTGAAAGAATAAAAAATAGAAAAATTGATATAAACAGTTTAGACAATTTTGAAGGAAATGAAACTATCAATTATTCCAATGCCGATGTTAATGATTTCTTGAGAATGGAAAAAGAAAAATATATTATTCCAAAAGAGAGCATCTATTTTGAAATAGATACAACTAAAAGTTTAGAGGATATGGAAAAACAAATTGAAATATTAGTTGAAAGATTAAATAAAGAAAACAGGTAAAAAGAAGAATTTGAAATCCATTTTATTCCCCGACCGTTAAGATAATAAGGCATATAAAGCTTAAACTTTATATGTTTTTTAATACTTATGAATATACTTTGACTCTTAAAGCATGCAATATACATAATAGGATAGATTCTATAACTTGCTTTTTTTTATTGTAAGATGTATTATATCTGGACATAAGGGAGAGGATACACAGATGGATGAAATGTCATTTCGATTAGTAATGAGAAATATTAAAGATAACTTTAATCCTGAAACAGATGTATTAGAAGTAAGTGACAGGGGAGATTCAAAAATTTATGTTGAAGGTACTCATTATTCTAGTATTTACGTTGATGGGCATAATCTATATCTTGTTTCACTTGATAAATGGAATAGAATTAGTTATACTTGTCCAATTGTCCATAGCGTAGATGAATTTATTAATGCTGTAGAAGATACTGCTTTGCCTATTACTATGAATGATGGTAGGCAGTATTTTATTTTCAGTTCAAGACATTGGGCACATAAACTTGCTGTATCTGATAAATACATTGCTAATTATTCTCCTAACGCTTTTCTTAATCCATATGAATACGAAAAACATTGTATTATTTTTGATAAAGATTTAAAACAAACTACCATTGAGGTTACAACTTATGAAGGCGAAAAACATCACGTTGAATATTTATTTGCTACTCCTAATCATCAACAATGGATTGCTATTATAAATGGTAAACCTCATATTATTGATGAAAGTGGTAAAGAATGTCCATATATTAATAAGAGTAAATATAATGATGATGTGACTATAAACAAAGTCTGGTTACCAGCAGATACTAAAGGTGATAATTATAATACTCACCATCTAATCTTTTTATATGAACAAGATGGTAAATTTTATAAGCTGTATAATGCTTCATTTGATAATTATTGTGTGCAGGATCTTCCATATAATCGAGTAGTTGATAAGGTACCAGCGGATACTTATGGCCATGAACTTTTTAGAGTAATAGATACAAATGGGATAGAAAGATATTCTTCAAAAATAAGACATATTGGTAATTCGCCAATTCCTTTTGTATTGATAGATCAAAAATATTATGCTGTAAATGAAAGCGGACAAATAACTTCTTTCGAGGTAAAAGATAAAGAAGGAGTTTCTTATTTAGCAACATGTGTTATAGAAATAGAACATTGTTTGATGTTTGTATGTATTGATGATAAATATTTTCCTATCAATAAGCAATTAGTCTTATTATTTGAAAAAAGGTATAGTTTTGACATTGACGTTTCAGTTTCTTCAGATGTATTTTTGGTTTTGGATAATGAGACTGGAAAATATGGATTTATGGACGGAATGATTGAGTTAATGTCTCCAGGTTGTGTATTAGAAACTGATGAATATAATCAGCCTCCAAAATTACAAAGCAAAGCTTTTTGTCATACCAACAATAATTATCCGGCCATTTTTAGAATCGATGGTAAAGTAGGATTAAATTATTGCTACTATAATAGTGATTGTGAAATGGAAATAAAATCAATTGTTCCTATGGGTAAATATGCAAGTATAAGGGAATTTGATGATATGATAAGACCTTTTTGTACAGATGAGCCAAATTACTTTATTGTCCAAGCTTGGGAAAAAGGACCCAATGGAGAAAAAAGACCGAATGAATCAGGATATGGTATTTTAGAAGTAACCTATTTTCCTTTTACTAAAGATCCTTGGGATATATCTTATGGTGATAATAAAAGGTTTTCTGTTAAAGCAAGTTTAGTTGTTCCTATGGTGATGAGTAGTCGACAAATATTAGATATAAGGGATATATGGGAACTTGACAACAATAATAGGTTACCTATCTTTGAGGTTTTGTCAAAAGGAAACATTAAGCCAATACCTACCAAATTCCTTAGTAATGAATTTGCTAATGGAAGATATGTGTTAGCACAACATTTATGGATAGCTATGCAGAATAGTGAAAAAGTTTGGTGGAATGATGTTAATAGTAAAGAAAGTGCCATAGAATTTTTAGGGAAACAATTTTTTTCAGAAAAATATTTACTATCAGAACCATTTGTTGTTTATAGAGCATCTGAAATTGTTTTTGGTACAGAAATGTATGAAGAAATGTTACCACTTTTGGATAAAGCTTTTAACACTGAAAGAGAATGGCCTCATGGCCATGATGTAAAATATCCTAAAAATGGTGTTGCAGATTTTTCTGAAGTAATACGATTTATTATTGATAAAATAGTAGGTGGACAAACAGAACCATGCTGTATTGATGCCTCCAAAACAAAGGGAAATAGACTTTCTTTAACTATAAGATAAAAACGGTTAAAAAATAATATCTCACTGTTTTTGTTTTATATAAATAAAGAATATAGATATTGTGGCTGAATTTACTATAAAGAGTAAATGTGCTGGTATAATAGTTATAAAAAAATAAATAAATGTAATTAATTATTTTGTTACGGACCATTAAGTAAATAAAAAATATAAAGGTTAAACTTTATATTTTTTATTATGTTTATAGCTTCTAATTAGTCAAAATTCAGCGATTAAATATATTTCTTTCGGGTATTTGGTTATAGTATTTAACACCCATTCTTGCTTTTGCATCCATATTACTAATTAGTCTTTTCCTATGAATGGAAATTAATTTATCCATATTGGGCTGTAAAACTATCCATTCTGGACATTGCTGAAAGTCACCTTGGGCATTTAAAATACCAGCAATTAAATCTTTTGGAATAAACGAACAATCAAATTTACCATAATATAATTGAAATTCACTTTGTTGTCTTTGTTTTTCTTCACCATCTGGCATAGCGGCAATTTCATTTAAAAATGCTGTTGCTAAATCTCTTTCCTTTTCAATTAATGGATCATATTCTTTAAAATCAACAATTGCTTCATATACTTCTTTTTTATCGAAACCATCAAAAATGGCATTAGGTATGGCAAAAACTATTGTCGATGGATATTCTTTTGAATGGTAAGTATAGTTAATGATTTCCTCTGCTGTAAGAGGTCCTACATCTTGACCTTCTTTTTTTACTTTTTTTAATTGAGAAAAACTTAAACTATATGTAACAGTATTTTTCAAATACATCTAAGTGTTCCAAAAACCATTTTCAATTTTAGCATTCACTATATGCCCGTCGCTTGAATGTAAAAGTATAAAGCAGTCACTATCGACAATTCTTTGAACCACATCTAACTTTTCTGGTGTTACAATGCGGAATAGACCTCGATTTTCAGCAAAACCCTTAATAATTGTGGAAAATATAATCAATAATTGGTGATATTCATCACTATCATTAGGTAGTATAGTTACACTTCTATCTCTACAATTAAGATATCCATCACATAAATAATGTTTTTTATCTATCTCATCAGGCACGGGGAGTACATCTTTAAATATCTGAATTGAAGTACCATAGCAAGTCATAATGTAGCGAATGTTATTATAAATTATCGAAAACTCACCAGCACCTTTATATTTTTTACTGTTTTTTATATTGAAAATATAACCATGTAAATTGTCACCACATATAATATCACCAACTGTAATTACCCTTCCAGATTTATTTAAATTTCCATGATATTTATATTGTTCTGGAATTTCATTATAACCACAATGATTACAAGAAAAGTCATCACGGTAAGGAGTATCAATAAAGGCTTTTATTACATCCATAACAGTTTTAGTAGATCCACTTTTATCTGTTTCCATTATTTGCCCCCCTAATTAATACATATTCTATATATATGAATAGAAAAAGTCAATATTTATGTAAAATATATTAATGTTTAGAATTATTGAAAATAAGATAACAATTTATGTTTTCTAGACCATTAAGCAAATAAATTCTTTTTAAGTAGAATGGTTAAATTTTATAATACAAAAAATCGGGGATTCTTTTAATAAAAAATGCTAAAAATGCCCATCTTTTTGTTACATAAAATTTCTTTTTTCTTTTTTTAAGTGACGAGTAGATTTGAGTAGCTACTTTTTCTAATGGCATAACCCAAAATAATCCTTCACCTTTGGCCATCGCTGTATTAACAAGTCCAGGTTTAATGTCTGTGATTGTAATATCAAGATTTTGTTTTTTTATCTTACAACGAAGACCTTCTAAATAATTTGATAAGAATGCTTTAGAAGCATTGTATGCCGGACTTATTGCACTACCTCGTAATGCTGCTATAGAAGTTATGACGGCTAAATGTCCAGTTTTTTTATCAAGAAAATATTTCATTGAAGCATTGATAATTGCAGTTACACCCATAACATTAGTGTTAATTGTTTCCTGTTCTAATTGCCATTTTAGTTCTTTGTTTATATGCCCAATGCCCACACTAATAATAATTAAATCTACACCATTCATTTCACCAATCAAATCGTTTAGACATTTAATAGATTCTTTAATATTTGTGACATCCATATGTTTAATGTAGACTTGATTAGGCAGCTCCTTTTTTAAATTATCAAGTAATTCTATACGTCTACTAGTAAGTCCAAGCATATATCCGTCTTTAGACATAATCTTTGCCAGTTGCATTCCAATGCCACTACTTGAACCAATTATTATTGCTTTTTTCATATTTTCCTCCTTATTGCAGTATTATTATATAACTATTTAATCTATTAAATATAGATACCTTTATTATATCAAAAAACGTGATCCTGAAATATACTTTCTAAATTTTCTATTTTTCTTTGCTATAAAAAAGTATCTGTTTATGTAGTAAACTTTGTTACAAATATTATTTTCTATTTGTGTCCACTATATAGAGTAACTATTCATTATTTTTACAGTTTTATTTTTTATGAAAATAATATATAATAAAGTTAGGTGATAAGATATGAAAACTATATATAATATTTCAAAAAAAGAGATTAATCGAAGAATAATCGCATATACATCATTAATTATTTTCTATTTTATTAGCTTAATCTTTTTTTCATTTAATTATATAAAACAATATTTAAATGTATTTTTATTTATAATATTAATTTTAGTTCTTGTTCTTTTCTTATCAAGAATCATTGTAGTTAGATATCTTAATTCACTTTTGAAAACTAATATCGAATTAACTCCTGAATATATTAAAAAAAATAATACTAAATATCTAATTAAAAATATTAAAAAAGTAATAATTAAACGAACATCTAAAGGATTAGTTAGAGAAATAAAAATAAAATTAAATAATAATATAAGTACTTATATAAATAATAGTATAGAAGATATTGAAGGATTTACAGAAAAATTAAAACAGTATTTATCTAATAATACTGACATTAAGTATATAAAAGAACCTTTAGATTTTGATAATATTATATTTTATCCGATTTTAGGTATTTTAATAGGTTTTATTAGTGTTAAAACAATGGAATTTTTCTTTATTTTAGATATTAAAGATATGCATTTTATTAGTTATATTATATCCTTGTTTGCTTTTGTATTAGGACTATATTTTATATTATATAAACCTATACATAAACGAGATGAAAAAGTGAAATTATCGTCTGATAATATATGGGGTGTATTATTTATAATAGGAGCATTGTTAGTTTTATTATCAAGTTTTTTTAATAGTTAAACAATAATATAAAGTTTAGAGGTGATAGTTATGGCAATGTGGAATCCATGGCGTGGTTGTAAAAAATGTAGTGACGGTTGTAAGTATTGTTACATCCATAAAGGTGATTTTAAAAGACATATAGATACAAATAATATAGTAAAAACTATAGACTTTAGTAAACCAATTGAGAAGTTAGCAAACGGTAATTACAAAGTTAAATCAGGTATTGTATATACTTGTTTCTCATCAGACTTTTTGATTGAAGAAGCTGATTCATGGCGAGATGATTGTTGGAAAATAATCAAAGAAAGATCGGATTTAATGTTTTTATTTCTTACTAAAAGAATAGAAAGATTTTCAAAATGTATTCCTGATGATTGGAATGATGGATATGATAATGTAATTGTTTGTTGTACGATTGAAAATCAGAAAAATGCTGATAATAAATTGGATATTTTTAATAAATTACCTATTAAACATAAATGTATAACAGCTCAACCATTATTAGAAAAAATCGATATTAAAAAATATCTGAGTGATATTGAATTGGTGGTTGTTGGTGGTGAATCAGATTATAATGCTAGACCACTTAATTATGATTGGGTTCTTAATATAAGAGAACAATGTATAAGAAAAAATGTTAATTTTGAATTTAGGCAGTGTGGCACGCATTTTATTAAAGATAATATAAAGTATAACCTAGCCGTAAAAGACTTATGTAGACTAGCTAAAAAGGCCAATATTAACTATCATATTTAATAGATTAAATTTAAAAAGTATTATATAATTACTTTAGGAGGATACTTGTATGGGAAGTAAAACCATTGAAAAAGATGTAATTGCTCCATGTGGCATGAACTGTAGTTTATGCATAGCGTATATTTTTAATAAATATGATTTAAATAAAGAAGGATTTAATAAAAAATATTGCTCAGGTTGTATAGCTAGAGGAAAAAACTGTACTTTTTCTTTAGGTAAGAAATGTGACTTAATAGGTGAGGGTAAAATAAGATTTTGTTATGAATGTGGTAATTTTCCTTGTGATGGTCTTAAAAGATTGGATAAAAGATATAAGACTAAATATAATATGAGTATGATTGATAATTTAAATTATATAAAGGAAAAGGGAATTGAACAATTTCTAAATGAGGAAGAACAAAAATGGAAATGTAAAATATGTGGTGAATTAATTTGCTGCCATAATGGTTTATGTTTAAATTGCCAAATTGATACTTTGAAAGAAAATAAAAAGTATCATCAAAAAAATGATTAGTATATAGAAAATAAGAGGTGAGGTAAATGAATATCTATTTAAAAAAATTAGCTTTAAATGATGGAATAAAAGAACTTGAATATATTAGAACAGTACCCAAAGAAGAAAATGGTTTTTATAATCCTGCCAATGAAGAAGATATGAAAGATGAGCAAAGTTTTAAAAAATGGATTTTAAATAAAATTGATGAAGAACAAAGTATTAATTTAAAAGAAGGATACGTACCACAGACCATTTATTGGGTAATGAAAGACGATAATATAATTGGTATTGGTAAAATAAGACATTACTTAAATAAGAATTTATTAGAACATGGTGGTCTAATTGGTTTAGCCATTTCTGAATATTGTCGTGATAAAGGAATTGGTACAACTTCTCTAAATATGCTTCTTGATAAAGCCATTAATGATTACGATATTGAAGATGTTTTACTAACTAATAATGAAGATAATATTGCATCACGTAGAATTGTCGAAAAATGTGGTGGCCAACTAGAAAAAATTGAAAATGGTACATGTTACTATTGGATAAAATTAATTAAATAAATATAGGTGATAATATGAAAAAATTAAGAAAAATGATAGGTAAATATGATGATGATCATATCGTTGAATTAATGCATTTAATCGAAACTCAAAGTAAAGAAACCATTGCTAAATGGTGTATGGATTATGCAGAAGAATTTATTCTCCCAATATATGAGAAATACTATCCTAATGATAATCGCCCTAAGATGACACTAAATGCCTCTCGTGATTGGTTTAAAGGATTAAAAAAGCTACCAGAAGTAAAAGATATTATTTTAAATTCCTGTCATCAAGCAGCCCGGGAAGCAGAAGATAATCCTGCTGCTCAAGCAGCGGCAAGAACACTTGGACAAGCAGCTGCTTGTTTTCATACTCCAACCCATTCATTAGGCCTAGCCTTTTATGGTGGGGCAGCCATTGCTTATGATAAATTAGGGATTAACGCTACTGAGGAAGAGTATGAAAAGATAGCTCGTGAAGAGGTAATTAAGATGACCAAATCATTAAAAAAAGTTGCCATAAAAAATGAACAGAATAAAGCTATATTAAAATGGCACTGCTAAATTAAGACATATAAGTGAAGACTCTAAAGGAGATAATAAAATGAAGTGTATAGATGATTATAACATACCTATCGAATATAAGAATGAAATCCATAAATTTTATAATTATTTAATGGAAAAATATAAAACTAATATATTACTATTTACTTTAAGTGGTAGTACAGTTTTTGAAGACATTAGAGAAGAAATTAGTGATATTGACCTTATAATCATTCTAAAAAAATGTTCTTCTGAAGTATATGAAGACATTTATTCATATAAAAATAAGTTTAAAATAAAAATTGATTGTAATATTTTTGTATCTAGTGAATTAAAAAATAAACATATTGATTATATAGCAATGTATTATTTATATTTAATTAAGATTAAGTATATTGAACCAATTTATTTTATAAAAGAATTTAAAAATTCTGTAACTAAAAAGAATATGCTAAATTCCATTAGGAATGTTGTTATCTTAAATGCTAGGACATTTAGAAAAATAGTTTATGAATTTAAACCTGAAGATACTAACATTATTATAAAAAATATAATTTATCTAGAAAAAGATTATTTAATATTGAAGGATAATTATTGCTCAAGTTCTGAAGATGTTATTAAAACATTTAACAATAAATTTAATTTATTGTTTGATTTAGATTTAATAAAATGTTTAAAGAACGAATTAGATGAATTAGAAATCAGAAAGTTACTTGATTATGCCAATAGATTAATAATGATTTTTAATGAAATAAAATATTAAAACAAGTTTTAAAGTATTTAAATTAAATGGGGGTGATTATATGAGTATATCTATAAATAAAAGATTAAAAAAATTAGATAAACTATTTTCTATTTTAATAATTGAAACAATATTTATAATATTGCCGTTTTTAACGATATGGTTCTCTTTTTATTTACTTAAATGGAATATAGCTGTTGGTTTAATACTAAGTCTTTTAATAACTATAGTGTTAAATATTTTTATGTTAAAAAAATTTATTAATGAATTTTATAATTTAAATTATTTTTGGTTAATATTAATACATTTATTTCTTTCCATAGGCATATTTGGCTTTTTTATGGGTGTTCCTATATTTAATATAATACCGGGAATATTAGGGGGAATATATATTGGTAGACAAGCGAGTATTAAAAATGAAAATATTGAAACATTTAAGCATAAACTTTCCTTATCTAATATTTATTCTCTAATAGTTCTTATTTTTATATGTTTTTGTTCAACATATATAGCACTTTCTGATAAATATACAGCAGCTAATATAGAGGGTATGCTTAATTTGAATTTTCATTTAACTAACTCAATGCTATGGATAATTATAATTCTTGGAGGCTTATTATTAATAATATTACAATATATATTTTCAATAATTTTAGCCAAAAAAATGTATCATAGAATATAAAATAAATATTATGGGGTGATGGTATGAAAGAATTTACTCATTATAATAAACTTATATTTTATATAAATATATATATTTTTAAATGTATGATATAATAAATAAAAGACTTAATATATCAAAAATAGTAATTATTTCATATAGAAAAGGTGATAAAATTGAGTAGAGTAATATTATTAACGGCTAAACCCCGAACGGGAAAAAGTACGGCAATTGAGAAGATTATTAATACTATTGGTAGTGATAATTATGTTGGATTTTTTACTAAAGAAATAAAAAATGAGCAAAATGAAAGAACTGGATTTGCTGTTGTTACAAGTGATGGCAAAGTAGGTACCCTTGCGTCAGTATTTTCATCTAGTCCAATTAGACATAGTAGATATGGTGTTGAATTAGATTTTTTTGAAAAAGAAGCCCTACCAATAATAGAAAGTGCTGATAACAGTAAAGTAATTATTATCGATGAGATTGGTCCAATGCAGATGTATTCAGATAGTTTTAAACGTATCTTATTAAGTTATACTAATAGTGATAATAGAGTTGTTATAGGTACAATATTTTATGATTCTTATGAATGGATTAATGATTTTAAAAAGAATCCTAGTGTTGAATTAATTGAAGTGACATTAGAAAATAGAGATGATATACCTAAAATGGTATTAGAAAAAGTGAGTGATAAAGTAGATGAACGAGGAATTGAAAAGAAAAAAGATAAAAAGTGAGAAGTATGCTAAAGAGATAGATCGCTTTGAGATAATTGATTTTAACGTCAAAATGAATTCTGAGCACGATACAAGATATATAAAATACACCAATGGTAAATATGAATGTACATGTGATTGTTATAATCGTAATGGTACATGCAGTCATATAATGGCCATTCAAAACATCATCAGCAACATAAAGTAAAAGTTTAATAACTTTTATTTTTTTTATGAAATAACATATAACTATTGACAAGTGTAATAAATACACATATAATGTAATTGTGGTGGTGATCAAAATGGAAATAAATAATCCGTTATATAAGAAACAAGGTGTTCATGTTATTACTTCAATCTTCACAGTTGATAAAGGCATAACCAAAGTATTACTAATAAGACGAAAAAATAATCCTTATAAAGATATGTGGTCATTAGTAGGTGGAGCTTTATATAATAACGAAGATTTAGAAGTAGGGGTTAGAAGAGAGATTAAAGAAAAAACTGGTATTGATAATATTGAGATATATTTGAGTGGTGTATTTGGTAATGTTAATCGTTCACCCCTTATGCGAATGCTAGCAATTACTTATATTGGTATTATGGATATTAATAAAGTTAATATCCTAAAAGAAAATTTTAAGATATCAGATTCTGATTGGGTTCCTCTTAATCTTGTGCCTAATCTTGCTTATGATCACAATGCCATCTTAGATGATGCCATAAAGGTATTACAAGATAAAATTGTGACGACTGATATATTAAAATCATTATTTCCTAATGGATTCACTATTCCGGAAATTCAAAAAACTTATGAAATAATTTTAGACAGGAAATTTGATCGTCGTAACTTTAGAAAAAAGCTATTAAATATGGATTTAATTGAAGATACTAATAAATATAGTAAGTTTGAAGGAAGAAAACCAGCAAAATTATATAAATTTAAAGAACATAAAGAAAATAAAAATGTATTCTAGATACATTTTTATAAACAAATATGATGTGTATATTATACACATATGGAGGTAAGAAATGATATACTTAATGAGACATGGATTAGACGATGAAAGATATATTGGAGGATGGAGTAGTAATGATTTAACATTAATAGGACAAGGTCAAGTTATTAAATCGGCACATTTCATTAAAGATTCTAAATTTGATATTAAGAGAATTTATTCTAGTGATATTAAAAGAGCAATTATAACATCAAAGATTATATCGGATATACTAGATATCCCAATTGAATTTACGCCCGCTTTAAGAGAATTAAATAAAGGATTATTAAATGGGATGAAAGTTGAAGATGCACTATTTAAATTTCCACAATGTTCCCGAGATATTGGTATTAATTTTAAATATCCAGAAGGTGAAGCAATGGTTGATTTATATAATAGAGTAAGTGTATTACTTAAAGAATTAGAGCATCAAGATCATATACTTTTGGTAACACATCGTGGGGTTATTAATATGATATATTTCATATTAAATGGCATCAAACTTAATATGGATAAAACACAGTTTGGGGTTACACATGCCTCTATTCATGAGCTAGATATAGAAGGCAAAGTAATAAGAAAGGTATATTAATTCTAATTGTGTTTTAGATAGAAGGGTGGTAAGTATGGGATTATTAATGGGGAAAATTGTTCTAACAGGCGGACCATGTGCTGGTAAAACAACCGCACTAACAAGAATTGAAGAAAGTCTTGCTGAACGAGGATACAGGGTATTTGTTGTTAGTGAAAGTGCTACTGAATTAATAAAAGGTGGTATAAGACCATTTGGTAGTTGCGCTATTGAGTTATTTAAGTTTCAAGAATTAATTTTAAAATATCAATTAAGCAAAGAGAGCATCTATGAAGAAGCAATTAGATCATTACCTAAAAATGAAAAATGTGTCATTATTTATGATCGTGGTATATTAGATAATCGGGCTTATATTGGTCGAAGAAACTTTGCTAAACTATTAAAAATGTTAAATTTAAAAGAACTATCACTTATGGATAATTATGATATGGTCATTCACATGGTAACAGCCGCAGATGGCAAACAAGAGTTTTATACTCTAGATAACAATTCAGCTCGTACCGAAAGTGTAGAAGATGCTATAAAACTTGATAAAAAAACAATTAATGCCTGGGTTGGCCATAATAATTTAAGGATAATTGATAATAGTACAAATTTTGAAGAAAAACTTAATCGGGTATTAGATTGTGTTCATAACTTATTAGGTAATCCTATATATACTAGAAAACAAAGAAAATTTAGAGTCCAACTTAGTTCCTTAAATTTTCAATTTTTAAACTCTGATGAATGTGTCAAAATTGATATTGAGCAGACCTATTTGCACACAGAAAAAGAAAATCCTAATTATGAAAAAAGACTACGTAAAAGAACTCTTAATGGTGAAAATACTTATTACTTTACAATTCAGAAAAAGGAACCAAATGGTGTATCAAGAGTTGTTACTGATAAAAAAATAACCGAAAAAGAATATTTTAAATTATTATCAATGTATAAAGATAAAAGAACTATTAAAAAGACAAGGTATACGTTTGCTAATGAAAAACAATATTATAAGTTAGATGTTTATCATAATTATGATGATTTAGTTCTTCTAGAAGTAGAACAACTTCAAGATAATGATGAAATAAAATTTCCCAATAACTTACATATAATAGAAGAAGTAACTAATGATGACGATTATTTAAATAGTACATTATCAGATACAATATCTATTCGCAAGGGTAAGATGAAAAAAATAAAAAAAGCTTAATTATTTAATATAAGAAAAAAAGTCTTTATAGAATAAAGGCTTTTTCTTATAGTGTAAATATCATTATTTTCTTGTTGACATTAAATTATTATAAGCATATAATGTGATATGTACCTAACAAAAGGAGAATTATAATGGATAATCAAGTAATATATTCAATAAAGAATTTGGATAATGCCATATTCAGAAAGATGTTTAAGAGTTTAAAGGATACGCATTGTCGATCATTTAATCCGATTCAAGGAGAAATTGCGCGAATTTTGATTAAGAGTAAGGATAAAGAAGTATATCAAAGAGATTTAGAAAAGATAATTGGTATTAGACGATCTACTATTTCGGGTATTCTAAAAACAATGGAGAAAAATGGACTTATTATGCGGGTTGGATCACAGGATGATAAAAGGTCTAAACAAATTATCTTAACTGATAAAGCTTATGAAATTAGTAAGCATATTGCTACTAAATTAAAAGAAATGAATAATGAAATGGTTAGTGGTATATCGGAAGAAGATTTAGCCATTTTCTTTAAAGTAATTGACCAAATTAAAAATAATTTGGAAGATTAGTAGTATTATATTGTTAGGTGTTTATATATAAAGAGAGGAAAATATGAATGTTTAAATTATTAAAAAAATTAAATAAAAAAGAATGGGCTATTATTGTATTATGTTTAGGTTTAATAACATTACAAGTATGGTTAGATTTAAAGTTACCTGATTATATGTCTAAAATAACCCAATTAGTTCAAAATGAAAGCAGTCAGATGAAAGATATTATTACGCAAGGTGCTTATATGTTAATGTGTGCCTTTGGTAGTTTAGCATCAGCTATGATAGTTGGTTATTTAGCGTCATATGTAGCAGCATCTTTTGCGATGAAAACTAGAAAACTAGTATTTGATAAAGTTGAAAACTTTAGTATGGAAGAAATAAAAAAATTCTCTACTAGTAGTTTAATAACAAGAACGACTAATGATATTACGCAAGTCCAAATGTTAATAGCAATGGGTTTACAATTGATTATTAAAGCTCCAATTACTGCTGTTTGGGCTGTAGCAAAAATTCTTAATAAGAGCTGGGAATGGAGTGCAATTACCGGTTTAGCTATCTTAGTATTACTATCCGTAGTTGTCTTCTTAATAGCGATGGTATTACCTAAATTTAAGGTTATTCAGAAGTATATTGATAATCTAAATAGTATAACAAGAGAAAATTTAACCGGTATTAGAATCGTACGAGCTTTTAATGCCGAAGAATATGAAGAAGATAAATTTAAGGGTGCAAATAATAACTTAACCAAGACCCAATTATTTACACAAAGAAGTATGGCAATATTATTCCCCGTTATGATGTTAGTAATGTTTTTACTTAATTTAGCTATCTATTTTGTGGGAGCATATTTAATTAATGCTGCTAATATGGTAGATAAAATAACATTATTTGGTGATATGGTCGTATTTTCAGCTTATGCTATGCAAGTAGTTATGTCAGTATTAATGTTAGCCATGATCTTTATTATCTATCCTCGAGCTAGTGTATCAGCTAAACGTATTAATGAAGTCTTAGATGAGAATATTAAAATAGCAGATGGTACAATATCTGAAGATAGCACTAAAGAAAAAGGAACAATTGAATTTAAAAATGTATCATTTAAATATCCTGATGCTGAAGAATATTTAATAAAAAATATATCATTCAAAATAAATAAAGGTGATACGGTTGCTTTTATTGGTTCAACAGGTAGCGGTAAATCAACCTTAATTAATTTAATACCAAGATTCTATGATGTAACTGATGGTGAAATACTTGTTGATGGTATTAATGTTAAAGAATATAAACAAGAATTATTACATAATAAAATTGGTTATGTACCTCAAAAAGCAATTATGTTTAGTGGTACGGTCGCATCTAACGTTACTTATGGTGATAATATTAATACTGACGAAGCAATGGATATAGTTAAAGAAGCTATAAAAATTGCCCAAGCTAAAGACTTTGTTGAAAAAATGGATGACCAATATAATGCTCATATTGCTCAAAGTGGTACAAATATATCTGGTGGTCAAAAACAAAGACTTGCGATTGCTAGAGTAATTGCTAGACATCCAGAAATATATATATTTGATGATACTTTTTCAGCTCTTGATTATAAAACCGATTCCTTATTACGTAAAACATTAAAAGAATATACTAAAGACGCTACTACTTTAATTGTTGCTCAGCGCATTGGTACAATTATGAATGCTGATAAGATAATTGTTTTAGATAATGGGGAATGTGTTGGTATGGGTAATCATAAAGAATTATTAAAAAATTGTGAAGTATATAAGCAAATTGCTCTATCACAATTATCAAGAGAGGAGTTAGAAAATGGATAATAAGCAAACAAATAAAGGACCAGGTCCTCGTGGTCAAATGGGTGGTATGGGAGTATCAGAAAAACCAAAGAATTTTAAGAATGCTATGATAAAACTTTTTAGATCTTTAAAGGGATTTAAGACACTTATATTAGTATCTATTATTTTAGCTATGGTTAGTTCCATATTTTCAATTATATCTCCTAATAAATTAAGTGATTTAACTGATAAAATTACTTTAGGACTAATTCCTAATATGAATGAAACGACTATTAAAAACATTATGTCATCAAAAGATATAACTATGGAAGATAAATTAAAGTTTCAAACAATTATGAGTAAGGTAAATAAAAATAGTACTAATGAAGAAAAACTTCAGGCTCTAGATTCTTTACCAAAAAGTATTAAAAAGGTAATTGAACCCAAAGTTGATTTAGATGGTGTAAAAAGTATAGCAATCCTTCTTTTATTTATCTTTGCGGCAAGTTTTGTCTTTAACTATGGTCAAGGATTTATAATGGCGAGTGTATCTAATAATTTTTCTCGAGAATTAAGAAATAAGATATCACTAAAAATAAATAAATTACCACTAAAGTATTTTGATAATCATAATGTTGGAGATACATTATCTAGAGTAACTAATGATGTGGATATGATTGGTCAATCAATGAATCAGAGTTTAGTTACAGTTGTTAGTTCAATAACAATGTTTATTGGATCCATTATTATGATGTTTTATACGAACTGGATAATGGCTATTACGGCCATTGTATCTAGTTTAGTAGGATTTGCCTTTATGGCGGTAATATTAACTAAATCACAGAAATATTTCATTGAACGTCAAAAACGATTAGGTGAGATTAATGGTCATATTGAAGAAACATATGCGGGTTTAATTGCTGTAAAGGTCTATAATGGTAAGAAAGACTCGGATAAGAAATTTGATGAATATAATCATGCCGTATTTAATTGTGATCAAAAGAGTCAATTCTTATCTGGACTAATGCAACCAATTATGGTTTTTATTGGAAACTTCAGCTATGTAGCCGTATGTATTGTTGGGGCATTATTAGTAATAAATGGCAATATAACATTTGGTGTTATTGTCGCCTTTATTATGTATGCTCGATTATTTACTAATCCTTTAGCCCAAATGGCACAAGCAATGACCAGTTTACAATCAACAGCCGCTGCTAGTGAGCGGGTATTTGAATTCTTAGATGAAAAAGAAATGCTTGATGAAAGTGATAAAGAAAAACACTTAAATCGTAAAACGGTTAAAGGTGAAATAGAATTTGAACATATTCGTTTTGGTTATGATGAAAATAAAATTATTATTAAAGACTTTAATGTTAATGTTAAACCTGGTCAAAAAATTGCGATTGTCGGACCAACTGGAGCAGGTAAAACAACGATGGTAAACTTATTAATGAAATTTTATGAAGTTAATTCCGGCGATATAAAAATTGATGGTGTATCACTTAAAGACTTGACGAGAGAAAATATTCATGAATTATTTACTATGGTTCTTCAAGATACTTGGTTATTTAACGGAACAATAAAAGAAAATATTGTTTATAATCGTAAAAATGTTTCGCAAAAAAGAATTGAAGAAATATGTAAAACAGTTGGTATTGATCACTTTATTAAGACTTTACCAAATAATTATGATTCGGTCTTAAGTGATAATGAAAGTATTTCATCAGGTCAAAAACAACTTATTACGATTGCTCGTGGTATGATTGAAGATGCACCATTCTTAATACTTGATGAAGCTACTAGTAATGTTGATACTAGAACGGAAGAATTAGTTCAACAAGCTATGGATAAATTAACGGGTGGTAAAACCTCATTTATTATTGCTCATCGTTTATCAACCATTAAAAATGCTGATTTAATATTAGTAATGAATGAGGGTAATATTATTGAGACTGGTAATCATGAAGAATTAATGAAACAAAATAGTTTCTATGCTGATTTATATAATTCTCAATTCTCTAAAGTGGGAATGGCTGAATAACAAGCAAAAGATTAACAAATATGTTAATCTTTTTTTGATGTAATAAAAATATGCGAAATATTTTGCTACTAATGTAATAAAAGGATGAATATAGTAATATAAGTATAATAGTTAGTAAAGATTTAATTAAGGAGATGGGTTATATGAATGATAATGATAATAGTACCAATCCCAAGGAAGAATTTTTTAAAAAAGCAGAAAAAATTATGGACACTAATGACGAGACAAATAATTTTGATAAAAAAGAAATAGAAGAAGGAAAAGGAATGGCTATTATTTCATATATATTAGCTTTTATTCCATATTTTACTGAGAAGAAAAATAAATATGTAAAATTTCATGCTCGTCAAGGTATGGATTTATTAGTTATATGGATTACATATTCTATTCTTTATAATATTTTGATTTCTGTAATAAAAGTTAATAGTTCATGTGGAATGTGGTTTGGTTATAATCTGGGATATTATTGTCGAGTCACGCCATGGTGGATTACGATACCTCTTAATATCATTGGTTTAATAATAGTTATTATATCTTTGATGGGTTTAATAAATGCCATAATGGGGAAAGCTAAAGAATTATTAATTATTAATAGAATGAAGATATTTAAATAGAAAACCAAATTAAATTATTTGGTTTTTTAACGCATTATAAAAATATTAATAAAGATTTACATCTAAAATGAGTAGTGATATAATTATGAGGGTGATTTAAATGTTGAAAATAATTAATTTTTCAAAAACTTATGGTAATAATAAGAAGAAAGCTGTTAATAACTTAAATTTAGAAGTTAAAAATGGTGAAATTTTTGGTTTTGTTGGTCATAATGGAGCTGGTAAAACAACAACCATTAAAGCTATTGCTGGCATTGATGAAATTATGGAAGGTGACATTACGATTGATGGCTTATCCATTAAAGAACATCCAATTGAATGTAAGCAGATAATGGCTTATATACCGGATAGTCCAGATTTATACTTATCATTAACAGGAGTAGGTTATTTAAACTTTATTGCTGATGTTTATGGTGTTGATAAGAATGAAAGAGAAAAACTTATCAAAGAATACGCTACGGAATTTGAGATTTTATCTAATTTAGGTGATTTAATCTCTACTTATTCGCATGGTATGAAACAAAAGTTAGCACTTATCTCAGCTCTAATACATAAGCCAAAATTATTAATATTAGATGAACCATTTGTTGGACTAGATCCTAAAGCGGCCTTTACCTTAAAACAAAGAATGAAAGAATTATGTAAAGAAGGAACATCAATCTTCTTCTCATCACACGTCCTAGAGGTAGTAGAAAAATTATGTGATCGGATTGGTATAATTCGTAATGGTGAATTAATTGCTTGTGGTACAGTATCAGAAGTAACAGGCAACGAATCATTAGAGACTATATTCTTGGAGTTAAATGAAAAATGAGAAAGTTAGGGATTTTATTAAAAAATAATATATATACTACTTTTGGTATTAGTAAACTTAAAAGAACACAACCTATTAAATTAGTAGGTTATCTTATTTTGGCTCTTTATGTAATGTTCTCAATTTTTATAACATTCAGTGGTTATGCAAGGTTTGTAGCCGATGCCTTAAACGCATATAATTTAATGACTCTTATGTTAGTTATATTTTTTGTAATGGCTACATTCATGATTTTTAATTTTTCTATATATGATACAAAGAGTAATTTATTTAATGCTAAAGATAATGATTTATTATTATCATTACCTATTAAAACTAGTTCGATATTAGCAAGTCGTCTACTTAGAATGATAATATGGAATTTATTATTGTCATTAGTAATGTTAGTGCCAGCTGTTTATGTTTATGTAACTAGTACAACTGTAACATTTAATTTCTTTATTAATATTTTTGTAGCATTTGTTTTACTACCAGTTATTCCAACTATAATAGCTAGTATAATAGGTTATTTTATCGCATATTTAACGTCCAAGGTTAATTTTAAAAATGGGATTGAAATATTTCTATCATTCGCAATTGTTGGATTTATTTATTACTTAATGGCTAATGGACAGAATTTATTAAAACTGTTTATTAATAATCAAGAAATGATGATGAATGTTTTAAAATGGGCATTTTATCCTATATATTTAATATATCAAACATTCACGACCAATAATTATACTGATTTACTTGGCTATGTAGGTATTAACATAGCAGTATTACTACTTTTTATAGTTTTACTAAATAAAAACTATAAAAAAATTATTAATAAACTTCAAGAAAATAAAGTAAAGACTAATTATGTTATGAAAGATATGAGTGTTAGTTCACCTACTAAAGCTTTATTTATAAAAGAAGTAAAAAGATATTTCTCTTCACCAATTTATGTTTTTAATACATCATCAGGAATATTAATCTTATTTGTTATATCTATTGCGACTATTTTTTACAATACTAATCAAATCTTAACGGTTTTAGCAATTAGTGCAGAAAATGCATCGATGTTTGAATTAATGATTGTTCTAATTCTCTTTGCATCTTTTCTATCTAGTACAACTTCTGCTGCCATATCTTTAGAAGGTAAAAGTTATTGGATTCTTAAATCATTACCAATTAAGGAAATGAAAATATTAGATAGTAAAATTTTACTTAACTTAATATTAGTTTTACCTATAACTATTATTTCAATTATAATATTAAAGTTTACTTTGGCTTTAGAGATAGGTCAAGTATTACTACTTATATTAATAGCAATAATTTCTTCTTTAGTCGCATCCCATTTAGGATTACTAGTCAATTTGAAATTTCCTAAAATGGATGCCATAAGTGATGTTGTCATTGTTAAAAGAAGTGCGAGCGTAATGATTTCAACATTAGTACCAATGGTTATTATTTTTGGTCTAGCAGGTTTATATTCTGAGATAATAAAAACATTAGATTTTGGAATAATTATCTCAATCTTTATTGGTCTAATGATAATTATTCTTATTGCTGAACGTATAATGTTAATTAAATGGGGAGTAAGAAAGTTTAGAACTATAGATTAATATATTAGGTAGTTAGTTGTATGTTGTAGAAATAAAAAAGAATATGAGGAATTTATGGAAACAATTATAATTAACAATATTTGTCACTATCGCGATGTTGCATATGCAACTGATGATATAAATATGGTCATATATGGTATAAATTTTAATAAAAAAAGGCAATTATCTTTTGTCCATAACCATAATTTTATAATAGCAGGTTCAATACATGATACTGACTCTAAAAATTTAGAATTTAGTATTACCAATGAAAGCCCATTCTATCAACCACTAGTCAATTTTATTGGTGATCAAGAAGCAGAAATTATTAAAGATGACTTAATGGTTAATGATAGAAGAATCGTTTTAACCAAGATGGATAATGCTATTAAAATAGAATATATATGTTTAGATTTAAAACCAAGTTCTAATTTTCAAATAATGGTTATGAATGATAATGATGTTAGTAAGAATATATTGATAACAAGACTATATATTCTATTTCATGAATTAAGTGTTGTATTTAAGATGTATGACCGAGGATTTCAATTAACACATAATCTAATTAATAGTACTTTTTAGTACTATTTTTTTATGTAAAAATATTTAATTGTATAATAAAATTATTTAATTTATGATATAATTAAGATAAGAAAATAGGAAATTAGATAAGATAGGTGAAGTATGAAAAATAATAATAAAAAAATAAAATTACTATTTTTAATAATATTCCTACTTGGATTATGTTTTCTTCCTATTAGTAATACTGATTCAATGTCCAATAAAAAGGATTTAGCTTTAAATGAATATCAGAAAAATAAGGATTCTAATAATTATAGCAATAATACAGTAATTGTAAAAATTAATGATGATAAGGTTATAGATAAAATAGAAACTAAATATAGTATTGATATAAATCCTATTGGTGATGATTCTTATGTTGTTAATTTTGATAAAGAAAAATACAGTGTAGATCAAATAATGAATAATTTAAATAGTGATAATATGATTGAATATGTTCAACCAGATTATTACTTTAATTTAGCAGCAACTCCTAGTACGGAACAGTACTATGATAACCAATGGGGCATAAAAAGCCCATCTTATGGTGTTGATTTATTAAATCTTTGGAGCCAAATTACAGGCAATCCATCAGTTGTAGTAGCAGTTGTTGATACAGGTGTTCAATATGATCATCCTGATTTAGTTAATAACATGTGGCATAATCCTGATGAAATTAGTGGCAATGCAATTGATGATGATAATAATGGACATGTGGATGATTACTATGGGTGGAATTTTGCAAGTAATAGTAGTAACATTAATGATAATGATGGTCATGGTACCCATGTAGCTGGTATTATCGGAGCCGAAATTAATGATTTAGGAGTAGCAGGCGTTGTTCCTAATGTTAAAATAATGGCATTAAAAGTTATAAGTAATGATGGAAATATTTATTTAAGTAATGTTACTAGTGCTATAAATTATGCCATTAGTAAAGGGGTAAAGATATTTAATTTTTCTTTTGGTAGTAATGATTATGTTCAATCATTTAAAGATTTACTTCAATCTAAAGATGTTCTTTTTGTTTGTGCAGCTGGTAATGGTGGGGAAGATCAAATAGGGGATAATAATGATAATACTCCTTTTTATCCTGCTAGTTATGACTTAAATAATGTTATATCTGTCGCGGCTACAAATAGTAGTGGTAATTTAGCAAGCTATTCTAATTATGGTGTTAACACTGTTGATGTTGCGGCGCCAGGTGACTATATTTATAGTACTTTAAATGGTAGTGATTATGGCTATAAAAGTGGTACATCAATGGCTGCTCCTTTTGTAACAGGTTTATCAGCTATCTTATATGGATCAAACACTAATACAACTATTAGTCAGCTTAAAAATAATATTATCTCGGGTGTTAAAAATTTATCGAGTTTAAATGGTAAGGTTTTTAGCAGTGGTCTTATTGATATTAAAGAATCATATAATGATTTTATGGATGTAGTAGAATTTGATGGTGGTAATGGAACAGTTGCTAATCCATATTTAATTAGTACTATTCGTCAATTAAATGCCATAAGAAGAAACCAATCAGCTTCATATCGTCTTATAGCTAATATTGATATGACTGATTATGAATGGATATCGATTGGTTCATTAGATGCACCCTTTACGGGTACATTTGATGGTAATGGATATCAATTAAGTAATTTAAGTATAGATATGCCAAATGATTCTTATCTAGGATTATTTGGTTATGTTCATTGTTCTAGTAATACTGTTCCTAATATGTATAATCTAAAACTAACTATCGATAAATTAAATGGTAAAGATTATATAGGATCATTTATTGGTTATGGAGAAAATGTTAATATCCGCAATGTCAGTGTTATAACTCTTATTAATAATTCTAATCCTACCACGGGATATATTGGTGGTATTATAGGATACGGATTAAATAGTAAGGTAACCCGTGGTGCTGTATCAGGTGTAATTAATAGTACGGGTGATAATGTTGGAGGTATTGCGGGATATTTAAGTGGTAATATGTCTCTATCATATAATGAAGCAAAGATATATGGTCATAGTAATGTAGGTGGATTAGTCGGTTATATTATTGGTGATATAAGTGATGTTTATAATTTAGGTATTATTATTGATTCTGATGCTATTGCTAATACTGGTGGTATTGTTGGCTATTTAAATGGTAATATCAACAATAGTTACTATTTAGGCTTATTAGATATTAATGATTCAATAACTTATGAGAATATTGGTCTTATTGTTGGTAATAATGATGGAGGAACAATTACTAATAGTTATTATTATAATCCCTATAATATATTAAATAATGTCTATGGTAGTGAGATAACAGGTACAAATATATATGATAAACAAAGTTATGTTGGCTTTGATTTTACCAATAATTGGTCAATTGGTACAACCAGTTTATTGCCAACTATTAAGAATCTTGACTTTAATACTTTAACGGATTTTAGTATTAATGAATCACTAATAGTAAATTTAAATGATGATTATGAAGATATTAGTATATCTAGTAATCCTAGTAATTATCGTTACAATTATCTCTATAGTAGTGATAATACTGAAATAGTTACTATTGATAAAAATGGTTTAATAATTCCAAAGCAAGCAGGAACGGCCACCATTAGTGTATATTCAATTGAGTTAAATATAACTAAAACCATAAATATTACGGTTGAAGATTATATAAGAGGCGATTTAAATAATGATCGGACGGTTACCCTAACGGATTTAGTTATCTTAAGAAGATATTTAGCAGGGTTAGATACTCTTAATGATACGGCCTTAAAAGGAGCGGATATTAATAAAGATAATGATATCACATTAACGGATTTAGTTCGTATTAGACGTTATTTAGCAGGGTTGGAGGATTTATAATGAAGAAAACAATTTATATTATACTAATATTACTTCTTCTATTACCAATAGGGATTAAAGCTAGTAGTTTTAATACATCATTGGGTAGTAATAAGACTATTTATGCCGGTGACCAATTTACCATTAATTTTAGTGCTAGCAATGGAACTAATATTATGGGTATAAGAGGACTATTAACATATGATAGCTCTAAACTTTCAATTGTATCAAGTGCGGGATTAAATGGTTTTAATTTAACATTAGGTACTAATGTTGTTGTCGACGGTCCTGGTATAAGTGGAACATTTGGTTTTGCTAGTATTACTTTTAGAGCTACATCTAATTTTGTTGTTGGTCAATCAACTAGTATTTCATTATCTAATGTAACAGGATCAGATGGTACTAGTGATCTTACCGGTAGTGGTAGTTCAGTTGCAATCACTATGGTAGTGCCAAAATCAACTAATAATAATCTATCATCATTAACTATTAATAATAATCTAGTAAGTGGTTTTAGTTCCTCTAAGACTTCATATTCTATGACTGTTAATAATAATGTTTCATCAGTTAATATTAGTGCTACATCAGAGGATAATAAAAGCTATATTAGTGGAACAGGAACAAAAAACCTTAATGTCTATAGTAATGCCTTTAATATTGTTGTAACAGCTGAAAATGGTAGTAAAAAAACTTATTATGTAACTATTATTAGAAAAGATCCCAATGGTCTTTTAGCACCTCTATCTACTAATAATCTTTTAAGTTCTATTACCATTACTGGCTATACTCTAGAGTTTAATTCGGATACGACTAACTATAGTTTAACCGTTGAAAATAATATTTCTAGTTTAGTAGTAACAGCAACAGCTGCTGATTCTAAATCGAAAGTTGAAGTAGGTAATACTAGTAATTTAAAAATAGGGGATAACATAGTTAATATCACTGTAACAGCAGAAAACGGTGATAAAAAAGTATATACATTAGTTATAAAAAGAAAGAGTGAAGGTCCAACCACAACCATAAACGAATTATTAAATGTTATAGGTGGCACTACCTCTTCAACTATCAATATTGATATTAATGATAATAATACGACTTTAAGTAATGATATCTTAAAAGCTATTAAGAATAGTCATAAGAAGATAGTTGTTAGTTATTATCAAAATAATATTATTACTTATAAATGGGAATTAAATGGCTCTAATGTTAGTGATTATAAAGCCATAAATACTTTAATAACATATAATATTGCTGATAAAGATAAGATCGATAAATTAACCAATTATGCGGATAATTTATATTTAAATTTTGCCTATACTGGCATATTACCAAAAGACACATATATATCTATAAATGTTGCTAGTAAATATGCTAATGGGTCAAAAGTAAAGTTATATTTCTATGATGCTTCTAAAGGTAGTATTAGAAAAGTATATGATAATTTAGTTGTTGAAAATGGTTATTTAAAGTTCAAATTAGATCATTGTTCAGCATATATTATATCAATGGCCGAATTTAATAAAAAAGATAATGTTCTTATTTATAAAATTATTATTGCTGTATTAGGATTTACAATTGTATGTATGTTAAGTAGTAAGTTATATTTATATCGTAAAGATAAAAAAATAGTTGCAAATACAGAAAAATGTGATAATATATTGCTATAACTATTTAATATAATGCATAAGACAGATATGTTTAACATATCGGGCCTAAAAGGCAACAGGTGAATATATACATCTGTGGGACACCAATAATGTTCTATGGATGTATTTTTTTTGAAAGGAAAATTAATATGGATAAATTAAAAAATAATATAAAAGGATTAACTTCAAAAGAAGTTAAACACTTGCAAGAAGTATATGGTAAAAATGTTTTATTAGCAGTAAAAAAAGAAACATTCTTTAAAAAGATGCTTCATGTTTTAACTGAACCTATGTTTTTATTATTGATTATTGCTGCTATTATCTACTTTTTTTTGGGTGAACCACGTGATGGTATAACGATGTTTGTTTTTGTTATTGGAATGATTAGTATTGATGTTATCCAAGAGTGGAAAACAGATAAGACGTTAGAAGCTTTAAAAGAACTATCAGCTCCTAAAATTGAAGTTATTCGTGATGAAGAGATAACCGAAATAAATAGTGAAGATTTAGTCCCTGGTGACTTAATGCTTATATATGAAGGTACTAAAATTCCTGCTGATGGAAGTGTTTTAAAGTGTAGTGGATTAAGAGTTGATGAAGCAACATTAACTGGTGAAGCTGAAGGAGTATGGAAATATAGTATTAATGAAGGTAATGTAACAACGGATTACTGGAAAAATGATTATTGTTATGCTGGAACAATGGTTATTCAAGGTAATGCTATGGTACTAGTAGATAAGATTGGTAGTAAAACAGAGTATGGTAAAATTGGAACCAACATAATTAATGCCAAGGAAGATGATACACCTTTACAAAAACAAATATCAACCTTAATAAAAATGTTTGCTTGGATAGCTTTTGTCTTATTGTTGATGGTTGCTATTATAACCTTCTTAAATCTTATAGATCATACCTTAAAAGATCGCATTATTGAAAGTATCTTATCAGGTATTACTTTAGCAATGGCAATGATTCCTGAAGAATTTCCTGTTATCTTAACCGTTTTTTTATCAATGGGAGCTTGGCGTTTAGCAAAAAAGAATTCTTTAATAAAGAAACTAGCATCAGTTGAAACTTTAGGTTCAGTATCGGTATTATGCGTTGATAAAACAGGTACTATTACTAAAAATGAGATGGCGGTAGAAGAAGAATGGCTAATTAAAGATACTAAAGATGATTTCTATAATACCCTTGCTTTAGCATCTACTTTTGAATCACATGATCCAATGGAAAAAGCCATTTTGAATTATTGTTATGAACATGGTATTGATGAAAATAATATCTTTAGTGGGGCTAAAATAAAAGAGTATGTCTTCACTAATGATACTAAAATGATGGGTTATGTATGGAATAATAGTAATTATATCACCTTAACAGCGAAAGGGTCACCAGAAAGTATTATGGCGATATCCATCTTAACTGATGAGGAGAAAGAATTAGTTAATAGTAAAATAAAAGAAATGTCCGATAAAGGATTAAGAGTAATTGGTATAGCCAAAAAAATATTTACTGATAATGATAATATTCCTAATCTTTTAACAGATAATGAATTAATATTTTGTGGCTTAATTGGTTTAATTGATCCACCTCGTGATAATATTGATAAAGATATTGCTCTTTGTAATAAAGCGGGCATTAGAGTTGTAATGATAACAGGAGATAATGGTTTTACCGCTTCCGCTATAGCTAAAAAAATAGGTATACCTAATAATGATAAAATCATTACTGGTCATATGCTTGATGAGTTAAGTGATGAAGAATTATGTGAAAAAGTAAAAGATGTCAGTATCTTTTCACGGGTTATTCCTGAACATAAAATGCGTATCATTAAAGCATTTAGACAAAACGGGGAAATTGTTGCGATGACTGGTGATGGCGTTAATGACGCTCCGGCTTTAAAATATGCTGATATTGGTATTGCTATGGGTAAAAGAGGTTCAGACGTTTCTAAAGAAGCTGCTAGTTTAATCTTAATGGATGATAATTTTTCAACCATTGTTGATACTATAAAAGATGGTCGAAGAATATATAATAATATAAAAAAAGCGGTTTATTATGTGCTTATTATTCATATTCCTATTGCTTTAGCCTCTTTATTATCGCCTCTTCTTAAAATTAGTCCTGCTAACTTATTTTTACTTCCTATTCATATTGTTTTACTAGAATTAATTATTGATCCAACTTGTTCGGTTATATTAGAGCGACAACCAGTTGAAGGAAATATTATGCATCGACCACCTCGTGATCCTAATGAAAAATTGATTAATACTAAATCCTTATTTAGATCTATAATTCAAGGATTAATAATATTTGCTTTTTCATATATTTTGTATTATCAAAACATTGACAATAATATTTATATAGCCCGTTCAATGGGATTATCGATGATTATGTTTGCTAACTTATTTTTAGTTATGGTTAATAGTTCCGAAACGGATTATGCTTATACGACTATTAAGAAATTAATTAATGATAAAATAATGTGGTTAGTATGTATGATTATGTTATTAGGTATAGTAGTTATTCTATATTCACCAATAAATACCTATTTAAAGTTAACATCATTAACAATTAATCAATTATTACTAACTATAGGTATAGCCTTTATTTCAGTATTCTGGTATGAAGTAGTAAAATTAATAAAAAATTATAGAAGTAAAAAATAACCACTCGTTTGAGTGGCTTTTTTATTAGTAATAATATGGGTAGTAGGGATAAGGTGCATAGTAAGGATATGGATAAGGTCGATATCCTGGTGATAAAGCCGCTCCTGTTAAAGCTCCTATCGCAAAAGGTACACCAAAACCACCAAAACCAGGGCGGCCCCAACCGCCACCAAAACCAAAACCTGGACGTCCCCAACCAGGGCGTCTTCCTACTCCGTACATAGTAACACTTCCTTTCTCCATATTGTATTCCATACTTAGATAGATGGTGATTAGTCCATATTAGAATATTCGTGTATTTTATTGAATATATATGCTCATAATGATATAAAAGGTGGGATATAATGTCAGAACTATCTAAAAACGGTATCGATATTATTAAATCTATTAAGAGTAAAACAAATAATTCACCCGATATTATTATTAAAGGAATTAATATATTAGATACCAATATATATATTGTTTTTAATGAAAATTTATGTGATCGAATGATTATTAATGAGTATGTTTTAGAATTTTTTGAGTTAAAGAAACATCCAACTAATGAAAAAGATGTTTTAAAATATATAAAAGAGCAAATACCTACTCATAAAACAAATAAAATAGGTAAATATGATGAATTATTTTATAATCTTTTTAGTGGATTTACTGTTATTATTGTTGATGGTTATGAAGAAGCTTTAACAATTGAAACCCGTTCTAAATTAGATAGTGGTGTTTTGGAAGCTCAAGCTGAGGTTATAATTAAAGGCCCCAAAGATGCTTTTACAGAAAATTATCAGACTAATATTGGTTTAATTAGAAGACGTTTAAAGACCGAAAATTTATGGCTTCATGAACAAGTACTTGGAACTAAGAGTAAGACTAAAGTAGGGGTTATGTATGTTCAAGATATTGTTGATATGGCTTTAGTAAAACAAGTTTGCAGTAAAATTGATAATATTAATATTGATGCCATTTTAGATAGTAATTATTTAATTGAATTAATATCAGGAAATAAACGTAATGTTTTTCCAATTTATTTATCAACCGAACGTCCTGACTTAGTAGTATCACAACTTTTAAATGGTAAAATTGCGATTGTTCAGGAAAATACCCAATATGTGGTTATAATTCCGGTTACTTTTATTGAATTTTTTCATAGTAGTGAGGATTTCTATCAAAAAACACTTAATGTTAATTATACTAGACTTATAAGACTTTTTGCTTTTTTTATAACTCTTTTTACACCGGCGCTATATTTAGCTATCACTACTCATAATCAAGAAGCAATCCCAACTGCTTTATTTATCAGCTTTGCAGCGCAGCGTGGTGGTGTACCTTTTCCTTCCATTATTGAAGCTTTATTAATGCTAATGACCTTCGAAATTCTTAAAGAAACGGATATTCGTTCACCAAGTACGATAGGTAGTGCTTTATCAATTGTTGGAGCTTTAGTTTTAGGGCAGGCTGCTGCCCAAGCTGGGGTTGTATCACCCATTATGGTTATAGTTATTGCGATTACAGCAATTAGTGGTTTAGGCGTATCTTACTCGGAAATAACCTATGGTATTCGGTGGTGGAGAATATTATTTATTATTGCTTCGTCTGTATTAGGTTTAATTGGTGTTTTTATGGCTTCTTTAATACTTGTAATTAATTTGGCTAGTATAAAGTCATTCGGTATACCTTATTTATCACCAATTGCTCCTTATAATAAGAATAACCAAGCTAATGGCATCTTCCTTAATAATAAATATAAATTCTTTCAAAGAAATATATTAACTGCAAAAAAGAATAAATACAGATCGGCAGGTAATGACTAATGAAAAAAGCCAGATGGTTATTAATAATTGTAATGTTGTTATTAACAGGAGGTTGTTGGCAGTATCAAGAATTAGATCACCTAGCGATGGTTAGTGCAATTGGCATTGATAAAGTTGAGGATGAATATCTTGTAACCGTTCAAGTTATTAACGTTAGAAAACTAACTAAGGATTCATCAGCCGGATCTAATGAAGCCCCTATAACAATTTATGAAGGTAAAGCTAAAACCCTTGGTCAGGCCATAAATAAGGTCTATCTTCAATCACCTAAAGATTTATATTTAGGACATATTGAAGTAGTAGTAATTGGTGAAGATACTGCCAAAATAGGTTTGCGCGAATATATTGACTTTTTATTACGCGATCGGGAAGCACGGAAAGTTTATCCCGTTGTTATAGCAAAAGAGGCTAAAGCTAATGAGGTTCTAAAAGTATTAACCTCGATTGAAACACTTCCTTCAACCAATTTAACTTCCATTTTAGAAAACGCACATAAAAATAATGGAACATTAACTAATCGCACTTTTGACAACATCTTAATTTGTTTATATGTAAGAGGTCGTCATCCTGTTGTTCCTGCCGTTGAAATTATCAAGCCAACCAAAAAGGGGGATGAAACGGATAATATTTCTTCGTCTGATCCTGAAACAAAATTAATAGCAACAGGTCCGGCCGTTCTTCTAGATGATAAATTAGCAGGTTATTTTAATGATGATCAAGGCTTGGGTTATAACATTATTCGTAAACGAGTTCAAAGCTCAGTTATATCTTTTCCTTGTGATAATAAGGGAAATTATGCCAGTGTTAAAATTGATACTCCTAATTTCAAGCTAGATGCGAAAGTAAAAAATAATAGTCCTCTTTTTAATTTAAGTGTTGAAGTTACGGCCACCATTTCGGATTATAACTGCGATTTAAACTTAAAAAAGCCTGAAAATGTTAAAAAAGTTGAAGAGATGGCTAATAAGCGACTTACAGAAATTTTAAATTCCGCAATTAAGTCTACTCAAAAAGAATATAAGTCAGATGTCTTGGGTTTTGGGGAAGTCTTATATCGAAATAATTACAAGTATTGGGAAAAAGTCGAAAAAGATTGGGATAAGATGTATCAAAATGTTGAATATAAAATAGAAGCTAAAACAACTATTAATAATACTGGTTCAACAACAATTCCAGCTAAGGAAGGTGGTACAAGTGGAGACCATTAATAATAAAATAAATTCTTTTCAGTTAGCAATATTAGGATTAATGATGGGAAACTCTTTATTTGTTGGCTTTGGAATAATTATTATGATTAATTTATCCAAACAAGATGCCTGGCTAACAATGTTAATAGCCGCGTTGTTAGCCATAATTCCTATGTTTATTTTGATAGGGACAATGAATTATTTACCGGATAAGAATGTATTTGAAAAAACAAAGATTTTTTTCGGGAAAATTATTGGCAATATTATTAATTTTATTCTATTTGCTTATATTACCATAATGACAATTCTTATTTTGTGGACAACGATTTATTTTAGTTTGACTCAGTATTTAACAAAAGTTCCATATTTATTTGTAGCAATTATTTTTATTTTAACGGCTACTTACGCCGCTATAAAAGGAATTGAAACTGTTGCCCGTACCAATGAAATAGCTTTCTTTTTTGCGACGCTATTTTTGGTTACTGTATGGCTAGGATTATATTCCAGCTTCAATTTTGACGAACTTAAACCCATTCTTGTTAATGGCATTAAGCCTTTAATAGGTGATGCTTGCATGGCTCTGTCATATGCTTTCCCCCCTTTATTAACATTACTAGTTATTCCAAAAAATGATATTGTTAATAATAAACATTATCACCGTTCTCTAACAATTGGCTTTATAGTTAGTGTTATATTTATGACTGTTAATTTTTTAGTTATAATCGGGGTTATTAGTATTAATTTGTCAGAAATATTCCGTTACCCAGCATATTTTTCACAATATAAAATTGATATTGCTGGTTTCTTTCAAGGGGTAGAAAATTTTTTATCTTTACATTGGATCCTAGACGCTTTTACTATGTTGATGATGGGTTTATATTTTATTAATCGATATGTAAAAGATGTTTTTAAAATTCAAAAAGAAAAAATCCTGAAAATAGTAACAATTCTTATGGGCCTTGCCCTTGCATATATATCAACTAAAATATTTAGTAATTCTGTTGTTGGTGTTGAATTTATGCAAAATATTTTCCCATATTATATAGCATTGCCACTATTTATTATATTAGTTCTTATTTATATTTTTGGTTTTATTAATAAACTTCGTCATAGAAATAAAAAGGTTAATAAAGACCCAGTTACCAAACAATGTTTACCGGTCGTTATTGAAGAACAAATATACTTTGAAGAAAATGATTAAATAATCATTTTTCTTTTGGAGTGAACATATGTTTTATGATACAATGATAATGGTGATGATATGGAACATTATATTAAAGGCATATATAAGAATAGCATTTTTAAATCAGAGAACGGATATATAATTGGTCTTTTTAAAGTAACTGATACTAATGATGAGACAATGCGTGATTTTATTGGTAAAACAGTTACTTTTACGGGTATGTTTGCAGAATTGAATGAAAACGATAAATATTTTTTTTATGGGGAAACTGTTAACCATCCTCGTTATGGTTTTCAATACAATGTTAGTAGTTATGAACGAGTTAAACCAGAAGATAAAGATGCGGTCGTAGAGTTTCTATCTAGTAATTTATTTAAAGGAGTAGGTGAGCAATTAGCTAAAAAAATAGTTGATGTATTGGGTGAAAAAGCTTTAGATATAATCTTAGAAAATGCGAATAGTTTATTACTAGTACCTAAATTGTCAAGTAAAAAAGCTAAATCAATATATGAAACATTAAAAAAATATGAAGAAAGTCATCAAATAATGCTTTATTTAAGTGATTTAGGTTTTTCTATAACTGACGCTATGAAAATATATACAACTTATAAAAATAATACTATTAGTAAATTGGAGAATAATATATATAGTATTACTGATGACATTGATGATTTATCATTTTTAAAAATAGATGAAGTAAGCGTTAAATTAAATTTTGAACGCGATGATTATCGTCGTATCAAAGCAAGTATTATATACATGATGAAGAAATTAATGTTTAATTCTGGTGATACTTATTTATACTATCAAGAAATAAAAGATCAAACAGCATCCTATTTACAGTTTAGTATTCAAGATGTTGATTTTAATCAATATCTAGAAGAATTAGTTGAGATTAAGAAAGTAGTTATATTAAATAATAAATATTATTTATATGATCTATACGAAGCAGAAACTCATATTGTTAATAAAATTCAAAAATTAATAAATTCTAAACCTAGTGCTTATAGTGGTTTAGATAGTATTATTACTAATCAAGAAAATATTAATAAACTTTCTTATAATAAAAAACAAAAAGATGCGATTAAGGCTGCTTTAGTTAATAATATTTTAATAATTACCGGTGGTCCTGGTACGGGTAAGACAACAATTATTAAAGCCATAGTTGAAACTTATCAGATTGCCAACAACTATAATATTAATCAACTTAATGAACGACTTATTATGTTAGCGCCCACTGGTCGAGCTAGTAAAAGAATGATGGAAGCAACCGGACTACCAGCTATGACCATTCATCGTTTTTTAAAATGGAATAAAGAGAATAATCAATTTGGTGTTAATGAATACAATAAAGATAATCATCATATCATTATTGTTGATGAAGTAAGTATGATTGATATGGTCTTATTTTCTAATCTGCTTAAGGGATTAACCGATAATATCAAATTAATTTTAGTAGGTGATTATCACCAATTACCAAGTGTTGGACCAGGTAAAGTTTTAAAAGATTTAATTGATAGTGATTTAATAAAGACGATTACTTTAGATCAATTATATCGACAAGCCGAGAATTCTTATATCCCATATCTTGCTAATGATATAAAAAATAATGAATTGAATGAACAATTTTTAAATACAACCAGTGACTATGCTTTTATTGAGTGTCGCAATCAGAATATCAAAAACGAATTAAAAAACATATGTGAAGAATGGTTGACAACCAATCGTAACTATCAAGAGATTCAAGTTATGGCTCCTATGTATCGGGGAGAAGTTGGAATTGATCTTTTAAATCAAGAATTACAAGCCATATTTAATCCACCTGATCCGAACAAGAAAGAAATAAAAAATGGTGATATCATTTTTCGAGAAAACGATAAAATATTACAATTGGTTAATATGCCGGATGATAATGTTTTTAATGGTGATATTGGTATTATTTGCGAGATAGTTTTTGCCAATAAGAGTAACAGTGGTAAAAATGAAATAGTTGTCGATTATGATGGTAGTCTTGTTAGATATCAACCCAAAGATTTTGTTAAAATTAAACATGGATTTATTATCAGTATTCATAAATCTCAAGGCAGTGAATTTAATACGGTTATTATACCTTTTAGTATGAGTTATTATAATATGCTATATAGACGATTAATCTATACAGCTATAACGAGAGCCAAAAAAAAATTAATCCTTATTGGTGATCCTAAAGCCTTTGTTTATGGAGTTAATAATAATAATGATTATAACCGTAAAACAAATCTTTTAGAAAGACTTAAATGTTAGTATATTTTAAGTGTTATTAGATAAAATATAAATGTATGCATACACCGTCATATTTTAAAGCAAGAGGTGATAAAAATGAGAACAGGAAAAGTATTGGGCTTAATGGCATTAGGTGCCGGGGCCGTTCTTGCATATCAGAAATACAATAAGCCAATGATGAAGAAAATTCAAAAAACATTTAAAAAGGCTAACAACAATAGTGATAATACGCTTGGGAATATGATGTAAAGGAAACCCTATATGGGTTTTCTTTTTGTAATAACATAATTATATCGGTTGCATATAATATAGTGTACTCGTTGTAGTACATGGAAACTCGTAGGATTACGGTTTCCTTTTTATAATGTTGAATTAAAATTGACCAATAATTAATGATATGATATAATACGCACATTAATAGGAGTAATAATTATGGCTAATTTAAATTTTAAAGAAAGAGATTTACTATTAAAAGAATTAAGATGTTGTTATGCCTTTTTTGCAAATGAGGTTAATTTAAATAAAAATAGTAATGGTTATGGTTTAGTTCGTGATAAACATCCATTGTCACCTGATATATCTAGTATTGCAGCGGTTGGTTTTGGATTAACATCATTAATAACTGGTGTTATTCAAAATTGGATTTCTTTTGATGATGCTAAAGAAAGAGCCATATTAACATTAAAAACTTTTCTTAATAATGTTCAAGGTAAAGAAGGATTTTATTATCATTTTATAAATATCAATAATGGAATAAGAGAATGGAATAGTGAGGTATCAATTATTGATACCGGAATTTTTTTGTGTGGAGCATTAACGGTTGGACAATTTTTTGGCGATGAAGTAGAAGCGTTAGCTGACAGATTGTATCGTCGTGTAAATTGGCAATGGTTTATTGATGAAAAAAGGGATATGTTCCATATGTCATATAAGCCTGAACAAGGTTTTGCTGGCTATTGGGATGTGTATGCCGAGCAACTAATGTTGTATATACTTGGAGCTGGTTCACCAACCTATGGCATTGGCAATGCCCCATATGACACCTTTATTAGGAATATAGGTAGTTATGGTGAATATGAGTCAATTATTAATTCTTGGTTTGGCTCTCTTTTTACATATCAATATTCTCATGCTTTTATTGATTTTCGTAATACAATAGATAATAATGGAGTCAATTGGTGGAACAATTCCGTGAAAGCCACTTTAGCCAATAGACAATATTGTATTGATAATCAAGGTATATATAAAACTTTTAATAGTAATTCATGGGGAATAACAGCGTGTGCTACTCCTAAAGGCTATGAGGGAAGATTAGGAGCAAAACCATCATCACATAATCACGATTTTGAAGGAACAATTGATGGTACAATCGCACCATCAGGGTCAATTGGGTCAATTGTCTTTACACCAGAAGAATCGATTGAAGCTTTAGAAAATTTTTATAATCATCCATCATTAATTGGTAAATATGGTTTAAAAGATAGCTATAATCTTGAAAATGGTGCTTGGTATACAAATGAAAGTTTAGGTATAGATAAGGGAATATCATTAGTAATGATTCAAAACCTTTTAAATGAAATAATTTGGAATTCACTTATGAAAAATGAATATATAGGAAAGGGAATGGATATAGTTGGTATCATGAAAGTAATAAAAAGATAATATTACTATATCAATTATGTATATAATAATAGATTAGAAGAAGTACTATATATGTATGATATTCCTTTTTGTTGCAATTTCTTTTAAGTTGTGCTATAATACTTAAACACAAAAAAGCAGGGGTGATAATAAATGATATCGGTTATTAAAAGAGTAGGTAAAAATGGTCTAGCTAAAATATACTTATATGATAATAATAATCCTAAAAAATTTATTATGCTTAGTTTATTAAATAGTAAAATGAAGATAATGGTTGGAACAATTGAAACATATGAACCAACGAGAAAATCTAATTTAAGACCAGTATTATTTAATATACCTGGTGAAATTCCTGAAGAAATATATGGTGAAATTCCATCCGAAATATATGAAGATAATCCTCTTTATTTCGCTTTATTAAAGTTATTTCGAGCTATAAGGGGAGAAAGAATATATTCTGATAATCGTATTATTCATGGTCAGAATTGTTTAGAAATTGTTCCGACGGTTGATGGATTTTCTATCATTGCGTATATTGATTTATTAATAAATTACTTTTCTGAAAATCAGATGCATTTAGAAATAAGTTTATATCAAAATGATCACTTAAGTAGTGCCCTAATAGAGTTCTATAATGCTTTAGATTCTATATCAGAAAAAAACACTTATACAAATGCCATATTATCGGCATTATTCAATTTAATGAATATAGTTAAAAAAGAATATGTTGATTACCCACCTTATCAAAAAGGAAAAGATAAAGAGTATATTAAACAAAAGCAAGCAAACGTAATGGATAATAAAAAGAGAAAAGCAGCATAAATGTTGACACTATTTGTCAATTTTTATGTTTTTTTTTGCAAATTTCGGCGATAAAGTATACATTAAAAAGGGTATTTGCTATAATAAATATAGATTATAAAGATAATGATAGTCTTTTAATATAATAAGTAGAAGGGAATGTGGTAATATGTTTACTAATAATAAATCGGTAATTCGCTTTATTATAATATCTATTACCATATTCTTTTTTTCTATGGTTAATATGGCTGTAGCATATGCTGATACATTAACACCCGCTTTTGTAAGTGGCGTTTATGTTAATGTTAGATCAGGAGCAGGAACTAATTATCCTAATGTTCAAACCGTTAACAATGACGATATATTATTAGAAAATAATTGTGATGTTTCTATTATTAATATTGCTAATTCCCCAAAAGATGGTAGTGGATATACTTGGTATAATATTTCTTTTAATTATGATGGAAATCAATATGTAGGATATATGCGTAGTGATTTTGTTGCTCTTAAAATAACTTATAATCCTGAACCACAAAATGATTATGAAAGAGAATTACAGACTAAAGGATTTCCTTATACTTATTGGCCATACTTAACAGCTTTACATCAAAAGTATTCTAACTGGCAATTCCTTGCTATTAATACTAATTTAGATTGGAATACGGCGGTAAATGAAGAAAGCTATGTTGGTAAAAGTTTAATACAGGGGAATGAAGGATATCGTTCAACTGAAGATGGATCATATGATTGGTATAGTAATACTTGGTATGTAAAAGAAGGATCAGATTGGTATGCTGCTAATTCTAAAGCTGTAGCGTATTATATGGATCCCCGTAATTTCTTGAATGAAACACGTGTCTTTATGTTTCAAGATTTGACATATCATAGTGATTATATTAAATCATCAACAATTGATATGGTTTTTAGTGGAAGCTATAGTTATTTAAATCCGTATTCTAGTAACTTTGTTCAATCAGGCAGTGATTCAGGAGTAAACCCTATATATTTAGCTGTTTTAGCGCGACAAGAATTGGGTAGTAGTGGATCAGCAGCCGTAAGTGGTCAATCTTTCTGTTATCCCAACTATAATACAAAATATACTAATGAAATAGGTAATTGTTATTCCGGTTATTACAATTTCTTTAATATTGGAGCTGGTACTGATGCAGCACCAATTTATAACTCCTTAATATATGCTAAAAATAATGGTTGGAGTAGCCCACAATTAGCAATTACGGCTGGAGCTAATTTTATGGGTAATGCATTCATAAAAAAAGGCCAATATACATCATATTTTAAAAAGTATAATGTTAGTCCAACAGCTTATTACAATCATTATTCTAATCAGTATATGACTAATATTCAAGCACCATATAGTGAAGCAAGTACGGCTTTTAACACATATAATTCTTTTGGTATTATTAATGAAGCATTAGTATTTGCTATACCTGTTTTTAATAATATGCCCGATTCTACATCATTACCATCAACTGGTAATCCCAATAATATCTTAAAAAATTTAAAAGTTAATAATAATACTGTTCAAAATTATGATCCATGGCAAAATAGTTATGATTATTATGTTTCTAAAAGTACTTCTAGTGTTAACATAGGAACTGAAACTGTTACATCATCTACGACTGTAACCAATAACGGTACTATTAATTTAACAGATGATACCACAACTATTAATGTGGTTGTTACAGCTGGTAATGGTAATGTTCGTACTTATACAATTAGAGTAATAAAAACAGATACTATTCCTATAACAATTGATGATATTATTAATGGTTTAGGTTTTAGAATTAATAATAGTTATCTTTCTAAATTAGGGCTTGGTTTGGATAGTGGTACGATTATTAATCGTGTAAATACCATAACAGGTCAATTAGCAACTATAACCATTAAAACAGCAGCTGGTACAGATAAGAGTGGTAATATGGTTACAGGTGATGTAGTTACAATTGTAAATAATAATCAAACAAATAACTATACAGCTGTCATATATGGTGATAGCAGTGGTGATGGCAGTATAACAATTAGAGATTTATTACAGGTTCAAAAGCACATTCTTGATCGGACTGGTAATGATAAATTAGCGGGTGCTTATTATGTTGCTGGTGATACGAATAAAGATGGTGATATCACAATTCGTGATTTATTACAAGTTCAACAACATATATTAAATTATAGCAGTATTCAACAATAGGAGGATATATGAAAAGAATATTTAAACAAACTGTATTTATATTATTTACAACATTATTAGCATTTGGTTTTAATATAGCTAGTACAATGGCTGCTACGGCATATATTAAAGCCACAACTTCTAAATCAACTGTTGTCGTAGGAGGATCATTTACCATAACGGTAACGGTATCATCTAGTATACCGCTTGGATCATGGCAATATGATGTTAATTATGATTCATCAATATTTAAATTAACAGCTAGTACTAATGGACGTACTAATGAGGTTGATTATGGTAATGGTACGATGAAAAGTAAAACCTATAGTTATACTTTTAAAGCATTAAAAGCAGGTACTTCAACTGTTTCCATTCGTAATTCTTCAGCTATCGCCTGGGATAATAGTGATTATTCCGTTGTGGTAACCAATGCGACCGTAAAAGTTATTACGCAAGCTGAATTAGATGCATCGTATAGTTCCAATAATAACTTATCAGCTTTGGGAGTAACTGGTTATAACCTAACACCAAACTTTGATCCCAATGTAACTGCGTATACAGTTGATTTACCAGCTGGTACAACGACGATAACAGTTAATGCAACCAAAGCCGATAATAAGTCTAATGTATCAGGGTCTGGGGATATTAGTGTTGTTGATGGTGATAATACTATTAATGTTGTTGTTACGGCTGAAAATGGTAAAACTAAAACTTATACGATTGTTGCTAAAGTAAAAGAACTTAATCCAATCGAAGTAAAAATAGGTAAGGATACTTATACAATCGTAAGAAAAAAAGGGACGATGGAAACCCCAACTAATTTTACAGAAACAAGTATAAAAATGGGAGCTGAAGATGTTTTAGCTTATAATAATAAAGCTATGAATATTACGATTGTTGGATTAAAAGATAGTAAGGGTAATATTAAAAAATATGTATATGATGTTAAAAAGAGTAGTTATATTGAATACAAAGATTTAACACTTGATGGTGTTAATATATATTTACAAGAACCTGAAAATTATGTAGATATACCAGCCGGTTATAAACCAGCAACTATTGATATTAATGATATGAAAATTAGTGGTTGGAACTATAAAGAAAACAGAGAATTTTATCTTATTTATGGAACAGATACCTTAACGGGTAAAGAACAATTTTATTCAATCGATAAAACTAATAAAACAATTCAACGTTTTAACCCCAATCAAGTTAATGATATGCAGAAACAAATTTTGCAATATTGGTTACTAATGATTGTTTTAGCTTCAATATCTGGTTTATTGTTAGTGGCCATTATTACCTTGGTTATTATTTTTCTTAAAAGAAATAAAATAAAAGCGCCAAAATAGGTGCTTTTTATTTTTGTTACAAAATATATGATATTTTGGTATAATAATAAAATATATGTAGAAGGAGTATTATGAAAACAAATAATACAAAAATATTAGTGATAATACCTGCTTATAATGAAGAAAAAGGACTTAATATAATACTAGAAAGGATCAATAATAAATATAATGTCCTAGTTATTGATGATGGGAGTGCTGATAAAACAGTTTACATTGCTAAAAAATGGGGTGCAAAAGTAATTAGTCATCAGCAGAATAAAGGAAATTCAATTGCAATAAGAACGGGTATAAAATATGCTTATCAAAATGGCTATAAAAAAGTAATAATTATGGATGGCGATGGGCAACATGATCCAAGATATATAGATCAATTTGTCTCTTTATTATCAACTAATGATATTGTCTTTGGTAATCGTATCTATAGTGATTCTAATATGCCAAGCTTAAAATTTGCCTCTAATATTTTAGGATCACTTGTTGTAAAGGAGATTACGGGTATATATGTATCTGATATTTCCTGTGGTTTTAAAGGTATTACTTTAAACAAAAAAATAATAGAAATAGCAAATGAGGCTAGCAGTTATACATTTGTATTTGATCTTCTTTTTTATGTAGTTAGTCATAATATAGATTTTGCTTACGTAGAAGTTGATGCTATATATCATTACGATAGTCTTTTATATACATCCAAAAAAGAATTAATTTCCTTTTTTATAGCGTTAAATAGATTTGCCGATAATTTAAAGAAAGTTATTCCTGAAAATATAAGATATTTGGAAGAAAATATTAGTAATAGTAATGATTTTTCCATATCAATATATGATATGGAATTTTGGGGTTTTTATTTACCTAAAGAAGATGGCTATATTTTACAGGTAGAACCAAATAGAATAAAGAACTTTTTAAAATCTATTCAATAAAGATCTTTAACGATATATAAATATTAGTATTTTCACCATATTTTCACTTTGGTTTTATTACATAATAGGGTATAATAGATATAGGTGATTTTATTATGGTATATTTAGATTATAGTGCGACAACTCCTACTAATAAAGATGTATTAGATACATTTGTAAAAGTAAGCTTAGAGTTTATTGGAAATCCTAATTCTTTACATAAATTAGGTGTTAAGTCCAAAGAATTAATTGATGCATCTACTAAACAAATTCTTTCTTTATTAAAAGCTAATGAATATGAATTAATTTATACTAGTGGGGCTAGTGAATCAAATAATTTAGCTATTAAAGGTATTGCGGATAAATATAATAAGATGGGTAAACATATTATTACAACCGAGTTTGAACACTCGTCTATTTATGGACCATTAAACTATTTGCAAAAACAAGGATATGAAGTCGATTTTGTAAAATTAGATAAAGATGGTTTAGTTGATTTTGAGCATTTAAAAGAATTAATGAAAGATACAACAATTTTAGTTAGTATTGGAGCAGTTAATAGTGAAATTGGTATAAAACAACCAATAAGTAAAATAGGAGAATTATTAACTAATTATCCTAATTGTCACTTTCATGTTGATGCAACTCAATGTATAGGAAAAGATTATCTTGATTTTACTAATATTGATTTAATTAGCTTTGCTGGTCATAAATTTTATGCTCCTAAAGGAATAGGTGTTTTATTAAAGAAAAAAAGTATTCGTTTAGAACCATTAATTCATGGTGGTAAAAGTACAACTATTTATCGTAGTGGTACACCTGCAGTAGCGTTAGTTGCTTCTTTAGCGAAAGCTTTAAGATTAATAATGACTGATTTAGATAAAAAATATGCCTATGTTATGGAGATTAATAAGTACTTAAAACAACAATTAAGTTCTTTATCATTTATTACCATAAATAGTAACGAATTTTCTATACCGCATATAGTAAATATTAGTGTTTTAGGTATTAAACCTGAGACAATGTTACATAGTTTAGAAGCAAGTGATATATATATATCTACTCAAAGTGCTTGTTCTAGTGATAATACTATATCTAAAGCTGTATTAGCTTTAACTCATAATGAAGAAATTGCTTCTTCTAGTATAAGAATAAGTCTATCTTATCTTACGACTAAAGAAGAAATTGACTATCTTGTTCATAATTTAACTGAAAGTTATGAACATCTAAAATTAAAATAATATAAGTAGGTGAAATATGAAAATAATAAATGTAAGTGCTTTATGGTGTCCAAGCTGTCTTATTATGCGTTCGAGGATGAATGAAATAAGAAAATTATATCCTCATATTGAAATAGAAGAATATGATTATGATGAAAATGAGGATTTAGTTAATGATATGAGGGTTGGTAAAATATTACCAGTTTTTGTGTTTATAAATAATAATCAAGAAATTAAACGTTTAATTGGTGAAAAAACGGTTAAAGAAATAAGCGAATGTATAGAAGAAGTGGAGGATATTTAATTTGAAAAAAATTAGTTACATCATCATTGGTCTATTTTTATTACTAATTCCATTTTTAGTTAACGCTAAAGATAGTAATAAAGTGACTCTATATCTATTTCATTCCTATACTTGCATTCACTGTCAAGCTGAACGAGTGTTTCTAAATGAAATTAAAGACAAATATCCTAATCTAGTTGTTAAAGAATATGAAATATCTGATCCTAAAAATGAAAAATTAATGACTAAAGTAAAAGAAGTATTTAATAATAAGAGTCCATATGTACCATTTACAACTATTGGTACTAAAGATTATATTGGTTTTAGTGATATTACGGCTGATCTTATTGAACAATCTATTGTTGAATATTCTAATAAAGATTATTGTGATTTAACGGGTGTATATTTAGGAGAAACACAAGATATTTATTGTACTAATACCGAAAAAGATAGTATTAATTCCATAAAATTACCTATCCTCGGGCGAGTTAATCCAAAAGATGTATCATTACCTCTTATTACGGTTATATTAGGTACAATAGATGGCTTTAATCCATGTGCGATGTGGGTATTAATATTCTTAATTACGATGTTAATCAATATGAAAAATCGTAAAAGAATGTGGGTATTAGGAGTATCGTTTTTATCTACCTCGGCCTTAGTCTATTTACTATTTATGGTCGCCTGGTTAAAAGTTACAGTAGAATTATCGTCAATCGGGTGGGTAAGGTTAATAATATCATTGGTAGCTCTTATTGGTGGGAGCATTAATCTTCGTAGTTATTTTAAAGCAAAAGAAACAGGTTGTGAAGTAGTTAATGATTCAAAACGTAAACGAATAATTGCTAAGATTAAAAATTTTACAACTGAAAAAAGCTTTATCTTAGCTTTATTAGGAATAATTGCTTTAGCTTTCTCGGTAAATTTTATAGAACTCGCTTGTTCAGCTGGTTTACCTATAATATTTACCCAAATCCTAGCTCTAAATAATTTATCTAGTTTAGAATATTGGTTATATATTTTAATATATATATTTTTCTTCTTAATTGATGATTTAATTGTCTTCTTTATTGCCATGACAACATTAAAAGTAACGGGTATTTCTAATAAATATACTAAATATTCCCATTTAATAGGTGGTATTATAATGGTTATAATAGGTATATTACTAGTTTTAAAACCTGAATGGCTAATGTTTAGTTTTAAATAAACTGTCTGATGACAGTTTTTTCTTTCGTTAAAAGTTTTTTCTATCATTCTACCAATATTTATGATAAAATAACTATAGGTGATTGTATGGAACAGAAAAATAGAAGTGAACTACGAAAAATAATTATGACAATACTATATCAAATAAATATTTATGAGGCTAATAAAATAGCGTATGATTTAAAAAGTATTATAGCAAGTAATTTAGAAATAGAAAATGAATTTGTTGATAATATTGTATATGGTGTTATTACTAATAAGAAAGATATTGATGTATTAGCTAATAAGTATTTAAAGAGTTGGTCAATTAACCGTTTAGGTAATACTGATCAATCTATTTTAAGAATGGGTATTTATGAATTAATGTATACAGATACTCCTAGTGTTGTTGCTATAAATGAAGCGATTGAACTTGCTAAAGATTATAGTGATGATAGTGTTAGAAAGATGATTAACGGTGTACTAGATAAGGTATATCACAGTAAGGAAAATAATGAATAACGCTAAGTATTTAACCATAACGGCAATAACTAAGTATTTAAAGTATCGTTTTGATAGTGATGAAAATTTACGTTTAGTATATCTAAAAGGGGAGATATCTAATTTTAAATCACATTCAACTGGTCATTATTATTTTTCCTTAAAAGATGAGACTAGTAAAATAAATGCCATTATGTTTAGTACTAATGCTAAGAAACTCCCTTTTACGCCTACGGAAGGAATGAAGGTATTAGTAAGTGGTCGTATTAGTGTTTATGAAAGTACAGGTAATTATCAAATCTATGTTGATGAAATGATTGAAGATGGGGTTGGTAATTTATATATTGCTTTTGAACAATTAAAAGAAAAACTTTCTAAAGAGGGTTTATTTGATTCCAAATATAAGAAAGCTATTCCATCTATTCCTCGTAAGATTGGAATTGTTACAGCACCCACTGGTGCGGCTATTAGAGATATATTATCAACTATTAAAAGAAGATTTCCTATTTGTGAAACCTATTTATTTCCATGTTTAGTGCAAGGAGAAAATGCAGCTAGTGATATTGTAAAGAAAATTGAACAAGCTAATACTTTTGACTTAGATGTCTTAATAGTAGGCCGTGGTGGAGGTTCTATTGAAGACTTATGGTCCTTCAATGAAGAAATAGTAGCACGAGCTATATTTGCATCTCATATACCAATTATTAGTGGGGTAGGTCATGAAATTGACTGGACTATTAGTGATTATGTAGCGGATTTACGAGCTCCAACTCCAACTGGAGCTGCCGAATTAGTCGTTCCAAATATTGCGGATTTACTTAAACATATTAAACAAATGGGCATTAGAGCTAATGAAGCTATATTCAATAAAATAAATATATCAAAATTATATTTAGATAGTTTAAAATCTTCTTATGTTATAAAAAATCCAATGATAATGTATGATAATAAGAAACAAAAATTAGATAATATGTATGAAAAAATTAAGAAAATTATGTCTTTAAAACTAGAGAGAATGAACAATAGATTAAATAATATTAAAAGAAGTTATATTCTAACTAATCCTCAAAATATGTATATAAATAATCAAAAAGAATTATATCAGCTAGTAGAAAAGTTAGAGCTTTTAAATCCTTTGGGGGTATTAAAAAGAGGCTATACATTAGCATATCATGATAATAAAATAGTAAAAGGTATAACTAATCTTAAAGTTAATGATCTATTAGATATACGTTTTAATGATGGAATAGTTAATGTTAGGGTTAATGAAATAAAGGAGGTTAAATAATGGAGAAGAAAGAAGTAAAATTTGAAGAAAAAATTAGTGAATTAGAAACAATAATTTCAGAATTAGAAGGTGGAGAAGTAGATCTTGAAAATTCCATAAAGAAATATACTAGAGCTATGGAATTAGTTAAAGAATGTGACGATAAATTAAAGAGTATAGAAGATCAAGTTAATAAAATAGTTTTAGAAGATGGGACAGCAGAGAATTTCACACCGACTGAAAATTAGTTAATTGTTTAGTTGTTTAAGATATGATAAAATAGTAATTAATATAGGAGTGAGTTAAATGATTTATTGTAAGTTTAAAAAAAACATTTTGGCTTTTACATTAGTTGAATTATTAGCTACTATTATTATTTTGGCTATAATTGCAGCTATTACTACACCAGCTGTTTTAAACCTAATTGAAAATAGTAAAAAAGATGCTTTTAGAATAAAAGCTATTGGTTTAGTTGATGCTGCAAGAGAATATGTTACTACAAGTGATGATAACAGCGCTATGAGCTTTGAAATTAAAGATGGTAATTTTATTGGCCGAGGACTCAAAGTAAATGGCACCTTACCTAATAATGGCATAATTGAGGTTAATGATCAATTTGAGACAGCTATTGCTGTAACTGAAGGTAAATGGTGTGCCAAAAAAGGTTTTGGTGATGATAAAGTATCAGTTGTTGAAGATTATGTTGTATGTAATCTTATTCCCGAAACTCCTGTCACATGTTTTAATTTCAATGATGCAACTGGTATGATAATGGATTACTATGATTATGAGAATAATGATGAAAATAATCCAGTTTGTCCAACTGATGTAATAATTCCTTCAAAGATTAATGAGACTCCTGTTACATCAATTGCTGCTGGGGCTTTTATTGGTGAACCAAATGACGGACAATATTGCTATACATATGATCCCGAAACTGATGAATATGGGGAAGAAATAGATGTTGGATTAGACTATATTCATACCCCAACTGACGGTTATTATGATTGTTATGTTAATTTTGCATATGAGTCTCCAGGACCATTAACTAGTTTGGTTATTCCCCATAGTGTTACCGCAATGGGTGTTAATGCTTTTTCATACAATCAATTGTCTGATGTTGCTATTGGTGATGGGCTTACTTATATTAATAGTTATACTTTCGATGATAATCAGATAACCAATTTAGTAATTGGAAAAAATGTTGAAAATATTGGTTCAGGAGCATTTTCTTGGAATCAATTATCAAACATAACTTTACCTGATAAGACAAAAGCAATTGGTGAAGGGGCTTTTGGTGGTAATCAGCTAATGAATATAACTTTTCCTAATAGTATTGTAAGTATAGGTCCATTTGCTTTTTCAGAAAATCAGTTGCAAAGTATTAATATTCCTAGTACTATTACTTCTATAGATATGGGTGTCTTCTCATATAATCAAATTACTAGTTTGACTATACCAGATACAGTGACAAGTATTAATACTTATGCTTTTGGTAATAATATGATTTTTGATTTAACGTTAAGTAATAATGTTCAAATGATTGGTGCTGAAGCCTTTAAAGAAAATGAGCTAACAAGTGTAATTATTCCGAACACTGTAACCGAAATAGGACCATCAGCTTTTCAATCTAATTATATAACTGATCTAATCATTGGTTCTAATGTTGAAATAATAGGGGAATCAGCTTTTTCTCTAAATGAATTGACCGGTGTAACTATTCCCGATAGTGTAACCGAAATGGGAAATTCAGCCTTCTTTAACAATGCTATGACAACATTAACTATTGGTAGTGGTATCACAAGCATTGGCGAAAGTACCTTTGCTTATAACAGTTTAACCAATGTAACTCTTGGTAGTAATGTTACATCGATTGGACAATATGCTTTCCAATATAATCAATTAGAAGAGTTAGTAATTCCAAATAGTGTTACAAGTATTGGTAAATACTCTTTTGTTAATAATCCACTTACCGATGTAACTATTGGTAGTGGGGTTATATTGATAGATGAGTATGCCTTTGAAGGTGATGACATAACAAGTATAACCATTCCTAACAATGTTACAACAATTGGTCAATATGCTTTTAATGAAAATGAATTAACTAGTGTTATTATTGGCAATGGTGTTACGATGATTGGAAGATCGGCTTTTTCGAACAATAGTATTTCAACTTTAACTCTTGGTAGTAGTGTTTCTTCAATCGGAGATTTTGCTTTTGAGCATAATCAAATATTGAGTCTTACTATTCCAAGTACGGTTGTAACAATTGGTGGTGGAGCATTTAATGATAATCAATTAGCACCAGGTGAAGCCTTCATATATGCCCGAAATTCAAATGGCATTGATGATACTAAAATTGTTAGTTATGGTGGCATTCTTAGAAGTGGTATTGTCATTCCGGGTACAATTACCAATATTGGTGATTATGCTTTTGAAGAAAATAATATAACTAGTATAACAATTCCAAGTGGTGTTACAACGATTGGACAAGAAGGCTTTGAAAGTAATAATATAACTAGTATAACGATTCCATCCAGTCTTACAAATATTGGGATAGCTGCCTTTATGAATAATCAATTAACAAGTATAACTATCCCAAACAATGTAACCGTTATTGACGACTATGCTTTTTACAATAATCAGCTTACTAGTACAACTCTTTCAAGTAGCATTTCCAGAATTCATTATGCTTCATTCTATAAAAATAGTTTGACTAGTATTGCTATTCCAAGTGGTGTTAGCTACATTGAAGATTATGCATTTACATGGAATCAGCTTACTAGTGTAACTTTACCAAATACTGTAACAAATATTAATTTAGGAGCCTTTGCCCAAAATAAAATTACAAATATAACGATTCCAAGTAGTGTTACTACTATTGGTGATAGTGCCTTTGCGTATAATACTTGGGGTACAGCAACAATAAATTATAATAGTACTAATCCCGCAAATCGATTTAGTATTAGATTATCAATAATAGGATGGGGTAGTGCAGCAATTAGATATCATAATGAAAATTGGCAATCTGTATGTTTTGTCTTCAATAGTAGCACTCATGCTATAACGGATTATTATAATTATGAACAAAATGCAAGTAATACTGTTGCTTGTCCTAAAAGTTTTGAAATACCAAGTACAATAAATAGTGTAACAGTAACCAGTATAGGAAATCAGGCTTTTTATGATAATCAAGTAACTAGTGTCACGATTCCAAGTGGAGTCACAAGTATTGGAGATTATGCATTTAGTAAAAATCAACTAACAAGTATTACCATTCCAAGTGGAGTTACAAGTCTTGGAAGCTATGCATTTTTTATTAATCAGTTAACTAATGTAACCATTCCTACAACAGTAAACAGTATAGGAGATGGGGCTTTCAATAGTAACTTGCTTCCTGATGATCAGGCTTTTATATATAGGAGAAATTCTGATGGAACAATAAATAACACCCTTTTAGTTAGTTATGGCGGTGCGAAAAAAGCCGATGTGATTATTCCATCAAATGTCACGAATATTTGGTCTAATGCCTTTTACAATAACCAACTGACAAGTGTAACCATTCCTTTAACGGTAACCAGTATAGGAGCAGGGGCCTTCAATAATAACCTTCTTCCAGATGATCAGGCATTCATATATGCTAGAAATCCTGATGGAACAATAAATAACACCCTTTTAGTTAGTTATGGTGGTGCGAAAAAAGCCGATGTGATTATTCCGGCAACTGTTATCAACATCGGTAACAATGCTTTAAAAGACAATCAACTAACTAGTGTCACGATTCCAAGTAGTGTCACGATTGTTGGAAACAACGCTTTTGATCGTAATCAATTGACAAGTGTAAATATACCTAGTAGTGTCACAAGTATTGGGAGCTATGCTTTTTATGGTAATCAACTAACTAGTGTCACGATTCCAAATAGTGTCACAAGTATTGGGAGCTTTGCTTTTTATCTAAATCAGCTAACGAGCGTAACCCTTTCAAATAGTTTAACAAGTATTGGAGATTATGTTTTTTATTTTAATAGAATAGCTAGTGTCACAATTCCAAGTAGTGTTACAAGTATTGGAAGCTATGCTTTTTATTGGAATCAACTAACTAGTGTCACGATTCCAAGTAGTGTTGCAACTATTGGAGATTCAGCTTTTTCAAGTAACTCTTGGGGAACAGTAACTATCAGGTATAATACAACAAATATCAGAACTCGTTTTGATAGTCGGAAAACCGTTATTGGATGGAGTAGTGCCACAATGTCATATATTAGTGACTAACAGATTAGCAATAATCTGTTTTTCTTCGGCAAATTTTTGCCAATTCTCCATTATTCTTTCACAATTAAAAAATATAATGATAGAGAAATGGAGGAAATAATGTATATATTAAAAAATGCTCTTGTGTCAATTAGACGAAATAAAGGGCGCAATATTCTGATTGGTATAATTGTTTTAATTATTGCTTGTGCCAGTGCAATAACCTTATCAATTCGTAATGCCGCTAGTACTTTAGTAGCCTCTTACGATAGTAAATATGATATTACAGGTAGTATTGGTGTTAATCGTGAAAATCTAATGCAAGATTTTAAACCTGGTGAAGACGATATGGAAAGCCGTAAAGATATTTTTGCTAGTATTCCATCGCTTACCGTAGCAGATATTGATAATTATGGAAAAAGTGATTATGTTAAATCGTATTATTATACCTATAATTTATCAATGAATGCTTCTAATATTACCAAAGCAACATCAGAAACAAGTACTACAGGAGGTATGCAATTTGGTCAACGTGAGGGTAATACGACTATAAATCGTGGTGATTTTACAATTGAAGGTTATAGTTCTTATGATGCCATGGTTGATTTTATTAATGGAAAGTACACCATTAGCCAAGGTGAAGTAAGTAACGATTTTACCAGTAGTAATTGTGTTATTAGTGATGAGTTAGCGACCATAAACGGTTTAAAAGTTAATGATAAAATAACTTTAGTTGATCCTAATAATACTACTTCTACATATGAATTAACTATCACAGGTATATATAAAGAGAATGATAGTTCTGAATCATCAACATCTACTGATACAAGAATGAATATGTTTAGTAATTCAGCTAATACCATTATTACTAATAGTAAAACAGTAGAAAATATGCTTACTAATGATAGTACATTAAAAGCTAATCTAAATCCAACATTCATTTTAACTAGTAAAGATGTAATTGACAAGTATAAAGCTGAATTAACAACTAAAGGCTTAAATGAAAATTATACTCTAACAACTAATCTTGATACAATTGAAAGTGGTACACAAACAATAAAAAATGTTTCAACATTTGCTATGACATTCTTAATTATTGTCTTAGTTATTGGTAGTATTGTCTTATTTGTTATTAATATGATCAATGTTCGTGAAAGAAAGTATGAAATAGGTGTATTAAGAACAATAGGTATGAAAAAATCACTTGTCATTACGCAATTCGCAACCGAATTGTTAATAATATCAGTTGTGGGATTAATAATTGGTTGTGGGATTGGATCATTAATTAGTGTACCTACGGCTAATCATTTATTACAACAAGAAGTTACGCAAGCTAAAGAAGAAAAAACAAGTATTGGTAACAATTTTGGACGTCAAGGTGGATTCAATATGGGTAATTTCCGGATGGGAGTTGCTAATATCGATTACGTTAGTACCATAAATGCTGTTGTTGATTATAAAGTATTAATGCAGTTGTTAGGAATTGGTCTATTGTTAACGATATTTAGTAGTATGGCTGCAACTATTGCAATTTCAAGATTCTCACCCCTTGCTATATTACGAGAAAGGTCGTGATTAAATGAGTATATTAGATTTAGATAAGGTATCATATAAATATAAAGATGGTACCGAATTTGTTTTAAAAGATATATCATATTCGTTTGAATTAGGTAAAACATATGCCATAAAAGGAAAAAGTGGTAGTGGTAAGACAACACTCTTATCATTAATTGCTGGTCTTGAAAAATGTGAAATAGGTAATATTTATTATGATGGTAAAGATATAAATAAGATGAATCTTGATCATTATCGTAGTAAACATATTGGTATTGTTTTTCAATCATTTAATTTATTACCTCATTTAACAGCTATTGAAAATATCATTTTATCAATGGATATTAGTAAATTAGCGGTTAAAGATAAACGATCTAAAGCTATTGAGTTATTAAAAAGTGTTGGTTTATCGGAAGAGCAAGGTGATCGAAGAGTTCTAAAATTGTCCGGTGGCGAACAACAACGGGTTGCTGTAGCAAGAAGTTTATCATACAATCCTAAAATAATTTTAGCTGATGAACCAACAGGTAATCTTGATGCGGATACAGAAAATGACATTATTAATATTTTTAAAAATTTAGCTAGTGAACAAAATAAATGTATTATTATTGTTACACACTCTAAAAATATAGCTGATAAAGTTGATGAAGTATATGAACTAAAACATAAATCATCATAAGTTTTTACGAAATTTTACATATATAATTAAAGATAAACGAATGTTTATCTTTTTTATGGTATAATCTATTTTAGGAGGAATTGTAATGAAAAAAGTTTTAATAATTTTAATGTTATCATTTATTCTTCTAATAACAGGATGTACTACTGAAAAATTAAATGATAACAATAGTAATAAAAAAGATGATGTTAAGGTTAATGCTGAACCTAAAGTTGTTGAAAAATTAAAGATTGTTGATATCAATTCTAATACTCGTCCTATTGCTGTAATGATTAATAATCATAAAGCTGCTCAGCCTAATCATGCGGGATTACAAGATGCCTACCTTGTTTATGAAATAATTGTTGAAGGTGGTATTACGAGAATGATGGCCGTATATAAAGATCAAACGACGGAAAAAATTGGTTCTGTTCGCAGTGCTCGTCATTATTTTATTGATTATGCTTTAGAAAATGATGCAATATATGTCCATTTTGGTGGTAGTGAACCGGCATATAACAATATTAAAAGTTTAAATATTGAAGATATAGATGGTATGTATGATGGTGGTTTCTGGCGTGATAAGACATTAAATGTTGCTAGTGAACATACCGCATTTACGAATATAACTAATATTATTAAAGAGGAAAATAAACAAAAGTATCGAATGACTAGTACTAAAAAATTATTATTTAATTATAGTGTTAAATCCATTGATTTAAGTACTAAAACAGGTGCACTAGTGGCAAGTAATGTTGTAATACCATATTCTACTTATACTACAACTAAATATACTTATGATGCTACTAATAAGGTCTATTTACGTTATATTAATGATGTAGCACATACTGATGGTATTACTAAAAAACAATATACAACCAAAAACATTATTATTGTTAAAGTGAAAAATGCTAATATTCCTAATGATAGTAAAGGTTTACAAGAATTAGATAATGTTGGTAATGGTACAGGATATTATATTTCTAATGGCTATGCTGTACCAATTACTTGGTCTAAAGAAAGTCATAGTAGTCAAACTGTTTATCATTATACAGATGGTACCGAAGTTACTTTAAATGATGGTAATACATTCATACAAATACAACCAATTGATAAAGCAACTGCTATTAACTAATACCCATTATGGGTATTTTTTAGTCTTTATGGTTATAATAATAATGTAGTTTGTATGCACAAGGGAGATGTTTAAATGTCTTTTAAAAAATTTAAAAAAACATTAACCATCCTTCTTCTAGCTATTTTTATTATGCCATTATCCGTAGGAGCTTATTCTGATTATATTATGGTTGGTGGCGAAAATATTGGCATTGAATTAAATGCTAAAGGCATTATGATAGTAGGTACATATGAAGTAAATAATACTTATCCTGCTCTTAATGCTGGATTAAAAGTAGGTGATTTAATTGTTGCTATTAATAACATTAAAGTTGATAACATCAATGATTTAGTTGGCAAAATAAATACAACCGCTAAAGATAATAGTGTAACAATTAGTTATCTACGAAATAATATTAAATATACTACAACACTACAACTTTATAAAGAAAATAATGTCTATAAAACAGGATTATATGTTAAAGATAGTATTATCGGTATTGGTACTTTAAGTTATATTGATCCTAATACCAAAAAATTTGGAGCTTTGGGCCATGAAATAGTTGAAAAAAGTACAGGACAGATTCTGAATATTAAAACAGGAACTATTTTTGAATCGTTCGTTACTGGTATTGAAAAGAGTACAAATGGTAATCCTGGTGGCAAAAATGCCCATTTTAATTATGACAGTGTAATTGGTCGTGTCATCGAAAATACCACATCAGGTATATTCGGCGATTTAAGTATGGCCGTTCCTAATAAAAAGCTTTATAAAGTAGCCCAACCTGACGAAATAAAAATAGGAGCAGCTCTTATTCATACCGTATTAGATGGTGATACTATTAATACTTATCCCATAAATATTATAAAGATTACTAAAAATAACTCCCAGAAAAGCAAGAATATTTTATTTGAGATTACTGATAAAAATCTTTTAGCAAAAACGGGTGGTATTATTCAAGGAATGAGTGGATCACCAATAACCCAAGGTGAATATATAATTGGAGCTGTAACCCATGTTGTAGTCGAAAACCCTATTCGTGGTTATGGAATATTTATAACAAATATGTTGGAAGAAGCAGAAAATTAAGAGGCTATAAGCCTCTTTTTTATTTAAATCCTTTTTAAAGTTAATTTAATATCTTGCATTCTTAATAAAAATATGATATACTTTCTAAAGATATAAGTAATGGGAGGTAAATTGTATATGAAAAAATATTTTATTGGATGTTTATTGGCAGTATTATTATTAACAGGATGTGCTAGTAGTGAAATGACTAAAAGTTATGACAAAATGCAAGTAGGTAAGGAAATTGATAGTTATCAACTAGATTTACGTATTTATGGAGTCTACAATAATAAAAGTATTAGTGAAATAGTACGAGTTGATAATTATAAAGGTACACAATTTAAAGTTGATTATATTAGTCTAAATGATCAAAAGAATACTACTCCAACTACAGAAGAAAATGGTATTATGAAAGATAATGCTTTATACATTATTGATAAAGTTATGTATCGTCAAAATACAAGTGGTAAATATGCTAAAACAACAGAAAAATCATTATATACTGATCCAACTTTATATTTAAATGGTCTTAAGAGTGTAAAAACTAATAAATATGATCGTGATGAAACTATTGTCGATAAAGTTTATAAAGTATATAAAATATCAGTTTCAACCAACACAATGAAGAGTATTTTAGATAATAGTGCTATATCTGATGTTAAATTAACTAAAGATGTAACTGGTGAAGTATGGATTGATGCTAATGGATATGTATATAAATTAATCTATAATGTTAACACTGGTATGGAAGATAGTTCTAAAGCTTTAACTGTTAATGCAAGTTATTTTAGAGTTAATAATGTTTCAGAAATTAAAAGAATGATAATTACACAAGAAAGCTAAGCTTTCTTTTTTTTGCTTAAAACTTTTCTTTTTTTAAAAATAAAAACATGCTATAATAAAGTAGGTGATACGGTATGTTAGAGGATATAAAACATTTGCCCAAGATTGAATTACATGTTCATCTTGATGGTTCAATAAACCATAAAACAGTATATAAATGGTTAGATGGTAAAGAATTATTAGAAAATATTAATAAATTTTTAATGGTTAGTGACAGTGATAACAGTTTAGATGATTATTTAACAAAGTTTGAATTGCCATTAAAACTATTGCAAACTAAAGGACATTTAATTGAATCAGCTAGAGATCTAGTAGCAATGTTAAAAGAAGATAATGTTATATATGCTGAGGTTCGTTTTGCGCCCCAATTGCATACTAAAGATGGTCTTAGTTATGATGAAATAATTACTTCTGTTATTGAAGGTTTAACGGATTCTAATATCAAAGTAAATCTAATTTTGTGTTGTATGCGTGGTAATGATAACTGGGATGATAACATTAAAACAGTTGAATATGCTGCTAAATATTTACATAAGGGTGTATGTGCGATTGATTTAGCAGGATCAGAAAAATTATTTCCTACTAGTGATTATGAGTATATATTTACTATTTGTCAGAATTTAAAAGTCCCTTATACTATTCATGCTGGCGAAGCAGATAGTGATGAAAGTATTAATGATGCTCTTAAATTTGGTACAAAAAGATTAGGCCATGGTATTAATTATAACAATAGTGATATTATAAAGAGATATCTTAATGATAATATTGCTCTTGAGATATGTCCAACTAGTAATCTTAATACTAAAGTGGTAAAAGATATAAAAAGACATCCAATCTATGAACTATATAAACAAGGTGTATTAACAACTATAAATACTGATAATCGAACAGTATCTAATACTAACTTGAATAATGAATATTGGTTATTAGCTAAAACCTTTAATTTTACTATATTTGACTTTAAACAAATGAATATTAATGCTATTAAAGCTGCTTTTATTAGCGATGAAGAAAAAAAACAATTATTAGAATGTTATGGTGAAGTATGATTATATTAGCCCAAATATTAGGGTTTTTAGCTGAAGTTGCGTGGCTTACTAGTGTTCAGCAGAAGAATAAAAAACAAATTCTTATTTGTCAAACCGTAGCGAATGCTTTATTTGCTCTCCAATATTATTTTTTAGGAGCACTTACGGCTGCCGTTATGAGTTTAACAGCTTTTTTGCGAAGCTCGGTTTTCTATTATGATAGTAAGAAAGATAATCATACGTCTGTATACTCTTTAATTTTCTTTCTAATATCAATTATTATTTTAGGAGCTTTAACATATACGGGTCTATTTAATTTAATACCAATTGTTGTAACACTATCTTATAGCTATGCCATATGGCAAAAAAACTTGCAATTTAGTCGGATTGTCTTTATCTTAGTCGGTTTAACTTGGATATATTATAATTATCGAGTAGGAGCATATACCGTGATGGTAGGCAATGTTTTTGAAGTTGCTAGTGGTGTTATTGCCTTAATAAGATTTAAAAAGAAATAGATATTACTATTTAACATATGTTATAATAGTAAGAACTAAGGAGGAAAAATAATGAAGATATATAATACATTAAGTCATAGTATTGAAGAATTTATTCCTTATGAAGATAAAAAAGTACGCATGTATACCTGTGGACCAACTGTTTATCATTATGCTCATATTGGTAATATACGTACTTATATTATGGAAGATGTACTAGAAAAAGCTTTAGTATACTTAGGATATGATGTAAAAAGAGTAATGAATATCACCGATGTTGGTCATTTAAGTAGTGAATCTGACACTGGTGATGATAAGATGGTTAAAAGTGCTAAGAATGAGCACAAAACAGTTTTAGAGATTGCTAAATATTATACAGAGGCTTTCTTTAAAGATGCTACTAAAGTAAATATTAAAACACCAGAAATTTTAGCGCCTGCTACCGAAAATGTTGATGAATATATTAAAATAATTAAAGTATTACTAGAAAAGGGTTATGCTTATATTAGTAATGGTAATGTTTATTTTGATGTATCTAAATTAGATGATTATTATCAATTAACCAATCATAAAGAGGATGAAATGGTAGTTGGAGCACGAGTTGGTGTTGAAGAAGATTTAGGAAAACATAATCAAGCTGATTTTGTCTTATGGTTTGTTAAATCTAAATTTGAAGATCAAGAATTAAAATGGGAAAGCCCTTGGGGACTAGGATATCCCGGTTGGCATATTGAATGTTCAGGTATAAGTATTAAATATCTAGGCGAATATCTAGATATCCATTGTGGTGGTGTTGATAATATATTTCCTCATCATACTAATGAAATTGCTCAATCAGAGAGTTATCTAGGTCATAAATGGTGTAGATATTGGTTTCACAATGAACATCTAAATGATGATAGTGGTAAAATGAGTAAATCTAAAGGGGCTATATTAACAGTTTCTGTTTTAGAAGAAAAAGGGTATAATCCTTTAGCTTATCGTTTATTTTGTTTACAATCCCATTATCGTAAACAATTAGTGTTCTCATATGATTCATTAGATGGAGCAGCATCTACTTATCAAAAATTAATTAGTAAAATTAAAAGTATTAAAGCAACTGATGAAGGAATAATTGATGATGATAAAGTTAATATGTATAAGCAACAATTTCAAGATGCTTTATCTAATGATCTTAATACTTCTTTAGCGCTTACCACCCTTTATGATGTTTTAAAAGCGGATATAAATAATAAAACAAAATTATATTTAATTAATGATTTTGATCAAGTCTTATCATTAGATTTATTAAAAGAAGAACAAAAAAATGTTGATAAAGAATTAGATGAATATATTAAAGTAATGATTGATAAACGAAATGGTGCTAAAAAAGAACAAAATTATGCTTTAGCAGACCAAATAAGAGCCGAGTTAGCGGATAAAGGTATTACGATTAAAGATACTAAAGATGGCACAATATACGAAATAAATAGGGGATGAAAATATGCCAATAACAATTGAAAGTCTTAGTATTATTATTGGTTTAATTATTATTATATTTATGATCATACAAGCTAAAATAAAAATAATAACAGTTAGGAAAAAGAATAATAAGAAGAAAGCTCATCATAAATTATCAGGTTTAGAAGTGGCTCGTAAAATTTTAGATGCCAATGATTTAGATACTTTTTATATTCTCGAAAACACACGTAATGATCGTAATTATTATGATTCATCACGTAATGTTATGTATCTATCATCAACTGTTTTTAATGGTGAAGATATATATTCTACAGCTATTGCTGCTTATGAGACGGGATACGCCATCCAAAGTAAAAATAGTAGTCGATTATTGAGTATCCATGATATATTCTTACCAATTATGAATATTATTTTATATTTAGGTTATATTATGTTAATATTTACTATTATTACAAGATCATGGACAGATATCAAAACAACAGTAATTATCTGGGGTTTTGTTCTATTTTTTCATCTTATAACCTTGCCATTAGAGTATAATTGTGTCCATATAGCTAATGAACAATTATTAAAATATCATCTTGTTTCTAATAATGAAAAAGATGATATTGAAGCTATTCTAAATGATTATACTAATAATTATATTGCGAGTATGATTGATAATATTATTAATGTTATAAAAGATTTAATAGGAAGTAAAAATAATGAGAGTAAATAAATATGGATGGAATATTAATTATTAATAAAGAAAAAGATTATACTAGTCGTGATATTGTTAATATGGTTGGTAAAACATTAAAGACTAAAAAAATAGGTCATACTGGCACATTAGACCCATTAGCTACTGGTGTATTAGTTTTATGTATTGGTAAAGCTACTAAATTAGTCGAGATACTAACTAGTAATGATAAAGAGTATATTGCTGAAATCACCCTTGGTCTAAAAACCGATACTTATGATATTGCTGGTAATATATTAGTTGAACAAGATGTTCTTAAAACCAAAGAAGAAATAGTAGAATCATTAAATAAACTAATAGGTGATAGTATTCAAACAGTACCCATATATTCGGCTGTTAAAATAAATGGACATAAATTATATGAGTATGCTCGTAAAAATCAAACTGTTGATCTACCAAGCCGTCCTATAACCATTAAAGAAATAGAACTATTAAATGATCTACATTATGAAAATAATAAAACAATATTCTCGATTCGTTGTATTGTAAGTAAAGGAACATATATAAGAAGTTTAGCCGTAACCATTGCCGATAGTTTAAAAACCATTGGCGTAATGTCTAATTTAAAAAGAACACATCAAGGAATATTTAGTATTAATGATAGTTATACGTTAGAAGATATAAAAAATAATAATTATCAAATACTATCAATTGAGGAATGTTTGAATAATCTATATCAAGTAAAAGCCGATGATATTTTAATAAGTAAAATAAAAAATGGAGCTATCTTAGATAATATTTATAATCAAGATATTGTCTATTTCATTGATAAAGATAATAAAGCCTTAGCCATTTATAAAACCTATTTAAAAGATCCAAGCAAGATAAAACCTTGGAAAATGTTTTAAAAATATACATTATTTACTTGCCAAAAGCTATTTTATAGTGTATATTTGATATGTACTTATTCGTGGATTAAAGCCCTCCGACTTTTTTCTAGGTATAAGCAAATAAATTATGAGAGGAGAAAAATATGGCATTAACTAAAGATGTAAAAGCAACTATTGTATCAAAATTTGCGCGTAATCCTAAAGATACTGGATCAGCAGAGGTACAAATTGCAATTCTTACAGAAGAAATAAATGTTCTAACTGAACATTTAAAAACTCATTCACATGATTTTCATTCTCGTCGTGGACTTCTTAAAAAAGTAGGTCAACGTCGTAGTATGTTAAATTACTTAATGAATGAAGATGTAGCTCGCTATCGAGCACTTGTTACTAAATTAGGTTTAAGAAAATAATTAAATAATAGTAAGCACTCTCTTTTTGAGTGCTTTTTATAGGAGGAAATAGATGAAAAAAGTATATGAATTATTATTTAGAGGACGAAAAATAGTCATCGAGATAGGAGAATTAGCAAAACAAGCAAATGGAGCGGTATTAGTACGCTATGGTGATACAGTTGTTTTATCAACGGTTGTCGTATCAAAAACAGCTAACCTATTATCTGACTTCTTCCCACTAATGGTTTTATATCAAGAAAAATTATATTCGGTTGGTAAAATACCAGGTGGATTTATTAAAAGAGAAAGTCGACCTAGTGATAATGCAACTTTAGCAGCAAGAATGATTGATCGTCCAATGCGACCATTATTTCCTGAAAATTTTCGCAATGAAGTTCAAATTGTTAATACAGTATTATCGGTTGAACAAGATAATAGTCCAGAGTTAACCGCATTATTTGGTTCATCATTAACTACTTGTATTAGTGAAATACCTTTTAATGGACCTGTTGCAGGTGTTAAAGTAGGGCGTGTTAATGGCGAATTTATCATTAACCCAACACCTGAACAATTGGAAACTAGTGATATTGATTTAACCGTAGCTGGTACTAAAGAAGCAATCAATATGGTTGAAGCCGGAGCTAAACAAGTAAGTGAAGAAGATATGCTTGAAGCATTAATGTTTGGCCATGATGCTATTAAAGAATTAATAGCGTTCCAAGAAACGATTATTAGTGATGCTGGTAAAGAAAAGATGGCTTATGAAACATTAGAAATAACTGATGAATTGAAAAAAGAAGTATCTTCTCTAGCTCAAGATCGTTTAAATGAAGCTTTTAGAATTAAAGATAAATTAGAGAAATATGCTGCTATTGATAAAATCAAAGAAGAAATAGTTAAGAAATATGAAGTAGATAATGAGAATTTAAAGATTGGTAAAGTTGATGAATTAAATGCTCTATTAACTAAAGTAAAATTAGTTTTAGTCGAAGTAGAATATGAAATATTTAGACGTATTGTCGTAAATGAAAATGCCAGAGTTGATGGCCGAGCTATGGATGAAATAAGGGCCTTATCAGCATCAGTTGATATTTTACCACGTACGCATGGTTCAGCCTTATTTACAAGAGGACAAACACAATCTCTTTCTATTACCACTTTAGGAGCTCTAGGTGAACATCAAATTCTTGATGGCTTAGGATTAGAAGATGAAAAGAGATTCATGTTACATTATAACTTCCCTCAATTTTCGGTAGGTGAAACTGGTAGATATGGTGCACCTGGCCGAAGAGAAATTGGTCATGGGGCATTAGGTGAAAGAGCTTTATTACAAGTTATTCCATCAGAAGAAGAATTCCCATATACTATTCGAGTAGTATCAGAAATACTTGAAAGTAATGGTTCATCAAGTCAAGCTAGTATTTGTGCTGGTTGTATGAGTTTAATGGCCGCTGGTGTACCAATTAAAGCCCCTGTAGCGGGTATTGCGATGGGTCTTATTACTAATAATGAGGATTACACTACTTTAACTGATATTCAAGGTATGGAAGATCATTTGGGAGATATGGATTTTAAAGTAGCAGGTACAAGAAATGGTATTTGTGCTTTACAAATGGATATTAAGATTAAAGGTATTACGAAACAGATTCTTAAAGAAGCTCTAGAACAAGCTAAGAAAGCGAGAATGCAAGTATTAGATGTTATGGAAGGTGTTATTAAAGAACCTCGTAGTGAAGTAAGTAAATATGCTCCTAAAATGTTAACATTTATGATTAATCCTAGCCGTATTAAAGAAGTAATTGGTAAAGGTGGAGAAATGATTACCAAGATTATTTTAGAAGCCAGCAATGTAACATCTGTTAATAGTGTTAACGCTGTTAAAGTTGACTTAGAAGATGATGGAAGAGTAGTAATCTACCATACTGATAAAGAAGTTATAGATAAAACCGCTAATATGATTAAAGATATTGTTAAAGAAGTAGAAGTAGGTAAAATCTATAATGGTAAAGTTGTAACGGTTGAAGACTTTGGATGTTTTGTTGAATTATGGCCTGGTTGTGAAGGACTAGTTCATGTATCTCAACTATCAACTGAAAGAGTAGAAAAACCAAGTGATGTCGTTAAAGTAGGCGATATGATTATGGTTAAAGCAACTGGTTATGATAAAAGAGGACGTTTAAATTTATCTCGTAAAGAGGTATTTGCAAACCAACCTAAACCAGCTGAAGAACCTAAAAAAGAAAATGAGTCTATATAATATAGACTTTTTCTATACAATAAAAGGAAATTGTTGACAAATTATTTTTGCGATATATAATAGTGTTTAATTAAGGAGAGTGTTATTTATGAGTAAATCAATGGCTTATGACCTAAGTAGTAAAGACTATCAACTTTTAGTTTCACTTATCACAGCACTAAAAAATAATGGAATAAACGTTATGGAAGATACGTTAGAAGAATTCGTTAAATGCTATTTTGCTGGTAAATCTAAAATTATTCTATTGGATTTAATACTTCTAATTAATGCTAAAGTAATAAAGAACCTATCTGATTTATCATTAATATGCCAACTTCTACATTGTGTGATGTATAAAGCAAAAGACGAATGTAAAGTTTGGCTTGAGGGGATTAAAGCAAAACCGCAACAGGAACGTAGAGAAGATGAATTGAGTGATAGTGTTTTTCTTAACGATAAAGTACAATCAGAAATAGCTTTTGATCGTAATACTCCGGGATGGCGTCTGAATTTATATCCAGTATATGCTGTGCCATATTTTCAATTATACGAAACCATTAAAAAATATTATGGCTATGGCAATTATCACCCAGAAAATAGAATGAAAATAATTGCTTTCATTATTAAAATGATATCTGCATTTGGTACTACTCCTACAATGCAAAAATATGTTAATGTATTGTTTCATCATCAAGAATTTTGGACAGATACGGAAAGTATCAATGAGATAGATAAATCACTTTCTGTACTTAATGAGATAGAGACTACAAGATTTTCAATCTTTCAATCAAGGGATTTTAGAATAACAGAGAAAAAAAAGAAGGCTATGCATCAACATATTGATTCACTAGTTTCTACTATTGCAGATAGATATGAAAAAAATGAAAGAGATGTACAATTGCGATCACTATTAGTAAAAACAAAACCCACTGAAAATCCTAATCATTAAAAAAGGAGTATATGTTTTACTCCTTTTTTGTCTTTATAATTATGATATAATACATTGTATATATTATTAACCTGTTATTTTTTTGTATATCTCTTCAACTGGGATTATCTCTTGATTAGATTCATAATATGGTTTTAAATGTAAATGAAAGTGTTTTACTAATTGAATTGAGCCATTATTTTGAATTAGTGTTAAGCCATCAATATTTAATTTATCATATAATAACTTTTTGATATCTTTGGCTACTCTTAATATATGATTAATTGTCTCAAGGTCAATATCATCTAAATCTAAATAATGTTTTTTGGGAATAATTAAGGAATGGCCATTACTATCGGGGTGAATATCTAAAAACACTTTAACAATACTATCTTCATATATTGTATATGAAGGAATTTCACCATTAATAATCTTACAAAATAAGCAATCCATTTATATATCATCTCCATATTTATTATAACAAAAAAATAAAAAGGTTTATACCTTTTTAGTGAATATCTGCGAATATCCGTTTTATATTGAGTATTTTTAATATTTTATATTCAAACATTTGTTAAATTAAGGAATTTTTGATAAAATATTAAAGTGGAGATGATTATATGCATACTTTAATGATAAAAAATATAACAGTTGAGATTAATGGGAAAATAATTTTAAATAATTTTAACTTAAAAATAAACGAGGGAGAGATTCATGCCATATTAGGCCCAAATGGTATTGGTAAATCGACCTTATTAAGAGTTATTATGGGTGATCCTACATATCACCTTGTTAGCGGTGAAATTTATTATGATGACACCTTATTAAATAATTTAACAGTTGATGAACGAGCTAAATTAGGAATATTTTTAGGTATGCAACTACCTTTAGAAATTGAAGGGGTAACTAATGCTGATTTTCTAAGAACAGCTGTACATAATCGTATTGGTGATAATTTTAATTTAATGCGTTTTATTAAAGAACTAGAAACTAATATGGATAAGTTAGCGATGAATAAAGATATGATTCATCGTTCAATTAATGTTGGTTTTTCTGGTGGCGAACGTAAAAAGAATGAAATCTTACAAATGTATATGTTAAAGCCTAATTTAGTTATTTTAGATGAAATTGATTCGGGCCTTGATGTTGATAGTTTAAAGATAGTTGCAGATAATATTAACAATTATTATAAGACTATCAAACCTAGTATGCTACTAGTAACGCATTATCAAAAATTTCTTGATTATATAAAACCTGACTTTGTTCATATTATGATTGATGGTCATATTGTCAAAAGTGGTGATTATAAGCTTGTTGATCTTGTTGAGCAAAAAGGATATGATTATTTTAAAACAAATAATTTAGAGAAAAATAAGACAGCTATAATTGAAGGAATAAGTAAATATGAATAAAATAGTAATAGAAGATGGCCAACTAAAGAATAAGCTTAATTCTAAACAAGTAGTAATTGATTATCACGAAGCTAAAGAAGATTTTGATATAAATAGTTTAGTAATTGATGTAATTGCTAGTACGAAACTAGAATTAAGTTATGCTTCAATCAAAGAAAGTAAGATAAATATTACTTTTAATATTAAAGAAGGAGTAGAGTTAAATCTTTTTGAACTTAATACCAAATCAAAATCAAAAGTAAAAGCAGTATATAATTTAGAGAGTAATAGTTGTCTTAATGCCTTTAAATTTAATAATTGCGATGGCTGGCGAGAATTAGATCTTATTAATTTGAATGGCCGTAATAGTACCATAAATTACTATTTAAAGACTATTGCTAAATTAGATGAAAAGTATGATATTTTATTTTATCATAGAGCTAGTGACACCAAAGCTAATGTCTATTGTCATGGTATAAGTATGGATCATGGTAATTTAATATTCAATGTTACTAATACAGTCTGTCAAGGAATGCATAATGCTAATATAAATCAAAATAGTCGGATTATTACGCTTAATAATAATAAATGTCAGATTAATCCTAATCTTTTAATTGATGAATATGATGTTAGTGCCAATCATTCAGCTATTATAGGTAAATTTAATGAGGCAGAAATATTTTATTTAACTAGTCGAGGAATAAGTTATAATCAGGCTCTTAGTTTATTAATTAAAGGTTTTTTATTAAATGGTTTTAATATAAATATTTTTAATAAAGATATTCTTACCCAAATTATTGATAAGTATTGGAGGTGAAATATGAATCGTGAAGATTTTGAAATACTAAAGACAAACATTATCTATTTTGATAATGGGGCGACGACCTTGAAACCAAGAATATTAAGTGAAATAACAAGTGATTATTATAATAATTACAGTGCTAATATCCATCGTGGTGATTATGATATAAGTTTAAAAGTCAGATTTTATGTATGCTAAAACAAGAAAGTTGATTAAAGAATTTATTAATGCTAAATATGAAAACGAAATAGTATATACTAGTGGTACTACCGATTCTTTAAATAAAATTATTTTTGGATATTTTCGTGATAAATTGACTAAAGACGATGAAGTTCTATTAACTAAAGCAGAACATGCATCAAATATTTTGCCTTGGTTTGAATTAAGTGAAGAAATAGGCTTTAAGGTTAAATATATCCCATTAAATAGTGAATATAAAGTAACAATGGATAATGTTATAAGTAGTATTACTCCTAATACCAAAGTTATTAGTATTGCTCATATTACTAATGTTATAGGTGATATAAGACCAATTAAAGATATAATAAAATATGCTCACGAACATAGTATTGTTGTCATTATAGATGGAGCTCAAAGTGTATCACATATACCGGTTGATGTTCAAGATTTAGATATAGATTTTTTAACATTCTCTGCTCATAAAATGTGTGGTCCAACAGGGGTTGGTATAATTTATGGTAAAAGAGAATTATTAAATAATATTCGTCCTATTATGTTTGGTGGGGGAATGAATGCAACATTTACTAGTGATGGTATTCGTATTTATGATGATATTCCTGAACTATTAGAAGCAGGTACTACTAATATTGCAGGTGTCATAGGATATGGAGCAACAATTGCATATCTAGCCAATATTGGTATGGATAATATCCATAAATACGAAGTAGGATTAAAAGAATATGCTCTTAAAAGATTACAAGAGATACCTAATATTATTATCTATAATCAAAATAGTGAAAGTAGTATTATTGCCATTAATTTAAATGATATTTTTGCTCAAGATCTAGCCATATATTTAAATAAATATAAAATATGTGTTCGAGCTGGTAATCATTGCGCTAAGATTTTAAAAGATGAATTAGGTATAAAAAATACCGTTAGAATAAGCTTTTATTTTTATAATACTAAAGAAGAAATTGATAAATTAATTGATGTATTAAAGAATCCTAATCTAAAAAATGAGATAATAAATTGACTTTAAAGTAAAAGATAGTATAATAATATGTCACAAGGGAGAATCAGAAAAAAATATGGAACTAGAAGAAAAAACGACACTTGGTAGAAATGTTGCTAATTTAGAAAAATATATTAGTAAAAAAGTAAACATAATTATTTATAAGGAAAAAGAAAATTATTTTACTTTAAAGAGGGTAAACATAATAGCAGTTGATGATCGGGGAATTATTGCAATAGATGATAAAGCCTATGAAGAACTAGAAAAAGAACAGGCTTTGGTAAATAATAATCCTGCCTATAGAGCAATGAAAGAAACAATTCCTTTTATTGGTTTAAATACTGCTATTGTCAGTGTTGAATTACAAGATAGTCATGAATTAATTTATGAAAATACGCATTTACCACACCATAATAAATTATTCAGAGCTATTATGGAACCATCTTGGCATGGCTTAAATACGCCATTAGATGTTGCGAAAGCTATTTATGACCAGTTTGGTGAAGATGATGCTCTTGAATATTTAGAAGAACAAAGAATAGATCGACAAATTGGTGTTTATAAAACAGGTTGTAAACTGCCATCAGATTCTAGAACTTTGTCTCAAGGTAAAGTTAAAAGAAGACTGAAAAAACATATTGGTCAAGGACTTATTATTAATACCTATCATGAATCAACAATGTGTGCTGAACAAAAGACACGAACATTAGGAAAAGTAACAAATAAAGGGATTAAAGTATCAGGTAAGAATGAACAATTTATTGATAATGGTTTAGCTATCTTGTCTTTAGCTTCAGTAGATGGTAAACCTTTGTTTGTTAATATGGGTCTTATTAATAGTATAGCTAACAAAAATTGGCCAGCATTAGATTCAATTTCTGATATTGATGCTCGCAATGTTGAATTATTTGGTCAAAAATATGTTTATAGTATGATTGAAAGAGAATTTAAAGTAATGTTTGATGAATTGCAGACATATATAAGTAGTAATAAAAAAACTCGTCAAAAAGTTAATATAAGATAATATTTATTAAAGGAATTATCATTCCTTTTTTTATGCTTATCCCGTAGACTATTCAATAATAATTTGATATAATTAATTGTACGAAATATTTTAGAAAGGAGTATTTATGAGTAAAATAAAAATCTTTGCCCTAGGTGGGCTTAATGAAATCGGAAAAAATATGTATGTAGTGGAAGTTAATCAAGATCTATTTGTCTTTGATGCAGGTTTAAAATATGCGGATGATCAAATGCTGGGTGTTGATTATATTATTCCTAATTATGATTATTTAAAAGAAAATAAAAACCGGATTATGGGTATCTTTTTAACCCATGGTCATGATGAACAAGTAGGGGCTTTGCCAGATATGGTATTGGATTTACCAGATATAAAAATATATGGAACTTCTTTTACGTTAGAAATAGTAAAGAAAGAGTTTTCAGAAGAAAATCTAGCTACTAATAATCTAATAGAAATAAAGGCTGGTCAAAAAATAACCTTTGGTGAAAATAGTATTTTTCCAGTTAATGTAACACATTCAGTTCCTGATGCGGTTGGATATGCTTTATACACAAATGATGGTGTAATATTCTATACTGGTAACTTTATTTTTGATCCAATGGTTAGAAAACCATATAAAACGGATGTTGGTAAATTAGCGTATATTGGTAAACATAATGTATTAGCATTATTAAGTGAATCGACTAATGCAGAAAATATTGGTTATACATCTCCTAATCATCGAACTATTTCAATGATTAATGAAATTTTAGATACCTGTGTAGGTAATAGAATTATATTTAGTATTTTTGAAGCTCAATTATATCGCATTCAAGAATTATTTACCGGCGTAAGTAAGACTAATCGTAATGTGGTTATCATTGGTAAAAACCTTGAAAGTATTGTTCAAAAAGCTATTGATATGAAATATATTGATTTTGATAAAAGTAGACTATTAAGTATCTATCATGTTAATGATGAGAACGTTGTTGTTATTGTCTCTGATGAACGTGAGAAACTATTATCGAATATGAATCGAATTGTTAAAGGCTATGATAAGTTTATTAAATTAACTGATAAAGATACGGTTGTATTTGCATCTCGTGTTTATGATGGTATGGAAAAAAGTGCGGCTTATATCTTTGATGCAATATCAAAAATAGGCTCTAATCTGGTTATTTTATCTAGTAAAAAATATCTGTCACAGCATGCTTCTAGTGAAGATCTAATGATGATGTTAGATTTAATGCAACCTCGATATTACATTCCCATCATTGGGGAATATCGTCATCAAGTAAAGAATGCTAATTTGGCAAAATCGGCTGGCATGCCAGAAAATAATGTTCTATTAAAATTAAATGGACAAGTAATTGAATTTAATAATGGTATACTAGCTAATAATGATAATCATGTAAAAGTAGATGATATATTAATTGATGGTAAAACTGTTGGTGATATTGGTGAAATAGTCTTAAAAGACCGTGAAATGTTAAGTGAAAATGGTATTGTCATTGTAACAGTTGCGGTTGATCGAGCTACTAAAAAGATCTTAGCTGGTCCTGAAATATTAACTAGAGGATTCATTTATGTTAAAGAAAATATTGATTTAATTAAAGAAGCTGAAAAGATTGTTAATGAAGTTATTAATGAAAATATCAGTGATAATCATATTGATTTTAATAAAATAAAATTAGGCGTTCGTGATAAACTTGGTAAATATTTTTATCAAGAAACAGAATGCAAACCAATGATTTTAGTTGTTGTTCAAGAAGTATAGAAACGAAGTGATAATATGTTAAAACCCAATTTAAATGATGCTCAAAAAAGAACTAAACAACCAGTTATATTTAAAAATGATGTTTATACTTTAACAGATGAAGAAAAGATAATAGGTATTAATAAAAACTATTATCTTAAAACTTATGGTTGTCAAATGAATGAGCATGATTCTGAAAATATTAAAGCCATCCTTGAAGAAATGGGTTTTAATGCTACTGATAATATTGAGGATGCTCATATTATTCTATTAAATACCTGTGCTATAAGAGAAAATGCTCATAATAAGGTATTTGGTTTATTAGGCAGAATGAAGCATCTAAAGGTCCTCAAACCTGATGTCGTAATAGGTCTTTGTGGATGTATGGCTCAAGAGGAAGCCATTGTTGATAATATATTAAAAAAATATCAATGGTTAGATTTAGTCTTTGGTACCCATAACATTTATAATCTACCTCAAATACTAACTAAAACGATTAAAGATAAACAACAAATTATTGAAGTATTAAGTATTGAAGGCGATGTTATCGAAAATATCCCTGTTAAACGTGATAATAAATATAAAGCTTGGGTTAATATAATGTATGGATGTGATAAATTCTGTACTTATTGTATTGTTCCATATACTCGTGGTAAGCAAAGAAGTAGACAGCCTTATGACATTATTAATGAAGTAAAAGGTCTATTGGATGAAGGTTATAAAGAAGTTACTTTATTAGGACAGAATGTTAATGCTTATGGTAAAGATTTAGATACAAATTATCGAATGGAAAATCTTTTAGAGGATGTTGCTAAGACAGGTATTAATCGAATTCGATTCGTTACTAGTCATCCCTGGGATTTTACTGATCAAATGATTGAAATAATAAAAAAATATTCTAATATTATGCCATATATTCATTTACCAATGCAATCAGGATCAAATCGTATCTTAAAATTAATGGGTAGACGCTATACCAAAGAAGATTATCTTAATTTATTTCATAAATTAAAAGAAGCACTACCATATTCTTCTATTACAACTGATATAATAGTTGGATTTCCAACTGAAACCAGAGAAGACTTTCAAGATACTTTAGATGTAGTAAATATGTGTAAGTTTGATTCAGCCTTTACTTTTATTTTTTCACCACGAATTGGTACACCAGCTGCTAAAATGGCAGATGATATTAGTAAAGAAGAAAAAGAAGCTCGTCTTCAAGAATTAAATACATTAATAAATAAGTATTCCCATGAAGCTAATATTCATTATTTAAATAAAACTGTACCTGTGTTAATTGAAGGTTATAGTGAAAAGAATAAAGATAAGTTAATGGGTTATACTGATACTATGAAATTAGTAAATGTTGAAGGCAAGAAAGAATATATTGGTCAAATTGTTAATGTTAGAATCGATGAAATTAAAACTTGGAGTATGGATGGAAAAATTATAGAATAACCATAATTTTTTTATTTCTTGTTTATTAATTGACTTTACCATTGGTATAACGTATTATGATAATAAGGAGTGAAGTATGAAGAAAATTTGTATATTGTTTTTATTTGTGTCTTTATTATTAGTTGGCTGTACTAGTGCTACGGAGAGTATCGATAAAGCATATAATAAAATGAAAGGATTAGAAAATTTTACAACTGGTTATTTAATTGAAACAACAGGAAATAGTAGTAATAATCAAAAGATGAAAATTGATTCTTACTTAAATGGTAAGACTGATTTAAAAAGTAAACAATCATCATTTACACTTTCCGTAATGAGTGGAAATAGTAAAGGTATGAGTGTTAATATGTATAGTGATGAAAATAATAATCAATTCACTTTATATATGGAAGGCTCATTATCCAAAAGTGGTTGGAGTAAAAATATTAATTCTGATGATCAAAAAGAAGTGAAAATTAATACCATACCCCTTTTAGATATAGTGAATAAAACTACTAATGTGAAGAAGTCTTTTTATAAAGAAAATAATATGGAAAAATATCGTTTAACTATTTCCAATAAAGATATGAAAGAAATCATTGCCGATATAGTTGAACGGGCTGGTGACGATTTAGAAAGTGAATTAGAAGTAAAAGATAAAGGAAGTACAACAGTGTCACTTTATGTAACAAATGAAGGCTATATTGGTAAGGTAATTATTAATTTAGCTGATTACATTAAAGATAAAGGTGATAAACAATTTATTGAAAGTATAGTTGCGACGATTACTTATTCTAAATTTAATAAATCTAATGTAACTATCCCAACCGATGTTATAAATAAGGCTGTTTTATACGAATCTAATTTTTTCAATTAATAATATCAATATCATAAAAGTAGTTATATACTACTTTTTTTGTACACTTTTAGGGGATAAATGCATAAATTAAAGTGAGAGGTGATAAAGTGGCAACTTATAAGGAAATTGTTACCAAAGCAATAATTGGTAAAGGCAAAAAGTATATGAAAAACAGCTATAGTTTGACACCTGCAGATGTTCCAACAACGATTCTTGGATGTTGGATTATTAACCATAAATTTAAGGGTTATAAATCAGGTGAAAAAATAGGGGTAGATGGTTCATTTGATGTAAATATTTGGTATTCTTATGAGGGAGACAGCAAAACAACAGTTGTCAATAAAAAGATTGATTATAATGACTTATTTAATGTAAAACTGCGTGATAATGCTGATTTAGCAACCGATACCGATATTATTGTCAGATCTTTACGCCAACCTAATTGTATAAAAGTTGATATTGATAAAGAAGGAATAATTGTATTTGAAGTTGAAAAAGAATTAGGTGTTGAAATAGTTGGTGAAACAAAAATAAAGATAGCAGTTGAAGAAGAAGAAGATCCATGGGATGAAATTGAAGAAGATGTAACATCAGAAATTGAAAAAGAAATTGATGAAAATGTCAAAACGGACTACATATAAGATTGTGTCAACTAAAAACAGTTGACACATCTTTTTCATTATGATAAAATTGATATAGCAAAGGAGGTATTATATATGGCTGTAAAATTAAGATTAAAAAGAATGGGTAAGACAAAACAACCTTATTACCGTATTGTAGCTGCTGATTCACGTTTTCCAAGAGATGGACGTTTTATTGAAGAAATTGGTTTATATCGTCCATTAGAAGCAAAAGAAGAAGTAAAATTTGATGAAGAGTTAACAATGAAATGGTTAAAAACAGGAGCTACTCCTACCGATACTGTTCGTAATTTATTATCTAAAAGTGGACTTTTAAAGAAATTCCATGAGGAAAAGCAAAAAGGAAGCGGTAAATAATTATGACGTTAGTAGAATTAACTGAATATTTAGTTAAGAGCCTAGTAGTTGATCCTGATACTGTTTCTGTTAAGCAATTTGCTGATGAAGATGAAGTAATTAATATTGAAGTATTAATTGCGGAAAGTGATATGGGAAGAGTAATTGGTCGTGGTGGTAATGTTGCTAAATCAATTAGAACAATAGTACAAGCGGCTGCTTATTTAAATGATGCTAAAAAGGTTCATATTAATATTGATTCATTTTAGAAGCTTTAGCTTCTTTTTTTCTTATATTATTGTATATTTTTTACATTTGTATTATAATGTATTATAGGGTTAGATATAATAAATATTGTAGAAGATATTAAATCCTAGCATATTTATAATAGAATTGAGGTAAACATTGATGATCAAAAGAACCATAAGTGGAATAGTTATATTGGCTATATGTATTCCGGTTATAATAGCAGGAGGAATAATATATGATAGTTTTATTACTTTTATTGCTATATTAGGATTAAGAGAATTTATTGCGGTTAGAGAGTCTAAAAAGAAAATTCCAGCTTTAGCGAAAATGATTTCTTATTTATTACTAGTTTTTATGATTATTTTAACTTCTAGTAAAAACATTATTTTTACTATTGATTACCGTCTAATAGCTGGTCTTATTTTAGGACTGTTAATACCTACTATTTTATATCATGATCAAGAAAAGTATAGTGTTATTGATGCTTTCTATTTAATAGGAGGAGTATTCTTTATAACCGTATCATTTATTCAATTGATAATTTTAAGATCAATGAATACTGATTTATTAATCTATGTATTATTAATTGCTGTATGTACTGATACTTTTGCTTTTATTACTGGTATGTTAATTGGCCGTAACAAGCTTATTGAATCAGTATCACCTAAAAAATCAATTGAAGGTATGATTGGCGGAACTTTCGTAGCTGCTTATATAGCAACATTATTTTATGTTATGGTAATTAATCCTAATGTAAATACTACTAGTGCTTTATTAATGACCATCTTTTTATCTATTGTCGGTCAATTTGGTGATTTGGTTTTTTCAGCTATTAAAAGATATTATGGTAAAAAAGATTTTTCAAATTTGATTCCTGGTCATGGGGGTATATTAGATCGTTGTGATAGTATTATATTTATTATATTAGCGTTTACCTTCTTTTTAGCCGGAATATAAGAAAGGAAATTTTTATGACAGTTATATATTTTATTCTTGTGTTAGGGACAACTGTATTTATTCATGAATTAGGGCACTTTATTTTTGCCAAGAAATCACATATTTATGTATATGAGTTTTCACTTGGTATGGGACCTAAATTATGGGGTTTTGAGAGAAAAAATGATGAGACAAAGTACGCTATTAGATTATTTCCAATTGGTGGATATGTCCAAATGGCTGGTGAAACTGGTGATGGTGATGAAGATATACCAGCTAATCAAATATTAACTAATAAACCATGGCATCAAAAGTTTATGACAATTATTGCTGGAGTCCTATTTAATTTTATTCTTGCTATAACTATATTTTTTGTAGTTGGACTATTCGCTGGATCAAGTGATGAACGTCCTTATATTGCTGATGTAGTTAAGAATACTCCGGCTGCTACCGCCGGGTTAACAAATAAGAGTCAAATTATTGGCATCAATGGTAAAAATATTATTACATTTGATCGTTTTACTTTAGAATATCAAGTATATTATGGAAAACCCATAACTTTAAAAGTAAAAGAAACAAATGGTTCAATAAAAGAAGTAACTATTAAACCTGAAAAAACAAAAGATAAAGGTAAAGATGTATATAAATATGGTTTTACTTTAACTAGTAAAGAAGAAAAAGGATTTTTAGCCGCTATTAAATTTGCTTTTGTTAAAGCCGGTAGTTTATTTGGTCAAATGGCGATGATAATATATTACTTACTTACTGGTACATTATCATTATCTAGTTTATCAGGACCAGTAGGAATATTTACAATTGTTGGAGCAACGGCTAAAGCCGGGATACTTAATCTTGTATATTTAGTTGGATTTTTAAGTTTAAATGTTGGTTTCATAAATATAATTCCATTTCCAGCTTTTGATGGTGGTCGATTACTATTTTTAATTGTTGAAAAAATCAGAGGTAAAGCTGTTAAACCAGAGATTGAAAATCGGATACATAATGTTGGTTTTGCTTTATTAATGATATTAATGTTAGTTGTAACTTATAATGATATAATGCGCATATTTAGATAGGAGTGATATGATGCTTAAAGTAGAAAACATTACTAAGTATTATGGAAATATATTGGCAGTAGATAATTTATCGTTTACTGTTAAAAAAGGAGAAATTTTTGGTCTATTAGGAGTTAATGGAGCTGGTAAAACTACAACATTCAGAATGATTATGGGTTTGTTAGATCCAACATCTGGTAGCATTACTTTAAATGACAAAACGATTAATTACGATGTTACAGATAAAATTGGTTTTTTAACAGAAGATCGAAGTTTATTAACTAAATTAACAGTTAAAGAACAATGCTACTATTATGGAACATTAAAAGGAATGACCGATGAACAAATTGAAAAAAAATTAGACTATCTTTTAAAGAAGTTTTCCATAACTGAATATAAAGATCGTAAGATTAAAGAATTATCTAAAGGTAATCAACAAAAAATACAATTTATTACAGCTATTTTGCATGAACCACAATTATTAATATTGGATGAACCATTTTCAGGATTAGATCCAATCAATGTTGAAACATTTAAAAATGAGATTGTTGAAATGGCTAGTCATGGAAGTATGATTATTTTCTCATCACACCGGATGGAACATGTTGAATTATTTTGTAAGAAATTAGTTATACTTGTTAAGGGTAAAGCTGTTTTAGAAGGATATTTAAAAGATATTAAAGAACAATATCGTAAGAAAAATATCTTCATTAGGGCTGATGTAACTAAAGAAGAATTAATTAAAGTAAAAGGTGTTGTTGATGTTGTTGAGCATGCTGATGAATGGGAAGTAAAAATTGAAAAGAATGAATATGTTGATGATGTCTTTAGAGCAATAAGCAAAAAGAAAGTAACCAAATTTGTTGTTGAAGAGCCATCTTTAAACGAGATATTTGTGTCTAAAGTAGGTGAATCATATGAGAAGTAAGTTAAATTATTTAATTGGTGTTAGTCTTAAAAGAAAAATTAAAACAAAATGGTTTCTTATTGCTAATATAATTCTGGCGATTGTTATTGTTGGTGTAATCAATATTGATAGTATTATTAAAGGATTTGGTGGCGACTTTAATGAGAAGCAAAAGATATATTTAATTGATAATACAACTGTTGCTAGTGAAATATTTAAGCAACAAATAACAGAAACTTCTAAAGTGTTAGATACTGATAAAAAAGGATTATATGATATTGTTATTCCTACTAAAAATGTTGATGAATTAAAAAAAGAAATTAAGGATAACAAAAAAGAAAAGAAAAGCTGGATTGTGGTTATGAACCGTGATACAAGCAATGTTTTATCCGTTAAAGTTATATCAGAGGCTTTTATTGAAACAATTAATATGCAAGTACTAACAAGTGCTATTAATAATACAAAAACGATTATTGCTATTCAAGAATCAAATGTCAGTATGGAAGAAATAAATAAAATATATAAACCTATTACTATTGAGCGTGAAATATTGAATGAAGATAAAAAAAGTGAAGACGAGAATATGCAAATGATTATGACAACCGTATTTCCAGTTGTTATCTTACCATTCTTTATGTTAACTATCTTTTTAGTTCAAATGATAGGTGCAGAAGTTAATGATGAAAAGACAACTAGAGGTATGGAAATAATTATATCAAGTCTATCACCAACTACGCATTTCTTTTCTAAAGTAGTAGCTGGTAATATCTTTGTTCTTGTTCAAGCTATACTATTACTATGTTATAGTGGGTTAGGGCTTGGTGTTAGAACCTTGTTGGGTGGAACAAATATTGTTGGTGGTCTTACATCATCAGTTAATGATATGCTTAGTCAATTTATGAGTTCAGGACTAGGAGCACAAATGATTTATATCATTCCTCTAGCAATCATATTAATGTTATTAACCTTTGTTGCATATTCCTTATTAGCAGGTATTTTAGCCTCTATGACAACTAATATTGAGGATTTCCAACAACTACAAACACCAATTATGATTGTGTCTTTAATAGGCTATTATCTATCAATGATGGCAGGATTGTTTGAAGGATCATTATTTATTAAGATATTTGCTTTTATACCGTTTGTATCAGCAATTCTAGCTCCATCATTACTTGTTTTGGGACAGATTGGTATATGGGAGTTTGTTATTGCAATCCTATTAGTTATAGGTACTATCTACTTATTAGTTAAATATGGGTTACGTATCTATAAAGTAGGTATTTTAAATTATTCTTCTAAAGACTTATGGAAGAAAATGTTTAAAGCTATTAAAAACTAGTTATTTGACTAGTTTTTTTGTGCTATAATAGCAATATATGCAGGAGTGGTGGAATTGGTAGACACGCAAGCTTCAGGAGCTTGTGGGGCAACTTATGTGGGTTCAAATCCCATCTCCTGCACCAATATGAGAAAGCTGGTGCCCCCTCGTAATCGTAATGTTTGTAAGGAAGTGGCATTCAAATTATAGAAAAAAGTTAGAAATAGATTGTAACCTAGTGAGGTGGTAATCTATTTTTTCTTCAAATAAACCATCCAAAATTATTAAACATTTTAATTTGGCCGACTGATAATATTGACATGTTTTCAAAATTGATATATTATATGCAATTAAATGAGGGTGGTATGTATGTCAAAAAGCATAAAGCCAACAGGTGATTGGAAATCACAATTAGGGCAATTAAAAAACGAATTAGCAGCAGCTATGACACCAGAAGAAAAACAACAACAAAAGCTTGAAGAAGATGAAAAAACAAATAGAATTATTAAATGGAATCAAATAAAATCCAGAGTTTATGAATTTCTTGCAGGGTATAAACATAATTCCGGTATATTTGTAAATAATTTTTTTAGAAATCGGAGCTATGAACTTTATTGCGAAGATAAATTTCATGATTTTGATTTTGATGTAACTGGAATTATGCCGGCTAATCTATTTGATGATATGGCTATGTCAATGCAAATGGTTCAATATTTAAGCAAAATGGAGGAAATACATAATGCTTATTTCCCAATTAATGCTAGTTTTATTGAACGTTTAATAGCGTTAGCAGAAGCACTTGACACTTTAGAGCCACTTCAAGAAGATTTGTTGTTATATAGGGGATGTTCTACTATTGAAAGAAATGGTGTTAACGGAATAGTATCCACTACTACTGACAAAAAAATAACTGAACAGTTTAGTAGAGGGACCATTTTAACAATTAATGTGCCAAGGGGAACAAAATGCTTGAACGTGAGATCAATAAGACCTAAAAAACAACAAAGAGATGATTTTGAAAATGAAGTTTTATTGCCTCCTTGTAACTACGAAATAATATCAAGTCAAGTTCAAAATAACAGTTATGGACAACCTAATAATCACAACAATAAAACTTTATTACTTGAAATAGCTGTACAACCATTAGATTTATTAGAGGAATTTTTAAAAAGGTTAGAAAATCCACCCAAAGAATATGTCCCAGTTTATCAAATACAAGGAAGACAGTATGATGAAGCAGTAGCAATTTTAAAAAATTATATTACAAGAAGAAATAAAAATAATTGTCAATATCAATATACATTACAAGGAGCAAAAAAAGCTAAAATTAGTATTTCATAAATTAATATTTTCGTATATAATAATCGTATAGATGAAAGAGGTAGCAACCTATATCTAACCGGCACCAATAAATAAGGAAGTGATAATATGACTAAATCTAGTAATTCAAAAAAAGATAATATAAATCCAACTATTTCGAAAAAGTTAGGAGTAGCGGATTATGTATTTAATTATAAAAATGTTGATTTTAATAATGCTAGAATAGAATATGTTTTTGGTAAAAGTAAATGTGTAATCTTTGTTGATGGTATAAAAAAAGAAGAGACATATAGTCCCACAATCGATTTTTCTATTAGCGCTAATGATAAAAATAAAAAAACTTATTCTTTTGACTTTATGATTAATATGGATATAGATATGTTAAATAAGATGCCTAATAAGCCATTTAATATAAATGAATATATTGTCCAAGGGGAATTATTCTTTCATAATCCATATATAGATAAGGTTGAATTTATGGATTTCTCATTAGAAGAAGATATCTATCAATATAGTCCAAGCTTTTTTGTTCAAAAAATAGAAGATAATAAATTTACTTTTAAAATATCTTATCAATGCTTGTTTATATGGTTTAATATTGACTTTAGTAAAAACCAATAAAAGTATTAATGAAACCAATTAATAATTGGTTTTTATTTTGAATACAACATATAATATACATCCATACTAAAAAGGGAGGAATATTATGAATGATGATATAGATAATGACCTTAATACAGTTGAGGATAGTCATATAGATGCTGATACTGATTTAACAAATATTAATTTCTTACGTCTTAATGATCTAAATGATTCCATAAAGGACAATGATATTAAATATAATGATCCTAATAATCCTAGTTTATTTCCTGCTAATAACCTTGTTAGAAAGACAGCTGATAATCTAGCCCAAGCTGAAGCTATGGTTGATGAGAAGCCTTTAAGAACCGAAAAAACGGCTGAATTAGAACGAAAGGAAGCCGAACTAGATAGAAAAGAAAATAATAGAAACAATTTATAAATATCAAAAATTCAACAAATAAGTTGAATTTTTATTTTATTGTTTAAAACATATACCATAAATTTTAAAAATGTAATATAATAATTGTGTTATCTATGCAGGAGTGGTGAAATTGGTATACACGCAGGCTTGAGGTGCCTGTGGGGAAACTCGTGTGGGTTCAAGTCCCATCTCCTGCACCAAATATGAATAAATTTCATCCAATGTAATATAATGAATACAAAGTTATGAGGAGAGAAAATGGAATATATATTAATAAAATTTACGATAGGAAAAGAAAAGCATAAATTTCAAAATAATGGAGAATTTATTAACTTTTTAAGTGGCTTAAGAACCTATCCAGTATTTTATCATGTGGTTGGTTATAATCATTCAAATGAAATTATTAAATATATTAAAAGTATAAAATCAGAATGTAAACTATTAATTGAATTTGATAAAATAGTTTACTTAGTTGGAGATGTTTTAACTAACGGTGATAACCCACTTGAAACCACCTTGTATGGCAGTGATGCAATACAATTTGTATTAAAAGATTTTAAATATATGAAAATTGATTTTAATTTATTTAAAAATTATTTTGATAAAATTATAAAATTTAATCAAACAGCAGTTTTTAAATGTAATGACAATCAAAAAGTTGAAAAATTAGTAAATGAAAACAATTTATAATTAAATTGTTTTTTTGTTCTTAAAAAGTAATTTATTTAATACTCTATATAAAGAAATATATAGAGGAGGATCATATGGAAAGAGATTGTGAAGCTACTCATAAATATCAAAGTGAATTACCATATCCCAAAATACAAGTAATTGGCCCTAATCCGTATTATGCCAATATTATTAAAGAAGATTATGCTGGTATGGTAAGTGAGATGACCGCTATTAATCAATATTTATATCATTATTTTGATACAAAGAATTATGATAAAGAAGTGGGTGATACATTAGAGCAAATTGCTATAGTTGAGATGCGTCATTTAGAGATTTTAGCTGAACTTATATCTTTATTAGGAGAAAAGCCTATTTATTATACTCAAAATAGTTTTTGGAGTGCGTGTTATGTGTATTATGGTAACAATCTATATGAACAATTAGTAAATGATTTAAATTCTGAATATGCCGCTATAGAAAACTATAATTGTCACATAAATATAATTAATGATCCATATATTAAAGAAATATTAGAACGAATTATTGCTGATGAAGAAGAACATATCAAAATATTAAAAGATTTAATTAATAAAATGATAAAAGTATAAAATTAGGCTTTTTTTTCACTATTAATTAGTGATATAATGAATATGGCTTTATTGCCCCATAGCCAAGTGGTAAGGCATTGCACTCTGACTGCATGAGCGTTAGTTCGAATCTAACTGGGGCAGCCATTTTTTATTGTTTTAAAGTGTCAATAATTGTCCATAATTCTACAATTTATTGTAATTGAATATAATTATGATATAATTAATACAAGGATGTGATTCTATGAAAGTTATAGTTAGTGCAGGGGGAACCGGTGGTCATATATATCCTGCTTTAGCTATTATTGATAAGATAAAAGAAAAAGAACCTAATAGTGAATTTTTATATATTGGTACTCATAATCGAATGGAAAATGATATTATTCCTAAACGTAATATTCCTTTTAGGACAATAGAGATATTTGGTCTTGAAAGAAAGAATATTCTAAAAAACTTTAGAACTTTATATTATTTTATCAAAAGTTATGTTGCTTGTCGGAAGATAATTAAAGAGTTTAATCCCGATATTGTTATTGGGGTAGGTGGCTATGTAACAGGCCCTGTTTTATTTGCAGCTCATAGTCTAAAATATAAGACTTTTATTCATGAACAAAATACGAAATTAGGTAAAGCTAATAAATTTTTGAGTAAATATGCTGATAAAATTGCTGTATCATTCGAGAATACTTTAAAATATATTGATATTGATAAAGGGGTATTTACAGGTAATCCGCGTGGAGAAAGTGCCATTAATACGCCTGAATATAGTAAAAAAGAACTTGGTCTTTCTCTCGGTAAAAGAACAGTTCTTATTGTAATGGGATCATTAGGGGCTGGTAAAGTTAACGATGGCTTAATTAAATCGATTAATTTATTTAGTAAAAAAAATTATGAGGTATTATTTATTACTGGTCGTGAGCACTATGATAAAATTAAAAGTACCGACATTCCTAGTAATGTTAAATTATTGCCTTATTTAGATGGTTTACCAGGCGCAATGAAGATAGCAGATGTTATCGTATCACGGGCTGGTGCTACCTCATTAAGTGAAATAACAGCTCTTTTAAAGCCATCAATCTTAATTCCTAGTCCCTATGTTGCCAATAATGAACAATATTATAATGCGGCTGATCTAATTGAAAACAACTGTGCCATAATGATTGAAGAAAAGAATTTTACAGGTGAAGGATTAGTTAATAAAATAGATGAATTAATTAATAATCAAAGACTTATTAATACTATGCATGAAAATTTAAAGAAAGTAAGTATTCCTGATAGTGCAACAAGAATATATAATGAAATTAGAAATTTAATAGATAGGAAGTAAATATGAACATAATTAAACTATTTGACAATGTCAAATGTGGTAAAAAAATAGAAAATATTTCTTTTAAGAATTATACAACATATAAAATGGATGGAATAGGAAGATTACTAATTAAACCCAGCAATGTTAGTGAATTAATTAATGCCTTAAAAGTTATTAAAGAGAATAATTTACGTTACAAGATATTAGGTAATGGATCCAATGTTATTTTTACTGCACCCATATATGAAGGAGTTCTTATTAACTTAAGTGCTTTTGATGAATTAAAAATAACTGGTAACAAAATAGTGGTTGGAGCTGGTTACAGCCTAACTAAATTAGCACTTAAATCTTCTCGTTTAGGCTTTACTGGTTTAGAGTTTGCAACAGGTATCCCTGGAACGGTTGGGGGAGCTGTTTATATGAATGCTGGAGCTTATAATACCGATATGGGTTATATTGTTCAAGAAGTTAAAGTATTAACTTCTGACTATGAAATTAAAACTTTAACTAATAAAGAACTAGAGTATCATTACCGTTCTTCCTGTTTACAGACGCATCATGAATTAATATGCCTTGAAGCTACTATTGTCCTAAAAAAAGGCGACAAGAAAGCTATAGAATATTTAATTAATGATCGTAAAAAAAGACGTTTTGAAACTCAACCTTTAGAGTATCCAAGTGCTGGTAGTGTATTCCGTAATCCACCAGATAATAATGCTTGGCAATTAGTTGAAAGTGTTGGTTATAAAGGTAAAAGAATTGGTAATGCGATGGTAAGTGAAAAGCACGCTAACTTTATTATTAGTGTTGGTAATGTAAAAGGTGAAGATATTAAAAAACTTATCTATGAAATAAAGGATAAAGTTAAAACGGAAAAAGGAATTGATCTAAAAATTGAACAAGAAATTATAGATTAGGTGATATTAGATGCAGGAAAGAAAAGTAAAAAAAAATATTCCTAAAAAAAGAATAAAATATAAACGTTTAATTATTGTTTTTATTTTTCTTTTGTTAATTATATATGGTCTTTATTGGTTATTAACCGTTAATATTACTAATATATTCATTACTGGTAATAACTATATTAGTGACCAAACTATAATTGAACAAGCACAACTACAAAATTATCCGAAAGCTATATCAACTTGGAGTTTTCAAATTGAAGGAAAATTAAAAAAGAATGTCTTGATTAAGAGTGTTAAGGTATACCGTAAGTATTTTACACAAATATACATTAACATTGAAGAAAATACTCCTTTAGTATACCTTATCGGTGAAAATAAGACATGGTTATTAGATGGAGAGAAAATTCAAGAAAAATTTACTATTCCTGTACTAATTAATGATATTCCTACCAATTTATCAAAGATTTTCTTAAATGATTTTGCAAAAATCAATCCTGATATCAGAAACCGAATTTCTGAAATAAAATACGATCCTAATGTTGATGAAAAAAGATTTCTTTTTACAATGAATGATGGTAATTATGTATATGTAACATTAGACACTGTTACCAATATCAATGATTATTTAAATATTATTAAGAATTTTCCTAATAAAAAGGGAATTTTATATTTAGATGAGGGTAATCATTTTAAAGTTTTAGAATAATATAAATCTATATTTTACAAATATAGATTTTTTCTTATATACGATTAATGAAAATTATGATAAAATTAGTAAGGGTGATTGTATGTATAAAAATGATGATGATAATAATAATACTGGTAATCAAAAGGGTAGCTTGTTAGACTGGCTATTAACGTTTTTTTTGATCCGTAAATCTCAAGAAAAAACAGCCCAAAACGAGAAAAAACAGCCTAAAACTATTATTCCATCACCTACAAAAAATCAAAATACAATCAAACCAATAAGAAAAGAAGAAGAAAAAACAGTAGTTAATACTCTTTCTAAAAATCCCAATTTAAAGAATCAAGAGGAAGATGTATTAACCAATCCTATAATTGAAAGAATTATTGAGATTGACAATATATTAAAACAAGATAGTCGTAATGATCAAGAAATAAAAGAAATTATTGATAAAATTAATAAAACTATTAAGAAGCAATTAACTAAATGTCAAGAAGATCTAGATAAAATATATGAACAAATACCAACCACTGAAAAAGAAAAAGAAATAATTAAGCTGCAAAAACAATTACAAGAAATTTGTAATCAACTGATTTTATTACAATATCGCGTTGAAAGTTTAAAAAAAGGACGTTTTTATAATTATAGTCCTGAAGAAAATCAAAATATTATTGCAATGGTCAAAGATTTAAACAATTTTTCTAGTAAAGAAAATATTACCTCCATCATAGTTGCTTGCGAAGCAAAGCTTATTACAACTATGGAGTTCTTAAACACCGAATCAAAACAAGAGTATGTTGCGGATAGTGCTAATACCAAAGGCAGTACTATTGCCATCAGAAGTGAGTATTTTGCCCAAAACCAAGGTAAATTAGCCGTTGTAAAAGATATTGAATCTATTACCAAGATGACAATTTACGAACAAGAACAGCAAATAAAAAGAATCAAAAAAGAAATACAAGAACTTGAACCAACTGTTCAGCAAATTAATCATATAAAAGGATTTGGTAATATCTTTGGCAATACCTTAAAACTAATATGGGGAATTTTTTCTCTACCACTATCCTCAACTAAATCTAAACTATTTGGTTCTATATTAATAGGTAATAGTATTAAAGGGCTTAAAAAAGGTCTTGATTTTCAAACTGAACAAATTGTTTATTATGAATATAGTAAATTTAATTACGCTATAAGCTCAACCGTTAATCGATTAGATGATATTGATTACATCTTAAAGAATGCTTTAACAGATTTAAAAGAATTAAAAATAAACTACAATTATCATTTTCAAGAATATCAATATTCATTGCCAGAATATGCTGAATTTTATGCTAAAATAGAGGAACTGGAAAACAAAATCGTTAAAGAGCGCGAAATTGTTCAACAATCTATCGAAACAATAAAGAGTCAAAAGAAAGATGATAAAATACTAACAAAGAAGGTGGCAGCATGACAAATATAAATTGGTTTCCTGGTCATATGGCCAAGACAAAACGACTAATTACCCGAAAATCTTGATAATATCGACATTGTTTTAGAGGTAGTAGATGCAAGAATGCCATATTCATCAAGAATACCTAATTTATCTGATGATATTGGTAATAAAAAAGCCATTATTATTATGACTAAATATGATTTATGCGACCATAATGAAACTAATAAATGGATTAAGTACTATAAAGAGCATGGTCATTATGTTATGCCTTATGATCTAGAAAAATCTCCAAATCTTAATCCTTTATATAGTTTAATAGAAGAAATAATGGTGCCTGTTAATCTAAAAAGAAAAGAAAAAGGTTTACTTAAAAAACGCACACGCTTACTTGTTGTGGGTATTCCTAATGCTGGCAAATCAACACTGATTAATCGCATTGTTAAGAGAAAAGCTACAGAGGTAGGTAATAAGCCTGGTGTTACTAAACAAGTTAGTTGGATTCGTATTAATGAAAACTTGGAATTATTAGATACACCGGGTATTTTGTGGCCAAAAATTAGTGATCAACAAGTGGCTCTTAATTTAGCTAGTCTTACCGCTATAAAAGAAGAAATATTACCATTAGATAATATCGTTTTGCATATTCTTAAAATGTTAGAGAAATATTATCCTAATACCTTAAATACTCGTTATGGGGTAGAGAATATCAGTGATAACTTTGAAGAAACACTAACCATTATTGGTCGAAAAAGAGGTTGTCTGGTTAAAGGTGGTATCGTTGATTATGATAAAGTTATTACCCTTATAATTAATGATTTAAAGCAAGGCATAATTAAAAATATTACGTTCGATCGTTATGATGAAATTATAGGTAAGAATATATGAAAAATGAGAATGCTTTAACATTAGCTTATCTTGGTGATGCGATATATGAAATATACATCCGAAAGATGCTAATTAATAACGGGTTGGTAAAAGTCGACAAGTTACAAAAAGAAGCAATAAAATATGTTAGTGCTAAAGCCCAGAGCAATTTCTTAAAGATATTATTAGATAACAATCTGTTAAATCCAAATGAAATGGAAATTATTATGCGAGCTCGTAATCATAAAATTAATCATCATCCTAAAAATACTGATATTTTAACTTATAAGCACGCGACGGCTTTAGAAGCCTTAATAGGATATCTATATTTAGAACATAATGAAAAACGTTTAGAAGAAATAATGCAAGTAATATTGGAGGATAAATATGTACGTATATGGTAAAAATGTTGCCAAAGAATTATTAAAAAATAATCGTAAAATAAATAAAGTTTATCTTTATCAATATTTTAATGACAATTCTATTATATCTGAGCTACAGAAAAAACAAATTGAAATAATATATCAAGATAAAAAGCAATTAGAGCAACTTGCAAATGGTAATCATCAGGGTATAATATTATCTATAGCCGATTATGAATATACATCTATTGATGAATTAATTAAAAACAGCAATGGTCTTATTGTTATTCTTGATCATCTTGAAGATCCTCATAATTTAGGGGCCATTATTCGTACTTGTGAAGCAGCAGGTATTAAAAGTATTGTTATTCCAAAAGATCGTAGTGTTGATATTAACTCAACTGTTATGAAAGTAAGTGCTGGGTCTTTAGATTATATCAATATTGCTCAAGTAACCAATTTAGCAAATACTATTAAATATTTAAAACAACAAGGATTTTGGATAATTGGTACTGATATGGATGGAACAGACTATAAAGCTATAGACTATAAAGGTCAAATAGGTTTAATAATCGGCAGTGAAGGAAATGGACTTAGTCGTCTTGTTAAAGATAATTGTGACTATATAGCTACTATTCCTATGAATGGACATATTAATAGTTTAAACGCTAGTGTTGCAGCAGGTATAGTCATTTACGAGGCCATAAGTAAAAGAAAGTAGGCTTTATATGAATTATAAAGATTATAATGATAATGAGTTAATAGCATACATAAGTGAAAAAAATGAAGAAGCATATGAAGTTATTTTTGAAAAATATAAACCCTTCATTGTTTCTAATGCTAAAAAGTTAATTAAATATTGTAATAATTTAGGTATTGATATGAATGATTTAATTCAAGAGGGGATGCTTGGCTTAAATATTGCTATCAATACCTTTAATCCCAATAAAGACAATATTTTTTATACATATGCTAAAACTTGTATTGAAAGACGTATGTTATCATTAATAACCGCATCACGTCGTCAGAAACATAAAATATTAAATGAATCATTACCATTAGAATCAGATAATGATGAAGAACATTTATCATTATATAACCTAATAAGTGATGATACTAATAATCCAGAAGTTAGAATATTAATACAAGAACATGATAATGAACTAACCAATACTATAAATGAAGTCTTAACTGATTTTGAACATCAAGTCTTTGAACTAAAAATAAATGGCTTTAATTATCGAGAGATAGCCGAAATTCTTGATAAAGAACCAAAAGCAATTGATAATGCCATTCAACGGATAAAGACAAAAATAAAGAATGCAACCAAAAAATAATATAATTTGACAAATATATAACTTCGTGATACAATATGGGCACTTTTAAGGCAAATTAGCTTTAAAAAAAGGGGGAAAATATTTATGAGTAAAAAGTTTAAATTAATTATATTTGGATTATTAACAGCATTATTATCACATAATGTAGCTGCTTTAGCAGAAAATATGCCAACAGGGTTTGTTTCGACTGGAGAATCTAAAGCTACCGGTAATATCAATTCATTTGGCACAGCTAACGATAAACAAGCTAATACTGATGGTGTTGATTTAAGTGGTTTTATGTCTCGTGGTGAAAAATTTATGGATGTTGCTAGTGAATATAAGGTAAATCAAGGGGAGATTCAAGCCGTTGCTTTATTTAGCAATGAGTTTAATGCTGCTACATTAACCGAATTAGATAATATGGACGTATTAAATGTTAATCAAAATGTTAATGATTTTATGAATGTCTTAATAAAATTCGCTACTGAATATGAACTTCATAACAAAGTTGTTCCATTTTCACAAGTGTTTGATGTTAAAGTTGAAGATCAAACTATGCTTATGTATGTTGAGCAAGTTTTAACAAAATTACCTAAGATGAAAAAAGCCGAGGCTAAAAAAAGTATTGAAGATTTAGCAGATGCTATCTTAAATGATAAAACAATTAATTTAGATACTGGAAGTCAAGTTTATACAATAAAAGCTTCACAATTATCACCAGGATGCCGAATAGTATTAGGTAGATACCTTGCAGCTGGAGCCGCTAAAATTGCCCAAAGAGGTATTATAAAAAAGAAAGATGCACAATTATATAATGATTCTGCTGATGAATTTATTTCATTAGCGCAAACAGATTTCTTAAAGATTGTTAAAGATTTCGATGGTAATACTGCAACTCAAGAAAAAAAGAAATAATATATAAAAGGGGGAGAATAAAATGAAGATTAATTTTAAAAGATTTGCTTCAATAATTATAGGAGCACTTCTAACGCTTGGACCTGCTCAGGTTGCCGAAGCTAGTCCTAATATATTCTTACAAGAAAATACTGTTGATGAACAAGATCAAGTTCCTATGTTTAATACAAAAGTAAATGATCATGTCAAAATGGTTGGTATTGAATCAATAATTAATACAGTAAAAAAATACATTTTCTTTATGAATAAGAATCTTTTTAGTACTGATTCAATGAAAACAATATTTAAAGATATGCATATTAATTCAGCAGCTGATATAAAAGATTTAAAAGACTATATTATATATCTTGCCGATAATATGCCTATAGACGATTACATTGCAATGCTTAAATCATCTATAATATCATCTCCTGATGATATTGCTGTAATTGATGCTTATAAAAAGTTATATGTCAAAGTTAATAGACATAATGCTGATTATGAAAAACTAATGGATTTCATGTATTCATTTATTGGTTCCAACGGGACTAATATGCTTAATGCCTCTGATGGTGTAAGAGTTGCTTTAACTTATAAAAGTATAAATTTAGTTGAGAAACTTACAGCCGCTGGAAAGATGACAGCTAATCAGGCTAATGAAGATGTTGTGTCTATAATCGAAGCTTTAGGAAAAACTTCAATGAGCCATTTTGCTTACCTAGTATTTAAAAACGATTGTGAACAAAATGATAAAGCTCAAACATTCCAAAAAAGTTTAGACAAATTAGCAACTGATTTTCCATATAGTAGTGATCAAGAAGAATTATACTTTTTTATAGGTGATACAAGTGTATTAGTCAATTTAGCAACAACTGATGAACAAGTTAGTGGTTGTGAAGATATATTTGATGACGAATATACATTTAAAGTAGATGTATCAGAGAGTACTCAATATACATTAAAACCTTAATAAAAACGCTTAATGCGTTTTTTTCTTGTAATGTTAATTTACTTACGTTATAATAGTTATATAATATGAGGTGGTTATATGCAAAGAAGAGGATTTACATTAATAGAACTTTTATCGGTTATTATCATTCTATCTGTAATAGCAACAATTGTTTATGTTCTAGTGGGGCGTTTTATTGAAAACAGTAAGCAGACTGTTTTTATTGCTAATACTAATGAAATAATAAAAAAATTAGATCTTGATCGAAGTGAAAATGGTATTACTATCAGTAATGCCTATACCATTACTGATAACAAAGTAACAGAGAATGTCACTAATCGGGTAATTGTTCTTAAGAATATAACTGGTATTACTGGTAATGTATATTATGATGTTAATGGAAATTATACCTTATTAGTAAGAAACAATAAATATTGCACAAGAAAAAATGATACTGATAAACAAATAATGTTATATCCAATTGGTAATAGCAACTGCACTTTAGGATAACAAAAAATGAACTAAATAGTTCATTTTTTTATTTTCATTTTCTTTAATAGTTCATACATCTCACTACGATCATAAACAACATTAGTTTTAGCAATGAAGACAACTACTATAACTAATAAGATGCCATACATAATATATCCTAAAACACTATCTTTCAATACATATACAATCGAAGCAAGAGCAAATAATAAATCGATACAATATATTATAATAACCGTTGCTCGTTGTGATAAGTTACGATTTAATAATTGATGATGAATATGAAAGCGATCAGGAGTAGAAATTTTCTCGCCTTTTAATTTTCTTCTTACAATCGCGAAGAAGGTATCGAGAATCGGAATAGCTAATACAAGTAGGGGAATAATTAAGCTTGACATAGTAACGTTTTTAAATCCTAAAAGGGCAATTACCGCAATAATAAAACCTAAGAACATTGATCCCGAATCACCCATAAATATTTTAGCCGGATAGAAATTATGAAACAAGAACCCAATGCACGCTCCAAGCATTACAAAACATAAAGTAAAATCTAAACCACGTGATCCCATATAGGTAGCAATTATACCAATAGTTAAGAAGTATATAGCTGATATGCCACCAGCAAGACCATCTAAACCATCTATTAAATTAATACAGTTAATACATCCTAAAATAAATAATAATGTTAATGGATAGGATAAAATATTAAAATTAATATAAAAGCCAAAAGCATCAATATTAACTAATAATACTTTACCATAGAATATTACAATACAAGCAGCAATAATTTGACCAATAAGCTTATATTTTGCCCCTAAAGGCTTAATATCATCAATCATACCCGTAATAACAATGATAAAACTACCTATTAAAACCGAATTCATCATAGTACTAGGTTGACCAAATAGAATATAACCTGTTAAGAACCCTAAAAATATTCCTAAACCACCTAAACGAGGCATTGGTTTAATATGAACCTTTCGTTCATTAGGTATATCCATAGCGCCCACATGCAAAGCAATCTTCTTAACTATTTGGACATAGAATGTAGTTAATCCACAAATTGATAAAACGATTAGTAAAATATAAAGAATATCATTATTTGACATTTATATCACCGTATAAATTATAGCAAATTTTGTCACAATAGTCCATAGATAAATATAAATAATGTATACCTATACTTTTATTAATGGTATAATAATATTGGTGATAAGATGGAAGAAAATAATACAAATAGTCAAAGTACTAATTCAAAGATTGAAGAATTAGAAAAACGTATTAAAAAAATAGAAGATAAAATGCACCGTGATCAAACAATAAAAAAAATTACCTATATAATATATATAGTTGCCTTAATAGGTATTTCTATTTTCGCTTACTTCTACTATAATAGTATTTCTAATGGTATCTTGGGATTATTAAAGTAAATTTATTTACAAATAATAAAAAAATTGATAAACTAATGGTGGTGATGTAAATGAAAAAGAAGAAAATAGTTAAAAAAGAAAAAATTAATAAGATGATTGAAGAATTTAAAAAGTTTATTGCTAGGGGAAATGTTATTGATCTAGCGGTAGGTGTCATTATTGGTGGTGCTTTTGGTAAAATTGTTACCTCATTAGTTAATGATATCCTAATGCCAATAATTGGAATTATTTTAGGAGGTTTAGATTTTACCGGTCTTAAATTAAAATTTAATAATGCCGAAATACTATATGGTAACTTTATTCAAAATATTATTGATTTTCTAATTGTAGCTTTCTGTATTTTCTTTATGGTTAAACTTGTTAATCGCCTTGTTAAAACCAAAGAAGTTGAAAAAAAGGAAGAACCAGTTAAGAAAACAGATGAAGTATTATTATTAGAAGAAATAAGAAATTTATTAAAAGAAAAAAACAGGAATAAATAATATCCTGTTTTTTACATAAAAAACAAACTAGCAACATATGAACCAATAATAGCAAACAATAAAATAAACTTAACTATTTTTTGCCAATTGATTTTGAATTTAAATAACTTCTTCTTTTGCATCAATGTCACCTCATATATTAATTATAATACAACTTTTATAAAATAGGAATAAAAAGTTTTAAAGTTAATAATATTTATTGAGGTGAAGGTAATGCACATAATGGACAACCTAAAAGAGGTTATGAAAAATCAAAAGAAAATGATTATATTTCTCTTAGGTATAACTGTATTAGGAATAATATTTGGATCAATATTTAATATAATGCTTAACGCCAATGACAAAAAGTTAGTCCAAGAATATATTGGGAAATTCTTTTTAGATGTTCAAAACAATAGTATTAATTATAGTAGTAGTTTAATAAAAGTTCTCACTAACAATCTAAGTTATATAGTTGTTACCTGGTTATTAGGAATATCGATAATTGGTTTACCAATATCCTTATTTATGTATTTTATAAATGCTATTATTTTGGGTTTTTCCATAACCAGTATTATCAGTGTTTATCATGCCAAAGGTATTATATATGGTTTAGCGTATGTTTTCCCCCATCAAATAATAGGTATATTAATAAATACCTTCTTAATGGTATATGTAATAACACTATCACTATTTCTTATAAAAGCCGTATTCAACAAACAAACAGTCAATTTTAAGAATATTATTAATCGTTATTTATTTGTTTTAGGCACATGTATAATTGTTATTATCTTAAATAGTTTAATAGAGGTGTTTATTATGCCATTTTTAGTTAGACTTGCCGTTTCCCTTTAATAAAATATATGATATAATTAGGTAATAAAAAAGAGTGGGTGATTTATATGTCTAAGAGAGTAGTTATAGGAATGAGTGGGGGAGTAGATAGTAGTGTAGCAGCCCTACTCTTAAAAGAAGCTGGTTATGAAGTAATTGGTCTTTTTATGCGTAATTGGGATTCTAGTATTAATAATGACTATTTAGGTAATCCCAATTTAAATAATAGTAATATTTGTCCTCAAGAAATGGATTATAATGATGCTTTAGAAGTATGTAATAGGTTAGATATTCCTCTTCATCGGATTGATTTTGTTAAAGAGTATTGGGATAATGTATTTACTTATTTCTTAGATGAATTAAAAAAAGGAAGAACTCCTAATCCTGATGTCATGTGTAATAAATATATTAAGTTTGATTGTTTTATTACCGAAGCTAAAAAGTTAGGAGCTGATTATGTCGCAACTGGTCATTATGCCATATTAAAAGATGGTAAATTATATAAAGCTATTGATCATAATAAAGATCAAACCTATTTCTTATCACAACTAACTAATAAACAATTAGAAAATATCTTATTTCCTATTGGAGAATTAGAAAAACCGGCTGTTCGCGATATAGCCCAAAAATATGATTTAAATACTGCTAGAAAGAAAGATTCTACCGGTATATGCTTTATAGGTGAACGTAACTTTAAGTCATTCTTGCAGAATTACTTGCCTAATATTCCGGGTCATATCATTGACATTGAAACAAATAAAACAATTGGTGATCATATTGGTTTAATGTATTATACGATTGGTCAAAGACGAGGACTAAATATTGGTGGTAATGATGAACGAATATTTGTTGTAGGTAAAGATTTAACTAATAATATCTTATATATAGCTCATGGTGAAGATAATGAATATCTTAAAAGTGATGAAGCATATATTGAACAAGTTAATTGGATAAGTACAAATAAACCATCAGAATGTATGGCCAAATTTCGTTATCGTCAAGAAGATAATCCTATCCATATTGAATATCTTGATAATGGTGATATTATCGTTAAATATCCACAGAAAGTTAAAGCTGTTACGCCTGGACAAGCATGCGTCTTCTATTTAGGTGAAGAATGTCTTGGTGGGGGAATTATTAAAGAGGTAAGAAAAGATAATAAAAGATTATGGTATTTATAAAAATGTTGATAAACAACATTTTTTTATGATATTAACAATATTTAATATATCATATCGTTTACTTTTACTTTACGCTTGACATTTGACACAGAAATGCTAAAATGATAGTAGGAGGTTTTAAGAAATGGACAGATTAAACGAAATATTACATGAATTAGGTATATCAAAAGTAAAATTAGCGAAATTTCTAGGAGTATCACGTCAAATGATTTATAACTACCTAGAATTAGATGATATAAATAAATGGCCTAAAGATAAAAAGGTTATGTTACTAAACTTATTAGGAATAAAAGCATCAGAAGAACTAGATTCTATAAAAGTAGATACTGATTATATTATTGGGGTTGAAGCTAGAATAAATAGTCTTTTTGATAGTAACAATAAAAGTGATCTTCAAGAATCTAATACCGTATTTACTGGTTTAGGAAAAAGAGAGAAAGAATTATTGCATTTAATAATTGATATTGTAAAAGAAAAACTAGAAGATTCCGATGATAGTGATGCTTACTTTACAATGTTATACTTATATCATTTCTTACAATCAATTGATAGTTCTAAAGAACTAAAATATATGTTAGGTTATGTTAGCAAAGCAACGGGATTCGTTAAACCTACAGAGTTTGCTTTCGATGAAGATGAACAATTTTTATTTGAAAGTATTATGTTCTCAGCTATGACATTATATAGTAGCGGTGGTACATCTAAATCAAAGATAATTGAGTCACATAAACGCTTTGTTAATCAAATTGAACAAAAAAATGAAGAAAAAATGAGTCGTACTTTAGAACTTAATACGATTAAAGTTCAAGCCTTAAAAGAATTGGGCTATACAGAGATTAATGAACAAAATGCTGCCGAAATATTTGAAAAAATTGCAGAAATTCAATCACGAAAAGTATAAGGAGGCTTACGGCCTTCTTTTAATTTAATAAGTAAAAAGTAGGGGAGACCAATTATATAAAGAAAGGAAGTAATGAGTATGAATTTATATTTTGAAATTTATAAAAGTCCAGGTAATATGCTATACTATTGGCGTTTAAGAAAGATATGTATCCCCTCTAAATATCAATTTAGCAACGATGACTTTGAAATAGATGAAATTATTGCTACCGGACATCAAGGATATCATGATATAGAAAGTGTTAAAAGCGATATAAAAAAAGTTATCTCCGCTATCCCTAGTACTAATATTAAGGTAATTTAAAAAATATATGACTCCCCTAACTCATTTTAGCTTCAGAGTAGAAGAGGATATATCATAATAAAGGTATAACCATCCATCTAATATTCATAATAAGTAATACAGATATATATCCATCAAATTAAATTACTATTAATCTTGAATTAAAAAATATATTTAAAATAAATTATTTATAAAAAAAATATTTAGATGTTATAATATGCATAATAATATTATATATAAACAATATAAGTAATATGTATTAAATTAATATGTGATATATTTGCATTATAATTCAATAGTTATTCATCTAAATACAATTGTAATTAACTTCATATAATGTATATTATGTTAACTTCTATTAATGCATATATTTTAATAAAATGGGTAATAATATTAACGGGTGATTATAATGAAGAATAATAGTAGATCAAATATGCAAAATAATAAAGTTGGTACTACTTCAAGTTTGAAAAACAATGCTTCAAGAGGCAACAATCTTCAAACTAACAGTAAAAATGCTAACAATGATCTAGGTTTTGACAGTACAAGTAATCGTACTGCCAATCGATCTAATAACGCATATGATTGCAAGTAGATGTATAATCTACCCACTAAGAGGCCTATAATGGTCTCTTTTTGTTATACTAATAAACTATGAACAATTAGCATTATAATTATTCCCATCATTAAAAAGATAATTGTTTGCTTTTTATTATCTATTAATGATGTAGGTATTAGTTCACATAAAGAAATATTTATCATAATACCCGCTATTATGGCATAAAGCATACCCATCATAATATCATTAATATATTTTAAAAAGATAAAAGCTATAATGCTACCAAATATTTCTGATATACCTGTTATCGTAGAATATGCAATAGCCTTTCCCCTACTTTTAGTGGCGTAAAAAATAGGTAAAGCAATGCTTATACCTTCCGGAATATTATGCATACCAATTGCCATAGCTAAAGTAATACCTAAATTTAGATTACTATTACTTGTTAGGAATGTGGCTATACCTTCCGGAATATTATGTAAAACAATTGCTATTAAAGATAATAATCCAATTCTTAATAGCTTATTATCACCTACTTTCTTGGTCAATTCGTGGCCAAAATAGGTTGACAATAAAAAACCAATCATAATAAATAAAAATATTAGACTTAAATTAAAAATTGTAATATAATGTAATGCAAAAATATTAAAAGCGGATGGCAATAAATCAGTAATGGATACAGTAAACATTACCCCAGCCGCAAAAGCTAGGGCTCGTGTAATAATCGATTTTTTAGTTTTAACAAATATTATAATAGTTCCCAATACTGTAGATATTCCCGCTATTCCACTAATAATAAATGCATTTAATGTATTATTCATAAATCACCTTATTAATTATATGAAAAAAGATAAATAAAAATATATTTATCTTTTATTTTCCATGAGGATGAAAATTATTATAATTTTCTTTTAATTTATCATTAGATATATGGGTATATATTTGGGTAGTAGAAATATCCGAATGTCCTAGTAATTCTTGAATACTACGTAAATCAGCCCCATAGTTTAATAAGTGGGATGCAAATGAATGTCTAATAACATGAGGTGAGATAAAAGTCTTTATGCCTTTTAATTCTGCTTGTTTTTTAATGATTTTAAAGAACCCTACTCTCGTCATTACTTGACCATGATTATTTAAAAATAGATAATCATTATATTCATTTTTAACCATTATAGGGCGATAATTATTAAGATAATTACTTACAGCTGTTGTGGCATAATCGCCAAGGGGAATAATACGTTCTTTATTACCTTTACCAATTACTCTAACGATATTATTATTTAAATCAACATCTTGAATCTTTAAGTTAACTAACTCGCTAACTCTTAAACCTGTAGCGTACATTAATTCTAGCATCGCTTTATTACGAAAACTGTATTGATCTTTTAGCTCCACATCCAGTAATTTATTAATCTCATCAATTGTTAAAACATGAGGTAAAGATTTTCCTATTTTAGGAGCTACTATTCCATTCATAGGATCATTTTTAATAAGGTCATTAATCATTAAATATTTATAAAATGATCTTAATGATGATTCAGCCCGCATAATAGACTTACTCGAAAGATGAATATTAGTTAAATGTTTTAAATATTCTTTTAGATCTGAATTATTAATATGGTTAAGTTCTTTTTTATTAAAAAACAAGTAAAATTCTTTTAGATCACTATAGTAAGAGAATACAGTATTATCATTATATTTTTTATCAATAATTAAATAATCAATATAGCTACTAATAAGAATATTATTTAAATGATCGGCTTCCATTTTAGCATATATCTTACTCATTAAATCACCTATTATAATTATACCATAACACTATCATTTTAATTAAAATTTTGATAAAATACATATAGGTGATAAATATGAATGAACCATTAGCAATAAAATTAAGACCCATATGTTTAGATGAGATAATTGGTCAGCAACATTTAGTTGGTGATAAGATGGTAATACGCAATATGGTTAATAATAAGCATCTTTTTTCAATGATATTATATGGTAAACCTGGTATTGGTAAAACCAGTATTGCGGAAGCAATAATTAAAGAATTAGATTTAAAATATCGTTATTTAAACGCTGTAATTAATAACAAGAAAGATTTTGATACAGTAATTGAAGAAACTAAATTATATGGTAATATGGTTGTTATTATGGATGAAATACATCGCTTAAATAAAGATAAACAAGATTTATTACTACCCTACCTGGAAAATGGTTTAATTACTTTAATTGGTATGACAACCGCTAATCCATATCATAGTATCAATCCAGCTATAAGAAGTAGAACGCAAATATTCGAACTACATGAATTAACAGAAGAAGATATTGTTAATGGTATTAAGAAAGCATGTACTAGTGAATATTTAAAAGGAATAATCATTAATGATGAAGAAATCAATTATATTGCCAGGATAAGTGGCGGTGATTTAAGATATGCTTATAATATTTTAGAAATTGCTTTTTATTCTTCCAGTGATGGTCAAGTTACTAGGGATATACTGACTAAAATTAATAGTAAGCCCCAATTCTTCCATGATAAAAATGATGATGGTTATTATGATGTCTTAAGTGCCTTTCAAAAATCTATTCGTGGTAGTGATGTCAATGCTGCTCTTCATTATTTAGCAAGAATGATTGAAGCTGATGATTTTGATAGTATTTTTAGAAGAATGACGGTTATTGCCTATGAAGACATTGGTCTTGCTAATCCTAGTATGGGTCCAAAAATAGATGCCGCTATTCATGCTTGTGAACGTTTAGGAATGCCAGAAGCTCGGATCATCCTTAGTAATGTTATTATCGAATTAGCTCTTTCTCCTAAGTCTAATAGTGCTATTCTAGCTATTGATAATGCATTAAATGATATAAGAAAAGGTAATGTTGGTAATGTCCCTAATCATATTAAAACAACATCACCTGATTATCTATATCCTCATAATTATCCTAATGCTTATGTTAAGCAACAATACTTGCCTGATAAACTAGTTGGTAAAGAATATTACTATCCTAAAGCTACTAGTCAATATGAACGAAATCTAAAAGCTATCTATAATAATCTTAGAAAACTTGACAAATAGGCCATTTTAAGTTATAGTATTCCTTACCTTGAGGGGGGTAAGAATATGAAATTAAATATAAATAAAATAAGTTACTTATTATTATGTTCTATAGGTATAGCTTTAGGAATATTTACTTCAGCTGTATCATTACTAACAACATATAATATCTATAGTTATGCCATATTATTTACAACATATTATTTAGTAATAAAAATGGCTAAGGCCATTAGAAAATATCCAATATTTACTGAAAGAAATGATATAGCAAAATAAAAGACGTATATAACGTCTTTTTTATTTTAATATTAATTATTCCCGAGTATAAATAATTCCAGTGCTAAATCTTTATCAACAGACCCGCTTTTTATAGCAATATCCAGATTACCTAATAACTTTAAATAATGTAATAAAGTATTAATCGAAAATTTTGAACTATTTCTTAATGCTAATTTAACTCGATAAGGATTAATTTTAAGTAATTGAACAATATCATTTTCACTATATCCTTCACTGGATAATTGTTTTGCTTGAAACATTAATCGAAACTGATTAGCTAACATAACAATAATCATAATTGGTTCTTCATTTAATTTTAATAATTCTTTATAGGTTATAATAGCTTCTTTTTTATTATTATTTACTATATTATCAATAAAATGAAATATATTGACATCAATTACTTTAGGAACTAATTCAACAATATCATCATGATTAACTATCTTATCATCAATCTTGTATATTTTTAGTTTTTCTATTTCTTTTTCTAAAATACCCTTTTCTGTACCTACTCTATTTAATAAAAAATCAATATCAGTACTATTAATCTTGTATCCTTTAAATAATTCTTTGATAAAACTTTTATAATCTATATTATTTAAGTTTATGATTGTACCTTTTTCTTTTATAAGTTTACTTATTTTTTTACGTTCCGATATCTTTTCAGCTATAACATCAAAGATAACAATACTACTTTCATTAGGATGATTTAAATATTCTTCAACTATAGTGGGATTTTGGTCCATTACACCACGTTTAGTAGTATCCGTGAATAAATAGGCGTTTGTAACAACAATGGCCTTCCTATCGCCCCATATTGGCATCATAGTGGCATCATCTATCGCATTATTAATTACATCAACATCCAAGTCATATCGGCTTATATTTAAACTATCAATATGATTAGATGTAATTATCTTTTTTATTTCGTTTTCATGTAGAATTTCTTCATCACCATATAATAAATAAATCATACTATCACCATAATTCAATTATAACATATATGCATTAAAAAACCTTAGTTTTTTTTGAATATCGCTAAGGTTCTAGATACTTTATATAAAATAACATCACTACTATTAATGGCAAATCCCTTACCACAGGCTTTACCACCAATCGTAAGAGCTGCAATAATAGCAGTAACTAATAATGTTGTAAAAGTTGTATCTGTTTTTAATATATTGGAAATACTTACTGCGATATAAATACCTGCTGATCCAGAAATAATACCACATATATCACCTATTACATCATTACAAAAAGATGATACTTTTGAAGCATTTTTAATTAATGATACAGCAATACTAGCACCACTAACTTTTCTAGATGACATAGAATTAAAAGGTTTTTCATCAGCTGTTGTAATAGAAACCCCTATTATATCGAATATTATGCCAATAATAATAAATAAAAGCGCTATTAAAATACCCACAAATAAATTAACATGAGGAATAATACTTTCTGATATAAAAGAGAATAATATAGAAATTATAAAGGCACTAACGGTAATAGTTATTATCCAGCGATAATTAGATTTCTTTTTCTTTTTCCGATCTTCTTTACGTAATAGTTCTAAATCTCTTAACTTTTCCTTCATACTTATCTTCCATTCTTTAACTATTATATCACAAAAAAAGACTTAAAAGTCTTTAATTAAAAATGGCTATCAAGATAGTAAACTTTACGCCTTAGGTCAAGTAGGATTTCCCCAATTCTTACAATATGTTTCCATATTGCGGTTCCCCTTTAAAAGAATTGATGTATGGTTACCCAATACATGACTTGATTACCACTTAGTGCGTACCGCAATCCTATTATGATAAACACTCTAGGAGATTTCCCCATCATCGTATTATTATTTATTCTTTTTTGCAACAATAGTTTCAAATACTATAATCGTTTAAGTAATTGATCAATATACTTAAACAAAATATTATCCCCCATTATCACTCAAGACAAGCTACACTACTCGCGACTTGCGTTACATAGTAGGTTTCCTATATATAATATATAGGCTCTTTATGTGGCGGAAACGTTAGCGTATGCCATTACGGACGTCCGACACTTTTATACTTCCAGCATCCACCCCAAACTGGGCGTAAGAAGCAAATACCAAAAGCTTCACAGGTGTGCTCTTTAACGGATTTTTAGGCCCGCCTTCATAATAATTATAATGACTAGAATAATGCGCCATTTCAAAATTACGAGTATGATTATAACATAATGCACCATTATTGTCAAATTAGGACATTAATAATATATGCGACAATTTAATATTATTGCACAATAATATTTATTCTTTATTCAACTGTATTTTTAAAAACCCATTCTTTTTGCATCTTAAAATTAACAAAAAACAAAGTAGTATCGACTATCATTTTAAGAATCGTCATATTCCATCCTGTTATATTATATAACAATGATGTCAATCCTGCGGATGACAATAAAATTAAAGTGGCGAGGATTATAAACTTAATAACCGAATGTTTATTGCTCATATTAAATACTCGCCGTCTATTAATTTGAAAATTAAGAGTGGCCGAAAATATACGAGCTATAGTAGCCGAAACAAAGATAGTAACATTACTATTTATTAAATTGTGAAAAAAGAAACTACTAAAAATATAAAATAGACATATATCTACCGTTATCGAAGTTAATGATGATAGAGCATACTTTAAAAAAACTACATATACTTTAAGGGAATCTGATAAGGGATTAAAGTGTGATGACTTATTATTATCTAAATAGATAGTTTTAATAGGTATCTCTATTATTTTAATATTTTGTTGTTTACAAACAACAAGCATATTCATTTCAAAGTCATAACGTTCGCCCGAAACATTCATTAAATATCGAATAAACTCATTAGTAATACCTCTTAATCCGGTTTGAGTATCATTAACTTTTAATCCAGTAAAAAATTTAAATACTTTACTAGTTACAACATTACCAAAACGACTTCTTCTTGGCACATCAGCTTGATCAAAATTACGACCACCTAATACTAGACTTTGTTTATTATCTTCTAAAGTTAAAGCCACATTTATAATATCATCAATTTGATGTTGACCATCAGCATCTACTGTTATAACACCTAACTTATCATTGTAACGATTAAGATATTCATTAAAACCGGTCTTTAAAGCTCGTCCTTTGCCTAAATTTTCAGCATGATGAAGTATTACTACTTTATCAGCAATATCATTAAAATAATGATCAAATTTTTTGTTTGATCCATCATCAACAACAATAATATTATGTAAGCCATGACTAATTAAATCATCAATCAATTTAATCAATTGATGATTAGGGTTTAAACACGGAATTAAAATAACAACGTTATTTTTATCATATTGCATAACAACACCTCTTAAATAATTTACTATATCATTTTAACATATTTAACCTATAAAGTTAAATAATTAAATTAAACCTTTACATATTCACCTGTATTAATTGAATATATATAACCTTCTATTTTCTTATTAGAAATAGTTTTTAAATAGTCCATATATCCCTTTACTTGTTCTTTATAACTATCATTATCAATATTACTTAATTTATAATCAACAATTATAATAGTATCATCATGTTCAATTAATAAATCAATAACACCTCTTTTAATCTCATTATTAAAATTGGTTATAAAAGAGTATTCTTTATATATTTGAGCACTCATAATATCTTTCATAAAAGGCATTGCCATAAAGTTATCTATTTTATCTTTTAAATCATTAGATATATGATAATTAATAATACTATTATCAATATCTTTAAAATCAAGATATTCAAAGTATTGATGGATTATTGTTCCATAATTCATAACAACATTACTCTGTAATTTATTAACAAAATGGGAGTAAGTTTTATTGACAATTTCTTTTTTAGTAATATTAGTTTCTATCGTTTGAATATTACCACTACCATCAAAATTAATATTATCAATTGTTTTATATATCTCATATTCTTTACTAAGGTTATAAGCTTGTAATGATATATTATGAAAATAACTATGAAGAATATCTTTTAAAGAATAAATGATACTACTAAACGAATTATAATTAGATCTTAAATAATCATTAATTATTTCATTATCATCATATACTATTTCCTTATTAAAATCACCAACGATAATTATCTTATCACGAGCTCTTGTTAAAGCTACATATAAGACTCTTAAACGTTCCGATATATCTTCTTTGTTATAATTATCAGCAATTATCTCCTTAATAATAGTTGGCTTAAAACCTTCTTTAAATACTGGTAGATACAAGCCATACTTTTTATCAAAGATGAATCGTTCTTTTAAATCTTGTTTAGAAAATTCCTTATATAAACCACTATAATAACAAATGGGATATTCTAATCCTTTTGATTTATGAATACTCATTAAATTAATACTATTACTATTATTATTATTAATCGCATAATTTAAATCAAGTTCATTACCGAATGCTTCATCTAAATAAGTTATAACCTCTAACAAATGATAATCTAATTGTTCTAACTCAGTAATTATATTTAATAAATATTCTAGTTTAATGCTAACATTAGTTACATCACCAAGTTTAATTACCTTATTATATATATCAAGATAGGTATATACTTCTTTAATTAAATTTGATATAGAATGATCCACTGCATATTTACTTAAATATTCTAAATCATTTATTAAAGACAATCCTTCTTTCTTTATTGAAGTAAATAAATCAATATTATCTTCTTTCATTCTTAAAACAACTTTAAATAATTGCTCATCAGAATATTCATAAATAAATGATCGTCCAACACTCATAAATGTTCCCAGTAAATAATCATCCATTTCTAAATGATTATAATACCCTATAAGGCGCAAATAACTACGTAGGGCATATATTTCATCAGAATAAATAAATTGTTCATCACGATGAATTGTAATAGGAATATTTAAATAAGTAAATATCTTTTTATATAAATCAAAACTAGTCTTGCGATCCATTAATAAACAAAAATCTTGATAATTAACATCACGCATTATATTATTATCTTTATCTAATATTTGATAATGATTACTAATCTTGTTTATTATGTCTTTACCAATAATAAATGCTTCTATCTCATCTTTAGTATAACCATTACTAGCATCATCATCTTTATAATTATAATTTAATATTTCTAAATTATAATTATCATTATTATTAAGATATTTATCATTACCAAGTAATAATAAATGTTCAGGATTATATTTAGCTCCCCCAATATTTTCATCCATAATATGACTAAAGATTAAATTAATACTATCAATTACTTCTTTGCGTGAGCGAAAATTTTTATTCAAATCAATTTTTTGACCATTATCATTATGACTATACCTATTATACTTATCAATGAATATATAAGGATTAGCATTTCTAAAACGATATATCGATTGTTTAACATCACCAACCATATATAAATTATTATTAACAATTAAACTAATAAAATAGTCATTAATATCATTAGTATCTTGATATTCATCGATCATTATTTCTTTAATATTATTTTGATAATATTCTCTAATATCAAGATTATTTTCAAGGAGAGTAATCGCTAAACGAGATATATCATTAAATTCAAAGAGATTATGTTTTAATTTAAAAGCATTAATAGCGTGATAATACTGTTTTAAAATATCTATTATTAATTTAATATAATCATAATTACTTTCAATTTCATTAATAATGGTGTCTACATTATCATAACTACATAAATCTGTTAGTTCACTATATAAGTCTTTTATTTCTTGATAACAGTCTTTAAAAGTACTAATCTCAATATCATTACTATTTTTAATAATAGGCATTTTAGGTAGTCTAGAACTATTAAAATATTGATAATAATCATTATACTTGAGTATATCTAAAAAAGGTGTTATAAAGCCTCTTAACTCTAAATAAAAGGTATATAATTTATCATTGGTACTAACCATACCTAATTTATTAATAAGATCCAATAAACGCTTCTTTTTAATATCAATAAGATTAAAGTAAGTATTAAGATAAATATCTATTTGTTTCTTATTTAAATATTTATTAACATAGTTATCTAAAAATAAATCAATATCATATATTTTATCAATTTCATTAGTAAGTAATAAAATATTATTCTTTATCTGTTGATCATCTTTAACGGTATATAAATCAATAAATGATAAGAAGATAGGATTCTTTTTTTCATAGTAGCACTCAAATATATTATCAATAATATTTTTCTTTTCCATTGTAACAATAACTGAGTCAATAATATTAATATGTTCATCAATATTTAAAAGATAATGATACTTTTTTACTAATGATAAGCAAAAACTATCATAAGTAGTAATTATAGCTTGATCAATAAGATCTAATTGTTCTTTTAAACGATTATTACCATTACTTATTTCCTTTTTAATCTTTTTACGAATCCGTTCTTTCATTTCAAAGGCTGCTGCATTAGTAAAAGTTAAAATAATAAGATTATTAATATTTACTCCTTGTTTTAACTTAGTTAATATGCGCTCAGTTAATACCGCTGTTTTACCACTACCAGCTCCCGCACTAACAATAATATTAGTACCGGTTAGATTAATAGCTTGTTGTTGCTCATCAGTCCATGTCATGGTTATCACATCCTAAAAACTCTAAATTCTTATATTCTTTTAGATTTATAATATCATTAGTCTTATGATAGCATATATCATAATATTCACAGTAACGACATCCCGTAATATCATTAGTTTTTTCCATACCGATTCGTTTAGGATTAATCTTAAAATCACTATTTTCAACACTCTTAAAACAATTATTAATATTATCTTCAACAATATTAAGTAACTGATCAATAACACTTGTGTCATATACTTTAGAAGTACTATAGAATCCCCCATCTTTTTTAACTCTTATTCCCTTTATAAAACTACTATCTAAATAGTGATGGTCAATTGAAGACACTACTCTTTCATCATTAATGGTATAGCCATCTAAACGAATAGTATCAATAAATAATTCTTGATAGCTTTTATCAGGAACCGCATTTATTAAGCCTGGCATAATCGGATTAATATAGGCTCCGGCAAACTTATAATTATTATGTTTTAATAAATATAAGTACATAAGTAACTGCATATCTAAACCATATATAACCCTATTTAAATCAATATTAGCTTGTCCTGTTTTATAATCGATTACAATAACATATGTATTATTATCAATTGTTAATGTTAATACTTTATCAATAATACCCATAATCGTAACACTAAGGTTACTATCTTTATTAATATAAAAACTTTTTTCTAGATAAGTAGTTGTAAAATCTGTTTCTCTTTGTTTTAAAATATCAATAATGTTTAATAATTGTTGTTTATATTTATTGATGAAGAAAGAATCTTTATTACTATTTTTAGCAAAATATGAAGGCAGAATAGTATCAATAGTACTCTCAACATCTTCAAAATTATGGCGATATACTTCACATAATATCTTATGAAAAGCATTACCGACATTAAGACTACGATCATTTTTGATTGGTTTATTTATTTTTAAAATATTTTTAAGATAGAAGGCAAATTGACATTTATAAAAAGTATCAATTGAAGAATATGATAAAGTAATTTTATTATCTAAATATCTATTTAATAGATCAAAAGAAATACCTTGATATTGATTATTATATTTATGATAATTAAAAGAAGTAGTCTTATTATTTAAATGTTTAATAATAGGATCAACTGTATTATATTTATAATATAAATCATATTTAGATGCTAATAAATAATTGTTATAATTATTGTTAGTATATTGATATTGATAACTAGTTATATTAAATAAATCCTTATCTTCAAAAATAGTACTTGGTAAGAAAGTTTGACTATATCCCTCTAATTTATAGCTTAAATAACAATTATTAATTTGCATAATAGCATTAATAAAATCTTTTTTGTTTATTGATGTTAAATCGATACTATTATCAATATTTAATATTTCTTTTTCACCATTACTTAAGTAATCATCATCTTTTTCAATAATAGGTAATATATCTTGATTAATACCCATAATGAAAACATATTCATCACTATTAAATTTAGTTTCAAAGATATTTACCTCTTTAATTATATTTAGATAGTCCTGACTCTTTATATAACTATTTTCTAATTCATAATAAATAATATCTTTTAAATCTATTAAAGTCTCATTAATATCATAATAATTATTTAAAACATTAATAATAGTATTATATATTTCGATGTTAAAAGCATTATCCAAAGGATAGTTAATAATTAAAATTTTTAAAACTTTATCACTATCTGATATTTTGGTATCATCAAATAATTCTAAAAAATATTTAGTCATAGGAAAAAGCGTAAGTTTTGAGCCTCTTGTTTCCTGAAATGATAGATTAAAAAGACTAAAAAGACGATTTATTGTGCTTATATATTCATTAGTTGGTGTATGTAAGTATATCTTATTAATATCTACTCCTTTATTAATTAACAAAGTTATTTGTTCAGCAATCCCAGCCACTTCTTCTTCAATATTACTATACTCATATACATTCATTAATTTAGTATTAATATCATCTTCAACAAATTCAACTTCGGTATAATTTTCCATTATTTTAATCAATTTAGCTAATTCCTTGGTACAAGAATAACCGTAAATAATAACTCTTTTACTTTTCAAATATTCTCTAAATAGATTATTATAGATAATATAATCATTATCTATTAAATCTTTTTTTATATCATATAAATAATCTAATTTACTATTATTCATGTATTCATCAACATAATAGATATCATTTAATATTAATTTAGCATTTTCTGGTAACATATTTGATTTTTTAATTAAATAGTAAATAGTATGGTTATGATATCGATATAACAGATTCTCTTTTAATTCTTCTAAAGACATATATTTAATATCTAACATTTTACTAATATTCTTTAAAATATTCTCTTTAATAGAATTAGGAGTTATAAGTAATATATTATTATCTAGTTTTTCATATATCGACATATTTATCACCTATATCTATTATAACAAAAAAAAGATAATTATTTTATCTTTTTAATGATATTTATTTTATTATGACAGTTACACGGAAGGTATAATCAATATACGCTCCACCATAGTAATTAATATAGGCAAAAGGGCCATTAGAACCACCTGATGCATATGTTCCTCCCCTAGCAAACCAAGACATATCAGTATAAGGCATATAGGAAGAATTAGTATCCCAAGCGGCTGTACCATTGCCTAGCCAAGATGATCCATTATACACTGCTCCATTACTTGTTTCATATATGGCATCACCATATTTTAAACCATTATAACCATAATTAATTCCTGTATAACGATCAATATATTTGTCATTAATTGATACAGGATCAAGATTAGAATTTGATGGATAATTTCCATAATTAGCCATCATTCTTTCAGAGGCTCCTCCGCTCATATCATAAACACCATATACATTACCAGTGGTTGAAGTTTTAACACCACTTTCCGTATAATATTGGTTGCATGTACTAGTATCAGTGTCATTAGCGTTTTTGCCAGCACAACCTGTATAGAATTCATTATTAGGATTATTCCACATCTTACTACTATTACCATATTGAGATACCGATAAATAGGCTGTTGCTCCCCACTCAATATTTTTCATCATATGAGTATCAACATCAATAGATGACCATCCATAAGGGTTAGAATTGCTTTCCATATTACGACTTGCCGTATAACTGGTGGCAATAGTATTCCAGCGCCATGATTTAGCATATGGTATAAATTTAGGATATATAGTAGATATATTACAGTTTGTTAGATTAGACGTTGTATAACAGACATTGTTTTGATCAACACTAGGTTCAAATTTAGCCACCCATATACCACTAACTTCACTGCTACCAAAAGCAAATGCCGGATGTTTAACATATACATCAGCGCTTGTTTGGTTATTTGTTAAAGCACTAGTAATCAAAGTCCCATCACCAGTTATATTACTATTATTTTTTAAAAACTTTATATCAATATTACCTGTTGAACCAATTAAAGCATTAGAATGATATCCATGCATTATTTTATATGCATAGCGGGGAATCCATACCCACATACTGCAAGTAGAATAGTCATTAGGATTACTACAATCATTGGTAACAGCATTTGCCCATATTCGATTATTATAATCATACCAATTGGTATCATTATTAGGATCTTGTACCTTATCCCATTTATTAGTTGTACTATTCCATTTTACGGGAATCATACCAGTAACCAATTGAGGCTTATTTACCCCTTTAACTATATCGTATACATCTTCATTAGGAATAATTTGTTCAAGAACACATTCTTCCACAGGTACTTCAGAAATAATTATTTTAGCATCATCATAATTCTTAATCGAACACCAAGTACCATTATATAAAGTAATTGCCACTTTACCGGTTGATTTAAGTGATACTTGACCACTTCTAGGTTTTTCACCACCATAATTTAAAACATAACCATTAGGAGAGGACACTTCAATACCATTATTATAAGTAAAAACTACATCTTGAGGATATTCACCATAATATAATTTCTCGATAAAATTATTTTTGGCAGCTTGAACTATACTATAAGAACTAGCAATAAAAGCTTCTTTTTTAGCCTTTATAATTAAATTAAGAATAATAGGTACTGTAATTATTGCTATAAAAGAAAGAATAATTATTATAGAAAGTAATTCCATAAGAGTAAAACCTTTACTTTTTTTAATTTTCATAAACATACTCCTCTACCATTATATTGCCAATTATTTGTTAAAATATAATATAAAAAACTAGTAATTAACTAGTTTAATTAATATATTTCTCGCCTGCTCCACGATACAACATTACAATATTCCATACATATAGATAAATTAACATTACTATTAATAAAATCCAACCAAGAAAAGGTATAATTAATAAAGCTAACCAAATATATGGTGAAAGATATATTTCTTTACCAGGTACATTTAATTTAGCAGCTGTTTTTGATAATATTTCAATATTAAATACCACTAACATAATAGAAAATGGTAGAAATAGTGCTATAAAGCCAATAACCCAATATTGCCATTTGGTATACCAAGCATCCTTATCATAAACATCTAGTAAAGCTCCTAATACTAAAGTACTAGACCCACTAGAAAATAACATTAATAATAACCATACCCACCAATTTTCTTTTTTTAAAATCTTCATACGTATTCTCCTTTATTATTATTATAATATATTTTTTATTAATAATATATATTATTTATTACTTTTTTGTATTTCTTTTAGTTGATATAAAATATTTAAAGCTTCTAATGGGGTTGTTGTAAGAGGATCAATATCTTTTAACAAGTTATCTATTTTATTTTCTTTATCAGAAATAGTTAATTCTTCAAGTGGTAAAGCTTCTTGAACAATAATATCACGATGTTTTTCTTTACCTTCATAAACTTTTAGAATCTTTGTTGCTCGTTCAATAACGCTACTTGGTAAATTTGCTAATTTAGCAACATTAATACCATAACTCTTATCAACACTACCACTTTTAATTTTATGTAAGAATATTATTTCCCCGTTTTCTTCATAAGCACTAACATGAATATTCTTTAAATTATCTAAAGTTTTATCAAGATCCGTTAATTCATGATAATGAGTAGAAAATAAAGTTTTAGCTTTAATATTATTATGAATATATTCAATTATAGATTGAGCTAAAGCCATACCATCAAATGTTGCCGTTCCTCTACCTAATTCATCAAATAAAATTAAACTATTAACTGTAGCATTACTTATAGCATTATTAGCTTCCATCATCTCAACCATAAAGGTTGATTCGCCACTTACTAAATCATCACTAGCACCAATTCTTGTAAATATAGCATCAAATATTGGCATTGTAGCCTTACTAGCCGGGACAAAAGAACCGATTTGAGCCATTATAACAGTGATTGCTAATTGACGCATATAAGTTGATTTACCAGCCATATTGGGACCCGTAATAAGTAAAATATTCGTATCCTCATGCATAATAACATCATTCTTAATAAATTCACCACTAATTACCTTTTCAACGACCGGATGACGATTATCATATATTTCTAATATTCGTTTAGAAGTAATAGTAGGACGAACATAGTTATTTTCTTCAGCTATAGTAGCTAAAGACTGTAAAACATCTATCTCACTAACCGTTTTAGCAATACTCTGTAATCTTGGAATATACTCTTTAATCTTATCACGGATAGCAATGAATAGATCATATTCTAATTCAAATATTTTCTCTTCGGCATTTAGAATTAATGCTTCTTTTTCTTTTAGAATCGAGCTAATATATCGTTCTCCATTAACTAATGTTTGCTTACGTTCATAACCATATTCATCTTTTACTAACGAAATATTACCTTTAGATACTTCAATATAATATCCAAAAACGCGATTATAGCCAACCTTTAAAGTCTTTATACCAGTTCTTTCTTTTTCTTCTGCTTCAAACCTTGCAATGAAGTCTTTACCACCACGACGTAGTTCTTTTAATTCATCTAATTCCGCATTATAGCCTTTTTTAATTAACGATCCATCTCTTAAGACAATTGGCGGATTTTCATAAATACTATTTTCTAATAAATTATATAATTCATCTAAAGTTTCAATTGTTTTATCAAACTGTAATTTAGTCATTAAATCTTTTAATATAGGTAATACCTTAATTGACGACTTTAACTGTAATAAATCTCTGGCATTAGCGTTACCAAATGCAATTCTTCCACTTAAACGTTCAAGATCATATACTTCTAATAAAGCTTGTTGCAAATCATTTTTATAAATAAACTCTTTCATAAATGTTTCCATAATATCATAGCGTCTATTTAATTCATGAACATCAACAAATGGACTTTCAATATATGTTTTTAGTAAACGTGAACCCATTGCTGTTTTGGTCTTATCAAGTAACCAAATAAGAGAATTAGTTCGTTCTTTTTGTCTTAAGGTTTCTACTAATTCAAGATTTCTTTTTGTATATATATCCATCTTTAAATATTGTTTTTGTTCTCTAATAATAGCTTTTTGTAAATGTACTAAACTGCGTTTTTGAGTAGCAGTAACATAAGTTAAAAGATATTTTAAACATTCTCGATATCGAACATCCAATAAATCTTTATAAATATAATCATATTCCAAATATTCAATGGTCTCATCTGTTACGGTTATTGATAAATGAAATTGATTTTTTAGTAATGAGAGTATCGTCTTATCAACCCTACTCCCCATAATTATTTCTTTAATATCTAAACTAACAATTTCACTTACTAATTTAGAAATATTATGTTCAAGTAATTCCACATATATAACACCCGTTGATATATCAGCATAGGCTAAACCATAGGCATGATTATAGTCAATAATCGCTCCGATATAATTATTATCCCATTCAACTAATGATTCATTATTGATAATCGTTCCACGACTAACAATCTGAACAATTCCTCGTTCAACTATACCTTTAGCTTTTTTAGGATCTTCTAATTGTTCACAAATACCAACTTTATATCCCTTTTCAATTAGCTTATTAATATAAACATTAATGGCATGATATGGTACACCACACATGGGAATACGTTCATCTAATCCAGCACTTTTTCCTGTTAGTGTTAACTCTAATTCATGCGAAGCTGTAACAGCATCTTCAAAAAACAATTCATAAAAATCACCTAAACGAAATAAAAGTAAAACATCAGGATTTTTTTCTTTTATTTCAAGATACTGACGCATCATAGGTGTAACTTGATCAACATTAACATCTGTACGTTTCATACTTACCACCACTATAATTTTATCAAAAAAAAGCTAATAAGTCGATAGTTATTAGCTTTTATAACAATAAATTCTTATATTTAGTCATTATTATTTAGATATTCTATTTTTTAAAGATGATACTACTTGATCAAAAGTTTTAGCTTCAATTATTTCAATATGATAATTGTTTTCTTTTTTTAATTTCATAACATCTTTATAATTATCTCCAGTAGGAACTATAAAAACCGTTGCTTTGTTATTTAAAGCACCAATTAATTTGTATTTAATACCACCAATTTCACCAACTTGACCATCACTATCTATTGTACCTGTTCCCGCAATTACCTCACCTTTAGTTAAATCATCATTGGTTAGGTTACCATATATCGATAGAGTTGTCATTAATCCTCCTGATGAACCTGATTCTGAAGAAAGAAAGTTAAAAGATATGGGTGGTGTAGTCGTAAAATCTTTTAATTCTGAAACCATAATACCAATATATAGCTCTTTTTCATACTCAATTATGGTAGCCGATTTAGTCATCTCTTTACCATTACGTTTAATTTTAAATGTTACCTCTGTTCCAACCAAATATTTATCTTTTTCGTTATTTAGCTCATCTCTGGTATTAACATTAACCTCATTAATTGATAAGATTTGGTCACCTACTTTTAAATCGGTTTTTGCTGTTTCATCAATATATGTAACCAATAACTGATAAGAATTAATAGTAATATTCTTTTTAGCCTCTTGATAAGCTAGAATTGTCGCCGTTTGATATGCCTCTTTAAGCATAATCTTATCACGTAACTCCATATCCGCAATATCTTCATTATCAATAGTTATATCTTTAGCTGAATAAATATCCCAATTTTTATCAAGAGCGGCATATATCAAAGTTGGTAATGTTGCTTGCATTTCCGAAACATAGGTAAGATTTAAACTTCCCTTTAATTTATTAGTATTATTAACCCTAATGCGATCAGATAAATCGATTAAACCACCAGGAGCATCAATATAATATGGTAAACGAATATTAACAATCACTCCAAAAAAAATAAGAATTAAGAAAAATTTATAGTTATCTCTAATTATTGTTTTAACTCTATCATATAATTTAGAAAGCATATCCATTCCTCCCACTGATTTAATTTTATACTGACAAGGTGAAAATATGAAGAAAAAAGTAACAAGTATTATTATTATTTCTATTCAATTATTTATTGCATATCAAATTTTAAAAGGAACTAGTACTATTATTGATAGTGTTAAGTTTTCTATTAGTATCTGGAGTAATAATCTATTTCCTACCCTATTTCCCTTTTTTGTTTTGTCAGAAGTAATGATTAATTATGGTATTGTTGAATTAGCAAGTGAATTATTTAAACCCATTATGAACAAATTATTTAAAATCAAAAGTGAAACAGCTTTTATTTTTATTATGAGTATAATTTCTGGATTCCCTAGTAGCGCTAAATACACTAAAGAACTATATGATAGTGGATTAATAAATGAATATGAAGGAACAAAAATTTTAACTTTTACTCATTTTTCTAATCCGTTATTTATTTTAGGAACATTATCTATTCTATTTTTAAATAATAAAGAAACTGGTCTTTTAATTCTATTATGTCATTATCTAACAAATATAATCATTGGTCTACTATTTAGAAATTACTATCCATCGAAATCTGATAATAATAAAATTTCTTTTAAAGATGCGATTAATAAAATGCACCAACACCGTCTTAATAACCCCTTAAACTTTGGTCAAATAATAACCAAAGCCATTAGTAATACCATTAATACTCTTTTAATTATTCTTGGCACGATAACAACCTTCTTAATTATAACAACAATAATAAATAATATCATTAATTTGAATAATTATCATCAAAGTGTCTTAAATGGAGTATTTGAAATGACGCAGGGATTAAAATATATTAGTGTTTTGAGTATTCCCTTAAAATTAAAAGCTACTCTGTCGACTATGATTATATCTTTTGGTGGATTAAGTGTTCATATGCAGGTAATGAGTATTATCAGTAACACAAAAATAAAATATATACCTTATTTAACCGCTAGGTTACTACATGCAGCGATTGCGTCTTTTCTTGTATATATTTTATTTGACTATTGGATTATGATTTATTAACCACTGGTATAAGCATTATAATGCTTGCCAAGAGAGGTTTCAGCAGCTGTACTACTAATAATGGATATCCAATCATTATTATTTAATGAAACAGATAATGTATGATCATTATAAGTTCTGCCATCATTATAATAATGCCATATAGCCACTTCATCTAAATTATAAACTTTCCCTAAATCAACTGTAACACATTGTAACCCCGTATATGAAGCTTGTGCATATATCGTTGATGTAATATCACCATCCGTAATATTTCCATAAGGTCGGCTTTCTGCTTCAGTAGAAGTACCAGTTACTGTCTTACCATAAGCAACATTAGTACCATTAATAATAGCTTGCAATTCAACCCATTGGTTAGAAGTAGCTTTTGAAGAACCATTAATACAATCCTTTATATATCTTACACCATTAAGATTACTATTTTGCTTATATAAATTTTTACCAATGTAATTAATAATAGCCTTTCCACTGCCATCACTTACACCAGCCTGCATTTGTCCATTAAGAAAATAATTATTAGAATAATGTTTAGTATTATTAGAATGTGTTATTGAAGTAGCGTTAGTAATAGCATTCACACCGGCATACCCCGATATAAAGGATGAACCGCCGCCGCCACCAATTATAAAACAATCTCCATTGGCTGTTTTTGTGCCACCTACACCACCATAATATCCACCGCCACCACCATTATTACCACCGCAATATGAAATAGAAGCATCACCACCAGGACCACCTATGCCAAAGTTATAACCAGCTAGCTGTGTCCCACCTATCCCACCATTAGTTGGATAAAGACTATTAGTACTTCCCTTTAAACCAAGTAATCCTCCGGCTTCACCATTACCGTTAGGTGTGTCATTAATAGAATTGGCTCCGCCACCACCAGCCACCATAATACGGCTTTTTAAAGATGCTGCATCATTCCAATTACCATTCACTAAACGAATATCCGTAGCTCCGCCACCAGAACTGCCAAAATAATAATAGTAAGTTATGGTTTCTGGAGTATATGGCCCACCTGCAGCGCCACCCATACCACCACCATTGAATGTAGCTAAAGCTAAATTCGATGTTTCAGATGTAGACTTTAAATTACCAGTAATACCAAGTTGACCAACATATACATATATTGAAGTACCCTCTGTTAAGTAAACATTACCTGAAGTATACCCACCGTTGCCACCAGAATCCGCATCTCCACCACCTTTAGCACCCCATAATTCCACTTTATAATATCCGTCAATAGGAGCAGTAAAAGTTTGCACATCACCTGTATAGTTGTAAGTATAAGTTCCCACTACGGTAACCTTACGAGTCATAGTCGCAACTGTTTCGCTACCTTCAACAATAGTATATGTAATATTGTAGCTTTGCCCTAAAACATCAGTCGGTGTACTAGTAACTGTTACTGATGAATCGTTATAAACAACACTACCGTTAGCATAATAAACAAAATAACCAGGATCTACATAACTACTTCCTTGTGACTTTGTATCATCAACAGAACCATTAAGATATATAGCTTTTGTACCATCTGTTTGTTCGTTAGAATTAATTCCCGCAATCGAAGAAGTTCTACTATCATATTGATAAACAATATTAACACCAAAATTTTTACCTTCAATATTAGCACTTGTTATGGGTATACCAATAGTAATAATGGAATCATTTCTACCTACTTTCACATCAGTTGCCGTAGTGCCTATCATTATAATGTCTCCAAAAGAACTATTAGTCACTAATTTAGTAGTATAATCACCCCATGTAAATAAATTATTAGTTTTATCAATTTGTAATTTACTAGTTGAACTATCATCAAAAACAAAGAATAAGCAATTATCACCACAAGTCATAGCAAGCTTAATTTTCTTTTGAAATAATGTTGTATTAATTTTATTACTTATCATCGCTTGTTTATATAATAACTCCGTTTTATATCCAGAATTAATATATAAATCTTTTAAGGTAACAACTATCTCAAATAAGAAAGCAAAAACAACCATTGCTAAGGCAAATGATGTTATCAGTTCAACAACTGTAAAACCCTTATTATTCTTTAACATAGATATCAACTCCTAAACATTTGTTTTTTAAATATTTATAATTTTTTAGCTTCCTGATATAACAGTGCGAAATGAAACATTGCCAAGAGCTTGACCACTACCCATCGAGAAATCGTATGCACCAGCAAATAAACCATCTGAATCGCTACCACCACGATGAAACCATGATGACGTGTTATATAAAAAGTATGAGGTATCATTATACCAATTTTTTGTTTCTTTTGTTGCATCACCAGTTATGGCTCGATTATAAGCGGCTGCATCAGCATATGTTGTTCCATAATTATATTTATTAATATATTTAGCATCTAAGGCATCTAATTGACTCTGCGTAAATCCAGATGAAGCAATACCAAGATTTGTATTTGATGCACTATTATATTGTGCACCCATAACATCCTCATTTCCTCCACCTGACATATCAAATATTCCAGTAATATTACCGGTTGTACTTTGAGGATATGATGTTACCTTGCCATATTCAATTTCACAAGATGATGTATTGTTTGCATTACTAACACTTGCACCGCATCCAGTTTTAGGAGTACTATTGTTATTTAATCTTATTTCATCATTAATTCCGTATTTAGAACGTGATAAATAAGCAACTACACCCCATTCCGTATTTTTAATCATTCTTGATTCATAATTAAGACCATAAGTCGATTTATCAGCATTATTGGTAATACTACCATCAGAATTCAATGTTCTATTTCCAAATTTTAAAGACGTCGAAAACTGGGTAACTACATTTTGATTTATTAAGCTGGAGATATTCGGTTTTATCGTTGGTGTTGCTGCACTACCTGTTGTTTCAAACTTTCCGACCCAAAGACCATTTAATTCTTTATTATCAAAATTAAATGCTGGATGAATTATATAATTTGAAGTAGGAACCGTTTTTTCTTTAGAAATAAAATTAACTTTTATTTCGACTGCTGTAGATGAAGTTATAGTTTCATATTCATATCTTGGAATCCACACAAAATATGCTAATATCTTATCTTCAGGTATAGCATTGCCATTACTATAGTTACCTCTAACATCACTACTTACTAAGACCATATTAGCCCATTGTTTATTATTATAATCATACCATTTACTAAAGATATTGGCTTTTCTTACTACTCCATTATTATCAATAACTACTGGTACCATCCCGCTACTTAATACTGGATCGGCTCCATTTAATGAAGCATCAACATACAAATCAGCTGAACCATTAACTTTTAATGTTGCATAAGTATTATCAGTAAATTCAACAATTAAACGATAGTTATTAGTATCACTATCTGTTTTTATGCCCAAAATATAGTTTTTCATTCCTTCAGAAAAACCACTTACAGGCGTATTATTAAGATAGGCTTTTAAATCACCTAAATCATCTTTAGTAAAAATAACTTTATTAATATTATCAGTACCACTATAATTATAAATATTTAATCCTGAAAATAAATTAGTACAATAATTTGTTTCTGTAAAGTAAGAATCAGGACACATTGTTAAATCAATATACGAATTACCACCTAAATTAGCAACAATACTATCAAAACCATCACTTAATATGTAACGACGAATATTATTAGCTGCATATAAGGAATTTACGGTATTATATTTAAAAGACAGTTCATAGTTAGATCTGATTTTTTGAAATTGGGTAAACATAAATAGTAAAACACCAATTACAAAAACGGATACAACCAGTGTTTCTACTAACATAAATCCCCGATTAAATATTTTTTTCATAAAATTAACCCCTTTTATGTTGAATTTAGCTTAAATATATTATATAATAAATTTATGATAAATGCTAGTGCATTTTAAAAGAATAAAAGGGGAATACTTATGATAAGAAAATATGACTTCGATCGAATGCCTATAGTCGATATTGTTAATGCCATAATGGTAGATGCAGCAAAACGTGGAGCTAGTGATATTCACTTTGATCCACAAGATGAACTTTTAAAAGTAAGAATTCGTATAGATGGTGTATTAATGGATTATTCTGAAGTTCCTAATATTTCGAAACGTAATCTTATCACTCGTATAAAAATTTTAGCTGGTATGAATATTACTGAATCACGTTTACCACAAGATGGAGCCATAAAACAAACTCTAGAAAACATTTCTATGGATATGCGTGTTTCCAGCTTGCCTACTAATCTAGGTGAAAAGATTGTTATTCGTATTCTTGACTACTCTATGAGTTTAAGTGGTCTAGAACATTTAGGATTTAGTGAAACAAATTACCATAAAGTATTAGAGATGATTAGTGCTCCTAACGGTATTATTTTAGTAACCGGTGCAACTGGTTCAGGTAAATCAACGACTGTATACTCTATTCTTCAAAGATTAAATCGTGAAGAAACAAATATTATAACGGTTGAGGATCCTATCGAAATGGAAATAGCTGGTGTTAACCAAGTTCAAATAAATACTGATATTGGTTTAACCTTTGCAACAACCTTACGTTCTATTTTACGTCAGGACCCTAATATCATTATGATCGGGGAAATTCGTGATAATGAAACAGCAAAAATTGCCGTTCGTGCTTCTATTACTGGACATTTAGTTTTATCAACACTACATACCAATGATACCTTAACATCTATTGAAAGATTATTAGATATGGAAGTTGAACGTTACTTGCTTGCTAGTTCATTAACAGGTATAATATCACAAAAATTAGCTCGTCGGTTATGTACTAAATGTCGTTCAAAACGGCCTACTACTGATTATGAGAAAAATCTATTTCATTCTATTTTAAATAGAGATGTACCAGAGATATTCTCTAGTGTTGGTTGTGAAGAATGTGGCAACGGTTATAAAGGTCGTATTGCAATTCATGAAGTACTATTAATTAATGATCAAATAAGAGAAGCAATCAGTAATAACGTTAATAAAGAAGTACTTAGAAAAATGGTTGAAAATACTGATTATGTTACCCTCCTCCAAGATGGATTAGAAAAAGTTATTAATGGTTCCACTACAGTTGAAGAAATTCTTAAATTAGTAATGCTTGAAAGCGAAGATGCGGAAATTGAAGCTGAAATGATGAAAGACCGTGAAAAGCTAGAAGAAGATAAAGATAAACCTTCAACATATATATTTAATGAGGAAAATAATAATCCTGTCGGGCAAAAACCAACTATTACTACTCCACCACTCAACGATTAAAAAAATAAGTTCAATAATGAACTTATTTTTTTATGAAATATAATTAATAATATCCATAAAATGGATCTGGGATAATAAAATTATTATACTAGCTATACCTAAGAAAGGTCCAAAAGGAATAATATGTTCCTTTTTTTTCAGCATAATGATAAATGCTATAGGTAACCCAATAATAGAAGCTAAAAAAATATTAATTATAGCTAATTGATAACCCAAAATCATTCCAATAATAAACATTAATTTAATATCGCCACCACCCATTGATTCCTTCTTAAATAAAAAATCACCGGTTAGTTTGAGTAAATACATAATGATAAAAGCAACTGCCCCTTCTGCTAGCATAAATAGGCCTGTTTTAATACCTTCGGATATAATAATCACTATCCATAATAATGACCCAAAAACAATTAATATTTCATCAGGTATAATAAGATATAGATAATCACTAATAATTATTATAAGAATCATTGAAATAAATAATAGACTAATTAATAATTGCCATGAAAAGCCAAAAATTAAGTATGATAAAGCAAATAGGCAACCAGTTGCACATTCAAATAAAGGATAAAAGCCTGATATTTTGGTATGACAATTACGACATTTCCCTTTTTGAAAAATAAAAGATAAAATAGGAATTAATTCCCATGGCGATAATTTATGATTACATTTTGGACAATGGGATGCGGGGCGGATTAACGATTCATGTTTAGGTAAACGATAACCCACCACATTATAAAATGACCCAAAAACACAACCAAAGACAAAGAACACAACTATATAATATATTTCCATATAACACCTCTAATAATTACCATAACTTCCTATTGAAGAATACATATTAAACATCGGGATAATAACAGCCATGATAATTACGCCAACAATTGCTGTTAAAAAGACAATAAGAACGGGTTCAATAAGAGCTTTTAATCTTGATACCGAATTTCGATGCAATTCTTGATAATAATCAGAAACTTTACCCATCATTTCTGGTAATTGTCCTGTTTTTTCACCTGTAACTAACATCTCATAAGCCGGAATAGGAAAAGCCCAAGAATTTTCAAATGATAATGAAATACGTTCACCACGATTTAAGTTCTCAATGGTTTTAGCAATCAATACTTTATATATTTCATTATTAGTAACACGATTTAAGATATCCATACTATCTGTTATAAAAACATTATGTGATAATAATGATGAAAATGTTTTAGTAAACATTGTTACTTCATTATAAATCATAATATTTCCCATAACTGGAAAATGCATACCCATCCATTGAAACATATACCTAAATAATTTTACATTAGTATATAAGAATCTTAATAATAATATAAATGCTACCATTCCTATACCTAAATATATAATATTATCTTGCATAAAAGCACTAACTTTTGTAATAAAGACGGTGAATGCCGGAATAGATGCATTATCCATTGTTTTATAAATATCTACAAATTTAGGAACAACATAAACCATTATAAAGCTCAATACACCAACCGCCATTATTAAGACAATCGTTGGATACGTAAGAGCCGAGATCATTTGTTTTCTTGTTTGCTCTGTTTCGGTATAGTATTCAACCATATCATCTAATGTTTCGGGTAACTCACCAGTCATTTCCGCTGTTTTAACCATATTAATCAATAATCTTGGGAAAGCATTACCTTGTTTAGTTAAAGCAATACTGAAATTTTCACCCATTGTTAAATCATAAATGATTATCTTAAAAATTAAAGAATATTTGCCTTTTTGATATTGTTTTTCTAATATTTTTAAAGATTCAACTAAAGGTAACCCGGCCTTTATATAAGTTGATAATTGTGTTAGCATAAATATCAAGTCGGATGTCTTAATCTTACGATGAGCCATAGAAGAACCCTTATGTAATGTTCTAATAGCAAGGGAAGTCTTTATACTATATACTTCATATCCTTCACTAATTAAAAAAGAATGGACTTCAACAATAGAAAAAGCATCAAAATAACCTTTTATAACCCTTCCAGTACTAATATCACGAACAATATATTCGTATAATATTTTGTCTTTACTCTTTATGGCATCAATACCTTCATAATCAATAACCATTTGCCGTTCTGGTATTTTGCTTTCAGTTGCAAAAGCCTGAGCAATTGGTGAAAAACGAGCTTCTTCTTTTAAACGTTGTTTAATACGTTCTGGTATTTTATTAATCGCTTCAATCCAACGTTTAATTTTTGTTTCAAATGTTTCCTTTTCAACTTTAGCAAATACGACACTACGATCACGCTTTTCACGTTCACGCTGTCTGGCACGTTCCTCACGCGTTTTTATTTGTTCATAACGTAATTTATCAAGCTCTTTTTTCTCTAAGAACCTTTGAACAGCTTTTTCTTCTTGCTTTATTTTAGAAGCCCGCATCTGCTTAACAATAAAGTTTTGTAATGGTCCACTAATAAAGTTGAATATCATTCTTAATGGTAACATAACACCTAGAAAGGCATATCTAATAAAACGATATAGAAGATAGAAGACAAATCCTATTCCCAAGAAGAAATACTTAACAAAATGATATAAGCCAGTTGAAGTAGATAAGAATATTTTTGGTTGATATTTCTTTCTAACTTTAGGTTGCATTTTAATATAATTAATTTGAGGATGGTGTTGTTTATTTCTATTATATTTAGTTACCTTCTTTTTCTTTTTATTGCTTATCTTTTTAACAGGAACAGTAACTTTTTTAGCCGCTATAGCGTGTTTCTTATGTTTAATCTTATTAGTTTCCATTGCTTTTTTTAATGGTCTAAAAATTAAACCAAATACTTTTTGTAAGCCAAGATAGAAGTATTTACATAATAAAACGATACCATGAATAATAAGACGAAATAAGTAAATTATTGTGTATTTAAAAATAAAATAAACACCTAAACATATGTAGGTAAATAATTTACTTAAATAGTGGAATACAAATGAACATCCCTTTGCTATATATTTAAATAAATAAGCAAGAACTTTCCCAATATAATGAAAAAATACATATATACCCTTGCATCCATAAAGAAATATTTTCATAATAAAATCGAGTATCGTATGAATACCACGATAAAAATAGCTACTTAAAAACAATACAGTATGACCTAATGCATATACTATAAAGTGTAAACCCTTTAAACTATTAGTAAGTAAAACTTTGTAAATAATCCACACAAAAAAACAAGTACCAATACTAGCATACTTCAAAAGTATTATTGGTGTTTTGATAATATAAAACAACGTTTTGTACATAAAAATAAATGGCAACCAGATTGCTCGTTTATTCATAACAAAACACCACCCTGTCTTTTTATTCTTCTATACTATAAATATTGTAACATAAAATTGTTTATTGTAAAACATTTTTTTCAATAATTAAGGAAAATTATCACTTTTTGTGAAATAACATATAATAGTAACGAGAGGACGTGTGATATGAATTACTACAATCCTTATTATAACTTTCCATACAGTACAATGTCTGGCGCTAATACCGGATTATTTAGTCGTTTGTTAGGAGGAGTAAAAGGCCTTAATTGGGGCAGTATGTTTACTAATGTTCAAAAAACCTTAAATTTAGTAAATCAAGCTATCCCCGTTGTTAAGCAAGCAAGCCCAATGTTCAAAAATGCTAAAACAATGTTTCATTTAATGAGTGAATTTAATAAAGGTGATATAAATACACCAACTAAAAGTAATACCGAAAATAAAAAGGAAGATAGACATGAAGATAAAAAAAAGGCTTCAGTAAGTTCTACTACTGAAACCACTACTAAAAAAATGGAACCAATTAATATTTCAAACGGACCGACTTTTTTTCTTTAAGAAAAGAGTCTTTTTTTTAACTACTAATTTACGAATAAAATTTTGTTTAGGAATCATTTTTTCTAAATTAAGATAATAATTATAGACATAATCAAGATATTCTTTATTGTTTTTTAAATATGGTCCTAACCAATAATCAAGATAATGATAAGACTGTTTTCCTTTTTGAAAAGCCATTACTATATATTTTTTATGATGTTCACATATAAACTCTTCTTTAGTAATTATATATCCCCTATTATGTAACCATTTACGTAATTCATAATGCTCATTATTAGATTGAATAATTATTTTATCTATTTTTGCAATATATGGCTTTAATATTTTTATAATATTTCGACAACCTAAACCAGCAATTATAATTACATCCGTTGGTTGTATTTTGATACCATTTAAACCATCATTTAAATATAGACTAATCTGTTTATCTAAATGAGCTTTTTTAACATTAATAATAGCTTGTTTTAAAGCACCATCATTAATATCAATAGCTAAAGAAGTATCTACTATCTTATTAGCAATTACATATATATCTAATAAGGCATGATCACAACCAACATCAATTATTCTTTCACATTGAGGTATCATACTAATAATTGTAAGTAGACGTTTAGAAATGGTCATTAGTCACCCATATAATCTTTTAACTTACGTGAACGTGATGGATGACGAAGCTTTCTTAATGCTTTAGCTTCAATCTGTCTTATTCTTTCTCTTGTTACACCAAACATTTGGCCAACTTCTTCTAAAGTACGTGATTTACCATCTTCAAGACCAAAACGTAATCTTATAACTTTTTCTTCTCTTTCAGTAAGAGTAAGTAAAACATCAGATATTTCATCTTTTAGCATTTCGTTAGTAGCATACTCTTCCGGACTAACATTACGTTCATCTTTAATAAAATCGCCTAAATGTGAATCATCTTCTTCACCAATTGGTGTTTCTAAACTAACTGGTTCTTGAGATATTTTATATATTTCACGAACTTTATCAATCGACATATTCATTTTTTTAGCTAATTCATCTTCTGATGGTTCACGATTAAGTTCAAGTGTTAATTGCCTTTGAATACGGGCTAATTTATTAATTGTTTCAACCATATGGACAGGCACCCGAATGGTTCTAGCTTGGTCAGCTATAGCTCTAGTAATAGCTTGTCTAATCCACCAAGTCGCATAAGTAGAGAACTTATATCCTTTACTAACGTCAAACTTTTCGACAGCTTTCATAAGACCAATATTACCCTCTTGAATTAAATCTAGAAATAACATTCCTCGACCAACATATCGTTTAGCAATACTAACAACTAAACGTAAATTAGCTTCAGCTAGAATTGTTTTCGCTACATTATCACCGGCAATAATCCGATCAGCAAGCGATAATTCCTCATCCATTGTAAGAAGTTTAATCTGACCAATTTCTTTTAAGTACATTCTAACTGGATCATTTATGGTTAAATCTTTAGTTAATAAATCATCATCTAAAAGAATTTTATCAATAGCGCCACCTTTGCCACTATCACTACTCTCTTCTTCCGATACAACCGCAATATTATTTTCATTAAATAAATTATATAATTCGTCTAATGAATCACTATCTAAATCTAATCCTTTTAAGCTTGTTGCTAATTCCTCATATGTAATAAAACCTTTTTCTTTACCCTTTTTTACTAATTCTAATTTTCTGGCATCAAATGTTTTTATTTCATTAATCATTACTATTTCCCCTCAACTTTAAATTAACTAACTCTTGAGCTAGTTGTGCTTTTACTTTAATATCATTTGTTTGTGACATTTTCTCTTTAATTTTTTCGATTTCTAAATTAATACTGTATTCATTAATGGTATTAATATAATCATCAATTTCACCAGGTAAATACTTATCTTTTAATTGTAAATGTAGTATTTCTTCGATAACTTGTTGTAATAACTCATAATTAGGATTATTCATTATGTAACTCATAAAATCAGCTAAAATAAATTTTCCATAATCATTATAATAAAATTTTATTTCATTAGCTAAAAGTCGATATTTATCGGTTGGCATATACATAATTTTCTTAACTGTCATCCTTATTACTTCATCATATTTAAGCATATAATACAAAATATTACTCTCAGCCAATTCATATTTAGATAATAATTTAGTTTCCTTTTTAACAACGGGTATATCATTATTCTTAATTTCTTGACTACTATTTAATTTTTCTCTAATAAAATCAATATCAAGATTAGCTTCAACACTTAATTTTTTAAGTGTTAATTCTTTTAATATGTCATCATCAATCTTATTTAGTTCCAAAATCATCTGTTTAACATAATTAGCCATATTAACATTACTTGATAAATCTTTATTCTTTTTATAATATGCTAATTTAAAATCAATAATATTAATAGGATTTTCCATTCTATTAATAAACTTTTCTTTACCAAACTGTTTAATAAAATCATCAGGATCTAAACCATTATCTAAAACTAAAACTTTAGGAATAATACCGATTTTCTGTAATTCTTCACTACAGGCAATCGTCGCATGTTCGCCAGCTGCATCACCATCAAAACATAAAATGATATTTTTAGCCATTTTTCTAATAATAGCCACTTGTTCTTTAGTAACAGCTGTTCCCATTGTTGCAACAACATTCTTAACGCCTATCGTATAAGCTCTAATTACATCCATAAAACCTTCCATAATGATAACCGTATCTTTATGGCGACATTCTTCTTTAGCATTATGATAATTATATATTAACCGTCTTTTTTGAAATATTTCTGTTTCTCTAGTGTTAATATATTTTGAAGGATCGTTACCTGCATATATTCGGCCACTAAAACCTACTGTTTTGCCTTCTAAATCCCATAGTGGAAACATAATTCGATCACAGTAGATATCGCTATAACCATATTGATTCTTTAAAATTAAGCCACTACTTTCAAGAATAGCTTGTGAATATCCTTTACTAGTCAATAATTGAGTTAGAAGATCACGTTTCTTTAAAGATAAACCTATTTCAAACTTTTTAATTATATCTTCATCTATTTCTCTTTTATTAAGATATTCTAAAGCTTGTTTACTGTTAACTGTATTAATATTATTTTGATAAAACTTTTTACTTATTTCATATACTTCATATAAAGGGCTAATCTTTGTTTTTTGATTGGTTTTAAAACCACTAAAATCATAATTTAAACCAGCCTTGTTAGCTAAAATAGCCAGTGCTTCTTTAAAGGCCACATTCTCATAGTCCATAACAAATTTAATAGCATTACCGGTTGCGCCACAAGAAAAGCATCTATATATTTGTAAATCTGATGACACACTCATACTTGGTGAATGATCATCATGAAAGGGACATACTCCAAAATAATTTTTACCCCGCTGAGTAAGTGGAAGATAAGTGCTAATAATATCAACAATATCAACACTTTTTCGAATATTATCAATTACTTCATTATCGATTATTGCCATATTATCTACTCCTACACTATTATTATACTTTATAAAACATCAATTTCCTTTTTTTATACATATTTTATGAATAAAAATTGTCTTTTTATAGAAAAATTTATAATATTGTATATAATTTTAATAAAAAAAAGGAAGACCAAAGTCTTCCCATCTATATAAAACGCTAATGCATTAGCGTACCTACATACAAGTATAAATAGCTAATTCTTTTTTTAAAATAATTTTTATACTGCCATTTACACTTGTGATATAAGTCTTAATATCATATTTATTTAATGTATCCAACGTTTCTTGATGTGGATGATGAAAACGATTGTTTCTACCTGCCGATATAATAGCAAATGCTGGCTTTATACACCTAATAAAAGTATCATCTGTACTTGTATTAGATCCATGATGACCTACCTTTAATATATCCATTTTAGTTAATGAATATACCTTAATTATCTTCTTTTCTTCTTCTTTTGTTGCATCTCCCATTAATAATATATTCTTATTAGCAATATTTGCTTGTATAATTAATGAATCATGATTCTCATCCACTAAATTTTTAGCGTTTAAAAATTTTAAAGAATAATTTTTAAGATTTAAAATGTTTTGACTATAAAAAGCATAAGTAATATTTTTGTTCTTCATTACTTTTATTACTTGCTGTTCTAAAGCATTATTATTGCCACTATTAAAAATAATATGACTAATAGGAAAATTATTGATTAAATTAATTGCTTCACCAATATGATCATTATCACCATGAGTAAGAAGTAAATAGTCAATCTTTCTAATACCCAATGATTTTAAATATGGAATAATTGTTGATATTGCAATACTATATGTTTTTTTTCGTTGCTGCCATTTTTCTTTATTATAATTAATTATGCCACCAGTATCAATTAATATATTACCGTTATAATATGGCATATTAATTAAAGTCGAATCACCCTGTCCGACATCAATAAATGTTATATTAGGATTAATAATAAAATAATTAAAATGATAATGCCCAAACATCATTAAAATTAAAAGACCAATTATATTGAATCGCTTTTTAGTTAATTGCCATAGTCCTAATGAAATAATTACATAATATAAAATAATAATATATATTGATGGTTTAGCCATCACATAGGTAAACAAACTAATATTATTAAAAAATAGAGATAACCATTCAAAAATATTCAAAATAATAGTTAGAATACTATTTAAAAAGGGAAAGAAAAAGGTTCCTAATGTTAAGGGAAATATTATAAAGGAAACTAAAGGTACAAAGACTAGATTTAATATAGGTGTTAAAATGTTTACTTCAAAAAAATTAAACATAATTATAGGCATACTCGCTAAAAAAGCAATCGTTGATGTAACAAGCAGCTTAAAAAAAAAGTTTTTAAAATGATTAATGTATCTTTGAAATAACAATAAATAGAAACAAACGGTAAAGCTTAAAAGAAAACCTAAATTATAAACAAAATAAGGATTATAGAGTAAAAACAGGCCAAAAACTAGTAAAAACAGTGTAATTTTGTTAATTTTATAGTTGGACATATTATTTACAGTAAATATAACATAAAGAATAACAGCTCTTAAAATAGATGGTGAAAAACCCGTTAAGAAGGTATATAGAAATAAGAATAATATAATAATTAATAAAACTATTATTGGGGATTTAATAATTAAATTAAAAAACTTTTTTAATATCGTAACTACTAATATTACATGCATACCGGAAACAGCAAATAGATGGGTTATACCATTTGATCGGTATGATGTCATAATATCTTCTTCAAAGTAATGACTATCACCTAATATAAATGCATATAAATATTCTTTATTATAATTAATCTTTTCAATTCGTTTAATAAAATTGTTTTTCAAATTATATAAAAGATTATTGTTTTTTTTAACTAAAACAATATTACTTGCTTGCATAATCCAAACAATTTTTTGACTTAAAAGATAATGGCGATAATTAAATAAATTAAAAACAGTATTATTATTAGGTTTTTGTAATACCCCATCAATCTTTATCTCATCACCTAGTCCATATGTATTCTTAATAGCTTTTAGTTCTTCATAAGATTTAATATAATAATTTACTAGAATATGTTCTTTGGCTATAATTTCCATTACTAGCTTGTCGCCATCAATTTCAAAATCATTAATATAACCATTTACTGTTGTAACATTATTAGAGTAATAGGAATTAAGATTATTTTTTTTAATAGCTATTAGAACATAAAAGAGTGCTAATAACAGAACCATTATTGTAATAATATTAAAGAGTGATTTTGTCTTTAATTTTATCATAGATAGTTTGTCCAATACCCTTTACTTCCATTAACTCTTCAATCTTTTTAAAACCATTATTAGTATTACGATAATCAATAATAGCTTGTGCTTTACTGTTACCAATCCCTGATAGTTGCATCAATTCATCGATTGTTGCCGTATTTAAAGATATCTTATCCGTTGTAACAACTTCATCATTATTATTAGGTATGTCATCAATACAGGCATCATTTTCAACAATTGGGCAGATACATTCCCTTTCCACATATTTAATACTAGTTGTTCCTTGTTGCATTTCCTTAACTTCTTCATTATTATAAACAATAATAACCATTTCATCTTCAAGATGTTTACTTAAGTTTATTAATTCCGTATTAGCATTCTCTCTTAATCCACCACTTAATGCTATTATATCGCTAACATAAGCATCATCATCAACAAGATAGCTACCTGGTTTATTAACTGCACCTTTAATGTCAACCCGTATTAAGTTATTATTATCAGGACTCTCATACGCTGCGTATACCTTTATATAGATATAACTAGATAAAAGGATAATTATTAATAATAAAATAACACTAGAATATTTCTTAATCCATTTTAAAAGTATATTCATATTATCACCTAATATAAATATACTTTACTTCTACATTATTTCCTTTAAGGTAATTTTTTTATTTTTGGTTTCAATACTAATACGTTCGACAATTGCAATTGAACCTACTAAACATATTAGGAAAGTACCACCCCAGCTAAAGAATGGTAAAGGAACACCAGTCAAAGGCATAATACCAAATAATCCTCCTAAATTTATGCATATATGCATAAATATATAAACTGCTACTCCTAAAGCTATATATTTACCTCGAATAGTTGCTGCTTCCGAGGATATTTTTAATATTCTCTTTATCATATATAAATAACCAAGAAGAATTAAAGTTGCTCTTATTAATCCCTGTTCCTCCACAATTATAGCAAAAACTGAATCAGTATGTGGAAAGGGAATATAAGAAAGTTTTTGAGTACTTTTTCCTAATCCAACTCCTAATAATCCTCCTTCATTAATCGCTATAAAACCATTACAAATCTGATATCCACCTGTTTCATATCGTGAACATGGATTAACAAATTTAAATCTATCTAGTTGAGCACCAGTTAAAATATAACCATTAATCGCATACATCATTAAAGCTCCCACTATTAATAATGCCATAACACCAATCGTCGTAAAAAACTTTTCTTTTTTTAAGATTGGTGATGCTAAAAACATAATTACAAAAACCGTCATTAGAATAAACATAGTCCCAAAATCTTTTTGTAAAAAAATGAATGCTGGAATAATACAACCAATAATTAAAACAATCGCAATCTCGGTATAATGTTTAATATTAAGATTACGAAAACGGCTATAAAACTTTTCAAACACTAAAGCTAACGCAACAATAATGATCGGTTTAGACACTTCACTAGGTTGAAAAGAAAAACTTCCTATATACAACCAGTTTTTAGCACCTAAAACCGTATCACCAAATAAAGCTAAATAAGCTACTAGAACAAGAGCTAAAATAAATAATGGCCAGATAAAAAAATAATAACTCCTTGTTTTTAAATTAATAATGAATAAACTGCCGATTACAGCTATACCAATAACTTTTAAATGCTCAAAAAAGTAATAATATATAGATACCTTATCAGTTACAGCTACCCTACTCGTAACTGAAACCATATTAACAGCACCATATATTAAAAATATTAACGTTAATATAAGTAATGGTTTATCCATATCTTTGATATTTTTCAAACATTTTTTTATCATTGTATCACCTATCATACTAGTAATATCATATCATAATATCAAACTATTTTAAAGAAAATTTTAGAAAATCGAACTTATAGGTTATTTTCATTGTCAAAAAGCTGACTTTTTAATACTATATATTAGAATTAGATAAGGAGGTAATAATATGTATTATTACGGAGGATATCAAGGAGGATATGGCTGCGGCAATCCATGCAATCCATGTGGTGGATACGGTGGCGGTTGTGGTTGCGGTGGTGGCTATGGCTCTGGAGTAGCTATTGTTTTAGTATTATTCATTTTACTAGTTATAGTAATTGGTTCACGCACATTTGCTCAATAGGGGAATTTTAATTCCCTTTTTTATTAGCCGTAGCATTTTTTTTAAATTTATGATAAAATAATTATCGGAGTTGAAATCATGTTTAAAAAGTTAAATATATTAGATGAAAAAGAAAAAATATTACGACAAAAAAGTTCGGAAGTAGTATTTCCTTTATCACCAGAAGAAAAAAAATTGCTCAAACAAATAATTGAACAGTTAACATATAGCCAAATAGAGGAATATGAGAAAAAATACGAATTACGTCCTGGTATGGGTTTAGCGTTCCCCCAATTAGGAATACTAAAGCGAATTATTGTTATAGTCTATGAGGCAGAAGAAGGCGTATTTGAGAACTATATCCTTGTTAATCCTAAAATTGTTAGTTATTCAGAAGAAATGATTGCGGCTGAAGCTGGTGAAGGTTGCTTAAGTGTTAATCGTGAGGTTGAAGGACATATTCCACGACACGCTAGAGTAACAGTTGAAGGATACGATGAAGAAGGAAACAAAATCCGTGTCCGAGCTCGTGAAGATTTATCCATTGCTTTTCAACATGAAATCGACCATCTTGAGGGAATACTATTTTATGACAAAATAGATCCTAAAAAACCATTTTATACTGAACAAGAAATTAGATTAATATAAAAACAGAAGAAATTAAATCTTCTGTTTTATTTTACTAATAAAGTTATAATAACAATCAATGCTAGTGCAATACGATACCACATAAATATTTTAAAATTATGTTTTTTTAAATACTTAAGTAAGAATGTAATACATAGCATACCAACAATAAAAGCTGTCAGGATCCCAATAATAAATAAACTTAAATTAGCCGTTACAATAGCCATTGTTCCATGTTTTAATAAGGTTACTAAGACCGCTCCTAATACAACTGGTGCTGATAAATAAAATGAGAATTTAGCTGCATCTTCCCTACTAATACCACAAGCTCTACCCGTAGCAATCGTTGTACCTGACCTAGAAAAACCTGGTATTAATGCTAAAACTTGAGAAATACCAATAATAATAGAATCTTTAATAGTAATATCTTCAATGTCTTTTAATTTAGAAGCATATCTATCGACTAAATAAATAATAACACCCATAACTATTAAAGCGATAGCAATTAAATAATAATTGCCTCGAAATAAAGTTTCAAGCCTTTCTTCAAATAGTACACCGGCTAAACCAGCTGGTATGGTGGCTATTGCCAGATACCATAAAAGTCTACTGGCTTTTTTATCTTTAAAATTAAAGCCATCGCCAATCATTTTAATAAAATCTTTAAAGAAGAATACGAAAATAGCAAGTAATGTCCCTAAATGTAAGGCTACATCAAGAGCTAATGCTACATCACTAGTAATCCCACTACCTATACCAAATATATCTCTAAAGATAATTAAGTGTGCTGATGATGAAATAGGTAAAAATTCAGCTATACCTTGAACAATACCTAAAATAATAATACTTAAAATACCCATATAACACCTTTTCTACATACTTATTAAGTATACCATAACATCGAAAAAAAACAAGAGTAATTAAAAGGAAATCTTAACTAAAATAACATCCTCTCCTATTTTTTCAATCTGTTCCCATTTTATTTCATATTCATCATGATTAGAAAATATATTTTTTAAAAAATGCGATTGTTCTACTAAAAATCCTGTCATTTTACCATCTTGATCAATTAATATATCAATAATATTACCTATCTTTTTACCATCATTAATATTGATTATGTCTTTATTCTGTAGTTCGGATAAGCGCATATTATCACCTAATTAATCCTATTTTAATAGATCTTTTTTATGCACTACTAGTCTAACATTTTACGAATATTTTCTAAACCGCTTTTTTCTAAACGTGATATTTGAGCTTGGGATATACCAATTTCTTCAGCTAATTCCATTTGGGTTTTTCCAACTATGTATCGATTTTCAATAATAAATTTTTCTTTATCTTTTAAATTACTAATAGCTTCTTTTAACGCAATATGCATATCTATTCCAATTTCTTTATGACTTTTATCTTCTAATTGGTCGGCTAAATATATCGTATCACCACCATCATTATAGATAGGTTCAAACATACTAATAGTATCATGCATAGCTTCTAAAGCATTGTTTACTTCAATAACTGGTACTCCCATTTTTATAGCGATTTGATCAACAGTAGGTTCCCGACATAATTCATTAGTAAGAATCTCTTTCGTTTTTAAGGCTTGATACGCTAAATCTTTAATACTACGAGCAACTCTAACACTATTATTATCACGTAAATATCTTTTTATTTCACCTAAAATCATTGGTACGGCATAAGTACTAAAACGCACTTCATGATTTAAGTCAAAATTATCGATGGCTTTTATTAGCCCAATACATCCTACTTGAAATAAATCATCCATATTATCAATTCTATTATTGTATTTCTTTAATATTGATAAGACTAACTTTAAATTACCATTGATTAAATCTTCTTTAGCTCTTTTATCCCCCATTTGATATTGTTTAAAAAGATTTATCATTTCTTTATTAGTTAAAACTTTTATATTCGCAGTATTCACGCCACATATTTCTACTTTATGACGTGCCATTAAAAAATCTCCTTTCATACTCTTATGAGTAAAAAGAAGATATTTTATACAAATTATAATTTTTTTCTAAAGAAAAACTGCACATTACAAGTAGGAGCATTCCTAACAAACCATTCCACATCTTTTTTATCAATGCTATTAATAATAAAAGCTACTTGTCCATTAAATTCCTCTTGTTTTTCAAAAGCAATGGGATAATTATTGATATTAGCTTCCTTGATATTATCAATTGTAAAAGGACTATATATTTGAACAAAAAGATGGGGTTTGTAATTATTCTTTAAGTAGAATCCTGTTGCTTTATAACGACTACATAAGTTAATCGTTTTAACACCTTTTTCTAAACATCTTTTTTCAAATTCGTTAATTAAGTAAGTACCATATTTCTTATTACGATAACCATTTTTAATAACAAGGATTCCTAAGGTAATCGTTTTATTTTCCATATCTAATTGTTTACCAAATAACAAGCCTACTGGCTCATTATTATGTTCTAGATAAAGTAAAAAGTCATTATCAGTATTAAGTTGTTCTTTAAACTCATTAAAATTATTTGAAACAGGAAAATAAGGTTCATTTATTGACGAATGATAAAAACAATGATCAGCAAAACGTAATAATGATATTAATTCGTCCAATTGTTGGACTTTTTTTAGTTTAATTTCTATATTCATTAATTTATATTAAGAAACCTTACTTGTTAATTTTTCAATATAAGCACGAGCTACTTCGGAATCATTTTGATGAATAATATTACCTTTAATATTCATTGTATCTTCGTGTCCTCGTCCTAAAATAAGTAAAACATCATTACTATTAAGCATATCAATTCCTTTAACTATGGCTTGATTACGGTCATAAACAATCTCATAATTTTTTTCTTGAAGATTATTTAACATATCATCTAGTATTTGTTTTGGATCCTCATCATAACAAGTATCGGTTGTAACAATACCATAGTCTGATCCACTTAGAGCATTTTTTGTTATTAATGGTCGCATCGTCCGATCACGATTACCACGACAACTAAATACTGTATAAAGTTTGCCTTTCGTGATTTCGCGAACTGCCGCAATAGCTTTTTCATAACCATCAGGGGTATGAGCATAATCAACAATAATTAAATTGTCTTTATATGGTGTCATTTCCATTCTTCCCTCTGGTTCTTTTAATTTGGATATTAATGATTGAATAGTATCGTCATTGATGCCCATATCTTTTAAAATAATAATACAGGTAATTAAATTATAAACATTATATTTACCAATTAGTTTAGTATGAATATTTATTTTTTCTTGATTATGTAAACAACTAAAATAAACATTAAAACCATTAACATAATAATCTGTTAATTGATAATCACTTGGTTTAAAACCATAGGTAATATTATTATTATCTTCTAATAAATAATAGGATGAATATTCATCATCAATATTAACAATAGCTTTACCATTAAGTCTTATTTTTTTAAATAGTAATTGTTTTGCTAATGCATAATCAATGACCGTAGGATGAAATTCTTTATGCGAATGGGTTAAATTAGTAAACACAGCATAATCAAAATTTATATTATTAATACGTCCCAAGAATAATCCTTGACTACTCGCTTCTAAAGATACATAACGATATCCTAAATCATAAGCATTAATAATATATTCATACATGTCACAAATATCCGGTGAGGTATTAGCTAAATTACATACTTTCTTATCTAAATAATAGCCAATTGTCCCAATATAAGCACATTTCTTACCTAACATATTAAGCATTTGATATATCAAATAACAAGCTGTTGTTTTACCATTAGTACCTGTTATACCAATCATTGTCATCTCATCTAAATATTTATTGTAGTTGTCTTTTAGATACTCTTCTAAATAAATCCTAGTATCAGGAACAATTAAAGTCTCAACACCATATGTACCATGAGTTGCGATAACCCTTGTGGCTCCATTTTTGATAGCTACATCAATATAATTATGACCATCACTATTAATACCTGGTAAGGCTACAAATGTATCACCCGGAACTATTCGTCTAGAATCAGTTTTTATATTTATCATTTGTTCATACCTCCATAATATTATTATAACATTTTTTGCTAGTAATAAAGCAAAAATGAAGCTTTTTTGACATATTGACATTAATTTAATATGCTTATATTATTGCCAAATGAAGGAGGTATGACTACTTACATTGATACATCCTTAATAAAACTAATATTTACAATTTATATTTTATAATAAGTTTTACTTGTTTTATTATATGTTTATTCATATAAAAAGGATAATTTAGTTATCCCCAATAAGTACATAAAAAAATGATTATTAAATCATCCTTTTACTTGTCATATTCATCTAAAAAGTGATAATTATTACCATCTTTATGATAGCCAATAACAGTATTCAAGTTAACATTTTCAACACTTTTAAAGATATTTTGTTCAATATACTTATTAGTTTTTCGAAATTGTTCAATTAACTTCTTCATCTCTAACCGTTTAGACGTACTATCATCATTAATGCTACAGTTTTCAGTGAAACGACAAGCACAATTTAAGAAAGTTAAATCATTACTATGAGCCCAAGTTTTAATAGATGCTTCTTTAACTAGATATAAAGGACGAATTAATTCCATACCCTCATAATTATCACTATGGAGTTTTGGCATCATCGTTTTTATTTCACCACCATATAACATACTTAATAAAATAGTTTCAATGACATCATCATAATGATGTCCTAGCGCTATTTTATTACAACCTAATTCTTTAGCTCGATTATATAAATAACCTCTTCGCATTCTCGCACATAAATAACATGGACTTCCTTCTGTTAAATTATAAACAATATCAAAGATATCGGTTTTAAAGATATCAGCTTGAATATTTAAAATATCCATATTTTCTTTTATTATCTCTAAGTTTTCTTTACTATAACCGGGATCCATTAAAATATAATGTACCTCAAAATTAATTTGACCATGACGCTTTAATTCTTGCATACACTTAGCGAGTAAACTAGAGTCTTTTCCACCTGATATACAAACAGCAACCTTATCACCATCATTAATTAATTGATAATCCTTAAGAGCCTTAATAAATTTACTCCATATTTCTTTGCGATACTTTTTAATAATACTTTTTTCAATTTCACGATATTTTTCCATACATCATCTCTTATCTAAATTTATAATATTTTTAACAATTGTTTTAACATCCATACCTTCTTGTTCATATAGTTCATCTACTGTTCCTTGTTCTACAAATTTATCATTAAAGGCCATTATTTTAATTTTTCGATTAAAACCTAATTCTTTTAACTGCATTAATACCATTGATCCAAACCCACCATAAATAGTATTGTCTTCAATAGTTAAAACATTATCATTATCTTTAACAATATTTTTAAGTGTTTTTATATCTAATGGCTTTATAAAGCACGCATTTATAATCGTCGGACAAATACCTTTTTTCCTTAATATATCACATGCGAGTACGGCTTGTTCAACCATTTTACCGGTTGCTAGAACAACTACTTTTGATCCTTTAGTAAGAATTTCCCACTTACCAGTAGTAAATGTTTTTAATGGCTTTAGAGGTAATGAGCAACCACCTCTTGGATAACGAAAAGCTATTGGGGTATTTAGGGTTAAGGCATATTTTAAAATAGGTTCTATTTCTAACGGGGTTTTAGGCACTACAATCGTTAAATTAGGCATTAATGATAAATAAGATAAATCAAATATACCTTGATGTGTTTCCCCATCACTACCCACTAGTCCGGCTCGATCTATAGCGAATATAACCGGCATTTTTTGCATACAAACATCCATTATGGCTTGATCAAAACCTCGTTGTAAGAAAGTAGAATATATGGGTATTACGGGTCGCATTCCCGATTCGGCTAAACCAGATGCTAAAGTAATAGCATGTTGCTCGGCTATACCAACATCATAAAATTGATGAGGAAAACATTCAGCAAACTTCGATAATCCAGTTCCATCCGTCATAGCAGCAGTAATGGCAATAATTCGTTTATCATATGCAGCTATATGACATAGAGAATCTCCTAGGACGTATGAATAACTTAATTCATTGTTCTTATTAATTTCACCCGTAGTAATATCAAACTTACCTACCGCGTGATATTTACTAGGATTATTTAATGCTGGTAAATAACCATATCCTTTATTAGTTACAACATGCAAAACAACAGGTCCATCATACTGTTTAATCTGATTAATTGTATCAATTAATTTATTAAGATTATGTCCATCAACTGGACCTATATATCTTACTCCTAAACTTTCAAAAAATAATGGTGTATAAAACAAGTTCTTAATACTTTCTTTTACCTTAGCAAAAAAAGCAAATAAGTGTTTACGATCTTTAGTTTTTAATTTAATACTATTTTTAAAGCTATTATAAAATCTATTTAATTTAATTTTATTCAATGAATTAGCAATCCCACCAACATTAGTAGATATTGACATATTATTATCATTAAGAATAATTAACATTTTACTTTTATTATAACCAATATCATTTAGGGCTTCATAGACCATTCCTCCCGTAAAAGCTCCATCACCTATAATCGATACTATTTCATAATCTTCTTGATTAAGATCACGGGCTCTTGCCATACCAATAGCGGCTGAAATAGAATTACTACTATGACCACTATCAAAATAATCATAAGTACTTTCATTACGTTTAGGAAAACCACTAATACCTTTATATTTTCTAAGGGTATTAAATTGATCACGACGAGCAGTTAATATCTTATAAGCATAACTTTGATGACCAACATCAAAAACAATTTTATCTTTACTAAAATCATAATTTAAAAGTAAAGCAATGGTTACTTCAACCATACCTAAGTTAGATGCTAAATGGCCACCATTCTTTGATACATTATCAATAATAAAGGCCCTTACCTCTTGGCATAATTCTTCTAACTCATTACTATTTAATTTTTTTAAGTCTTGAGGATTATTTATGTTATTTAATATCTTACTCATAGTTACACTTCCTAATTACATTTATAGTTATTCTTATTTATATAATTCATAAAATCTTGACGATTAGGATACCCCTTATTAATATTAAAAATACTTTGAAGATATTTAAGACCTTCACTATTAATATTGCTTGTATCCAACTCTAAACTAAAAGATAAGTTAGTATTCTTATAATGAACTTCAGTTTTAATATTTTTATCTAACGATTGTACTTTATCATAACCATCTTTTATAATATTATAAGCACTTACCGTTAATGACTGTTTAGTATAAATACTAGTTCCTTCTAATGACATATTCTTTATAACATTATTATTAAAAGTAACACTCAAATTGTAGGTATCAGTGTGTAAGGTATCTTTATTTATAGATGTACAATCCATTTTATTACTAGACTCACAACCTGTTAAAATTAATAATATCAATAGTATTAATATCTTCTTCATTTCATCACCATATATATATTTTAACAATATCTTGTCCCTTTTTCAATCAAAAAGATGATTAACCTCTATTAGTTAACCATCCAAGCATTTGGTAAATAACGAGAACCACTATAATTATAACCACTTGGTTCATTAATTAGCTTATTATTAATAACTAAAGTACTAGATCCCCCACCGTCCAAATTAGCCGCATTATAGGCCTTATAACGCGTAAAGATGTTAATTATATCAACCATACTAGCACCCATATTTTTGCCTAAATTACGACCATCAAAGACTAAAAATAAGACAATTCCATCTTGACGTTGAGCAATAGCCGTTCTTGGAGCGTATCCTAATCCTCCATTACCTTTAATTTTTGCTGGTACACCATTCATTATTAAGAAAGGACCAAACTCAACCGCATCAACTATGCCATTCTTTATTGCTTTAGCAGGATTATCCATAGTTAACATTAAGGTATGATTCTTATCAAAACCAATTAGTCCCCCATTATCGTATCCTGTACCGTCACCAATCGATAATATTTTACCATTTTTTATAACTGTACCGGTTGGAGTGACAGCTTTAGTACCACTATTGACTGTGAAACCACTAGCATTAATAGCTATAATCGCTTTCTTTGCTTTAGCAAAATCAAGTAATTGTTGACCACCAACCGCCATTTTTGATGATGATTGTAAAGAAATACGAGATGAATCATATATAGCAACTAAATAACCAGTTGTACCATTCTCTTCGATCTTAATTAACTTATATAAATCATTATCCTTATCTTTCTTTAAAATTTGTTCATCATAAATAGATTCATAATTATCTGTATTATTATTATAATTAATATCTGAACTATCTGAACTATTATTAAAACTCTCAACATAGTTTGCACTTAAAACTGAATTAATAGTATCATTACTATAAAATATATGGGCTAAATACTTATGAGACATCGTGGCGGTAGCCGATGTTATCCAAAAGTTACGAAAATTATCAAATGGTCCATATAAAACAAATAATCCTAACAAAGCAATTATATCTAATACTAGTACCACAATTGTCAAAGGATGATGTTTTTTATTTTTCGGCTTCTTTTCTTTAATATCTTTACTATTAGATACTTGATCTTCAACATAATTTATATATATATTATTATCACTCATACTTATCTCCCAATCTGATATGGTGTATCTATACTACCATTGCCATCTACCACAAATAAATTAGCATCTAAATATAAAGCTGGTCTTACTTTTAATTCTTTAGTAGGTAAATTACCATATAACTCTCTATTATCATTAATTGTATACATTGTTTGATCAGATGTCAAAGAACCCGTAAGAGTATAAACATTCGTTAAATCATTAACAAACATATCATTAGTATTTAATAAACCAATATTAGCTTGTAATTTAGTCTTATATATACTTAAATAATCATAATTATCACTTAAACTATAACTACCAGTATACCATGTACCCATTTTAACATAATCTTTATCTTCTAAAGATTTATAGAAAGTATTATTTAAATAATACCCTAAAGTATTATTTGATAGACTATATACATTTTTACTACCAAAAGTCTTTAATACTTCTTTATTACTAACTTTTAAATAATCATTCATAACGACTTTAGTTCCTATCTCATCTTGACTAACTATTTTCCATACATAGCCACTATATTCAACATAACTACTAATTGATTTTGGTTTTAAAGTATTTCCCTCTTCAGTATCTACTTGATATGGCGCTGTAATAGTTCCATTGCCACTAATATAATTAATATCTGATTTTATCGTTACAACAGGTCTTACTCCATAATTTTTTAAATCTTTTACCGTCTTAACATCACCAGTATTAGTAATATACCATTTATCACCTTTAGTATTATTATTACTAATCCACCAATTAGTTTTATTATTTAAATAACTGTTCTTACCACCTACTAATTCATAATCATTTAATGATAAGAGACCAACATAATAGTCCGTATTAGTATTCTTGCAAGTACTCTTAGTAGCATCATCAATATTATCTAAACATAAAGTACTTTTAACTAAGTTTTTATCAGTATATATTAAACTATTATAAAATATACCCGTATTACTATCACTCGTTTTATTTAACCATTTATTAATAGATGAATAGACATACTTATCATTAAAAGACAACAAAATATTAGTATCATCTAAAACAATAACTAATTCATTATGCTTATTAATCTTAACAATTCGCCATAATAATCCTGAATAACGAACATAGTTATTAGGATTATTCCCTTTATACCAATAATTATCACCATTTTTTACTAACATCCTATTAATAGACGTATCATTTAAAATGTAAGTCCCTAATTTCTGGGCTTCAACATTAGAACCAACATTTTCCAAACGATAATAATGAATAAAACGATAAGTATATACGCCTATTAAAGATAATAAAATAACCATACTAACAATATTAAAAACAAATATTTTCTTTTTCATATAAATACCTCACAGCTAATATTTATTATACAATAATATGGTATAAAATTAATATATAAATGTTAATATTTACACAAAAATAGACAAAATAGTCTATTTATTTAACATTTGTTCGTAAACGTCTAATTATCTTTTTTTCAATTCGTGATATATATGACTGACTTATATTCAATGCATCAGCTACATCTTTTTGTGTCATTTCTTTGCATCCAAACAATCCATAACGTAATATCATAATTTTACGATCCCGACTATTTAACTTTTCAATCTCATGATACAATAACTTCTTTTCAATTTGTTCCTCTAAACCCTTTGTCACAACATCAGGCTCGGTTCCTAAGATATCTTCTAAACGTAATTCATTACCCTCAACATCATAACTTAAACTATCCTCAAAACTTATTTCACCTCGTCTTTTTTTATTTTTTCTTAAAAACATTAGAATTTCATTATCGATACATCGTGAGGCATAAGTTGCCAGTTTAATGTTTTTGTCGATTCGATAAGTATTTATCCCTTTTATTAATCCAATCGTTCCAATACTAACTAAATCTTCTAAATCAACACCCGTATTTTCATATTTTTTTGATAAGAAAACAACTAAACGAAGATTATGTTCAATTAGCTTATTTTTGGCATATTCATCACCATTCATACTTTGCTCAATAAACTTTAATTCTTCTTCTTTTTCTAATGGTTCGGGCAATTTATCCGAACTACCAATAAAAAAGATATTAGGATCAATTCTAAACCATCTTAAAATACAAGTAATAAATCGTTTCATCATCATTTTTCCTCCCATAATTTATCATGTAATAAACAATCAATGCCATCAATATTTATACTTTCTTCCATAAGTCCTAATAAAATATTATGTTTTATCTCATTGTTAAATTTTATTTTCGGTATTCGAACACATTTTAGTAAGCCATGATTAGTAATAGAATTATATGGAATATAAATATAATTATTAATTAAATAAGGATATTTATCTTTACTAATAAGTAAGACTGGTCTATTTAAATAGGGATCTATTAATTTGTTTCCAGTATCAAAATAACCAGTTAGTTTTAAAGTCTTATTATCTTCTAAATATAATGTAATAGGATAATAATTAGAATAGTTATTTTTTAAATTAAGTCCTTGTTTAACATATAAATAAATAATAGCAGGGCCAAAAAGAATAAGAACAATATAATTAATACTTAATCCATTATAATAAAATACTAAACCATCATTCTTATAAGAAAATTGAATATTTAAAAAATATAAGAATCCTCCTAATAAAATACTTGATGTATATAAAAATAAGATATTCTTTAATGTGTACATTAATGATTCATATTTGAAAGTAACTAATACCATTAACACACTAAATAATACCTTAATCATAAATAGCCAAAAAGAATTAATATTAATAAATAAAGCAAGAATAGTTAAACTACCAACAAATGATCCTATTAAGAGACGATTAAGAGTTACTTTACGTCTTAAAATTAAAGATACGCTTAGAAGAAGAATAAAATCAAACGCAAAATTAAGAAATAAAATAAGATCTAAATAAATTTTCACTTTATCACCTGTATATATTATAAAAAAAAGACACATAATAATGTGTCGTTTTTCGTTTAGAATCCTCTTTTTCTTAAGAATGTTGGAATATCACCATCATCATCATCATTAGGATTTAATGTTTCGATCTTACCAGCATCATGTTTAGCATAAGCATGATATAAAGGTTCGGTTGATTCTTCAAATCCAGTTGCAATAACAGTAACAATTATTTCATCCGTTAAGCTTTCACAAATAATAGCTCCAAATATTGTATTTATATCAGTATTAGCTGATGTTCTAACAACCTCTGCCGCTTCTTCAACTTCAAATAATGTTAAGCTTGGACCACCAGTAACGTTAATTATAGCATCCGTTGCTCCATTAATACTAGTTTCTAATAATGGACTAGATACGGCTTGTCTAGCTGCATCAGCAGCTCTATTTTCACCAACACCAATACCAATACCAATAAGGGCATTACCACGTTTTTCCATAACTGCTTTAACATCCGCAAAGTCAAGATTAATTAAACCAGATACGGCAATTAAATCTGAAATAGATTGGACACCTGTTCTTAAAACATTATCAACCTCTTTAAATGAATCTAATAGAGGGGTTGTTTTATCAATTAAATCACGTAAACGATCATTAGGTACAACAATTAAAGTATCAACATGTTTTCTTAATTCCTCAATACCATTTAGTGCTTGTTCCATTCTTTTCTTTCCTTCGAAAGAGAAAGGTTTAGTAACAATACCGACCGTTAAAGCACCTAGTTCTTGGGCAATACTAGCTATGACTGGAGCTGCTCCTGTACCGGTTCCACCACCCATACCACAAGTAATGAATACCATATCAGAACCCTTTAAGATATTTTCTATCTCATCACGTGATTCTAAAGCCGCTTCTTTACCTATTTGTGGGTTAGCTCCTGCTCCTAGACCATTTGTAAGTTCTGCTCCAATTTGAATTTTAACTGATGCTTGGGAATTATTAAGCACCTGTAAATCAGTATTAGCAGCTATAAACTCTACGCCCTTTAAACCCGACTCAATCATACGATTAACGGCATTATTACCACCGCCACCAACACCTATTACTTTAATTTTAGCTAATTGATCCATTTCTAATCCTAACATATATGTCCTCCTTATTCGTTAAAAAAATAACCAAATATTTTACCTAATACTGATTCGTTAGAAGTACTTGTCATATTATCACTAGGTGTTGAAATACCTTCTGTTTCATCATCTGTAAACATTGTATAATTTTGTCCTTTTAATTTTAATTTATTAACAAAATAAATAATATTACCAACTGCTGATGAATATTTATTATTACGAATACCCAGTAATTTTACATTACCCACACTAGTAGTTGGTCCAAGTATTTCTTCAGCAATCCGGGAAAATCCCGCCATATTGCTAACTCCTCCTGTAATTATTATATAATCAATATGCTTAGTTGTCAAAATTTTTATTTCTTTATTGATTAAATTTAATGTTTCTTCGATTCTAGACATGACTATTTCGGAAGCTTCGTACTGATTAATCTTGATTTTTTCACCATCAGTCGGTGTTACTTCAATAACTTCACCAACACTAGCCACATTACGATGCGCTACCGCAAACTTTTCTTTTATTTTAATGGCTGTATCTAAATCCACTTTATACATATAAGCTAAATCATTATCAATATTTCGTCCCCCTAATTGTAAAATAGAGTTACGTACCACAATTCCTTTATTATATAAAGTAATAGATGTAGCATCTGAGCCCATATTAACAATAATACCTACTTTAGTATCAATATCTTTATTTTTAAAAGCATAGACATCACCTACACAATTTAAAGATATATCAACAACATCAATACCAACTGTTTCTAGTAAATTAACAATGGAATAAACATTCTTTCTTGGTGTTAAAGCAATAACACCTCTAACACCCAAATTAGATCCTACCATTCCTTTTGGATCTCTTATTCCCTCTTTATCATCTAATTTAAAGTCAACAGGAAATATGGCTGCCATTTCCGTATTGTTATTAACTTTAGCGTCCACTACTTTTTTTAATAAATCAATAACAATATCACTATCAACCATATGGCCATCAGTATTAACTATTATTTCTTCTTTAAAGGGACGAAAATCAGCAAAATAACTAGGTACTGAAACAAGAGCCTTTTTAATCTTAACTCCTAAAACAGACTCTACCTCTACAATGGCCTTACGTAATGACATAGCAGCTGCTTGGGGATCATTGATTAATCCCTTTTTAACACCCTTAGATTTAACTGCGGATGCCGCCAATAAATTTAATTTATTTTTATGTAATTCGCATACTATAACTTTTATTGTATTAGATCCGATATCAACGCTAGTATATATATGCTTCATACAATCATCTCCTATAATCTAAACTAATTATACTATATAATTGTTAAAAATTAAAGAAAAAATTATAAAATCATATAAATATCTTCGACATTTAATCATAAAATTAATAATATACATAAAAAAAATAGTGTTATCATTAAACACTATTTCTAACTAATAATATTTTTAAGTATTCCAAATGATAAAATCATCATAATAATAGACGCCATCAAGACTCCCCCAATAATAGAAATTAAGCCTTTTTTCTTATCCATATCTAATAAAGCCGCAATTAAAGATCCCGTCCATGCGCCTGTTCCTGGTAAAGGAATACCAACAAATATTAGTAAACCCCAGAATTCATATTTTTCAACTTGACTCTTCTTGTTAAGAGCCCGATTCTCTAATTTTGAAACAAAACCTGATAATCGCTTGGTCTTCTTTAATTTGTTAAATAAAGGAGTTATAAACCATAAAATAAAAGGTATTGGTATAATATTACCTATTATGGCAATAACTAGGCTTATCCATGGATTTAAACCTAATAAAGCGGCTGCTATTAAGCCACCTCGTAATTCAACTATAGGAAGTAATGAAATAATAAAGACTATTAATTCTTTGCCTAAAGGCATACTAGTAAGACCACTAAACCAAGATAATAAAACATTAACAATATTCTCTGCCATAAATACCTCTTCTATCATACTTTTAAAGTATACTACTATTGTATCATAAATTTTAATAATTTAAAGTATAAAAAACTTCGTTATTTACAAAAACGAAGTTAATTATATTATTTATCTTCCACTAATCTTTCTTTTAGCTTTTCTTCATAAGCAGCTTGTAAGACATATATTTCTTTACTACTCATAAATAGAATAACCGCATTACGATAATCTAATAATTTATCAATTGTTTCTAAAGATATATGTTCCCCGTTTTTAACTTTATCAAGAATCAAATGATAATCAACATCATCATAACCTTCTTCTAAACGATCAGTATATATATCTGTTACATAAGATTTATCAGCTAAATTAAGAGCATCCGCAAAATCTTCAGCAAATTCTTTAGCACGTGACAAAGTATGAATCATTAATACGGCAATAATCTTTTTATCAGGATATTTTTGACGTGCTCCTTTAATGGTTACTTTTACTTCGGCTGGATGATGGGCATAATCATCAATTGTTACAACATCATCAATTATTGTTTCTTTAAATCGTCTTTTAGCACCGGTAAATGTTTTCAAATATTTAGCCACTTCTTTAGCTTCTAAACGTTCATAATAACAAACACCAATTACAGCCAAAGAATTTAACAACATATGTTTACCATATAAAGGTAAATCAAAGTGTCCATAATAATTATCTTCAACAAAGACATCGAAACTTGTGCCTTCATTATGATATTCAATATCTCGCGCTTGAATATCATTATCATCATCTAAACCATAAAAGAAGATAGGCTTAGTTACTTCTAATGAACGTGTATAAGGATCATCACCACAGGCAATAATCATCTTTTCAGCGTTATTAGCGTACTCTTGATAAGCATCAATAATATCAGACATATCTTTATAATAGTCTAAATGATCTAAATCAATATTCGTAATAATGGCATAATATGGAGAATAAGCAAGAAAATGTCTTTTCCATTCACAAGCTTCTAAAACAAAGTATTTATTATCTTTATTAGCGTATCCTGTTCCATCACCAATTAAATAATTGCATCCTGTAATATTTTTTAAGACATGAGATAGCATCGAAGTTGTTGTTGTTTTACCATGACATCCCGCTACCGTGATAGACTCAAACATCTCGGTTAATTTAGCTAACATATCTTGATAAGAATATATCTTAATACCTAATTCTTTAGCTCTTACTACTTCCGAATGATCATCACGAAAAGCATTACCTTGAATAATAATCATATCTTCTTTAATATTATCAGGATCAAATGGTAATATTTTAATGTTTTGTTCGATTAATCCTGCTTCTGTAAAAAAGTGTTCGTCTTTATCACTACCTTGTACTTCAAAACCTAATCCTTTTAAAACTTGGGCTAAAGAACTCATACCGGTTCCTTTTATACCAATAAAATGATACATATCACCATCTCCTATCATTATTATACATTATTTAATAAAATGTGTGAATAAGTAATTAAAAATTATTATTACTATTTTTTTAATTTATGGCAATAAGAAGGAATATTTACTTTATTACCATATTCAAAAGATACTCCTAATGATTCTAAATGCTGTCTTGCTTCTTCTATTTGTGAACGATCAAAACTCTTTTTAGCAAAATGAAAATCTAAAGAAATTATTGGTTTATGATGATCAAGTTCATCTAGGGCATCTTGACCAAGAAGAAAATAAGTATCAGAAAATTTACTAGCTTTTAAAGCATCAGGAACTTGATTCTCATTACGAGTAACTGACCACGTGGAATCAGTTGCATAAAACTCTTTATTATGGCTTACCCAATTATATAAGTGTCCATCTGCCATAACAAGACCACAATTAATATTAGCAATCGAATTACTATTTAAATACAAATATCCTAGTGCCATTGTATAGCAAGCTCCTAGTCCTCTATCAAAAAGAGTACTAACATCGCGTATATCACCATGAACATTTCGATCATATGTAGAAGCAATATATTCTGCATTATGGAAACTACTGAAACTTTTTATACCACCAACATATTGAAATCTAGCTTCAAAATAATTAAGAATTATAAGCATCTTCTCTAAATCATTAATGTTAGGGTTAGCTGTTAATAATTCATTCGTCAACTGCATAACTTGTTGTAAAAAGGGTGGTGTTTGAATACACTCATCTATACCGTGTTGCATAATTGTTGGTAATTTAGCAGCATAAAAGTGACAACCTTTTTTTTCTCCCAACAAATCTAATCCCAACATTTGATAGCGAACAGGAATATATAAATCACTATTAGGTAAGGGTCCAATATAGCTACGATCTTGTATTGAACAATCATCTATTAATATAAATCTTTTATGACATTTAGTTTGATCAAAAAAGAAACTAATATACTTCATAACATCATAATCATAACCATAAAAATATACTTCTTTTAAATCAGGAAGAGATAATAAGCGTTGAAGTCTTATAATATTGTAAAGTGGATTATGATTTATCCCAACTAAGTTAATGGATACTTTAGAGTATTCTTTAGCTTCTCTTACTTTCATTTCATCAATAGAAAATACATTATTACTATTACCATCAGTGGCCATATAAATCACCTAGTTGTCTATTATAACAGAATATTTATATATTTGATAATATTTATAAACATAAAAAAAGCATTATATGCTTTTTAATCACCAAAATCATTTTGATAACTTATTAGACTAGCGGTAATTACGCCATCCATCCGATTAAAGTTATTAATAAACTCATGTTCACTATCATCTTTAAGATCAACTTCATAAGTTAATTCAACCGTATTATTATTAATAGTATGACTTTTTAATTTATGACGAGGTAATTTTCTTAAAGCATTATGTATCTGTGCTTCTCCTGCTATTTCATATTTAATAATAAATAGATATTGTGAACGAACCTTAAAGCCCATTAAGAAACTAACATAATATAGGATTCCTAAAGTAAGAGATCCAATTAAGGCAATAACATACATACCCGTTCCGGCCATAATACCAGCCGCAATTCCCCAGAACATAAATCCTGTATCAACGGGTTCTTTAACAGCTGTTCGAAAACGAACAATAGATAAAGCACCTACCATACCTAAAGAAAGGGCTAAATTAGAATTAACCGTTCTGATAATTAAAGCTGTAACTAATGAAAGTAAAATAATACAAAGAGAGAATGATTTTGAATACACTACCCCATTATATGTTTTACGATATACAAACACAATTAGTAATCCGATGATAAAAGCCGTAACTAATGATAAAATCATTTCATCGATTGATAAAGTACCAGTAAATTGATTAATTATACTATCTTTAATAACACTCATAAATCCTCCTTATTTCACACTACGACATAGAGCAAATTTTGATATAGCTTGTCGACAATTAGGAATAGTAGCTAATATAATCGCCAAACTCTCCGGTAATACTTCATTAAATTTTACTTCTAAAACAACTTTTTTAGGATCAATAACCCCGTATAAAGGTAAATCTTTATTGAATAAATCATAATCATATAATCCTGATTTTATTTCTTCATCAAATGTAACTCTTACATCACATATTGGATAAGTATACGCTAAACGTTTATATTCAACAATAACCGATGGTATTAATCCTTTTAATTTACATTCCATAATAAATTCTTGTAATAGCTTACTACCACTACTATTTATTTTATCAAACTCTTTATTAATTAGCAATTGATAAGTACGTTTATCAATTAAAGTTTGATCTTTAGATGTTAAGTTATTATTCTTTAATTTCTTCTCTAATCTAATAAACTGATCATCATTATTATAGATACGAATTCGATACTTTCTTCGATATTCAACACCATCTAATTTTTCATAATAAGCTGTCGAATTAATATCATCATAATATAGACTTCTTATTAAGTATGTATTATCTTGATTATAAGAATTAGTATCAACAGCCATAAGAATAGCTAATTTACTTTTTAATATCTCAGCTTGTGGACTAGATATCGAAAACTTTAATTCATGACGATATTTACGCATCTAAATCACCAAAATATTTTTTCATATCCGTACTTGATAAATGAAAAAAACTTTTTGTTGTTGATAGGACATATTTAGAACGTTCTTTAGCAAAATCTCTTAACTTTTCTATTTCTGTATTCCAACTCTTCATATCTAACCCCCAACGATTTCGTTCTTGCGGCATCTCTTTACTAATATTATTTACTATTTCATCAAGGCGTTTGGTAACATTAGTAGTTGTCCAAACATTTTTTAATTGATCATGTAAATGGGTAAGATAAGTATCAACAAATTTCTTATTCTTAAATAAATTAGTTAATAATTCATTTGTATAGAGAGCAATATTTTCGGGATTAGAATCAGATCCAGTAATATATGTATAATAATTATGACGAATATTATACATAGCATTATCTAAATCATAAAAAACAAACTTCCATTTATTGTTTTCAATACTAGGATTTTGAAAATATCTTACATTTACTATATCCCAATTAGCTGTCCATATCTCAGCAATCCAATAATCAATTAAATTATCAATATCAACTTTTTCTTTAACATAGTCATAATATTCATCTTTAGATAAGTCATGATTACGAATATATGACATTAAATTATTATAATTAGTAGAAATACCATCTTTTATATTACCATCAATTCTTAAAATATTAGTATTAGTAGAATCAACATTATAGTGATTGGCAATAAAATCTTCGTCTACTTTTTCCCTAATATCATATAAACCCCAATATTTACCATTAATATAGACAACTGCAGTCTTATAAGCTTGAACATCAATATCAGTATAATCATCAACAATAGATGTCATTAAAATATCTCTTAGATAAGCATTATCATAATCTTGTGATCCTGATCGAAGAACTAAAGAATTAAAAGAAGAAAAATCACGATTACCAAATACTTGATAATTTAATTGACTAGCGCCATATTCTTTTTTAAATTTAAGTTCATAACTTCGTTTAGGTAAGAATCTCGTCGATCCTCCAAATAATTGTAAACCACAAGGAATAGAAAAACCTTTATTACCATCATATAATTCCGCATACGCTACTACTTCATAACTAGTTGAATTCATATTACTGTTTAAATTATTAAAATCACTGGGTTTAACGGTTATTGATAAGACGGGTAAAGAATGTTTACCATTAACAATATAAGTTTCTGTAAGCGTATTACCATTATACTTATTACTTTCAATATTAACAGCTTTTAAAACCGTTGTTTTACTTAATAAAAGAGGACCATTATATACACTAGAGTTAATGGTTGGATTACTACCATCTAATGTATAATGTATGGTCCCAGGAGCATCTAAAGTAACATTTATATTTTCAACATTATTGTAAATACCACCATTAATAGATACAGAGGGTACATAAGAAACTTCTTGTAAACCATTATTGTTTGCTTGATTAGGAGTAGGACTACTATAATAGTAAAAACCATTATTTGAGCTTCTTCCTAAACTATAACTGGTGGGAATATTAGATATAAATAAGGAATCAACCATATTATTATTATGATATAAATACAAAGCTTGAATATCCCCTAAATTAAAGTTCGTATGAACATAACTATTATTAGTTAGATTTATATTGCCTGATGCCATAACTACATAATAAGCGCCTGGCTTTAAGACCTTATCAGGAAATTGCCATTTATATGGATCATCACTATTAGTCGATAAATAATATTCTTTTAAATTAATATCTTTTGTACCATTATTTTTTATTTCAATCCAATCATAATACTGATTACCATTTTGTGGCAAATATTTAAAGTTACTACTCATTACTTCACTAATTATGATGTCTTTAGGATTAATTAAATATTTCTCACTAAATTTCTTTTTACCATCACTATCATTAGTAAAACCTGGACTAATCATACTAGATTGATAATACTTATTTTTGATATTAATTAAAGCTGTTCCATTGGGAACATTGTTATAACTTACTTTATCAAGAATCTTATTATTTGATGAAAGGATAACTTCCCCTTTTTCTTTATTCAAAGTAAAAGTCGTATTTATCTCATCATTCTCGATTAAATTTAAACCTGATGTATACACAACTATAACTTCTTTAGGGCCTAAATTCATATCTGGTAATGACCATAAGAAGGGAGCATTAATACTATTAGATAAACAATAACCCTTAAGGTTTATGGTTTTATCAGTTGTATTGATAAGCTCAATATAGCCACTATAATCACCATTAAAATTCTTAAAATTACCTTTATTGCGAGGTAAAACCTCATTTATTTTTATATCGCTGTTTAGGGCAACAATACTTTTTTGATATTCTTTTAAACCATCACCTGTATTAACAAATCCTGGAGTTGGACTAGTACTAATCTTCCATTGGCCCTCTAAATTACGATACATTACTTCATTTTTATTTAAAGAAGAAGTATTAATCGCATCAATTACTTTACCGGTACTATTGCGTAGAACTAAATCTTCGCTACCTGAACTCTTTAATTTAAAGGATGCATATAATCCTGATTCTTTAGTACCTGATAAGTACACAATTAAATAACCTTTAGATTTAATTGTTACATTAGGAAATACCCATTTAATCGCATTATTATTATCTGATAATGCATAATTAGTTAGATTTATATCATGACCTTTACCATTATATAATTCAATCCAGTCATACAAATGACCTTTATCATCAATTAAAGTGCCACCATTATTACTCATAATCTCATTAATAATAAGTTTATTAACATTAGTGCTGCCACTTGTAGGTAGTTCTTCTTCTTCTAAACGATAGTTATAATTCTTCATAAAAAAAGAAAGAAGGAACGCTATGACAATTAAAATAATAGCTGGTCCAATATATTTAATATTCGCCTTGAAGTCTTTTTTATTGAATTTTACACTATTCATATCAATGCACTTCCTAATTATATCTATCTTATCAAAATAGTATGCTTTTTTCAATATAAAAAGTCGAAATATTGGAAAAATTAAAATAAACGTAAACCTCTAATTTTTGAATTTATCATAAAAAAAATCCCCAATGGATTTTCTAACATAAAATAATCATTAATTCATAATGATTTCATTTATCTAATGGGACCAATACCAGTTTTATTTAATTTAGAAATAATCCCCTGCTCCATTATTCATGATAGTAATCAAATGATTCACAAAAAAAGTATAATGTAAATAAAGCACATTATACTTTTATTTAATATTTAATAAAGATAGTTGATTAAACTAATTTATATTATAATTATCTTCTAATGAGAACTCAACATTCTCTTCAATCCATTCTTTACGAGGTTCTACATTATCACCCATCAGAACAGATACTCTTTTTTCAGCTAAAGCTGCATCCGTAATATTAACTTTTATTAAACTTCTAGTAGCGGGATTCATTGTTGTTTCCCATAATTGATCAGCATTCATTTCACCTAGTCCTTTATATCTTTGAACTTCCGGTTTGGGACCTTTCATATTATCACTAATACGCTTACGTTCCTCATCACTCCAGGCATAAACCATTTGTTTACCTGATGTAATTTTATATAAAGGTGGCAACGCAATATAAAGTTTACCAGCCTCAATTAATGGTTTCATATACCGATAGAAAAATGTTAATAATAATATTTGAATATGTGCTCCATCATCATCAGCATCGGTCATAATAATTACTTTATCATAATTAGCTTCTTTAATATCAAAGTCACTACCAACACCAGCACCTACTGTATGAATAATAGTATTAATTTCTTCATTTTTTAATATTTCATCAAGTTTAGCTTTCTCAGTATTTATGACTTTTCCTCGTAATGGTAAAATAGCTTGAAATTTACGATCACGACCCTGTTTAGCGGAACCTCCAGCGGAATCTCCCTCTACTAAGAATAACTCATTGATAGCAGGATTTCGTGATTGAGCAGGGGTTAATTTACCACTAAGAGCTCGTTCTTTCTTATTCTTATCATTGCCTTTTCTTGCTTCATCACGAGCCTTACGAGCAGCTTCTCTAACAAATTTACTTTTAACCATCTTATCCATAATACGCGAAGCAATCTCTTTATTCTCTTCTAGAAAATATTGTAATTTTTCGGTAACAATACTTTCAACTACCGTTCTAGCTTCACTTGTCCCTAATTTAGCTTTTGTTTGACCCTCAAATTGTAAAATATTTTCAGGTATTTGTAAACTAATAATCGCGGTTAAGCCTTCCCTAGTATCATTACCTTCTAAATTTTTATCTTTATCTTTAAGATATTTATTTTCTCTACTATAATCATTAAAGACTCTAGTCAGAGCACTTTTAAAACCAACTTCATGCGTACCACCATCATTAGTTTTAACATTATTAACAAAAGAGATAATATTTTCAGCATAAGTATCCGTATATTGAAATGCTACTTCGACATTAATACTGTCTTTTAGACCACTAAAACTAACTACTTTATGTAATTCATCTTTACCATCATTTAAGTAACTAACAAATGATTGTAAACCATTTTCATAATGATATATCTCTTGTTTTTTATCTATTTCATCATATACTTCAATAGTTAGTTCTTTTAACAAAAAGGCACATTCTTGCATTCTTTCACATATCGTTGTAAATGAAAACGGAACATTGCCAAATATTTCAGGATCAGGCATAAATCTTACTTTTGTACCAGTTTTATTAGTTTTATCAAGTCTTTGTAAGGGAACTTTAGTATTACCACCATTTTCAAAACGAATATAGTGTTCATAACCATCTTTTTTAATGTTTACTTCCATCCATTTACTTAAAGCATTAACTACCGATGCACCTACACCATGTAAGCCACCTGATACTTTATAACCGCCACTTTCAAATTTACCACCGGCATGCAAAACCGTATAAACAACTTCTGGTGTTGAAATACCACTACTGTGCATACCAACCGGAACCCCTCGTCCTTCATCTTCAACACTAATACTATTATCAGCATAAAGAACAATTTTTATCTTTTTACCAAAACCATTTATAACTTCATCAATACTATTATCAACTATTTCCCATACTAAATGATGAAGGCCTCGTTTATCCGTTGAACCGATATACATACCAGGACGTTTACGTACTGCCTCTAAGCCTTCTAATATTTTAATGGAACTTTCGTCATACTTTATCATGTTTACCACCAATTCTATTATATCAAATTATTACCGTTATTATCAAGTTCTAACTTTTTGGCATATAAATAACCATCGCCGAAAAACAAAAAATCTGTTCTTCCGAAAATACACCAATTGCCACTTGATACTTAATTTCAATTACTTCGCCTTCGCATTCATTTAAAAACTTATTAACAGCAGCCTCTAAATCTTTCTCATGATTCTCATCAAATAATTTAACTTTCATTTTATCACCGACTAAATTCTAACATTATTTTAGGCTAGAATTTGTCGATGTAACAACATAGTATTTAGTATATACTTTATCATTTAAGGAATACTCAATTAAAATTTTAAAAGTTGTATTATTAACAACATTATTGTCTAGATAACCAGTAAGAATTATTCCCTTACTAAAGTTTTCTTTTAGAGAACTGGCTAAATTAACAGAATCATCAACTATACCAAGACTTGGAAATATATCATCCGTCTTTTTATTATGAATAACAATAGCTTTAACATTATACAATAAATATTGCGGTTTATCAATAATTACTTGATACATTGCTTTTTCTTCTGTTAATTTTTTAATAGAAATATTAATATTAAATGGTAGATCATTACTACTTTCGGTAATATTAGTCAATTTTTTAACATACAAGTCATATTCATCTTCAATACGATTTTGATTACTACATCCACTCAAACATAATAACAAAATTAATAATAAATATAAACAAAATCTTTTATACATTTTATCACCTAATCCCGTAATTCTTTTCTTATTTTTTTATAATTAGGTACATATTTACTAACTAAATTCCAAAAATTAGCTGAATGATCAAAATATACAAAATGCGATAATTCATGAATAATAACATAATCAATTTTACTAATATCATACTTTATTAAATCAAGATTAAGGGTAATCGATTTATCTTTACGATTACATACACCCCATCTTGTTTTCATCTTCCTTATTTTTAATTTAGGGAAAGCAATATTTTCTTGAAAAGTATCATACATTATTTTTAGTCTTTGTTCAAAAATAATTTTTGCTTCCACATTATAAAATTTAATAAGATCTTTACTTTCTCGAATATAAATCTTTTTATTTATTTTATCTATATCTTCATAACTGTTTGTTAATATAATATCGTATTTTTCACCTAAATATAAATTATAATTATTACGTTCTTGTTTATTAGACTGCTTAAGAAGCATTTTACGTAAATAATCAGCATTATCATTTAATAATTTATATATTTGTTCTTTACTAACAAATCGATTAGCCGTTACACAAATTTTTAAATCTTCCGATATCCGAATATATATATTTTTATTTCTTTTCCTAATTATTTCAACTATATATTCTTTATCATCTAATACATATTTCATATTCTTACCTCAATTGTATTTTACCATGATTAGACCAATAAAAACAAGTATTAAAGGTTAATACTTGTTTTAAATTAATAATTTAATATATTTGGATTAGAAAAACATGACCAGTATTATTAACAGCAAATAAATGATTATTGTCTACTATCTTAATATCAATAATATTCTTAATAGTAAGTGATAAATCTAGTTTACTATTATATATACTAAGAACACTATCAACATTTATTTTGTAATATGATTTACCAAATAATTGTAGCCCAGAAATAACCTTATTTTCTATTAATTTACTGTTTACCATATCAATGGTCAACATTGTACTATAAAAGGTTCTTTTATCACTAGCTGACCCGCCGTTGTTACCTTCTGAATAAATGGCTTCAACATCATAATAATTATTGTTATATTGATTTTTTCTTAATTGAATATCAACACTAGTCGCATTATTATTTGTAATTCCCATTGTTCCGATAAGCTGATTATTACTATTATAAAAATTATAATTATTATTGTTTTTTTGATATAGAATTACCATATTATCTATATCATCAATTAATAATTCTCTATTTTCATATTTTTGTATACCACCATTATTTTTAATAATACTAGTTGTACTAGAATTACCTATATATAAATTATTATTAATGTCTAAATATATTTTATAGTCTGATATGTCGCCATTAAACTCAGCAACTACTTTATGATCTTTCTCAATCATAATCTTATTATCTTTTACTAATACATTATACTCACCATATGGAACATACCACAAGTAATTATCTTTTATTTTTGCACCAGTAATATTATAAACCGAATATAAATTGTTTTTTGATAAAGCCACTTCATTTAAATCTTTATTAATAATAGCATAATCATAAATAACATCAAATATTATCTTTCCATTTCTATCAATAAGACCGTATTTATTATTACTATTAATTGCAATAAAATATTTATCACTTTGGATTTCAATTAAATTAAAGCCTGATTCTGATACTTCTTCAAAATATTTACTTTGATTTAATTTTAAACTATTTAAAGAAATTAGCTTTTCCATCTTATCATCAAGCAAATATATACTATTTATGCCATCATTTGATACGTTAATACCATAATATTTTTTATCTAGTATCAATAAATTAACACTATCAACTGTTAATAATACTTTACCAGTGTTAACATCATATATTAAGTATTTATTACCTATTTTAGTAATATAGTAATTGGATATATCATAATCACAATTATAAGTATCATCAAACAGTTTGACACCATCTAAATATAAATATTTTGAATTTTTATCTTTATCATCCTTATATACTCGTAACATATTACTCATCATCGGATTACCATCAAAGCTAGTTATTTGATTCTTATTTCTTATTAAATAATAGTTTTTGTCAATACCTTTTAAATAATAATTACCATATAATACTTTAAATTCTATCTTTGAACTATCTATTTGTTTAAAATTATTATCAAGTAAGAAGTAATCTTTACCACTTCTTACTTGATTTATACCATCCATATTACTAATCAGTTGATCATATTCCTTGATAATTTTTGCTCCCGATTTATTATAAAAAATAATGGACAAAACTACACTAACAACTAGAATAAAAACTATGATCATAATATATGTTTTTTTATCTTTCAAAATAATACACCTCCATATAGGCATTTAATTAATGTGTACATTGGGTTGAAGCAGTTACATCCGCATGCCAATATTGAATTCCATAATAGGCTCCATTACTACCTTTTACCGAACAATTAGTATCGGTATAGGCACTAGTATGCCAATCAACCACTATTCCTGGGCATGGACAACTACTTTGGCCACCACTTTGGCCTTCACAATAATATGGGACTTCAGCAGCAAGGTGGTTAAAACAACGATAGTAACCATTCGATTCAGCACTAGAACCCGAAACACCATCTATTCTACTAGATAATGTAAATACACCATTGGTAGAATTAAAAGACAAGTTTCTGTAATACGTATGGGTTGCAACGCCTTGACACCACCACCATGAATCAGTTATATTGCTCCATTCATATATCTGCACACAATAAACGGCATACAAAGTTGTATCCGATCCCGTATAATAGTCGCCGGGATGGTATATTGCTGCCCCACCAGCCGTGGTTGACCAACCGGTAAATATATAACCAGTTCTAGTTGGCGCAACCGAACTTAAGTAAGTCCCTGATCCGGTATAGGTAGTAGTAGCTGGTGCACCAGTACCACTCCCTACTGCATAATATATATAATGAAGTTGAATAAATTGAAAAGCATTACTAGTAGTAATAGCCGTATTACCTGCACCATCAACCGCCTTTACCCATAAATAATAGGTTACAGTACTATTTATGGCTTTCGTTAATGTTTGACCGCTAGTGAATGTTGTTGCAAAAGTTGGTTGAACAGTATTAGAAGTACTCCACTCATACTGTAAAGAGCTTATATTACTACCGCCACTATCATTTACCGTAACAGTACTACTTTGTGATTGTGTTTGAGTAGGATTGCCATTAGGACTATAGGTAACTGTAGGAGCTGTTTTATCCATTTTAACCGTTTGATTGGCAGGACAGGTAAAACTGTTACCAGCCGTGTCATTAACATTGCCTGGTGACTCCGTTGTCGAATTGGTATTAACACTATAAACTTTTGTAATATTACCTACGCAACCACTTCCACCCGTATCACTACAAGTTCCGGTTAGTGTCAGATTAGTATTGCGCCATGTAGCGCTTCCACCACTTGATGTACAAGTAGGAGCTGTTTTATCTATTTTAACCGTTTGATTAGCCGAACAAGTAACACTGTTACCAGCATTATCACTGACTGATCCTGGCGACTCCGTTGTTGAATTGGTATTAGCACTATAAGCTTTTGTAACATTACCTACGCAACCACTACCACCCGTATCACTACAGGTTCCCGTTATAGTTAAATCCGTATTACGCCATGTAGCACTCCCACCACTTGGAGTGCAAGTAGGAGCTGTTTTATCTATTTTAACCGTTTGATTAGCGGGACAGGTAAAACTGTTACCAGCCGTGTCATTAACATTGCCTGGTGACTCCGTTGTCGAATTGGTATTAACACTATAAGCCTTTGTAACATTAGCTACACAGCCACTACCACCCGTATCACTACAGGTTCCGGTTAGTGTTAGATTAGTATTGCGCCAAGTGGCACTTCCACCACTTGATGCACAAGTAGGTACCGTTTTATCAATCCTTACCGTTTGATTAGCCGAACAAGTAACACTATTACCAGCATTATCACTGACTGATCCTGGCGACTCCGTTGTTGAATTAATCTCGTTTGTATAACTTTTTGTTATATTACTAACACAACCACTGCCACCATCACTACAAGTTCCAGTTAATGTCAAGGTGGTATTACGCCAAGTACTACTTCCACCGCTTGATGCACAAGTAGGAGCTGTTTTATCAATCCTTACCGTTTGATTAGCTGAACAAGTAACACTATTACCAGCATTATCACTAACACTTCCAGGCGATTCGGTTGTTGAATTAATCTCATTTGTATAATTTTTTGTTATATTACCTGCACAACCACTACCACCATCACTACAAGTTCCGGTTAATGTTAAAGTGGTATTACGCCAAGTACTACTTCCACCGCTTGATGCACAAGTAGGAGCTGTTTTATCAATTCTTACCGTTTGATTAGCTGAACAAGTAACACTATTACCAGCATTATCACTAACTGATCCCGGTGACTCCGTTGTTGAATTAATTTCATTTGTATAATTTTTCGTTATATTACCTGCACAACCACTACCACCATCACTACAAGTTCCAGTTAATGTCAAGGTGGTATTACGCCAAGTGGCACTTCCACCGCTTGATGCACAAGTAGGTGCCGTTTTATCAATCCTTACCGTTTGATTAGCCGAACAAGTAACACTATTACCAGCATTATCACTAACTGATCCTGGTGACTCGGTTGTTGAATTAATTTCATTTGTATAATTTTTTGTTATATTACTAACACAACCACTACCACCATCACTACAAGTTCCAGTTAAGGTTAAAGTGGTATTGCGCCATGTAGCACTTCCACCACTTGATGCACAAGTAGGTGCCGTTTTATCAATTTTTACAGTCTGATTAGCTGGACATACAGTACTATTACCAGCATTATCACTAACTGATCCCGGTGACTCGGTTGTTGAATTAATTTCATTTGCATAAATTTTGATTACAGTAGCTGCCGCACATAAACTATCACCATCACTACAAGTTCCGGTTAATGTTAAATCTGTACTACGCCAAGTACTACTTCCTCCAGTTGATGCACAAGTAGGTGCTGTCTTATCAATCTTTATATTATGCAAAACTGATATAGTACTAACATGTCCAACATTATCAATAGAACGAACATAATACGTTTGATTTTCTTCATTAGTAACAGTACGAGGATTACTCATATCATACCAATTAGTTGTATCGTTAGAATATTGATACTTATTAATACCTGAATCTATATCTGTCGAATATGGTATTTGCACAACTGAATGATTAGTCCAAACACCACTTGTATAAATAGATCCATTTATAGAATCAAGTTTTAATGTCACAGTTGGTGTACTTGGATCAGTATTATCAACCTTCGTTACATTAACATTACACGTCCCAATTCGACTAACACCATCTTTGACATAAGCCGTATAAGTACCATTATTTGTTACATTAAAAGTTGTTGAACTTGTCGTGGCCGTATAATCACTATCACCCGGCTTTTTAATAGCAACAACTCCGCTTTCACTATCATTACCTGTTATTGTTAATGTAGCATTGGTTACCCAAGTAGTAGGATTTCCCGTTATATTACAAGTTGGTGAATTCTTATCAATTTTAGTAACTGTAACACTACAAGTATTGGTATTACCCGCTACATCTTTAACACTTGCTATATAAGTTCCATTATCTGTAACATTTAAGGTTGTTGAAGAAAGGGCTAAATACTCACTATTCCCTGGTAATTTTATTCCGGCTACCCCACTATCACTATCATTACCTGTTACAGTTAGAGTAGCATCTGTTACCCAGCTAGTTGGATTTCCTATTATATTACAAGTAGGTAATGTCTTATCAATATTTGTAATAGCGTAATTAACAATACTACTTTCTTGACCTTCATCATCACGGGCTTGCATTTTGATATTCTGATTTGTAGAATAATTTCTACTTGGGCTAGATTGCCATGTTGACCCGCCATCAAAGGAATATGGTTGACTAGCAAGTGGATTATTATGAACTGGTAAGATAGTGACAACTACATCTTGATTAGTCCATAATGAAGTATTTAATTTATAATTAATAAATATTTCTTTACCAATATTTTTAACTACGGCCATTATAATTAAACGACCAATATTATTACTACTATCTTTAGCTTCATATATTAACTCATAGTCACCTTCAACATTCGTATTAACATTACCATCAATTGTTGCAGTAATTGCTTCCCCACTATTATCGCTAACTGCAGCATCTGGTATATTAAAAGTACTACCCTTTTTTACAATCATCTTGTAATTAATATTAATACCATTAACCATTAAAGTAGGCGCTAAAGTATCATGAACAATAACATTACGACTAACACTTGCTGATGAACCATTAGACATATCTGTTGCAACATAAGTTATTATATATGTACTTAACTCGTTGGTTTTTATGTCTGATGCTGGTTTACCATTCTTCATAATAAATGTTGTTATACTTGCTATTTGATTACCATCTTTATTTCGAGCTTGTACTCCTTTTTCATTATAACCACCATTTATTTCTACATATTCAGTAGGACTACCATTTAATATTATAAAAGGAGCTTCATTATCAAATCCCTGATCACTACTGCTAGCATTTTCAATATTATAAAGATAAGAATTATTTTTCTTAGTAACAACAACTAAAACATTATCCCCAAATCTCTGTTCTGTTTTAGGATTGGTAAGATCTTTTTTTACAAAGCCTTTTGATTTTAGCTCACCTAACGTAATAGTAATAGTATCACCATTATTATGTGGCATCAAATATAAGTTAGCACTACCCCATGCTACGGCACCTTTTTTAATGCTTTCAATCTGAACATCATATAATTTTTCTTTTTGACTTCTAATTGTTCCCGTTACAATAGGAATAGCGATAGCTAGCATTAAAGACAATAATGCTATAACTACAACTAATTCAACTACGGTCATACCTATTTTATTTTTCTTTTTCATCACCATTCTCCTTGCAACTATATTTAATAATCTTGTTTATAATATCAAAGATATTATAAGAAGACTTAGGATGGCATTTTCGACACTATCTACTAATAAGACATATATTATAATCATAATTATCTTATATATTTATTATATCAGAATATTATAGGTCTTTTCAATCATTATCGTTTTTTTTATTATGTATAATTGTCGACAGAAAGTGATAACACTCATTTTTGTTCTTATAAAAATAAAAAGTAGATTATTGCTTTAAAATAATCTACTTATAACTAATAAATATGTTTTTTTTATAAACTATGGTTGTATTGTTAGTTTAGCATAACCACTACCAGTTCGACCAGTCATTGTTCCACCTGATGGATTTGGCATAGAAGCATTACCAGCAGTTGTTGAACCACTCGTAACACCACCTGTATAGGAAGAACCACCACCACCGCCATAGTAGTTAGTTGCAGCAGCTCCACCGCCCCAGTAACCGCCACCACCGCCACCTCGGCTTGTAGTACTACCATTACCACCAGTTCCAGATAATCCACCTGAACTACCTCCGGCAGATTGAGTACCTCCGGCACCACCGGAACCAGCAGCTGCGATACCAGATGTACCGCCACCAGCACCGCCATAATAATTGGTATAACGGCCGCCAGAACCGCCGCCACCACCAGCAACAATTATACGATTAGATAAAGCTGTACCACCAGAACGAACATCAGTAGCACCACCTCCGGTACCACATCTATAAGTAGAGGTTGTATTACCGTAGGCACTACCTCCTCCATTAAAACCGCCGGCCTGACTCACTGCCGTGGTGCCAGTTATTGCACCAGCTCCACCTACGTAAATATATATGCTAGTACCAGATGTTAAACTTTTATAACCAGTTGCATATCCGCCTTTACCACCAATTGTACCACTAACAGTAGAACTTCCACCTTCAGCACCCCAAACTTGAATTAAATAATTGCCAGTAAGAGGAACATTAAATGTTTGAGAAGCACCTGTATAAGCAAATGTATATACACTAGCAATGACGGTAACTGTTCTAGTACCTGTTGCCGTATTAGTAGCCGAATCGGTCGCAGTATAAGTTAAAGTATAAGTTCCCGCGGTAGGACTAACTGTACCACTAACGGAAATAGTAGGAGTTATTCCACTATTATCGGTAGCACTTGCTCCCGTCATATTATTAAATGCTGCCACTTGATTATCTGCTAATGTAATAGCAGCAGGAGTAGTTAATACTGGTACTGTTTTATCAACTTTAACCGTTTGATCAGCTGGACAAGTAACACTATTACCAGCATTATCACTTACATTTCCAGGCGATTCCGTTGTTGAGTTAGTGAAAGTACTATATGTTTTGGTAGCATTACCAACACAACCACTATCACCTGTATCACTACACGTTCCTGTTAATGTTAAATCGGTTTTTACCCAACTTGCATTTCCTCCACTTGAGGTACAAGTTGGTGCTGACTTATCAACCTTAATACTATGAGAAGTTGAATTATTACTAACATTACCGACATTATCTATAGCCCGTACATAATAAGTTAGATTTTCTCCAGTAGTAATACTACGTGGATTACTCATATCATACCAAGTGGTTGTATCATTAGAGTATTGATATTTATTAATACCTGAATCAGCATCCGTTGAAGAAGGTATTTGGACAACTGTATGATTAGTCCATGTACCACTGGTATAAGCTGATCCACCCGTTGTATCAAGTTTTAATGATACTGTTGGTGTACTTGGACTAGTAGTATCTATTTTAGTTACATTAACATCACATGTACCAATCCGATCAACTGCATCTTTTACATAGGCTGTATAAGTACCATTACTTGTTACATTAAAGGTCGTACTAGTAGTTGCGATATAATCACTATCCCCTGGCTTTTTTATGCCAACAACTCCACTTTGAGTATCACCACCCGTTATTGTTAATGTAGCACTTGTTACCCAACTAGTTGGATTACCAGTTATTGTACAAGTTGGTGAAGCATCATCAATCTTTGTTACATTAACACTACAAGTATTAGTGTTACCGGCTCCATCTTTAACACTAGCTGTATATTGTCCATTAGTAGTAACATTAAATGTTGTTGATGAAACCGATAAATAATCACTACCACCTGGTAACATTATTCCATCCAAACCACTTTCACTATCACTACCAGTTACCGTTAATGTTGCACTATCTGCCCAGTTAGTAGGATTATCAGTTATATTACAAGACGGTAAGTTTTTATCAATATTAGTAATATTATAACTAACAACATCACTTTTTAACTGATAACGGTCTCGGGCTTGCATTCTAACAGTCTGATTACTAGAAAAAGCTTTGCTGGCACCAGATTGCCATGTTAACCCACCGTCAAAGGAATATGCCTGACTAGCAAGCGGAGTATCATTAACAGGTGCAATAGTCATAGTAACATCTTGATTAGTCCATAATGAAGTACTAGCACTATAATTTATATAAATATTATTAACAATACTTTTTACCAGTATAGTTAAAACTAAACGACCAATATTACTATTTTTGTCTTTAGCTTCATATGTTAGATCATAGCTTCCTTCAACACTAGTATTAACCGTTCCTTTAATTGTTGGGGTAATATTTTGATCACTATTATCATCAACAACCGCCGTTGGATTACTAAAAGTACTATCTTTTTTAACTATCATTGTTTGATTAGCATTAATACCATTGACCATTAAAATAGGTGCGATAGTATCACGTACAATCACATTACGATTAACACTTGATGATTTACCATTAGATATATCGGTTGCTACATAGGTTATAATATAGGTACCAGCACTACTTGTTGATATTGATTCCGTTTTACCATTTTTTTTAGTAAAAGTTGTTATACTTGTTATCTGATTACCATCTTTATCTCGAGCCTGAACTCCTTTTTCAACATAAGTACCATTTATTTCAGTATACTCCGTAGCACTTCCATTTAATATTATATAAGGGGCATCTTTATCAAATGTCTGATCACTATTACTGATATTTTCAACATTATAAAGATAAGTATTATTCTTTTTAGTAACTACTACTAAAACATTATCAGCAAATTTTTGCTCTGTTTTAGGATTAGTAATATCCTTTTCAACATAACCTTTAGATTTTAATTCGCCTAACATAACCGATATACTGTCACCCTCATCGGCTGGCAATAAATATAAATTGGCACTACCCCACGCTATAGCGCCTTTTTTTATATTTTCAATCTGAACATTATATAAATCTTTCTTCTGATTTTTTATAGCATTGTTTAATGTCGGAATAACTATTGCCATCATTAAAGCAATCAAAGATATTACAACAATCATCTCAACCGTTGTCATACCACTATTATTCTCTTTAAGCATTACACTCACCTCAAAACTAAATACCATATTTGCTAATATTGTTAAAATATAAAAAAAGGGATGGTCTAAAAAAATGAATAAATCACTAAATAAACCACCCCGTTAAATTATAATTTTATTGTAAAAACATAAATACAACAAAAGTCATTATTAATATTATTCCGGCAATAGCAGCTAGATACATCCAACTCTTTTTGAACCATTCTTTATAAGAAACTTCAAAATAAGATAATCCAGCAACTAAAACTAAACTTGTTGGTAAAACCAACATTAATAAGCTATTTATTGTTTGGAAAATAAATCCAATAATTGGAAACATAGATGCATCAGTATAAACAGCAGATAAAACTCCAAATGTATTACCAAATAAATGTAATAAATTATTGAAATATAATGATCCTACTCCGGCTACACCAACCATCTTTACTAATGATAGGATATTAGTTGCTCCACCAGTACCTACCATCTTATTAATAATAGTAAAGTATTGTGAATCAAAAGCTGAAGAAGAAGAATTAGCATAAGCTAAAACAAATACTACATTAGCTAATGTTACATAAATAGCTGTTGGTAACATCTCTTTTGCGCCTTCAACAAATGAATCCATAATATCTTTAAACTTCAAGCTATATAACCAACCAACTAATAAACCACCAATTAATAATATCATTGATAATTCAATAGTATCCCAGTTACCCATTGGAGTTAAAGTTCCAAGTAAACTTTTAACGATTGAAAAACCGCCAATTTTAAAGTTTGTAACTGAAGTATATAAGTCATTAAAGAATTGAATTTTAAATACATAATACCAACTAAACATACCAACGATTGCTACAAGCAAAATAACAGCAACAGCAATAATTAATGGCATAAAGCTTTTATTCTCTACTTCATAATCATTAAATAAAATAGTTTTTACTTTATTAGTAGGTATAACCTCTTCCTTTTTAGTGACTTTCTTTTTAGTAGCAACTACCTTTTCTTCTTTTTCAATATCTTTTGATCCAAAGAACCATAAATATGCTACTAAAGTACCTGTAACAAGGAAAAATAAGATTACTTTAGCTAATATAATATTATTAACACCATCACTTAAGTAGTATGCAAATATATGATTTATATCAGCACCGGCTAAACTTCCTATTGAACCTATTAAGATAGCTCCAACTGTTGCAATCATCGCCGTAACTTTCTTATATCCTAATAATAAGATAATTGTTGCTAAGAATGGAACTAATACAAATAAAAATAATGATAAGCCTGTCAAAGATGATAAAAGGGCTAAGATAGCAGCAATAACAACTAAGATTAATTTTTCATTGCCACGGGCAGCACTAACAATCTTATTTACAAGTTTGCTGTACACTCCTGTCTTATTAAGTATTCCATAAAATCCACCAATAACTAAAAACAATAAACCATATTGTCCAAATAAGTTAAAAGCTTGAATAGGATACGTAATTAAGTCTGGTAACCCAATTGCTGTAATATCTCCTTTCGTAAATGTTGCACCAGAATAACTTCCAACTGGTATAATCCAAGAAAGGAAAACAACTACCAAGAATGTTATGCCTAATGCTTTTAATAAACTGTTCTTTTTCATATTCTACCTCCATTATCATTATAGCATTTTTATTAACAGTTACAAGATTTTTTTTATATTTTTCGCCTATTTTTCATAAAAATAACCATTCTTTACAATATTTTGTGTTATGATAAACAAGGAAGTGATGATTAATGTCTAATTTTTTATATTCATATAATAATAAAAGATATCATACTTTAGATTATTTTTATCATCAGAAATTTAATTGTAAAATTTCTAAAATAAGTTTAAATGCAGGTTTTACTTGTCCTAACATAGATGGTACGGTGGGAACTGGTGGCTGTATATATTGTTCAAAAATGGGCAGTGGTGAATATGCTGGTGATAAAAATGATGATTTAATTACCCAATTTAATAATGTTAAAAAGATTATTAGTAAAAAATGGCCACAAGTAAAATATATTGGATATTTTCAAGCTAATACTAATACTTATGCACCATTAGAAATATTAAAAGGAAAATATGAAACAATATTAAAACTTGATAATGTTGTTGGACTAGCTATTGCTACTAGAAGTGATGCTATAAGTGATGAATGTTTAGATTATTTAGAAAAATTATCGAAACAAACCTTTTTAACTATTGAACTTGGTTTACAAACTGTTCATGAGAGTACTTCTATTCTAATAAATAGATGTCATACTTTAGATAATTTTACTAATATGGTTAAGAAGTTAAGAACCCGAAATATAAATGTTATTGTCCATATAATTAATGGTTTACCGTATGAAACTAAAGAAATGATGATTGAAACAGTAAAATACTTAAATGATTTAGATATTCAAGGAATTAAAATTCATATGCTTCAAATCTTAAAAAATACACCTTTAGCTTATCGATATGAAACTAATCCCTTCCCTGTTTTAGATCTTAATGAATACGTTGATATTGTCTGTGATCAATTAGAATATTTACGACCAGAAATCGTTATTAATAGGGTCACGGGTGATCCCAAAGTTGAAGATTTAGTTGTGCCATTATGGACAACTAAAAAATTTGTTGTAATGAATAATATTGATAAAGAATTACAAAGACGTAATACTTATCAAGGATATAAACTAGAAAAAAAAGAAATCTAACATTGATTTCTTTTTATGATTCAACTTTTTCTTTAACATAAGTATCATACATTAAATTGAATAATTCTTTTGTAAATTCAACTACTTTAGTATTCTCACGGGTTGGATGAACCCGATTAGAAAGAAACACAATCGCTAACCTATTTTGTCTATCTATCAATATTCTTCCACCAGTATAACCACCATGGAAAACAGAATCATCACTGATATGCTTGCCAAAAGCTTCATGAGGCCCACAAATCCAACCTATAGATCGCCAAGAATTGACTTCTGTTTGTTTTTCTTTTTTAAACCATAAATCAATTGTTTCTTTTTTTAGATAACGATGATTATTATAAATACCATTATTTAAAACCATCGTAATAAACTTTGTCATATCACCAATTGTACTAAAAACACCAGCTAAACCGGCAACCCCACCTAATAGTTTTGTTTTCTCATCATGAACAACTCCCTTAGTATAAACATTATCTTGTAATTCAGTCGGAGCACATCTTTCAATATCCGTTGGCAAATAACCGGTATCGGTCAGTGAAAGTGGTTCAAAAACCATTTCTTTAGCACATATATCTAACGATTTACCTAAAATAGTTTCAATAATAAAACCAAGGAGCATAAAACTAGTATCAGAATATACTGCTTTAGTACCTGTTTCATATACTTTATTTAGAGAGAAGACCCTATCAATAATTTCGTCTCTATTTTTTAGTGAATGCCAATCCATATCTTTAGGTAAACCCGAAGAATGTGTTAATAAATGATAGATGGTTACATCATCATATTTAAACTGAGGTAAATATTTATTCACTTTATCATCTAAAGAAACTTTACCATCCTCTAATAATTTAGCAATAATTGTATTAGTTGAAATAACTTTTGTTAAAGACGCTAAATCATATATTGTATCAATTGTATTTACTTCAGCATTAGGGAGAATTGCTCGATTACCAACTACACCCATATGAACTTGATTTTTATAAATGATCGTATATGTTGCGCCCGGAAAAACTTGATTTTTAACTGCTTCCATCATTTTTTTATCAATTACTTCAAAATTTTCCATTTTTATTACCACTTTCTAATATTAAAAAAGAAGACTATTATCTTCTTTTACTTTGCTTGATCTAATGCTTTACTAACAGCTTCAACATAGTCATTAGCTGAAATTGTAACCCCTGATACAGAATCTAATTTTGTTTTAGCTTCATCTGACCAAGTAACCCAAGCAATACCTTGTTCTCTAACTACTTTATCTTCAATAACGGCTGCTTGTTGATACCATTCAGCTCCGCCTTCAATTTTTCCTTGAGACGCTGATGCTGATTTCATACCATAAGCATCACCTAAAACTTTTTTAGTAGTATTAACTCCATCCTTATTATACGTAGAATCAATATAACAAGATTTAATAAAACCATTATCATTAACATATATAACGGCTGTAACAACATATTTAGCACCATATGATTCATATTGAACAGATCCAAAATATGTTCCTTCTTTATAATTACCTTTAGCAGGGGCAAAAACATTATCACAACCGGTAATTAAAAATATTCCTAATAAAACGACTAATGACAATAATACTTTCTTCATTTAACCTTCTCCTTATCTTAATTCGATTATAGCATACCCTTTTTTACATTTCAATATTAATTTAGAAACATATATTTAATATTGTTAACTTTTTTTTCAAAATCATCACTACTAGTAACATACTTACCCAATACTAATATATCAGCATCTTTGCATTTTGAAGCTGTAATATTATTAACTCCACCATCAACTTCAATAACATAATTATATTGATATTGTTCCCTTAATTGCTTTAACATCGCAATCTTTTTAGTCACATCTTCAATGAATTCTTGTCCACCATAACCAGGTTCTACTGTCATAACTAAAACTAAATCAACAAGACTTAAATAATCCGCAATTTTATCAATTGGTGTATCAGGACTAATGGCAATACCAACCTTTACATTATTGTTTTTTATATAATCAATCATTGTTAAAGGATTATCAGTTGCTTCCACATGAAAAGTTAAATATGTTGGTTGTAATTGCTTATACATATCAACATATTCAATAATGTTTTTAACCATAAGATGAATATCTAATGAACGATTATTATAAGACATTAAATGTTTTATATGATTAAATCTTTCTGTCTTATTAGTAACAAAAACACCATCCATAATATCTAAATGTAAATAATCAGCATTAGATTTGTTTAAATCACGAATTTTTCTTTTTCTATTTTGTTCAATTCCTAAAATAGATACTGAAATTAGCATTATAATCACCTTTCATTTATAAAATTTAAATAATTTTCATAACGGCTGGATATAATATCACCATTACTTACAGCTTTTTTAATTGCACACTTTTCTTCTTTAGTATGCATACAATCACGATATTCACAATTTTCACGATAAGAATTAAATTCTGTAAAGTTATCTCGTATATCTGATGGTTTCATATCTGTAAAAGATATAGCCGAAAATCCTGGCGTATCAGCTACCCAACCATTACTAAATCTAATTAATTCTGTATGTCTAGTTGTATGTTTTCCACGTCCTAAAGCTATAGATATAGGACCAACTTTTAATTGTAATGTTGAGTCTAAATTATTTAGTAAGGTTGATTTACCAGCTCCACTTTGACCTGTTAAAACCGTTATCTTATTTTCTAATTGTTTTTTAATAGCTACAATATCAGAATTATAATATACCTTGTAACCAATATGTTCATAATACTTCTTATAATCCATTATTATCTTGAGTTCATCTTTAGATAATAAATCTATTTTCGTAATACAAATAATAGGTTCAATATTATTAAACTCAATTATTACTAACAATTTATCTAATAGGTTGGTTGAAAAATCTGGTTCTTTAGCGCTTATAACTATAAATACCTGATCTATATTACAAATAGTTGGTCGCTCAAGAACATTCTTACGATTATGAATAGTGGTAATAATTCTTTTATCAAGATCAAATTCAACATTATCACCTACTAGAGGTGAAACATTCAAATTACGGAATTTACCTCTAGCTTTACAGTCATATGCCTTATTATCATAATAAACGGTATATGTATCACTTATTTGTTTAATAATTAACCCTGTCATATTATTCAGCAACATCTTCCGATGGATCAGGAATAGTTGGAGTTTGCGCAATACTAATCTTTAAAGTTGTATTAGCCATTACTTTCGTACCAGCAGCTCGACTTTGACTAAAAACGGTACCATTAGGATATTTATCCGTTGTTACTATTGTTTTACTTAAAGTAACATTATGTTCACTGCAAAACTCCTCTACTTCCGTAACACTCCATTTTTCAGCTACAAAATCTGGATAATTAATAACAATATCAGGAACATATAAAGTTACATTATCCCCTTCTTTTACTTTTTCTCCAGCTTTTGGACTTTGACCAATAATGGTGCTTTCATTAGTAATACTAGTATCTGTTGTCTCTTTCTTTTCCGTAAATACTACTAAGCCTTTAGCTTCTAATTGACCTTTTATTTCATAATAATTTTTACCATTATAATCTTCTAAAACAATGGTATTAGTACCAATTGATACAATTAACTCAACCATTTTACCTTTTTTCACTGTTTGACCAGCTAAAGGTTTAGTCTTAATAACTTTATCAGCCACAATATCATTACTTGGTTGTTCCGTAACATCATCATTAACAACTAATCCTAATTTTTCAAGAATCTCCTCGGCATCCGCAATGGATTTATTAGATACATCAGGAATAGTAACCTCTGGTACTTCTGTAAATTTTGGGTATAGAATAAGTAATACCCCAACTGAAACAGCTAAAAATAAACAAACCATTCCCGTTATAACAATAGCTGTATTTAAGAACTTACCGTTTTTTTCATCTTTATTTGAAACACCAAATTCATTTTTATCAGCACTCATATCCGCTTCTCCAAGTTTTTCAATTTTCTTTGTTTCTTCCAAATCTTGTTCTGAATACGGATAAACATACATCTTATCATCTTTATGTTCTTCGCTTAAAGCTGTGGCCATATCATTATACATTTCAGCTACACTATCATAACGATTTTTAGGATTTTTAGCACAAGCTTTAATAATAATATTTTCAATACTTTGTGGAATATTAGGATTTTCAGTTGTTACTCTTGGAATCTGATCTTTTAATTGCTTCATAGCAATCTCAACAGCTGTTTCTCCTTTAAAAGGTAACTTTCCCACCAATAATTCATACATTAAAATACCAAGGGAATAGATATCACTTTTCATTGTTGCCCCTTTACCATTGGCTTGTTCAGGAGGTAAATAATGAACTGATCCCATTACCGAATTAGTTTGGGTTAATTCCGTTCCATTAAGAGCCATAGCAATCCCAAAATCCGCTATTTTAACCGTTCCATCATCAAGAATCATAACGTTTTGAGGCTTAATATCACGATGAATAATATAACTATTATGAGCACACGCAATAGCCGAAGTTAACTGTTGCATTATATCCATAACTTCTGATAAGGTCAGTGCTCCTCTTCTTTTAACTAACGTTTTAAGTGTTTTACCATTTATATATTCCATAACAATATAATAATCGCCATTTTCTTCACCAACATCATACACTTCCACAATATTAGGATGACTTAAAGAACTTGCGGAAATCGCTTCTCTTTGGAATCTACGAACAAACTTTTCATCATCAGCTAAATCGCCACGTAATATTTTAACAGCAACATCACGATCCAAAATCAAATCATGAGCAAGGTAAACATTAGCCATACCTCCCTCACCTATCAAGCGTATAATTTGATAACGATCATTTATCTTTTGTCCTTTAACAACCATTATTATGCACCTACCTTTAAATACGCTATAGAGATGTTATCGGTACCACCACGATTATTACTCTTTAGAATAAGTTTTTCAACTTTCTCTTCAGCTGTTAAATCACTATTTAAAACACGATTAATCTGCTCATTATCTAACATATTAGTTAGACCATCACTACATAATAGAACTGCTTCAACATCTATTTCAACATCAAAAATATCCATTTCAACGGTAACGGTTGCTCCTAATGCTTTCATTAGAACATTCTTTCTAGGATGTGATGCTGCTTCAGCTTCTGATAACTCGCCTGATTTTACTAGCAAATTAACTAAAGTATGATCATTAGTTATTTTGTGAAGTTTCTGATCTTTAATTACAAAACCTGATGAATCACCAATATTACCAAATAATAAATAGTCTTTTGTGTATATTGCTGTAACGATTGTTGTACCCATACCAACACTTTCAGCATTTTCCGCCGTATATTTATTAATTAGAATATTAGCTTCACTTACTGTATCTTTAAGCCAATTTATGGCATCTTCTTTTGTCCCTAAACTGCCTATTTCCACAAATCTTTTACCTAAATGGGAAATAACAATACTAGAAGCAACTTCACCAGCACAATGTCCTCCCATACCATCAGCTACCGCTAATAAAAACTCATTTTGAGCATTCTTAACAATAATAACACTATCTTCATTATGTTCGCGAACTTTACCTGAATCTGTTAAATAATAATATTCCATTATTTTTCCTCCTTATAATTAGCTCGCAGTTGACCGCAGGCAGCCATGACTTTAGAACCAAATTCTCTTCTAATTGTTACATTAATATCATTCTTTTTTAATACATCATAAAAGAGCAATATTTGTTCTTTTGAACTCTTATTATAATCAATGTGACTATTCTCATTATAAGGAATTAAATTAACATAACAATTCATCCCTTTTAGTAAAATGCTTAATTCTTCAGCATATTTAAGACTATCATTAACATCCTTTAACATAATATATTCAAAAGTTACTCTTCTATTAGTTTTAGCAATATATTTTTTTATAACCTCAATTAATTCTTTTAATGGATAAGCTTTATTAATAGGCATTAATTTAGAACGTAATTCATCATTTGAGGCATGCAGACTAATCGCTAAATTAATCTGTTTATCATAATTCATAAACTCTTCAATTTTAGGAATAATCCCGCATGTTGAAATAGTTATATGACGAGCTCCCAAATCAATTCCTTTAGGGGTATTAATAATATCAATAAACGCCATAACATTATCATAATTATCAAATGGTTCTCCTATTCCCATAATTACAACGTGGGAAATGTGAATATTAGTTAATTCTTCAATCATTAATATTTGTAAAACCATTTCATAAGTATCTAAGTTACGTTTCTTTTTTAAACGTCCACTTTCACAGAATGTACAACCCATATTGCAGCCCACTTGACTAGATACACATAAACTATAACCATAATCATGATTCATTAATACTGCTTCGACTGTTTGATCATCACTTAGTTTAAATAAAAACTTCGCTACATCTGTATCTTTTACTTGTTCAACAATAGCCAAGCATTCTAAAGAAAAGTCTTTCTTTAATAAATCAACTACTTCTTTTTTGATATTACGCATTTCATCAAAATTATGAATACGCTTTTTATATAGCCACTCAAAAACCTGAATAGCTCGGTATTTCTTGTCATTATTAGCAACAAAATAGTCTTCTAACGACTTTATTGTCATTCCATAGATATTCTTCATATTAACACCTTATTATAATTATACCAAATAAAAAAGAAAAATAATAGAAAATTCTATTATTTTTCGTCAAACTAAGTCAACAATTAAAATCCACTACGTTTAAATAACTTTTCTAAATCATAGTTAGAATAGAAAATAATCGTTGGTCGGCCATGCGGACAATTAAAGGGATTATCACATTTACGTAAATCATTAATTAATTGCTCTTGTTCCTCATGCGTAATATTCTCATTTGCTTTTATTGCCAATTTACAACTTAACATCGTGGCAATATTTTCATTAAACTTTTCAATCGTAAAATCTTTTTCCCTATGAATAATTACTTCAATAATCTTACGTATTGCTTCTTCTTCATAACCTCTAGGTAACCAAGTTGGATGAGCTTTAACAATAATTGAATTAAGACCAAATTCTTGAATATCAAAATGCATATTTAATAACAAATTCATATTTTCCTTGAATATGATAAACTCACTATTAGATAATTCGATAGTTAAAGGAAATAATAAACTTGCACTCTCTACTTTCGGACTACCCATTTGATATTTAAATGTTTCATAATTAATTCTTTCTTTAGCCGCATGTTGATCAATTAAATACATACCCTCTTCGTTTTGACAAATGATATAGGTGCCATGAACTAAACCAACGGGATATAATTCTGGTAGTCTTTTGACAGGATCATTATGTTTAACCATATCTGATTCTATAGTTTCTGATACAGCTTCATTGTTTACATAAAAAAAATCATTAACCATTATCGGTTTAGTATATTCCTCATTATCTTCAGAAATTCTTTCCAATTTTAGCCCTAAATTTTCGTAATGAGGTTTAATAACATCTATTTGTTGCCGTTCTTCTGTTACTTCGGGTATAAGCGTTAATTGTTTTAAGGTTTTCTTAATCATTGTTTCAATTAAGACAAGCAAATCTTCCATTTTACTAAATTTAATATCCATTTTCGTGGGATGAATATTAACATCAACTAAACTAGGATCTACTTCTAGCATTAAAACGACAATGGGATAACGATTATCTGGCTTATAAGAATGATAACTATCATTAATAATACGATTTAAATCTGCATTTCTAACTACTCTTCCATTAACAATAGTAATTAAATGATTACGGCTTGACCGATGTAATTCCGGTAAAGAAATATAACCACTTACATTATAATCATCATTTTCACTAGTAACCGCAATCATTCCTTTAGTAACATCTATTCCATAAATACTTTTAATCGTTTTTAATAAATTACCACTACCATCAGTTTTTAATAAAATACTATTATTGTTAGTAAGAGTGAATCGAATATTTGGATATGATAAAGCTAGTTTATCAACAAATTCGGTAATAGACGCTAATTCAGTATATAAGCTTTTCATATATTTTAAACGAGCTGGTGTATTATAAAATAAATCTTTAACTGTTATAATTGTTCCTTGTCTTGCTTCGCCAGCTGTTACTTTTATAACTTTACCACCTTCAAGATAAACATTCGTTCCAATATCACCAGTTGAAGTCATTAACTCAATAACACTAACACTCGCAATAGAGGCTAAAGCTTCCCCTCTAAAGCCTAAAGTATTAATATGATATAAATCATCTTCCGTAAATAGCTTTGATGTCGCATGACGTCCAAAAGCAAGTATAGCATCATCCTTATCCATACCACTACCATTATCGGTAATCTTTATTTCTTTAGTACCCGCCTCAATTAAATCAATCTTTATTTCGGTACTACCAGCATCAATACTATTTTCTACTAATTCTTTAACAACCGATGCACAACGCTCAACTACTTCACCAGCAGCTATCTTATTGGCTAATTGTTCATCCATCATTTTAATTTTACTCATAAATACACCTACTTTTTATTTTCCATTATTGCATTAAAATAATCTTTAAACTTATCAAAATCATCTTTATTACTAAAGAATGACTGATAGAAAATAAGAGGTTTGATTTCACTTTTTTGATCATTTTTAGAAGGAATAATCATAATCGTATTATTGCGAATAATAATCTTTTTTATTATTGATATATCTATACTTATTTCTTTATGACTACTTTTTTGGATAAGATTATTATCATTAATTGTTACGATACTTTCACCATAAAAGTAATTAAACATTTTCTCATTTAACTTCATTGCATATTTTATATAATATTTATTAACAATATCAAGTATTAACCAAATAATAACCATAAACATAGCATATGAAAGATAAAATAGCCAGAATGTCATTATAGATAAACATACATTAAGAATTATATAATAAGTAGACGCTACAATTAATAGCAAATAAACGCCCTGTTTTTGTTTATTTTCTATTATTTGTTTTAAATCTTTTTTTGTCATTACATATTTAACTTGCATCTTTTACCTCCAATACCGACTTTAAATACATTCCTGTATAACTACCACTTACTTTAATTACTTCTTCTGGTGTTCCCGTCGCAACAATTTCACCGCCACGGTCTCCACCCTCAGGTCCTAAATCAATAATATAATCCGCACATTTAATAACGTCAAGATTATGTTCAATAACAATAACGGTATCACCATTATCAACAATTCTTTGTAAAATAATAAGTAATTTCTTAATATCATCACTATGTAGTCCGGTCGTTGGTTCATCCAAAATAAATAAACTTTTACCTGTAACTTTCTTTTGTAATTCTTTTGCTAATTTAATACGACCGGCTTCACCACCACTCAATGTTGGCGCACTCTGACCTAGTTTAATATAAGAGAGTCCAACATCCATTAGCATTTGTAATTTTTCTCTAACACGAGGAATATTTTCAAAGAATTCAATTGCTTCTTCAACCCGCATCTCTAAAACATCATAAATACTCTTATTCTTATATTTTATTTCTAGAGTTTCACGGTTATATCGTGTTCCCCCACATACTTCACATGGTACATAAACATCTGGTAGAAAATGCATTTCGATTTTTTTAACACCATCGCCCCAACAAGCTTCACAACGGCCTCCTTTAACGTTAAAAGAAAATCTTCCCTTATCATATCCTCTTATCTTAGCTTCTTTAGTTTGAGCAAAAACATCACGAATATCATCAAAAACACCGGTGTAAGTAGCTGGATTACTACGTGGTGTTCGGCCAATTGGATCTTGTGAAATATCAACTACTTTATCAATATTTTCTAATCCTTTAATACTCTTAAAAGACCCAGGTTTATCTTTAGATTTATAAACACTACTAGCAACAACTTTATATAATATTTCATTTACTAAACTGCTCTTCCCACTACCACTTACTCCTGTTACACAAGTGAAGGTTCCTAATGGAAATTTAACATTAATATTTTTTAAGTTATTTTCAGTAGCTCCTTTTATTTCTAAATACTTCTTATTACCTTTACGACGAATACTAGGAATATCAATTTTTTCTTTACCACTTAAATAACGACCGGTCAAACTATTATCATTATGCATTACTTCTTCGGGAGTTCCTGCTGCTACTACTTCCCCACCATGTAAGCCTGCTCCTGGTCCAATATCAACTAAATAATCACTTTCTAGCATCGTATCAATATCATGTTCAACAACAATTAAAGTATTACCTAAATCCCGCATTTCTTTTAAAGAATTAATTAAGCGTTGATTATCTCTTTGGTGTAAACCAATACTTGGTTCATCTAAAACATATAATACACCCGTTAAACGTGATCCTATTTGGGTTGCTAATCTAATTCTCTGTGCTTCACCACCACTTAAAGTACTAGCCATCCGATCAAGTGTTAAATAATCTAATCCCACGTTTTTTAAGAAAGATAAACGGGAATTTATTTCTTTTAAAATTAAGAATGCTATTTCTTTTTGTTCTTTTACTAAAATAATATTTGCAAAAAAGTCTAACAAATTACCAATACTCATCTTTGTTACTTCATAGATATTCTTATCAGATATTAATACTGATAATACTGAATCATCTAATCTAGCACCATGACACTTAGGACATGTTAACTCGGTCATATACTGTTCAATCCATTCTCTTATCCATTCACTTTTCGTTTCCATATAACGACGCTCCAGATTAGTAATAAGACCTTCCCAATCACTTTTAGAATAATGCGTATTGCCGTTTTTAGAGACATACTTAAAATTAAGTTCTTCTCTTGAACCATATAAAACAATATCTAATAAATTACGTTTTAAGTCTTTAACTGGTATATTCATATCAATACCATAATGATTACATACTGTTTCTAACCCGGTATATGTAGTATTAGCCGTATCATTATTGTTAATGGCTACAATTGCTCCATCATTAATAGATAAATCACGATTAGGAATAACTAAATCTTCATCTATTTTAAGTTTAATACCTAACCCTTTACATTCTGAACATGCCCCATATGGAGCATTAAAAGAAAACATACGAGGCTCTAGTTCTGGTAATGAAAAATCACAATCTGGACAAGCATATTTCTCACTCATAACTATTTCTTTACCATTAATAATATCAATAATAGTACGTCCATGACCTAATTTACAAGCATTCTCAATTGACTCATATAAACGACTTCTTATATCATCTTTAATAATTAAACGATCAATAATAACATCAATCCGATGTTTTTTATTTTTATCTAATTCAACATTTTCACTTAAATCATATTCTTCGCCATCAATTCTAACACGTACGTAACCATCTTTACGTAATAAATCTAATGTATCTTTTTGGGTTCCTTTTTCCCCATTGATAATAGGACTTAACACCCTAATTTTAGTGCCTATTTCTAATTCTAAAACTTGATTAGTCATTTCTTCTATACTTTGACTAGATATTGGTCGATGATGGGTAGGACAATAAGGTATACCAATTCGAGCATATAATAATCTTAAATGATCATATATTTCGGTTACTGTTCCTACGGTACTACGAGGATTTTTATTGGTAGTTTTCTGATCAATACTAACCGCTGGACTTAATCCTTCAATACTATCAACATTAGGTTTTTCGGTTCCACCTAAAAACTGTCTAGCATAAGCACTAAGACTTTCAACATAACGTCTTTGACCTTCCGCATAAATAGTATCAAAAGCTAAACTACTTTTACCGCTACCACTAACACCCGTCATAACAATTAATTTATTTTTAGGAAGTGTAATATCAATATTTTTTAAATTATTCTCTCTAGCTCCCTTAACAATTATTTCATCCATAACATTACCTCGTTTTCTATTATTATACCATAATATGTACATACTTATCATACCAAACATTTGTTCTATAATCAAGAAAAAAGATTAAAAATTTTTAATCTCTTCTTTTACCATGCATTGCTTGTTGAATACGAGAATTATTTTTAATATCATCAACAAGTAACATAAATTTATCAGGTTCTAGATAAGTGTTATATGACAAAGCTGCTGCTAGAATTATTTCTCCTTCTCCATCTAAATATTTATCTAAAATATGTAGTTTTTCAAATAAAGTTAGAATTCTTAATACTTTTATCTTAGAAATTTTTATACCCGCAATATCATATAAAAGACCATTGCCATAAGTATTATCAAGTGCTTGAATAACATCTAAATTATTAACAGTATCCGATATGACTACCCGTTCGTTTTCTTTAATTATTCTACTATAATGATAATATGCTATTGAAGGTTTATATCTTAATGTTTCATCTGGAATATAATCACCTATACTTCCAGATATATTAATACCATCTGTTTGTTCAATAGCGCCTTTTATTGATTCTGAACTCATACCATTAAAACTAACAAACATTGCTAGCTCTATTCTTTTAATAATGTAATCAGACTTAATCCCTCTTAAATTAATTGCATTTATAATTCTAGGATCATATTCATTTTCAATAAAATAATCAATGATATCATAGCCATCACTATCAATTAATAATTGTCCATTAGCAATACCCAATGATTGATACCATTTAAGCATATTACAATTTGTCATAACATTAGTATTATCTACTAATAACATTTCTAAATTAAACTGAACTGGACTATTAAAATCAATTCCTTGTTTTTTAAAGATTCCTAGATTAGTAACAAATGTTTCATATAATGGTTTTAATATAGATTGCGCATCATCTTTATTTAATTTTTGTTTATCATCTTTACTGATGAATATTCCTAAATTATTTTGAATAAATGAAGCATCAATTGTTCCATTATCCCACAAATGCAAAATATTAATTACTTTATTATAATCAGCTGTTAATAGTACTTGAATCAATCCCTGATTTAATGTTGCAGAAATCGGAAATCCCCGATCATAGAATTCTTTTAAAATGGTATCAATCTGATTTAAATTTGATTCATTTAATTCACAACCATTAGAAATATGTTCCAAAATTTGCTTTTTTATGGCATCATACTCTTTATTCTGTAAGCTTTCAATTATATCTAAAATAGCATTAACAAAAGAGGGATCTAAACCTATTAACTTATTAAAATCATAGGTTAAAAGTTGAGGATCATTATCTTTTTCTAAAAGGTCTAATAATTCACGTTGGTTATTAATCGAATCGGTTTTAGGATTATTAAATGATTGTAACATAACCTTATAATCATTTAATATTCTTCTTATATTAACTATGACTTGACTAAATGGTTTACCTTCACTAAAAAAAATATCGTTAAGTCCGTTTATAATATGCTTATTAATACAATCTTCTAAAAAGCTATTTAATAACTCCGGTTGTTTCTTTTCCCTTTCTGAGTTTATACTTTCTAAATCAGATATAATCCGCATTTTTATAGTAATAAAAAGCATAAAGTTTTTAAAAGTATCATCGGCAACTTTATTATTAAAAGCTTTACCAAAAAGAAATAAAATATGATATAACGTCATAGAATCATCTTGACAAAAAATTTCTATAAAATTAGAAGTTAACATTTTTTGTAATACTTGACTAACCTGTTCATCATTAATATTGGTAAGCATTTTCTTTAGTGGTGATATAACTTGCTTAATATCTTTAACACTTAATTCGGGACTACTTAATAATGCTGATATAACTAGTAAATCATAATTACTCATTTCGGTAATAGCCGTTATCCCTTTATTACCTTCAATTTTTTCAAGGAAGTCACTTATAATAGTAACTTTTTTATTTACATCACTAATAGTTTTATCTACTGACGCAATATTATGTTGTAATGAGTTTATTAGTTCTTGTTTTGTCATCTTAATCGCCCCCTCAATGATGCTTGTATTTCTTTATCAAAATTAGCTTGCATTACTAGTACTTTAGAATCTTTTAATGATTTTAAAATAGCTGGTAAAGTTTGCATAAAATCCGTAATTCGTTTATCGATAAATTCCTTAGTACCTGATGTATTTGCTTCTTTTCTAACATAGGCCCCAATAATCGCATATATATTGCTTGACACCATTGAAAAAACAATAGCTGTTTGAGATCCTTTAGCTACATATATATTATTTAATTGACCCCTACCAACTAATCTAACACATCGACTATAATCATTACAAGTTAAGGCTTCACCACTACGAATATGTTGGAAAAGTTCCGCAAATTGGCCATAATACTTTGGTTCTTTCTCTATATCTTGCCATACTAATGCTTTAGAGTTATCATCCATTAAATAATGTAAGTTTCCTTCTTCAGCAAGATTCAAAGAAACTTCTTTATTTACATTTTCTTCAATTGTGAAAGAAGTAGTAATTACATCAATTAACCACTTAATCTTACTTACTTCTCCTTCACAAAATTCACGCCATTCATCATCAGTCGCAATTAAAGTTTCAGCATATAATAATTGCATTTTTAAACCTTCTAAAACTCTTTTTATTACCTCTAAATATGGATAACGTGTTATTAGATATTCTAAAAGAATTATTAAATGTTCACGATCATCACAAGCAATAATATTTTTAATTACTTCATCATCAATTGATGATGATTTATCACTTCTTGTTGGCAAATTTTTAGATACGCAAGCATTACTTTTATTACCACTATACGATAATCTATTAGCCATTGTTTGACGCTTTTCTAATATTTCACGATTATGGATAAGTAAGGCCATTTTAAGGACATATCTTTCTCTTACATCCTTCAAGTTGGAAGCTTCAACTAATTCTTGTATATTAGTAATATAAGCATTTTTATATGTTTCCAATAATTTTCTAATACATTCTTCCATTTCGTTCACCTCTTAATTGATGCCGGATACTATACCACAAATACAAAAAAAATGCAAACAAAAACTATATCTTAGATTATATGATATAGTTTAATATTATAACTTTAACTATTTTTAGTAATTTTATTATATTCTTTAAGTGCTTCTAACATTTCTTCAACAATTACTTCATTAAGTGGATTATCAGGAATACTATCAATTAAAGTTTTTTCCATATCAGCTAGTTTTATTACTCTTACTTCAAAATGACCATCTTTTTCCCAATCATCAAAATTAGTTTTTTCCATATCACACTTTACATCAGTTGTAATAATATAATAAACTACAATATTCTCACGATTCTTATTACTTTGATGATAATTTTTAGTATAATGTCTTATTTGAAAAAAAGGCTTTATTACTACATTTGTTAGTTTTATTCCTGTTTCTTCCTTAATTTCTCTTAATAAACATTCCTCAAAAGACTCACCAACTTCTAAATGACCCCCCGGAAATTGATAAGTACCATGAGAATATCCTAGCATTATTTCATTATTAGAATTAATAACAAGAGCTTTAGTCCTCACAACTTTTTCATCGATATCTTCAGGTGCTAAATTGTCATAATTATACAATATTTCTTTCATACTTATACCTCCATATATTAAATTATAAACTATATGTTTTACAATTTTTTTATAACAATAAAGTTAAACTAATACTTTCACTTAATAATTCTTGTAAGTTATTAAATGGTTTCTTATGATAATCTATTTCATATAACCAATCTAAATATTTAATTTTAACTGCCTCATCTGGTCGACCATATGTTACTTTTCCAGTATGCAGCCAATAGCCAAATTCCACATTAGTAGTAAAACCTGACATATCAGGTAAGCTTCTTGGTATCCAAAAACAAATTACGGTTGCATTTAACATTGCCGCTCTTTCCCACATTGCTTGGTCAACATAATCAGCTTTAGGTTTCATCGTTGAATATTCTGGAATATATACAACACCATCAAATCCCATATCATCTAATAGTTTAATAGCTTCCTTTCTCCAAGATAAGACATTTGCATCTCTAGGTGTTGGACCAGCTAAAAAAATTGATTTATACCCTTTTAATACTTCTTGATCCGAATAATTTATAATCATTTTATCACCAATCTAATTATAACAAAAAAATCTAGTCGAAACTAGATTAATTTTATTATAATGCAATCTTTTGTTTTTTAATTGGAAGAATATTTTTAAATAATATAATTAAACAAATTATTATTAAAATATTAAACATTGGAAACATTATAATCTCAATAATACTCATTTTAACACCAGCTATAGCTTGACTGATAATCATTGCCGATAATGAGGTAAGCATTGCTACACCCTTAATAATTATCACAGAAGAAAACAAATATCCATAGTTATTTTTTTTAATTAATAATATCCCTGATAAAATAGCCGTAGGAACAACAAAGCCTAAATCCATTCCTTGAATTACTAAAGTTGTATATTGTTCAAGTCCAACCGGAATAGTTCCATTAATTAGAGCTGGAACAATTTTTCCTATCCATAATAATCCAATAGAAACTCCAAGAAATATTTGAAAACTACCTAATAATTTAACTGGCATATTTTTATTAAAGTGATCTTTTAAGCTATTAACATCAACTGACATAATAGTCAATATAAAGGCATATAAGCTACATGACATAATTGCCACATAAACTAAAAACATAGGATTATAAAACCAAAGAAACGTATAAGACATATATGTATATAAAAAGAAACCTAGTATACCAACCAATAATAATTTTCCTTTTAAATTTTCTCTATTATATTGCCATAAAGATATTAATAGTAAAGCCACTCCCAATATTAAGGTTACATAGTCTTGGGCCAAGCCTTGAGCTACAACAGCAATAGAATCATTTTGGTATATGCCTTTTCCATATAAAGTAATTTCTTCGCCAAAAACAGAAATAAATTTTCTTTCACCTGTTCCACCCGTTGAAAAAATTCCATACAAAGCTGCGATTATCGATAATATACCAATTATTAAAACTAAAGTATTTACTATTCTTTTATTTTTCATTGCTATTTCCCCCTTTTTCTTATAATACCATATTTTTTAATATTATATTATAACTTTTTATTTTTTAATTCAAAAGCAATAAAAAACCCTTATAAATAGGGTCTTAATTACTTATGGTAGCGACGGAGGGGAAGGAAAAAGTAATATTCTATCCATATCACAGAATATCATAAAGCCTTATTTTTCAATACTTTGTATCCTAACTATATCATAGCATATCATACGTTTCTAAAGAAAGTGTACCTAAAGTGTACCTAAAACTAATTTTAATTAGTATAAACATAAAGTGATGTATCAGAAACATTTATAAAAATAACTATATTATTTTTTAATATTTTCTCTTCGGTTTGTCTCATTAAAATATTTTCTTTTAGCGATTAAAACCATAATTAAAAATGAGATAGCAGATATTATTATAATGAAATTCATTTCTAACAAAAGTATGCAATCTTTACTAAAAATTTCTTTTTTGCTAAAATCATACACAATTGGTAGTGCTTGAAAGATACCGCCAATCATAATATAGGAAAAACCTAAAATTTGCATGTACTTCTGCAAAAATGCATTTTTGATATTTTTTTCTAAAAAACCACCAAAAAGAGTGCTTGTATAAACTTCACTATTTTTTTGATTTAAAGAAATAACAACCTCAAAAAAGCAGCCTACTATTGAAAGAGAAATTCCGATTAATGCAAATATGCTTGACCATGTCATAATAAAATCACATCCTTCATATATATTATAACAAAAAAAACTCAAACTTGGCAATTTGAATATATTTTAACGCTGTTAATCGATAATTACAGCAAAAAAAATATCAACCTATACTAGCGTTGATAGCTATACTCCTTCTTTAATTTCTGTATAATCTTCAATAAACTTTTCTTTTGTTTCTATTTTATCATCCTTGTAATCTTCAATTAATAAATCAAGATATTCCATAATTACTTTTTCCTTAGATTCGAAATCATCCATATTCCATTCTACAAAACCAGACTTTTCATTATATTTATCCTTTTGCTTTATATCTCTAGCAAATTCACTACAAATCAAATGATTAGGATCTAAAAATAAAAACTCAAATAAACTACCATAAAAAGTTGCTGTTATTGCTCTTTTTCCATCCCCAAAAGCAAATTCCGTATATGAACGTTCAAAAGAATCAATGAGCCCATCTGGAAATCCATAACCATCTCTTAACACTTTTTCAATTCTATCGATTTGGCTATTATCTTTAATATTATTTAAATGAAATTGCTTTTTATATGCATTAGAATAGAGTTCCGTTCTATTTAAACGGCTCATTTCACCCATTGTTTGAAACAAGTCGTTAACAGCATTTATTCCTCCTACTTTTGTCTCATAATAATTATTAAATTCTCCAACTCTAACGCTATTTCGTTTAAAATATGAAAATGAAAAACAAATCTTTTCGTTTGGTATATTTTTTTCACAATTAGTTTTTACAAGCAACATCTGTATAACTTTCAAAAATATATTTTAATTCTATTTTCTTATTTGAATAAACAAAAGGATCTATTCCCGTTCTTGCTTTTTTCCAAGGATTTTCTTGATGTGTCATATATTCTAGCGAATCCGATGAAAAACATCCATATTTCTTCCAAACATAATCAAGTACAGTATAAATATCTTCTTGAAATATATTTACCATTTTTTGTTTTGATATGTTATTCCAGTTATAAATCTTATATTTTTGATATAAAGTTGGAAACACCGGACCGTGTATCCATGCTTCTGGTCTCTCATCAAACAAAAAATTTGTAATATTTTTTTCACTATTATTGGCAACTAAATAATAGCAATAAGCATAATACACCAATTTTTGTAACTTCTTTGGTTCCATTGATTCTTTTGATAAAAAATAATTTGCTACCTCAAAAATATGAGTTCTGTATTTCATATTATCACCTTTTTTTTGCATTAGTTTGAGATTTTTTTCACTTTCATTATATACACACTTAAATAAATTTGTCAATCTTTTCCATAATTCCATATTAATATTCACCTAGTTAATATTATGTATCAATAGCGTGTTTATATTATTCATTAGACATAGTAGAAAATTTTTGTATGTTTACTATGAACTTGTATATAAATTGTAATTTTACGGTAGCAATCAATTACATCGCTACCTTTTCATCAATAAACTGATTTTATCCCCTATTTTTCAACACATTATTCTTATATACATACAATAATATCCATATATATTTAAGAAATCTGTACCTAAAGTGTACCTAAGTCATTTTTCAAAAATAAAAACCCTTATATTATAAGGGTTATTTGCCTATTGGTAGCGACGGAGGGGATCGAACCCCCGACCTATCGGGTATGAACCGATCGCTCTAGCCAGCTGAGCTACATCGCCATAAAAAGTAAGCATTAATAATATACCAAAAATATACCATTAATGCAAGTGGTTTATAAAAATAAATAAAAATTGTCCAGATAAGCGACGTCAAGCAAGGAAAACCTGTGCTCCCAGGTGGGCATTACATCATAAACTTTAGGATCCTCACATAAATGCAAGTATTCAACACCGTTTAAGAATTAAATTCCCAATAATAAAAAATTAGTAGGTTTTTTATAATGACTATCGTCTTACCTAGACAATTATATTATATCATACTTTTTTTCTTTTTTAAGCATTTTTACCTATTGATAACAAAAAAATGATTGTCATAAAACAATCATCTTTTTAATTAAGGATTTAATCTAGTAGGACCACGATAGATAAATGTTGCTTCTCTAATATTATCTATTTCAAATAGATGCATTATTATTCTAGCCATTCCTACTCCAAAACCACCATGTGGTGGACATCCATATCTAAAGAAATTAATATAAAAATCTAGCTTTAATGGATCAATACCTTTTTCTCTTATTTGATTAGTTAAAATATCAGGACGATGTTCTCTTTGAGCACCACTAGTTATTTCTAATCCTTTAAATAATAAGTCATAAGTTTGTGTTACACCATTCTCATCTTTCATAACATAAAATGATCGACCACTATATGGATAATTAGTAATGAAAACAAAATCCGAACCATACTTTTCTTTAGCATATTTACCCATTAATTCTTCTTCATAACGTTCAAAATCTTCTTTATTCTCAGCTTCATAATTATATTGTTCTTTCATAATCTTTTTAGCATCATAGAAGTTAATACGTGGGAAAGGTTTGCTAACATCACTTATTTCAATATTAAATACTTCTTTTATTTCTTGACCATATTTTTCTTTTAATTTGGTCATAAAGTATCTTACCCACTCTTCTTCGGCATCCATAACATCGGCAACGGATTTAATCCACGCAATTTCAACATCAAGCATTTCAATTTCCGTAGCATGATAACTGGTGTGCGAGTTTTCAGCTCTAAATACTGGTCCTATTTCAAATACGCGATCAAAACCAGCTGCTAGAGCCATTTGCTTATAGAATTGTGGTGATTGTGATAAACAAGCAGGCGTACCAAAATAGTCTAATTTAAACATTTCAGCTCCGCTTTCAGCTGCCGATGCGCTAATTTTAGGTGTGTGAATTTCAACATACTCATTATTACACCAATACTCTCTCATCATTTGTTCAACATAAGCTTGGCATCTAAATAATAATTGATTATCAGGTCGTCTTAAATCTAAGAAACGATAGTCTAATCTTGTTTCTCTTAAAGTATTATCTTTATTTTTAATATCAATTGGTAACTCTCTTAAAGATGTACTAGTCATAACAATTGAAGTTGGGATTAATTCCATTTGATTTAATTTAACTTTAGGGTTTTCTAATACTTTACACTTAACTGAAATAGTACTTTCTAATGGCAAATTAGTAATAGCCTCAATCATAGCTTTATTTTCTTCTAATGATTTTTCAATTGTTAATTGAACTTTACCAGTACTATCTCTTAAGATAACAAATTGGACATACTGTAAATCTCTAATACTATCAACAAATCCCTGGACTTCTATTTCTTGATTAAAATAATTTTTTAAATCTCTAATATTTATTTTATACATATATACCTCCTAATGATTTTCTTCAATATGTTCATCAAAGAAAGAAACAACTTCTTCTAATTTAATTTTATACTCTTCTTTAGTATGATTATCTTTTATTGTTAAAATATTACTCTTTATCTCATCTTCACCAATAATAATTATATATTTAGCATTTAATCTCTCAGCTTGTTTAAAATTACCTTTTAAATTACGACTCATATAATCAATATCAATATTGAATCCATTTAAGCGTAGGTTATTTGCTACTGCAAAGGCATAATTTTTCTCATTATCAGACATTGGTATAACATAGATATCTAAATGATTATCATCTACTAAAGTAATTTTTTCAGCCTCAAGAGCCGCCATTAATCTTTCCATACCTAAGGCAAATCCAACTCCAGGTGTAACTGGCCCACCAATGGTTTCAACTAATCCGTTATAACGTCCACCGCCACATAAGACATTTTGACTGCCAAATCCTTCGATATCAGCCTCAACCTCAAAAACAGTGTGTGTATAATAATCTAACCCTCTAACTACTTTTGGATTAACCGTAAAATCGATATCTAAAGCTTTTAAATATTCTTGAACTTTAGTAAAATGTTCTTTACTTTCAGCATTTAAATAATCAATAATTTTAGGAGCATTCTTCATAATATCTAAATGTGCATCAACCTTACAATCTAATATTCGCATTGGGTTCTTGTCATAACGATTACGACAATCTTCACAAAGAATGTCTAAATGTGGTTTAAAATAATCAAGTAAAGCTTTACGGTAATTCATACGTGACTCCATATCACCTAAACTATTAATATTTACTTTAACACCCTTTAGACCTAATAAACGATATAAGTTAACAGGAACACTAATAACTTCCGCATCAGCCATCGGATCATTACTACCAAATACTTCGACTCCAAATTGATAGAATTCTCTAAATCTTCCTGATTGGGGACGTTCATAGCGGTACATTGGTCCATAATACCATGCTTTAACTGGCACATTGGCATTACCATAAATTTTATTTTCGACATAACTGCGAACAATACCAGCAGTACCTTCTGGGCGTAGGGTCATCGGACGATCACCACGATCAGTAAAGTCATATGTTTCTTTTGTTACTATATCAGTAGTTTCTCCTACCCCACGGTGAAATAGCTCACTACTTTCAAATAATGGTGTACGATAATACTCGTAATTATACTTCTCCATTAATGCGCGCATTAATTCTTCGACATATAAAATCTTTTTGCCTGAATCACCATAAACATCATAAGTTCCTTTTGGTTTTTGTATCATAATATCATCCCTTCTTTAGAAAAAAAACACTCTTATGATATAAGGACGAGATAACCCGCGATACCACCTTATTTCATAACAATGTTATGCTCTTAAATCTTAACGCGATTAACGTTTATCTACCATTTAGTGTCTTTCATATATCAATTATTAATGTTTGCACCAACCACATTATCTCTAAAATAATAAATATATTACTTACTAAAATCAATAATCTACTTTAAGTATATATAAAAATTGTTATTTAGTCAAGAATCATCAGTTATAAACTAATCTTTTATTTATCTAAATTAATGTAATAAGCGCCAAGATCTAATTTTTTACCACCTATTTTATCAAACGATTTAGCCATTCGATCATTTTCTTCACCAACTAAACAAGTAATAAATTTAGCTTCACTATTACGATCTTTTATTTCATCAATAAACATTTTTAAGAACCCCATCTGACGATAAATGGGCTCAATATAAACTTGTGATAAGTAGATACCTTGTCCTAAATTAGCCCAATATATATTTGAATATAAACACATACCGACATATCTATTATTTTCTTTAGCTATTAAACAAAAGCACTTTTTATTTTTACCAAATAAGTCATTATCAATATTATTGCTTAATGTTGTATCATGTAAATTAGACGCTACATTGATTTCATTATTAGCCTTAATAATGAAGTCTTTGTCTTCTTGTTTAGCTTTGGTAATATAAATTCTCATAATATCACTCCTATTAATTTCTAATCACTAACATAATTCATTGTAACTCCACTCCAACCTATGCCTACTACTTCTCCATCAAAACGATGAGCCAGATTAGTACCATTATATTTTATTGTAACAGAACTCCATGGATATGCTGCATCTTGATTAAAGGCATATGTACCTATCGTTGTTACACTACTTGGAATGGTTACAGTCGTTAGTCGATTACCCGAAAATGCTATATAGTCGATTGTCGTAAGACCATCTGATAATTGCAGACTTATAAGCATATTATCTGAAAAAGCATAAGGACCAATACTGGTTATGTTTGAAGGAATTGTTACACTAGTTAATTCATTTGAAGAAAAAACTTGGTAATCAATTAATGTCAAACTGGTTGGAATTGTTACACTTCTTATTGAATTATCTTGAAAAGCTTGACCACCTAAAAGGGATAAAGTGTTAGGGAGGGTCAGATTTGAAATACTATTATTAATAAAAGCCCCAATACCTATACTGGTTACACTATTAGGTATATTTAAACTCTTTAAACTATTATTAGCAAATATTGTATTTGGCAGAGCAGTTATACCGCTTGGAAAAGTTACACTTGCTATTTTGTTTGTTCTAAATGCTGATATACCAATACTGGTAACACTATCAGGAATAATTATACCCGATAACAAATTGTTTCTAAAAGCCGATGCTCCAATTGTTTGTAAGTTAGATGGTAAGTTAATACTTTCTAAAACATTAGTATAAAAGGCATAATCACCAACACTGGTAACAGTACTAGGTATAATAACACTAGTTAAACTTTTAGTATCAAAAGCATGAGCATCAATTATCAAAATGGAAACATTATTAATTTTATTTGGAATAATCAAGTCCTTGGGACAAGCCGGATTATTACTATCATTATGTTCATAATCATAATAATTCTTTATTGTTCCCGTACTATTATCAAAATCAAAACAAGCAGCAGGTGCACCAATATTACAATTATTTACATCTTCCGTTACTGTAATATCATAATCAGTATAATTTTTTTTAATACACCATTTACCATCAGTAACAGCTATTGCCACTTCTAAACTACCATTAGCCATAACGACACCACTACTTGGTAATATTCCTGAAGTATTTAACTCATCACCCACAAAAGCATTATTTTCGATTGTAAATGTTTTTTCTCCACTGTCAACATTATTAACCATAGCTTCCTTAGCACTATCCATTAAACTACGAGCACTAATTTTTAAAGCATCTCTTTTGGAATTACTTACTAATCCGGTTAGAGCTGGAACAGATATTAACGCTATGATGGCCAAAATAACAATGGTTGATAATAATTCTATCATAGTAAAAGCTCGATTTTTTCTTCCCAACATTTTAGTCACCTCATTATAATCTTAACACATTTTTAGGTTTCACTAACCTTTTTTCTTTTAATGATTGACATTTTTTGCTCTTTATAAAAATTTATGGTTGTTATTACTAAAATCGACATTGGTAAAGAGAAGATGATTCCTGGCAAACCAAATAATATACCTCCAATAAATATAGTCATAATAACAATTAAGGGATGAATCTTATTAGCTTTACCAAAGATATAAGGATTAATAACATAAGAGTCTAAAATAGCTAAAATAAGAAAGGCAATAATAGTTCTAATAAATAACTTTTTACCAATGACAAAAGCCATAATAGCAGCTAGAATATTAGCCATTAAACCTCCAAAACAAGGAACAATATTAGCCATAGCGGATACTAATCCCAGTAATAAAGCATTGGGATGACCAATAACAGAATAAGTAATAGTATATTCAAGAAAAGTAATAAATATTATCTTCACAAAAGCATTAACATAATCTTGCATTGCTTTATCTAATTTAGATATAAATAGTAACCATTTAGGAGCTTTATCTTTTAATCTCTTCTTAACTTCTTTACGCATTTTATCCATATCAATTAATAAATAAACGGCAATCGAAATAATAATCAATATTCTCGATATATAAGTAAATGATAGACTTAATATGTTTAATGCTCCATCCGAAACATAATGACCTAGATTAACAATAATATTACTAAAGAAACTAGAAACAATATCTTCAATATTACCAATATTTAGATCATAATTTAAAGATATCTGCTTAACGAATGTTATAATAGCGTTAAATAATACAATTAATTGTTCAGCTAGCATCGGAACAATGGTAATAACAACTAAAAATATTATACCGATAATAACTAAAATAACCAAAATTAAAGAAAGGCTTCGTGGTACTTTATGCCTTTCCAAAAATTTCATTAAAGGATGAAGAGTATAAGCTAAAGCAAATGAAAGTAAGAAAGGCAATATAATTTCATATAACTTATAGATTAATCCTAACCATAAGTTACTTGTTTGATACATCAAAAAGACTATTAATGTGATAATACTGATATTTATTAATTTATAATCAATATTATTTTTGATCAAACATTGCCCTCACTTTCTAAGACTATCGTAAATGGTCCATCATTAGTTATCATAACTTTCATGTCTGCGCCAAATATTCCTGTTTCTACTTTAATATTATAAGTTCTCAACTTCTCAACAAACTGTTGATATAGAATATTAGCACTATCTGATGGCATGGCTTCAATATAACTAGGCCGACGACCTTTACTAGTATTAGCATATAAGGTAAATTGGGATATACAAAGTATTTCATAACCTTTTTCTAATAGTGATTCTTCTTTTTCTAATCCATCAAAAAGTCGTAAGTTAACAATTTTATTAGCCATATAGTCTAAATCTTTATTGGTATCAGTATGTGTAAATCCTACTAATATAACTAATCCTTGACTGATTTTACCAACTATTTCATTATTAACCATAACTGATGAATTTATACTTCTTTGAACAACTACTCGCATTATTTAATATATCTTTCTACATCAAGAACACTATCAATACTTTTTATATCACTAACAAATTTTTCTAACTTATCACTGTTTTCCACTAAAATCGTTATTTCATATAAGAAATTATCTCGAGCAGAAACACTATTAATACTTTGAATAATAATATCACTATTAGCTGTTTTAGCAATAATATTTAATAAAATATTCTTACTATCTAAAGAATGAACAAGAATACTTGCGGAATATTTCTTCTGAATATTAGCATTCCATTCAACATTAATAACTCTTTCTTCTAAAGTACTAACATTAGGACAAACACTACGATGAACACTAATACCATTGCCTTTAGTAATATAACCTATTATTTTATCACCCGGAATTGGTTTACAACATAATGATAGATTAACCTTTATATCATCTAATCCTTCAATAATAATATCATTCTTAATATTAGGAGCAATAGCATCATTATTCTGGGCTTTCTTTAAAATAATTTCTTCTTTAGTAGCATTTTCATTATAAATAATACTAATAATCTGATTAAGTGGATATTTATTATTACCAATACCAATATATACATCATCCATACTAGAGCACTTTAGCTCTGTTAATATCTTATTAATATTCTTGGTATTTAAGAAGTCATTATAAACAATTTTTTTGCGTCTTAATTCTTTTATTAAAGCTTCTTGACCTAATTTTAAATATTCATCTTTATCAATTCGATTAAAAAATGATTTAATTCGCGCTTTAGCTTGACTAGTATAAGCCATATTAACCCATTCTTTACTAGGACCTAAATTGTTTTTATTAGTATTAATCTTAACAATATCATTATCTTTTAATTCATAATCTAAAGGAACAATATTATTATTAACAATAGCTCCAATCATTGTGTCACCAACACGAGTATGAACACGATATGCGAAATCAATCGGAGTGGACCCTTTTGGTAATTCAATAACATCACCTAATGGTGTAAAGACATAAACATTTTCATCGAAAACATCTTCTTGGACGGTTTTAATTAATTCTTCACTATCAGGTTCAGCATCTTTTAACTCAATAACCGATCTAAAGAATTGTAATTTTTGTTCCATTTCACTTTGTAATGTGACTTTAATCGAACCATTTTCTTTATATGACCAATGGGCCGCAATACCATGTTCAGCAACCCGATCCATATCATAAGTACGAATCTGAATTTCAAATAATATACCATCAACCCCAAAAACGGTAGTATGCAATGATTGATATAAATTGGTCTTTGGCATCGCAATATAATCTTTAAAACGATTTGGTAAAGGACGATATTTTGAATGAATAATACCTAGTACTTGATAACATTCACTTTCTGTTTCGACATATACCCTTAGGGCATGTAAATCATATATCTCATTAAATTTCTTACCTTTATCAAGTTTCTTATATATACTATAAATGCTTTTTGCTCGACCTTTTATTTCATGTCTCAATCCATGTTCATTTAATAATTCTGAAACATTACTCTTCATTTCTGTGACGGTATTGTCACGTTCAACTTTTGATTTATTTAATCGTTCAACAATGGAATAATAAACATCTGGTTTATAATATCTTAATGATAAATCTTCTAATTCACTTTTTAAACTTTGAATACCTAATCGGTTAGCAATAGGCACTAAAATATCCAATGTTTCTTTAGCTTTTTCTCTTTGTCTTGCTTCTGGTAAAACCCATAAAGTTAAAAGATTATGTAAACGATCCGCTAATTTTATAATGATAACACGAACATCTTCGGATAATCCAACGATAATTTTACGATGAGTCGCAATAACCGCTTCCGTATCACCATTAAAACTTAAACGATTTATTTTATTAACACCTACGACTAAACTCATAATCTCTTTACCAAATTTAGCTTCTAATTCATCTTTTTTTTCTTCACCATTACCATCATCATCATGAAGTAAAGCTGCACATAATGTTTGAATATCAGCCGATAATGATGTCAAAATATAAGCCACGTTTAAAGGATGAAAAATATAATCCTCATTAGTTAATCTTTTTTCTCCAAAATGTTTTTCATATGCATAAAGATAAGCTTTGGATAAAAGTTCTAAATCTTTATCATTATTATCGTAAATTTTAACTTTATCACATAGAGCATCAAAATTGTTGATTAGTTCCCGCTCTTTCATATCATCACCTACTTGTTATCTGTAAAATATATATGTCTACCTATTGAATTTAACTTACTTTTTAAATAATTATCGATAATAAGATTATCCGTATTTAAAATATCATTAACCATATCACTAAGGGCTAAATCTTGAGCTTTCTTCCATTTAATCTCTTTTAAATAATTCCATATATCTTCTTCTTTAAGATAATTATAGCCATTAGCCTGCATCTCCCGATATTTAGTTATTAGGGCTGGTTTTAAACGTTTATATAATTCTTCTTCACTAGTAAATTCAAAATCCATAAATTTCCTCCCTAGGCTTAAAAGCTTAATACTTACATATATATTATATATGAAAAGAAAAGTTTTTTAAAGGAGAATATATGAAAAAAAGTAAATTCCTTAAAGCGACATTCATTTTAATGGTTGGTGGTATTATCACTAAAGTATTAGGAATGATCATTAGAATCATTATTACAAGGTTACTAGGAACTGAAGGTATGGGTATATATATGTTAATTATGCCTACTTTTACACTATTAATTGGTATTGCTCAATTAGGATTACCAGTTGCGATATCTAAATTAGTAGCTGAAGACAAAAGTAATAATAAAAACTTAATATTCTCCGCCATACCAATAACAATAATTATTAATATTATTATTATTATTTTTGTCTTATTATCAAGTCATTTTATTGCTAATGATTTATTGCATGAACCTCGTAGTTATTATGCTTTAAATTGTATTAGTTTAGTCTTACCTTTCATTAGTGTTTCCAGTATTGTTAGGGGCTATTTTTTTGGTAAACAAAAAATGTTTCCTCATGTTTTATCTAATGTTATTGAAGATGTAATCAGACTTATTATCTTAATAATTGGCATACCAATATTTATTGTTAATGGTTTGGAATATGCCGTCGCCTTTGTGGTGCTTGCTAATATTGGTAGTGAATTATCGTCTATATTAATTCTATTCTTCTTTTTACCAAAGAATTTTAATTTATCTAAAAAAGATATTAAACCCCAATATGATAATATTAAGAATATGATGGCGATTGGTTTTCCCACCACTGGTAGCCGTCTAATTGGTAGTATTGGTTATTTTTTTGAACCCATTATCTTAACTTTTTTCTTACTAAATAGTGGTTATAGTAATATCTATATTATTCAAGAATATGGTATTTTAAATGGCTATGTTATGCCAGTTTTATTATTACCATCGTTTTTTACACTAGCTATATCACAAGCCCTATTACCAGTGGTCGCTAATAACTATAGTCGAGGAAATAATGTTTATACAAAAAGTAAAATTAATCAAGCCATTCTTTTTTCATTAATTATAGGAGTTCCCTCCACTTTATTTTTTATAATATATCCCGAATTACCACTAAAACTAATTTATAGTACCACTAATGGTATTGATTATTTAAAGGTTCTTGCTCCTATATGTTTACTCTATTACGTCCAAGCACCCCTTACAAGTAGTTTACAAGCAATGGGTAAAGCTAAATGTGCGATGAGTGGAACTCTATGGGGTATGATTATAAGAACAGTTGTTTTAGTAATAGGATCAATGATAAAGATTGGCTTATATGGTTTAGTTTTAGCAACAGCTTCTAATATCATTTATATTACCATTCACCATATTATCTATGTTAGAAAATATTTAAATACACCAGCATAAATTATTATATTTATCATAAACTAATTATAGCATATTCATTAGCACTCTATATTGACAAGTGCTAATGAATATGCTATAATTATAATTGTTGGGAGGGATTAATATGTTACCAAGAAAATTTTACTTGGATAGTATCTTTAGTGATCTACTAGAAGATGATTCAGCACAACCAATGAGTTGTGACATTTATGAGAAAGAAGGTAGCTTCTACATCGAGGCTGATATTCCAGGATTTGATAAAAAGGATATCAAAATTGAATGTAAAGATGGTTATTTAACAATTTTTGCTTCAAAAGAAGAAACTACCGAAGATGAAGGCAAAAACTATATTCGTAAAGAAAGAAAATACGGTATGGTTAAACGTGAATTCTATGTTGGTGATGTTGACTCAAATAGAATTGATGCTGAATTCAATAATGGTAGCCTAAAGATTACAATTCCAAAACCAGAAGAGACTGATAACAAAGCTGTTATCGAAATCAAATAATAATATTAAAAAGACAATGTAATTAAATACATTGTCTTTCTTGTTTAATTTGATGCATTATTAGTAACTGCATAATTAACATTAAATTCAATTTTATCATAATCAGAATTTTTCGGAGATCTTAATCTTGGCAGAAGAAGTTTCTCTGTTTGTGTACCTGAAAAATCATCTAACTCCACATAATCAACATCAATTGGTTTGTTATCTTTTAAATATAAGATTGCAAGCATAAAAAGGCCTATTTTTTTATCACTATTGTTAGTAATAGTTGTATATAAATACGAATTATCATGCTTATAACTTATATTTATTTTATCATTATAAAATGTAAAATTTTCAATAAATTTTTGGTCGATTATACCCTCATCTAAAGATACCTCTACTTTTGCCGGCAGTTCAATATTATCATAAGGTATACTATCATACATAAAGTTCATGTCATCATAAAAATAGCAGTCAGAACCCTTTTTTAAATATTTTAGGGAATCTGACGTTTCCCATAAAACTTTTCCATTTTTGTCTTTATAAGTGATACTTAACCAAAGTGCCAACAGATCTTTATCACCACTATTAGTAAATTTCATAATAAATTTATGATTATCCTCAGAAAAATAAAATTCTCCCTTTATATCTTTTTTCGTTACAAAACTTACCCTTTTATCGTTAGTACTAGTAGAATCATCGGTTTCTTTAGTGGGATTATTGGTATCTTTATTAGAATCATTAGTTTTTTTTGTAGAAAAACAACCAGTCAATAAAAAAGATATAAGAATAAGACAAGTCAAACTTACAAATACTACTTTTTTCATAAATAACTCCTTAATTTTAAAATAATATATCATAAATACAAATACTATTCATAAGAATAATGTAGCACAATTAATATATTATTACAAGTAAGTATTTGACACTACTTAACACTATTAGATACTTTTTAAATAAAAATCGTTTAAATTAATTCACTCTTCTTAATAATAAACGTCTTATTCTTAGCATAGAAAGCATAAAAGACATCTTCAATTTTTATATTCTTTTCTTCTAAAATATTATCTAACCATTTAATATCTTTTTTTATTTCCCTTAAAACATACATATCTATTTTACCATCAACAATAATAGGAAAAGGATAATCGGCACCTTTTTTAAATACTGATAATTTACCATTATTCTCTAGAACCGCATATTTAACTTCTTCAATACTTCTTACTTCTTGTTCTCTTAACTGGGTCATTAGATCTTCAAGGTTATATCTTAATTTAGTCATTTGCTCAAATCTAATTTGACCATTTTTAATAATAACCGATGGTTTACCATCAAAGAAATCTCTTAACTTATTATTTTTTAAAGTAAAATAGCTTAAGGATACTTCTAATATAACTAATAAAACAATAGGAATAACCGATAAAAAAATTGATGAATTATAATTTTCTACAGAAATAGCGGCAAAATCAGCAATAAAAATTGAGACAATTAAATCGATAACGCTTAACTTACCTACTTCTTTTTTACCCATAATCCGATAACAGCCAATAATTAAAAAATATAAAACAATTACTTTATATATAACCTTAAAATACATAATATCACCCTAAAATATTATGAACCTAGTTATTAATTTATATACAGATGCATATCCTCTATTAGGAGGTTAATATGAACTATCTTAAAAGCATTAGTAAAATACTTGGTTTTTCACTATTAATTATCTTGGGTCTTACTTTCTTTATTACGATCTTAAGTTATTTTAACATCTTAAATTACCAGATTATTAATATCTTAAAATTGTTAATAATTATTTCTTCCATATTCAGTGGTGGCTTATTTGTCGGAAAAAAAAGTTTAACTAAAGGATGGTTAGAAGGGTTAAAATTTGCCGGGTTATTTTTATTAATAGTTGTTATCTTTAACTATTTAGGAATTAGAAAAGGTTTTGAGACTAGTGATTTACTTTATTATATGATTTTAATAATAACGGGAGTATTAGGTAGTATTGTTGGAATTAATTTAAAAAAGGCATGATTTATAATCATGTCTTTTATATTTGTAAATTTTTCTTTGTTAAAGTATAAGGAGTATCTACTTTTGCTCTTTCTTCCCTAAGAGCAGAAATTAACATTCTTTTTTCATTAGGATTTAACGAATCCAACATTCTTATTTGATTAATACGTTCAGGAGTCGCTACTTTTTGTTGTTGTTTTTTAATTATACTATCAATATAATCCAATAATTCAATAAAAATCCATTCATATTTCTTATTATTAAGAACAAAATCATAATCTTTAGAAGTTACAATATTTGTTCCTTCAGACGTAAATAATTGTACTCTATCAGCAGGTGGGTAATTAGAACTATCCCTACAAACACTAATATCCGGTAATTGATGAAAAAATGGTTGATTAATAGATAATAAAGAGTTTTTTTGTATAAATTGTGCGGCAGCCATCATTTCTTCAGTTGGTAAAACAGGAGCATCGCCATTACCAAGTGGTAATAAATTTAGTTCTTCAGCCCATGGTGCCAGACGGAAATTAGGCATTGGTTCTCTTCTAAAATCTGATTTACGACTATCTTTTACCATTGAATGAAGAACAAAATCATATTTCTCTTGACTATATAAATAGAATAATTCACAGATACCATATGGATTTAATTTACCCTCATTATAATATGATATTATTGTTCTAACTAAAATATAATCTTTTCCCTTTTTAGGCATATTATTTAATAACATATGAATAAAATATTTCAGGTCAATGGTACTATATTCTTGTAAAGCCGTTTCTATTCTTATTTTATCCACTTCTGAAGCAGTCTTTGCTTCATTAATCATTTTTAAAACATCCATTTTTATTTTCCCCCTAACAATCTATAACTAATGTAACATTTTTTACAAAACTAATCAATAAATTCATTAAAAAAATCCTAAATTCTAGGATTTTTATATTGTTTTAAAAATTTTTCTTTATATTCTAGTAATCCATTTTCTTTAATAGCTTCTCTTAATTCTTCGGTTAATTTTATTAAGAATCTAATATTATGAATAGATAATAATCTACCACCTAATGATTCATTAGATACAATTAAATGTCTTACATAAGCCCTCGTGTAATTTTTACAAGTATAACAATCACATTTGCTATCAAGCGGTGCAAAATCTTCTTTATATTGAGCATTCTTAATATTTATTTTACCATTCCAAGTAAAAGCATGACCGTGACGAGCAATTCTAGTTGGTAAAACACAATCAAACATATCAATACCCCGAATTGTTCCTTCAATAATATCAATAGGATCACCTACTCCCATTAAATAACGAGGTTTATCGATTGGCATATAAGGCGTAGAATTAGCGATCATTTCATACATCGTCTTTTTATCTTCACCAACACTAGTTCCACCAACCGAATAACCATCAAAATCAAGAGCAACTGTCGCTTCCGCACTTTCTTTTCTTAAGTCTGCGAATTCACCACCTTGAATAATACCAAACAATGATTGGCGAGGATTATTATGAACATCTTTGCCTCTTTTAGCCCATCGAACAGTTCGAGCAATACTTTTTTCCATATACTCGTGCGTAACTGGATAAGGTGGACATTCATCAAAACTCATCGCTATATCACTATCCAATTTATTTTGAATTTCAATGGATAATTCTGGTGTTAACATTAATCTAGCGCCATCAAGATGACTTTTAAATATTACACCTTCTTCTAGAATATTCTTCTTTTCTGCTAAAGAAAAAACTTGGAAACCCCCACTATCAGTTAATATAGGGCCATCATAATTCATAAATTTATGTAATCCACCAGCTTTATCAACCACATCAGCACCTGGCCTTAACCATAAATGATAAGTGTTAGATAAAATAACCGCACTATGACATTCTTTTAATTCTTCTGGTGTTAAAGTTTTAACATTTGCTAAAGTACCAACCGGCATAAACATTGGTGTTTCATAACTACCATAATTAGTATGTAGTATTCCATAACGCCCCTTAGTGTTTTTATCTTCATATTTTAATTCATATTTTATTTTCATGACTATCACATCCCAGGTATAATTATATCTAATATATGGACATTATTCAACCTTTTTAATCATTAATTTATTTAATAAATAGTCTCTTATTTCTTCTAAAAACATCTTTCTTGAACCTTTAATATATATTAAATCATGAGGTTTAATAATATTATCATTTAAATAAGTTATTAGTTCATCTTTATTCTTAAAAAATTTAGCATCTATGTGATGCATATTTGCAATATACTTTACTTCATTACCAACTGCTAGTAAAGTACTATTATCAATTCTTTTTAATTTAAAGCCTATTTTTTTATGAAAATATTTACTATATTTACCAAGTTCTAAAACATCACCTAAAATAATTATTTTATGAGCTTGAATATCTTTAATAATGTTTAAACCTGCCACAATTGATTCATAACTAGCATTATAACTATCATCAATTAACGTAATATCATTATCTAAATGATAGGTATGTAACCTCTTATCCATTCCTTGATAACTTTTTATAGCGTCTATTATATCATCAAGAGAAACATCAAACATTAATCCTACTTTAATAGCTAGAATAATGCTATCAATAAAGTGAGATCCTGGTAAATTAAACACAACTTGACGATTATATTTTTTGAGATTAAATTTTAAAGTATCAAAGCTTTCTACTATTTGATCAACACCCATATCATCAGTATTTACTTTAACAAGACTAATATCTTTAATCTTCTTCACTTTATGTAAATAATGATCATTATCATTAAGTAATAGAATACCTTTTGACATCCCATCTACTATTTCTAATTTAGCTCTTAAGATGTTTTTCATACTACCAAGATTACCTAAATGGGAAGATCCAATATTAGTTATAAGACTAACATTGGGTTGACATACTTTTGATAATTCACTAATTTCTCCTAAATGATTCATTCCTAGTTCCATAACAATTACTTGATAATCTTTATTTAATTTAAATAATGTTTGTGGAACACCAACGTAATTATTATCACTACTTTTACTTTTTAAAACACGATATTTCTTTTCTAAAATAAGACTTATTAATTCTTTAGTTGTTGTTTTACCAACACTTCCCGTTATAGCTATAAGAGGAATATCATGATAAATTCTACGCATATAATGAGCTAAAGTAAGTAGGGATTGCTTAGTATCATTTACTCTAATAATAGGAATAAAGGTATTAATGTTAACCTCTTTTTCTACTACTATACAACTTACTTGTTTACTAATGGCATCACTCAAGAAATCATGTCCATCCTTAAACTGTCCTTTAATGGCAAAAAAGATATCTCCTGCTTCTAGTGTTCGGGTATCAGTTTTTATCTTCGTCATCAATATTTCAAAATCATTATTGGAATTCATTAAAGTACCATTAATAACATTAATAAAACTTTGAAAATTCATATTTTCTCCTTTCTCATTACTATCTTATTCAAGAGTAAAAAAGAAAGACAAAAAAAAGCAATGTCTAGTTCATATACTTTGACATTGACTTCATCATTTGATTAACTTGTTTTTGACTAGGAGTACGACCCATTTGTGTCATCATAGCTCTAATCATTTGTTCATTAACAGGAGGATTATCCTTAATATATTTCTTCATGTATTTACGTGCAATAAAGAAACCGATAATACCACCAACAATTATATATCCTAAAGCCTTTAATATATCTAATAATAATGCTACCCAATCCATTATTCATTCCTCCTCATAATTATATTTTACTAGATAACTATTCGTTTAGCAAGCTTAAACATTTTATTTATATAATTTTATTATTTCTTGATTCATTTTATGATCTTTTATTTTTATTTTATGAAAGATATTTTCGAGTAGAAATCCTAATGTTATTAGATTCATTTTACTAGTCATAGTTAAATAACAATTAGATAGAAGTTTATTTTTAAATAATGATAAGACAATACTATGAAGCTTTAACTCATCACATAAGTTTGTGAAGTCTTCGATATAGTTTAATTTTTCTTTTTTTGATATAGCCATCATTGGTATCTTTTGGGCCATAATCACAATAATATCTAAGATAATAACTTTATTAACAAGCTTATTTATATCATCACTATCTTTAGCATACAGCTCTTTTATTTTAGTGGCAACCCTCATATAAGATAAGTGATTAGTATTTATACTATTTACTAAAGAAATTTTTCTTTGTAAATAATAATAATTATATCCTTTTAAATAAATATATTTATTAATATTCTTCTTTATTTGATGATTAAATAAAGTATCTTCATAACATTTTAAATCTATATCAAAACGATTATTAGCTATAACCTCTTTCTTATACAATTTGCCGGTTATATAACGTGGTTTAGTTATTAACTGTTTATTATTTAATATTGTATTATCTCTAATATGACCAATTTCTTTAAATGTTAATGTTTTATTATGATACTTATAAACAAGGATCCGCTCTAATTCTACAACATCAGCATTTGTTTCTAACATTAGATTCATAGCTTTTTTTATGGCGTCTTGATCAATTAAATCATCACTATCAATAAACATAATATAGGATCCTTTTGCTTGATCTAGACCAACATTTCTAGCATAACTGACACCCATATTTTTATTTAATGTAACTAACTTAATATGATGATTTTTCTTAATGTATTCTTGAATTATTGAAAAAGAATTATCAGTACTTTTGTCATCAACAAAAATAATCTCTAGATCTTTATAGGTTTGATTAATTAAACTATCTATAAGTGGTCTTAAAAACTTAGCTGTATTATAAACAGGAATAATAACACTAACCATAAAATAATCACTCTCATTTAAAACTATTATAACACATTTTTAATTAGTAATTTTATTAGTAACAAAATATTTATGTAACCAAAAATAATCTTTATTTTGAAAATCACAAACAAAAATATTATGACTATAACAATTTAAATATTTCATAAGGATAGACATATTCTTATTACTTACGACAATCATAAATTTGGTATTAATCCTAATTAAACATGATTCAGTTTTTAAATGAATAACATATTGATAAGAATGCCTAGTTAGTATTTGTTTATCAAATTTATTTTTAACATAATTATTAAGCAGTTCAACATTAAAGTTACCACATAATTGATTATAGCAACTTATCCCATAATTAAAATCATTATCTCTTAAATGATAAAGATTGTCCATTATTTTATATATTAAGTATTCTGGTTCATCAAGATATTTTTCTTTTATTAAGAAAAGATAATATTTTCGCATCGTATCACCTTTTATATTATAAAAATAAATAAGCAAAAATAGTGTCGAAAAAAACTACTATTACTTTAGTAGTTTAATTATTTGATCTTTAATATTTTGATAACTAAAATCACAATGTTCTAAAACTTCATCACGAGTACCACTTATACCAAAGTTATCTACTGTAATAAGGTATTTAGGACTATAAACAAAACGATGCCATCCAAAACCTGTTCCTGCTTCAATAACAATTCTTTTTACACCTAATGGTAAGACTTGTTCCTGATAATCAGCTGGTTGATTAATAAATAGTTCCATACAAGGCATACTAACAATTCTTATATTTAATTGTTGTTCTTCATATAGTTCTTTAACAATATGAAAAGCGGTATGGACCTCAGTACCAGTTGCAATAATTATACCATGGAGTGGTCCTTGCTCTTTTTGCATAATATAGCCACCTTTTTCAACTAATGAACTATCCGTAGCTGGTAATAAATTAACGTCATTACGAGAGATGACTAGAACACTTGGACCGGTATAATCATGTAGAATACAGTTCCATGATCCAATTATTTCTTTAGCATCAGCTGGGCGATATACTTTTAAATTAGGAGTTGCCCGTAGCATAGCTAATTGCTCAACTGGTTGATGCGTTGGTCCATCTTGACCAATGCTAATAGAATCATGAGTATAAATATAAGTAACAGGTAAATGCATTAAGGCCGCCATCCGAATAGCTGGTTTCATATAATCAGCAAAAGCTAAAAATGTCGATCCAAATACTCTAAAGCCACTAACCGCTAAACCATTTAGAATAGCCCCCATCGCATGTTCCCGAACTCCAAACCAAATATTTTTACCATTAAAATTCTTACTAGTAATATCATTTTCTTTTATTAAACGAGTCTTAGTAGAAGAAGATAAATCGGCTGATCCTCCTATAAAGTTACGAACATTATCAGAAATGTATTGCATTATCCGACCATTAACATCACGCATAGATATACGATCCTCATAATTTTGATAAATAGTATTAATTATATCATCACGTAACTGATAATTAATTGTCTCTTCAAATAAGAATTGTAATTCACTCATATCATTATGAACAACATTACTAACATATTCTTTATAATTAATAGCCCATTCATTATATTTATTAGCACTATGTTTAACGATTTGTTCTCTAAACTTATCCATTGCTTCATTAGAATGATAAAATGGTTCATTAGGAAGACCTAATTTGGTTTTTACTAACGAAGTAGCATTACGATCTAATGGTTTACCATGAACCTCATTAGTGCCAGCCATTGGTGCATCAGCCCCAATTATAGTTTTAATTTCAATAATGGTTGGTTTACTACTAGTTTTAGCTTTAATAATAGCGTGATCAATAGCTCTTACATCATTACCATCCTTAACAAATTCGGTATTCCAACCAAGGGCTTTAAATCTGCCTAACACATCTTCAGTAAAAGTTGATGTGGTTGGCCCATCTAAACTAATAGCATTAGAGTCATATAAAACAATTAAATTATTTAAACATAAATTACCCGCTAAAGAGCATGCTTCATTAGTAATACCCTCCATTAAGTCGCCATCACTACATAAGGCATAAACATTATAATTAATTAATGATTTACCACTAGGTAAAACAAATTTTCGTTCTAGTATTTTTTCGGCTATTGCCATACCAACCGCACTAGCTAAACCCTGACCTAATGGACCGGTTGATATAGTAACACCTGGTGTTACTCCTAATTCTGGATGTCCAGGTGTTTTATAATCAGATCGACGAAAGTTTTTTAAATCGTCAATCGTTAGTCCTATACCACTCATAAATAAAGTTGCATAAAGAAGAGCTGAACCATGCCCGGCTGATAAGACAAAACGGTCACGATTAACCCAATTATTATCTTTGGTACTCATATTTAAATGTTTAGCATACAAAGTATATATAATGGGAGCTGCCCCTAAAACAATACCTGGATGTCCACTTCCAGCTTGATTAATCATATCAATACCTAAAGCCTTAATGTTAGCTATAATTTCTTTATCCATATTCTCACCCTTTATTTTATCTTTTATAATTATAGCAAAAAAAAAGGATTAAAGAAATAGAAAAAATAAAATAGTTTGAATTATCAAGTTATTCAAACTATTTATTTAATATTATTATTAACGATTGGTTTATAATAGTTATTATTTTGCATTACAGCTCTTTCTTTTAAAGCTCCTACTAGGAATACTCCTAACATTGTAACAACGAAAATAATAACAACTTTGTTTTTAAAAATATCTAACATTTTTTCTTCCTCCTTTATTAATTATATATTACCACGAACTTATGTTCGTGTCAAGCTCTTTTGCAAACATTTGTTTGACTTTTTATTTTTTGCATGCTATAATGTAAATGTAATATAAGAAGGAGGTCTTATATGGACGAGTTAACTAGAAGACAAGAAGAAATATTAAACTTCATTAAATCATATATTGTATCTTATGGTTATCCCCCTACCGTTAGAGAAATAGGTAAAGCCATCGGTGTTTCATCCCCTGCTACAATTCAGGCCCATCTTAACAATTTAAAGATGAAAGGTTTTATTAAAAAAGAAGATACTAAAAACCGAGCTATTGAATTATTAGTTGATAATGAGTATGAAAGTAAAGATAATGCTGTTATTGAAGTTCCTTTGTTAGGAAAAATTACGGCTGGTAGCCCAATCGAAGCGATTGAAAAGCCTGATGAATACTTTTCTCTACCCGCTTATTTAATTCCTAACGACAAAGAAGTATTTACTCTCCTTGTTAGTGGTAGTAGTATGATTAATGCTGGTATTCTTGATGGTGATATTGTTATTGTTGAAAGAAAAAATACGGCTAAGAATGGTGAAATAGTTGTTGCTATGAATGATAATAATGAAGTAACTTTAAAAACATTTTATAAAGAAAAAGATTATTTTCGTTTACAACCTGAAAATGATACCATGGCCCCTATTATTTTAGATAATGTTACTATTCTAGGAAAAGCTATTGGATTATATCGTAAAATATAAAAACTGAATCAATGATTCAGTTTTTTAATGAAATAATCCCATATATATTAAAAATATAACATACACTGTTGATAGAACTAAGCCATTAATACAATCAGACTTAGTACTTTTATATTTATCACCTAAAGCCATTGTTATTAATATTCCTCCAACTAATCCCCCAATATGGGCATAAACATTAATATTTGGATTCATAAACCCTAATAGCAAATTAAGAATAATTACTGGTATAATCTGTGATTTTAAAGTGTTCGCTAAATAAATCCGATAATGAAAACCAAAATATAATAGTGATCCTAATAAGCCGAATATTGCCCCACTAGCACCAACACTACTACCATTAACAAATAGTAAGGACAATAAATTACCGGCTAAGGCACTAAATAAATAGATTCCTAAATATTTAATTTTACCAAAGAAACTTTCTATTTGTTGACCTATAACATATAGAGCATACATATTAAAGGCAAAATGGAAGATATCAACATGAAGAAAGGCTCCACTAATAAGGCGGTAGTATTCTCCTGCTTTTATTAAATAGGTATTACCTGCCCCTAGAAAGGTTAAAACATCATTAGTAATCATTCCATTACCTAACATAATTGATATAATAAACATTATGGTGTTAATACCAATTAAAGCATAAGTGATAATTGGTATTTTAGGTTTAAAAATATCTTCCACTCGATTAGCTTCCTCTTCGGTTTTACGACTGATATCTTGTGTTAATTTAATAAACAAATCTTTTCCTTTTTCACTGAACTTCGTCTTATTAAAGATATTAGGAAAAGATTCTGTAACAAAACTGTATCTTTTTAGATCACGAATATTCTTAATATTAGCACACATTAAACCCTCATTATCCTCAACGAATTCCACATTATCGCCAATATTAATAAATATACTTAAGGTATTTATATTAACACTAAGGGTCTTCTTTTTAATACTTTTCATAATCATTTTAGTTCGAAAAACATCATTAGAAAATTGTTCATTATTATGAATATAATTAGAAACAATTCGAACAATCTTATAATCACTATCTAGATTTTCTAACCATATTTCATTTTGAGCTCCATGTAAAATAATGGGTGTATAATTTTGCTCGGTAATAAAATAATGTAATAGTTTCATAACTATTTCATCATTTTTATTTGTTAAAGTTTCCGCCATAAAATTTCACCTTTCTTTTTTATTCTTCAAACATTTGCATTATATTTGTAAAACACTCTGGTAATTCACTATCAAAATGCATATATTCTTTTGTCGCAGGATGAATAAAGCCAATCTCTTTAGCATGTAAACATTGACCACTTTTATCAATCAATTTACGATGACCATAAACAGAATCATTGACAACTGGATGACCAATATATTCCATATGAACACGTATCTGATGTGTTCGACCAGTTTCTAATTTAAGTTCTAATAAAGTTACTTGTTTAAAACGTTTTAATACGGTAAAATTAGTAACTGCATTTTTACTATTTATAGCTGTAACCGCTTGCTTTTTACGATCTTTAGAATCACGTCCAATCGGAGCATCAATGGTTCCCGTATCGCTAGTAATAACTCCCCAAACAAGGGCCACATACTTGCGCATAACTGTTTTTTCTTCTAACTGTCTAGCTAAACTCTCATGAGCCATATTGTTTTTAGCAACTAATAATAAGCCAGTCGTATAAGCATCAATTCGATGTACAATTCCTGGTCTAAACTCTCCATTAATATCACTTAATGAAGAAGAATAATACATTAATCCATTAACTAAAGTACCACTACTGTTGCCTGGTGCCGGATGAACAACTAAACCATTTGGTTTATTAATAACCATAACATCATTATCCTCATAAATAACTGTATATTCAACAGGTTCCGGATTAACAATATCTATTTTTTCCTGATATTCATCAATAGTTACTACATCATCCTCTTTTAATGTCATACCATTTTTAGCAGGCTTATTATTAACTTTAATAATACCTTCTTTAATAAGTTTTTGAATCTTTGAACGACTCATCTCTGTAACAATACTTAAATAATGGTCAATTCTATCACCACTATTATTTTCATCTATTTTAAATGTTTGCATCTATAATCCACCTCTATACTTTTTATTGTAATCATTGCAACTCCTATAAATATCATTGAATCGGCTAAATTGAAGATAGGAAAATCATAACCAATGATATTAAAACGTAGGTAATCTATTACATACCCCCATAATATTCGATCAATTAAATTTCCTAAAATTCCTCCAGCTAGTATACCATAAGATATAGTTTCAAATAAAGTTAATTTTTTATTTTTAACAAAGAAATAATATAAAGCAAATAACACCATTATTCCAATCATAATAAGAATAATTCGATAACCTGATAAGATACTCCAAGCTGCTCCAATATTATGAGCATTAGTTAAATAAAAGAAATTAGGAATAATTGTAATACTAGAATATACTGATAAATTAGCAGTTATAATCATCTTCACTAATTGATCTAAAATAACACAACCAACGGTTATTAACAGCATCTTTTTCTTCATATCAATTCACCATTAATATTATATCAAATTTTTATGAAAAGGACTAGATATACCAGTCCTTTTATTATATTTTATGTTTTTCTAGATAATCTAACATTTGTTTACTTATTAACCCTACTATTATACCCGTAGGAATCGAAAATAATAATAACCAGGGTAAATAATAAATAATATTTTTGCTTTGTAGAATGAGCATAGCCACTATTATTTGACCTATTGAATGTGATACTGATCCAATAATGCTGACCCCAATAATTGACAATTTTCTAAAATTATGAGCCAAACTCATCATAATAACACTTAATAAGGCCCCTCCTAAACTAAACCAAAAAGTAATACTAAATAATCCTGTCATTAAAATGCTTACTAATAGTACCCGCATTATAGATAAAGGGAAGGCTTCTCGATAAGAGTACAAATATACAACTACTAGAATAATGGTATTTGCTAAACCTAATTTTAAACCAGGTACTACACCACTAAAAAGAGGAACTAAACTTTCAATTATACTAAGAACAATTGATAAAGCCAGTAGCATTGATAATCTTGTTATTTTCTTTAGTTCCATAATTCACCTATTCTATTACCGTATCATAATCATTATTAGCTTCAATATTAATAACTATCTTATTAGGTAAACATATTATACTCTCATATGTTTCACTAATATATCCTTGTCTAGAACAAAGATGTAAAGGGCTTTTTTCTTCAATCACCCTTACTTTACCATTTATAGATTCAATTTTAACCTTACCATTATAACCATTAACCTCATATATTTTTTTATCTTTAATAGCTAAATCAATAGTTAAAATTTTATTTTTCTCATAATAAACTTGAACCAACTTATGACCATCATAAGAAGAAATATGCATAAAAGTATAAAGAATAATAATTACTATTAGAACAATTCCTACTATTACCCAATCATATTTATTCATACTTAGATATTCCTTTAGAGGTATAAATTTTACCATCCATCCCATACCAAATAGCTTCCATATCATTTCTACTATTAACATATTTCATACCTTCATCAATAGGCATTAAAAATAACATTGTATCAACCGTATCAGCTAAAGCACTACTACTAGAAATAATCGTTACACTCTTCATATAATTAACGGGCATAAAAGTTTTAGGATCAATAATATGATGATATATTTGACCATTATATTCATAAAAACGTTCATAACTACCACTTGTAACAACCGCCATATTATTACCTTTAATGGCTGTAAAAATCTTACTGGTATCAGTAGGATCTTTAACACCTATCTTATAGATACCATTATTATAATGATCACCTACTAAAGCATTACCACCAGCATTAATTATGAATTTAGAAACACCTATTTTCTTTAGGTAATCTCCAGCCATCTCGGTAGTATAACCTTTCGCTATAGAGCCAAGATCAATGTTAGGATGCGTATTTAATAAAGTACAACCAGATTCAAATTTAATATTATTAATATCTGTATCCGTAATAGATGATAATTCTTCTTGGCTAGGAATTCCGGTACCGGCATCACGATATTTCTTCCAAACATCTATTGCACTACCAATATTAATATTAAGTAATCCATTACTTTTATTATACCATTCAATCCCATACTTTAATAATGTACATAATTCTTTATCGAGAGGAAAGCTTTTAATCTTATCTTCATTATTATTTATATAATAAATATTGATAAGATTATCATAGCCATTATACCGATCAGTTAATTGATGATATGTACGATAGATATCTTCTACCCCTTTTAAGGCCTTATTAGCTTTATATGAATCATTAGTATAAATTTTAACATTAATATAAGTATCCATATAAAAAAGATTAGTACTATAAACATTCACTTCATTCTTTTTATATAAAAAGAATACTCCTATTATCATCATTATAACTATTAAAGTGGCCATAATTGATAGTATTTTCTTATTATCCGTCTTTTTAAATATATTAATAATTTTATCTTTCATACTATCACCTTAATAATTATATCATAGATTAATGGAAATTTGAATTAACTCGCGAATAAACACAACCACAATAATCTTGACGATATAATTGATATTTTTTAGATAATTCAATTGATCTTAAATAGCCATTATGCTTTTTAAAATCGGCATATAAATATTTAATACCATACTTTTTTTCCAACTCTTCACCAATTGTATTTAATATTTCTGCATCTTTATAAGGACTAATAGATAAAGTTGTTGTAAAGTAATCAAAATGATGATTTTTGGCATATATTACTGTCTGTTCTAAACGCATCTCATAACATTTATGACAACGCTTTCCACCTTCTTGTTCTTGCTCTAAACCCTTTATCTGTTGATACCATTCTTGAGGTTCGTAATTGTCAACCACAAAATCAACCGGATGTTTAAATGTCATTTCTTCAATTAAACGTCTTTGTTCATTAACTCTTTTTTCATACTCCTCATTAGTATCAATATTAGGATTATAATAATATACCGTTATTTTAAAATAATTAGATAAATACTCTAAAACATAACTACTACAAGGACCACAACAACTATGTAATAATAGGGTTGGTACAACATCAGTTGGAATACTAGTAATTATCTTATCTAATAATATTTGATAATTTATTTTCATATTATCACTTCCTGTTTTCTATTATATTATTATTTTAGTATAGAGTAAAGAAAAAGTCGTATTAACGACTTCTACTAACTATAATATTATCTAAAGGATCAATATTTGGAACCGCTATTTTACCCATAAATATACGTGCTAATTGTAAATGCTGACTTGGGTAATAGTATAAAACATTATCCAATAATTTTAATAAAGGTCTTGAATCCGGCATTTTCCTTTTAACCATTTCTGTGGTTAAAGAAAAAATACTTTTTACTTCATCGCTATGAATTATTGATGCTAACATTAAATCAAAGTTATCTTGCTTAATTGGTTGCGTATGTTCAAAAGTATTTTCACCTACATCACCTATTCCTTTTGCTGTACGTAACGAACACTCATTACTAGAAAGCATAGCAATTCTTCCTTCCGTATAATTTTGATCTCTTAAATTATATACACAAGAACCATATAACAAATTATCATTATAGTTTTTACCCTTACAGCCACAACTAAATGATAATTCATAAATAGACTTAATATTATTATTGACAGTAGTTATAACTATAGTAATGTGGTTATAAACAATTGAAAGAATAAGGCTGCATTCATAACCGTTGATAAATTCATCAAATTGGGTACAAAAAACAAGCGAGTAATTATCATTGTATTTCTTATGAGTATTCTTCGCCATATCACACATTCCCCTTATACCATCAACAGTCTATCATAAGTGGAAATTAATGTCAATCAAGATATTATCGCATAAAAAAGAAGCTTAATGCTTCTTATCTTTGCATCGGTTTTAAAACATCATTTAAGACTTCATCAGTATCATAGATTCCTATAGCTGACATAGCTTTTGCAACTGAAATATATACTTTATCAGGAAGATATAAAAGTCTTCGTTCTATTCTTCTTTTCATAACATCACTAACACTAGAAAATTGTTTTTCAATTATTTTTTGAACAGAAGCTAATAAATTATTTACACTCTCACTATGCAATATTGTTGCCACAACATCAAGTTCATCAACAAACGGTACATTAACAGAAATTTTTGGTGTTGAATTAATGTTTTGTTCATAATGACATGCTTTTCCATCTTTATTAACATGTAGACAAATAGTACTCTCTTTACTCTCATCACTATTACATACCTTAACACTATATAGCAAACATATTGTTCCATCGTTAGTTTTATTCTTATTAGTAAATTCTAATCTATATGTACTAATACCCGAAGATGATTTTAAAGTAAACTCTAGTCTTATTCCCTTTAAACCTGTAAAAAATTTAAGACGACATTTATACCCAGCAATAGAATCAACCGTTTCAATATAGTATTCCCAGAAACTATAACTTATACTTTCTTTATTAATTGCTTTAACATTCTGTTTTTTATTGCCATTATCTCTTTGAATAGCCATCATACACTTTTTATCTTTAAGAATAGCATGAAAAGTTAATTCATCAATATGGGCATCTATAGTATAAAAACCTTCTATTTCCTTTACTTCTGCCGGATATTCATTATTAGTATCCATATCAACTATTGAATATCCTCCTGTATAATCACGAACATAATATCCCATACTAGTAAACTCTAGATAAGATTTCATACATTTTAGTTTAAAATCACTATCATTTATTTGACTCATTCCTCTTCATCCTTTACTTCAAATAGACATTACAAGTAAATAGTCTATCACAACTAATTAATAAGGTCAAATAAAAAGATAGGATAACCTACCTTATTTATTATTAATTTGTTTTGCTACTTCTTCAGCAAAGTTTTCTTCTCTTTTTTCTAAACCTTCGCCTACTTCATAACGCATCATACTAACAATCTTGCCACCATTATTTTTAACATAAGTAGCAACATTAATATCTCCATCTTTAATAAATGGTTGTTCTTCTAAACAAACCTCTTTATAAAATTTTTGAATACGACCTTCAATCATCTTATCAACAATATTAGCCGGTTTTCCTTCATTAAGAGCTTGTTCTCTTAAAATAGATTTTTCTTTATCTACTTCTTCAGCTGTAACATCAGAAATTCTAACATGAACGGGACGCATAGCTGCTGATTGCATTGCTACATCTTTAGCGGTTTCTTCATTAGCTCCATCAACTACAGTTAGAACGGCAATTTTACCACCCATATGTAAATAAGCTCCAAAATTTTGTTGATCATTTTTAGTAATTCTAGCAAATCTTCTAAAACTTAGTTTTTCACCAATTTTAGCTGTTTTAGCAACAAATAAATCATTGATTGTCATACCATCAGATGTTTTAGAATTTAATGCTTCTTCCATTGTATTAACATCATTAGCAATTAATGTATTTAATACAGTTGTTATTAAATCTTTAAATTCAGCATTTTGGGCTACAAAGTCTGTTTCTGAATTAACTTCCACCATAACAGCTACATTATCTTTAACAATAATATCTGCTAAACCTTCAGCCGCAATACGACTAGCCTTTTTAGCTGCCGTTGAAATACCTTTTTCTCTTAACCAATCAGTAGCTTCATCTAGATTACCATTAGTTGCTTCTAAAGCTTTTTTACAATCAAGCATTCCTGCTCCAGATTTTTCTCTTAATTCTTTTACTAAACTAGCACTTATCATACTATCCTCCTTTTTAAAATTAAAGATGATTTTTACAAATCATCTTAAGTATTTATCTTAAAGCTTCAATAAGCTCAGCTTTTTTCATTGTTGAATAACCTTTAACATCTTTACCTTTTGCCATGTCGCGTAATTCAGCAACTGTCAATTTATCTAAATCAACAGCTACAGCTTTTTCTTCTTTGGCTTTTTTCGCAACTGGTTTTTTAGCTTTAGGTTCTTCAGTTATTTTAGGTTCTTCTTTTTCTACTTTTTCAGATGGTTTTTTATCTTCAATATGAACAGGTTTTTTCTCTTCAACTTTAGGTTCAACAGTTACTGGTTTTTCTTCCTTTTTATTAACTGTTTCTAAATCCTTATTCATAATTTCTTTATCATTATCGGCTTTTTGTTTATCTTCTTCGGTAACAAAATCAATTATTTTACCGCCATTAGCTTCAACAATAGCATTGGCCATAACACCAATTATTAATTTTACCGCTCTTATGGCATCATCATTACCAGGAATAACATAATCAACCATATCAGGATCACAATTAGTATCTACAACTCCAAATACTGGAATATGTAATTTTCTTGCTTCCTTAATAGCAATTATTTCCTTTGATGGATCGACAATAAATAAAGCTTGTGGTAATTTGTTCATATCACGAATACCACATAATATTTTATTTAATTTGTCATATTCTTTCTTTAATTTAATTACTTCTTTTTTAGGTAATAAATCAAAAGTACCATCTTTCTCCATCTTTTCAATGTCTTCTAAGAACTTAACACGCTTTCTAATTGTTTTGAAATTAGTTAAAGTTCCTCCTAGCCATCTTTCAGTTACATAATAAGATTCTGAACGCATTGCTTCTTCTTTAGTAGCATCGCATGCTTGTTTTCTTGTTCCAACAAACAATACTTTGCCTCCATCAGCTGCAATTTGTCTCATAACTCCATATGCTTCTTCGATTTTTTTAGCGGTTTTTTGTAAGTCGATAATATAAATATCATCTCTAGAAGTAAAAATATACTCCTTCATTTTAGGATTCCATCTTCTAGTCTGATGACCAAAATGAACTCCTGCTTCGAGTAAATAACTCATTGACACAACTGCCATTTTCTTTCCTCCTTTTGTTTTTTTCCTCCGACATATCTTCCCAAAAGTACCACCTTACGGCACAAGGCACCTACAGTCCACGTCGTGTGTATTTGAAAAAGCCATATACATTATATCATATTTATTAATATTTACAAGGATTTTTTTATTTAAATATTAAAAATATAATCATAAATAGTGTATTCATAAAACTAAATTGATATACAAAATAAAAAAGGTTGATTTTTTATTCCGTATTAATTAATATAATTAAACAGTAATAGACCAAAAAAATTAACAGTAAAAATTTTTATTAGCTTTGTTAAGAAAAATCATTATGATTCTGTAAATATACTAAACATTTTTTTACTTCATCATCATATTCAGTGCTAGGAATTGAATCTAAACACATATTTGATATTCCGTTTCTTATATATTGATGAACATCTTGCTGATCCATGTTTAATGTTTCACCAATTTGTTTTTCCGAAAAGTACTTTCCAGTATACCCTAACCTTAACAATAAAATAGCCCGTTCCCTAGGATTTTTCAATGTTTCTATAATTTTTTTAATAGCCTCACGATGCTCTTCAAATTCTATTGAAACAAAAGAAGGTACATATATACTTGGCGTGCTTTTCTTTTCGATAGAAACAACAGCTAACTTCTTTGTTTCTCTTTTTGTTTCTGTTTTTGGTTTTTTATTATTATCTTGTTTTTTTCTTTTTAATAAAAGTAATATTTTCTTAATAGCACAGTTAATCATATGATTTAATGCATGTATATTTATATTATACTGTTGTGATATTATTTCTAAATTAGAAGATTTCTCCCCGTTTATTGGATATCTCATTAATAAAAATTCTTTGCCTTCATCAATAATCTCATTAACAGCCATTCTTACCTCAGATTCCGGATATTTAGAAAATAATTCAAACAATGTATAAATATATTTTTCAAGTGGTAATAAAGGATCCTTTTTGAAAAAACCATCAATTCGATTAATAATATATTTTAGTCTTTTATTAATAGTTTTTATATCCATACAATATTCCTGTGACAAATAATATAAAGATTTAGCTCTTTGCCCATCCAATGGATATCTTTGTAGCAAAAATTCTTTTTCTTCGATGGTTAATTTATCAACCATGATCATTACTTCTGATTTAGAATGCCCAGAAAAAAGTTCATATAATGTATAAATGTATTTTTCATGTGGTTGAAGAGGTTCTGCATTGGAAAAACTATTGACTCGCCTAACAATATACTTTATTCTTTTATTAATCGTATTAGCGTCCACATCATATTCTTGTGACAAATAATCTAGAGACTTAGCTCTTTGTCCATCCAATGGATATTTAAATAGCAAAAGTTCTTTTTCTTCGATGGTTAATTTATCAAGTCTTTCTAATAATTCTGATTCCGAATAATTTGGAAAAATAGCATATAGTGTTTTTTCATATTCATCAAATGATATACTAGGGTTTAGCTTTAGTAGGCGCTCAACTTTATCAATATAGATGTTTATTCTAATTTCCAAAACTTCTACACTTATACCATATTTTTTTGATAAAACCTCTAAAGAGGTTGGTTTATCATTATTTATTGGATATCTTTGCAATAAAATCTCTATCTCAAGAGTTGGTAATTTTGCCAATACTTGTTTAATATTTGTTTCTGGATAATCTGGAAATAAATCATACAATGAACTGTATATTTTTCTTCGTGAATCTAATGCTGAAATTACTTTATTATATAGATCACTGTCCCAAACAAAGAGGTTCTCGTCAAAATCCCTCTTTATATCAAAAACACTAATATTATATATTCGTGATAAGGAAGACAACGTAATTTTGAAAGTTAGTATTAAATCAGTAAGATAGTATGTTCTTTCTCTTGATTCCATTATTTCAAATTGCTTTTTGCCCTTAATTTTCTTTTTTTCATCAATCCATCTCTTTCTTTCTAAAAAGAGTCTTATCTTATTTTTGGCCGCTATTTCTTTTCTAATTACTGTACTTCTACTGATACCTAGTTTTTCACCAATCTCTGGAAAAGTTAATCCATTATAGAAACGCAGAATTATAATTTCTCGTTCTACATCATCGAGAATCCGTAATGATTTCTTTATTGCATCAAGAAAACACTGTTTTTGATGATCATCTTCAATATCCTCTCCCGTCGATAACGTACTGATTAAAGTAAAATCCTCTTCTTCTTCTTCATTACCCAATGGTTCGTCCAAACTCACAAAAAAACTATCTTTCTTATTTTTCCTAAAATACGCAAGAATTTCATTTCTTATACATCGCTTTGCATAAGCTTTAAACTCATCAAGTCGATCCTTGTCAATTCCCTTGATAGCCTTCATTAAACCAATTGTTCCTATACTTTCCAAATCTTTTTTTGTTGCTGAAAATTTTTCTAAAAAACTGTCAGAGAAATTTCTATTAACCAAAGATGAAACCAATCTTAAATTATGAGCTACTAGCTCATTAGCCGCAACAAGATTTCCATTTTTAACCTCTAAAAGTAAAGATAAAGTTTCTTCATCAGATAAACATTCTGGCCATTTTTCGGTTTCATACATATAATTTCATATAAGTATAATGATAACTTATATTTCCACCTCTCAAAAAGAAAAATAAAAGTAAATAAATTTAATTTTTATTATATCATATTATTGTTAACTTATAACAATAGATATACAAAAAAAGGTTGATTTTTATTCAGCCTTAATTAATAGTCTAATAATTTCTTGACGAGTTTTAAAGAAACTACGAGCAATAATTTCTTTTTGTCGATGATTCAAAAAGAATTTAATTTGAGGAATATCATTAGGTTTTATAATTAAATATCTTTTTTCTAAATAGGAACAGAAAAAGAATTTACATGAAGGATTTTTATTTGTACATTGACTATCTACAAGTTTATCACATAATCCCTTTTTACTATTATAACAGCAACCATCCCTATCGTGAACAGAACAACCCATTCTATTAGCAATACACTTACCGTCAATAAAATCACAATAATTATTGGTCGTTAACTCATTATCAAGATAATCACAGGTATAATCATATATTAATTCATATTTCTTATTAATATCTTTACAATTAATGATTGATTGAATATTAACTAATAAGGGATTATTAGTTTCAAACTTTAATAATAATTTCTTTTTTTTACATAACCTAATTATTGAAGGAATCATACTAATAATATTATTTTCACTAATTTCATCAATATTTAATACTAGTTTATCTTCGTTGATAAAAGACTTAAGGATATTTCTCTTAAACATCTTACATCACACCCATTTACTAATCTAATTAATACTATTATACAACAAAAAAATGTCTTAATAGACATTTTTAATTAAATTTATTTTTAACAGCGTTTTCAATTAACATATAAGTCTTCTTTATTATTACTTTATCAACTGAACTTAAAAATCTTAATGTCAAAGGATAAGTATTATATAAAGTTATTTTAATGTCAGTTACTAAACTACCGAAGAATACCGCCGTTGTAACAATTGAGTGATATGGAATAGCACTTATTTCTTTAACATTATTACCAAATCCTCTTTTATTAAATAGAACTACTTGTTTGTCTGTAAATACCGCAACATCTTTATGAGTACGATAAGCAAAAACTATTTTTTCACCTTCAATATAATCATTTACATATTTAGGCATTTCCGTTATGTCAATTTGTTTATGAAAATTAAATTTAGGTGTTAAGGGTTTAAATTTAATAAAAGCCATATTCCAACCTCCTACACTTGTTAATAGAATCAAACCAATTTTTTAGATTAATTTTATGTATTTTATATAAATCTTTCATATTTTCGCGTGTTACACCTTTATTGGAATCAGTAACTGCTTGATATTTGCTAAATTCACCCGTATCTTTACGATCATCAAGTACAACAATACTTCTTATTTTATAAGGAAACGTTGCTAGAAAAGCCCGAAACTCATCAGCTCTTGTTCCCTTTAAACTTGGTGTAATGCCAATAAAGGGATTGGGAAGATTAAACCTATTAAAAACGACAATTAGATAATCAATGGCTTCTTGATAACGTCGCCAATCAGAGGACAGAACTATTTTAACCCCTGTTGTCTTAATGAATTTAACAAGCATTTCGACACATTTAAAATCTAATTGATAATTATAATTGTCTATTCCCTTTTTTGTTAATTTAAATATTCTTATTAAACTATTAACAGGATTAAGAACACCATCAATATCTAAAAACAAAAGATCATACTCCATATATACCTCACGGAAGAATTATATCACAAAACCATTAAATTCTCAATTAGTCATTTAAACTTTTATATCTAATAATGAAAGCTCTCAGCCTTATTTAAAACAAATTTATCAAGCATAAATGACATCAGTTTTCCAAATATCCGTCCCCCTGCTCTTATAAATAAAAACAAGAATAAAGGATTATATAAAATGGTGAATAATATTTTTAATATAATAAATTTATATTGTAGCTTTTTTAAATATCTTAAATAAATCTTATTATCCTTTTCAATTATACTTTTTGCCACACATTTACCACTCATTAAGGCATAGGATATACCAGCTAATGTAAGAGGATCGACTGCACCAACTGCATCACCTACTAAATAGGTGTTACTATTTATTATCCTATTTTTCTTAAGGCCAAAAGGAACAAAGAAGCCTCTTATTTGTTGGTTATCTAAAGATTCTTTATATCCTAGTTTGTTAATAAAATCTTTAATTTTTTGATTATAATCAATACCTTTATTATATATATCACAAAAACCAATATTAACATATTCACCACTACTAGCACACCAAGCATAGCCTCTTTTTACAATACCAAAATACATATCAATTTTAGGCTTCATTTGGCATTTAAAATTTACTTGTAGAGCTATATATTTTTTCTTTTCTAGATTATATCTACTACTATAACCTAATTCACCATCCGCGAATACCAAATTATTAAAATTATATATACTATTATTATTTAATATTACATAATTTTCCTTATGATTAACTTCTTTAATATAAGATTGTTCAATAACATCAATATTATTTTCTTTTAGTTTTTTAAATAATTCATAATCAAGGACTGTACGATCAATAAGGTGTTGGCAATATAAACCATGATTATTAACACAAATACGCTTTCTTTCTTTATGAATAATAGATAATCCTTTAACTAGTTTATAATCAATATCTTCTATATTTATTCCTAATTCTTTTAATAGAATCACACTCTTTTTAGTAAGATAACCCGCACATAATTTGTTTCGAGGAAATTTACTCTTTTCAATTACTAATATTTTTAAATTTTGGTTTAATTTTTTTAAATTAATAGCAGTCGCTATACCTGCAATTCCAGCACCTACAATGATAATATCGTAATTCATATCATACCTCTTCACTTTAAATTTTATTAAAAAATAGATTATTTTTTAATAATCCATTTATATCTATTTAAAACATTATTTCTATAATATCACAATATGATAAAATCACAATATTGTTTTTGAATATTAATTTTTTAAAATAGAATCCATTAAGTATTTAATTGAATAATATTTCACTTAATTCTAATGTCGTTGACGTTTATTTTCACTATCCGAATTATTAATCAATATAATCGTTTCTGAAGAATCAGTTTTTGCCTGAATTATATCAATACCCTTATTTGTCATTTCATCTTGTATATTAGCAATCATTTGTTGTTTTTCTTCTTTTGACAATAAAATTTCGGCACACACACAAGCATAACGAAGCATTTCCCACGGAGCATTTCCAACTTCTATTTGATGAACTACAAAAGTTGCCATTGCCCTTACTAATTTCTTCCAACTCGTTATTGCTTCTCCCTCGTGAAATGGCTTAGTGGGCAAACCGGAAACCAATAATTCTAAATTATCATCATCTGAGATTAAGGTCGGTGCTTTTTTAACAAGTTCATAAAAGGGCAAGATAAAATCACTTTGAGATGTTATTCCCAAACACGCTCTCTTTAATACAATAGTAAAATATTCTCTTAATTTATCAACATCATTAATTTTTTCCATATTTCAAAATCCTTCCCATTTAATTATATCTCCCATATAAACCTTCATGTTCACGTTCATATCGTTCTTCCCAATCAGCACCCTTTGCATTAACGTTAACTCTAACTGTAGGGTCATAATATAAAATGCCCTGTGCATCTCTATACCAATGATTTGGTTCATGATAATGAAAATGTTCAATTCTTGTATCAGGAGAACTTGTATAATATGATGAACTATATTGAATTCTTTCAGCATGAGTAATCGCCCTAATTTTTCTTGTTTGGTCACCCATTCTTTCATGTAATAAAGCATTTAATCTCTGTAGACTATATGGTGCAACAATGTCAAACAATTTGGAGTTTTCACTAATTCGTCCTCTTTTAACAAAATAATTTATTGAGTTATACATAAAAACCACAATTTCGGCCTGTTGTTCAAGAGTCAGATCGCCTAAAAGCCAACATTTTAAGCCACATTCTACCAAAGAAAAACCACTTATTCCTTCTGATTTTCCTATAGTATTTACACAACTTTCTATTAATTGTTCAAGGACGATTTTTTCTTTATCACTTAACTGCCGAATTCTATCATCTAAATCAAAAAAAATACCGGCGCTATACACTATAGATAAAACAATTTCTTGCATGTTATGCTATCTACATCTACTTAAGTAATCCTTCAAACAATTTAAAACAAAACCTCTTTTCTCACTTTCAGGAATAGAACCAATAAGAGATTTAATATAAGGAAGTATCTCTGCTTCTATACTTTGTATGTCCAGTCTTTCACTTTCAGTTAGCATTCTCATAATACTTTTTCTCCTTTCAAAATTGAACTAAAAGAATTTATATTTTTTTATTCTAACATTAATTTATTTAATTTACAAGGAAATATTTAATGTACAATAAAAAAAGCCTTTATTTATAAAGGCTTTTATTCTTAATTGGTGACCTGTATGGGATTCGAACCCATGAATGCTGCCGTGAGAGGGCAGTGTGTTAAGCCACTTCACCAACAGGCCAAATTGCCCTAAAAAGGGACAATTTCATTATATAATAAATTATTTATTTTGACAAACAAAATTTTTAAATTCTTCTAATCTTTTATTAATTTGTTCTTTAGATAATAACTTTAATATCTCATATAAATCAGGTGTACATAATCTTGTTGTAATAGATACTCTAATCATTTCAGCAATATCGCCAACATGACCTTTATATTGTAGAGGATTTTCTTTATATGCTTTGACATCAGAAGAATAATTATATTTAGTAGCTATTTCTTTTAATTTATTAAACCACTCTTCTTTAGAATCTCTCTGATTATAATAATTATTAAAATAATCTTCTAAAATAGTAAAATTATAATTTTTATTTTTATCTATTTCATTATATTTATCATCTTTACTACTAAATAGTTCATCATACATATACCATATTTCTTGTTTTACATCACCATAGAAAGCATAATCTTTACGAGGTTTCTTTTGCTCTCTTTCAATATTTAAAATGTTAATGGTATAATCATGATATTTATTTAGTAATTGATAAAATTCATCATCAAATTCTTTAGACCAAGTAACAATTCTATCATATATATCTAAAGCTTTTAATGAACTTAAATAATTTCGTGAGATACTAGTTAATTTTTCCATATCAAATAGTGTTCCACTTGTTGCCATTTTATTAAATGTAAATGTAAAGTCACGATAAGATTTATCAGGATTTTGCATTAGCCAACCCTCAAAATTAGAATTTAGTAAAGTTGCAAAATAAAGTTTAATAGCTTCAACAGGAACACCTTTACTATGATGATAACTTACCGCTGCTTCTGGGTCTTTACGCTTACTTAATTTTCTTACCGTTGCACCATCTTTAATATTTAATGGTAAAATGTGAGCATACTTAGGATGATCAAATCCAAATGCTTGCCATATTTCTAAATGATATGGTACCGAAGAAATATAAGAGTCATCTCTAGTGACAGTTGTAATACGCATTAAATGATCATCAACGACATGAGCAAAAGCATATGGTGGTATACCATCAGATTTAACTAACACATGATCAATATCATTTTGAGGTAGTTCAATTGTACCTTTAATAAGATCCTTAAAAATAATTTTCTTATTAAAATCACCCATACTCTTTAAACGAATAACAAATTTTTCACCATTATCTAAATGTTTTTTTACTTCTTCATAAGATAAATTACGACATTTAGCATAATGACTGTAATAACCTACTCGTTCTTTACAAAGTTCTTGTTGTGAACGCATTTCTTCTAAATCATTTTCAGAACAAAAGCATGGATAAGCACGACCTATTGATACTAAATATTTAGCGAATGCTGCATATATATCTTTTCTTTGCGATTGAATATATGGACCATAATTGCCCCCATCAATAGGATTTTCATCTATTTTATAATTATAAGCTCTTAAATCATCTAAGATTAATTGTGTTCCATTTTCAATAGCTCGTTTATCATCAGTATCTTCAATTCTTAATATAAATATACCTTTAGATTGATGAGCAAAAACCTCTGGAAAGAAGGAAGCATATAAATTACCCATATGCATTCTTCCTGTTGGTGAAGGGGCGAAACGACATACCTCTGCTTCTTCACTTAAATTTCTTACTGGATACTCTTTCTCATAATCTTCAATTGTTTTAGTTACATTAGGAAACAAAAGCTCTGCTAAAGCATTATAATCCATAAAATCACTCTTTTCTATAAACTACTTAATTTATCTTTAATTAATTTATTTACTAGTCCTAAATCAGCTTTACCTTTTACTAATGGTGCAATGGCTCCCATTACTTTACCCATGTCAGTTGGTCCTGTTGGATTTACTTTAGTAAATATTTCGTCAATAATCTTAGTTATTTCTTCTTCACTCATTTGAGCCGGCATATAACTATTTAAAATCTTAATTTCCTCATTAGTTTGATTAATTAAGTCTTCACGATTTCCTTTTTCAAATTCGATTATTGATTCTTTTCTAATTTTAATTTGTTTAGCTATAACCGCAATTACTTCATCATCATTAAGTTCTCTTTTAAGGTTAATCTCTTCTAATTGCATAGCTCCCTTAACCATACGAATAACTGAAAGTAATTGTTTATTTTGACTTCTCATGGCTTCTTTTAAATCATTCAAAATCTTTTCTCTCATATTTTTCCTTTCTAATAATAAAGAGCCTTAAGCGGCTCTATTAAATGAACGGTCTTTACGACGACTATTTTTAATCGCTTCTTTTTTAGCGTTTCTTCTTTTTTCTCCTGGCTTAATATAAGATTCTCTTTTGCGTACTTCTTTTAGGAGGCCATCTTTAACATTCTTTTGCTTAAAAGTCCTTAGTGCTCCATCAACATTACCGTTTCTGACGATCACTTTTGTCATTTAAATCCCCTCCCTTCTCGTACATTGCCATTATATCATAACACTTTATTTGTGACAACACTTTTATTTACTAAAAATTAAAAAAAGAAAGAAAAATCTCTCTTTTTGGAGTTTAAAGTGCCTAAATTAGACTATATTGTGTTTTTTTGTTCCAAAATAGATATTTTTAGAGTTGGCAACCATAAACTTCTTTATCAAATGGTTAATAAATTTTCCCACTTAATTTACAATAAGTGCTGTTTTTCTAATATATTAATATTCAATCTTATCTTTTCTTATTACCCTTATCGAAACATTACACATATTTAATCATACTAAAAAAGAGAAATAATTCTCTTTTCATATTAAAGTGAGCACATTGAACCATTATGAATTCTTCTAATAGATGAGCCAAGATTTCTACCTAATTCTAAAATGGTATTAAATCCCTTTATTATATAACTAAGAAGTGAGCCACTCATACTTAAGCCCCCTCTTATTTCTAATAATTGTTGTTTTTCTAATTTATTCATTCTTTCCCTCCTTATTATTTTAAACATTTGTTAGGTCTTAAATAACCATCTAAACCACAATCATATAATAAACTATTTTATATTCCTAACAATAAATATAAAAGTTCTTCCTTTTGTTATCTCTTGAAAATTGTAGTTTTCTTTTACTATGAAAGACTCTAATTTAAATGAATTTTTGTCAAGGAAATTGTACATTTCACTTTCGGTATACAAATTGCAAAATAGCACCTTTTCATCACTATTTGAAAATTGATCTTTAACGAATGTTTCTCCATTTCCTTCTTTCATAACTAATATTAATGGTGCATTAGGTTTTAATATGCTTCTAATTTTAATGATTACTTCATCTAATTCTCTTTTAGGAATATAAAATAACACATAGAATGCCATAACACCATCAAATTCATTTTCACTAAATTCTTTAGTAATATCACTCGCTGATAATTCTCTAAAATCAATTTGTGGATATTTTAATTTAGCTATTCGCAACATTTCACTTGATATATCTATTCCAATTGGAGCTAAGCCACTTTCTTTCAAATAATTAGTGACATAGCCTGTGCCACAGCCTATATCTAAAACCTTGGAATTGCTATTTAACATTGAAATAAATTTGTCTATTATTTCCTTGTCACTCCAATCATCATCCCAATATTTTGAATAATCATTAGCCATTTTATCATATATTTTTTTAACACTATTGATTTTATCATTGTCTTTCATATTAGATCACCTAATTACATTATACCATACTATTTTAAACATTTATTAGGTCTTAAATAACCATCTATAACGCCGATAATAAAAGTGATTCCGGCACCAATTATGCCTGCAATTGTCCAACAAAAACCACCTTTAATACTTAATAATTCGTTTTTATTTAAATACATATTTAAATCATCCCTTTCCTTATTCTTTCCTTAAATAATTGATATATCGTTGTCTTCCCTATTATAAATTTTAATTCTAAAATATTATTATTAATTATACTATATTTATTAATTATCGTTTTCAATGTTACTTCCCGATATCTTTGATTATTGTCCAAATAATAATCGGAACTTATGTTAATAACTTTATAATCTTTTTTCTTATTATCAATTAATAATGTTTTATTAGTAATATTATTAACATCTCTTTCTAAAACTAGAATGTTTATGTAATAGTCCTGATTATCTTTTTGAACTAATCCTTCATAGATTTTAATTTTATTATAAGGATAAAAATATATTAACAGTCCTAATATAAACAAACTTGTTATAACAATAATTAACCATATTATAATTTTATGGGGAATTTTTTGTAACCATACCGTTTTGTTGTTATCTAATATTTCAATGCTATCCATTTTTATAATCATTCCTTTTTATTACGCCTTTACTAAGTTCAATAACACGATCAAATAAATCCATATTATCTAAACGGTGAGAAATAACAATAATTGTTTTATTAGTAAATTTAGTAAATAGTTGTTTGAGAATTTGTCGCTCTAAATTAATATCAACTTGGTTTAATCCTTCGTCAATTAATAGTATATTAAATGGTTTTAAAATAGTACGCGCTAAAATAATACGTTGTTTTTCGCCACCCGAAAGATTAAAACCATTTTCTTCAATATATAAATTATAACCAGCATTATTTCTTTCTATTATTTCATTAATATGGCACATATTAGTAACTTCTAAAAAATCTTCATCATTCACTTTTCTTCTTAAAATAATATTGTTATAGAGAGAATCGGTAAACAATATTTCCTGTTGGGAGATATAACAGATACTATCTTTTAGAGTTTTAATGTCATAATCATTAATGTCAACGTTATCTAAAAAAACAGTGTTACGATTAGCTTCATAATAGCGCATTAATAATCTTAATAAAGTACTTTTCCCACTACCACTTGTTCCTAATAACATAACTTTTTCACCATTTTTTATTGTTAAATTAATATCAAGTAATATATCCTTTTCATTATTATAACTATAATTTAAATGTTTAATATCAATCTTTCCACTAATACTTTTATTTATATGGCCATTATTTTCTTGATCATAATTCTTAAGACCATCAATTCTTTTCAAGGCATTTCTAGCTTCTTTATAGTTCGTATCTAAATCAATAATATTGCGTATTGGAGCTAGAAAATTAGTTAATAACGTATTAAATAGAATTAAATTAGCAATCGTTAATTTCCCCTCTAGAACGGTTAAAGAGCCGACTAATATGATAGCCAAAAAACCAATATCATTAATAATCTCTTTAATAATATATTGATAATTATAAAGATTATCAAAATGATATATTTTCTTTAATAATGAAACATATCTATGTTCATAATTATGCTGCATATTATTTTCTAGACTTAATCCTTTAATAGCTTCAAATCCATTTATTGTTTCAATCATCGTTGAAGTAACAAGAGCTTTTTGTTCCTGCGATTCATTAATAATTCTTGTAAATAGATGTTTAAATATTATAACTGTTATGATGTATAACAGTAAAATCATTAATGATATAACTAGTAGTTTTGAGCTTATCATATAAAGAAAAAAGACAGTGACAATCGCTAAAGGTAAATCAACAAATATTGATACTACTATTTTACTAATAATATTTCTAATTATTTGAATATCATTAAAACGCGATACAATATCACCGGTGGCATGATTACGATAATAACGATATGGGAGGTGAAGAATGTATTTTAAAGTGTCCACAGTTAAAGAAGAATCAATTTTTTGGTTTAAAAATATAAATAGCTTATTACGATAAAAGTCCGTTATTATTTTAATAAAATAAATGACCATAAAGATTAAGGTAATACAATATATATTTGTTTTATTACTATCATTAATAGCTTCTAACATATATTTAACAAAGAATGATGAAGCAATACCAAAGATAGTTAATATAATTGATAATAAAAATATTATTTTTAAATATTTCTTATTATCTAATACCATTGGCATTAATAAATTATAATATGGGGTGCTTTTATTTATAAGAGGTATATTTTTGATGGGGAATAATACTATTAATATACCATGCCAAATACGTTCAAATTCTTCAAAAGATATTTTTTTAATCCAACCATTAGGATCACCAATGACAAGATTCTTTTTTTTGTAATTAATATTATATATAACAACATAGTGTTGGTAAGTATTGTCGATTACAACATGAGCAATACAAGGTAATATAATCTTAAAATCTTTTATTTTATCTAAAGAACACTTTATTCCATAAGCCTCAAAATTAAGTTTCTTACTCGCTTCGATTAAGTTATAAGCACTAACACCGGTTTTATCAGTATTAGTCATATCTCTTAATGTTTCGATATCAACATAGCCACCATAATATTTGATAATCATTAAGAGACAAGAAATGCCACAATCACTAATTCCTTCTTGTTTTACTAATGGATATCTAATACATCTCACCTCCCTAACATTAATATACTAATAATGTTAGAGTTTTCCTTGTCACAAAAAAAGAAAATAAATTAATTATTTTTCTTTTTAAATATCTTTATTTTTTTTGTCCCATAAATCTTTTCTTTATATATAGTAAAATCATTACTATATATATCTTGGAACTCATATTCACATATTATTAAGCCATTAGTACTAAGTAAATTATTTTGATAAATAAATGTTAAGATATTTTCAATAATATGCTCTTTATAAGGTGGATCAAGAAATATTAAATCAAATTGTTGATTGTTCTTAGATACTTTTTTTAAAAACTCTAGATAATCTTGACGCACTAAATAATAGTCTTCTTCTATCTTTATATTATTAATATTATTTTGTAAAGTTTTAATAACTTCATTATTTTGATCTACAAAATAACAACTTTTAGCGCCATTACTTAAGGCTTCTAGTCCTAGACTACCACTGCCTGCAAATAAGTCTAAACAATTAGCATCTTTAACATAGCCGTTAATCATCGCAAATAATGATTCTTTAACTCGATCCATTGTTGGACGTGTTCCGACAATATCATAGCCATCAATTTTTCGACCTTTATATTTACCACTTATAATGCGCATATTATCACCCTTTTATTTTAATGTTGCTAATATTGTTTGTAAAAAATCTACTGTTTGTATAACCTTATTAATACGATCTTCTGGTCTTAATTTATAATCTGTTTTAACTTGTTCTTCAAACATTCGAAACATAGTTGAATCACGGTTTAAAACTTTGTACCAGTTAGAGTTTTCACGAATATACTTCTGGTATTGGGGATTATTACGAATTTTAAATTGTGTATCTAAATTCATTAATCCTCAAAATGTCGGTATAAAGGACGAGGCTTATAAGTTTCTTTAGGAGGTGTTGTATCTTCAGTTTTTTTAGTTGTTAAATCTTGAACAACTCCTACTACTCTCTGAAGATTACTAACGCCTGTTTGAACATTATCAAGATTAATATTTTTAATCCAATTGAAGATATCCGCTAAACCGATTGTTCCAGCAGCTGTAGCCGCCGCTTTAACCGTTTCTGTTTTGGCCGTATAAGTCTTCCATGCCTCTTTGTCCTCACCATATAAATCAAAAATTTCATAAAATTTTTGCCATGTCATATCCCCACTTCTGACATAATCTATTAGCTTGGGATTCTTTTTTACAAATGTTTTAAATAGTTCCTTATTATCCATCATAACCACCTACTACTTAATTATATGAGTAATAGATAAAAAGTTGATTAAGTTAATTATTTGGTGTAAGGTGTAATCGTTTATCTATCTCTGTTTGTCTTCGATCAATCAATTGTTCGCGATCAGGACCAATCCCAATAAATGTTACAGGAACTTCAGTGTATAGTTCAATGAATTTAATGAATTCTTGTACTTGAGGTGGTAATTCCTCGAAGGTTCTAGCAGCACTAAAATCAACATCAGTTCCAGAAAAAGTTTTATAGACTGGTGTATAATCTTCTACATAACCAGATGTAAGAACACAAGATCTAGTTACAGTATCTGCACCTAGACAAATTTTTTTTCTTTGATATTCATAACAAACCTTAAATTCTGGTATCTTAAATAAAGTATCAACATGATTTACTACTAAATCAGTTATGCCATTGAGTTGAATAGACTTTTTTAAAGCCGTCAAATCTAACCACCCAATGCGTCTTGGTCGTTTTGTTGTAGTACCAATTTCATGACCTAATTCCCGAATTCTTATTTCCGTATCTCCAAATATCTCGGTTGGGAACGGTCCTTCACCAACTTTGGAACAATATGCTTTTAAAACTCCATATATGTGCCCAATATTATGAGGATTTAAGCCACTTCCGGTTAAAATACCACCAATTGTACAATTTGAAGAAGTAACAAACGGAAATGCTCCATGATCAATATCTAAAAATGTTGCTTGAGCACCTTCACAAATAACTTTTTTACCTTCAGCAATATAATTATGCAAAAGTTCAACAGTATCACAAACATAAGGCTCTAATTCATTAATATAGGCCCTATAGGATTTAACATATTCACAAAAAGTCTTAATTATATTAGCATACTGACAACCATATAAACCAAAAAACTTATTCTTATTGTTTATATTCTCAGATAGCTTTTCCATATATGTGTTATCTAGTAAATCCCGCATTCTAATTCCAATACGACCTACTTTATCTTGGTAGGCTGGTCCAATACCCCGTTTTGTTGTCCCTATTTTCTTATCACCTTTTATTTTTTCTTCTAGTTCATCTTGATCAATATGATAAGGAAATATAACATGAGCTATGTCACTAATACGTAAGCCATCAACACTTATGCCTCTATCTTTTAGAATACTTATTTCTTCTAATAAAACTTTTAGATCAATAACAACACCATTACCAATAACCGCTAATGCGTTAGGATTTAAAATACTTGATGGTATAAGATGAAATGCAAATTTTTCGCCATTTACAACAATTGTATGACCAGCATTATTTCCACCCTGACATCTTACAACCGCATCGGCATCTTGAGCAAGTTTGTCAACAATTCTTCCTTTTCCTTCATCACCAAGAAAGGTACCAACAACAGCATCAACAGTTCCACTTTTTTTCATAATCTTCTCTCCTTTATACCTTAAAATCATCTAAGAAATCGTCAATCGTCATTATCTTCTTGTCGATTTCTTGTAAAGAAATATCCCCTTCTTCTTTTATTTCATTGGTATTTAAAGTATTTTGTGGCTCTTTAATCAATATGAATGCTCTATTTATTCCCTCCTTATTTATAACAGTTCCCGTTGAATAACGGTCACTAATAGGAAAACTAGTAATTTTCTCTAAGACAACATTATTAGCATTTTGCATTCCTAATGTTTCTTTATTATTTATAATAAATGTCTTTAAAATTAAATATGGATTAGTTTTAACATCACGAATTAATACTAAACCACGACGAGCTCGTGTCCCTTTTTCAAATTCAGTTATCCGTACTCGTTTAGCTGTACCTTTTTCGGTTACGACTGTTAAATATTCACTATTAACATCAAAGATATGAGCACTAACAACATAATCATTCTTTAAGGCAATAGCTTTAACACCACTTGCTTTTAATCCTGTAACTGGAACCTCTTCAATACCAAACCATAAACCATATCCAGTATGAGTTGAGATGAATACATTCTCTTGATTATTATCCGTTACATCAACAACTCGGTCATCATCCTTTAATTTAATATTAGTAATTGGTTTAGAATATCTTTGAACTTTATATTCTTCTAATTTAGTTCTTTTAATCATTCCCATTTTGGTAAAAGTAGTAATATAATTATCACTGTTAAAATCATAAACAGGAATAGACGCAATGATTTCCTCACCAGCTGCAATTGTAATAATATTGCTAATATGTTTACCTAATTCTTTCCATTTTAAATCTGGAATTTCATAAACAGGAACATATAAATAATTACCTAAATCAGTAAACATTAATAAAGTATCCATAGTATTCATATTATATATACCAATAACATAATCGTTATCTTTTAATACAACCTCTTCATTATCACTTGATGAATAACTACGATTAGATACTCTTTTTACATAGCCATCTTTTGTTACTACAACAATACAATCATCTTTTGGAATCATTAATGTATTATCTATTTTTATTTCTGTTAATTCATCCTTTATTTCGGTTTTACGAGGTGTCGCATAATCTTTCTTAACCTTACGTAATTCTTCCTTAATAACATTCTTTAACTTTTCAGGGTCTTCTAAAATAGCTTTTAAACCAGCAATAATAATCTTTAATTGTTCAGCTTTAGCCATTAACTCTGTTACATCGGTATTAGTTAAACGATATAATTGTAAAGTAACAATTGCTTCCGCTTGAATCTCCGTAAATTGATACTTCTGCATCAAGTTATCTTTAGCATCACCTTTATTTTTACTAGATCGAATTGTTGCGATAACTTCATCTAAGATTGATAAAGCTTTAATTAAACCTTCAGTAATATGGGCTTCCCTTGAAAAGTGATCTAAATCAAATTTTGTTCTTCTAGTTACAACTTCAATTTGATGTTTAATGTAAGCATCTAATATTTCTAAAATACCAATTGTCATCGGTCTACGATTGACAATCGCCACCATATTATATGAATAACCTATTTGTAACTCGGTATTTTTATATAAATAATTTAAGATTAAATCTTTATCAACGTCTTTCTTTAAATCAATAACAATACGAACTAATGATTCCCGGTCTGATTCATCACGAACTTCTAATATTCCATCTATTTTTTTATCAAGACGAATTTCTTCAATCTTTTTTACTAAGGCTGCTTTATTAACCTCATAAGGAATTTCGGTAATTAAAACTTGATCTTTACCCTTATTTTTAATAAATTCACATTTGGAACGAATAACTACCTTACCACGTCCTGTTTTTAAGGCTTCAATGATACCATCTTTGCCTTCAACTATACCTCCCGTTGGAAAGTCAGGTCCTTTAACTATATCTAAAATTGAATCTAAATGGCAATTAGGACTATCAATACGTTTAATAGTTGCATCTATTACCTCGCCTAAATTATGAGTTGGAATATTTGTTGCATAACCAGCACTAATACCAGTTGTTCCATTAACTAATAAATTAGGAAATTTACCCGGTAAAACCGTAGGCTCTAGTAAAGAGTCATCATAATTAGGTGCCCAGGTTACTGTATCTTTATCAATATCTTTTAATAACTCATCACTTATTTTTGATAGGCGCGCTTCCGTATAACGCATAGCTGCTGCACTATCACCATCCATTGATCCATTATTACCATGCATATCAATATAAGTAGTATTTTGTTTCCACCATTGACTCATTCTAACCATAGCTTCATAAATACTAGAGTCACCGTGAGGATGATAAAAACCCATAACATTTCCTACGGTTTTAGCGCATTTACGATATGGTTTATCATAAGTATTTTTATCTCTATACATTGCGTATAATATTCTTCTTTGAACCGGTTTTAAACCATCTCTAACATCTGGTATAGCCCGATCTTGAATAATGGTTTTAGAGTATCTTCCGAAACGCTCGCCCATTATTTCTTCTAGTGAATAATCGTGTATTCTCTTCATTACTTCTTCTATATTGTTCATAACATCACCATAATCATTATAGCAAACTTTAAATAAATATTCAAAGAAATAAATAAAAAGAGTTTTTTATACTTATTTCTATCTTGCACAAACAGATTAAATCAATAATATACACCATTGATTTTTTTAATTTATGTACTGCAATTACTTTTTATAAGAATATTCTTGACAATAGGTAATAGGTTGCATATAATAATGGTAATAGGTTACATATATATTTTTAAGAAAGGAAATAATTATGAATGATTTAGAAAAAAAAACATATATTTTTGGTACTATCTTTACATTATCCAATAAATTGCAACTACTTGGCGATAAGATGGATAAAGAACTTACAGTCAAACAATGGCTCTTTCTAGCAGGAGTTTTAAAATGTGCAAATGATGCTCCAACAATTACTGAAATTGCTACTCAAATTGGCAGTTCTCGACAAAACATAAAAAAAATAGCATTAATTCTCGAAAAACAAGGATTTATAACAATGAAAAAAGATAGTATAGATGCTAGAATGCTACGAATTAGTTTGACAAAAACATGTAAATTATATCTTAAGAAAAGGGAAACAATGGAACTGCAATTCATTAAAAAATTATTTGACAGTTTTGAATTAAATGAATTATCAAGTTTAGCAGCGACAATTACAAAATTGGAAAAAAATATTAAAAATATGAGCTCAAAATATAATGGAATGGAATTTTAAGATAATGGAGATATTATTAATATTTGTTGTTATTTTGGGAGTAATTATATTCTTTTTAAGAATCCCCTACTCACCGACCAGTACACAATTTAAACAAATTGTAAGCAAAAAAAACAAACCATTATTATCTGAGATGTTTACCAAAAATGATATAAAAGATCTGCCATTACCCGTGCAACAGTATTTTAGATATTGTAAATATATAGGGACACCAAAAATGACATATATGCAGGCTCACTTAGAAAATGTAGATTTTATAATGTCGGATAATAAAACTATTAAAATAGATTATAAACAAATTAACTTCGTAAATAAACCCGATCGTTTTGCTTATATTTCATCTTCGTTAGTTGGTATACCTTTTGAAGGATTAGACTTTTATAAGAATGGAAAAGGAAATATGAAAGGAACATTAGCTAAAATTATTCCTCTTTTTAATCAGCAAAATAGATTGATAGATCAATCTTGTCTTGTTACATGGCTTGCAGAATGTTTAATAGTACCAAATGCCGCCTTACAAGACTTTGTAAAATGGGAAACTATCGATAAAACCCATGCCAAGGCTAGTGTCTCGTGGAAAAATATATCTGTAAGTGGCATTTTTACTTTTAAAAAGAACGGTGAGCTTCTTAACTTTCGTACTAAAGATAGAATTGCTATCGATATAAAAGGTAAAGTAACAAAAGCCGAATGGTCAGCACTCTTTTTAAAATATCATTCTGTAAACGGAATATTACAACCTAAAATAATACAATCCATTTGGCATTATCCTAATAAAGATTGCCCCTATTTTAATCAAAACAAAGAAACAATAACAATTTACTATCAATAGTATATCTAATTACTACCATATTAGGAACAATTAATATGTTAAGATGAATTTATAATATACACATTATAATAAACATCCGAGGGAGGTGAAAAAAATGAATAAAAATAAAAACAATATATTAAATTATTTTAATTTAGGAACAGCTATCGGTCTTAGTGCTGCAATTGGAATTGTTATTGGGGCCTTATTGAATAATTTAATATTATGGCTTGGTATTGGTACAGGAATAGGTGTATTATTGGGAGCCATTGTTGAAATGTATAAAAAGAAAAAATAATTAGCAAATAAATAAAGTAATAATTTTAATAAAACACCTAATAATATTCATTTTATAATTAAATAATAGCAAGATAATTTTAATAGTTACCTTGTTTTTTAATGAAAAAATCACTTATTTTACAAGTGATTTTAATTTTTAGGTTTAAATATAAATGATAATATAAAGGATATAACAATAGCGGATATAATTCCTGATGATGTTAAATCAAACATCCCCATCATTAAGCCCACCATCCCAAAGTCACCAGCTTTATCTAAGGCTCCATGAATAAGTAAATGACCAAAACTAGTAATCGGAACTAATGCCCCACCACCAGCCCATAAGATAAATTTATCATATATTGAAAAGATGTCTAAGAATGCTCCGGTACATACAAATATTGTTGTTACATGACCTGGTGATAACCTAGTATTATCTAAAATAATCTGCCCAATTAAACATACTAATCCCGAAAAGATAAAAGCATTAACATAAATCATTTGATGACCTCCAAACTAATAGCATGGGCAATACTAGGAATTGTTAGCCCTTCATTAACAATAGCTACCGAATGTAATGATCCGGTGGCTAATAAAAGAACCTTTTTTAATTCTTTACCATACATTTCATTAAAAATATAAGTATAAGTAATTAATGGAGCACAAGCTGGTCCACTACCTCCCGCATAAACAGGTTGTTCTTTCAAATTATATATCATAGTGGCCGTATCATTATAATTATTTAATTTAATACCATATTCCTGTTCCATATATTCTAAAAATATTTGTTTACCATATTCTCCTAAATCACCGGTTAAAATTAAATCATAATAATCACTTGTTCTTTTTGTTTCTTTTAAATGTTCATATAATGTTGCGGCGGCAGCAGGGGCCATAACAGCTCCCATATGATAAGCATCTTTTATACCTAAATCATAGACCCGACCAATTGTTCCACTTTCAATTCTAATACCTTTTTTATTATTAGAAAGATATGCACTAACAGCTCCTGTTGTTGTAAATGTTGCCGTTTTATGTTTTGGGCCACCATATTCAACCGGATAACGAAATTGTTTTTCAGCAGCATTATTATGAGATGAAGTGGTACATAAACAATTTTTTATTTGTTTTGCTTCTAACATATTAGCACCAATAATAAGACCTTCTACACTTGTGGCACATGCATTATATATTCCTAGGTAAGGGATTTGATATTCTTTAGCTGTAAAATTATTAGCAATAAGCTGATTTAATAAATCCCCACCAATATGCATATCAATAGCGTTCATATCTTTATTAACTTTTTTTAAAAGAATATCAATACTATCATTGATTAATTTTGTTTCTGCTTGTTCCCATGTTTTAGTACCCATATATAAATCATCATATGTCTTATCAAACATACTACCAAATGGTCCATTTTTTTCATAGGGACCAGCTACCGTACTAGTATCATTAATATATACATTCTTATATTTAAAAGTCATCTTTTAACCTCCAAACAATAGTAGTCTTATTAAACCAAAAACATAAGCACTAACTACTCCAAAAATAATGACTGATCCCGTTAGTTTAAACATATTTGCCCCAAGTCCAGTAATCATTCCCTCTTTACGATAATCTAAAGCAGCACTCATCATTGCATGCGCAAAGCCTGTTATTGGTACTAATAATCCTGCTTTAGCCCAATTAACCCATTTATCAAAGAAACCAATACTGGTAAAAAGACAACCGATAAAAATTAAAGTAATAATCATAAATGTTCCTGCTTGTGAGGTTGGTATTTCTAAAAAATACGCTAATAACTCTAATAAAAACTGACCAATAACACCCATTAATCCGCCAATCGCAAAGGCAATTAGTCCATTTCTTAAACGATCTTCTTTGGGAGTATGTTTAGCTACTAAATCCTTATATTGTTTTTTATCCATAAATTCCTCCTATCCCTTATTATGAATAAAAATTTTTAATGTATGCATTTAAAAAGCAAACTACTTTAATAGTTTGCCCTTTAATTTAGCTAAAATCCGTTGTTCTTGACGTGAAATATTAACTTGGCTAGTACCAATTCGACTGGCAGTTTCTACTTGAGTTAATCCTTCAAAATAGCGGGCTTCAATAATCTGTCGTTCTTCGGTTGTAAGTTCTAGTAATACTCTTTTTAACTCTATTAATTCATCAACACTCGTTGTTTCTTTGATGCTTATAACATCATATAGATTTAACTCCTTACCTTCATCATTAATAGGTTCATCAATACTTTGAATAGTATTACTAGATAACATCGCATCAGCTACCAAATTTTCTGAAATATCAAGAAAGGTACTAACCTCAACAATAGTTGGTTCACGCATAAACTTTTGCGATAGTAAAGCAATGGCTCGATCAATACGGGAATTTAAACGTGAGATATCACGACTTATTTTGACGCCCTTATCTTCTCTGACATAACGTCGCATTTCTCCAAGAATAAAAGGATGAGCATAGGTTGTTAGTTTAACATTCAAATCAGGATCAAATTTTTTATATGCTTTAATTAAACCAATGGTACCAACCTGAAACAAATCATCAATACTATGATAGTTCGTGAAAGAACTTGCGATTGAATATATTAGATTTTTGTTTTCATAAACAATTGTGCTTAAATCTGTTTCCACGGTTCTCCTTTACTTAATTATTGCAAAAGCGCTTAATTCATCAGGTGTAAACAATAGATGTTTTAAAATACTATTTGATACTTCTTTTTTGACTTGTTCATTAGAACCACCACATAATAAAATTTGACCATTATTACGAGAACATATTTGGGAATTAGTAAAAAGGACTTTGAACCCTTCTACATCAATATTATTTATTTCACTAATATTAAATAATACATTACGAATACCATTATCTTTAATAAGACTTGTTACTTCTTGATTTAATTTTTCAATTGTTTGTCTAGTCAAATCACCTCGTAATCTTATAAATAATATTCCCTTGCGAAATTCCATATTGATATCAAGCAATTACTCTCACCTCGCATATTAAATTTAACACATATTAATTGTTTTTTATATTGTTTCGACAAAACTAGAATTTATTTTAATTCTACATTTTTTTTATAAAGAAAATGAATTAAAACAACAAAAATGGCGATTAAAAGAATAATAATTAGGACAATATAATCTATTTGAAAATTAAAGCTATTATAGTTGTTTACATCTTTATTAGGAATTGTCATTATTTTATTAAGATCTTCATCTTTTATTTTCAATAATTCTTTTAATTTAAGAATGTCATTCTCATATTTTGAAGCCTCATCTTTTTTTAATTCGACAATATCTTTTAAATCATGATTTTGACTTATGATGGTCATATTCAACTCTTTAATTTTTTGTTTATATATATCTAACTGATTATCATTTTGGACCATTTGTTTTTCTTTTAAAAGATCTAATTGTTCGGTTAATGATTTTATTGTTTCCTCATTATTAGTATTAATTAGTTTTTGTTCTTCTAAATTAGTATTTAAGGCTTCCAATGATGCTTCTAATACTGCTTTAGAGTTTAATAAATTACTTATTATTTGTTCACTACCAGAACTAACTATTTTGCCATTTATAACATCTTCATTTAACTGATCAATCATCGCAATAACATTATTAAGAACTGCTGATAATTTTTCTTTTTCCAAATAGATACTATCAATCGTTGTTATATAGCCATCATTTATATAAGTAAGGCTATTTATCTTTTCTACTAATATATCTAATTGACCATTTAATTGTAATAATTCATTAGTAATATTCTCTTTATCATATAATAATTCATCAATGGTTGTAGGATTATCACTAGTAGTTAATTTAGCTATTTCTTCATCTTTAAGTAATAACTGATTATTTAAATAAATTATTTGATTTAATAAATCATCCCGTTCAGCTATTAACATATTTACATTTTGAAGATAATTATTATTTATTGAAATTTGCTCATTTAGTTGAGTTTGTAAACTAATAAGTTGAGTTTGTAATTCATCAACTTTATTCCGCAATAAATTTACTTCGTTATCAGGGATATCAACAATGATATCTTTACTTATTGATATAAAAGGAAAAACATAGGTAACTTGATAAAGACCATTAGTATCTAAATCAACTTCACCTCTTATTTCATAATTATTGGTTGTATTATCATAGATAAAGTCACTTAATGATTGATCTTTATCATTAATAACAATATTATCTTCAATTGTTACTTTATCACGTACTGAACAACGATAATAATTTCTATAATCATAAATGTCTTTAATATAATTGCCATTATAAGTAGCGTAATAGCCATCTAGATATAAACGATTAGTTTGATAATAATAAAAATAAGTATCTCGATATTTATACTGAGTTCTTACAATAACACTAGTTGTAGGATTATCATCAATAGGATAAGAATAAGTTATCATTTCTTGCCATTCAGGATTACTTAAATTAAGGTCATTAATGGTAATCGTTTTAAATACAATATCACTTAAACTATTATTAATAATTAATTCATTATAGTTACGTTCAAAATAGATTGGTCCATCAATATCTTTAGTATACTTAATTTTATAATTAACATTAGCTGGTCCAACATCAAAAAAAGAAATCTTTAAGACAATATTATTAGCATCATAATAATCACCTAAATCAATTCGTAGATATCCATCATTACCTATATAAGACATATTCTCTTTAATAATACCGTTATGAATAAAACTACTAAAATTACCATTACAGCCAGAGCAGTAATAACTATAATTAATACTTTGATCATTATTAAATATTTGAATTTCTGTAATTCGTAGTGAATAATTATTACCTAATATGTCTGTTAAATAAATATACCTAATCGGTTGCATCTTCTTTACATCATATACATAACGAATAAATAGTTCTCTTTGTTCAACATCAGCTGGTTTTTCATCTTGCCAATCACCATAATCAGTTTTGAAATTATTAGATAAATCTAAATATGGATAAGCCGAATCATTATAATTTAATAGGAAATACTGACCTTCATTTTCTTCTTGATACCATCGATAATGCCGTTCTACTTCACATCTATTTGTATCACTATCAATCATTTGTTCTTCACTATAATCACTAAATGGTCCATATTCCGAATAATATGTTTGAGCTTTAACTTGATTATTAATACTTAAAAGAAAAATACTAAGAATAATTAATAAATATTTTTTGATTTTTTTCACCTCCTAATATTATTTACAATAAACGGTTCCCTTTTTCCTTGCATAAAAAAAAGTAATGAATTAATTATCTCCATTACTTTCAGTAAATTTATCTTTTAGTTCAACTCTTACTACCATATCTTTATTAAGAACCGTATTAGTTTGAACACTTTGAGTGTTAACGTAGCCACTACCTTCTATTTCATATTTAGTACTGGTTATATTAAAGAATAATAAGGCTTCATTCTTTGACCAATTATTCATATTAGGCATTTTATATTCATTACCATTAGTAATTAAAAAAATCTTATCTCCCTCAATAATAGTTGTATTTTGTTTAGGATATTGATCAATTATTTTATCACCATTACCTATAACAATAGGAATTAATCCCATACTTGTTAAGGAACTAACAGTTGCCTCTAGATTATTACTCAAATAACTTGCTAATTTATAAGTCTTTAAATTAGTAGCTGTACTAGTATTATTAAGAATATTTTTATATTTAGCAATATCTTGCATAGCTCCTCTAACTTGTTCAACTAAACCGGAACTACCACCATTTTTAGAACGTTTTTCGGCGGCATAAATAATTATTTGAGGATCATCTTTAGGGAAAATACCAGAGAATGATGAAACATAATCACTACTTTGATAACCATAAACAGCATCATATATTTGGGCGGTTCCCGTCTTACCAGCTACATTTAAATCAGCGATAGCATATTTAACAGCACTAGTAGCATTAATCTTATTATTAACCACTAAATACATTAAATCGCGTACTTTCATAGCTGTTTCTTTACTAACAATATTTTCAACTTTATCAACTTCACTTTTATAAACTATTTCTTTAGTATTAGGATCAACAATACTAGATACAATATGAGGCTTTATCATTGTACCATTATTGGCAATAATACTTAAGGCTTGTAAATGCTGAACAGATGTTGTTGTAATTCCCTGACCAAAACCAGCCGTTAATAATTCTATTTGATAATTAAAATTAATATATCCCCCTACTTCTTGAGACAATTCAATTCCTGTTTTAGAACCAAATCCATACTTTAAGAAACAAGCTTTTAATTCATTCTTGTTTAGATAACGCGTAATTAAATTAGCGATACCTGTATTACTAGAATATTGAATACCAGTATCAAAGGATATTTTTCCCCAACCATATTTATTCCAATCATAGATACTGTCACTACCTACTTTAAAACTACCAGATGAATATGTATCATTACCATCATAAACACCTTTATCAATCGCACACATATAGGTAAATGGTTTCATTGTTGATCCCGGCTCAAAAGGCATAGACACAAAAGGATTTTCATAATTAGTTATATTTAATGTATTAGGTGAGAATGATGGTGAAGATGCTGCTCCTAATATCTTACCCGTTTTAGCTTCCATCGCAACAAAGACCATCCAATCATTCTTATCTTTTTGATATGTTAAACCAACGGCCGTTTCAAGAAATCTTTGAATATTGGAGTCAATTGTTAAATAAATATCATCACCATTGGTAGCATCAACTTTGTTTTCTGGTGTATCAGGAATTTTATATCCTAAACGATCCTGTTGATACTCTAAAGAACCATCAACACCTGATAATTCTTTATTGTATAAAGACTCTATTCCTAACTCACCAATAATACTACCCTTATCATTTTTTTTAGCATACCCAAGAATATAAGAAGCAAAATCACCATTAGGATAATATCGCTTTGAATCTTCCGTAAAAGCAATACCTGGTAAATTTAAAGCTTCTATTTCTTCTTTCTTTAATTGTGTTATTCCTCTACCACCTGGGCCTAATTCGACTTGGTATAAATTCTGGTTAAGTAAATTATATATAGTATCTTCTTTCATATTAATAATAGGAGCTAGTGCCTTAGCCGTAACACGCTTATCAACAATATGTTTAGGAATTTTAGAACTACCTGTTCGACTAGGATTTAAATAAGCAATAACCGTATAAGACGCCACATTGGTAGCTAGTACAGATCCACTATTATCATAAATATTACCCCTTTTTGCGGTTAGAACCGTTTTATAAGTATTACGTTTAGTCGCAAAATCTTTTAAATTTTTACCATAAATAGTAGGTGCTAAAGTCAGATATAATAATTGTGTATATATAGCTAAAATTAAAACAAGAAATATCCTAAAAACATTCTTGGGCATTGACCAATTTTGCTTTTTATCATCTCTTGTTTTCATAATTCACCTCAATTATTGATTGTCATCAACTATTATAATATTTTCTTGATTATATGACAACCCCATTTCATCTGCAACCTTCTTAACATTTTCGAAATAAGTCATTTCATTAACTTTCATTGTTAAGCTTTCATTCTTCTTCTCTTGAACACTAACTTTTTGCCTTAATTGTTCAACGTTCATATTAAGACTTTCTATTTTAGAACTAACAAAAACTTGTAATAGCATTGTACAAACAAATGCTAAAATAGCTGATATGTATAATATTTTTTCTCCTCGAGTAATCTTTAAACGTCTTTTTTTGGTAGTCATGATTTCACCTTTTTGTTCTTTCTATAACTCTTAGTCTAGCACTCCTTGAACGTTTATTATCTTCTACTTCGATTAAACTTGGTTCAAGATTGGCAATAATCTTATATTGTGGTTGATAAGCATCCGGAATGGTTGGTAACTTAGATAAAGCTTTATTAACCTCACCATATTCTTTAAAAATATTTTTACAAATTCGATCTTCTAGGGAATGAAATGTAATAACACAAATACGTCCATTTACATTAAGAAGTTTTAAGGCCTGTTTTAAAGTCGAACTAAAAACTTCTAATTCATTATTTACTTCAATTCTAATAGCTTGAAATATCTTACGTGCTGGATGTTTTTCTATCTTATATTTCATTGGTACATTATTAGCAATAATATCTACTAATTCTAAAGTTGTTTTAATCGGTTTAATATTACGAGCCTTTATAATACCTTTAGCAATACTCGTTGCGTATTTTTCTTCACCATAATCACGAAATATTTTAACTAATTGCTCATAAGAATAATCGTTAACAACTTGATAAGCGGATAAGGGATTATTTTGATCCATTCGCATATCTAAAGCTGCATCGGAGTGAAAACTAAATCCCCGATCAGTCTCATCTAATTGGGGACTTGAAACACCTAAATCAAATAAAATACCATCCACACCTTTAATATCTCTTTTAGTTAATTCTTCTTCTAAATTAACAAAGTTACTATAGATAATCTCATAGTTATTAGCAATATCACTTAATCGCTTCTTACTATATGTAATCGCATCCATATCTTGATCAAAAGCATATAAGAAACCATTCTTTATTCTTTTTAATATCTCACTACTATGACCACCATAACCTAAAGTACAATCAACAATAATACTGTTATCTTTAAGATTAAGATAGTCGATACTTTCATTAAGTAAAACACTTTTATGCATGAGTCCTCCTAGATATGTAGCTCCGTTGTAAATAGTTGATCAGCAATATCAGTTAACTTTTCTTCATTAACACTCATATATTGTTCCCAACGTTCTTTACTCCAAACTTCTAAACGATCATTAACACCAATAATAATACAATCTTTTTCTAAACCCGCATATTTAATTAAGGGTTCTGAAATATTAACTCGTCCTTGCTTATCAAATTCACAAACATTTGCACCTGATAAGAAGAAACGCATAAAATCACGAGCATTTTTAGTATTAGGTAATTCTTTATATTTAGTGATAATTCTTTCCCATTCTGTTTTAGGATATATAAATAGGCAGTTATCTAAACCACGAGTTATAATAAAATTTTCTCCTAATTCATATCTTATCTTAGAAGGAATTATTAAACGTCCTTTATCATCAATTGTATGATGATACTCACCCATAAACATATTATCACCCACTTATAACCACTTTGTACCACTCGTTACCATAATTTTACTATTAATTTAGTTATTTGTAAAGGCTTTTTAAACAATTTATTAAAGTCTTTTGAAAATAATACTTTTTATAAAATATAATGGAAGATTACTCAACCATTTCTTTTTATTTTCAATTAAAAAGACACTTCCTTACTTGGAAATGTATTACATATTAAACAATATTATTTTATAATTATGAAAGTACTTTTCTAGTATACAAAAAAAGAGGTTCCCCTCTTTTAATAGTAAAGACATGAACCAATTATTATTGCCAATAAAACGTAAAGTACAATTATTATAACATAATTGGCTTCATAGCAAGGTTTTGAACCAGCCTCGTTATTACAAGGATTTTGACAAGCCACAAATACACCCCCTATGACTTAGGAGCTAAATATATGCCCCAAGTATAATAATCAATAAAATAAATAATACTAAAACGATTGCAGCTCCAGATACTCCTGTGTTACACATAAGTCATTCCTCCTTTTTATCTATTCACGTTATTTTATGAAAAAAAGCAATATATGTGAATACTTCTCATTAAATTATTGTTTTTTATTCATTTTTTTGTTATGATATTACTTGTAACAAGTAAAGGAGGAAACATATGAAAAAATTAATAATAGTCAGTCTATGTACTCTATTATTACTAACAGGGTGTGCCTATACACCAAAATTACAGGATGGAAAGGAAGTTGTTGCTAAGGTTAATGGCTTAACTATAACGGCAGAAGATTTATACTCTACATTAAGGGAAAAATACGGTGCCGATGTTTTAATAAATGCAATTGATGATTTTATTGCTAATAAAGAAGTAACTGATAATACAGGGGCTATAAAATCAGCTGATGCTCAAGTAGCTTCAATAAAAGCTAGTTATGAACAACAAGGTTCAGACTTTGCCGCTGCATTAAAACAAGCAGGATTTGCAAGTGAACAAGCATATCATGATCTTCTTGTTGAAAACTATAAGAAAAATAAGGTATTAGAAAACTATCTAAAGAAAAATCTTACTGATACCGAAATAGAAAACTACTATAATAGCGATGTTGTAGGAGCTCAAACTGTTCGTCACATTCTTATTATTCCTGAAACTAAGGATGATATGACTGATGATCAAAAAGCAGCTGCTAAAAAAACAGCTTTAGAAAAAGCTGAAGGTTTAATTAAAAAACTTGATGAAGGTAATGATTTTGCTAAATTAGCTAAAGAAAATTCTGATGATACAGGTACTAAAGATAATGGTGGATTATTTGCTAACTTCACAGCTGATGGTACAGATACTGCATTCTTTGCTGCATCTAAGGCTTTAAAAGTTAATGAATACACAAAAACACCAGTGGAAAGCCAATTTGGTTATCATATTATTTTAAAAGTTAGTGAAAAAGAAAAGCCTTCACTTAAAGATTCAAAAGATTATATTATAAAAACATTGGTTGACAAAAAAGTTGATGAAATAAATAATGATACAACTGGTAAACTTTATGCTGCTACGTTTGCTAAAATAAGAGAATCATATAAATTAGAGATTAATGATACAGCTCTTAAAACATTATACGAATCAGCTATACAATAAAACAAACTAAAAGGCTCTACAAATGTAGAACCTTTTTTTGTTATATTATTTATCTCTTAACTCTGCCCCTAAATTATCTTTTAAAGACTTAATTATTTTATCTATAACATTATTTACTTCTGTATCATTTAATGTTTTATCCTTATCTTCAAAAGTTAAAGAATAAGCAAGCGATTTTTCATCTGCTTTAACATTCTCACCAGTATAAACATCAAAGAGTTCAATATTAGTTAATAATCGTCCAGCTGTTTTCTTAATGATACTAACTAATTGTTCAGAAACAATATTCCTTTTAACAATAAATGCTAAATCTTTTCTAACACTAGGATATTTATTAATCTCTTTATATTTTATACTCCGAACCTTTTTATTAAATAATTTATCTAAATTAAGTTCAAAAATATATATTTCTTTTTTATTGATTAGAGGATGAACTTGACCTATATAGCCAATATTTTCATTATCAACTAGGATATTACAACTACGTCCAGGATGTAAATCTGAAAGTATTTCATTGGTTGTAAAACTATAACGATTAGTTAAGCCTAAATAATTTAATAGATTTTCTATTATACCTTTAACAACATAGAAATCAACATTAATTCGCTTATTTTGCCAACTATTATTTAAATAATTACCATATAACAAACCATTAATCATTGTTTCTTCCACATAATTATTATCTGCTTTTGAGTATCTTTTACCTACTTCATAAACATTAATATCTTTAATATTACGAGATATATTGTATTCCCACATTTCTAATAAAGATGGGATTAAACTATAACGCATATATGTTCTTTCTTCACTCATCGGATTAAGTAATTTAATGACCTCAAAATCCTTATTAGTAAATTTATAAATGTTTTCTTTAGATATTAAAGAATAAGTAATTACTTCGGTAAGACCTAAAGATTGTAAACGTGTTTTTATGTCTTTAACGTAATGTTGATGTTTAGAAATAGTTCCCTTTTTAATAGCCGTAATAGGTAATTTACTTTGTAAATGATCATAACCAATCATTCGACCTACTTCTTCAATAATGTCTTCTTTTATGTTAATATCTAATCTTCTGGTAGGAACTGTTACAACAAATGCTTTATTATTAACTTCACACTTAAATCCTAATGAAGTTAATACTTCCATAACATCACTTTCTGTAACGGTCATTCCTAAAACACTTATTATTTTATCTAATGTTATATTAATAACTTTAGCATTTTTATTTAAAGTGTCTTCATTTAGCATACCACCTACTACGGTACCACCAGCATATTGCTCTAATAGATAAACTGCTCTTTTTAAAGCAAACACCGTACGATTAGGATCAATTCCTTTTTCAAATCTACTACTTGCTTCACTACGAAGAATATCTTTAGCTGTTTGTCTAATATGATAAGAATCAAATTGGGCACTTTCAATAAATATATTATGAGTAGTATTTGTTATTTCCGTACTAAGACCACCCATAACACCAGCTAAAGCTACTGCCCCACTCTCATTAGCAATAACCATATCCGTTTCCTTTAATGTCCTGGTAGTACCATCTAAAGTAACTAATTGTTCATCACTATTAGCCATCCGAACAATTACTCTATGACCTAATTTATCAGCATCAAAGAAATGTAGGGGTTGACCACATTCTAACATTACATAATTACTGATATCAACAACATTATTAATAGGTCTAATGCCACTAGCCATCAGCCTAGTTTTAATGAACATTGGACTTTCTTTAATAGTAACATTTTTAACTAATTTACCTAAATAAGCTGGACAATTATTTGTTTTTACTTCTAAAGTATAATTATCATTAATATTTTCACTGTTCTCATGATAATCAATACTTGGATATTTAACATTTTTCTTATATATTGCTCCTACTTCATGAGCCATTCCTAAAATACTTAATAGATCACTACGATTAGCTGTTAATTCAAAATCAATAACTTCATCATCATAACCTAAATATTCTAAAGCATTTATGCCAATTGGTGTATCACTTGGTAAAATATGAATACCATTTTTTTCTTCATCAGATACGTATTTACTCTCAATACCAATTTCTTCTAAAGCACAAAGCATCCCATTACTATCATATCCCGCTAAATGCGCTTTCTTTATTTCAATACCACCTGGTAATTTAGCGCCAACTTTAGCAACTATTACTTTAATACCGGTGTGACAATTAGGTGCACCACATACTATTTGAACAGTTTCATCACCCATATTAACATTACATACATGTAAATGATCGGATTCTGGATGATTAATACAACTAATTACTTCACCAACTACTAAATTAGTAGCTGTACTAATTGGCTCAACACTTTCATATTCATTACCAACTAATACCATCTTATTGGCGATTTCACTCATAGGAATATCTTTTATCGCCACATAATCATTTAAAAAGCTCTTACTAACGCGCATCTTCGTCACCCCCTTCAATTCGATTATAATCTGACAAGAATCTTATATCATTAGTATAAAAATTTCTTATATCATTAATACCATATTTTAACATAGCAATTCTTTCTGGTCCTACTCCAAATGCAAATCCCGTATAAATATCTGGATCATAACCACAATTTTTTAATACATTAGGATGGACCATTCCTGAACCTAATATTTCAATCCAACCCGTATTTTTACATAATGAACAACCTTTACCACCACATTTAAAACACGAAATATCAACTTCAATACTTGGTTCTGTAAATGGGAAGAAACTTGGTCGAAAACGAATCTCTCTTGTTTCCCCAAACATTTTACGAGCTAATATTTCTAACGTACCTTTTAAATCAGCTAAAGAGATATTCTTATCAACAACTAACCCTTCAATTTGATGGAATTGATGAGAATGTGTAGCATCATCATCATCACGTCTGAATGTTTTACCGGGACAAATAATTCTAATTGGTCCTTTATCAACATTTTGTTCCATTGTTCTTACTTGCATTGGCGATGTTTGGGTACGAAGTAACGTCTCATCAGTAATATAGAAACTATCTTGAGCATCTCTTGCGGGATGGCCTTTAGGTAAATTAAGTTTTTCAAAGTTATATAAATCTAACTCAATCTCTGGACCTTCTACCACATCATAACCCATTGATACAAATAATTCGGTAACTTCATCAATAACTTTAGTTAAAGGATGAACTCCACCTACCTTAATATTGGTACTATCTAAAGTAATATCAATTTTTTCAGATTCTAACTTAGCACTTAAAGCACTATTTTCTAATACTACTTTTTTATTATCTAATAAAGTACTAACCTCATTTTTAAAATTATTAAGAATCATTCCAAAAGCTTTTCTTTCTTCATTAGATATGGTAGCCATAATATTAGCTAAATCATTAATAACCCCTTTTTTACCCAAATACTCTACTCTTAAATCATTTAATTCTTTTAAATCTTTAATAGTATTTAACTTGGTCTCTAATTCCTCTTTTAAATTTTTGATTTTTTCTTCCATTTTATCCCTTCTTTCTAAGAAAAAAACACATCCTATAATAAGGACGTGTTAACGTGGTACCACCTTAATTTATAATACATCAGTATTATACACTCGTATGATTATAACGTTATCATCGTTATATATTTATTATATAAAGCTACAAGACGAATTCATATTAACTATCTTATTGGTTTCCATCATTACCAACTCTCTATAAAGAATTATTAATATTACTACTTCTTGATCAGGGCTTTTATGGTCATATTATAACATATTATTTATTATACGTAAAGTATAATTTAAGCAACCATACTTTTACCTATTTCGGGTTCTTCATTCTTTGTAACAAAAGCATACGCTTTCTTTGCTAAGTAATATTCTCTTGCTTCTGGTCCCATCAAATTAGCTTCCAAACTAGACATTTCTTCTTTAGTTCTAGGACTTAAACTAAACATATCAACTAATGATGCTTGCAGTTTATTAAATGTATCTGTATTATCTATATTTACACCATCATGTATATATTTAGCTTTATCAAGAAAATCTTTAAACATTTCAACAGGAATATTTCTTTCCATTAAAGATTTATTTAAGGTTTCACGATTATTATTAAAGCATAAATCTAAAACCGTATCATCTGATAAGACTTTTGCTAAAAGATTAGTAATTACCTGCTCATTAGTATGGAAGTACTCTCCTTCATTAGAAATAGTATGACTACTTGCAACAGCACTTGAAACAAGACCATCAATGATTGGTGAAATATCCTCACAAGGATTAGTAAATATTCTTAATAACTCAACTGCCACTAAATATTCTGGATCAACTTTTTCTTCACTTATTTTTGTACTTCTAATTCTTATCTCCATTGTTTTAGGATTAGTACTAATAATAGGAGCATTAATTGAATTGGTATTAACAATTCTTAGTCTCTTAAGATCAGCATCTATTTTTTTCTCTTGTTGGGGATAACATATTTTCAAAAATAGCTTAATTTTTTCAATTAGTGGTGCAAAACCATCCGTAAAACTATTATCATATCTAGAATTATCAATTATAGTCTGCATCTTTGTTTGTGCGTCCATATCATCACCTACTATCATTCTAGCATAAATTTATATTTTTGGCTAGTTTTTTGCAAAAAATTATTTGATTGTTAATTTGACATTTCAGTAAGTTAGTGCTAGTATATCCTCCAATAAAAAGGAGATAAAAAAATCATTGCTTAGCAATGGTTTTTTCTTTATGTTATTTTATTCCCAATTACCACTATAGAAATAATAGTTACCATCCGATTGCTTTTTAAATGTAAAACGATATGTATCTACTTCACCACTATTCATCATATTCTGAATATCATTTTTAGCGGTTGTTTTACTTAATTTTTTAATATAATAAACTTTCCCAGACTCACTGATAGAAGAGTTGCCATTTTCGGAATCCATATCCATAAACATTGGAAAAGCTATTTGTCTTTTAAACAAATACCATGTTTCATTATCCCGTTCAAGATAACCTTTGTCAATAATATTTGGACCTTTAATATATGGTTGAACATAAAAGTATGTATGAATTTCATCATTTTTTTGTTCAGCTTTATATAATTTTACTTCATTTGACCAATCTTCATATGACCAATCATAAAAACCAGCTGCACCATTTTTACACGTTGCTTCATACTCAGTATTAAAAGTTTTAGAATCAAATATAAATTTAAGGCATGACAGAGAAAGAGGAGCATCAGAATAGTATATATCAGGCCCAAACATTTTCACAAAGTTTTTCATCATGTCTGAAGAAGAAATAGAAAATTTACCATCTTCTTTTTTTGTGCCAATACCATTAGAAGCAGATAACATCATCCATTCTCTACCGTCATAAACACTTATGTTCTTGTAAACCCAACTAAGAAAATTATAACCCTCAAAGTTAATTTTCGGATAAATTAAATCTTTTACTGTTGAACTATTAATATCAAGTATTGTTACTTGATTATTGGAGTTATTATTTTCTCCATTTGATAAGAATTTATCATAAACGACATAACCACCGAATACTAATAATAAAATAATCATTATTATTAATGTTATTACCAATCCATTGTTTTTTTTCTTTCTACTATTGCCATCGTAAGAGACACTTTCATTCATAAATCTACAACTCCTTCATTAATTATATGATAACACACTATTTAAATAATTTAATAAACATTAAACTAATTTACATTATAGTTTACATTTTTAAAAAATCTGATCACTGAAGAATAAAAAAATCATTGTTAAGCAATGGTTTTTTCTTTTATTTCTTTAATATTTATTGTTTTATTACCTTTAATTATCTCATCAATAATAATTCCTTCAACATTGTCTTTAATTATTTTATCGATTCTTCTAGCTCCAAATTCCTCATAGTTAGAGGATTTTTTAATGGTATTAACAATGTTATCACTAATTTTAACGTTAATTTTCTTTTTACTATATTTATTTTTTAATCGTTCTAGTTTATTAGTAATTAATTGGGTAATGTCTTCATCTTTTAAAGGTTTAAAAGCAATAATATTATCGATTCGATTAATAAAAGGTAAACTAAAATTCTCCTTTAGTTTAGACAAGATTGATTCACTATTATTACCTGTAAAGCCAATTGGACTATCAACAAAGCCAACATTAGATGTCATTATAATAATGGTATTATCAAAGTGTATTACTTTACCACTAGCATCTTTTATCTTACTATCATCTAGTATTTGAAAGAAAAGATTAATAACGGCTGGATGAGCTTTTTCAATTTCATCTAATATTAATACCGCATATGGTTTAGTGCGAATATCTTCAAAAACATTTTTAGTATCAGCATAACCAACATAACCTGGTGGTGCTCCTATAATTTTACTAACATCATGAGCTTCCCTATATTCACTCATATCTAATTTAATAACATTATCAGGGGCGATAATATCAGCAAATAATTTGGCCGCATAAGTTTTTCCAACACCGGTTGGTCCACAAAACATTAAAGAATATACCGTATTTTCATCTTTAAAGCCTAGCTTTACTTTTTTAATTATATCCAATAATGAATGAATGGCCTCATCTTGACCAACAATAACTTTTAATTCTTCCTCAATACATTTAATAGTTGACATATTATCATTCATTAATTCATAGATAGGTATATTTGTTCTTGAATTAACAACCATGGCAACATCTTCCTTAGTTACCTTTTTAGCTTTACTCTTGCTAGAAAGAGTAAGCTCTAAATTATTCATCACATTAATAATACTATTTTCTTCATCTTTTAAACGGGCTGCCTCCTTAAAATCATTATTTTCAATAGCATTATTTTTATTATTGATAATTACTTGTAATTGTTTGTTTAAATCATTATAACTTTTTAATTCATTACTTTCTTTTAAACTAGCTCTAGCGCATACTTCATCTAAAATATCAATAGCCTTATCGGGTTGATTACGATCATAGACATATTTTTCTGACAATTCAATTATAAGATCAATAATATCTTCACTTATTTCCACTTTATGAAATTGTTCATAGATGTCTTTGAATTT